>NZ_JBOFLJ010000065.1:0-1175 GCF_051657805.1 Aeromonas sp. | reverse complement strand
GTGATGAGGCTTCATTCAGTCCAGCTGTGCCTCATCACACGCCGCCAGCCCGCGTTGATCCCACGCCCCTCCTCTCATCCACCCACTCCAGTCGGGAGCCTGGTGAAGGGCGGCGAATAAGGGACGGGGTGGTGATGATAATGAGGGGGAGGGCCACCGATCCGTCACATTCCCCCCCCCAAGCGACATCCCCGTCATCGGTCGCCGCCCACGCAGGAGTGCTACCTTCCTCAACCAGGCTCCATACGGTCGGAGTGGGCGGGGCAGGGATTCCTCTCCGGGCGATCCTCCCTCTCGCACCGCGCCGGAACAGGGACAGAGAAACCGGTATTAGTCGACAGCCTCAACCAACCACAGGGTAAGGTGACAATTAAGGAGACGTCACTTACCCCTTTAGTGGCTGGGAGGCCGTCTCCGTCGTTTCTCCGTCCCATACGAGTCTCCACGAACTTCAGCGGGCGAGAGGGGATGACATCTTCAGGTGTTGCCCAACTGCGCTGTCGAGGCTCCGCCTTGCCCGCATTCTCCACCACTGTGACGGGAGGAGCCAACGACAGACACAGTGGGTGTGGCGTCAGGCCTCGGAGAGGCTTTTATTTAACAGAAATAATAAAACAGTGTCCAAGGGGGAAAAAGTGTCCAAAATAAACAGGGGGGTCTGGTGTCCTCGTCGTGCTGCGGGGCTTGTGCAGGAGGGCAGTGTTCCAGGAGGAAGGGTCCAGGGAAGGGGCGGAGTCCGGCGGCCGCACGCGCTCCCACTCGGGTCCGGGGCGCGAGGGCGGCGGCTTCATCACAGCGGCGGCTCTTACACGTCGTCCACGGCCTTTGGCAGGACTTGTACGGCCCGACATCCTGGCCCGACGGCCGTAATACGGGTGCGGCTTTCGTCCGGACCGCGGGTTCGGCAGCTCACGTCTCCGGTGGCGCGGAAATCCCTCTACGCACCCTTCCTGGACCCACGAGGACACCAGCGTGCATGCACGGGGGAAGAGACCGGTCTCTCGAGGAGAGGCGCGCTGGGCATTTAACGGCGGCGGTGATGAGGCTTCATTCAGTCCAGCTGTGCCTCATCACACGCCGCCAGCCCGCGTTGATCCCACGCCCCTCCTCTCATCCACCCACTCCAGTCGGGAGCCTGGTGAAGGGCGGCGAATAAGGGACGGGGTGGTGATGAT
>NZ_JBOFLJ010000064.1:0-1208 GCF_051657805.1 Aeromonas sp. | reverse complement strand
GTGATGTATCCGCTCTGGCTCCAAGCCTCGATGAGGTAAGGGTCCCAGGGTTCCACACTAAGGATGGTCTTCTGTTTGGCACTAAGGTTGCGGAGGCACCGGTCCCTGATTTCCTGGACATCCCTGGCCATTTCCTTGAGCTGACTCTCGATTCTGACAGACTTGAGGGCATGGCGGTTCTGGTTCCTCCATTTCAAATCCCGGTTCATGTCTTCACGGCCTCCGTTTGGGTTGCTGGTAGTGATCAATTCCGCGTGAGCGGCATGGATGTTGGCACCAAGGTCGTCGCTCTCTCCCGACTGGCTGATCTTACCTGGTAGGGACACGGCATCGACCATGCACTCCATGAGGGGAATGGCTCTTTCGTCTGCCATACCCGGGGGTGCGAGCTGCTGTCGCAACACCTTGGTATCGACGTCCAGGTTGATTCCAAAGATTTCTTCCGTGTCGGTGGTAGAGCGGTCTCTGTTGTTTAGCAACACCGGTGGGCTGCCGGGTTGGGAGCCCGGGGGAGTGGGTGTAGGCATTGCAGCGGCTGCGGCCGCTGGGGGGACTCCAGCTCCCACGGCATGGGTTCCCGCTCTCGCAGGGGGGGCTTCTTCTGGGAGCGTCTCGGGGTAGGAGTTGGGTTCCTCGCCGAGGTGGAAGTAGACGAATTCCCAGGCTTCTGCTTCCGAGTGAGCTCTTCGGTACTTGGTGCGGGGCCCCCCGAGAAGGACGCGGGCTTGCTCCTTGTTGGTGAAGACACCGCTCCTGCTGTATTTGCCATGGACCACGGCATACCAGTAGTCCTTGCCCGGTTTCAGGGCGGGGACGCGCGGAGCCGGAGGTGCAAGCGAGTCCTCAGAATCCGACCCCGATTGGGAGGAGACCCTCTCCACTCCCTTTTTGGGGGGCTGGACAGGGGGTGGCTTGGTCACACGGGCTTGAGGAGTCGGAGGCGCGAGGTGTTTTCCTTTGCCCTTGCCGGAGCGTTTGGGTTTGCCCTTGCTCGTCGTGGCTCCTGCCGGCTCCTCTCCGAAGGAGGCCAATTGGCGCTGCAGTTCAGCTATCTGATCGTGCGCTTCCTTTAGGCTGGCGGTTTCCTTGCGTTGGGGCGGGGGTAGTCTCTCGGGGTCCAAGATCTGGACCGTGGTGTTGCGCTTGGTGCGTCGGGCCGCTGGTTTCTTGTCAGAGAAAGCCACGGCTTGGGGAGAGGGCTCCTTGCT
>NZ_JBOFLJ010000063.1:0-339819 GCF_051657805.1 Aeromonas sp. | reverse complement strand
CGAATCCTAGTACCCCAGCCATTTTTCTGTTCTCTTCCACTCAGGTGGTCGATAACAACGGCTATGTAGCTCAGTTGGTTAGAGCATCGCACTCATAATGCGGGGGTCACAGGTTCGAATCCCGTCATAGCCACCATTAATTTTGCGGAAGTGGCGAAATTGGTAGACGCACCAGATTTAGGTTCTGGCGCTTAGGCGTGAGAGTTCGAGTCTCTCCTTCCGCACCATTGACAGCAGTACCAAACAGACCAGCTCAGGCTGGTTTTTTTGTATCCGTTTTTCAACAATCCCCCCGCCGTTCCTCTTCCTTATCTACTCACCCAATTCCTGTTGCCTCTCGTCGACGCATCGGCTGGATGCCCGTCCCCGCAATCAACCATGGGGCCATAAAAAGCGGCCCAGAGGCCGCTCGTGTCGTATTCCATCGTCAGAACGGGAAGAACCAGGGGATGGCGATGACGCTCACCACCATCACCAGCAGGGTGAAGGGCACCCCGATGCGGATGAAATCCACGAACTGGTAGTTGCCAGGCCCCAGCACGAGCGTATTCACCGGTGACGAGACCGGCGTCATGAAGGCCGCCGAGGCCGCGATGGCGATGGTCATGGCAAAGGGATAGGGGGAGACCCCCATCTGCTGGGCTGTGCCGAGCGCAATGGGCGCCATCAGCACGGCGGTGGCGGTATTGGAGATGAAGAGCCCGATGACGGCGCACAGCACGAACAGGCTGGCCAGCATCACGCGAGGCCCCATCTCCCCCACGGCGCTGATGAGGGCGCCGACGATGAGATCCACCCCGCCGGTCTTCTGCAGCGCCAGGGCGAAGGGCAGCATGCCGACGATCAACAGCAGGGTCGGCCAGTGGATGGACTTGTAGGCGCTCTCCATGTCGATGCAGCGGAACTTGCCCATCAACAGACAGGCGATGAGGGCCGCGATGACGTTGGGCACCGGATCCGTCACCATCAGGGCTATCATGACCCCGAGCGCGATCAGGGCGTGGATGGCCTGACTGCGGGCGGGTGCCATCTCATCCACCTCGGCGGGCAGGCCCAGCAGCAGGAAGTCTCGTACCCTGGCCTGCAGTTGGCGAATGAGGCTCCAGTTGCCCACCACCAGCAGGCTGTCCCCCATCTGCAGCGGCTCGTCCACCAGCTTGCCGGTGAGCGCCTCCCCGCTCCGGCGAATGCCCACCACGCTCAGGCCGAAATGGGTGCGAAACGCCACCTCGCGGATGCTCTTGCCGAGCAGACGGGATTCGGGGATGAGGGAGACCTCGGCCATGCCCACCTCCCGCGCCTGATCGGAGAAGTATTCGCCCCGCAGTATCATGGGTTCGAGCCGCGCCTCGCTGCAGAACTCGCGCACATCCACCTCGGGGTCTGACATGTCGATGAGCAGCACGTCCTTGGCCTGGAACTCGGTGACGCCGGAGACGGTCACCATCACCCGCCTGAACTTGCGCCAGCGCTCCAGCCCGATGACATTGGCGCCGTAGCGAGCCCGTAGTTGCAGCTCGTCCAGGGTCTGACCGATGAGGGGGGAGTCCGGGCGGATCGCCAGTCGGCGGGCGCGGCCCGCCAGCCGATAGTCGCGAATGAGATCGCGCATGGTGCTGCGCCCCGCCGGCTTGCCCTTACCCTCTTCCCCGCCCCGCACCAGACGGTTGCGCATCAGCAGCATGTAGAGCACCCCGAGCCCCAGGATCAGCACCCCCATGGGGGTGAAGCCGAAGAAGCCGAAGCCCTGGATGCCGTGGCGCATCAGCTCGCTGTTGACCACCATGTTGGGGGGGGTCGCCACCAGTGTCATCATGCCGCTGATGAGGCCGGCAAAGCCGAGCGGCATCATCAGCCGACCGGCCGGGATCCCCATGCGGTTCGCCACGCTCAGCACCACGGGGATGAAGATGGCCACCACCCCTGTGCTGCTCATCACGGCCCCCAGGGTGGCCACCGCCACCATCAGGAGCACCAGTAAACGGGTCTCGCTGCTGCCCGCCACCTTCACCAGGCCATCCCCCACCTGGTAGGCGATGCCGGTGCGCACCAGCCCCTCCCCCACCACGAACAGGGCGGCGATCAGGATGACGTTGGGATCGCTGAACCCCGCCAGAGCCTCCGGCAGGGTCAGGGTGCCGCTCAGCACGAACAGGATGACAATCCCCAGGGCCACCACGTCCATGCGCACCTTGTTGGTAATAAACAGATAGATGGCGCCCACCAGCATGCAGAGGACCCAGATCAGCTCGGAATTCACACTCGCTCCTTATGTTCAGCCCCACCCCGGTCTGCCAGGGTGGCTCCCATCAGACCACAGCCTGTGCGCCCCCATTTTGTGACATATCAATAAAGGGGCAGGGCATCATCGCATATCAGGGCGCCATCGGGGGCTCAAACTTGTGCTCTCCTCTCTGCGCATTCTTTGAGGTGACAAGCCCGGGGCCGGACAAAAGTCCTGCCGGCTCCCCCGCGCCGCCCCTAGAATAGGTCCGGTCCGAGCACCTTCCCAATTTTCAAAGGAAACGAAAATGAGCATATTCGAGTGGTTCAGCATCCATCACACCCTGGTGACCATTCCTCTTGGCGGCGGCTACGCCATGTCCTGGATTGAGGCCATCGGCACCCTGTTCGGGTTGGCCTGCATCTGGCTCGCCAGTCAGGAGAAGACCATCAACTACCTGTTCGGTCTCATCAACGTCAGCCTGTTTGCCATCATCTTCTTCCAGATCCAGCTCTACGGCCTGTTGCTGCTGCAGCTGTTCTTCTTCTGCGCCAACCTCTACGGCTGGTACGCCTGGAGCCGCCCCGCCAACGCCCAGGGGGAGAGCCTGCAGATCCGCTGGCTGAGCAAATCCAAGCTGCTGCTGACCGTGGTGGTGAGCGTCGTCGCCATCGCCCTGCTGACCCGCTACATAGATCCCGTGTTCGCCGTCCTGGCCCGCACCGCTGTCTCGCTGCTGAACCTGTTTGGCGCCAACCTCGCCATCCCCGAGCCCTCCCCCGACGCCTTCCCGTTCTGGGATGCCTGCATGACGGTGCTCTCCGTGGTGGCCCAGATCCTGATGACCCGCAAATACGTGGAGAACTGGATCCTCTGGGTGGTCATCAACCTCATCAGCATCGGCGTCTACGCCGCCCAGGGGGTCTATGCCATGTCCCTTGAGTACCTGATCCTGCTGTTCGTCGCCGCCAACGGCACCCGCCTCTGGATGCTGGCCGCCAAGCGTTCCCGACAAGGAGCGGTCGCATGAGCCTGCTGCCCCACCTGCAATGCTCCCCGGATCAGATAGCCCCGCAGGTCATACTGTGCGGCGATCCGGCCAGGGTCGATCGCATCGCCGGCCAGCTCGAGGGCAGCGTCTTGCTCGGCCAGAACCGGGAGTTTCGCCTCATCAACGGCCGCCATCAGGGCCTGCCCATCACCGTCTGCAGCACAGGCATCGGCGGGGCCTCCGCCGTCATAGCGCTGGAGGAGCTGGTACAGGCCGGCGCTCGAACCCTGATCCGGGTCGGCTCCGCCGGTGCCCTGCAGCCTGAGATGGCGTTGGGGGATCTGATCGTGGTGGAGGGGGCGGTGCGCAGCGAGGGGGCCTCCTTGGCCTATCTGCCCCCCGAGTACCCCGCCTGCGCCGACATCCGCCTGCAGGTCGCCCTGCTCGAACAGATCGCCGCCAGCGGCCACCCCCACTGGCACGGACTGGTGCGATCCCACGACAGCTTCTACCGGGATGACGAGCTGGCGGTGTGCCGCTACTGGCATGAACGCGGGGTGCTGGGGGCGGACATGGAGACCGCCTCCCTGCTCACGGTCGGGCGCCTTCGCAGGGTGCGGGTCGCCGCCGTGCTCTGCAACGTGGTGGCGTTCGGGCAGGATGTGCAGCAGGGTGTGTGCGACTACGCCAGCAGCGAAGCCGCCATGATGGCGGGCGAGCGACTGGCCATCGCCGCCGCCCTCCACGCCCTGGTGCAATAGGCCCCGTCGGGGCCAACTCAGGGCCCCTGCAAAACGTTAAGCCCGGCACATTCGGGGGCGACAGCGCTGGCATCCGCCCCGCCCTCTTGCTAGCCTCATGGCCCTCGTCAATCCGGGCCGCTTCTCATGCAGCAACAACCCTACCCCCTCGGCCGCTTTCACGCCGAGCTTGTCGCACTCGAGCCGCGCTTTGCCACGGCGCTGGCGGCGTGTACCCTGTTTCTGCGCCGCTACCTGCCGGGGGAAGCCATCATGCGCCAGGGAGAGCGGTGCGAGCACCTCTACCTGGTGGAGCGGGGCCGGGTCTCCCTCAACAGCGCCGTCCATTCCGGGCGCCTGTTCCAGCTCGGCGAGATTGAGTGCCGGCACCAGATCTTCGGAGAGATGGAGTTCTTCAGCGCCACCCCGGTGCAGTGGAGCGTGGTGGCCGAGACGGAATTGGATGCCAGCGTCATTTGTGCCCACAAGCTGGCTCAACGGCTGCTGGCCGAGCCCGAGCTGACCCTGTTCTTCGCCACGGCGCTGGCCAGCGACTATCTGGATACCCTGGACATCACCACCAGCCGTCTGCTGCACCCCATCGCCTACAACATCGCCTATGAGTTGTGGCGCGAGCGCCAGCGTACCCCCATGCTGGGTTCCCGCAAGCGGGCCCACGAGGCGGCGCGCTTCGGCACCACTGAGCGGGTCTATCGCCGCGCCCTCAAGGAGCTGATAGAACAAGGCATCGTCGGTGAGGGCAGCGACGGCCCCGTCATCGCCGATCTCGCCAAGCTGCGCGCCTACCTCGCGCTCTAATCCCCCTTAACCTTTTTCAGGAGCCAATATGTCCGCCCATCCCTACCCCGAGTTCACCTTCTTCAGCCGCTTCGTCGATGACATCCAGGCGGGCCGCAAGACCATCACCATCCGCGACGAGAGCGAGGCCCAATGGCAGCCTGGCCAGCGCCTCTCCCTCTTCACCAACCCGGAGCACCAACCCTTCGGCGCCATCGAGGTGCTGACGGTGCGGCCTGTAGCCTTCGATGCCCTGAACGACGAGCACGCCCGCCAGGAGAACATGACGCTCGCCGAGCTCAAACAGGTGATCCGGGACATCTACCCCGAGCTGCCGCCGCTCTATGTGATTGAATTCAGGCTGATCTAGCCTCTAATCTGTGAGCGCACTCACGGCGGGTCTCTTGTCATGGACGGCCAGAGGCGCATAATCACTGTTTTTATATACAGTTATTGTGGAGTGCCCCCATGCAAACCTCTCTCGAACCCGCCATCGCCGAGATAGTCGACGGTTTTATCGCCGCCGGCCGCCCCAAAGCCAGTGAGCTGAGCTGGCAAGCGAGACGCCAAGGCTATCTCGCCTCGGCTCCGCTCGGCGGCGAGCGGGAGCAGGTCGGGGCCATAGAGGAGTGGCACGATCCCCACTATGCCGTACGTCTCTATCGTCCGGCCAAGGCGCAGACTGCCCACCCTGCCCTTATCTACTTTCACGGCGGCTGCTTCGTAAGCGGGGATTTCGAGACTCACGATCGCCAGCTGCGCATGCTGTGCAACCGCGCCAATGCCCTGGTATTCGCGGTGCACACCCGCCTCGCCCCCGAGCATGTCTACCCGGCCGCCCACGACGACGCCCTGGCGGCGACCCTGGCCATCATGGCCCGTCTCGCCGAGTGGGGCGGACACAGCGAGCGCCTGATGCTGGCCGGTGACAGCGCCGGCGGTCATCTGGCCCTGGTCACGGCGCTGCGCCTCAAGGCCATGCAGGCGCCACAGCCTGCGGCGCTGTGCCTCCTCTATCCCATGCTGGACGCCAGCGGTGCGAGCGACAGCTATCGCACCTATGGCGAGGATTACCTCATCACCGCCGACATGCTGCTGAGCGGCTATCGCACCTATCTGGGAGGCTTTCCCATCACTCACCCCGAGGCCAGCCCGCTTCATCATCCAGATCTTGCAGATCTGCCCCCCACCCATATCCTCACCGCCGAATGCGATCCCCTGCGCGATGAGGGGGAGTCCCTCTATCACGCCCTGCTTGCTGCAGGAGTCGAGGCGAGCTGCCAGCGCCAGCTCGGCGTCATCCACGGCTTCTTCCAGCTCGCCAAGATAAGCCCGGCGGCGCGCCAGGCCATAAACCAGGTGGCGACCTGGCTGCGCCGCCTCTGAGTTGGCCTTGCCCGGCGGTTGTGCTAATAGTGTCTCCTTTGAATCGATAAGGAGTTCAAGGTGCTTGAGATAACCGGTTTGCGAGAAGCCATGATGCACGGGGTCGAGCTGTTCCAGCTGCTGCTGGAGCTTATCTCCATCGCCTGCGTGGTGATTGGCCTTGGCAAGACGCTCTGGCTGGCGGCGCGGGTGCGGGATCACGCCCCCGGCTTTCCCCGCATCCGGCTCTGTTTCGGCAGCTGGCTCATCCTGGCGCTGGAGTTCCAGCTCGCCGCCGACATCCTCGCGACCACGGTATCGCCGAGCAAGGAGGAGCTGATCCAGCTCGCCATCATCGCGGTGATCCGCACCTTCCTGAACTACTTCCTCGGCAAGGAGCTGGATGCCCAGACCGAGCGCCAGCAGGAAAAACAGGCATAAGCCAAGGCCGCAGCCCTGCGGTTTATTCTATGGGCTGCGATATGGGAACACAGCCAGCCCCAAGTCGTTCAATGATAAATAAATGACAGTAACCGATTGAAAATAAATGAGTAAATAATCGGGACCGTGCTGATTATTTATCCCGTTTGATGCAGATCACCCCCCCTCTTACTATGTTTGTGACCTATCCATGGTCGGCTGCTCGTGGCCGGCCCCGACACTGGCATAGCAAGTGGACAATGCATGATCACCACAGACGGTAATAACGCGGTCGCCTCAGTGGCCTACCGCACCAGCGAAGTCATCGCCATCTACCCCATCACCCCTAGCTCCAGCATGGCTGAACAGGCGTCGGCCTGGTCGAGCGATCGCGGGAAGAATCTGTGGGGCGACGTGCCTCGCGTGGTGGAGATGCAGTCGGAGGGCGGTGCCATCGCTGCCGTCCACGGCGCCCTGCAGACGGGCGCGCTGGCGACCTCCTTTACCTCGTCCCAGGGCCTGTTGCTGATGATCCCCAACCTCTACAAGTTGGCGGGTCAGCTCATCCCCTTCGTGTTGCACGTGGCGGCGCGCACAGTCGCGACCCACGCCCTGTCGATTTTCGGCGATCACTCGGACGTGATGGCGGTGCGCCAGACCGGCTGCGCCATGCTCTGCGCCAGCAACGTGCAGGAGGCCCAGGACTTCGCCCTGATCGCCCAGGTGGCCAGCCTCAACAGCCGGCTGCCCTTTATCCACTTCTTCGACGGCTTTCGCACCTCCCACGAGATAGCCAAGATAGTGCCGCTGGCGGACGACACCCTGCGCGCCCTGCTGCCGGAGGCGGCCATCCGTGCCCACCGCGAGCGTGCCCTGAGCCCGGATCACCCCGTCGTGCGCGGCACAGCCGCCAACCCGGACACCTATTTCCAGTGCCGGGAGGCCACCAATCCTTGGTATGACGATGCCTACCGTCACGTGAGCGAGGCGATGGACGCCTTCGGCGAACAGACCGGCCGCCACTACCAGCCGTTCGAATACCGGGGTCATCCAGAGGCCGAGCGGGTACTGGTGCTGATGGGCTCAGCCATCGGCACCTGTGAGGAGGTGATAGCGCGGCTGATCGAGCAAGGGGAGAAGGTGGGACTGGTGAAGGTGCGCCTCTACCGCCCCTTCAGGGCCGAACATCTGCTGGCGGTCATTCCCGAGAGCGCCCGCAAGATCGCGGTGCTGGATCGCACCAAGGAGCCGGGCGCCCAGGCAGAGCCCCTCTATCTGGACGTGATGAGCGCGCTGGCCGAGGCGGTCAGTCGGGGCGAGCGTGGCAGCCTGCCGCGGGTCATCGGCGGTCGCTATGGCCTCTCCTCCAAGGAGTTCAACCCGGCCTGCGTGCAGGCCATCTTCGATGAGCTGGCGCTGGATAGCCCAAGGCCGCGCTTCACCGTCGGCATCTTCGACGACGTCACCGGCCTCTCCCTGCCGTTGCCCACTCTCGATTATCCGAGCCAGAGCAAGTTGGAGGCCCTGTTCTACGGCCTTGGCAGCGATGGCACCGTCTCGGCGGCCAAGAACAGCATCAAGATCCTCGGCAACCACACCCCGCTCTATCCCCAGGGCTATTTCGTCTACGACTCCAAGAAGGCGGGGGGCCTCACCGTCTCCCACCTGAGAGTCGGCGAGCGGCCGCTGCAATCGGCCTACCTGGTGGACGAGGCGGACTTCATCGGCTGCCACCAGTGGCAGTTCATCGACATGTACCAGATGGCGGAGCGGCTGAGGCCTAACGGCATCTTCCTGCTCAACAGCCCCTACGACGCCGATCAGATCTGGCAACGGCTGCCCCAAGAGGTACAGCAGACACTGCGCGAGAAGCACGCCCGCCTCTATAGCATCAACGCCGCCAGGATTGCCCGGGAATGCCAGCTCGGCAGCCGCATCAACACCGTGATGCAGATGGCCTTCTTCCAGCTGACCGCCATCATACCGCCGGCAGAAGCCACCGACTTGCTCAAGCAGGCCATCGCCAAGAGCTATGGCAACAAGAGCAGCGAACTGGTCGAGCGCAACTGGCAGGCCCTGGCCGCCACCTGCGAGGCACTGATCCCAGTGCCGCTGCAAGAACTCGATCCAAGTAGCCACCAGCGCCCCCCCGTGGTGTCGGCCAAGGCCCCCGACTTCGTCCAGACAGTCACCGCTGCCATGCTGGCGGGGCTCGGCGACAGCCTGCCGGTCTCCGCCTTCCCGCCGGACGGCACCTGGCCTGTGGGCACCACCCGCTGGGAGAAGCGCAACATCGCCAAGGAGGTGCCCATCTGGCAGGCGGATCTCTGCACCCAGTGCAACTATTGCGTGGCCGCCTGCCCGCACTCGGCCATCCGCGCCAAGGTGGTGGACAAGGATTCGCTCGAGGGTGCCCCCGCGACCCTGGACGCCCTGGATGTAAAGGCCCGCGACATGCGCGGCCAGCAATATGTGTTGCAGGTGGCGCCTGAGGATTGCACCGGCTGCAACCTTTGCGTCGAGGTGTGCCCGGCCAAGGATCGCACCGATCCGAGCCGCAAGGCGATCAACATGGAATCGCGGCTCGACCACCTCGAGGCCCAGAAGGCGAACTACGACTTCTTCCTCGGTTTGCCGGAGCGCACCGCCGAGCAGCTGGAGCGCATCGATATTCGCACCTCCCAGCTCATCTCGCCCCTGTTCGAATACTCGGGCGCCTGCTCGGGCTGTGGCGAGACCCCCTACATCAAGCTGCTGACCCAGCTCTATGGGGACAGGCTGCTGATTGCCAACGCCACCGGTTGCTCGTCGATTTATGGCGGCAACCTGCCCACCACCCCCTACACCACCAACGCCGAGGGCCGTGGCCCGGCCTGGGCGAACTCCTTGTTCGAGGACAACGCCGAGTTTGGCTTGGGATTCAGGCTCACCGTGGATCAGCATCGCGATCGGGTACGCCGCCTGATGACAAGCCTGGGGGATGTCGTTCCGGCCGAGTTGCAGCAAGCGCTGCAAGATGCCAGCCTGCCGGTCTCCGAGCAACGGGCCCATATCCAGCAGCTGCGCAGCCTGCTGCAGGGGCGCAGCGAGCCGGGCGCGGCTGAGCTCGCGCGGGATGCGGATCACCTGGTGGACAAGTCGGTCTGGCTCATCGGCGGTGATGGCTGGGCCTATGACATCGGCTTCGGCGGGCTCGACCACGTGCTGAGCCTGGGGGAGAACATCAACGTGCTGGTGCTCGACACCCAGTGCTACTCCAACACCGGCGGCCAGCAGTCCAAGGCGACGCCGCTCGGCGCCATCACCAAGTTTGGCGAGCAGGGCAAGCGCAAGGGGCGCAAGGATCTCGGTGCCAACGTCATGATGTACGGTCACGTCTATGTGGCGCAGATCTCCCTCGGCGCCCAGATGAATCAGACGGTGAAGGCCATTCAGGAGGCGGAAGCCTATCCGGGGCCGTCCCTCATCATCGCCTACAGCCCCTGCGAGGAGCACGGCTACGATCTGGCCCAGAGCCACGAGCAGATGAAGCAGCTCACCGCCACCGGCTTCTGGCCGCTCTACCGCTACGATCCGCGCCGCAGCGAGGAGGGCAAGGCGCCGCTGGCGCTGGACTCGAGGGCGCCGACGGCTTCCCTCGCCGAGACCCTGCAGCAGGAGCCCCGCTTCAAGCGCCTCGAGCGTCAGTTGCCGGAAATCGCCACCCAGCTCTACCGGGAGGCGGAGCTGGATGCCAGCCGCCGCTTCGCCTGGCTGAGTCAGCTCGCCGGCAAGGAGGCGCCAGCCCAAGAGTAAGCGGCTTGACGGTCGACCACAGCCAATAAAAAAGAGGGCTCCCCATGGGGAGCCCTCTTGCTATCTGGGATACCGCCATCAGGCCGGCTTGCTGGCCAGCTCGTGGCGCTTCAAGGCCAGCAGGGTGATGAGCAGGGCAGCGCTGGCGATCAGCGCCATGCCGACATAGGTGGCGCCGAAACCGGGGGCCAGCTCGGCCGGGCTCAGGCTCGCCAGGTTGTGACTGCTGCCCGCAGGCAGGGCGGAGTGGAACAGCATGGCACAGATGGCGACACCGACCGCGCCACCCAGCTCACGGCCGAAGTTGAACAGGGACATGCCGATGCCGCGATCCTCTCGTGGCAGCGCATTCTGCACCACCACGGAGAGGGCCGGCAGCACCAGCCCGAGGCCAAGCCCTGCGAGCCCCAGCCCCAGGTTGGCCCAGAGATCGAAGTGAATTTGCCACAGTGCCAGCGCCGCCAGGGCAAAGCCCGTCACCACGAAGCGCCGGTAGTGACCGGTGCGGCCGATCAGCTTGCCGCCGACGAAGGCCCCCGCCGTGATGCAGACCATGAAGATCACCATGTAGAGCCCGCTCTCGCTCGCCCCCATCCCCTTCTGCCACTGCATCTGCAGCGGCAGATAGACCAGCACGGCGAACATCAGCAGCTGGGAGGCCAGCGCCAGCAGCACGCTCACCAGATAGCCGGGCAGCCGCACCAGGTGGGCCGGCAGTATGGGGTCATGGGCGCGCCGCTCCACCAGGATCAGCAGCAACAGGGCCAGCGCCAGCCCGGCGGCCAGCCAGATAGCGGGCAGGCTGGTTTCCGGCGAGAGCAGCAGCAGGGTGAGGGTGGTGACTGTGATGAGCAGCCCTGCCCCCTTCCAGTCGAAGCGGCTGTGGCGCCGCACATTGAGGTGGCCGAGGTTCCGATTCACCAGCCAGAGCGCGAGCGCCCCGAGCGGCAGGTTGATCCAGAAGATCCAGCGCCAGCTCAGCTGCTCGCTGAAGTAACCGCCGAGCAGGGGCCCGGCGATGCTGGAGACCGCATACACAGCCGAGATGTAGCCCTGATACTTGCCCACCTCCCGCGGCGGTATGCTGTCGGCGATCACGGTGAAGGCCAGGGCGATGAGGCCCCCGCCCCCCAACCCTTGCAACACCCGGGCCCCTAGCAGGGTCGGCAGATCCTGGGCCAGGGCGCAGGCCACGGATCCCGCCAGAAACAGGCCTATGCCGATGTTGAGCATCCGCACCCGGCCAAACAGATCGCTCAGCTTGCCGTAGACGGGCAGGGCGGCGGTGGCGGCCAGCAGGTAGGCGGTGACCACCCAGGTGAGGGCGGCGCCGGCGTTCAGCTCGGCCCCTATGATGGGCAAGGGGGTCGTGACTATGCTCTTTTCCAGTGATCCCAGGGCGATCACCAGGGCCACACTCGCGAAGATGGTTTTGGGGGACATGTCGGGGGCTCGCTCATATAAAATGCCGAAAACGGCACAGCAGGGCTCATTATTGTCTCATAAATCATCAGCCGATGGCGAAAACCACTGACTCTGCCGACAGACATGACCCGAGTCGCGGCATCCCGCCGGCAAATCTGATAGGGTGGGTGCTTCGCCCAAGAGGAGTCAGTCCCATGACCGAGCAGTACCGCTTTGCGCAATACGACGCCCTGATCTTCGATATGGATGGCACCCTGGTGGACTCCATGCCATTGCACCTGGATGCCTGGGAGATCACCAGCGCCGAGTTTGGCCTGCCGTTCGATCGGGCTGAACTCAATGAATATGGCGGCATCCCCACCCGCAAGATTGTGGCCATTTTGGCCGAGCAGCATGGGCTGAACATCGACGTCGAGGCCTTCGCCCGCCGCAAGATTGCGCTCTATCTGGAGCAGATCGACAAGGCCCGGGTCTTCCCCCAGATGTGGGAGCTGGTCAAGGCGTATCACGGCAAGGTGCCAATGGGCATAGGCACAGGCTCGCCGCGCAATCAGGCGGAGCAGATCCTCAAGAGCACGGGTCTGGACGCCTACATCTCTGTGGTGGTGAGTGCCGACGACGTCGACAACCACAAGCCCCATCCCGACACCTTCCTGAGAGTCGCCGAGCTGCTGGGGGCCAATCCCGCCAACTGCCTGGTGTTTGAAGACACCCGGATCGGCATCCAGGCCGGCAAGGCCGCCGGCATGGCGACCCTGCTGGCCACCGAGGGTGAGCTGCAACCCGCCTGACCTCGGTTCTTAGCCATAAAAAACGCCCCTTTCGGGGCGTTTTTTTCAATATGGACTGCGACTACATGGCGTTGGTGGATTCGAAAATCTTGTCCGCCGAGGCCTCGACGAAGCCCGGGTAGAGCACGCCGTCGGCCTGCGGGTAGCGCAGGGCGAATTCGTAGAAGCAGCTCGGGATGGTACGCACACCGTCGGTGAAGGCCACGTCCGCCTTGTCCGCCATGGTGGAGGACTGCTCCAACATCACCTGGGGATCCCCCTTCACCTCGCCGCCCACGCCGTTCAGCACGAAGCCCGCCGCTTTCAGGGCCGCATTCACCTGCTGGATGGTGTCGAAGTCCGCCAGACGGTTGATGTTGACCGTGAAGTGGTTGGCACGATAGCCCCAGGCCGCCATCCAGGCCGCGTACTCGCTCTCCGCCAGCAGGGTCTGGTAATCGGTCCAGGAGACCTGCCAGGGAGCGCCGGCATAGAGGAAGGCCTGGGTATCGGTCAGGTGATCCGGCACCTGGGCCACCAGCTTGTGGATGATGGCCTGAGCGGTCTCGGAAAGCTCTTCCACCTTCAGCTCGCTGATGAACACCTTGGGGGCGTCCTGATCCGCGTGTTCGAAGTGCTTGGCGTAGAGCTTCTTGGCCTTGAACACATACTCACCCTTTTCTTCATACCCCAGGGCGCGGAAGTGGGCCGCCAGCTTCTCCAGCCCGAGTTTGGGCAGGTTGTAGGTCCGAAACGCCACGTGATCGTTGATGATGGGGGCGCCGCCTCCCAGCAGTTGGTGAACCTTGTGGGCACTGGGGGTGACTTGAATGTAGTTGTCCCACAGATGGCCAAACAGGGTCTCGATATCCTTTTGCATCTCTCTTTCCTTTGATTGCGGGTACAGACAAGGGCACCCTGGGATGCCCCTTTGATTGTTAGAAGGTCAGGCCCGGGGAGAGCTGATCTGGCATGGCGGCCTTGCTGTCCTCTACCGAGGCGACCGGGTACGCACAGTAGTCTGCGGCGTAGTAGGCGCTCGCCCTGTGGTTGCCGGAGGCACCTATGCCGCCGAACGGCGCGGCACTGGAGGCGCCTGTGATGGGCTTGTTCCAGTTGACGATACCGGCGCGGATGCGCTTGAAGAAGTGCTGCCAGTCCGCCTCGCTGTCGCCGAGCAGGCCGGCCGACAGGCCGAAGCTGGTGGCGTTGCCTTGATCGATGGCGGCGTCGAAGTCGTCATAGCGAATGAGCTGCAGCAGGGGGCCGAAGTACTCTTCATCGGGCAGTGCGCTCACGGCGGTCACATCTATGATGCCCGGGGAGACGAAGCCGGTACCCGCTTCCAGATGCTTGAGGGCGAGCAGGCTCTCGCCGCCGAGGCGCTGCAGGTTCGCCTGCGCCTCTACCATGCCGAGCGCCGCACGTTCGCTGATCATGGCCCCCATGAAGGGTTGCTCGGCAGCGTCGTAATGGCCGACCTTGATCTGAGCGACTACCTCCACCAGGCGCTTGACCAGGGCATCGCCCTTGACGCCACGCTCCACGAACAGGCGGCGCGAGCAGGTGCAGCGCTGACCCGAGGTGATAAAGGCGGATTGCACTATCGCGTGCACGGCGCCGTCGATGTCGCTCACGTCCTTGACGATGAGCGGGTTGTTGCCGCCCATCTCCAGCGCCAGGATCTTGCCAGGCTGACCGGCGAACTGCTGATGCAGGAAGTGACCGGTGCGGGACGATCCGGTGAAGAAGAGGCCGTCGATGTCCGGATTGCCGGCCAGCGCCTTGCCGGTCTCCACTTCGCCCTGCACCAGGTTCAGCACCCCCTTGGGCAAGCCGGCGTCGATCCAGATCTTGAGCATGGCTTCGGCCACCATGGGAGTCAGCTCGGAGGGCTTGAACACCACGGTATTGCCGGCGATCAGCGCCGGCACTATGTGACCGTTGGGCAGATGGCCCGGGAAGTTGTAGGGGCCGA
This sequence comes from Aeromonas sp., assembly GCF_051657805.1. Classification (GTDB taxonomy): domain Bacteria; phylum Pseudomonadota; class Gammaproteobacteria; order Enterobacterales; family Aeromonadaceae; genus Aeromonas. The sequence continues at coordinate 325,313 of NZ_JBOFLJ010000063.1, read as the reverse complement.
ACACGGCGACCACGCCGTGGGGCTTGTGACGCACGAACGCCTTGGCGCCCGGCATGGGGTTCTCGACTGTGCCGGTGCGCTCATCATGGGCGCGGATGGAGATGGCAATCTTGCCCTGCATGGCGGCGACCTCGGTGCGGGTCTCCCACAAGGGCTTACCGGTCTCCCGGGCTATGGTCAGGGCCAGGGCTTCCTTGTGCTCACCCAGCAGATCGGCGTAGCGACGTACGATGGCCAGACGATCATCCAGGTTCAAATCAGACCAATGGTAGAAGGCGCTGCGGGCGGCCTTGACGGCGGCCTCCACCTGGGCGGCACTCGCCGCCTCCCCACGCCAGATCACGGCATTCTTGGCCGGGTCTTTTGACTCGAATGCCTTGCCTTCACCGGCAAGCCACTGACCATCGATAAGCTGAACTAAAGACATAACGGATTCACTCCCTGTGGTTCGCAGGCAGCCTCGGCTGCCTGCTGCATATGCTGTGACATAAAACAGGCCAATTATTCCAGGTCGACGATGCGCACCATGTCGCCATTCTCCACCTTGAGGGCGGCCGCCATCTTGGGTGGGATGATGGCTTCGTGCTTGTCCAGATCGACCCGGATGTTGCCGTAACAGGCGCGATACTGCTCGAAGCGGGTGTTGCAGATGAGATAGGTGCGGCCACCGATGGGCTCACCCACCAGCACCGCCAGCTTCTGGCTGCGGCGCACGCTGCGGATGTGCTTCACGTCGCACTCGACCGTGGGGCCCGCATCGAAGATGTCGACGTAACCGCGATTCACGAAACCCTCGTCCTGCAGCATCTTGATGGCCGGGCGGGTCTTCTCGTGGGTCTGACCGATGACGGCGCGCGCCTCGTTGCTCAGCAGGTTGACGTAGATGGGGTACTTGGGCATCAGCTCGGCGATGAAACGCTTCTTGCCGATGCCGGTGAGATAGTCGACGGTGGGAAAGTCCATCGAGAAGAAATGCTTCTGCAGCCACTCGTAGAAGGGGCTGTGACCGTTGGCATCGGAGACGCCGCGCATCTCGGCAAACACGGTCTCGTCAAACAATTCCGGGTGCTCGGCCATAAACAGGAAACGGTGCTTGGAGAGCAGCCGGCCGTTGAGCCCCTCGCGGGCGCATTCGCGCAGAAACAGGGTGCAGAGCTCGGAGTTGCCCGTGTAGTCGTTGGAGAGGGTGAGGGTCTCCACCACGTTGTAGATGCCGAGCTTGGGGGAAGAGTGCACCACCTTGCCGATGTGATAGTTGTAAAACGGCTGGGACAGGCCGACGGCCGCATCGATGGCGCAGGTGCCGACCATCTCGCCGGTCTCCAGATCCTCGGCCACGAAGAAGTAGAGGCAGTCTCCCTTGCCGGCAGGCTTGTCGAGGAAGGTCTGGGTCGAGGCATCGATCTTGCGTTGCAGCAGCTCGTCGTTCACCGGCAATGAAGTCATGCCGGTGCCGGATTCGATGGCACAGGTTTTGAGGCCGGCGAAGTCGCGCTGCTCGATAGGACGGATAACCAACATAAATGACAACTCCCTTTCATTGACGACAGGTGGGGTCCCGGCTCCTGCCGGGAGGATTCCCCACCTCAACTAGGCTCAGGCAATCTGGATCAGGCGTTGACCACCTGAGCGACCGCTTTCTCGAACCGAGCCAGACCTTCTTTGATATCCGCTTCCGGGATCACCAGGGAGGGAGCGAAACGCACCACGTTGGTGCCCGCCACCAGGGCCATCAGGCCCTGGTCGATGGAGGCCAGCAGGAAGTCGCGGGAACGGCCCTTGAAGTCGTCGTTCAGCACGGCGCCGAGCAGCAGGCCCTGACCACGCACTTCGCTGAAGCAGTGGTACTTGGCGTTGATGGCCTCGAGACCGTCGCGGAACAGCTGCTCGCGCCGCCTGATGCCGCTCAGTACTTCCGGGGTGTTGATCACGTCCAGCACGGCTTCCGCCACGGCACAAGCCAGCGGGTTGCCGCCGTAGGTGGAGCCGTGAGTGCCCACTTTCAGGTGAGCCGCGATCTCGCTGGTGGTCAGCATGGCACCGATGGGGAAACCACCGCCAAGCGCCTTGGCGCTGGTGAGGATGTCCGGGGTAACGCCCAGACCCATGTAGGCGTACAGATCGCCGGTGCGGCCGACGCCGGATTGCACTTCGTCATAGATAAGCAGTGCGTTGTGCTTGTCACACAGCTCGCGCACGCCCTTGGCAAACTCGTCGGTGGGACGAATGATGCCACCCTCCCCTTGCAGCGGCTCCATCACCACGGCGCAGGTGTTGTCGGAGATGGCGGCAGCCAGCTCTTCCAGGTTGTTGTAGGTGACATGGGTGATGTCGGCGGGTTTCGGGCCGAAACCATCGGAGTAGGCAGCCTGACCGCCGACGCTGACGGTGAAGAAGGTGCGACCGTGGAAGCCCTGATGGAAGGCGATGATCTGGGTCTTGTGGGCACCGAACTTATCGATGGCGTAGCGACGAGCCAGCTTCAAGGCGGCCTCGTTCGCTTCAGCGCCCGAGTTGCAGAAGTAGACCTTCTCGGCGAAGGTGGCAGCGACCAGCTTCTTGGCCAGGCGCAGGGCCGGCTCGTTGGTCATCACGTTGGAGAGGTGCCACAGCTTCTCACCCTGGGTTTTCAGGGCCTCGACCAGCTTGGGATGGCAATGACCGAGGCCATTGACCGCGATCCCGCCCGCGAAGTCCACATACTCGCGGCCTTCCTGGTCCCAGACACGTGAACCCTCGCCGCGCACCGGAATGATCTTGGCGGGGGCATAGTTCGGTACCATCACTTCATCAAACACTTCACGTGTCACTGCCAACAACTCTGACATCTTGCTCTCCTTCTAACTGGCAGCAGAATAATCCACCACCCAAAAGTTAAATCCGTGTAAACGTGGCGGAATTATCACAGAAAAAAAGTAAAAAGTCTGCAACATCCCGGCCTATGAGGAACAATATTCGATTGCCCGTGAGATTTTAGGCAACCGCATTGCATAACGGCTCAGGGGGTGTTGGCAAGAGATAATTTGGGCAGGGAGGGAGGTGAATAAAGTGTCAGGAAAAAATTTTTTTGCCCCATCGCGATTCTGGGACTAGCGTCACGATTTTTTCAGGAAGAGGCCAAAAAATTGGCCAATAACTGGTGGCCCTGCTCGCTGAGGATGCTCTCCGGGTGGAACTGTACTCCCTCCAGCGCCAGTGTTTTATGTCGCAGGCCCATGATCTCGTCGACGCTGCCATCGCCGTGCTCGCTCCAGGCGGTCACCTCGAAACAGTCGGGCAAGGTCTCGTGCTCCACCACCAGCGAATGGTAGCGGGTGACCCGCAGCGGATCCTTCAGTCCCTTGAATACCCCCTGCCCCTTGTGACGAATGAGGGAGGTCTTGCCGTGCATCACCCGGCGCGCGCGCACCACATGGGCGCCGAAGGCCTGAGCGAGGGACTGGTGGCCGAGGCAGACACCCAGGATGGGGACCTGGCCGGCGAAGCGGCTGATGGCGGCCAGGGAGATCCCCGCCTCGTTGGGCGTGCAGGGACCGGGGGAGATCACCAGATGGCGGGGGGCGAGCCGGGCAATCTCCTCCAGGCTCAGCTCATCGTTGCGCTTCACCAACACCTCCTGCCCCAGGGTGCCGAAGTATTGCACCAGGTTCCAGGTGAAGGAGTCGTAGTTATCGATCAACAACAGCATGGGATTATCGGCGGCAGGCGATCAGCGATCCAGCAGGCGGCCCTGCTCCAGTTCACGCTCGCGCTGGCACTCCGCCAGATAGATGGCGGCTGCGATGGCGGGAGTCTTGTAATGCTTGTCGATGGCGTTGGAGACCATCAGTTGCAGGGTGTTGAGGTTCTTGGCCTTGCGAAACTTGCGCAGCCAGTGGCCCTTGTCACTCAGCTCTTCAATCACGGAATTTGATTCGACGGACATGCTTTCTCTTGGGGCAAAAACCCGCGTTGGCAATGGGAAGGTGAAGGCTCGAATACCGAGTCGGTAAAACAAAGAAAGCCAGGCAAATACCCAGCTCTCTTCAACTACACCTTCCCAGTATGTCAGGCTCGAGGAACGAAGCCGACTACATCATATACATTGATCAGCGTTTTTTCAGCCCTTTCCCGCGCTTTTTGTGCCCCGGCGGCCAGAATTTTCATCAGATGAGTCTCATCCTGACGCAACTCACGGAAGCGAGCCTGGATGGGCTCCAACAAGGCGACAACGGCCTCGGCGGTCTCGGTCTTGAGGTGACCGTACATCTTGCCCTCGAAGTGCTGCTCGAGCTCGGGGATGGAGCGGCCGGTTACCCCGGACATCAGGGTCAGCAGATTGGAGACCCCAGGCTTGTTTTCCGGATCGAAACGCACCACGGCCGGCTCGTCGGAGTCGGTCATCGCCCGCTTGATCTTCTTGACGATCTGCTTGGGATCTTCCAGCAGGCCGATGAAGTTGGCCTCGTTGTCGTCGGACTTGGACATCTTCTTGGTCGGATCCTGCAGGCTCATCACCCGGGCACCGTCGGTGGGGATGAAGGGCTCGGGCAGGGTGAACACCTCGCCATACAGGTTGTTGAAACGGGTGCAGATGTCGCGGGTCAGCTCCAGATGCTGCTTCTGGTCGTTTCCGACCGGCACCTGATTGGCTTGGTACAGCAGGATGTCGGCAGCCATCAGCACCGGGTAGCCGAACAGACCGACGTTGACGTTGTTCTCGAAGCGGGCGGACTTGTCCTTGAACTGGGTCATGCGCGACAGCTCGCCCATCTGGGTGTAGCAGTTCAGGATCCAGCCGAGCTCCGCGTGCTGCGGCACGTGGGACTGGATGAAGACGGTGCTCTTGGCGGGATCGATCCCCACCGCCAGATAGAGGGCCGCGGCATCCAGGCAGGCCTTGCGCAGGGCAGCCGGATCCTGGCGGGTGGTGATGGCGTGCAGATCGACGATGCAGTAGAGGCAATCGAAGTCATCCTGCATGTTGACCCACTGACGCAGGGCCCCCATGTAGTTGCCTATGGTCAGCTGGCCGGAGGGCTGGGCCCCGCTCAATACGATTGGTTTGGTCATGAAATGTGGATCCTTGTTATTAGGCCAGCAGGGCATCGAGTTCGGCAAACTGCTCGCATACCCAATCCGGATGGGAATCCGCGATGGGGCGGCCATAGTTGTAGCCGTAAGTGAGCCCCGCCACCTTCATGCCGGCGGCCTGGGCGGCCAGCACGTCGTTCTCGGAATCCCCCACCATCAGGGTGCGGGACGGGGCTATGCCCAGCTCATGGCAGGCGTGCAGCAGGGGGGCCGGGCTAGGTTTCTTCTCGGGGACGCAGTTGCCCCCCAGCCAGAGCGCGAAACAGTCGCCGATGCCGAGGGCATCCAGGATGGGCTGCACGAAGTGACTCGGCTTGTTGGTCACCACGGCCTGCTGATAACCGAGTCGCTGCAGGCGGCGCAGGCTCTGCTCCACCCCTTCATACATGGCCAGCCCTTCCAGCAGACAGGCGCGATAGTGGGCATCGAACAGGGGGCGCGCCTTGGCAAAGAGATCCGGTGCCCCGCGGTAATCCAGTGCACGCTGGATCAGCTTGTCGGCGCCGTTGCCGACCCAGGTCCGCACAACGGCCTCATCGGCCTCGGCCAGACCAAGCTCAGCCAGGGTGCGGTTGACCGCCAGGGCCAGCTGGGAGGCGCTGTCGATCAGGGTGCCGTCCAGATCGAACAGCACCAGGTCGAAGGGACGTTCAACGGACATGAGCCAGCTCCGCACGCATCTGGTCGATCACCGCCTTGTAGTCTGGCTTGCCGAAGATGGCGGAACCGGCCACGAACATGTCGGCACCGGCCGCGGCGATCTCGCGGATGTTCTCCACCTTGACGCCACCGTCGATCTCGAGGCGAATGTCGCGGCCGCTCTCGTCGATCAGGCGACGCACCTGACGCAGCTTGGCCAGGGTGCCCGGGATGAAGCTCTGGCCACCGAAGCCCGGGTTGACCGACATCAGCAGGATCACGTCCAGCTTGTCCATCACGTATTCCAGGCAGGAGAGCGGCGTGGCCGGGTTCAGCACCAGACCGGCCTGGCAACCCTGCTCCTTGATGAGCCCCAGGGTGCGGTCCACATGATCGGACGCTTCCGGGTGGAAGGTGATCAGATTGGCACCCGCCTTGGCGAAATCGGGCACGATGCGGTCCACCGGCTTGACCATGAGGTGCACGTCGATGAGCGCCTCGATACCGTAATCACGCAGCGCCTGGCAGACCATGGGGCCTATGGTCAGGTTCGGGACATAGTGGTTGTCCATCACGTCGAAATGCACCACGTCGGCCCCGGCGGCCAGCACCTTGGCAACATCCTCACCCAGACGGGCGAAGTCGGCGGAGAGGATAGAGGGAGCAATCAGAAAATCTTTCATCAGCGTCATCCATTGGCAGCTAGGCAGAAAAAACGGCGTAATTTTACCGCAAATGTCCGATGAAAACGACCCGCAAGCGCGGCAGAAGCGGGTGACTCGCTTTATCGCGTCGATCCGATGAAAACCGTCAACAGGAGGAGAGAAATGCAGGCAAGTATCGCTCGCCCAAAATGATGGCGGCACCCGAAGGTGCCGCCAGCAGACTAGCCGAGCTCGGCCAATACGGCGTCGCTTGGATAATAACCCTGCTCGGGCTCGATGCCGGGCGGATAGAGCGCCAGCAGCTCAGCGACCTTGTTGCGGCCACCGCCGTTGCGGCTGATGGTGCGCTTGACCAGGATCTCGTCCAGCCGGGCGCCACGATACAGCTCCCGCGTCAGCTCGATGTCGTGGTTGCTGATGAGCACGGGCACCCTCTTGTGGGCGGCGGTGTGACGTGCAAGACGCGCCAGCAGCGCCTGATCGTCCAGGGTGAAACCACCGGCCGAGTAGGTGGTGAAACTCGCCGTGGTGGAGAGCGGCGCATAGGGGGGATCGCAGTAGATGACCCAGTCGGACTCCGCCCTCGCCATGGCGTCGGCATAGCTCTCGCAGATGAAGGTGGCTTTCTGCGCCTTCTCCGCGAAGGCCCACAGCTCTTTCTCCGGGAAATAGGGCTTCTTGTAGGAACCGAAGGGAACGTTGAAGCCCCCCTTCTTGTTGTAACGGCACAGGCCGTTGAAACCATGGCGATTCAGAAACAGGAACAGCTGGGCCCGCTCAAAACCGGCCTCGGTCTGGTTGAACTGGCTGCGCAGGCGGTAATAGGCGGTCTTGTGGTTGTGCTCGGCCACGAACAGCTTGCGGGCCTCGCCGATGAAGTTGTCCGGCCGCTGCTTGAGATGATTGTACAGGCCGATCAGATCCGGATTGATGTCGTTGAGCACATAGGCATCGTAATCCGTGTTGAGAAAGACCGAGCCCGCCCCGACGAAGGGCTCCAGCAACACACGCCCGGCCGGCAACCGCTCGGCAATCTCTTCGACCAGGGAGTATTTTCCCCCGGCCCATTTTAAAAACGCGCGTGTTTTTTTCATGGAAATCCGGTGTTAAGAAGGCAACGCCCAAAAAAGGGGGGAGATTCTACCCCCTTCACGGGCAGCATGGCTATTGCTTCAGCTCTTTTTGTATCTGGGCAAACGACTTGGGCCAGGGTTGACCCTTCAGCAGCGCCGGCGACAACTTGCGGATCGCCGTCTTGGCCTGGGCACTGTTGGCATAGTCACCCTGTATCACCACATACCAGGGGCTCCCACGGAAACGGGTCTTGTAGACCCAGACCTTGCCCGCCAAGGTATGCTCGGCCACAAAGCTGTCGACCGCCTGGGTATTGCTCGCCCCCATCAGCTGGATGCTGTAGTGATTCTTCGGTTTCTTGTTGAGGGTCGCGACCGGCGTCAAGGCCACCTTGGGCGCCATCAGGGCGGCGGGTTCGGCAGCCTGCTTGGGCACAGCCGTACCTTGGGTCTTCTGCACAGAAGGCTGGGTAGAGGGCGTCGCCTTCTGGGTCGCTGCCGCCTGGGAGCTCACGCCGGTTAGCTCGTTCACTACCTCGGTGGGCAGGGCGCCGCTGACGTTGGGCTGCGTCATCAGCTTCTCGACCACCTCGTCGGAGATGACCACACGGCGCCCCTCGTAGTTGGTCGATTCCGTGGTGACCGTCTCGCTCTCGACCTTCTTGGGCAGGGTCTTGGCATCCGCCTGCCAGTCGCGCGCCACCTGGCTGCCATTCGTCTCGGCCGAGCCGCTGGCTTGCGCCCCGCTCGCCGCGTTTGCCGTGAGAGGATCGCTCCCTATCGGGGACGGCAGCGCCTCCTCTTGGGGCTGAACCCTGGCCTCTTCCTTGCCCATCTCATCGAACATGGGCAGATAGCTCAGTCCCAGCAGACCGGCCACGACCAGGGCCAGTACGATAGCAATCTTCTTGACGGGCAACTCGGCCTGACGTTTCTTGGGCCTTCTGTCGGTCATGATATCCTCCAGTGACTGCATGATGGCGGACGGATGTCCATGTGCGCCATTCAGGATCTCCTCTACCTTGGGCTTGGGCAAGAGGGCTGTCGGGATCTTGAGCTCTTTGGCCTTCTCATACAAGAAGATACGTTGCTCCGGTGGGCTCAGTGGCGCGACCTCCAGCTCGAGAGCCGGCATGGCCCGCCCCTTGAGTCCCCCCTTCTGGGTGCGACACCAGGCGTCACTACCGGAGACCGTGATCGCCAGCTTGTGGGGGCTTGCCAGGGTATCGTTGTGACGACAGAGCGCCCACAGCTCCCCCACCAGATCCGCAGGCAGTTCATCGGCCCGCTCGATGAGCAGCAGCAGACTCGCTGGCTTGCCATCCAGCATGCGGAAGAAGCTATCGGCCAGGGCATCCTGCGGGTTGAACAGGGGCCTCGCCACCACCTGCTGGAGCAAGAGCTGGCGCACGTCCGCCATCTTCATGGCGGCGCTGCCGATAAGGCTCACCACCCGCACCGTGTCGGGCAGGCCGTTCAGCAGACTTTCACACAGGGTGCCACGACCACTGCCGGGTTTGCCGGAGAGAAAGATGAAGGGGTGATTGAATTCAATCAGGTGCAGCAGCCGGTCGACCAGCTGCCGCTGGGAAGGAAGTTTTAGCAGTTTGCTGTTAGTCACGACCAGACTCGATTACCGCCATCAATTGGGCATCAGTCACATCACCGACGACCTGGGCATGCCCGATACCGACCGGCAACACCAGTCGCAGCTTGCCTTGAAGCACCTTCTTGTCGCGGCGCATGTGGCGGATGAAGGCGTCGAAATCCATCTCGGGGGGAGCCTGTACGGGCAAGTCAGCCGCCAGCAGCAGGGCACGGATCCGCGCCACCTCCTGCTCGGTCAGATCGCCGCGAGCCAGGGCAGTGTCCGCCGCCAGCATGATGCCGGCCGCAACCGCCTCGCCATGCAACCAGTTGCCATAGCCTTTTTCGGCTTCGATGGCATGGCCGAAGGTGTGGCCCAGGTTCAGCAGGGCACGCACCCCGTGTTCGGTCTCATCCTCGGCCACCACCTCCGCCTTGATCTCGCAGCAACGGCGGATGGCATAGGAGAGGGCGTCCGTGTCAAGGCTCTGCAGGCGCCCCATGTTGGTTTCGAGCCAGGAGAAGAACTCGGCATCCCAGATGATGCCGTACTTGATCACCTCCGCCATGCCAGCGGCAAATTCGCGGGCGGGCAGAGTCTGGAGGCAGTCGGTATCGATGATCACATGCCTGGGCTGATAGAAGGCGCCCACCATGTTCTTGCCGAGGGGATGATTGACGGCGGTCTTGCCGCCGACGGAGGAGTCAACCTGGGAGAGCAGCGTGGTAGGCACTTGAATGAACGGAATGCCACGTTGATAGCTTGCCGCAGCGAAGCCGACAACGTCACCTATCACGCCGCCCCCCAGAGCGATGAGGGTGGTATCACGACCATGGTTGGTCTCAAGCAGAGCAGACATGATCTGCTCAAAGGTCGCCAGGGTCTTGTAGGCTTCGCCATCCGGCAGGATCAGGTGTTCAACCTGAAAACCGGAGAGCAATTGAATGACCCGTTCAAGATACAAGGGGGCGACGATGGTGTTGGTCACTATCATGACCCGCTTGCCCTTGATCGTCTCTGCCAACACCTTGGGGCGTTGCAACAGACCCGCAGCTATCTCAATCGGGTAGCTGCGCTCACCCAGTTCGACCTTCAACCTTTCCATGGACGTCCTCTATCGATTACATGCCGATCAACTTAACGATTTGATTGGCAACAACTTTTGCACTCTGCTCATCGGTGTGGATGACAAAGTCCGCGACTTCTTCATACAGGGCGTTGCGCTCGAGGGCCAGACGCTCCAGCACTTCACGGGGCGGCTCTTCGGTTTGCAACAGGGGACGACGCTTGTCTCTCTGAGTGCGTGCCAGCTGCTTCTCAATGGTGGTTTCGAGGTAGACGACGATGCCACGGGCGGAAAGCTTGTTGCGCGTCTCGCGGCTCTTGATGGCACCGCCACCCGTTGCCAGCACGATGCCCTGCTGCTCGGCGAGTTCGCCGATCACCTTCTCTTCGCGGATCCGGAAACCCTCTTCGCCTTCAACATCGAACACCCAGCCGATATCGGCACCACTGCGGCGCTCAATCTCATGATCCGAGTCGAAAAACTCCATGTGCAGTTGTTCTGCCAGATGTCTACCTATGGTGCTCTTGCCCGCACCCATGGGACCTATCAGGAAAATATTGCGTTTCTCAGCCATGTCTTTTCGTTAGTAATTACAAACTGTATGGCCCCGGTAAACACTCGACCGGGGTACCTATGAACCTTATCTTGCGATGGATCAGGAGGGGGATTATCTCAATAGAAATCAGGACTGGCAACCGCAGCCCTTACGCCCCAGCCTCATTGGGGCGTAAGGTTATATGTGTTTTACCCTCACATGTAAAGCATTCAGAGGGCGTCGGTCACGATCCGCGGGGTGACGAAGATCAGCAGTTCCCGCTTCTTGTTCTCGCTGGTGGTTTTCTTGAACAGGTAGCCAAGACCCGGGATGTCCCCGAGCAGCGGCACCTTGCTGACATCATTCTTGATGGTCTGTTGATAGATGCCGCCGAGCACCAGGGTCTCACCGTTGTTCACCAGCACCTGGGTGGTGATGGACTGAGCGTTGATGGAAACCGCATCCCCGGTACCGGTCGGCACGGTTTCCCCCTTGGTATCCTGAGTCACGGTCAAGTCCAGGATCACCCTGTTGTCCGGGGTGATCTGGGGAGTGACCTTGAGGCTCAGTACCGCCTTCTTGAAGGTGACCGAGGTCGCGCCGCTGGAGGAGGACTCCACATAGGGGATCTCGGTACCCTGCTCAATCAGCGCCGGCTTCTGGTTCGCCGTGGTTACCCGGGGGCTGGCGATGATCTCGGCCTTGCTCTCTTTCTCCAGCGCCGACAGCTCCAGATCCAGCAGGGTGCCGTTGGCGAGACGGGCCACCTGGAAGGCGAGGGTACCGGCGGCATTGGTCACCGGCAGGTTGACGTTCAACCTGTCTTCGACCCCGGGTCTGGTGATGGTGGAGGTACCATCGTTGTTGCCCGAGCCGTCGTTGCCCTCTATGGTGCCCGAAGTGCCGTTGCCGTGCCCATCCGTCTTGGTCACCCCCCAGCGTACCCCCAGCGCCTCGTCGAAACCATCGTCTATGGTCACCATGCGGGCTTCAATCACCACCTGCTTGACCGGGATGTCGAGAATATCCAGCATCCGTTTGACGTTGCTGATGACATCCGCCGTATCCTTGACCACCAGCACGTTGGTGCGCTCATCCACGCTCACCGCCCCCCTCGGGGAGAGCAGCTTGGTACTCTCGGAGGAGAGCAGCGCCGCCACTTCCGCCGCCTTGGCGTAGTTGATCTGCATATATTCGGTATAGAGCGGCGCCAGGTCGGCCACCTGGTTGCGACTCTCCATCTGCTGCTTCTCGCGGGCGGCTATCTCTTCTGCCGGGGCCACCAGCAGGATGTTGTTGTCCAGCCGCTTGTCCAGCCCCCTGACCTTGAGGATGATATCCAGTGCCTGCTCCCAGGGCACACCATCGAGGCGCAATGTGATATTGCCGGAGACTGAATCCGTGGTCACCAGGTTCAGATTGTTGAAGTCGGCGATGATCTGCAACACGGTTCTCACTGGAATATCCTGGAAGTTCAAGGAGATGGGCTTGCCTTGGTACTGCTTGGCCGCCGTGGTGGCGACCCGCTTCTTCACCTCGATGATGAACATCTTGTCGGCCTGATCGTAGCGATAGTCGAACTGGCCGTTGACCGATAGCTCAAACAGGGTGTCGTTGCCCTGACGGAACACCTCCACCTGAGAAACCGGGGTCGCGAAGTCCTGCACATTGATGAGATTGAGCTGATCATCCGGGATCCGGGTGCCGTGGAACTTGGCCAGCACCTTCTGGCCGCGGCTGCTGACATCCACCGCCGCCGAACTGTTGTCCAGGGTCACCAGAAATTCCCCCTGCCCCTCCTTGCCACGCCTGAAGTCCACCCCCTTGACCGAGTTGAAGTAGGCTCCGCTATTGGTTTGCTGGGTGGACAACACGGGTTTGTAGGCTGCTGCCGGCGCGGGAGCCGAAACCGGTTGAGGGGCTGGCATGGCTTGATTCTGGGCCACTCGCTGGGTGTCGATCAAAGCGGACTGGGTGACAGGCTGGTTTCTGACCAGAGCAGACTGGGTCGCCACCGGCGTCGTGGTGGCTACCGTGGTCGGGGCTGTCGATTGGCCGACCTTCTCCCCCAACGACACCAGCAGCTTGCTGCCCTGCTGATGAACCTGATAGGGAGTCAGCTGATCGAGGGCTATCTTGATGTCGAGCCCCTCCCCCTTGCCTTCCACCTTGAGATTGTCCACCCCTTGCTGCTTGATGGGCAGCGGGTTGACCGTCAGCGCGCCGACGGCACCGGGCACATGAAGCAGCAACTGATTCGGCTCATAGGACAATCTGTCGCTGAAACCGCTCACCGGCTCACTGAAACTCAGTTCCAGCAGCAGTTGATCGGCCAACAAGGGGTTCACCTTGACCTCTTGCAGCGTCGGCACCGCCCACACCTGATGGCAGGCCCCAAACCACAGCAGCGCCACGCCGGTCATCCTGCTTATTGTTGTTCTCATCTCAGCTCATCCCTGATCATTGTTTTGCGTCGAGATTGGCCATGGCCAACTGGGTTTCTCGCGTGACCCAGCATCCCTTGCCATCCGGTACCGTCTCCATCAAGTCGACATGGGTATTCGTTATCTTGATGACTCTTCCCTGATCCAGCCCCATATGTTGATTCAGCCCGATCCGCACCGCCTGTCCATCTGGCGTGTTGATAAGGGCCCATAACTGTCCCTGTTTGCCGATGGAGCCCTTCATGCTCAAACTGGCCAGTGAGTAGCGCTCCAGTACTTCCTTCTCACGGTTGGCCACTATCTGGGCACAATCCGGTTTGACCCTGGCATCCGCTCTGGAACTGTTCTCAGGCTGAGGCTCGATGAAGGGGCTGCGCTGCTCAGTGTGCTGATAGGCCATGGGCGAGAATGGCTTGATCTCCGGCAGAGGTTCAATGGGCACTGGGGGTCTCGCCTTGGTCTGCTTCACATATTCATCCATGTCCTCCTGCCCGCCGCAGGCGGAGAGCAGCAGTATGGGCAGCAAGAGGCAGAGCGGTCTCAGATTCATGGCTGCGCCCCCACCGTCTTGCCGTTGTACTTGTAGGTCTTGGCCAGCATGGACATGCCTATCATCTCGCTCCCATCCTTGTCCTGATTGAGCGTGAATGACTCCAGGATCACTATCCGCGGCAAGGCCGCCATATCGGCCGCAAACTTGCCGAGCTCGTGATAGGTGCCGACCACCTCGATGCGCATGGGCAGTTCGGTGGAAAACTCGCGCTGGACCTCGGGCTCCCAGTTGATCCGGTTGAGCTTCAAGCCATTGTCCGTGGCGATGAAGCTGATGTCATCGAGCAGCCCAGCCACTTCATGGGTGTTGGGCAACTGTTTGAGCTGGGTATCCACCAGATGTTCCAACTGCACCATCTGTTTCTTGTAGGCCCCCAGATTGGCCGCTTGCATGGCCTTGGTCTCAAACTGACCTTTCAGCTCCCCCTCCTTGGCGGCCTCCTGGCGCAATGCCGTCAGGGAACTCGCGATCACGTAGTAATAGATGCCGCCTCCCACCAAGGCACAACAGATGCCGATGAAGATCCCCTTGGCAAGCTTGGGCCAGCGGGCAATGTCGTTGAGATCGAGTTCATTGAGCTGCTGCAGATTCATGGCTGCCCCTTGGCCGTGCTCAGGTTGGTGGAAGCGATCAGGAACATCATGGAGAACTGGCTCAGCGCTATGGGGGCCACCTCGGCGGTGAAGATGGTGCTGAGCTGGGATTGGCCCAGCCAGCCTGAGCCGTCGATGCGCCGCATCATGCTGGCAACCCGCCCGTAGGCTTCCGCCTTGCCGTTGACATCGATCCGGTTGGCCTGCAGCGCCAGGGTATTGAGATAGACTCCGTTGGGCACCAGCACGGGCAACTGATTGAACAGGCGCACCGGCAGATTGCGGCGCATCTGCAGCTGTTCAATGAGCTGCATGCGATCGATCAGCTCCTTGCGCCGCTCCTGCAGCAAACGGATCTCGCCGAGCTGGGCATCCAGCAGGGTCATCTCCTGCTGTAACCGCTGGTTACGCTGTTGTTGGTGGGAGACCTGCTGCACGACCAGCCAATCGATGGCAAAAGCCAGAGAAGCCGTCGCCGCCAGAAACACCCCCAACAAGACGCCAAACTGTTTCTTCTGGCGTTGAGCCCTGACCACCCGCCAGGGCAGCAGGTTTATATTTGACATGGTGTGAAGCTCCGCAGCGCCAACCCAAGTGCAGCCATGTATTTGGCCCCATGAACGAGTCCTCCCTCTCCCTTGGGTTTGCCAAACAACACAAAGGGATCCGGATGAGATACCTCACAACCTAGTTCACTACCAATCTGCTTGGCAAGGCCTGGCAGCAGGCTGCCTCCCCCCGTCAGCACCAGCCGGGATAACTCCTTGTTCCCCGATGAGCTGCAAAACAGCTGCACGTTGCGCTTCACCTGCAGCACCAGGGTATTGAGGTGAGGCTGCAGCACCTCGACCTCATGGTCGGCGGGCAGGGAGCCTTGCGTCTTGGCAAGCTCGGCCTCTTCCAGACTCATGCTGTAAAACGAGGCCAGGGCCTGGCTGTATTGATCCCCACCGAAATTTTGCAGGCGGGAGTAGATCACCTGACCCTTGATCAGGGCGGCAAAGGTGATGGCACTGGCGCCGATGTCGACGATCCCGACCGGTTTTTCCCATGTCTGCAGTTCCGGCAGACAGGCCAGCACAGCGCGCCCGAGAGCATGAGCGCCAACGTCCACGACCTTGGTGTTCATGCCGGCTTCCGTCAGGGCGCTGACCCTGCCGCTGACGCTCTCGGTGCGGGCTGCGCTCAGCAATACCTCCTGGCGGCTCTCATCGGTCGTCACCCCCAGGATCTCGAAATCCAGGCTGACTTCATCGAGGGGGAAGGGGATGAGTTGCTCGGCCTCCAGCTGCACCTGGCTCTCCAGTTCGCTGTCGTTGATGTTGGTATCGACCTGGATGACCTTGGTGATGACGTTGGAGCCGGTCACCGCGGTGGCCACGTGCTCGCAATCCCCCTGAATAAGCCGCTTGAGGGACTTGAGGGACTGGCTGACCCGTTCAATATCCTGTAATTGGTAATCGACCAGCGTGCCTTTGGGCATGGCAATCTCGGCGACAGACTCGAGATGCAACTTGCCGGGACGCCCGCTGAGGGTGACGGCCTTGATGGTTTGACTGCCAAAATCAATACCCGCCAAGGAGAGGAGGGATCCTTTGCTGAATAGCCCAAACATATACACATCCATGCGTTATTGGGTTTTAGGACTTATTGTAGGACAGCTCATCACGGGGTGATGATTTAACTCAATATAATGCTCTATCTATCAATGTCATAAAGTTTATGTCAAAAATTGACCCGCCTCTCCCTTCCTCCTCTGCCCGCCCCTCGCCTTGGTAATTGCGCCATGAAGTGCTACCCTCGCGCCTCTTCTCGAGGTCCGGGTCCCTGGACAGGAAAACCTCGAATCTGCAGGGCTAAAAAGGCTATACTCTGCGCCCGTTGGCTAATTTTAAGACGATTGGTAGTTCTTCCATGCTGAAATGGCTCGTTCGCCTCTTTATTGTGATGATGCTGGGTGCTGTGCTGGGTGTTGCCAGCCTCATCGGCGTCTACTTCTACATCAAGCCCCAGTTGCCGGATGTGAGCGCCCTGCGCGATGTCAAACTGGCTACCCCCATGAAGGTCTACAGCCGGGACGGTGAGTTGATCTCCCAATTCGGCGAGATCCGTCGCATCCCGCTGCGTCTGGACGAGATACCCCAGTCCATGATCGACGCCGTGCTCGCCACCGAGGATGCCCGCTTCTACGAGCATCCTGGCATAGACCCCATCGGCATCATCCGGGCCGCCACCGTTTGGGCTGTCTCCGGCCAGGCCCGCCAGGGCGCCAGTACCATCACTCAGCAGGTCGCGCGCAACTTCTTCCTGAGCAATGAGAAGACCCTGGTACGCAAGATCAAGGAGGTCTTCCTGGCCTGGCGCATCGAGCAGAATCTCTCCAAGGACGAGATCCTGACGCTCTATCTGAACAAGATCCCCCTCGGCTACCGGGCATTCGGGGTCGGCGCAGCCGCCCAGGTCTACTTCGGAAAGGATGTGAAGGATCTGACCCTGGACGAGATCGCCATCATCGCCGGTCTGCCCAAGGCCCCGTCCATGCTCAACCCCATCCGCTCCCCCGAGCGTGCCTTCGCCCGCCGCAACGTGGTGCTCGGCCGCATGCTGGAGACCGGCAAGATCACCCAGGCCCAGTTTGACGAGGCGTCCAAGATGCCGGTCAAGGCCCGTTACCACGGCGCCGAGACGACGCTCAATGCCCCTTACCTGAGCGAGATGGTGCGTCAGAAGATGGTGGAGCAGTTCGGTGAAGATGCCTACACCATGGGCCTGCACGTCTACACCACAGTCACCGCCAAGCGTCAGCGGGCCGCCCATCGCGCCCTGCTGGACGGTGTCTTCGACTACGATACCCGCCACGGCTATCGCGGTCCCACCGCCCTGCTGTGGAAGGCCGGTGAACCGGCCTGGGACTACGAGCAGATCATGGCCCACCTGGCCAAGCAGCCGACCTATCAGCCGCTGATGGCGGCCGTGGTCACCAAGCTGACAGACAAGAGTGCGACCCTGGTGCTGAAGAATGGCAAGCAGGCCGAGCTCGGCTGGAATGGCATCAAGTGGGCGCGTGCCTTCATCACCGACGATCGCCAGGGCTTCTCCCCGAAATCGGCCCGGGACGTGCTGAAAGTCGGCGCCCAGATCTGGGTGCGGGAGAAGGGTGAGGAGCTGCTGCTCTCCCAGATCCCCGAAGTCAACGCCGCCCTGGTGGCCATGAACCCGCAGGATGGGGCCATCGAGGCCCTGGTCGGTGGCTTCAGCTTCGAGATCTCCAAGTTCAACCGGGTGGATCAGGCACGCCGCCAAGTCGGTTCCAACATCAAGCCCTTCCTCTATGCCACCGCGCTGGAGCAGGGCTACACCCTGGCCTCCCTGATCAATGATGCCCCCATCAACCAGTGGGATCCGGCCAAGGGCCCCATGTGGCAGCCCAAAAACTCACCGGCCATCTATGAGGGCCCGACCACCCTGCGCCTCGGCCTCGCCAAGTCCAAGAACGTGATGTCGGTGCGACTGATGCGCGCCATCGGGCTGGATACCTATATCGACGGCCTGACCCGCTTCGGCTTCGCCCGGGATCACATCTCGGCGAACGAATCCCTGGCCCTCGGCGCCGCCGAATTCACCCCGCTGGAAGTGGTGCGCGGTTACTCCGTGCTGGCCAACGGCGGCTTCCAGGTCAGCCCCTACTTCATCACCGAAGTGACCGACAGCTTCGGTCAGCCCCTGTATCAGGCCAATCCGGCCGCCGCCTGCCGCGACTGCGGCGTGCTGGCCGCCGCCGGTCTCGACAGCGCCGATGCCTACCTGAATACGGCACCGGACTGGAAGGCCCAGTGCCCGATCGATCCCGTGGTGCCCAACAACATGGCGCCTCAGACCATCAGCGCCCAGAGTGCCTTCCTCATCACCGACACCCTGACCACCGCCATCTGGGGTGGCAACGGTTGGCGTGGCACCGGCTGGCGGGCGGCCCGTGACCTCAAGCGTCACGACATCTCGGGCAAGACCGGGACCACCAACGAATCGCGGGATGCCTGGTTCTCCGGCTATACCCCGAACCTGGTGGCCACCTCCTGGATCGGCTTTGACAACCACCAGCGCGGCCTCGGCCGGGCCGAGTTCGGGGGCGGCGCCGCCCAGCCCATCTGGATCGACTTCATGAAGACGGCCCTGCAGCAGATCCCCGAGCGCAAGATGCCGGTACCTGAAGGGGTGATGCAGGTGCGCATCGATCGCGAAACCGGTCTGTTGACCAACCGCACCGATGGCAGCACCACGGAAGAGTTCTTCAAGGAGGGGACAGAGCCGACGCGTTACTCCAGCCAGCTCTCCGATGGCAATCAGGTCTACGGGGGCGATGGCTCCAGCAGCGATGGCCCCGTCTCCACGGACGACATCTTCTAAGCTCGCAGACATGCAAAAACCGGCGCCAGGGCGCCGGTTTTTTTATGCACGCATTACCACATCATGCCAACAGTGACTTCATCAACAGCGAGATACGCGCCGCCAATTCATTGAAGCAGGGTCTTCTCACCGAGTAGTGACGGTAGAGCAGTGATATGGTTCGCCCCGGAATAGGGTCGATCACGGGTCGGTAGCTGACGCCCCCCTCCTCCTTGTTGGTCGGCACGGCGAGACGGGGGATCAGGGTCAGGCCGCTGCCCGCCGCCACCATATTGCGCAGGGTTTCGAGGCTGGTGCCCTTGAAGCGCTGATCCTCCCCGATACCGGCGGCGAAGCAGAAGCCCATGGCCTGATCCCGCAGGCAGTGACCATCCGCCAGCATCAGCAGCTTCTTGCCCTTGAGATTGTGCAGCGGCACCGCCCTGGCCTGGGCCTCGGGATGCTGCCTGGGCACCGCCAACCACATGGGTTCCTGATAGAGCGGGATTGTGCCAAAGCCCTCCATCCCCTCCAGCTCCGCCAGCACCACGCAATCCAGCTCCCCCTCCTCCAGACGCTTGAGCAGTACCTGAGTCTGCTCCTCGTAGAGGTAGAACTCCAGCTTGGGGAAGTGCTCCCGCAAGTCCTGGATGATGTGGGGCAGCAGGTAGGGGCCGACGGTGGGAATGAAACCGATGTGGATCTCGCCGGACATGGGCTCGGCGAAGTGCTGGCCGATACTCTTCAGCTCGCGCACCTCCTTGAGCACCTTGCGAGCCTGCTGGGCCATGGCGTCACCGGCAGGCGTGAACAGCACCTTGCGGGAGGTGCGTTCGATGAGGATGACCCCCAGCTCGTCCTCCAGCTTGCGCAGCTGGCCGCTCAGGGTCGGCTGACTGACGAAACAGCGCTCCGCCGCCTTGCGAAAGTGCTTCTCCTCTTCCAGCGCTACCAGGTATTCGAGATCGCGAAGGTTCATACAACTACATCCGGCCCATTAATGAGTCCGCTAGCATGCCCAAGAACGGGCGACGGGACAAGGGATGTCCATGGTGGGATGAATGGGGGGATGAGAGGAAGCGGGCCTGAACGCTCGTCCAGGCCCGCTCATTGCTCCGTACGGGGAGATCCTCACACCCTGAAGCGGCGTACCATCTCCTGCAGCTGGGTGGCCAGCTGATTGAGGTCGTTGCAGGCGGCTGCCATCTGGGTCGCCCCGGCCACCACCTCCTCAGAGGCATGGCTGATGTTGACCACATTGCGATTGAGCTCCTCGCTCACCGCCCCCTGCTCCTCGGTCGCCGTCGCTATCTGGATGTTCATCTGGGAGATGCTCTCGACCGAGCCGCTGATCTCGGTGATGGAGGCTCCCGCCTCCCGCGCCGTGCCCACGGTTGCCTGCATCAGCGCCTGGCTCTGCTGCATGGTGCTGCCGGCCTGCTCCGCCCGTTGCTGCAGCTCGGAGATGATGGTGTTGATCTGGGCGGTGGAGTCCTGGGTTCGCTTCGCCAGCGTGCGCACCTCGTCTGCCACCACCGCGAATCCGCGCCCCTGCTCGCCGGCCCGGGCCGCCTCGATGGCGGCGTTCAGCGCCAGCAGGTTGGTCTGCTCGGCGATGCCGCGGATCACCTCCAGCACCATGCCGATGTTGCGGCTGTCGTCGCCCAACTGGCGGATCACCTCGGCGGTGCTCTCGATGGCGGAGGCGACCTGCTCGATCCGCACGATGGAATCGTTGACGGTGTGGGCCCCCTGCTCGGCGGTGCCGCTCGCCTGGGTGGCGGCTTCCGCCGCCTCGTTGGTGTTGCGGGAGACCTCCTGCACCGTCGCCTGCATCTCGTTCATGGCCGTCGCCAGCTGATTGAGCTCATGCTGCTGACTGTTCATGCTGGTCGCCGACTGCTTGGCCACCACGCTTATCTCCTCGGCGGCCGAGCTGAGCTGCACCACGGAGCCGGACACCTCGCTGACCAGGCTGCGCAGGCGGCCCTGCATCTCGCCAAAGCCCTTGGCCAGCTGCCCCAGTTCGTCGTTGTTGAACAGGTCAAGATCGAGCCGGGTCGCCAGATCCCCGCCCGAGACCTTCTGGGTCTGGGCCAGCAGCAGCATGACAGGGTTGCGGATGAGCCGCGTCAGCAGCCAGGCCACCACGACCACGAACACCACAGTGAAGAAGCCTATCAGGATGCTAAGCGTCCTGGAGTTTTCATATACCCCCTCGATGGTGGCCGTCATGTTGCGGGCAACCTTGTCGTTGATGTCCCGCAGCACCAGAGCCTTCTTGCTGACGGCAACCAGAGCAGTCATAGTGATCCCTTCGCGCAGAGCCATGACCTTGACCATATCCCCCTGCTGCAGCGCGGCGGCGAGCTCGTCATGGGCATCGAAGTATTGTGCTGCCGCCTCTGTGAGCGCCTTGAACTCCTGCTCTTCTTGGGCCGATGTAAACGGCATGGCCGCATAGGCCTGGGCGGCGGTGGCAAATTCCTGCTTGGCCGTCTGATAGACCTTGTCATAACGCGCCACCCCCTCCTTGTCTTGCCCTGAGATCACCATGTTCAGCTCGGCCCGCCGCGAATTCAGCAGGGAGGTCTCCATCTGGTTGGCGGCCTGCATGCTCGGGATCAGGTTGCCCGTGATCAGGGTCGTGTCACGAAATAGCCCCGACAATTGCGACACCGAAAACCACGCCAGTGCGACCACCAGCACGGCCAGGGTGGCAAATCCAGCGCTCAGCTTCTGACTAATTGACATGTTTTTGAACATGATGCGTATCCTTGACGACCTGAGAGGCATCTGGGTATTTCATACCCAAATGATGACTATTCATACGGAGATAAATCTAGCTGCATCTCCCTATATCGTCAGCCTCAGGTCAAGCATGAGTCCATGCCAGCGTTCAGAAGCACTGTTCAGACCAGATCACCTATCTAGATTGTGGTTTTACCTGCTTCAGCTGTGCCGAGAGAAAATCGGTGAAGGCTGCAGGATCTCCGAGGAAGGTGGCGAGGGGAAGCACAACCAGGCGCTCGCCCTGCACCAGCCCCAATGTGGGATAACCCTGCCCGCCGAGACGGCGCAACCAGGCCTGGCTCTGGGCCAGATGTTCATCGAGACTGACCTCACGATACGCCACCTCGAATGCCTCCCTATTGAGCCCTTGCTCCTCGGCCAAGGCGGCGAGCCGGGGGAGTGACCCCACCCAGAGACCATCGCGGTAATGGGTCTGCTGGATGCGGTGCAGCATGGTCAGGGCATCTCCCCCCAGGGCGCTGACCGCCAGGATGGCGCGAATGGGGGGCTCGGAGTCGAGCAGCAGGCCATCGCTCAGCAACAGCTCATCGAAATAGCGCGCACCGAAGGACTGGCCGGTCAGGGCCTGGATCCGCTCGTCATGGGGGAGCACATAGTCGCGCAGCGCCGTCCCCATGGGTTGGCGGCGATCCCCCAGCCAGAGGCCGCCGCCATGCAGCGCGATCTCAAGCCCGGGGATCTTGGCCGCGGCCGCCAGCAGGGGGGCCGCCCCATAACACCAGCCGCAGAGGGGGTCGTACACATAATGCAGGGTCGAATCGCTCATCGCGCTTTACTCCAAACCGATTGAAAAAACCGGGCGCTCGGCCCGGTAAAAAAACACAGGGAACAGACTCAGGCTATTACCACTTCATCTCGCCGGTGGCGACCTTGGCACCGATATCCAGGCCGTCATCGACGGGCAGAGCGGGGTAGGCCTGCTTCAGCTCCGCCACCAGCCCGGCGGAGCCCTTGGCCTTGGCAAGCGCCTGTTCGAAGCGCAGCACATAGTCGCGAGTGAAGGTCACGGCATTGACTCCCTTGGGTTCGGCCCCGAGGAAGTGACCGGGCACGACCCGCTCGGGTTTGAGCGCCAGCATCTCGTTCAGGGTCTGCACCCACTGGGCACGCGCGGCCTTGGTCTGGCTGTCCGCCATCCACACATGGGTGTTGCCATACACGGGTACACCGCCCAGCGCCGTCTTGACGGAGGGCAGCCAGAGGTAGGCACTCGGGGTATTCATGGCCTTGATCTCTATGGTTTCCCCTTCCAGGGTCAGGTGAGAGGCGGTCAATACCTCGGGCACGATCAGTTGCTTCGGCGCCTGCTCGGCCAGGATGGGGCCCCAGTAGGCCAGCTTGGCATCCTTGGTCTGCTTGATATGGTCAACCACGTGCTGGCTGGCGAGGATCCTGACCTCGGGGAAAGCCGCCTTGATCGGCTCGAGCCCGAAGTAGTAGTCCGGATCCCCGCCGCTGATGTAGACGGTGGTCAGTTTCTTGCCGCTCTGCTTCACCAGATCCACCAGCGCCTTGCCATCCTTGACCCCGAACTGGGCGTCGATGAGGATGGCCTCCTTGTCGCCGGCCACCAGCTCGGAGGAGACGGGGAAGATCCCCTTCTCGCCGGGGTTGTAGACGGTCACCGTCAGGGGCGCGGCGAGGGCGGCGCCGCCGAGCAGGGTGGTGGCCAGGGTCAGGGTACGCAGTACAGTGTTCATCGGATATGCCTCATCGGTTGTTTGTTCATCGAGTAGTTGTAGTTTATTGAAACATTATCAGCGCAAATACCGCATAATGAGCGCATCACTGTTGCATTAATCGAACATATAGGGGCAAAAATGGATCGGCTGACCGCATTGCGAGTCTTCGTCTGCGTGGTTGAGCAGGGCAGCCTGAGCGGGGCGGGCGAGCGACTGGAGATGTCCCGTGCCATGGTCTCGCGCTATCTGGCGGAGCTGGAGCGCTGGATGGGGGCGCGCCTGCTGCACCGCACCACCCGCCGCCTCAGCCTCACGGGGCCGGGGGAAGAGGCCCTCAATCGAGCCAGGGCCATGCTGGCACTGGGGGAAGAGATGGAGCAGCTGGCCGTGCGCAGCGACGAGGCCCCCAAAGGGCAGTTGCGCATCACCAGCAGCTACTCCATCTCGGATGCCCTGCTGGTAGAGGCCGCCAACGCCTACCTCGCCCGCTATCCGGGGACGGCCATCGACATCCTCTTGCTGGACAGAACCGTCAACCTGGTGGAGGAGCGCATCGACCTCGCCGTGCGTATCACCAACGATCTGGACCCCAACCTGGTGGCCCGCCGCCTCGGGACCTGTCACTCCGTGGTCTGTGCCAGCCCGGCTTACCTGGCGCGCCACGGCACCCCGCAGCGGGTACAGGACCTCGCCCTGCACAACTGCCTCACCTACACCTACTTCGGCAAGAGTCTGTGGGAGTTTGAGGGGGCGGATGGCCCGGTCTCCGTACCGGTGAGCGGCAACCTGAGCGCCAACATCTCCAACCTGCTGCTCAAGGCGACCCTGGAGGGGGCCGGCATCAGCCTGCAACCCCGCTACTCGGTGCAAGCGGAGCTCGCGAGCGGCGCCCTGATCCCCCTGCTCGGCCAGTGGCAACCCAAGCGCCTCGGCGTCTACGGGATCTATGGCACCCGCAAGCAGATGTCCCCCCTGCTGCGCAGTTTCCTCGACTTCCTCATCGAGCGCATGGCCGGGGATCCCCTCTGGCAGGGCGGATCATGAACAGCAAAACGGGGCCTGCGGGCCCCGTTTCATGCACGGCGTAGTTTATGCCTCGAAACCAAACTCCCGGGTTGGGGGCGTCTGCTCGGTGATGGTCTCTTCCTCCAGGTAGATGTCCCGATAGGCTGCGTAGATGGAGTAGTTGATGGCGGGCAGCACCACCAGCAGACCCACCAGGAAGAGCGCCGCGCCGAGCAGCATCAGCAAGGCCCCGATCAGCCCCCACCAGAGGAAGGGCCAGATGTTGCGCAGGCAGCCCATGAAGCTGAGCCTGGCCGCCTGCAGGACCCCGACACCCTGGAAGAAGATGAGGGCCGGGGCGAAGGTGATGGCCATCAGCATGGGAACCACCAGCGCCATCCCCAACAGCAGGCAGAGCAGGAAGCCCTGTGCCTGCGCCGGAGTCAGGGTCAGCGTTTCCGGGTTCTGGGCCAGCAGCCCGGTCAGATCCCACAGATGCAACAGGGCGAAGCAGACAAGCAGGATCAGGCCGAGCATGCCGAGCACCAGCAGGCCCCCCAGCACCAAGGGGGTCAGACGGTGGCGAAAACCGGCGAAGAAGTCCGCGAACTGGAGGGATTGCCCCTTGAAACCGCGCCGGGCCACGGCCACCCAGCCCGCCCCCCACACCATATAGAGCAGCTGCGAGATGAGGCCGCCCGCGGGGAGCTGATCCAGCACCAGACCCACCACGAACCAGAGCACTATCATGGCCACACTGGCCCCCATGCCCCGATTGAAGATCTCGAAACCGGTTCGGATCCAGACCCAACCCCGACCCATGGGGTGGCGCTTGGGTTCGCGTCGTAGGCTGGGTTCTGTGTTCATCATCGACCTCGCAGGAAAACAAACGAAAAGCCCCTCAGGGCACGGTCACCGTGACCATGATGGTGCCGGTATAGGCACCGGTCCGCACCACCTGACCCGGCAGCTTGGTCGGGTACAGCCTCACCTTGTAGTCGGTGTTATGGGTGGCTGCCGCATAGGGTACAGGGATAGCGGTAGCAAATGGAATAGGGGTCTGGCTGCTCTGCTCCAGCATGCCCACGCCGACGCCGGCCAGGCTGGTGGTGATGAAGCGGTTCTGGCTGGTGAGCGCCCCCCCGAAGCTGTAGCTGAGCGGGACCACGTAATCGCTCGGGATCTGGCTGCAAGTGACGCTGACATTGACGGTGCGGGGGGCATAGCCCCTGGGAACATCCCCCTCCACGAAGGCACTCTGGGCCACGGCGCCGAGATCGATGGGAATATTGGTGCCCGCCGGGAACTGGCAGGTCGGGGTCGAGGTGACGCTGATATTCATCGCCAGGGTGCTGAAGGCATTGGCCGGATTGGTATCGGGTGTACTACCGCGACGCACAAAAAGATAGGCGACATTGCCGCTGAAGGTCTGGGTGCCCGTGACCCCTTTAAGCAACTTGAGGGTATATTGACCCCCATTGATAGAAATGCCACCGACATTCAAAGTGATGATGTTACTAACACAGAGCGATATGGTGAGCGGTGCATAGGTAAATGGAACCTCTCGATAAGATCCCCCCACGTTAAACTCGACCTTGATCCCGAAATATTCATTTAGTTTGAGCAGATTTCCACCGGATGGATTAGCGATTTGCGGAAAACTGGATCCCCCTGAAACTTCTGTCGTTAATCCCAAAATGAGACCAGTACAGTCGCAGGTAGCAGAGCTGGTCGTAGAGAAGGCGGTGGGGCCGCTGGTTGCACCAGGCTGGTAGAGGGTATTGGTGGTACTGATGGGCCCGGTCGCCACAAAGGAGCTGGTACATTGACCAATGACGGCATGGGCCTTGGGCTGCCACAGCAGGCCACCCAGCAGCAAGGCTCCCATCAACCAGAGGCTCGACCTACCCGGCCAACCCTGTCCCACTTGTTCAGTCATGCGTGTTGCCTCCCTCCTTGCCGGGCACGAACCCCTGCTCATGGTAGGTGCCATCGTCATCAATCCAGCGCGCACGCCCCTGGATGGCAGCGGCGCCCCCCCCTTGAAGCGGGATTTTCAGCATCCCATAGGGCGGAATGAGGCCAGCCTGTTGCCAGCCAAGCCTGCGTGAACCCGCCTCGAGCCACACCTCGCTCAAGCTGATATAAAAAGGGCCCGGATTGCTGACCCTCAAACCATCGGCCAGTACCCGCCAATCGAGCCGGGCAACGGCATCCGCCACCCGCCCCTGCAAGCCGGGGGGACGGTAGAACAGCTTGATCCGGGTGCGATAGGCGAGCTGCACGCTGGCCTGGGAGGTGCTCGCCTTGGGCGGCAACCCCAACACATTGAGCCAGAACAGGGACTCCCTGTCCTGGGGTAGCAGCGCCAGATCCTCGGCCCCCAGGATGCGCAGGCTCTGCCCCTTCTGCGGCCCCAGCCGCATCATGGGGGGGGCCACCAGGAAAGGGGTCGAGACCTCGGCCGGCCCCTGCTGCTCGTCCCCCCCGTCTACCCAGGCCTGCAGCAGGCTGGGCTCGGTCCCGTCGTTGCGCACCAGCAGACTGGCCTCCCCCCCCTGATAGACGAGCCGGGTACGGGTCAGGTTGAGCGCCGCCTCCCCTATGTGTCCCCATAGCAGGGCGATCAGGCACAGAGTCCCACGCACGCAGATGGTCATGAGCCCCCCGAGCCGATGCAACGGGCTCTTACCTGCTGATAGGGCACCGTCGGATCCGGTTTTGGCATCCGGTAATCCAGCTTGCACTGCTGGTTCGACTCCTCTCCCCACTGGACATAGAGCGAGCCCTGTTCGCCGCGCACGAAGACGAGGCCCCCCTGCCCCACCACGGCCACTGAGCCACCGTCACCATCGACCACCTCGGCACCGAAGGGAGGGCTGGAGCCGTCCTGCCGCTGCACCTTGAGCAGCAGCGGCTGGCCGAGGTGGGTCTCATAGTCCAGCTTGACGATGGCACCGCGGCGCGGCGCCACCATCTGGGCGCTGCCCTCTATCTCCACGTCCAGCGGCAAGCCGCTCGGATCCAGGCTGATGACATTGGTGCGATAGGGGTTGAGCCCCGCCAGCACGGCGTAACCATCGCCATCGATTTCACTGCCCATGCCCTGGCTTATCTTGGCGCCCTGGGCACCCTTTGCCTCCACCAGCGCCATCGTCTCCCCCTGACTCTGTCCCAGCACCCAGCCATCCTCGTGCACCAGCAGGGTTCCCTTGGCCGAGGCCACATACTGGGAGTAACCCTCCCCCTGACTGGTACTGATCCCGAGCTGGGTGGTCGCCGCCTGATACTGCAGATTGGCGCCATAACCCTGATTGCCGGCCCCGCTCCCCTGCCCCTGGCTGCCGTAGAGACCGTAGTAGAGGCGACCATCCTGGGTCCCGCCGTTGAGGTCCAGCCTGGCACTGTAGCCCTGTCCCTCCTGGTAGGAGAGGGTGCTGCTCAGGCGGGGAGAGCCGAGCCTGTTGCCGATGGGGATGCTGAGACTCAGCATGTATTGATCCCCCACCCCGTCGTCCAGGGAGTGGCTGGCGGAGAGCGTCAGGTTGCCCCAGTCAAACCCCCGGTTATAGCCGAGCTGGAAACTGCTGCTCTCGGTCTGGCCGCCCCAATAGTCACGACGGATCCCGTTGAAGTAGAGGTCCCCCCAGTCCCCTATCGGCTGATTGATGTTGAGCTGGAAGCGATTGCGCTCCCGCTGCAGCTGATCGAAGCTTTGCGATTGGGCCGCCGCCACGTCGGCCAGGTCCAGATAGCCTTCACTGGAGAAGCGGTAGGCCGCCAGGGTGAAGTAGGTCTGGGTGATATCCATCTGCTTGCTGTAGGTGAGGCGATAGCTCTGACCGCTGAGGGATGAAGGCAGGCCCGAGTCGGCGGGCAGAGCCCGCGCCCAGGAGCCGGTGACATCCAGGGCCAGGGCGCCATAATCGGACCCCACGGCGCCCCCCCCCAGCAGGGCACCGTAGTCTTCGGCGGCTATGGTGCCGCCATAGAGGGTCAGGGTGTTGGAGAAGCCGCGCCTGTAGGTGCCTTGCAGGAAGTCAGGGCCATCGGGGCCCGCATCGTTGCGATAACGCCCCAGGGTCAGGCTGAAACGGGAGCTGTCATCTCGCAGCATCTGCACCACGGAGGAAAATGGCAGGGTAAAGCTGCGGGAGCTGCCATCCGCCTCAGTGATGGTCACATCCAGATCCCCGGCGAAGCTGGTGGCATAGAGATCATCGATGGCGAAGGCGCCAGGGGCAACCTGGGTCTCATAGATGAGGGTACTGCCCTGGCGGATGCTGACCCTGGCATTGCTCTGGGCCACGCCGCGCACCACGGGGGCGAAGCCCCGCTCGAAATCCGGCAACATGGCATCGTCGCTGGCCAGCTGTACGCCGGTGAACGGTACGCTGTCGAAGCTGTCCCCGGGAGTGAAGTACTCCCCCAGGGTGAGCTGGGCGGTCCGGGAGGTGACATCTCGCTGGGCATAGCTGTTGAGGGTCTGATAGCTACCCCCGTCACTGCCTTGCCAGGAGCCGTTGTGGCGCAGCCGCCAGGCCCCGAGATTGATGCCGGCATTGAGGTTGACGCTGTTGCTGAACCCCTCGTCGACCCCCTCCTGCTCGCTGTAGTAGAGGTTGACGTTGTAGCCGACGAAGGCTGCGTCGATCCCCTGGACCCACTGCTCGGGCCCGACGTAATCGCGCCTGACCCGCCCCAGATAGGCCTGGGGCAAGCTGAGTATCCCGCTCAGGCTCGCCAGATCGAAGCCGAAACTGGCCCCCGGCACCAGCGACTCCACCCTGATGCAATCGCTTTGCAACTGCTGCTTCACCGAGGGCTGGTTCGGCAACTTGTCCACCAGCAGGCCCCACTGCTTGAGCTGATCCTGTTTGAAGCAAAACAACGGAACCTTGGGATCCGGGCCCGCTCTCACCTCCACTTGCTGGCTCAGGGAGACCTTGCCGTTGAGGGTGATGTCGAGCTGATAGAGGCCGGGGGGGATGAAGTCGGCGCGGGTGAAACGGGCGAGATCTATGTTCACCCCCAGGCTGTCGAGCAGGCGGCTGTCGAACTCCACATCGGATGCGGGCGCTGTGACCTGGGTATCGGAGGGGGATTCAGCCGTCTGCGCCATGACGAGAGTTCCCCAGAAACACGACAACAGCCAGCATCCCGAGAGGGCTTTCAACCCCTTCGCAACGGGAGGCCTGCAGAATGGTGCGAGACTTGGGGGTGTGCTGGCAATCATGACGCTCCCCCCTCATAACCGGCAGACGTTCCAGACGGGAGGGGGCCAACCTCTTGCTCCCCCATCATGACTCGCGCTCAATGGAAGACGAATTGACCCACCTCCCGGGCGCCGTAGTCATTGAGCCAGTAGAAGGTCACCGCCTTGGCATGGGAACTGGCCGGCAGCCTGTCCACGGGGAAATCGAAGTAGCCCCCCGGCGCCACCATGCCACCGCTCTGGTTGCTGTACTGCCTGGCCTCGGCCGTCTGCAACTCCAGGTTGCTGATGCTGACATGGTAGAGGCTGGGGTTGCTGGCGCGCAGGGCATAGCCCTGCCCCTGCTTGACGAGGCGCCAGGTCAGCCGGTGGGCGGAGCGCTCCACATTGCCTGCCAACCCCTCCGGCCGGTAGAACAGCTTGATGCGCGAGCGAAAGGCGAGCTTGACCTGGTTCTTGTCTAACTGAGTCGATTTGGCGCTGGGAGGAACCTCCAGCACATTCAACCAGAACACCGACTCCCTGTCCCTGGGCAAGCCCTGCCCCACGTAGGCAAGGCGCAAAGACTGGCCACGCAGGGCCTCGATACGGGTGATCGGGGGGGTGACGAGGAAGGGCACCGCATCGGCGCCAGGGCGGATGGAGCGATCGCCGGCATCGATCCAGACCTGTACCAGGGAAGGCAGGTTGCCCTTGTTGAGCAGCTCCAGCGTGACCTCCCGGGCGGCGGCAGGGTAGATGACCCGGGAACCGGAGATCTGGACATAGCCCCAAGCTTGCCAGGGCAGTAACAACAGCCCCCCGACTATGACCATGTGTCTCACCCAGTCAGGCAACCTCATGGGGCGATTCTCAGTGGTAATCCAGGGAGTAGATGAGATCCGATGAGACCAGGCCGGCGACGACGGCGCCGGTGGCCACATACTGGGCGCTGTAGTAGAGGGTGGCCGTTCCGGTGCCGCTGAAATTGACCAAGGAGTTGTTGGTGTTGGTGCGAAGGTCGATGGGACTGCTGTTGGCCGAGAGGATCTGCACCTCCACATTCTGGGCCGGGTTCTTGCCGCCGGCGGCCACGGCCTTGTTGGTCAGGTTGCCCGTGGCCTGGGCCACCCCGACGTTCTCGAAGTAGGCCCGCACCGACCCCGTCACCGGGCAGCCGGTGAGCGCCAGGTTGAAGCCCGTCGCCCCCGCGGTCTGGCCTATGCTGGTCAGCGCGTTGGTACTCACAGTGGGCAGAGTCACTATGGCCGAGGCGTTGCCGCCATTGACGGCGATGGCGCAGGTGCCGGCGGTCACTTCACCGTTGATGGTAATGGTGCCATTGAAGGCGGCAGCGGGCAGGGAGACCAGCCCGCCCATGGCGAGTGCAAGTATCGTAGAGCGAGCATTCGTCTTCATCACAACCTCCACCTGTCTGGATGTCGCTGGCGACTGCCGTTTTCCCTGCCAGTGCAATTTCCTTGTCACCATGGGTGTCATTCAACAACCAATTTATAGTGATACATTAGTAAATAGCACAAAGACACCGAGCTTGCTCGCCCCCGGACAACTCTTTATTCGGCCCCCTTGTCCGGAGCGACGGACAGTCCGGCGGGAATGTGGCATCATTTTCCCCCTCAGATTTCATCCGCCTTTTTTCATGGAGCCTTCATGCGCCGCCTCTTGTGTCTTGTCCTGCTGCTTTGCAGCGCCCAGCTCCATGCCGAGCCCGGTTTCATCAGTCGCCTGCTCAACCATCCCGTCCCCGGTGGGGTGGCCGTGGTACCGCTGGGAGACGGGGCCGAGGCTCCCGGCGTCCGCTATCAGGGCAAACCCGTGCTGGTGGTGCGAGAAGAGGGTCGTCGCTGGATAGCCATAGTCGGCATCCCCCTCAAGAGCGCCGCCGGCGTCCAGCAGCTGACCCTGAGTGATGGCCGGCAGCTCAGCTTCACCGTGGGCACCAAGCACTACCGCGAACAACGCATCAAGTTGAAGAACACGCGCCAGGTCAATCCGCTGGCCGAGGACATGGCACGCATCAACCGGGAACTGGCGGAACAGACCAAGGCCTACCAGACCTTCAGCCCGGCCCAGCCCAGCAACCTGATGTTCGACAAGCCGGTCAACGGCCCCCTCTCCAGCCCCTTCGGCCTGCGCCGCTTCTTCAACGGCGAGGAGCGCAATCCCCACTCCGGCCTCGACTTCGCGGTCGGCGCTGGCACTCCCATCAAGTCTCCGGCGGCAGGCAAGGTGATCCTGATTGGCGACTACTTCTTCAACGGCAATACGGTGTTCGTCGATCACGGCCAGGGGCTCATCAGCATGTTCTGCCACATGTCCAAGGTGGACGTGAAACTGGGTCAGAGCCTGCCAAGGGGCGGCATCGTCGGCCGGGTCGGCGCCACCGGCCGCGCCACCGGACCCCACATGCACTGGAACGTCAGCCTGAACGATACCCGCGTCGATCCCGCCATCTTCATCGGGGCCTTCAAGCCCTGAGACATCTCCCATGACAAGAGAGGCAGCCCAGGGCTGCCTCTTCTCTTTTATGCCGGTGACTTGCGTCAGCGCGGGAGGGCATGCAGCCTGGCCTCCTTGCCCATGGCCCGCCACATCAGCAAGACCAGCACTGTGCTGCAGGTGGGGAGCGCCAGCCAGACCCCGGCGACCCCCCACAGGGAGGAGAAGCCCCACAGGAAGCCGCCGATCAGCACCAGCTTGCCACCGGTGAGTAGGGAGGCGATCCGGGCCCGGTTGATGGCCTGGAAGTAGACGGCCCCCACCAGCAGCAAGCCCTCCATGGGCAGACCCCAGAAGTAGAGCCAGATGCCGAGGGTCGCCACCGGCAGCAGGGCCGCGTTGTCTCCGGCAAACAGATAAACCACCCCCTCCGGCCAGATATAGAGCGGGATCATGCCGCACAGCGCCACCACCAGGGTCACTCCCAGCGCCAGGTTGCGCACTTTCAGCACCCGCTGCCAGTTGCCGGCCCCGGCATTGAAGCTGGCGATGGGCTGGATGCCCATGGCGATCCCCTCGAAGATGAGATAGAAGAAGGCCTCGCTGTAGCTGAGCACCCCGTAGGCGGCCACATGCAGCGAGGTCCCCACCGCGAGCAGCGCCTTGTTGTGCAGCGCCAGCACCACCGACAGATAGAGGTACATCAAAAAGCTCGACACCCCGAGTCGCAGGGTTTCCCCCATCAGCCGCCAATCCGGTATCAGGGTATCCCAGCGGATGCGCAACTGGCTGCGAGGGGTGAAGAAGTGCCACAGACACAGGCCGCCGGTCACCGCCTGGGAGAGCATGGTGGCGATGGCCGCCCCCGCCAGCCCCCAGGGGATCACCGCCATCAGCAGGTAGTCGAGCAGCACGTTGAGCACGCCGCCGCCCACCAGGATCCAGGTGGTGAGGCCGGGACGGCCGTCGTTGCGCAGCAGGGCGGTGAAGGCCATGGAGAGCACGGCGAAGACCCCGAGCCAGGCGTACCACTGCAGATAGGCGAGGCCGGCGTCGAAGATGACCCCTTCGGCCCCCATCCAGGCCAGCATCTCATCCCCATAATTGATGCCGATAAAGGCGAGCACGGCGGACGCTACTAACACCATCACCAGCGCATTGCCGACGATGTGCCGCGCCCTGGCCTGTTCCCCCTTGCCCAGATAGAAGGAGGCAAGGGACGAGGAGCCCATGCCGATCAGCGCCCCCACCGCATAGAGCACGGCGCAGATGGGATAGGCCAGCATCATGCCCGCCAGACCGTCCTGCCCCAGGATATGGCCGACGAAGATGCCATCTATGGTGACGTAGACGCCGGTGACCAGCATGGCCGCCACCGTCGGGGTGACATAACGCAGGAAGAGGCGGGAAAGGGGCGCCGTGCCCAGATCGAGGGTGGACATAGGATGCTCAGCAACAGGGGAGAAACGAGCGGGATAATAGCCAAACAAAGCCCTGAGCACCCGTTATTTGTGTTGAGAATCATTAATATGGAAAACTTTACCCACCTCTCCCCCTGCTTTAGGCTAGGGCCAACTCTCATGAACGGAAACGTGCGCCATGTTGCAACGCCTGCTCTGTCTGATGCTCTGTCTCAGCCTGCTCCCCTTTTTCGCCAAGGCCGACGACGCCATCACCCAGGTCGAGGAGCTGTTGCAAAACGTACCCAAGACCGAGAGTCCGGAAAACCAGCAGCTGAGGGAGAGCTACCAGCAGGCGCTGCAATACGCCCGCGACGCCCAGCGCTACCGGGAGCAGGGCAAGGCCTATCAGCAGCTCCTCATCGACTATCCCAAGGAGTCGGCGCGCCTCAAGGAGAGCCTGCACAACTATCAGCCCCAGTCCCGCCCCTCCCTCGCCTCCCTCAAGGAAGATGCCCTGCGCCAGGCCATCAGCCTGAGCAGCAACCGCCAGCTCAACCTGCGCAAGGAGCGCCAGGGGGTGACCGATGCCCTCAACCAGCTGGAGAGCACGGGCCAGGAGTATCATCAGCGGGTCGACGAGCTGCGCAAGCAGTTGCAGCAGACCCGCACCCAGCTCGATCGCCTCAGCTTCAGCAACGGCTCGGATCGGCTGCAGGAGGCCCAGCAGCTGGCGACCCGGCTCAAGGAGCAGAGCCTGTCCGACCGGATCCAGATGCTGGAGCTGGAGCAGCTCTCCGCCCAGCAGCGCAACGATCTCGGCAAGCTGAAGCTCCAGGAGCTCAACCTCGCCATCACCGACGAGGACGAGTGGCAGGCCAGCCTGCTCGCCCAGCAGAACCAGCTGCGGCGGGAGAAGACCGAGCTCGCGCTGGCCGAGAGCGATCGACTGCGCAGGCAACTCACCTCGGACTTGCCCCTGTTGCAGGAGCAGCAGCAACAGAACCAGGCCCTCTCCATCCAGCTCGGCGCCCTCGAGGATCAGATTGAGCGGGTGCAGGATGAGCAGCGCGGGGTCGACAAGTCCCTCTCCGGCCTGAACGACCTGGTCAACTCGGTGCGCGAACAGCTGGAGTGGCTGCAGATCAGCAACGCCTATGGGGAGAACCTGCGCAGCAAGCTCGCCGATCTGCCCGCCTACTTCCCCCTGGACAAGCTGGAGTCCGCCATCGTCAAGGCCCGCATGGCCAAGTACCAGTACGAGACCGAGCAGGATGCCCTCAAGGATCCCGCCCTGGTCCGCAACAATCTGCTGGAGGGGGTAAGCCTCGACCGGGCCCAGCGCTCCGTGCTGGACAACCTGCTCAAGGCCAGGCGGCAGCTGCTGACCCGGCTCAACGACGCCTCCGACACCCTGATCCAGGAGCAGACCCGCCTCAAGCTCATCTACAGCCGCCAGAACAGCAAGATCGACGAGGTGCGCGAGCTCAGCGCCAGCCACCTGTTCTGGATGCCGGACGTGCGCCCCCTGAGCCCCGCCGTGCTGCTCGGCGTCCCCGCCGCCCTGGGGCTGGCCCTGGATCCGATCAACTGGCTGCAACTGCCGAGAGCCATCGCCGACAACAGCCCCATGAGCCTGACCCTGGCGGGGCTCGGCCTGCTGGGCCTGATCTGGTGCTGGGTAAAACTCGCCCGCCACCTGACGGAGTACAGCCAGTACATAGCCCCGCGCATCGGCAAGGTGACCCAGGACAAGTTCAGCCTCACCAGCCGGCTTCTGATCCGCTCCCTGCTCGCGGCCCTGCCGCTGCCCGCCATGGTGCTGATGCTCCACGGCCTGCTGGATAGCGCCTGGCAATACCCGTTCGCGGTGGCGGTGGCCCGCGGTCTCGGGGAGATCTGGTTCCTGCTGCTGGCCCTGCTGGTGGCCCGTCACCTCACCCTGGACAAGGGGATCCTGATCCTGCATTTCCGCTGGCAGAAGGAGCGGGTGCAGCGGGTATGGGGCCAGTTCCGCACCCTGCTGCTGGTGCTGATCCCCTGCTTCTTCGTGCAGGGGATGGCGAGCAGCTATCAGGAGCACGCCTTCTACGACTCCCTCGGCCGGCTGGCCTTCATCGTCGGCGCCCTCTGGCTGCTGCTGTTCTTCGCCCGCCTCAACCGGGAGCGACTGCCGCTGACCTGGGGCCAGGCTGACATGAGCAAGCCCC
Source organism: Aeromonas sp. (assembly GCF_051657805.1). Lineage (GTDB taxonomy): Bacteria > Pseudomonadota > Gammaproteobacteria > Enterobacterales > Aeromonadaceae > Aeromonas. Next base: position 289,936 of record NZ_JBOFLJ010000063.1, on the reverse strand, counting down.
ACCTGCTGCACCACTTCATCTGGAACAGCCTGATGTTGGCCCCCCTGCTGGCGGTGCTCGGCTCGTTGTTCGGCTACTTCTATACCTCCCGCACCCTGCTGCGCCAGCTGGAGCTGAGCCTGCTGACCGGGCTCGGCTGCCTGCTCGTCCACTACCTGGCCCACCGCTGGATGCTGATCCAGCGCCGCCGGCTCGCCTTCGATCGGGCCAAGCACAAGCGGGCGGAGATCCTGGCCCAGCGGGAGCGGGACGAGGAGGATCTCAGCTCGGAGATCCCCGACGTGGTGGACGAACCCGAGCTGGATCTGGACACCATCAGCGCCCAGTCCCTCGGCCTGGTGCGCACCCTGCTGATGCTGGGCTTCACCATGCTGGTGCTGGTGCAATGGTCGGATCTCAACTCGGCGTTCAGCTTCTTGAGCAGCATCGAGGTGTGGCAGGTGAGCAGCAAGGTGGCGGGCATAGAGCAGCTCTCCGCCATCACCCTGCAGGATCTGATGCTGACCGCCTTCGTCTTCATTCTGACCGTGGTCACCGCACGCAACCTGCCCGGGTTGATGGAGCTCAGCCTGCTCCAGCACCTGAGCCTCTCCCCCGGCACCGGCTTCGCCCTGACCACGGTCAGCAAGTACCTGGTGCTGCTGATCGGCGCCCTCACCGGCTTCTCCATGCTCGGCATCGACTGGTCCAAGACCCAGTGGCTGGTGGCGGCCCTCTCTGTGGGGCTGGGTTTCGGCCTGCAGGAGATCTTCGCGAACTTCGTCTCCGGCCTCATCATCCTGTTCGAGAAACCGATCCGGCTCGGTGACACCGTCACCATCCGGGATCTCACCGGCACCGTCACCAAGATCAAGACCCGCGCCACCACTATCGTGGACTGGGACAGGAAGGAGATCATAGTCCCCAACAAGGCCTTCATCACGGAGCAGTTCATCAACTGGTCCCTGTCCGACGCCATCACCCGGGTCAAGCTGCGCATTCGCATCGGCCTGACCCAGGATCCCAAGCGGGTGCAGCAACTGCTGGAGCAGTGTGTGCAGGAGTCCACCCTGGTGCTGGATACCCCCACCCCCGAAGTGTTCCTCATCGAGTTCACCGACTCGGCCCTCATCTACGAGATCCGGCTCTACGTCAACAACATGGATCACCGCATGCCGATCACTCATGAGGTGCATTCGCTGATCCTGGAAAAACTGCATCAATTAGGCATGCATCTGCCCCACCAGCAGATCGATATCAGGATGAGTCGGGGGTGATCGTGCCGCACAGGGATCACCGCATGTCCCCATGCACCCACGAGGTTCATTCGCTGATCCTGGACAAGCTGACCACGCTGGGCATGCACCTGCCCCACCAGCAGATAGACATTCGCATGAGCCGGGGCTAACACTGGGGCTCAGCCCGGAGACAGGAGTGACACCAATGCAGATCATTGCCCATCGGGGCGCCAGCGGGCTGGCACCGGAGAACACCCTCAGGGCCATGGCGCTCGCCATCGAGCTCGGCGCCGGCGCCATCGAGCTGGACGTACAGCAGGCCGACGGCGAGCTCTGGGTCTTTCACGACAGGCGGCTGGAGCGCTGCACCGACGGACGCGGAGTGCTCAGCGAGCAATCCCGCGCTTATATAGAGAGCCTGGACGCGGGCCAGGGGGAGCGGATCCCGACCCTGTGGCAGGTGATGAGCCTGATCGCGGGGCGCTGCGAGCTGCATATCGAGCTCAAGGGGCCCCATACCGCCGAGGCCGTGGCGGCCCTCACCCACCGCGCCGAGGCGGAGCTCGGCTTCAACCCGGCCCAGTGGGTCGTCTCCTCCTTCCATCACCCCGAGCTCACACGCTTCAAGGCATTGCGGCCGGAGATCCGGCTCGGCGCCCTGACCGCCAACCTGCCGCTCCAGCTGGCCCAATTTGCCGAGCGACTCGGGGCCTGGTCCCTCAATTGCGACGTGGACTTCGTGGATGCGGATCTGGTGGCGGATGCCCACCGGCTAGGGTTAAAGGTCCTGGTCTATACGGTCGATGAGATGAGTGACAGAGACACACTCGCGGCCATGGGTGTCGATGGCATCTTTACCAACCGACCAGATCGATTCAAGTGAGTATTGGCGCGGCCTGGCGTGCCATGGGGAGGTGAAAAAAAACTGAAAATAAGTGCGCATCGGGATATATAAAGTGCCATTTCAGCCGATACATGATCGGCCCATAACAATAACAGACACCACACAGATCTCAGATTGACGCTCACAAGGATGTAACCATGAATCTATCCATCAAGAACAAGCTGGTCCTCGCCATCGGGACCATCATTCTGCTCATCACAGGCCTGCAGGTCTGGTACAACACCACCCAACTGCGCAGCGAAACCCAGCGCCTGATCTGGAGCTTCATCGACGACAGCTCCGCCGCCAACGTCAAGGGGATCTCCCGCTGGCTCGACGCCCGCATCAGCATGGTGACCTCCACCAAGGAGGCCTTCGCCAAGGAGGATGAGCCCATCAGCCACCTGGCCCAGTCCATGCACGCGGGCAACTTCGACCTGGTCTACGTGGGCACCCAGGATGGCCGCATGATCCAGAGCAAGCAGACCGATCTGCCGGCCGGCTATGATCCCCGTCAGCGCCCCTGGTACAAGGACGCCACGGCGGCCGGCAAGCTCGCCATCACGGCCCCCTATGCCGACGCCGCCTCGGGCAACCTCATCATCACCATCGCCGAGCCCTTCACTCGCGGCAACACCCAGGGGGTGATCGCCGGTGACGTCTCCATCGACGGCCTGGTCAAGGACGTGCTGGCCATGAACTCGGAGGGCACCTACGCCATCCTGGTGGACAGCAACGGCACCATCATCGCCCACCCGGACAAGGGGCTGACCCTCAAGCAGGCCACCACCCTCTCCCCCGAGCTGACCGCCGCCAAGGTCAACGAGCTGGCCCACGACAATACCATCTCCGAGATGGAGATCAGCGGCAAGGCGAGCGTCTTCGACCTGACCGAGATCCCCAACACCAACTGGTACTTCGGCATCGTCGTTGACGAGGCGGTGGCCTATCAGTCCGTCTCCCGCATGGTCACCTCGGCCCTGCTGCAGGGGCTGCTGACCATCCTCATCGTGGCGGGCTTCTCCTACGTGGCCATCAACGGCTCCCTGGCACCGCTGAAAACCCTGGGTGACGCCATCGCGGATCTCTCCCGCGGCAACGGCGATCTGACCCGCCGCATCAAGATCGAGCGCCAGGACGAGGTGGGGGCCGTCGCCGGCCACGTCAACACCTTCATCGAGCGCATCCACGTGATGGTGCAGGACATCTCCAACTCCTCCGGTCAGCTGAACCAGCAGGCCAGGTCCTCCCACGACATGGCGGAGAAGTCCAACCAGGGGCTGGCACGCCAGCAGAACGAGATCTCCCAGATTGCGACCGCGGTGCACGAGATGTCCGCCACCGCGGTGGAGGTGGCCAGCAACGCCGAGCAGACCGCCGAGGCGGCCCGCAGCAGCTCCAGCAGCTGCGAACACGGCAAGCAGGTGATCGCCCGCAACCAGCGCTCCATCACGGATCTGGCGACCCAGGTCAAGCAGGCCTCCGGCATCATCCAGGAGCTGGAGAAGAACGCGCAGGAGATCAACACCATCCTCTCCACCATCCAGGGCATCGCCGAGCAGACCAACCTGCTGGCGCTGAACGCCGCCATCGAGGCGGCCCGGGCCGGGGAACAGGGTCGCGGCTTCGCCGTGGTGGCGGACGAGGTGCGGGTGCTGTCCCAGCGCACCCACAGCTCCACCGTCGAGATCCGCAGCATGATAGAGACATTGCAGCGCAACACCCAGGGCGCCGTCAGCACCATGCACGAAGGCCAGCTGCTGGCCCAGAACAGCGTGGAAGATGCGAACGATGCCACCCAGGCTCTGGAGCAGATCACCACCTCCATCAACCAGATCTCCGACATGGCGACCCAGATCTCCAGCGCCGCCGAGGAGCAGCGGGCGGTGACCGACGAGGTCAGCCGCAACATCCAGGCGGTCAAGGATGTCTCGGACGAGCTGGCGGTGGATGCGGACAGCTCCCGAAATCTGTCGGCACAGCTCAAAAATATCTCAGGCGAGCTGAACAATCAGGTGGGCATGTTCCGGATTTGATCCCATTCCGACACGTCAGACAACGAGGGCCTTATGGGCCCTCTTTTTTATAAAACCCTTTTCATTTCAATGGTTATAATTGCCCTTCAGACTCTCTTTGCTGTGATCTGCCTCCCCCTTCGGTCAAGGAGATGACGCATAAGAATCCCATCATGGCTATATTCGCATTACTTTTTCGAAGCCTTTTGGCCACAAACAAGATGTGAATAATTATTATTAAATTTTCTTGATAAAAAACTTAAAAACTTTATGGGTAATACCTAAAAAGAGAGGTATTTCTCATTTTCCTGAAAGAAAAATACGTACAATCTTGGGGTTAAAGCAATGAAGGCAATGGCTGTGGCCGATCCGGCTCATCGACGGATGGCGATAATGACGGCATTTTTCTCCAAGGAATGGGGTGGTTTCAACGAAAACCACCATTGCCACGCACTAAAACAAAGCAATTTGACTTGCATCAAGCCTGAATTTTTTTCATAGAGCAAAATCGTGCCCAGCAAATCTATCCCTAAGGAGGCAGATGTGGATATTATCAAGACCGATGTCGCCATCATCGGTGCCGGTGGTGGTGGCCTGCGTGCCGCTATCGCCATAGCGGAGGCTCACCCGGAGCTTGAAATCGCCCTGATTTCCAAGGTCTACCCGATGCGCAGCCACACTGTGGCCGCGGAAGGCGGCGCCGCCGGTGTCGTCCGTGATGATGACTCCCTCGAGAACCACTTCAACGACACCGTATCCGGTGGCGACTGGTTGTGTGAGCAGGACGTGGTCGATTACTTCGTCAACAACGCCACCAACGAGATGATCCAGCTGGAGCACTGGGGCTGCCCCTGGAGCCGCAAGCCGGACGGCAAGGCGAACGTGCGCCGCTTCGGCGGGATGAAGATCCCCCGCACCTGGTTTGCCGCCGACAAGTCCGGTTTCCACATCCTGCACACCCTGTTCCAGACCTCCATCAAGTACCCGAGCATCAAGCGCTTCGACGAGCACTTCTGCATGGACTTGATCGTGGAAGATGGCCGCGTCCAGGGCGTGCTGACCTTCGACATCCAGAACGGCATCACCCGCTTCATCCAGGCCAAGTCCGTCATCCTGGCCACCGGTGGCGCCGGCCGTGTCTATCGCTACAACACCAACGGCGGCATCGTCACCGGTGACGGCATGGCGCTGGCCTACCGCCATGGCGTGCCCCTGCGCGACATGGAATTCGTGCAGTATCACCCCACCGGCCTGCCGGGCACCGGCATCCTGATGACCGAAGGTTGTCGTGGTGAGGGTGGCATCCTGGTGAACAAGGATGGCTACCGCTACCTGCAAGACTACGGTCTGGGCCCGGAAACCCCGGTCGGCCAGCCGAAGAACAAACACATGGAGCTGGGTCCCCGCGATCGTCTCTCCCAGGCATTCTGGCAGGAGCAGCAGAAAGGCCGCGTGATCCAGGGCCCCATGGGGGATGTGGTTCACCTGGACCTGCGTCACCTCGGCGAGAAGTACCTGAAAGAGCGTCTGCCCTTCATCTGCGAACTGGCCAAGGCCTACGTGGGTGTGGATCCGGTCAAGGAACCGATCCCGGTCCGTCCGACCGCCCACTACACCATGGGTGGCATCGAGACCAACGGCCAGTGCGCCACCCGCATGCCGGGTCTGTACGCCCTGGGCGAATGTGCCTCCGTCGGTCTGCACGGCGCGAACCGTCTGGGCTCCAACTCCCTGTCCGAGATAGTGGTATTCGGCAAGGTGGCCGGTGAGCACGCCGGTGAATTCGCCAAGACCCAGACTCACGGCAACACAGCCGCCCTGGCCGCCAAGGCCGAGGCGCTCATCAAACAGCACCTCTCCCTGCTGGACATCGACGGCACCGAAAACCCGGCCGATATCCGCAACGAGTTGGGCATGTCCATGGAAGCCGGCGTCGGTATCTACCGTACCGAAGAGCTGATGCAGGGCACCATCGACAAGATCAACGAGCTCAAGGCCCGCTACAAGAAGATCAAGATCAACGACAAGTCCTCCGTCTTCAACACCGACCTGCTGTACGCCATCGAACTGGGCTACATGCTGGACGTGGCCGAAGCCATGGCCCACTCCGCCATCAACCGCAAAGAGTCCCGTGGTTCCCACCAGCGCCTCGACGGTTATGAGGAGCGCGATGACGTGAACTTCCTCAAGCACACTCTCTCCTTCTACAACCAGGAAGGCGTCCCGACCATCGATTACTCCGATGTGAAGATCACTAAATCCCAACCGGCCAAGCGCGTGTACGGTTCCGAGGGTGAGAAACAAGACGAGGCTAAGAAGAATGGCTGAGATGATCGAAATTGAGATCCTGCGCTACCGACCGGAGCAGGACAACGAGCCCTGGATGCAGACCTTCCAGGTGCCCTACCTGAAAGAGATGTCCCTGCTGGACGCCCTGCAGTACATCAAGGATCAGCTGGACTCCACCCTGAGCTTCCGCTGGTCCTGCCGGATGGCGATCTGCGGCTCCTGCGGCATGATGGTCAACGGTATCCCGAAGCTGGGCTGCAAGACCTTCCTGCGGGACTACCTGCCGGGCAAGATGACCATAGAGCCGCTCAACAACTTCCCCATCGAGCGCGACCTGGTGGTGGACATGTCCGACTTCATCGAGAAGCTGGAGAGCATCAAGCCCTACATCATCCCGGCCGAGCCGCGCAGCCTGTGCGACGGCGAGTACACCCAGACCCCGGCGGACATGACGAAGTATCACCAGTTCTCCATGTGCATCAACTGCGGTCTGTGCTACGCGGCCTGCCCGCAGTACGGCATCAACAAGAAGTTCACCGGTCCGGCGGCACTGGCTCTGGCCTATCGCTACAACGCCGACAACCGCGACAGCGCGTCCAAGGAGCGGATGAAGATCCTGAGCCAGGACGAGGGCGTCTGGGGCTGTACCTTCGTGGGTTACTGCTCGGAAGTCTGTCCGAAGGGCGTGGATCCGGCCGCCGCCATCCAGCTTGGCAAGGTCGAGAGCGCCAAGGACTACATGATCGCCATGTTCAAGCCGGATTGAGACCAGGAGTGAGACCATGAACAACACCCAGAGCAAACGTAAGCCCTACGTGCGCGAAATGAAGAAAGACTGGTGGCTGAAGAATGCCTTCTACACCGGTTACATGATCCGCGAAGGCACCAGTATCTTCGTCTCCATCTACGCCGTCGTGCTGATGTGGGGTCTGATGCGACTGGTACAGGGTCAGGAGGCGTTCAACGGCTGGCTGGAATCCCTGCAGAGCCCCATCGCCATCCTGTTCCACGTCATCGCGCTGGCAGCCTGCCTGTTCCACGCCAAGACCTGGTTCGCCCTGGCCCCCAAGGCCATGCGTATCTTCCGCGGTGAAGACCTGGTACCGGAGAAGCCGATCGTCATCGCCCAGTACGTGGCACTGGCGGTGGTATCCCTGCTTGTTCTGATCATCGTGGCCTGAGGAGAGAATCATGAGACGTTCTGACGAACCGATTTACTGGGGCCTGTTTGGTGCCGGTGGCATGGTAGTCGCCATGCTGCTGCCGGTGCTGGTCCTCATCACGGGTCTGCTGGTGCCCATGGGCATCATGGACGTGGAGACCATGAGCTACGAGCGCGTGCTCGCCTTCGCCAGCTCCTGGTGGGGTGCCTGCATCCTGCTGGTGGTCATCGCCCTGCCCATCTGGCACGGCATGCACCGGATCTACCACGGCCTGCACGATCTGGGGATCCACACCACCAAGCTGCACCACTATGTGTTCTATGGCTTCGCCTTCCTGGTGTCCGCCATCACGGTCGGTCTGCTGATGGTGCTGGTATTCCAGTAATCCCTCAGTTGCCAGCAACACATAAAAACCGGGCCCAGCGCCCGGTTTTTTTATGGCCGCCCTTTAGCCAGGGTCGTCAGTCTCTCGCCCCGCCAGCAGCCATCCCGCCCCACGAATTAATATTCCAATAAATAACAGACAAGTATCACAAAACACTGACAACACTATCATTTTCAGAACCCTATATTGACCCCCATCAAGTTCGCAACACCTCGCTCCACCATAATCAGCAACGATTAAATATTTCTTCATATGGAGCTAGAACATGACTGACAAGAAACGCTCGGTGACCCTGGGCAGTTACCTGGCACTGGCCTTCGCCATTGTCTTCTTCTCGGGGCTGCTGCAGTCCAATCAGTGGTACGGGGTGTTCGATTTCACCACCTTGAACGGATCGTTTGGCACCATGGTGCAGAGCGTCAGCGACAGCGGTGACGGCATCAAGACCGCCATGACCGACATGCGGGGCAAGGGGGGCAACGGTGCCCGGGACGGCTTCCTGTTCGCCCTCACCCTGATCCCCACCGTCATGTTCGCCCTCGGCATGATCAACGTGCTGGAGCACTACGGCGCCCTGGAGGCGGCCCGCAAGCTGCTGACCCCCTTGCTGCGCCCCCTGATGGGGGTACCGGGCAATACCGGCCTCGCCCTCATCGCCTCCCTGCAGAGCACGGATGCTGGCGCTGCCATGACTCGCCAGCTCAAGGATGAGGCGCTCATCACCCAGCGCGAGACCGACGTCTTCACCATGTTCCAGTTCTCCGCCGGCGCCACCATAGTCAACTTCTTCTCCTCCGGCGCCGTGCTCTTCACCCTGACCCTGACGGACGGCACCCCGGCGGTCGCCTCCTCCATCGGTCTCGCGGTGATCGTGATGTTCGTCTTCAAGTTCGTCGGCGCCAACCTGTTTCGCCTCTACCTCAACCTGACCCAGGGCAAGTCAGACGAGAGCACCACCACTTCATCCGTCCAGGAGCAAGCCAAATGAGCCAGGCCTACGTCAAGAAACCCATAGTCACCGACATCTTCGTGGAAGGGGCCAAGAAGGGCTGGGTCATCGCCACCACCTCCACAGTGCCCAACGTGCTGATGGCCTTCGTCATCATCAAGGCACTGCAGATCACCGGCGCCCTCGGCGCCATGGGCACGATTTTCGCCCCCATCATGGCCGTCTTCGGCCTGCCCGGTGAGGCCGCCGCCGTGCTGATCGGCGCCTGGATGTCCATGGGGGGGGCGGTCGGCGTGGTCATCACCTTGTTCGATCAGGGCATACTGACCGGCACCCACATCGCCATCCTGGCCCCCGCCATCTACCTGATGGGCTCCCAGGTGCAGTACGTGGGCCGCATCCTCGGCTGCATCGGCACCGAGGGGCGCTACATCCCCATCATGATCGCCATCTCCGTGCTCAACGCCTTCGGTGCCATGCTGGTGATGAACCTCATCCTCTGACCCTTTCGCAAGCGGCGCCGAGGCGCCTGGAGTAGTCAATGACCTTTTCTCTCAAGGATTACCTGGCCGAACTGGCCCCCCTCATCAACCTGGATTGCGGCTCATTGCACAAGCCCGGCATCACCCGGGTCGCCGAGCTGATGGCGGCCAAGTACCAGGCCATGGGTGGCTGGCACATCAGGCAGGTCGACTGCGGTGTCGCGGGTCCGGGTCTCGAGATCCGCAACCAGCCGGATGCCGCGCACATCGATGTAATGCTGATCGGCCATATGGACACCGTTTTCCCCCTCGGCACCGCCGCCGCCCGCCCCATGACGGTCGATGGCGATCGGGCCTATGGTCCCGGCGTCTCCGATATGAAGTCCGGCCTGCTCAACATCGTCTATGCCCTGCGTACCCTGCCCCCCGCGGTGCGGGATCGCCTCAGCCTCTGCGTCTGCATGAACCCGGACGAGGAGATAGGCTCCCTGCACTCCAGCGACTGGCTGGCGGGGGTCGCCCGCCAGGCGCGCCATGTGCTGGTGGCCGAGGCGGCCCGCGCCGATGGCTCCCTGGTCAAGGCCCGCAAGGGGATGGCCCGCTATCGCATCGATTTTCATGGCAAGGCGGCCCACGCCGGCAACGAGCCCGAGAAGGGGCGCAGCGCCATCTCCGAGCTGGGTCACTGGATCCTGGCCATCGACGCCCTCACCGACGTCGAGAGCGGCACCACCCTCAACGTCGGCCTGGTGCAGGGGGGCAATGGCGCCAACATAGTGCCGGCCGAAGCCAGCGCCGTGGTAGATGTGCGTTTCTGGGACAATCAGGCCTATCAGCGGATAGACGATCGACTTCAGACCCTGAGCACTCGTCCCCACATCGAGGGGGTCGGCATCCGCCTGACCCGGGAGGCTCACAAGCCCGCCATGGTGCCGTCAGAAGGAACTAAAGCCTTGATGCGCCTGGTGGAGGCGTGTGGCGATGAGCTGGGCTTGCCCATCCGCTGGCAGGCGGTCGGCGGCGGCTCGGACGCCAACCTGACCGCCGCCCTCGGCATCCCCACCCTGGATGGACTGGGGCCCATCGGCGCCGGTTTCCACAGCGAGGAGGAATATCTGGATCTGCCGAGCATTGGGCCCCGCATCGCCCTGCTGCAGCGGCTGCTGACCCGACTGGCAAACTGACCCCAGCCCTTGCTAAAAAGCCCGCCGGTTCATACCGGCTGGCTTTTTCGTTGATGGGATGACGTGACGCCTACCCCTGCCACAGGGCCAGCAGGGGCGCCGGGATGGCGCCAAGGCGTAGGCTCGGGGTCTGGTGCCACTCCGCCAGCTTCTGGATGGCCTTGAGCAGATCCTGGGCCAGGGCCTGGCTCATCTTGACCCTCTCTTCCAGGTAGAGGCTCTTGATCTCGAACACCCCCTCCTTGCGATGGGCCTTGGCATCGAGGCGGCCCACCAGCTTGCCGCGGCGCAGCAGGGGCAGCACGAAGTAGCCGTACTGGCGCTTGGGGGCCGGGGTGTAGCACTCGATGCGGTAGTCGAACCCGAACAGCTCGCTGGCCCGCTTGCGATCCCACACCAGGGGATCGAACGGCGACAGCACGGCGCTATGGGTCGCCTTGAGGGTGCCCCCTTGCGCCTGTGCCAGTTCATCCGAGAGGGAGGCGTGTACGAAGGCGCCGTGCTTCCACCCCTCCACCCGCACCGGCAGCAACTCCCCCTCGTCCGCCAGCCGATGGAGCAGCTCATCGTACTTGCCCCGGCGCAGCCGGTAGTAATCCGCCACCCAGCCTGTCTTGACCAGGCCGAGCGCCCGGCAGCTGGCGTGCACCATGTCCCGCTGCACCCGCTCCTGGCTCGGCAAGTCCCGGGCGTCGTCCCAGTCCGGACGCACCCGCTCGGCGAGATCATAGAGGCGCTGGAAGTTGTGGCGCTCGCTCACCATCAGCTGGCCGGCGGTGAACAGCACCTCCAGGTGGCGCTTCTCCGGTTTCCAGTCCCACCAGCCGTTGCCCTTGCCCGTCTTGCGCTCGAAGTCGCTGGCCCGCACAGGCCCGTCCTGGCGCACCCGCGCCAGGAGCTGAGCGATCTCGTCTTTGTGGGTCTCGAGCCACTGGGCGGAGAACTTCCAGCCCATGGCGGCGGGATCCAGCATGCGGTGGCGCAGCAGCCGGTAGTCCTCGCGGGGCACGAAGCAGGCCTCGTGGGCCCAGTACTCGAAGATCTCCCCCCGTGCCAGCAGGCTGTCCAGCCAGCCGGGTTCGTAGTGACCGAGACGGCTGAACAGCACCAGATAGGGGCTGCGGGCCACCACCTGTATGGTGTCTATCTGCAGCAGCGCCATGCGGCGGATGCAGGCCAGCACATCGGCCGAGGTTGCCTTGCGTCTGGGAGGGGTGAGCAGCCCCTGGGCCGCGAGTTGCAGGTGGCGGGCGTCTTGCAGTGAGAGATGGGGGATGGACATGGCAATACCGGCTCCTTGGTAGCAGGTCATCAGCATGCCCAACTCGGCGGCAAATGGAAACGGCCGCCTCAGAACCTGTTCACGATCTGTGACGAGAGGTCGTCAGCAAGGTAAAGAGCAGCGCAGGAACCAGAGTGTATATGAATACATGAGGGTTCCGAGCAGCACATGAACCTTGATCACGACCTCGCAGTAAGAGCATGAGCAGGTTCTCAGAGTTTGGTGAAGATCACCACATCCGGATGGGGGAACTCGACCCCGGCTCGCCAGCGGGCAGCCAGGGCACGGAACGAGGCCTCGGCGAAGAAGGTGATATGGGTAGGGTCGTGGCGATAGCGCCAGGTGATGAAACGCTCGTCTCCCAGCACCCGCTGGGTCTGCAGCACCAGCAGGCCGCCGGGCTTGAGGCAGTTCCAGAGCCGGTCCAGCGCCTCTCTGGGGTCGGCGATATGCTCCATCACCTCGGTGCTGGTGATAAAGTCATACTGTCTCGTCAGCAGCTCGGGCTCGTCGGCATAGAACTTGTCATAGCCCGCCATCTGATACCCCGCCTCGCGCCCCATGGCGATGAGGGCAGGGCCGGGGCCGCAGCCAAAGTCGAGGCCGCTGGCCGGCGGGGCCAGCCGACTGGTCACCTCCCCGAAGGCGCGCATCAGGAAGCGGCGATAGCCGGGATCGTCCACCCTGTTGTCGTGATCGTCATAGACTGCCTTCTCCGCACGGGCATCCAGATGATCCGCCGCCTCCAGCCAGACCAGCTCGCAGCCCTGGCAGCGATGGTAGCGCTTGCCCGCCACGGGCAAGGGGTAGCTGTGGGGATGCTCGCAGAGCGGACAGGACGGGGAGGCGGACATCTCGGGTTCTCGCTGTGGCTAAATCAGAGTGCAGATTGCCCGCAGGGTGCCTGCCAAGGGCGGTGCTGACAAGGTTTTTTGTCCCTAACCCCCTCTGAGGGCCACGAGACTCTCTTCTCGCCCCCTTAAGGCTTCCTTAAGCCTCACCCATTAACCTTGAGAGCAATGGGCCAGGTAGCGGCTATCCCCGATGATCGTCCTTGCCCGCTCGCCGCCCTTAGGCCTGCACTCAGATGGACACCTCACCATGAACCTGCAAGGAAAATCCGTGCTGCTCACCGGCGCCAGTGGCGGCATAGGGGAAGTGCTGGCCCAAGAGCTGGCGGCGCAAGGGGCTCACCTGCTGCTACAGGGGCGCAAGGGCGCCGCACTGGAGCGTCTGCGTCAGGAGCTCCCCCACCCGGAGCGCCACCAGATAGCGATAGCCAACCTCGCCCTCGCCGCCGAACGCGCCCAGTTGTTGCAACACCCGGCTCTGGACGAGGGGCTGGATGTGCTGATCAACAACGCCGCCACCCTCCAGTTCGCCTGGCTGGAGGATCAGAGCATGGAGCAGGTGGAACGCCAGCTGCGCCTCAACGTGGAAGCCCCCATCCAGCTCACCCGCGCCCTGCTGCCGAGGCTGCGCAGGCCCGCCATCATCATGAACATCGGGGCCAACCTCGGCGCCGTCGGCCATCCGGGTTACAGCGTCTATTGCGCCAGCAAGTTTGCCCTGCATGGATTTAGCGAGGCCCTGGGCCGCGAGCTGGCAGGCTCCGGCATCCGGGTGCTCCATTTCGCCCCGCGCACCACCCGCACGCGGCTGGATTCCGAGGCCGCCTACGCCATGCACCTGGCCATCGACACCCCCATCGACAGCCCCTATGAAGTAGCCGAGCTCGCCATCATAGCCCTGTGCAACGAGACCCGTCGGAGCTGGCTAGGCTGGCCCGAGAGGCTGATGGTGCGTCTCAACGCCCTCTGCCCCTGGCTCATCGACTGGCAGATGGCCCGCAAGGCGCCGCTCATCGAACGCTATGCCCGCCAAGGGCCCGGTGACGCTCAGCACAACGCCCGGTGAGGGTCCCCTGCCACCCCTTATGATGTAAACTGAGGCCGCCCACCTCTGGGGCGGCCTTGAGCTATGGAGAACGACGACGATGCGGATCCTGCTGGTGGAGGATGATGTGATGCTGGGTGATGGCATGCAGGATGCCCTTCGCCACAGTGGCTACACGGTGGATTGGTTGCAGCAAGGGCTACCGACCCTGGCGGCCCTCAAGAGCGATGAATTTGCCGCCATGATCCTGGATCTCAACCTGCCGGACATCGACGGCCTCAGCCTGCTGCGCAAGCTGCGCCGGGAAGGCCACCAACTGCCGGTGTTGATCCTCACCGCCCGCGACGCCCTGGATGACAGGGTGGTCGGGCTGGACGCCGGCTCCGATGACTACATGGTCAAACCCTTCGCCCTGCAGGAGCTCAATGCCCGCCTGCGGGCCCTGGTGCGCCGCAGCAAGGGGCAGGCCCAGGCCAGCCTCAGCTACGGAGAGATCCTGATCCAGCCGGACGCCCAGCAGGTCAGCTACCGGGGTGAGACTGTCAGGCTCACCCCCCATGAGTACAAGATCCTGCTGGAACTGGTGAGCCACTCTGGCCGGGTGCTGAGCAAGGAGCAGCTGCAGCAGAGCCTCTACGGCTGGGACGAGGGGGCCGAGAGCAATGCAGTGGAGGTGCACATCCATCACCTGCGCAAGAAGTTCTACCCCGAGCTCATCCGCAACATCCGCGGCGTCGGCTACATAGTGCCCCCCCTGGACAACCCGCCGAGGGACACCCATTCATGACCCGGGTCCGCTCCATCCGTCGCTTCCTGCTGTCGGGGATCCTGGCCCTGGTCAGCGTCAGCCTCGCCGTCAGCGGCTTCATCGGCTATCTGGAGGCCAACCACGAGATGGAGGAGCTGTTCGATGCCCGTCTCGCCCAGTCTGCCCGCATCACCAATCAGCTGCTCAAGGGCTACATGGCCCAGCACAGCCGCCTGCCCGAGGGGGGAGCCATCTATCAGGAGTGGGAGCAGAGCGCCCCCGAGCCCTACCAGAAAGACACCAGCCTCAATCTGCTGGCGCGGGATCGGGAGTTCACCCCCTACGGCCATGAGTTCGAACGCAATCTCTACTTCCAGTTGCTCAACGAGCGGGGGGATATACTGCTGCGCTCACCCAGTGCGCCGACCCAGCCACTGACCACGTTGGAGCGCGGTTTCAACAGCGAGACCAAGGATCACCACGAGTGGCGCACCTTTACCCTCTACAACGAGGAGGAGGGCACCTGGCTCATCGCCGCCGAGCGGGATGACGAGCGCGGCGAGCTGGCCAGCACCATGGCCACCCTGACCATGCTGCCACTATTCATCACCCTGCCCTTCCTGCTCGGCCTGCTCTGGTGGCTCGTCTCGACGGGACTCTCCCCCCTGCGCCGGGTCGCCCAGGCCATCAGCGAGCGTCACCCCGCCAACCTGAGCCCGCTCACCCTGACCATCAAGGCCAGGGAGCTGACCCCCATAGTCAACGAGATCAACCGCCTGATGCACACCCTGGCGGACACCATAGCGCGGGAGAAACAGTTCACCAACGAGGCGGCCCACGAGCTGCGCACCCCCCTGGCGGTGCTGCGCATTCACAGCGAGAACCTGATGGCCGCCGAGGATGAGCACGAGCGCGAGCAGGCCCTGCGCAAGATGTTGCTGGCCCTGGATCGCAGCGATCGGCTGATCCGCCAGCTGCTGACCCAGGCCCGCATCGACAACCAGCAGGCCCTGGCCCTGGTACCCCTCGATCTCAGCGCCCTGCTGCAGGGGGCCCTGGCCGCCCTGGCTCCCCTGGCGCTGAAGAAGGGGCAGCAGCTCTCCCTGGACGGGGAGGAGCATCTGCAGGTGATGGGCCAGGCCGTGCTGATGGACCTGATGTTCAGCAACCTCATCGACAACGCCCTGCGCTACACCCCGGCCGATGGCGAGATCGCCGTCCTGGTCACCTCGGAGGGGAATCGGGTGAAGGTGGACATCCGGGACAGCGGCCCCGGCATCCCGGCCTCGGCCTTGCCCCGTCTGTGCGAGCGCTTCTATCGGGTCAATCCCCAACAGGGAGATGGCGTGGGCCTTGGCATGGCCATAGTCCGGCGCATCGCCGAGCTCCACGGGGCGGATCTGGATGTGCACAACCGCCCCCAGGGCGGGCTCGAGGTCAGCATCTGGCTCCCCATCCCCCACCCCGCCAGCGCCCCTCTCCACCAGCACCAATAGAAAACGGCCCCGCGGGGCCGTTTTCATTCACAGAAGCGAGGACGCTAGTCGCAACTCGGTTGCACCGTGAAGGTGCGGGCGGAATCCACCGGCCCCAACTCCGCCAGCAGGCGCCGCCCCAGCAAGACCGGATAGTTCATGTCGCTGCGATCCCGCAGGGTGAACCACTCCTTGTAGACCTTGTTCCCCAGACAGATGGACATGGTGACCGTGGGCCTCTCCTCCATGCCGCCGGCACCGCGCACTGTGACGGTGCGTTCCACCGGCCGCTCCAGGGTCTGGCGCACCTCCTTGTCCGTGTTCGCATCGGTCAGCGCCAGGGTGAAACGCACCCAGGGCTTGCCGTCGCGCTTGAAGTGCTGCAAGGAGCGGGCATCCATCGAGGAGGTGAGGGCGCCGGTGTCGAGCTTCATCTTCACCGCCACCCCCTTGCCCGCACGGGTATCCGGCATGATCAATCCCTTCTCGATCCAGCCATAAACATCGGGGGCCGCATAGGCTGCCGCAGGCAAGCAGAGCAGGGTCAGTAACAGCCAACTGGCCTTCGGTGATCCGAGCATGATTGTTTCCTCATCGGCCTCTGGTGGCTCGCCCTGCCAGAGTGAGCAGGAGCAAGGGGACTGTCAACTGACAAGATCCCCTCGGCCGGTCCGGGGCGGCCATGAAGGGCTCTACGGCCAAGTCCAGCGACAGCGACTGACTCCAGAGGGACATTGCGAACGGTAGGGGGTGAGATGATGCTATGAAATGGGGCTGGATGAAACCTGTCACTACCCTCAGGTTGTGACGCCAAAGGCTACCACAAGGATTTGCAAATTATCAGTCTTGTTCTTAAGGGATTTTTGCCTAGACTGTTGTAAACCGGAGGCCTTGAAAACCTGCGGTTTTTTTGTGCCTGCCGAAAATTTGCCACTGCAAAGTGACGCACCAACGAGGCTCAAAAAGGAATTCGCAATGCGTATCGAAGAAGACTTGAAGCTCGGTTTCAAGGATGTACTGTTCCGCCCCAAGCGCTCTACTCTCAAGAGCCGTTCCCAAGTCAGCCTGACCCGTCAGTTCACCTTCAAGCACACCCAGAGCCAATGGCAGGGGGTGCCCGTCATCGCCGCCAACATGGATACCGTGGGCAGCTTCGCCATGGCCCGCACCCTGGCCGGCTTCGAGATGATGACGGCGGTGCACAAGCACTATAGCCTCGCCCAGTGGCAAACCTTCGTGAACGAAACCGACCCGGCCCTGCTCGGCCACATCATGGTCTCCACCGGCACCTCCGAGGATGACTTTACCAAGACCCGCCAGCTCCTTGCCATGTCAGAGGCCCTGCGTTTCATCTGCGTGGACGTGGCGAACGGCTACTCCCAGCACTTCGTCGAGTTCCTGCGCAAGATCCGTGAGGCCTGCCCGAACCACGTCATCCTGGCGGGCAACGTGGTCACCGGCGAGATGGTGGAGGAGCTGATCCTCTCCGGCGCCGACATCGTCAAGGTCGGCATAGGGCCGGGCTCCGTCTGCACCACCCGGGTCAAGACCGGGGTCGGCTATCCCCAGCTTTCGGCCATCATAGAGTGCGCCGATGCGGCCCACGGCCTCGGCGGCCAGATCGTCGGTGACGGCGGTTGCACCTGCCCGGGTGACGTGGCGAAAGCCTTCGGCGGCGGCGCCGACTTCGTGATGCTGGGGGGCATGCTGGCGGCTCACGAGGAGTGCGGCGGCGAGATCGTCGAGGTGGACGGATCCCCCTTCATGAAGTTCTACGGCATGAGTTCGTCCAGTGCCATGGACAAGCACGCCGGCGGCGTCGCCGACTACCGTGCCTCCGAGGGCAAGACGGTGCTGCTGCCCTACCGCGGCCCGGTGGAGAACACGGTGCGCGACATCCTCGGCGGCGTACGCTCCACCTGCACCTATGTGGGCGCCAGCCAGCTCAAGGAACTCACCAAGCGCACCACCTTTATTCGGGTACGTGAACAAGAGAACAACGTCTACGGAAAGGAGTAAGTTCCTCTTCGGCCAAGTGCCGACCGTTAGGACCTCAACCACCGGTGTGCTACCCTGCGCACCGGTTTTTTTATCTCTTTTTCGTATCCGGTGATGTATCCATGACGACCCCTGCGCCTCTTTCTCTGCCCCCGTTTGACTGGGATATCTTCTGCTGCGTCGTGGACAACTTCGGCGACATCGGCGTCACCTGGCGACTCGCCAGCCAGTTGCAGCGGGAAGGTCGCGGCAAGGTGCGGCTTTGGGTGGACGATCTGGCGAGCTTCGCCCGCATCTGCCCCGGGCTGGATCCCGCACAGGATAGTCAGTGGGTGGAGGGCATCCATATCCAGCACTGGCACACCGTCCTGCCCGCCGATGTCATCCCCGCCAGGGTCGTCATCGAGGCCTTCGCCTGCGAGCTGCCGGCTCCCTTCGTGCAGGCCATGGCCGAGCAGAACCCCCCTCCCTGCTGGATCAATCTGGAATACCTCTCCGCCGAGGCCTGGGTCGAGGATTGCCACGGCCTCGCCTCCCCCCAGCGGGTCGGCAATACCAGTCTGAACAAATATTTCTTCTTCCCTGGCTTCACGGCCAAAACCGGGGGCCTCTTGTGCGAGCAGGGGCTGATCACGGCGCGGGAGCGGTGGCAGCAGGACGAGGCAGGCCTAAATGCTTACTGGGCCGGCCTGGGGTTAGCGCCCAAGGCGGATGACGAGCTGAGGATAAGCCTCTTTACCTACGAAAGCGCCGCCCTCAGGAGTCTGGTGGCGACCTGGTGCCAGAGTTCGACCCCGGTCACCCTGTTGCTGCCGCTGGGACGCTCCCTCAACGACGTGCTCATCGGCGCCGGGCTGGAAGGGGCCACCGCCGACGCGGGGGATCTGCTGCAGGCGGGGAGCCTGTGCATCAAGCTGCTGCCCATGACGGATCAGGCTGGCTACGATCGGCTGCTGTGGAGCTGCGATCTCAACCTGGTGCGCGGGGAAGACTCCTTCGTGCGAGCCCAGTGGGCCGCCCGCCCCTTCCTGTGGCACATCTACCCCCAGGACGACGAGGCTCATATCGCCAAGCTGGACGATTTCCTCGAGCACTATCTGGCGGCGCTGCCCGCAGAGGCCGCCCGGTGGCTGCGCGACTTCAGCCACGCCCTCAACCACGGGCAGGATGTCGGCGAACTCTGGGTGCAATGGCCGCAATACGCCACCATTTGGCAACAACATGCGCGAGCCTGGTCACATAAGTTGCTCGCCGACGGGGATCTCGTCACTCGGCTGGTGAAATTTTTAGAAAGCCGTATATAATCTGGCAGTTTTTATCTGCCCGTATACGAACAGGAATTTTTTACATGAAAACCGCACAGGAAATCCGCGCTGGTAACGTCGTCATGATCGGTACCGAGCCGATGGTGGTCCAGAAAGCCGAATTCAACAAATCCGGCCGTAACTCCGCCGTGGTCAAGATGAAGCTGAAAGGCCTGCTGAACGGCAGCGCCACCGAGACCGTATTCAAGGCTGACGACAAGCTGGAAGTCGTTCAACTGGAGCGTAAAGAGTGCACCTACTCCTACTTCTCCGACCCCCTGTATGTCTTCATGGATACCGAGTACAACCAGTACGACGTCGAGAAAGACAACCTGGGTGACGCGCTGAACTACCTGGTAGACGGCATGGAAGATCTGTGTGAAGTGACTTTCTACAACGAGAAAGCCATCTCCGTAGAACTGCCGACCACCATCGTTCGCGAAGTCGAGTACACCGAGCCGGCCGCCCGTGGCGACACCTCCGGTAAAGTGACCAAGCCGGCCCGCCTGAAGGGCACCACCTACGAGCTGGCCGTTGCCGCCTTCGTAGAGATCGGCGACAAGATCGAGATCGATACCCGTACCGGCGAGTTCAAGCGTCGCGTCAACTAATTTGACCGCTGAAACCCGTTCGGACAAAAAAGCGAGCCCAAGGCTCGCTTTTTCTTTATCTGCCCAGGACCCCTCGTGGTTCAGCCAGGGTCCATGACGTTCCGCCCGGGATAGGAGAAAATGGGATTGCCCCTTTTCATTGGGGCCGATTGCGGCTACATCATGAAGTCAGGTTTCTTCTCCCTCACAGGCGCCCTATGACATCTTCTCAAAAAATCCTGCTGTTGTTGCTCACGCTGGCTCTGCTGGTGATCTCCGGCTGGCACCCCTATGACAGGCTGACCTGGCTGCTGGAGGTGATCCCCGTGCTCATCGTCATGCCGCTGCTGATCCTGAGCCATGAGCGCTTCCCCCTCACCACCCTGCTCTATCTGGGGATCACATTGCACGCCGCCGTGCTGATGCTGGGGGGGGCCTACACCTATGCCAGGGTGCCGCTCGGCTTCGATCTGCAGCAGTGGTTCGATCTCGGCCGCAACCCCTATGACAAGATTGGCCACTTCTTCCAGGGCTTCGTGCCCGCCATCGCCTGCCGGGAGATATTGCTGCGCGGCCACCATGTGCAGGGCAAGCGCATGCTGGCGTTTCTCGTCGTCAGCGTGGTGCTGGCCATCAGCGCCAGCTATGAGCTGATCGAATGGGGCGCGGCCCTCGCCCTCGGCCAGGGGGCCGACGAGTTCCTCGGCACTCAGGGAGATCCCTGGGACACCCAGTCCGACATGTTCTGCGCCCTGGTCGGCGCCATCAGCGCCCTGCTGATCCTGACCCCATTGCACGACAGGCAGCTCGCCAGGCTCCACCGCTGAGGCAAGCGGGGAAGGGATAGCCCTTCCCCGCTCATCGTCTGTCACTTCATCGCCGCGCATTCCCCTTCAGAAAACGGGCCAGCCGCCGCTAACCCAGTGAACCCGGGAGCGCATATGGTCAAATCATCCTTACTGCTGTTGTTGAGCCTGCTGGCAAGCACCGCCTTGCCGGCCAGCGAGATCACGCCTCCCGCCCCCCTGGATCACTGGCAGGCGGGCGACTGGAAAGGGATCCCGGACAGTACCCAGGTGGACAAGCAACGGGTACTGTTCGCCAAGCACGACGGCGGCAGCTATCTGGGGCTGGCCATCCTCTTGCCGGACTGGCAGCGCAGCGGCCAGCTCTGGCAGCTGACCCGGGCGCTCGGTCGCCTCGGCTTCGATACCCTGCTGCTGCTCCCCTCCCCCCAGCAGTTCGAGCTGGATCCGGCCGCCGAAAAGAAGCAGAAGGCCATCGACAGCTTCCGCCAGCAATTCGCCGAGCGGATCGTCAAACTGAGCGACGCCAAGCTGCAGGAGGGGGGCTTCAAGCTGCTGCTGGCCCAGGGTACCAGTGCGGCCTGGGCCGCCAACCTCATCGCCAGCGAACAGCTGCCCGCCCCCGACGCCCTGGTGCTGCTGGACGGCTTCTTCCCCAATCAGCAGAGCAACCAGACCCTGGCCAAACAGGTGGCCCAGGCCAGCATACCGACCCTGGACCTCTATCAGGAGGAAGGGGGGCGCTGGCCCCTGCTGGCGGCCGAGGCGAGGCGCAGCGAGAGCCGCCGCAGCCACAAACTCAACTACCGCCCCTATGCCCTGATGGAACTCGAGGAGACCCCCGGCCGCATCCAGGGCTGGTTGACCCATCTCGGCTGGATCTGACCCGTCAAGGGTCGATCAGAGGATCCCGGCCAGGCTGCTTCACGGCCAACAGTCAGCACACTGGTCATCCCGCCCCCCTTTTTGGCATCATGGCCTCATCAACGGCAGGAGGCTTCATGCAGCAAATCGTGTTTCTCGACAGCGACACCCTGGACGCCGGCATCAAGCTGGGTCGCCCCGACTTTCCCCATCACTGGCAAAGCTACTCCACCACGGCACCGGATCAGGTGGTGGAGCGGCTCAAGTGCGCCAGCATCGCCATCATCAACAAGGTGCGCATCGGGGCCGCCGAGCTGGCCGAGCTGCCGGAACTCAGGCTGATAGCCCTGGCGGCCACCGGCAGCGACAACCTGGATCTGGAGGCCTGCCGCGCCGCCAACGTCGCCGTGTGCAACATTCGCAACTACTCGGGCCCCTCGGTACCCGAGCACGCCATGGCACTCATGCTGGCCCTGTCACGCAACCTGTTCGCCTGGCGCCAGTCCCTGCTGGAGGGACGCTGGCAGCAGAGCGGCCAGTTCTGCTTCTTCGATCACCCCATCTCGGATCTCCACGGCAAGCGCCTCGGCATCATCGGCAAGGGCACCCTGGGGCAGGCCCTGGGCCAGCGTGCCAGCGCCATCGGCATGGAGGTCTTCTACGCCCAGAGCCAGGTCGGGGCCCCGGGAGACGACGACCGCCTGCCCCTGGAGGCCCTGCTGCAGAGCTCGGACGTCATCAGCCTGCACTGCCCCCTCACTCCCTATACCCGCCACCTGATCGGCGAGCGGGAGCTGGCCATGATGAAACCGGAGGCCCTGCTCATCAACGTGGGCCGGGGCGGTCTGGTGGACGAGCAGGCACTGCTGATGGCGCTCGCCAACGGCCGGCTCGGCGGCGCCGGCTTCGATGTGGCGAGCCAGGAGCCGCCCCCGCCGGATCACCCGCTGATGCGGGCCCTGCAATACCCGAACTTCATCCTGACCCCGCATGTGGCCTGGGCCAGCGAGGAGTCCATGCAGCGCCTCGCCGATCAGCTGATCGACAACATCAACGCCTTCGCCATCGGCCGGCGCCAGCATAGATTGGTCTGAAGACCGGGCTGATGAGCCGCGAGCAGGATCGAAAAAGGGGCCATGGGCCCCTTTCTTGTGGTGTGCGATTGGATCAATCGTCGTCATGCCATCTGTGCTTGCGGTGCTTTTTGTATTTCTTGTGGTGCTTGTGATAGCGCCTGTCGTCGTAATAGCGATCGTTCCTGCTCTCGTGGCCGTCACCGGTTCTGGCCCCGATGGCCGCGCCACCTGCGCCGCCCACCCCAGCCCCGATCAGGCGACCCGTGTCACCCCCCACGCTCTTGCCGATGGCGGCACCGCCGAGGGCCCCGACCGCGCCACCGATGGCCGCTTCGTTCTTGTTGCCCTTGTTCGCCGTGGCCGCGCCGCCGGCGGCGCCACCCACGGCAGCCCCCACCAGGGCACCGGTGTCACCGCCGAGCTGCTTGCCGATCATGGTCCCCGCCACCCCGCCGAGGCCACCCCCCAGCACGGTATTGAGATCTTCCGAGGCCAACGCCGGGCCCGCCATCAACAACGCACCCAACAGCACCATCGCGCCCATGCCGTGTTTTTTCGCGTCCATGGAGTACTCCTGTCAAACCTGATTGATTATTTTCCTGCACTATACAAAGCGGCGGGCGCGCCGCTACTGGATCTGCGGGAACTCAACTGCCAGGCAGAGTGTCGCCCCCCCGCGACAGGACCCGATGAAATAGGCTAACCAACTGAAAATTAGTTAAAAAAAAAGGTCACAAGAGAAATCATCCCCCCCGTGACCGGTTTTTCGGGTGCATGGGCCCGTTTTCCCCCCTCAACGCTCGGACAGATCCTGTCAGCAGCCTCAGGATCCGGACCCAAGGGGAGCGAGATGCCAGCAGTCCCGCCCACTGTGCTTGCTCCGATAGAGACACTCATCGGCCAGTTCGAACAGCTCCTTGGTCTCATCCGGATAGCGGGCCCCACCCGCGCTCAGGGTGATGGACGACTTGAATTCCCGCCACTGCAAGCTCCGTACCCTCGCCAGCAGATGAGTCAGGCGCTGCTCCACCTCTGCTCCCCCCCAGGGCAACAGGGCGGCGAATTCGTCCCCGCCGATGCGATAGACCCGGCGGTCCCCCAGGGTACGCACCATGATGGTGGCCACCCGGCACAACACCGCATCCCCCACGCTGTGTCCCCAACAGTCATTGACCCGCTTGAAGTTGTCCACGTCGAACAGCACCAGCCAGTAAGGGGTGTCGGATTGCTCGAACTCGGCCCTGTCCTGCTCGAAGGCCCGCCGGTTCATGATGCTGGTGAGAGGGTCGCACAGCAGGGCATCCTGTTTCTGCAGCAGGCTGGTACGCACCTGATCTATCTCTCCCAGGCTGTCATGCACGAACCACACCGGCTGCTCCGTGGGGATCATGGCCCCGCCGCTGCGACGGATCCCGCTCAGGGTCTCTTCCACCAGGGTCTGCTCCTGGCGGAATATCCTGATCAGGAACAGCAGGCTGCAGAGCCAGGTGGTGAGCAGGGCCAGGGCGGGCAGTACCACCATCAGCAGGGTCTCCCACAGGCTGTCGTTGAACACCGCCGGCGGCAGATAGAGGTTGAGATCCCAACCGATGTTCTCCAGCGGCACCTTGAGGTGAACGCCGTGCAGGCTGGCGCTGCAGCCGGTGATCTCGGCCGGGATCGCAGTGCCTTCGGCAGGCAGCAGCGCCATGTTGTGTCCCACCACCAGCTGGCCGCTGTCACGGTTCGTGAGGTAGATGGCCACCGGCTTGTTGCCCATGGCTCTTTGCAGCGCGTGCTGGAGCGACTCGAACGACATGTCCACCATCAGCAGCCCCAGCAACCCCTGCTCATCCAGGACCCGCTTGATCAGGGTCAGGCTCTGCTTGTCGGAGCCAAAGTCCGGGTACGGGCCGAACCAGATCAACTCCTCGCTGTCGCTGGCGAGCGCCCGATACCAGGGTCTCTGCTGCGGGTGGTAATCCGCAGGCAGCGGCCTGTCCGGGTAGCTGCTGATCCGCTGGGTGCGGGCGTTGTAGAAGTAGAGGAAGTGGGCATCCCGCTTGAACTGGTGGGCGATGGCCCAACTCGGATTGACGGCGGAGCGACCACGGGCGATGGCCTCCTTGTCGAGGGACGCCTCCAGCACGGCGAGCTGGTTCTGGTTGCGCAGCGCCATCTCCTGGAGCAGGGTGGCGTCGATGGAGACCAGCATCTGCTCATAGCTCCCCACGGTCTTGGCGATGCTGCGCTGGTAGCTGGTGAAGGCCAGCAGCAGGGTGGCGATCAGCACCAACACCCCGAGCAGCACGGAGAGCGGGGTCAGCACGTAGTAACGCTGTTTCAGAATGCAACTCGTCATCCAACCTCCACAAAATGCTACCGAATGTGGATTCTATGGTGGAAACGATTGCCCAGAAAATGATTGAAATCATTAACCGTCAAGGTTATTGACTTAAAAGACATCAACGCGATCCAGGTCGCTATCCCGCTTTTCCGATGTGCATATCCACAATTAGTGGAAACAGTCATCACCTCAGGTTGACGGCAAATGGTTTGAGGGGTGTTATAGTCGAGCCTTCGAGAAATCGGAGCCAACTGGCCTTAACGACCGCGTCTGGCGACCACGATTAATCACACAAAGGAGATGTTATGAGCAGTCCATTTATCGAACAGATTAAGGTACGTCGTTCCATCTATGCCCTGGGTGACCAGGTTTCCCAGACCCCGGCGCAACTGACCGCCCTGATCCAGGATGCCGTCAAGCAGAGTCCCTCCGCGTTCAACTCCCAGAGCTCCCGCGCCGTCATCCTCTTTGGCGAGCAGCACCACAAGGTGTGGGACATCGTCAAGGCGGAGCTGAAGAAAATAGTGCCGCCCGAAGCCTATGCCCAGAGCGAAGGCAAGGTGGATGGCTGCTTCCGCGCCGGTTTCGGCACAGTGCTCTTCTTCGAGGACACCGACGTCATCAAGGGGCTGCAGGAGCAGTTTGCGCTCTACGCCGACAACTTCCCGGTCTGGTCCGAACACTCCACCGGCATCGCCCAGTTCTCCGTCTGGACCGCCCTGGCCCAGGAAGGGATTGGCGCCACCCTGCAGCACTACAACCCGCTGATCGACGAGGCCGTGCGCAAGCAGTGGGATCTGCCCGCCAGCTGGCGCCTGCGCGCCCAGATGCCCTTCGGCAGCATCAAGCAAGCGGCCGGCGACAAGACCTTCATCGATGACGACGTGCGTTTCAGGGTCTTCGGTTAATCTCCCCCGCGCCCCCTCCCCGAGGGGGCGTTTTCCCATCGCCCCGCTCCCTGCCTTTTTCCATTTCCTGCATCCATACTCTGTGGCAACGCCACCAGTGACCGCGAGGAGAACCTCATGAGGGAGGCCGGACATCCGCATGTCTCACCCAGACTCTATCCCCTGTTTGCCTTCCTGTGCGTCACCACCCTGATCCTCGTCTTCTCCCTGCTCGGGATCTTCACCCGTCCCCCCGACCTGCTGGCCGCCTTCTGGCCCGCCAATGCGGTGCTGCTCGGCATCATGCTGCGCTATCCACGCCTGGCCTCACCGGCGGGCTGGATCGGGGGGATCGCCGGCTATCTGCTCGCGGCCCTCTTCACCGATGACAGCGCCATCAAGACGACGCTGCTGACCCTGGGCAATCTGGCGGGCGTCGGGGTCGGCTACCTGCTGTTTCGCCGCCTTGATCACGAGGATGTCCGGCTAAGACGCCCCACCTCCATCGTCTATCTGCTGTTGATCACCATGGCGGCGTCCCTGGCCGCCGGGCTGGTTGGCGCCCTCGTCAACCCATTGCTGTTCAAGGGGGACATGCTCTACGGGCTCGGCTTCTGGTTTGCCAGCGAGCTGGTCAACTACATGGCCATCTTGCCGGTCATCCTGACCCTGCCCCCGTTAGCCGTCCTGGCCCAGTGGCGCATCGACTTCTATCGGCCCAGCATCTCCTGGGCCAACATGCTGCCGCTATTGAGCTTCCTTGCCACCCTGCTGCTGGCCCTGCTGATCGAGGGACCTGGCTCCATCGTCTTCCCGGTGCCCGCCCTGCTGTGGTGTGCCGTCACCTATTCGCTGTTTACCACCAGCCTGCTCTCCCTCTGTTTCAGCTCCCTGACCCTGCTGGCACTCTCCTACGGCTACCTGACCATCAACCACGATGCCCAGACCCAGTACTGGATGTTCTCGGTTCGCATCGGTCTCATGCTGATCGCCCTCACTCCGCTCACCGCCGCCAGCATCATGGCCGCCCGCAACGCGCTGTTGAGCAGGATGGAGCACCTGGCCCATCACGATCACCTCACCGGCACCCTCAATCGCACCGGCTTCTGGCCGGTGGCCCAGGCCATGCTGGCGACTCACGAGCAGCGCCAGCACCCCATCGCGGTCTGCATGCTGGATCTGGACAACTTCAAGCGCATCAATGACACCCATGGCCACGAGGCCGGTGACACCCTGCTCAGGGCCTGCACCGAGGCGGTGCGACAACACCTGCGCCAGGGGGATCTGTTCGCCCGTCTCGGGGGAGAGGAGTTTGCGGTCCTGCTGCCGGCGGCCACCCAATCCCAGGCACTGGAGGTGGTCGAGAGGTTGCGGGAGAGAGTAGCCGGGCTCAGCGTGATGGATGAGACGGGCCGGCCAGTCGGCGCTACCATCAGCATCGGCATGGCCTGTCAGCAGCGCGGCACCTACAACCTGGACAGGTTGCTCTCCCGCGCCGATCAGGCGCTCTATCAGGCCAAGCGCAATGGCCGCAACCGGGTGGAACTGCATGAGGATTGTGGGCAAGAGAGGGTCGCCCACCCGCTCGGGGCCTGAGGGTTCCCCCCAGGCCCCAGGCCGTGTGCCAACGAGTTCAGCCGCACAGACGCTTTAGTTGCCCTGTCAGCGCAAGCCGCAGACCCTGTGCCTCTTCTGTGACCCGGATCTGGCGCCAGTCATCGACCCAGCCGCTCACCCTGGCATTGAGCAAGCTATCGCCCCCTATCTGCACCACCCGGCAACCGGCATGCAGGGCGCTCGCGATGCCGGCATGGGCATCCTCGAACACCAGGCAGTCGGCGGGATCCAGGCCGAGCCGGGCCGCCGCCAGCAGATAGGGCTCGGGATCCGGCTTGCCCCGCACCACGTCATCTCCGCCAACCATCAACCTCGGCAGCGGCAATCCGGCGTCGGCGAGCCGACCCCGTGCCACCCGCTTGCTGGCGGAGGTGACCAGGGCCCAGCGCTCGGCTGACAGGCCATGGAGCAGGGCGCTCGCCCCCTCGATGGGTTCTGCCACCCCCGAATGCGCGAGTTCCAACTCGTCCAGCCGGGCCATCTCCTGCACCATGTCCAACTGGGGCGCCAGCGCCTCGATCACCTCTTTTGCCCGCACCCCGTGGCACATGGCCAGCACGGGCTCGGGGGCCAGCCCATGGTGCTGGCACCAGAGTCGCCACACGGTCTCCACCCCAGCGGTCGACTTGACCAGGGTTCCATCCATGTCCAGTAGCAGGGCCCTGGCCCGCAAGGCAATGGAGCTCATGTCGCCGCTCCCGCCAGCCTGGGTTCGACACCGGACAGGGAGCTGGCGAGCGCCTGACGCTGAGCCCTCGCCTCATAGCAGGCCAGAGCCTGTTCGGTATCGCTCGCCCATACCAGCAGGGGGGCCACCACAAACCCCTGTGACAACAGACTGGTCAACAGC
Organism: Aeromonas sp.; assembly: GCF_051657805.1. GTDB lineage: Bacteria > Pseudomonadota > Gammaproteobacteria > Enterobacterales > Aeromonadaceae > Aeromonas. The sequence goes on along the minus strand of NZ_JBOFLJ010000063.1, from coordinate 261,650 downwards.
TCCCCCGTCTCGGCCGCCGCCAGCGGCTGGGCCATGATGAGGCTTCCCTTGATTAGAAACAGATAGCGTTCGCTTTGCATGATGTGACTCCTCGTTCCCCGTTCGGGTCGACTCCCGACCCGCTGCAACACCATTAGAACAAGGCCAATAGATAATTTATAATCAATAAATCGCCACATTTGATAATCAAACGGAATGGATAACCAAACGGAATGAAATTCGATCTGAGGCAGTTGCACGCCTTCGTGACCCTGGCCGAGACGGCCAACTACCGGGAGGCCGCCAACCGGCTGTTCGTCACCCAGCCGGCGCTCACCAAGCAGATCCAGGGACTGGAGCAGGCCCTCGGCAGCACCTTGTTCAACCGGGGACGCCACGGCGCCGAGCTGACCGCCATCGGCGTTCAGCTGCTCAGCCAGGCCCGCGCCCTGGTCGATCACGGCAAGGAGTTCGAACGCCACGCCCTGGCGCTGGCGAGCGGTCTCGCCGGACGGCTCAAGATGGGGTTCGGCCTGTCGAGCTTCGTGCTGGCCCCCTCCCTGGTGGCCCGTTTCAAGCGACAGGCCCCCGATGTGATGGTGCACCTGCAGGACATGCCCTCCGCCATCCAGCACGAGATGCTGCTCTCCGGCCAGCTGCAGGTCGGTTTCATGCGAAGGCCAGAGGCGCCACAGTTGCACGAACACAGGCTGCTGACGGACAGCCTGGTGTTGGCGGTGCCGACCCAGCTGATAGGGCCGGACCCCGCCGCCTTCGATGTGGAGCGGGCCCTGGTGCAACAACCCCTGCTGCAGATGGTGGGTCATCGCTGCCCGGGTCTCACCCAGCAGATCGCCAACTTCCTCGGCGCCAACCGCCTGACCGGCGTCATCCAGGAGGCGGAGGATATTCAGACCCTGGTGGCCCTGGTGGCGGCCGGCATAGGCAACGCCATATTGCCCCGCAGCGTCAGCTTTATCGCAGGGCCCGATGTCACCCTCTATCCCCTCTCAGGCCCCTATTCACAGTGGGAAATAAGCCTGGTGTGGAATGCGAGCTTCGCCGACCCCATCCGGGATCAGTTCCTGGCGCTGGTCAAGACGGCCCACCCGCAGGTCAGGCCCGCCACATGACGTATGAGCACCCAAGCATTCCGTTCATCCGGGCAGGGTTAAAAGGCCAGTCAGCCTGGGTGGGCTGACCCTTTTGCTAATGGGGTCGGTGACTCAACGGCCGCACCACTGGCTTTCACAAGGAATGCCGTTTCCTCTGCCATGGCCATCCATCTTGGTATTGGGGCAATTTTGCAAAAACCAGGTTGCCTCCTCACAGGAGGTCATCTGGGAGCAGTACTGCCTGCCATCGCATTGGCGAACAAAGGTGGGGGCCGGCGGGGCGCTCGCAAAAGCGCTCACCCCGGCGCCCGTGGGTGAGGATACAGGCTGCGGTGAGACCGACTCGGCCGAGAAGCGGGAATAGATTGAAAACAGACCCGCCAGCACCAGCAGGGGGATCAGCTTGCCCTGCCAGCTGCCCTTACGCCTATGGGCAGGCTGCAGGCGAGATCTCGGTGCCGCGCTCTGCCCCTTGGAGGGAGTCACGGCGGGTGGCAAGCGGCTGGATCCATTGCCCGTGGACAAGGGCCGATCCGGCGCCGGACTGAACCCATCCGCCAGCGACAGGGGACGGTCGGGGAAAAACACCTGCATGGCGCAGGGCTTGCCGTCCTTGCCGGTACCGAGCCGATAAGAGACGCGCTCCCCTGGCTCGGGCAGCCTGCCGTCGAAGGTCAGGGAGGATACGTGCACGAAGAGATCCCCATCTCTCTGCTCCTGCTGTGACTGTGACTGCTGCCTGATAAAGCCAAAGCCGCGCTGGGTGTTCCAACTCGCGATTTTTCCTTGATAGCGCATGCCCTCATCCTTGTGGTCAGCGGTTTTTTACCATCTTGCCCAAAACAACGTGGTTTCAACAGCGGCCCATGAGCAAAATGTGAGCGACTCGATAGGGTGCGTCAGCTCAGTTGGGCCACCTTGATGATCTCGGCGATGCGTCCAAGCTGGCGCAGGGAGCCGTGATGCTCCATGGCATCGGCGGCGGCGCAGGCGTCCTCGAGGATGGTGATGGCGTAATCCCGATCGTGTCCATCCCGGGTGGCGGCCTGGATGGCCCAACTGGTACTGACACCACAGAGATAGAGGTGATCGATCCGGTTGGCCCGCAGCGCCGGCTCCAGCGCCGTGCCGTAGAAGGGGCTGACCCTGGGCTTGGTCAGCACCAGATCGCCGGGCTGCACGTCCAGATCGGGGTGAAAATCCGTGCCGCCGCCGGCCAGGGACAAGGCGCCTAACCGCTGGGCCCGGCCAAACATGGGGGAATTCTTGGGCTGCAGCAGATAGTGCTGGTCAAAGCCCACCTTGATAAGGATCACCAGCCAGCCCTGGGCGCGGGCATGGGCCAGCGCCTGGTTCGCATGCTTGATGGCATCCTGCTCCACCACGTGGGCCGCCGAGGCGGCGATGCGCCCGTCCGGGTGAGCGATGTCGTTGATAAAGTCGATCACCAGCAGTGCCTTGTTCATGGTTTGCTCCACGATTGTCGGATTTCGTTCGGCCCTTGCGGCATCGGCATCACCAGCGGCACCGCGTCAGGCCATATAAAATACCAAGTGCATCAACCCTGCAGCTTGATACTCCACCAGAGGATCAATGGGCAGTGCAGCACACTGCCTTTATACCAACCCCAGGGCGTAGCGCAGCGCCATCTCCTTGAGGGGGCCCGCCTTGTCCGCCAGATTCAGCGCCAGATTGCGGGCAAGTCGCAGGGGGCCTATCTCGTTGCTGAAGACCCCGTAAAAGAGATCCATCCCCGACTGCATCAGCAGGTTGTCCGGGCGGCGACGACGCTCGTAGCGCTCGGCCAGCGCCATCTCATGCCAGTCGCTGCCCGCCTTGGTGAGCAGTTCCACCCAGCAGGCTACGTCCTTGAAGCCGAGGTTGACCCCCTGCCCCGCCAGGGGGTTGATGGTGTGGGCCGAGTCCCCGAGCAGCAGCACCCGCCCGGCGTGGTAGTCATTGGCATGGCGGCGCACCAGGGGGAAGCTGCCCTTGCCGGTGACGGTGAAGCCGCCGAGCCGGGCCGGGAAATGGCGGCGCACCTCGGCCGCCAGGGCCTCGTTGCTCATGGCGGACAGGGTGCGGATGCGGGCCGGGCTGTCGTACCACACCAGGGAACCGTGTTGGCCTGGCAGGGGCAGGAAGGCGCGCGGGCCGCTCGGGGTGAACTGCTGCCAGGTGATGTCTTCCTGCTCGAACTCGGTGTCGATATTGATCAGCATGCAGTGCTGGCGGTACTCGAAGCGCGACACGCCGATGCCGGCGAGGCGGCGGGTGTGGGACTCGGCACCGTCGCAGGCCAGCACCCAGCGCGCCCGCAGCTCGGTGCCGTCATCCAGCAGCAGGGTGGCGTGCTCCCTGTCCTGAATAAGGCTCTGCACCGCTGCCGGGGTATGGGTCTGGATGCTCGGGAAATCTTCCATTCTCTTGAGCAGAGCGAGCTGCACCAGCCGGTTCTCGATGATGTAGCCGAGCTGGGGCAGCCCCAGATCGACGGCGTCGAAGCGGGTGGCGAAGCCGTCCAGCTCCCAGGTATCCAGCCGGCGATAGGGGCACAGCCGCATCTGCTGCAGGTGTTGCCAGGCACCGGCCTGGGCCAGCAGGGCCACCGAGGCCTGACTGATGGCGGAGACCCGCAGATCCAGCGGCTGCTCGGGGGCATAGGGCTCGGGCAGCCGGGTCTCGATGACCCGCACGGAGAGGCCCTGGCCCGCCAGCAGACAGGCGGTGGCGGCCCCCACCATACCTGCGCCGACGATGGCGATATCGCAATGTTCCATGACGTACTTCCTGAAATGGGCGCCCCGCACAAGCATAGAGGGGCTAAACCGAATGGGGGCATGATAGCGCAAGGAGGGGGGATAAACAGTGAGAGAGGCGGCGAATTGCCTTGCTCCATCAAGGGCAAAGCCGCTGTTGACGCGGCCGGCCAGCCCCCGGGCCCGCCGGATATTAACTAGTCAGCCCCGCCATTGCGGAGTAAAATGCCCGGTCCTTTGACCCTGTCGATAGCAAAAAACAGTCAAGAGTAGCGATGAGCAAGAAACTTCATATCAAGACCTGGGGCTGCCAGATGAACGAGTACGACTCGTCCAAGATGGCGGACCTGTTGGACGCCAGCCATGGTTATCAGCTGACCGAGGAGCCCGCAGAGGCCGACGTCCTGCTGCTGAACACCTGTTCCATCCGCGAGAAGGCCCAGGAGAAGGTGTTCCACCTGCTCGGTCGCTGGAAGAAGCTCAAGGCCAAGAAGCCGGGTCTGGTGATCGGGGTGGGCGGCTGCGTCGCCTCCCAGGAAGGGGACAATCTGAGAAAGCGCGCCCCCTATGTGGACATCGTCTTCGGCCCCCAGACCCTCCATCGCCTGCCCGCCATGATCAAACAGGTGCAGGAGGGCCATGGCGCCCAGGTGGACATCGCCTTCCCCGAGATCGAGAAGTTCGACAACCTGCCGGAGCCCCGCGCCGAAGGCGCCACCGCCTTCGTCTCCATCATGGAAGGCTGCTCCAAGTACTGCTCCTTCTGCGTGGTGCCCTACACCCGCGGCGAAGAGGTGAGCCGGCCCCTGGATGACGTGCTCTACGAAATAGCCCAGCTCGCCCAGCAGGGGGTGCGCGAGGTCAACCTGCTCGGCCAGAACGTCAACGCCTATCGCGGCCCCACCTTCGAGGGGGATGACTGCACCTTCGCCGAGCTGCTCAGGCTGGTTGCCGCCATCGACGGCATCGACCGCATTCGCTACACCACCAGCCACCCCATCGAGTTCACCGACGACATCATCGAGGTCTATCGGGACACCCCGGAGGTGGTCAGCTTCCTGCACCTGCCGGTGCAAAGCGGCTCGGATCGCATCCTGACCATGATGAAGCGACCCCACACCGTGCTGGAGTACAAGTCCAAGATCCGCCGCCTGCGGGCCGTGCGTCCCGACATCACCATGAGCTCGGACTTCATCGTCGGCTTCCCGAACGAGACGGACGAGGACTTCGAGGCCACCATGAAGCTGATCGAGGAGATCAACTTCGACATGAGCTTCAGCTTCATCTACAGCCCTCGCCCCGGCACCCCGGCCGCGGACCTGCCTGACGATGTGGACATGGAGGTGAAGAAGGCCCGCCTGACCCGGCTGCAGAACCAGATCAACCACCAGTCCATGCTCATCGGTCGCGCCATGCTGGGCTCGGTGCAGCGCATCCTGGTGGAAGGCCCCTCCAAGATGGATCCCATGCAGCTCAGCGGCCGCACCGAGAACAACCGTGTGGTCAACTTCGAGGGCTCCCACCGCCTCATCGGCGGCTTCGCCGACGTGGAGATCACCGACGTGCGCCCCTTCTCCCTGCGCGGCCGTTTCATCCGCGGCGAGGACGAGATGAACCTGCGTATCGCCACGGCGCCGAGCGAGATCCTGGCCCGCCGCCCCGACAACGTGCCCGATCCCCTGGGCGTTGCGGCCTTCACTCCCCATTAATCTCTCTTCCCTTTCGGGGGAAGAGCCTTGAGACGAGGTCAATTTGAGCCGACATATCGCGACCCTGAACCTGCACCTTGAGCCCGCCGACAACCTGCGGCTGGCCAGCCTGTGCGGACCCTTCGACGACAATCTCAAGCAGTTGGAGCGTCGCCTCGGCGTCGAGATCAGCTACCGCGACAACCACTTCCAGCTGCTCGGCAAGCAGGCGCAAATCGATGCCGCCGCCGTCATCCTCAAGCACCTCTATGTGGAGACCCAGCCGCTCAAAGGCGGCAAGGTGACCGACATCACCCCGGAGATGGTCCACCTGACGGTACAGGAGTCCCGGGTACTGGAGCAGGATGAAGAAGAGGCCCCCAGCCTGCCCTACGGCAAGGAGGTGACGGTCAAGACCAAGCGCGGCCTCATCAAGCCGAGGAGCCCGAACCAGGCCCAGTACATCGCCAACATAGTGCGCCACGACATCAGCTTCGGCATAGGTCCGGCCGGTACCGGCAAGACCTATCTAGCTGTGGCCGCAGCGGTGGACGCCCTGGAGCGCCAGGAGATCCGCCGCATCCTGCTGACCCGCCCGGCGGTGGAGGCGGGGGAGAAGCTCGGCTTCCTGCCGGGGGATCTCTCCCAGAAGGTGGACCCCTACCTGCGCCCCCTCTACGACGCCCTGTTCGAGATGCTGGGCTTCGAGCGGGTGGAGAAGCTGATGGAGCGCAACATCATCGAAGTGGCGCCGCTCGCCTATATGCGCGGCAGAACGCTCAATGACGCCTTTATCATCCTGGACGAGGCTCAGAACACCACCACCGAGCAGATGAAGATGTTCCTGACCCGTATCGGCTTCAACTCCAAGGCGGTGGTGACCGGCGACATCACCCAGGTGGATCTGCCCCGCAGCACCAAGTCCGGCCTGCGCCACGCCCTGGAAGTGCTGCAGGGGGTCGATGGCCTCTCCTTCAACTTCTTCGAGTCCAAGGACGTGGTGCGCCACCCCGTGGTGGCCCGCATCGTCCAGGCCTACGAGGCGTTCGACGCCCAACAGGCGGCCGACAAGGCCGCAGTCAACACCAATAAAGAGAGTGCCCAATGAGCCTGATCCTGGATCTGCAACTGGCCTGTGCCAACCCGGAAGGTCTGCCCACCGAAGCCCAGCTGCAAGGCTGGCTCGAGGGCACCATTCTCGGCTTCCAGGAAGAGGCCGAGGTGACGGTGCGGCTGGTGGATGAGGCGGAGAGCCGAGAGCTCAACCACAGCTACCGCGGCAAGGACAAGCCCACCAATGTGCTCTCCTTCCCGTTCGAAGCCCCTCCCGGCATGGAGCTGCCCCTGCTCGGGGATCTGGTGATCTGTCGTCAGGTGGTGGAAGCCGAGGCCATCGAGCAGAACAAACCCCTCATGGCCCACTGGGCCCACATGGTTGTGCACGGCAGTCTGCATCTGCTAGGTTATGACCATATCGAGGACGAGGAGGCCGAGGAGATGGAGCAGCTCGAGCGCGACATCCTGCAGGAGATGGGCATCCCCGATCCTTACCTCGACGACGAAGAGTGAGGCCAGGGGGATGGTCAACCGATTGAAACAGTCGGCCGCCATCCTCATAGTGCCGAGACAACGACCCTGTGTTCACACGAGTAACCAAGAGAGAAAATGACCGACGATCACCCTAGTACCGGCTCGCCGAAGAAAACCTGGCTCGACAAGCTCAGCCAACTCTTCCAGGGCGAGCCAAAAGACCGCAATGATCTGGTGGAAGTCATCGCCGATGCCGAAGAGCGAGACCTCATCGATCAGGACACCAAGGACATGATCGAGGGCGTGCTCGAAATTGCCGAGCTGCGCGTGCGTGACATCATGATCCCCCGCTCCCAGATGGTGACCATAGAGAAGTCCCAACCGGTGGACGAGTTCCTGCCGGTCATCATCGAATCCGGCCACTCCCGCTTCCCGGTGATCAACGAAGACAAGGATCATGTGGAGGGCATACTGCTCGCCAAGGACCTGTTGCCGTTCGGTTTCGGCGGCCAGCACGCCAGCGAGCCCCTGCAGCTCGAGCAGATCCTGCGCCCCACGGTGATAGTGCCTGAGAGCAAGCGGGTCGATCGCCTGCTCAAGGAGTTCAGGGAAGAGCGCTACCACATGGCCATAGTGGTGGACGAGTTTGGCGGTGTCTCGGGTCTGGTGACCATAGAAGACATCCTCGAGCTCATCGTCGGCGAGATCGACGACGAGTTCGACGACATCGAGGACGAGCCGGAAGAGATCCGCCGCATCAGCAAGCGGGTCTTCTCCGTCAGCGCCCTCACCGAGATCGAGGACTTCAACGAATTCTTCGGCACCCAGTTCAGCGATGAAGAGGTGGATACGGTGGGCGGCCTGGTGATGCACGCCTTCAGCCACCTGCCGAAGAAGGGGGAAGAGATCGAACTCGACGGCTACCTGTTCAAGGTGATGCATGCGGATCGTCGCCGCCTGCAGCAGCTGCAGGTGAAGATCCCGGAGAATCACGCGGCCGCCCAGCCGGAGTCCTGATCTCTCCCGCCCCGGATCTGACGTTCAACGCCCCTGCCAAGGGGCGTTTGTCATGCTGCCAGGCCCCTTTCTCCTTCGCTCCCCCCTGCCACCGCCCCTCGATACCCGGCCGCCGGGAGGCTCGCCGTTGGCACCGTTTGCGGTTAAGATGTCGGCCACTTAACTTTATTCAGTCCAATTCGAGCCCCTAGCCCAGTGAAATCCAAATTTCTGACCAGCCTGTTTGCCCTGGCCTCCGGTGCCATCGCCGTCCTGGCCTTCTCTCCTTTCGGCTACTGGCCCCTGGTGATCCTCTCCCTGCTCGGCCTCTACGCCCTGCTGGACAAGGCAAGCCCCAAACAGGCGGCCTGGCGCGGCTTCGGCTACGCCATAGGGCTCTTCCTGCCGGGCCAATGGTGGATCCACGTCAGCATGACGGAATTCGGCGGTATCCCGCTGCCGGCGGCCTTCGTGCTGCTGGCCGGGCTTTGCGCCTACCTTTCTCTCTACCCGACTCTGGCCTGCTGGTTGTTTGCCCGCTTCTTCAGCGGCCGCCACTGGAGTCGCTGGTTGCTCGCCTTCCCGGCCCTCTGGCTCGGTGCCGACTGGCTGCGGGGCTGGGTGATGACCGGCTACCCCTGGCTCTGGTTTGGTTACACCCAGATCGACGGCCCCCTCAAGGGGTTCGCCCCCATCCTGGGGGTGCAGGGCATCACCCTGGCGCTGCTGCTCTCTACCTCCGCCCTCTGGCTGGTATGGCAGAGCCGCAAGCCGTCCTGGCTGCTGGTGCCGGTCGCCCTGGTGGGTGTGGCGCAAGGGCTGATGCAGCTCAGCTGGGTCACCCGGGGCGAGCCGGTCAAGGTGGCCCTGGTGCAGGGCAACATCGCCCAGTCCCTCAAGTGGGATCCGGAGGCGTTGATCCCCACGGTGCGCACCTATCAGGATCTTAGCCGCGAGAATCAGGATGCCGACATCATCGTCTGGCCGGAGTCCGCCATCCCGGCCATCGAGAAGGAGATGGGCACCTATCTGGAGAGCCTGGACAAGGCGATGAAGGTGAACGACACCGGCCTGCTGGCGGGGATCATCCACTACGACCTCCAGCAGCAGCGCTTCTACAACACCGTGCTCGGCATGGGGGTGCAGGACGCGGCGGGCAAGGAGTCCTACCACTACGAGCACAAGAACCGCTACTACAAGTACCACTTGCTGCCCATCGGCGAGTTCGTGCCGTTTGAAGATCTACTGCGCCCCATAGCCCCCTTCTTCAACCTGCCCATGTCCTCCTTCAGCCAGGGTGACGAGGTGCAGCCGAATCTCATCGCCAAGGGGCTCAAGTTCGCCGCCGCCATCTGCTACGAGATCATCTTCCCGGACGAGGTGCGCCGCAACGTGCAGCCGGATACCGACTTCCTGCTGACCGTCTCCAACGACGCCTGGTTCGGCACCAGTATCGGCCCCTGGCAACACATGGAGATCGCCCGCATGCGGGCCCTTGAACTGGCCCGTCCGCTGCTGCGGGACACCAACACCGGCATCACAATCGTCACCGAGATAGACGGCAGCATCCTGGCCCAGATCCCGCAATTCGAGGCCGGCGTGCTGAGAGCCGAGGTGCGTCCGGCCCACGGCCAGACCCCTTACCTGCGCTTTGGCAGCTGGCCCATGTACGGCATCGCCGCCCTGCTGCTGGGTCTGGGGCTGGCCCTGCGCCCCCGCGCCCATCCCTGGGCCCGCAAGGGCTGAGCCGCTGCCGGCCGATAGCCATCAATAGAAAGAGGCGCCCCTGGGCGCCTCTTTCTATTGAGCTCATCACCCGATATCAGGGTGAGAGCGGCTCACGATGATACTCGTTGGCCCCGCACTCCGGGCAGGTGCCGAGCTGTTCGGGGTGAAGCACTGTGTGGCGCCACTCGCAGTGATCGCACACCAGCACCCCGAGGCCGACCCAGTCCCCGGCGCGGTAGATGCCCTTGTGCTCCAGCTCCTCGGCCAGCTCCTGCCACTCCACCTGGGCGCGGTCCGTCACGTCGGCGAGCCAGGACCAGGCGGTGTCTTTCAATGCCAGCATAAAGGCGGATTCCGGCGCCTCGCTCTTGCCCTCGTCGTAGTTGCCGAGATCCCGTTTCACGTATTCGGCGATGAGTGCCAGCTCGTCCTTGGTCAGATCGCCGGCCGCCTCCAGATAGGCCTGCACCCTGGCGATCATGCGGTTCAGGCGCTCTCCCTGAAACTCCTCCGTCTCCTCCCACTGCTTCCTAAGCTGGGCGATGAAGGCTTCGTACCCTTTTTGCTGTTTGTCCATGGCCGTTACTCCTCTGCTGCAAGCTGATCATGGCCGGCCCGAGACCCGGCGGATGCTGGCGGTTGTTGCCGCCGCAGGATATGGGTATTCTATCTGGATTTCCCAGCTGATTTATCTATTCATTTCACAGATCCGGATGTCACCAATGCAAGAGCAATACGTTCCCCAATCCATAGAACCAGCAGTGCAGCAGCACTGGGATGCCAAGAAAACCTTCAAGGCCGTGGAAAAAGTAGACAAAGAGAAGTTCTACTGCCTCTCCATGTTCCCCTATCCGTCTGGTCGTCTACACATGGGGCACGTGCGCAACTACACCATAGGTGATGTGATCTCCCGTTATCAACGGCTCAATGGCAAGAACGTGCTGCAACCCATCGGCTGGGATGCCTTCGGTCTGCCGGCCGAGAACGCCGCCATCAAGAACAACACGGCGCCGGCGCCCTGGACCTACGAAAACATCGAATACATGAAGAACCAGCTGAAGATGCTGGGGCTCGGCTACGACTGGGATCGCGAGCTCGCGACCTGCAAGCCGGATTACTACCGCTGGGAGCAGTGGTTCTTCACCAAGCTCTACGAGAAGGGCCTGGTCTACAAGAAGACCTCCTCCGTCAACTGGTGCCCGAACGACATGACGGTGCTGGCCAACGAGCAGGTGATCGACAACTGCTGCTGGCGCTGTGACACCCCGGTGGAGCAGAAAGAGATCCCCCAGTGGTTCATCAAGATCACCGACTATGCCGAAGAGCTGCTGAACGACATCGACAACCTGGACGGCTGGCCCGAGATGGTCAAGACCATGCAGCGCAACTGGATTGGCCGCTCCGAAGGGGTCAACATCAGCTTCAAGGTCGACGGCCAGGCTGATCACCTGGAGGTCTACACCACCCGTCCCGACACCTTCATGGGCGTGACCTATGTGGGCATCGCCGCCGGCCATCCGCTGGCGACCCTGGCCGCCGAGGGCAACCCCGAGCTCGCCGCCTTCATCGAGGAGTGCAAGCACACCAAGGTGGCCGAAGCCGACATGGCGACCATGGAGAAGAAGGGCATGGCCACCGGCCTCTATGCCATTCACCCCCTGGATGGCCGCAAGGTACCGGTCTGGGTCGCCAACTTCGTGCTGATGAACTACGGCACTGGCGCCGTGATGGCGGTCCCCGGCCACGACCTGCGTGACCACGAGTTCGCCACCAAGTACGGCCTCGAGATCAAGCCCGTCATCAAGCCCGCCGAGGGCGAGGTGCCGGACGTGATCGCCGCCGCCTACACCGACAAGGGCGTGCTGTTCAACTCCGGCGAGTTCGACGGTCTCGAGTTCCAGGCCGCCTTCGATGCCATCGCCACCAAGCTGGAGAGCCTGGGCTGCGGCAAGCGCACCGTCAACTATCGCCTGCGCGACTGGGGTGTCTCCCGTCAGCGTTACTGGGGCGCCCCCATTCCCATGCTGACCCTGGCAGACGGCTCTGTGGTGCCGACGCCGGAAGGCCAGCTGCCGGTGCTGCTGCCGGAAGACGTGGTGATGGACGGCATCCAGAGCCCCATCAAGGCCGATCTCGAGTGGGCCAAGACCAGCTACAACGGTCAGGAAGCGTTCCGCGAGACAGATACCTTCGACACCTTTATGGAGTCCTCCTGGTACTATGCCCGCTACTGCTCCCCGGACTACGACAAGGGCATGCTGGATCCGGCGGCCGCCAACCACTGGCTGCCGGTGGATCAGTACATCGGCGGCATCGAGCACGCCTGTATGCACCTGCTGTACGCCCGCTTCTTCCACAAGCTGCTGCGCGACGCCGGCCTGGTGAACAGCGACGAGCCGTTCAAGCGCCTGCTCTGCCAAGGCATGGTGCTGGCGGATGCCTTCTACTACAAGGACGAGAAGGGCGGCAACGTCTGGGTCAGCCCCCTCGACGTCAAGATCGAGCGTGACGACAAGGGTCGTATCACCAAGGCCGTCGACCTCGAGGGTCGCGAGGTCATCCACTCCGGCATGACCAAGATGTCCAAGTCCAAGAACAACGGCATCGATCCCCAGCTGATGGTGGAACGTTACGGTGCCGATACCGTGCGCCTGTTCATGATGTTCGCCTCCCCGGCCGACATGACCCTGGAGTGGTCCGACTCCGGCGTCGAGGGTGCCCAGCGCTTCCTGCGTCGCCTGTGGCGCATCACCTTCGAACACGTCAGCGCCGGCGCCGCCCCAGCCCTGAATGTGGCGGCACTCAGCAGCGAGCAGAAGGCCGTGCGCCGCGAGCTGCACAAGACCATCGCCAAGGTGAGCGATGACGTGGGTCGTCGCCAGACCTTCAACACCGCCATCGCCGCCATCATGGAGCTGATGAACAACCTCTCCAAGCTCGGCAGCGACGAGCAGGACCGCGCCCTGATGCAGGAAGCGCTGGAGGCCGTGGTGGTCATGCTCTACCCCATCACCCCGCACATCGGCTTCGAGCTGTGGAAGATGCTGGGCAAGGAAGGGGACATCGACGTGACCGGCTGGCCGGTCGCCGACGAAGCGGCCATGGTCGAGACCGAGAAGCTGGTGGTGGTACAGATCAACGGCAAGATGCGCGGCAAGCTGACCGTGCCGGCCGAGATCAGCCAGGCAGACGTCGAGAAGCTGGCCATGGAAGATGCCTCGGTGCAGAAATTCACCGAAGGCCTGACCGTGCGCAAGGTGATCTACGTGCCGGGCAAGCTGCTCAACATAGTCGCAAACTGAGGATGGCAGACCGGGCACCGGTCACTGCACATCCATGAATGATGACGGCGGGCAGGCGCCCGCCGTTGTTCAAAGGTTTCAAAGAGGATTATCCATGGGCATGCCCTTCATTCGCTGGATTGCCATCATCTTGACGGGCCTGCTGCTGCAGGCCTGCGGTTTTCAGATGCGCGGTACCGCCATCCCCCCCGAGCTGATGACCATGAAGGTGGTCGGTGACAAGACAAGCGACTTCTATCGCCTAGTGACCACCCGCCTCAAGGCGTCAGGGGTGACCCTGGCAGACAAGGAAGGCATTCCGGTGCTGACCCTGGCCGGTGTCAGCAGCAGCAGTCAGGTCGCCTCCGTCGACTCCATCGGTCAGGATCGCGAATACCTGCTGGGCTACAGCACCCAGTTCAGCGTGACCGTGCCGGGCAAGCCGACCCAGGTCTTCCCCATCACCTTCAACCGCAGCTTCCTGAACAAGCCGGATGCGGCGCTGGCCTCCTCCCGTGAGCAGGAGCAGCTCGGCAAGGAGATGCAGGAGCAGGCCGCAAACCTGGTGATCCGTCAGCTCAGCCAGGTCAAGTTCTGATGCGAGTCTCCTGATGAGAGTCTATCCGGAGCAGTTCACGGACCATCTCAAGGCAGGGCTCAAGCCCTGCTATCTCATTTTTGGTGACGAACCGCTGTTCAAGAATGAGCAGGCCATCGACCTTGCATCCTCCCCCCTCAACCAGGCCAGGCTCTGATGCGGATTTACCCTGAACAACTCGCAGACCACCTCAAGGCAGGGCTCAAGCCCTGCTATCTCATTTTTGGTGACGAGCCCCTGCTCAAGCTGGAGGCCATCGATGCCATTCGTCAGCTGGCGCGCAAGCAGGGTTTCGACGAGCGCCACAGCTTCGTGGTCGAGGCCGGGCTGGACTGGCACCAGGTCTATGACGCCTGCCAGGCCATGAGCCTCTTCTCGGCCCGCCAGATCATCGAACTGGAGCTGCCCGCCAAGGTCGACAAGGATCTCGCCGCCCGCATCACCGAGATCGGCAAGCAGTTGCACCCCGACCTGCTGCTGGTACTCTCGGGCGGGCGCCTCAACCAAACCCAGATGAAGGCCGCCTGGTTCGACAAGCTGAGTCAGCTCGGCACCTATGTGCCGGTCAACCACCCCGAGCCCCGTTTCTTTCCGCGCTGGATGAGCGCCCGTTTCCAGCGCTTCGGTCTCAAGGCGCTGCCGGACGCCATCAACTTCATGTGCCACGCCTATGAAGGCAATCTGCTGGCCGCGAGCCAGGAGATCGAGAAGCTGACCCTGCTCTCGCCCCCTCAGCCGATCACGGTCACCTATCTGCAAGAGACCATCATACGTCACGCCCACTTCACCCCCTTCCAGCTCATCGACTGCCTGCTGGAGGGCAAGGTGAACCGGGCCCAGCGCATCCTGCTGGCGCTGCGGGCCGAGGGCACGGAGCCCGGCATGCTGGCCTGGACCCTATGCCGGGAGCTTGAGCAGCTGACCGAACTGGCGCTGGCGGCGCGAGCGGGTCAGCCCCTGGTGGAGCACTTCTCCCGCCTGCGCATCTGGCAGAGCCGTCAGCAGCTGATCCAGCAGGCCCTGACCCGATTGCCCTTCGCCAAAATACAGCAGCTGTGGCAGCTGATGGCCCGGCTCGACGACGCCCAGCGCCGCTTCGACACCGAACAGGCCTGGCTGATGCTGCAGACCCTGGCGCTCGGTTTTCGCGATGGCACCCCGCTCCCCCTGCTGGAGGCGGAATCATGCTGAAGCCTCCCATCGGGATCCTGGGAGGCACTTTCGATCCCATCCATATCGGCCACCTGCGTCCGGCCATCGAGGCGCGCGAGGCGCTGGGGCTGGCCGAGGTGCGCCTGCTGCCCAACCACATTCCTCCCCACAGAGCCAGCCCGTTCTGCTCGAGCGAGCAGCGCCTGGCCATGGTCAGGCTGGCGGCGGCAGAGACGCCGGGATTCGTGGTGGACGAGCGGGAGCTTGGGCGGGACAAGCCCTCTTACACCATCGACACCCTCGTCGAGCTGCGAGCGGAGCTGCCGGACACCCCGATCTGCTTCCTGATGGGGATGGACTCCCTGCTCGGCCTACCTAACTGGCATCGTTGGCAGGAGCTGCTCGATTACGCCCATCTGGTGGTGAGTGCCCGTCCGGGCTGGCAGCCGGATTACCCGGCCGATGTGAAGGCTCTGCTCGGCCGCCACCTGAGCCAGGACAAACAGGACTTGCATCGCCATCGCCACGGCCATATCTGGCTGGCGGGCAACCTGCCCGTCGAGCTATCCGCCACCGGGCTGCGGGCCCTGCTGGCCGAGGGGCGGGATCCCAGATACCTGCTGCCGGCCTCGGTCGCGGACTACATCGCCCGGCACAAGCTCTATCAGCCGACACCCTGAGGCGCAGCGAGGGCCGGTACGACTATTGCCCGCGCAGGTTGCGCACTATAGTGATCAACAGGGGCTCGCCTCCTTCGAGGCGGCCCCGGATGCCTTCCCCTTTGCCGCACTGGGAAACGGGAATGACCATGATATAATCCGCCGCCCTGAGGTTATGCAGCGCGCCGGACAGAGTAGGAGAAGACATTGCAAGGCCAAGAATTACTCGCCTTTATCGTCGACAAGATCGATGACATGAAGGGCCGCGACATCATCACCCTGGATGTGCGCGGCAAGTCCAGCATCACGGATACCATGATCATCTGCTCCGGCAACTCCAATCGCCACGTCACCGCCATCGCCCACAACCTGGCCAGCGAGGCCCGCCACGCCGGGCTGGATCTGCTCAGCGTGGAGGGTGAACTCACCGGTGAGTGGGTGCTGGTGGACATGGGCTCGGTCATCGTGCACGTGATGCAGGATGAATTTCGCGATTTCTACCAACTGGAAAAGCTCTGGGGCGGCGCCCAAGTACAGGTGCAATAAGGGTGCAAGCGTAAAGAACGATGAAGATCCAGTTGATTGCGGTGGGCACCAAGATGCCCGCCTGGGTAGAGCATGGCTTCGAAGAGTACCGTCGCCGTTTCCCCAAAGACATGCCGTTTGAACTCGTCGAGATAGGCGCGGGCAAACGGGGCAAGAATGCCGACATTCCCCGTATCCTGCAGAAGGAAGGGGAAGCCATGCTGGCCGCCGCCGGCCGCTCCCGCATCGTGACTCTGGATATTCCCGGCAAGCCCTGGACCACGGAGCAGCTTGCCGTGCAACTGGAAGCCTGGAAGCTGGACGGCCGCGACGTGGCCCTGCTGGTGGGCGGCCCCGAGGGGTTGTCGCCGGAGTGCAAGGCCGCCGCCGAGCAGAGCTGGTCCCTGTCGCCGCTCACCCTGCCCCACCCGCTGGTGCGGGTGCTGGTGGCCGAGAGCCTCTATCGCGCCTGGAGCATCACCACCAACCACCCGTATCACAGAGAGTGAGCCATGCATTGCATCACCCTCAAACATCCGTATCACAGGGAATGAACCATGCACAGCTGGCGCATCACCCCTCCATGTCACCCGTATCACAGAGAGTGAAGCATGTTTCCCCTGCGCAGCCTCTCCCGTCGTATTCATGGCACCAGACCCCGGTCTGGTGCCATCGCTCATAAGGTAGCGGCATGCTGAAGATGAAGAATCGCATCGAGATGCGCGACCACAGCGCCGAAGGACGGCTGTTCTTCCGACGCACCCTGGTCGCCTACATCGGCATGGTGGTGCTCATGCTGGTGCTGCTCGGCAACCTCTATTACCTGCAAGTAGAGTCTTACGACACCTATCAGACCCGTTCCAACGACAACCGGATCCGGGTCGTGCCCGTGGCGCCGCCACGGGGCCTCATCTATGACGCCAACGGCGTGCTGCTGGCGGAGAACCGCCCCGTCTACAGCCTGGAGATAGTGCCGGAAGAGACCGACGATCTGGAGAAGACCGCGGACGCCCTCATCGAGCTGCTGAAGCTGCCGGAGGGGACCAAGGAGAAGTTCCTGGCCGAGGTCAAGCGCCAGCGCCGCTTCAAGCCGGTTCCCCTGTTCGAGAAGCTGACCGAGTACCAGGTCGCCCTCTTCTCGGTCAACCAGCACAACTACCCCGGGGCCAGCATCGAGGCCTACCTCAAGCGTTACTATCCGTTCGGGGATACCCTCACCCACGCCCTCGGCTATGTGGCTAAGATCAACACCCGTGACGTGGAGCGCCTCGAGAAGGAGGACAAGCTCGCCAACTATGCCGCCACCAAGGACATCGGCAAACAGGGGGTGGAGAAGTTCTACGAGGATCAGCTGCACGGGGTCGCGGGCTATCAGGAGGTCGAGGTCAACAACCGCGGCCGGGTGGTGCGTACCCTCAAGTTCCAGCCCCCCGAGCCCGGCAAGGACATCTACCTCAACATCGACATCCGTCTGCAGTTGAAGGCTCAGGAACTGCTGGCCGGCCGCCGCGGCGCCATCGTCATGATGGATCCGAACACGGGCGCCATCCTGGCCATGGAGTCGAGCCCGAGCTATGACCCCAACCTGTTCGTGACCGGCATCTCCAGCACCAACTACTCGGCGCTGCTCAACGATCCCGCCCGTCCGCTGGTGAACCGTACCACGCAGGGCATCTACGCCCCCGCCTCCACCGTCAAGCCCATGATGGCGGTGATGGGGCTGAACGAGGGGGCCATCACCCCCAACTACCGCTACTTCGGCGGACCCAGCTTCTCCATCCCAGGTACCACCAAGAAGTTCCGGGACTGGCGCCGCTGGGGCCACGGCTGGCTCGATGTCTATCGCGCCATCGAGGTGTCGGCGGACACTTACTTCTACGATCTCGCCTACCGGGTCGGCATCGACAAGATCAACAGCTACATGACCAAGTTCGGCTTCGGTCAGTACAGCGGCGTCGATCTATACGAGGAGACCAAGGGGGTCATGCCCTCTCGTGACTGGAAGATGGCGCGCTGGCGCCAGCCCTGGTATCAGGGAGACACCATCTCCATCGGCATCGGCCAGGGCTACTGGAGCTCGACCCCGATCCAGCTGGCCAAGGCCATCAGCATACTGACCCAGAACGGCCACGACGTGACGCCGCATCTGCTCAAGAGCACGGCCTCGGCAGAGGGCGTGGTCAATGCCCCCATCAACCCGAACATCGCCATCGCCGCCAAGAGCGACACCTACTGGCAGGTGGCCAAGGACGGCATGTGGCGCGTCATCAACGGCCACGAGGGCACGGGCCGGCGCGCCTTTGCCAACACCCCCTATGTGGCGGCGGGCAAGTCCGGTACCGCCCAGGTGGTGGGGCTGAAAGAGAACCAGGTCTACAACGCGGCCACCACCAAGGTGGAGCACCGCGACAACGCCCTGTTCGTCGCCTTCGCGCCGTTCGAGGCCCCCAAGGCCGTGGTCGCCCTGGTGCTGGAGAACGCAGGGGGCGGCAGCGCCATGGGGGCGCCGGTCGCACGCCACATGCTGGATGCCTACCTGCTGCCGCCCGAGCCCCAGTTGCCGCCGGCACCCCAGCCATCCACCCCTGTTCCGGCTCAGGGCGAGGCCACTGCCAATGAGTAATCTTGCATGCCAGAAGGGAGTGTGTTGCCCATTCACGCAGCTCACGACGCCTTCGACTCCGAGTGAGGTAATGCCCAATGAGTAATTCCGCCCGCCAGCAGAGCATCTGGTACAAGCTGCACATCGACCTGCCGCTGCTGCTCGGCCTGCTGGCCCTGATGACCCTCTCCATGGTGGTGCTCTACTCCGCCTCGGGTCAGGACTTTGACTCCATCGTGCGCCAGCTGGTGCGCGGTGGCCTGGCGTTCGCGCTGATGATAGGCCTGGCCCAACTGCCGCCCTCCCTCTACGGGCGCTGGTCCGTGCCCCTGTTCGCCGTGGTGGTGGTGCTGCTCATCGCGGTGGACGTATTCGGCCATATCGGCAAGGGGGCGCAACGCTGGCTGGACCTCGGCTTCATGAAGTTCCAGCCTTCCGAGGTGATGAAACTCTCCATGCCCATCATGGTGGCCGCCTGGCTCAGCCGTCACTCCCTGCCCCCCAAGTTCAGCCACGTGCTGATCGCCTTGGTGATGGTGCTGCTGCCGACCTTGCTTATCGCGGCCCAACCCGACCTCGGCACTTCCATCCTGGTGGCGGCCTCCGGCTTCTTCGTCATCTTCCTGGCGGGGATCAGCTGGTGGCTCATCGGACTGGCGGCCCTGCTCATCGCCGCCTTCATGCCGGTGCTCTGGTTCTTCCTGATGCACGACTACCAGCGCCAGCGGGTGCTGATGCTGCTGGATCCCGAGAAAGATCCGCTCGGCCGCGGCTATCACATCATCCAGTCCAAGATAGCCATCGGCTCAGGGGGCGTGTTCGGCAAGGGCTGGCTGCAGGGGACCCAGTCCCAGCTGGAGTTTTTGCCCGAGCGCCACACCGACTTTATCTTCGCGGTATTCAGCGAGGAGTTCGGCCTGGTGGGGGTCGCCCTGCTGCTGGTGATCTACCTCTATATCATCAGTCGCTGCCTGTTCATCTCCATGCAGGCCCAGAACAGCTTCGAGCGCCTGCTCGGCGGCGCCCTGACCCTCACCTTCTTCGTCTATGTGTTCGTCAACATGGGCATGGTGAGCGGCATACTGCCTGTGGTGGGGGTACCCCTGCCCCTGGTCAGCTATGGCGGCACCTCCATGGTGACCCTGATGGCGGGCTTCGGCATCCTGATGTCCATCCAGACCCACAGACGACTGCTCGCCTGATGAGAGGAGGCTGGCTGGCACTCTGGCTCTGCTCGCTCACGGCGGGGGCCACTGTCTCCCCCGAACGGCTGGCCGAACTGGCCAGCCAGCAGCAGGTGCCCCTCGCCGAGTTGCAGGCGGCCACCGCTCAGGCGCAGCTGCGTCAGGAGATCCTCGACACCATGGCCCGCCCCTGGGAGGCCAAGCCCTGGCATCGCTACCGGCCGCTGTTCGTCACCCCAGAGCGGATCAGGGACGGGGTGAGCTTCTGGCAGCTCCACGCCGCCGTGCTGGCGCGTGCCGAGCAGCGCTACCAGGTGCCTGCTTCCCTCATCGTCGCCATCATCGGCATCGAAACCTTCTATGGCCGCCAGATGGGCCGCCACTCCGTGCTCGACAGCCTCTATACCCTGGGCTTTCACTACCCCGAGCGCGCCGACTTCTTTGCCAAGGAATTTGCCCAGCTGGTGCTGTTGGCCCGGGAGGAGAAGTGGCCGCTCACCCGTTTGAAGGGATCCTACGCCGGAGCCATGGGGATGGGGCAGTTCATGCCCTCCAGCTATCGCCACTACGCCGTCGACTTTGACGGGGATGGCAAGCGGGATCTGTTCGCCAATCCGGCGGACGCCATCGGCAGCGTGGCCAACTACTTCGCCGAGCACAAGTGGCGCTGGGGAGAGTCCGTGGTCGAACCCGCCTTGATCGGACTGGCACCAGTGGATACCCTGCTGACACCCGGCCCGGAGTTCAACCAGCAGTGGCACGAGCTGGCCGCCGCCGGCATCGAACTCGCCGCCCCGCTGGCCCCGGATACGCCAGTCAAGCTGCTGGCCTTGGAGCAGGCAGACGGACCCGAGTACTGGGTCGCGCGCCACAATTTTCATGTGATCACCCGCTATAACCGCAGCCCCCTCTATGGGATGGCGGTGCATCAACTCAGTCAAGCAATCCAGGACGCTTATGCATTACAGCCACAGACTTCTTCCCCTCAGCCTGACCTTGTTGCTGGCCGCCTGTAGCAGCCAGCCGGAGCCTCAGCCCCTTCCCGAAGAGCCCGTCCAGCAGGAAAAACCGCAAGTCATCGAGATCCCTCAGGCCACCGGCGCCATCCCGCGCCCCGAGCCCCTCAGTGCGAGCGGCAACCGGGACTACTGGATCGGCAAGCAGAAGTACGAGGTGTGGCGCGACATCAAGCACTATCAGGAAGAGGGGACAGCCAGCTGGCTCTCCCAGGATCTGGACGGCCAGAAGACCGCCAACGGCGACGTGCTGGACAGCAAGCTGTTCAGCGCCGCCCACCGCAACCTGCCGCTGCCGAGCTATGTGCGGGTCACCAACCTGGACAATGGGCTGGAGACCATAGTTCGCATCAACGATCGCGGCCCCTTCGGCAGTGATCGTCTCATCGATCTCTCCCATGCGGCGGCCAAGCAGCTGGAGATGGTGGAAGGAGGGGAGGCCCGCGTGCGCGTCGAGCTCATCAGCGACACCCCGGATCAGATGGTGGAGATGGTGCCCATGATCCCGATGCAGCCCATGCAACCGGCAGCGACCGCCGAGGAGGGCGCCTTCCTGGGCGAACCCAAGCCGGCGGCACCCGCTCCTGCGCCAACCACCCCGCCCAAGGCCGCAGCCAAGCCGGTTGCCACCGCCACCACCACGGTCACGGCGACTCAGGCCGCCAGCGGTCAGGGCAAGATGATCCAGGTGCTGGCGAGCGGTTCCCAGCCCAGGGCCGAGGCCCTCGGCAAGGTGATGACCCAGCGCTACGGGGTGCCCTATCAGGTGGTGGCCCACGGCGCCATCTTCCGGGTCCTGCTGGGGCCGGTCGCGGCCGATCAGCAGACCGCCTTGCTGGAACAGATCCGTCAGGGTGGGCTGGAGCAGGCCTTCATCGTTCCCTGAGGGGAAACGCTGCACCACAACCCCCTGCACGCGGCATCACGTCGTATCCCGGCGTGATACCGCGCATTGGGCCATAAAATCCCAGCCAGATCGCATGTCGGGCTATGACCGCCCGGCGCATCTGGTATAGTGGGGCCCGCTTTTTTTAACTTGGGTACTCCCCTCTCAACCGGGGTACTCCCCATTCAGGCACCAGGAATTTCAAGATGTCCAAATTTGCCCGCTCCGTCATTCTGGCCTCCCTGTTAAGCGCCACCGCCCAGGCCAACCAGCCAGTGCCGACACCGGATTCAGCCCTGCCGACCGCCCAGCCGGTCCCGACCCTGAACGCCGCGCCCATGGTCGTGCCTGCCGCGCCGGAAATCGCCGCCAAGGCTCACATCCTGATCGACTACTACTCCGGTCAGGTGCTGGCCGAGCAGAACGCCGAAGAGCGTCTGCCCCCCGCCAGCCTGACCAAGATGATGACCTCCTACATCATTGGCCAGGAGCTGGCCAAGGGGAACATCAAGCGCACCGACATGGTGACCATCAGCCAGAACGCCTGGTCCAAGAACTATTCCGACTCCTCCAAGATGTTCATCGAGGTAGGCAAGCAGGTCTCCGTCGATGATCTGAACAAGGGCATCATCATCCAGTCCGGCAACGACGCCTGCGTCGCCATGGCCGAGTACCTGGCGGGCAGCACCGACTCCTTCGCCAGCCTGATGAACAGCTGGGCCGCCAAGCTCGGCATGAACGACAGCCACTTCATGAACCCCCACGGCCTGGATGCCGAGGGTCACTACAGTACCGCCCACGACATGGCGCGTCTGGGTCAGGCCCTCATCCGCGATCTGCCGGAGGAGTACAAGATCTACGCCCAGAAGTCCTTCGTCTTCAACGGCATCACCCAGCACAACCGCAACCGTCTGCTGTGGGATCAGTCCCTGCAGGTAGATGGCATCAAGACCGGACACGTCAGCCAGGTCGGCTACAACCTGGTCTCCTCCGCCACCAACAATGAAGGCATGCGCCTCATCGCGGTGGTGCTGGGTGCCGGCAGCGAGGCCACTCGCGCCGCCGAGAGCAAGAAGCTGCTCACCTACGGTTTCCGCTTCTTCCAGAGCCTGACCCCCTACAAGGCTGGCACCGAGCTGGTGACCCAGAAGATCTGGATGGGTGACAAGTCCGAGGTGAAACTGGGCGTGGATCAGGACGTCTCCGTGCTGGTCACCCGTGGTCAGGGCAACAACCTCAAGGCCGACTTCCAGCTCGAGAGCGAGCTGAAGGCACCGCTGGCCAAGGGTCAGCGCGTCGGTACCGTCTTCCTCAAGCAAGGGGACAAGGAGATCAAGCAGGTTCCCCTGGTTGCCCTGGAAGAGGTGCAGGAAGGTGGCCTGATGAGCCGCCTGTGGGATTACCTGGTGATGCTGGTTTCCAGCTGGTTCAAGTGATCCACGCACAATATTGACCAAACAGCGGCGCCAACAGGCGCCGCTGCTGCCTCTGGCCTGTCCAACCAGTCAATAACCCTGCAAACTGCAGGTTCCGCCGACAACCGATTTGTGGTAAAAAGCAGCACCTCCACGACTTGTCGCATCCCCCGGGCCTTGATCCCGGCGTGGGCCGTGCCCATATTGACAGGGACTGGCGGCCCCGCGGGGCCATGCAAGATTAAAGATGACGTCGCCCTGTGGACGACGAAAAAGGTGAGCAAATGAATACCAAGTTTGATGAACTGCTGGAGTTCCCCTGCAAGTTCCCGTTCAAGGTGCTCGGCGTGGCCGACCCTGCCCTGCCGGACATGGTGGTGGAAGTGCTGCAGCAGCACGCCCCCGGCACCTACAGCCCGACCGTTCAGCCCAGCTCCAAAGGCAACTATCACTCGGTTCGAGTGACGGTCACCGCCCAGAGCAAGGAACACATCGAAGCCATGTACACCGCCCTTGGCAAGATCGAGCTGGTGCGCTACGTCCTGTGAGTCGCCTCCCTCGCCCCGCCTCAGGGGCGAGCAATTTTTGAGTACCCGGTTTCTGGGTTCAAGCGCCCGTCAGTGAGGAAAGATGTCACTTCAAACGCCTGCTCAGCCACAGTTGCTCGTCAGACAGCTTGGCCGTCGCCCCTACCAGCCGGTGTGGGATGCCATGAAGGCTTTCACCGACAGCCGCACCCCCGACACCCCGGACGAGTTCTGGGTGGTGGAGCACGATCCCGTCTACACCCAGGGTCAGGCCGGCAAGGCCGAACACCTGCTCGCCCCCGGTGACATCCCCGTGGTACAGAGCGATCGCGGTGGCCAGGTGACCTATCACGGCCCGGGTCAGCTGGTGCTCTACGTGCTGGTGGATGTGCGCCGCAGCAAGCTCTCGGTACGCGAGCTGGTGACCTGCCTCGAGACCGCCATCATCAATACCCTGGCGAAGAGTGACATCTCGGCTTACGCCAAGGCCGACGCCCCCGGCGTCTACGTGAAAGACGATCTCGGCATGGAGGCCAAGCTGGCCTCGCTGGGTCTGCGCATCCGCAAGGGCTGTTCCTTCCACGGGCTGGCGCTCAACGTCGACATGGACATGACCCCCTTCCTGCGCATCAACCCCTGCGGCTACGCGGGCATGGCCATGACCCAGACCAGCGCCATCGGCGGCCCACAGAGCGTGGCCGAGGCACAATCCGTGCTGGTAATGGAGTTGGCCAGGCTGATCGGCTATCAAGGGATCACGAATACCGAAGAGGCGGCATGAACATGCTCATGCCCCGCGGTCATCAGGGTACAGCCCCGATGGCCATCAATCAGACAATAACAAACACCGAGAGTGAATCATGAGCAAACCCGTTCGTATGGAGCCGGGCGTCAAGCTGCGCGATGGCGACAAGATGGCCCTGATCCCGGTGAAATTCATGCCGGATCCCAACGAGGAAGTGCTGCGCAAGCCGGACTGGATGCGGATCAAGCTGCCGCCGTCGAGCCAGAAGATCGAGCACATCAAGAGCACCCTGCGCAAGAACAAGCTGCACTCGGTATGTGAAGAGGCCTCCTGCCCCAACCTGGCGGAGTGCTTCAACCATGGGACGGCCACCTTTATGATCATGGGTGCCATATGCACCCGCCGCTGCCCCTTCTGCGACGTGGCCCACGGCCGCCCGCTGGCGCTGGATCCCGATGAGCCGAAGAAGCTGGCACTGACCATCAAGGAGATGGGTCTCAAATACGTGGTGATCACCTCGGTGGACCGCGACGATCTGCGGGACGGCGGTGCCCAGCACTTCGCCGACTGCATCAAGCAGATCCGCGAGCACAGCCCCCAGACCCGCATCGAGATCCTGACCCCGGACTTCCGCGGCCGGATGGAGCAGGCCCTCGAGGTGTTCCGCGAGACCCCGCCGGACGTGTTCAACCACAACCTGGAAACCGCCCCCCGCATGTACCGGGTCGCCCGTCCGGGCGCCGACTACAAGTGGTCATTGGAGCTGCTGCGTCGCATCAAGGAGATGCACCCCCATGTGCCGACCAAGTCCGGTGTCATGATGGGTCTGGGCGAGACCAACGAGGAAATCGTGCAGGTACTCAAGGACTTGCGCGAGCACGGCGTCAACATGCTGACCCTGGGTCAGTATCTGCAGCCGAGCCGCCACCACCTGCCGGTCAAGCGCTACGTGCCGCCCGCAGAGTTCGACGAGCTCAAAGACGTGGCCATGGATCTGGGCTTCTCCCACGCAGCCTGCGGTCCCTTCGTGCGCTCTTCCTACCACGCGGATCTGCAAGCCAAGGGTGAAGAGGTCAAATGACCTCGCCCGACAGAGAGGTCAGATAACCTCTCCCGCAATAAAAAAAGAGCGCCCTTGGGCGCTCTTTTTTTATTGCGTAATCCGGACTCGGCCAACCCCTTGGCTAGTTCCGGGCTCCGGGGTTAAGGTAGCGACTCCCTTTCCTTGAGTGCAACGCCAATGCCTACCCCCATTGTTCGTCTGATCCCCATGGGTGAGGCGGATTTCCCCGCCTATCGCGACTACTTCATCGAGGACTATGCCCAGGATCTCGCCAGCAATCACGGGCTGGCCCTGGCCGATGCCCGTCAGCAGGCCGAAGCTTCCTTACTGCAATACCTGCCCCGAGGGGCCGCCACATCGGGCCAGAGCCTGCTCTGCATCATCCCTGTCAATGATCCTGTGAGTGGCAATACGGGAAACGAGGTCACATCGACGGCGAGCACAGCCGGCTATCTCTGGCACTGTGTCGACGGCACCGCCCACACCACCTTTATCTATGACTTCTACACACTCCCGGCCCATCGTGGATTGGGGTATGGCAAAGCCGCCATGGCGGTGCTGGAGGCCGAGCTCAAGACCATGGGCGTCAGCCAGATCAAGCTCCGGGTCGCCTATGACAACCCCAGAGCCAGGGCCCTCTACGAAGAGCTGGGCTTTCACATCACGGGCTACAACATGGCCAAGACGCTGGGCTGATGGCACCCGCCATCAACCTTCTCTCGTCATGTCATGGCGAGCCGATGCTCACAGCGAGATCCCGGAAAACGACATAAAGCCCAGCGACATCAGCCCCGCCACTATGAAGGTGATGCCGATACCCCTCAGCCCCTCCGGCACATCCGAGTATTTCATCTTCTGGCGCAGGCCGGCGATGGCGACGATGGCCAGCAACCAGCCGAGCCCCGAGCCCGCGCCATACACTATGGATTCGATGAAGTCGTAATCCCGCTGGGCCATGAACATGACGCCACCGAAGATGGCGCAGTGCACCGTCAGCAGCGGCAGATAGATGCCCAGCGCGTGATAGAGAGCCGGGAAATGTTTGTCGAGCACCATCTCCATCACCTGCACCAGGGCCGCCAGCACCCCTATGTAGACGATGAAATCGAGAAAGCTCAGATCAAACTCCCCGAGGAAGGTGCTGTCAGGACGCAGGATATGGCGGTAGATCAGATTGTTGAGGGGGATGGCGATCACCATCACCACCAGCACCGTCATGCCGAGGCCGAAGGCGGTGTTGATGTTCTTGGATACGGCCAGGAAGGTACACATGCCGAGGAAGAAGGCCAGGGCCAGGTTTTCGACAAAGACAGAGTGAATAAACAGGCTTACATAATATTCCATCGGATAGGCTCACGGATTTGCGCAGACAGGGCCGGCCCCAGGGCGAAAGGCCATGGGACGGGATCAGGAAGCGCGTGGCGAACGCCGGGAATGGGCAGTCTGGCTCCGGGGAACCAATCAGGCAGACAGGGATCCGGCCGCGCGCTTGGGGGCGAACCCGTCGTCAGTCACCGTGGCAGAAACGAAATTGCAGATGGTGGCACCCCAGCAGACGCCGGTGGAGAGAGCCGAAGTGATCGGAACCCTGCCTGAGGTAGATGAGCGGCAGGAAGAACAGGAGCCCGCACAACAGCCCCAGGATGTCGTGCTGGAACCAGGCGAGCAGCTCCCGATAGAACTCCGGGGATGAGCTGCTTTCCAGTCGCCTGCCCTGCTCCAGGCTGAGTCGCCACTGGCCGCCCGGTGGCAGACCGATTTCCTTGGTCAGTCGGCCATCCGCAACCTGATAGAGCTGCACCACCGCCGGTGACTCAGCACTCGCCATTCGCACGGATGCATCCAACCCTGCCGCCATGATGGCGGCCAGCCACAGGATGCAGGCGATGCCAAGGGACATCAACCCTGTCTGTAATCGACCAAGGCTTGGCAAGGGAGCGGGTACCTTCAGAATATGGTGAGCAGTGCGGTCAAGGGTGCAGT
This sequence comes from Aeromonas sp., assembly GCF_051657805.1. GTDB lineage: Bacteria > Pseudomonadota > Gammaproteobacteria > Enterobacterales > Aeromonadaceae > Aeromonas. The sequence goes on along the minus strand of NZ_JBOFLJ010000063.1, from coordinate 234,219 downwards.
GCATAAGACAGGGCAGAATATATCACGATTCGACCCTGTTTTGCAGGAGGAAGGAGCCAGGCTGGCACCTCTGAGAAGGGAAATATGGCCGCATCTCGGGTAGCGTGAACGGGCCTTAAACAGGCAGGGCATCCCTGCCCTCCCTTCACCATCAACCAGGCTCAGCCTTGGTTGAAGGCGCAGTGATAGCTCACCTCGCCGCTGGCCTGCTCATCTCCGTGGCGTCTGGCCATGAAGTATTCCGCCGGCACGCCGGGCAAGTGCAGACGGGTATCGGCCACGAAGCCGAAGCGGCCGTAGAAACCGGGATCCCCCAGCACCACGCAGCCAGCTACCCCCTCGCTATCCAGGGCGTCGAGTCCTGCCCGCATCAGTTGGGCACCTATGCCTTTCCCCTGCTTCTCGGGCGCCACGGCGATGGGGCCGAGGCCAAGCCAGCCCTGACTTCCATCGCTGATGGTCACCGGCGAGAAGCAGAGGTGACCGACGATGATCCCGTCTTGCTCCGCCACCAGGGAATGCCTGAGGGCCCCAGCCTTGCGCAGGTCGCAGATGATCAACTGCTCGTTGTGATCGGTGTGGGGCGCCTCCAGGAAGGCGGCTATGGTCAGCGCCTCGATGGCGTCGCTGTCGGCACGAGTTTCGGGTCGGATATGGATAGTCATCTTGTCTCCTGTTGAATGTTGTTGTCAGGCTGCCCGCAGGCAGCACATCACATAGCCGTAATGGCCGAGATACTGGCGGTGCATGGCAAGCTCCTGGGTTAAGTCCCGAAAGGCCGCCGACTCTCCCAGTTCCCCTTCGAGGCGCGCCAGATTGCGCGCCATGGGCTCCAGATAGTTGTGCCACGCCCGCTCTGGCAACAGGGTATGGGAGAGGCACTCATAGCCCCTGGCCCGGATGGTCGCAAGCAAGCCATCCAGGGTCTGCATGCCGAGATACCCCTGTTGCCAGTATGCCCTGGCCTCGGCCGGGGGCTCGTCGGTCAGCCACACCAGCTCGCTGACCACCAACCTGCCGTGGGGGACACTCAGCAGGGGCCGCCAGGCGGTCAGCGCCTCGGCGAAGCCCATCACGTAGGCGCTCCCCTCCGCCCAGATAAGATCCACCGGTGCCAGATCTGCCGGTAGGGCAGCCATGCTTGTACACAAGGTGCTCACCTGACCTAAGCCTGCCGCCTTGGCCGAGCGCTCGACGGCGGTCAGGGCGCTCTCGTCCAGATCGATGGCCAGGATGGGGGCGTCGCATACCTGAGCCAACGCCAGGGTGGCGGCGCCGCGCCCGCAGCCGATGTCGAGGATGCGGTTGGGGATCATGGCGAGGGCCTCGAACTGCTGCTGGGTAAAGGCGCGATCCCCCGGGCCCCAGTGGCTCATACCATCCAGTAAGCGCTTGAAATCCGTGATGTAGCGCTCGTGCTCGTTCATGTCCTTGCTGAGCCACTGCAGGTGATAACGGTCCCGCTCGCCAAAGCCCTGTTTCATCACCCAGTCGAAATAGGCCTGGGGCGCTTCTTGTTGCAGGCGCAACTGCCAGGCCTTGAATTCCTCGCCGGACTCACGGCTCATGCCCGCCAGATCTGCCAGCAGATCCCGCGCCCGCTGAATCCGGCTGAGCTCAATGTCCAGCTCCTCCACTCGCGCCCGCAGCTCAGCCTTATCCATCTCGCCGGCCAGGCAGGCGAGGCACTGCTTGAGGCTGAGGCCGCCAGCCTGCAGCGCCTTCACCATCTGCAGCCGCTGCAGATCGGCCTCGTCATAGTGGCGATAGCCGTTGGCGGCCCGCACGCCCTCGATCACCCCCAGCTTCTCGTAATAGAGCAGGGTGGAGCGGGCGAGGCCACAGCGACGGGCCAGTTCGGATATTTTCATGGCAACCACTCGTGATGCGGGTCGTCACTTGACCCGATGAAGGAGAGCTTAAACTGTGAAGCTATAGACGGGTCAACCCTGCCTTGCCATCTCCCAATGCAAAACGGCCACCCAGGGGTGGCCGTTTTTGCTCAGCAGGGTTCGGAAACTGGCTAGAGGCCAGCCGCCTCCAGATGTTCCACCAGCAGTTGCACGCTGCGATTGCCCCGCCACTCGTTCACATCGAGGCGATAGACCAGCCGCACCCGTTTCACTGAGGCGTCTGGCCAGCGCTTGAGATCGACCCCGAAGGCGATGGCATCCACCGCATGGCCGGAGTCCGTGGTCAGCATCATCTTGAGGTGCTTCTCCCCCACCAGCCGCTGCTGCACCAGCAGGAACTCGCCATCGAACAGCGGCTCGGGGAAGGCCTGACCCCAGGGGCCGGAGGCGCGGATGAGCTCGGCAAGCTCCAGGCTCAGCTCGTCGGGCAACAACTCGCCGTCGGTGAGCAGCACCCCGGTCAAGAGCTCGGGGGTCACCAGTTCACCTATGATGGCCTCAAAGGCGCGGCCAAAACCCTCGACATTGGCCTTGGGCAGAGTCAGCCCCGCCGCCATGGCGTGGCCACCGAACTTGCCCATTAGGCCGGGATTTCGGGTGTCGAGCCGTTCCAGGGCGTCGCGCAGGTGCACGCCCGGGATGGAGCGCCCCGAGCCCTTGAGCTCGGTGTCGCTGCTCTCGGCGAAGGCGATCACCGGTCTGTAGTACTTCTCCTTGATCTTGGAGGCCACCAGCCCCACCACCCCCTGATGCCACTCGTCCCTGTGCAGCACTATGCCGTTGGGCACCTCGCCATCGCGGAAGCGGATCTGCTCCAGGGTGGCCAACGCCTCCTGCTGCATGCCCTGCTCTATCTCCTTGCGCTCCTGATTCAGGCTGTCCATCTCGGCGGCCAGCTGACGTGCCAGGTTGATGTCGTCGCACAGCAGGCAGGCAACCCCGAGCGACATGTCATCGAGCCGACCCACCGCATTGAGGCGTGGGCCCAGCGCGAAGCCGAGATCGGCGGCGCACAGGCGGCGGCCGTCCCGACCCGACACGTCCACCAGCGCCTGAATGCCGGGTCGGCAACGGCCTGCCCGGATCCGCTGCAGACCCTGATGCACCAGGATGCGGTTGTTGCCATCCAGCGCCACCACGTCGGCGACCGTGCCGAGGGCCACCAGATCCAGGTAATCCGCCACATTGGGGGGGCGGATCCCCAAGCGCTCATACCAGCCCGCCTGGCGCAGGTGGGTGTTGAGGGCCGCCATCAGGTAGAAGGCGACCCCGACCCCGGCCAGGGATTTCGAGGGGAAGTCGCAACCCCGCTGGTTGGGATTCACTATGGCATCCGCATCCGGCAGTTCGTGGCCCGGCAGGTGATGATCGGTGACCAGAACCTGCATGCCGGCGGCCTTGGCGGCGGCGACCCCGGCGATGCTGGAGATGCCGTTGTCCACCGTGATGAGAAACTCGGCCCGGCGAGCCACCGCCAGTTCAACAATCTCCGGCGTGAGGCCGTAGCCGAATTCGAAGCGGTTGGGCACCAGGAAATCGACATGTTCCGCCCCCATGGCCCGCAGGGCCAGCACACACAGGGCCGAGCTGGTGGCGCCGTCACAGTCGAAATCCCCGACGATGAGGATCCGCTTCTGGGCCGTCAGGGCTGCCGCCAGCAGGGGCACCGCCTGCTCCATGCCGAACAGACGCTGGGGAGGCAACAAGTGGCTGGCACTGCGCTCCAGCAAGGCGGGATCCTCCACCCCGCGGCTCGCGAAGATCTGGCGCAGCAACGGATGCAGGTTGGCGGGAAGGTGGGAGTCATCCACCCGGGGACGACGGCGAATTTGCAGGGGCATGAATTCAGTCCTGTCTTCTAATGGGATGAGCCAATGGCGAGGCGGTATCATACACGCCAGGGGCCTGGGGGTTAACAGCGGCAGAGCACGGGGTGAAGGGGAAAGCCCCTCAGGAGAGCTGAGCCTCCGGAGGCAGCGGGGGGGTCGATCGCTCCAGCACCCGGTAGAGGGTCAGCCTGGAGATCCCGAGGTGGCGGGCCGCCTCGGTCACATTGTTGCCGCAGAGCACCAGGGCACGGCGCACGGCCTCACACTCCGCCTCCGCCCTGACCAGGTTCAGAGGCCGTATGCCTCCCTCAGCCTGTGGCAGGGACAGCCCCAGATGCTGATGGTCGATACGGTGCCCGTCACACAGGACCAGCGCCCGCTCCAGCCGGTTCTTGAGCTCCCGCACATTTCCCGGCCAGTGATATTGCAGCATCTGGCGGGTGGCACAGGCGGTGAATCCCTGCACCTGGGGGTTCAGGATGCCCCCCATCTTGGTCAGGAAATACTGGGCAAGCAGCATGATGTCCTCCCCGCGTTCCCGCAGAGGGGGAAGCGCGAGATCCAGCACGCAGAGGCGATAGAAGAGATCGGCCCGGAAGTGACCCTGCGCCATCTCCTGATCGAGGGATCGATTGGTCGCGGCGATGACCCGGATATCCACTTCGATGGGCTCAACCCCGCCGACCCTCACTATGGTGCGCTCCTGCAGGAATCGCAGCAGGTTGACCTGCATGGACAGGGGGAGATCCCCTATCTCGTCGAGGAAGAGGACGCCGCGGTGGGCCATCTCCACGCAGCCGATGTGGCGCCGCCAGGCGCCGGTGAAGGCCCCCTTCTCATGACCAAAGAGCTCTGACTGGATAAGGGAGGGCGGGATGGCGCCGCAATTGATGGCAATGAAGGGACCATCCGCCCGCACTGACTGGCGATGGATCTGGCGAGCCACCAGCTCCTTGCCGGTGCCGCTCTCCCCCTGCAGGATCACCGAGGAGTCGACCCTGGCCAGGCGTTCGACTCGCCCCATGGCCTGCTGCATGGCGGGGCTGTTACCGATCAGCCCCCCGCTCTCCTTACCATGGTCACAGGGGCGCAGCGTATTGCCCCTCAGACAGGCGATGCCAAAGGCATGCCCCAGCACGGCCAGCAGCCGATCATCTCCCGCCGGCAGGCTGTGATAGTCGAAGCAGTAGTTCAGCAACAGCTCCTGCATCCTGGGCTGGGCGAGCAGATGAGGGGGGACGAGGGCCACCCAGATCATGGTGCCACAGGTCTGGCGAAACAGGGCCTCCAGCGCCTCGGCGGAGCCCTCGCTCAGCAACACCAGACCCACTCTGGGGCCCTGCTGTGCATAGAGACTGAAGGCCTCCTGCGGCGATGACACCAGGCAGATATGCCACCCAAGGGAAGAGAGCTGTGGCGGGGGGCACCAGACTTCGTCGGTGTTGACGCACAGCAGCGTACGCATATTCATTTACAACACTCCACCGCACCGCGGCTGAATAATGTGCAAAGTATTGGATAGACGGCGTACTTGTGCCACTCATGAGACAGGATGCGAAATGGGATTCAAAAGTGAGCAAAAAACAAATAAATCATTATCAATCAATCTGATATCAATGTTTCTTTAACAATTCTGGCGGCCATGATACTCAGAACGCCCTCCCCCTGTTCCACTGCAGAGACAGTGCCAAAAGATGCCTTTTCCCGTCTGTCGGGCCCCGGCGCCGGGCACACCCGGATCTTTGCTCCATTCAGCTAACAACGCCTCAGCATCCCAACCCGCCAACTTCTACATTTTATGTTTACTTTCAATGCATTAATAACTTGGAACAAAGCCTGCACTGGTGCTGCGCCGATCCCGCTACGCAAGATGAGCCGGACGACATGGACAACACCAAGCAGAAGGAATGCAACATGGGTACTCAATTCACGCATCTCTGGCCCCGCTGTTGGCGGCAGCGCCTGGGCCTCACGGCCCTGCTAATGGCACTCAGCGTACCGGTATGGGCCGCGACGGCGGAGTCACCGTTCGAGCTCGATGCCAACCCCCAGGATGATAACCCGGTCGCCAACAGCGATGACTGGGCCACCCCGCCCAGCAGCGGTGGGGCCACCAAGTTTACCGGCATCATTCAGGACACGGCCCCCAGAACCATCCACGGAGGGGGGGACAAGGACATACTGGACATCGATAAATGGGGTTGGAGCGATGGATCCGTCCCCGACAAGGATGACCTGACCCATGCCTATGCCGCCGCTTACAACGAGAACAACGATCTGTTGCTCTATTTCGGCGCCGACAGAATTTCAAACGTTGGTGATGCCTTCATGGGCTTCTGGTTCTTCAAACAGAAGGTGACCGCCCTGCCCAACGGCAAGTTCAGCGGCAAGCATACCGTGGGGGACACCCTCGTCCTCATCAACTTCCCCCAGGCGAGCAACGCGGTCCCCTACCTGGCCGTCGTGACTTGGGATCCGACCTGTAGCAAGGCTGCCAACAACAACCCGCAAGCGGGTCAGTGCGCCGCCACCAACCTGCGGCTCAAGCTGCAAGGCTCGGGGGCCAACGACGTCGTCTGCGCCAATCAAGGCGGTGCCAACCTCGCCTGCGCCCTGACCAACACGGGTAATGTGCCCGTCCCCGGCAGCGCCCTGGCGAACGGCGTCAGCGGCCTGTGGAGCGACTACACCCCGAAGAGCGGCACCAAGGGGATCTTCCCCTTCGAGAGCTTCTTCGAGGGGGGGATAAACCTCAGCCAGATAGTGGGGGGCAGTGATGGCTGCTTCAGCAGCTTCATGGCCGAGACCCGCTCCTCCAGTTCCTTCACCGCGGCACAGAAAGACTTCGTGCTGGATAACTTTGAGCTGTGCAAGGTCGAGATCACCAAGACCTGTACCAGCGGCGATCTCAACGGCGATGAAACCGGCTTCACCTTCAACTTCGAGGGGACGGTCACCAACGGTGGCTTCGGTACCATCTATAACGTGGTCGTCACCGATGACAACGGCACCCCGGCCGATACCAGCGATGACTTCGTCGTCGATACGTTCGATTCCATCGCCAAGGGAAGCGCTGAAAACTACACCGGCAGCTTCGAGTCCACCGGTAATGCGCCGACCAACGGCATCAGCGTCAAGGCCGCCTCCAGCAACGGTGGGGTGCAGTCGATCACGGCTTCCGCCACGGCCGCCTGTCCCCGTGTAGAGAGAACGCCGGGGATCAGCGTCACCAAGGCCTGTAATACCAAGGTCATCGATGCGGGTAGCCAGCTGGTGATCAGGGTCGACTACAGTGGCCAGGTCTGTAACACCACGGGTCTGGGTGGCGTACCGCCACTGAACCTGAGCGGGGTCACAGTCACCGATGATCACGGCACACCGGCCAATACCGCCGATGACTTCGTCCACGCCATAGGCGCGCTGAGCGCGGCGAGCTGCAAGGACTACTCGGGTTCCTATACCCCGGGCAGCGCAGGCTCCGAGAATCCGGGGTCCATCTCCTTCAGCGACACGGTCACGGCCACAGGGACGGCGCCGCTCGGCTTTGGCAGCGACACGGATACGGCAACCGCCACCTGCCCGCTCTGCCCGGTCTGTCCGAATTGCCCGACTCCTTAAGGGCGTAAACAGGGTTTCCTAAAACCTCCAGGGCCATGGCTGAGACCATGGCCCTTTTCTCTCTCCAATGCCTCGGTCAAAGGCCTTATTCCCGGCCGATCCAAACTTCAACGCCAGCGGCTCGGCTGCCGATTCAGCCCCTGTGACCGGTTTAGTTAGCGATAGATTAATAGGGCCGAATGTTAAAAATTCCTATTCCGGAAGGTTGCCAATTGGACCGATGCCCCGCAAGCTAAACGGGACGACAGGAAACACGATGGTCATCCCTCTGTTTTCCTGATGCTTTATTATTCAAACCGAGGGGCGGTAGCGGCCGCCTCCATCCCATTTTTGGAGGGGAACATGAGTCTGATTCAAGAGTTCAAGGCCTTTGCGGCCAGAGGCAACGTCATCGACATGGCGGTGGGTATCATCATAGGCGCCGCCTTCGGCAAGATAGTCTCCTCCTTCGTGGGCGACGTCATCATGCCCCCCATCGGCCTCATCCTGGGGGGCGTGGACTTCAGCGATCTCGCCGTCACCCTGAAGGCCGCCGAGGGAGATGTTCCCGCCGTGGTCATCGCTTACGGCAAGTTTATCCAGACCATCATCGACTTCCTGATCATCTCCTTCGCCATCTTCATGGGGCTCAAGGCCATCAACACCCTGAAGAAGAAGCAGGAAGAGGCGGCCGCCCCCGCCGGCCCCACCAAGGATCAGGAGCTGCTGACCGAGATCCGGGATCTGCTCAAATCCCAGCAGGGCAAATAATCCCACCTCCTGTCGTGCATTGAAAAAAACCGCCTGCTGGCGGTTTTTTTATGGGTGCAATACTCGCAGACGGCCTGCGTCAGGCCCGGGGGTGGTGCTCCCCGTGCAACGCCTTGAGCCGCTCGTTGGCCACATGAGTGTAGATCTGGGTGGTGGAGAGATCCGCGTGGCCCAGCAGCATCTGTACCACCCGCAGATCGGCGCCGTGGTTGAGCAGATGGGTGGCGAAGGCGTGGCGCAGGGTATGGGGGGAGAGCTCGCCCCGGATCCCTGCGCGCTGGGCATAGAGCTTGATGCGGTGCCAGAAGGTCTGGCGGGTCATCATCCTCGCCTGCTTGGAGGGGAAGACCACGTCCGAGCTGGTGCCACCGAGCAGCAGGGTGCGCCCCTCCCTGAAGTAGCGCTCGAGCCAGTGAATGGCCTCCTCCCCCATGGGCACCAGTCGCTCCTTGTTGCCCTTGCCCACTACCCGCACCAGCCCCTGGCGCAGGCTGACGTGCTCTGCGGTGAGCCCCACCAGCTCGGAGACCCGCAGCCCGGTGGCGTAAAGCAGCTCCAGCATGGCCCTGTCCCGCAGCTCCAGGGGATCGTCCACCAGGGGGGCCATGAGCAGCGCCTCCACCTCGGCTTCGCTCAAATCCGCAGGCAGCTTCTTGGGCAACTTGGGCCCCTCCAGCAGCACTGTGGGATCGTCGGCTCGCAGCTTCTCCCGATTGAGGTACTGATAGAAACGGCGCAGGGCCGACAAGAAGCGGGCCGTGCTGCTCGGGGCAAACTGCTGATCCACCCGCCAGGCGAGGTAGTGCTGGATCTCATCCAGCTTCGCCAGCAGCAGGGAGCTGCCCGCCTTGTCGAGCCAGAGCGCAAATTTCTCCAGATCGGTGCGATAGGAAGTGACCGTGTTGTCCGACAGCCCCCGCTCCAGCCAGAGGGCGTCGAGGAAGGGCTCTATGAGGGGATGATGGTGCTGGGCGGGAGCTGGCTTGGTCATGGGGCTCGGATCTTTGGCAAACGAGGGGCCATTGTAGCGCGACCCGATGCGCCAGGCATCGGCCAAGTACCCTCTTGCCCGATGAAGGGCGACCGGCAATCTGCTAGACTGGCGCTCTTCCCCCGGTCCCCCTCAGGGAGCCCGGCACCGGCAGCCCCACCGGCTGCGGCCAACTGCTTTCAAGAGAAGTGCGATGAAGATAGGTTTGTTTTACGGCTCCACCACCTGCTACACCGAGATGGCCGCCGAGAAGATCCGCGCCCTCATCGGCCCGGAGCTGGTCGATCTCCACAACATCAAGGATGTGCCCCTCGCCCGCATGCAGGAGTACGACATCCTGATCCTCGGCATCTCCACCTGGGATTTCGGCGAGCTGCAGGAAGACTGGGAATCCCGCTGGGAAGACATCCAGAACGTCGAACTGGAGGGACGCATCATCGCCCTGTTCGGCATGGGCGATCAGCTGGGTTACGGCGAGTGGTATCAGGATGCCCTGGGCCTGCTGCACGATCAGCTGCTGCCCAAGGGGGTCAAGCTGGTGGGCTACTGGCCGAACGAGGGCTACGAATTCGATGCCTCCAAGGCGCTGATCGACGATGGCCGCCACTTCGTCGGCCTGGCCCTCGACGATGCCAACCAGTACGACCAGACGGATTCCCGCATCGAGCAGTGGGTCGACCAGATCCTGGGCGAGATCCACGAGCTGCTCTGACTTGCCGGTTTGACGATGGCCGTCGTCTCGGCGGCGGCCTGACCCCGGGACCTTCCCAAATCCGGGCGACCCCCGCCGCTCGGACGCAGTTACTGCTCCTGTTTTTCCAATCGGACTCATCGCCTGATGCCATGGCGACTTTTTCATCTTGGTCTGCAACAATGCAGACGACGCTCCATAACAATCTCAACCAGAGCGTCGGAAGCAAACAGGAAACAGACCAGAAAAGGATATTCTATGACTCCATTCTCCCTGTTGGCCCCCGCCATCGCCCGCGACGTGCTCGATCACGCCCTGGCGCTGGGTGCCGACTTCGCCGAGCTGTTTGTGGAGCGCAAGCGCCGCAGCCAGCTCAGCCTGCTCTCCAGCCAGATCGAGGCCATCAGCGGTGGCCTCGATTTCGGCATAGGGGTGCGCCTCTGTTACGGCCACAAGGTGCTGTACGGCTACACCAACCTGGCCGATCGCGCCGAGCTGCTGCGCATCGTGAGCCTCCTGGCAGCCAAGGACAGGCGGGATCCCGTGGTGACCGCCACCGCCTTTGATTTCACCCGACTCAACGATCGCAACCCCATCGCCCTGCCCCTGTCGGCGGACAAGCAGCTGGAGCAGAAGATTGCCTACCTCCATGCCATGGACGCCGCCGCCCGCGCCGAGAGCGCCAAGGTGAGCCAGTTCTCCGGCAGTGCCCTTGGCTGGGAGCAGGAGGTGGAGATCTTCAACAGCGAAGGGCTACAGGTGAGTGATCGCCGCCACTACAACCGCATCACGGCCCAAACCATAGCCTTGGACGGCGGCGAGCAGAGCGTGGGTTATGAGGCCCCGGGGGCCATGATGGGCTGGGAACATGCGGCCCTCATCGATCCCCGGGAGCTGGCCCTCTCCTCCACCCGCCAGGCGCTGGTGAAGCTCGGCGCGGCACCCTGCCCGAGCGGCACCCTGCCGGTCATTCTGGAGAGCGGCTTTGGCGGCGTCATCTTCCACGAGGCGTGCGGCCACCTGCTGGAGACCACCTCGGTGGCCAAGAAGGCCTCCGTGTTCCACGACAAGATGGGCCAGCTCATCGCCAACCCCGTGGTCAACGCGGTGGATGAAGGGCTACAGGGCAACGCCTGGGGCTCCATCAACGTCGATGACGAGGGGATGGCGACCCAGCATACCCAGCTCATCAAGGACGGCGTGCTCACCGGCTTCCTGGTGGACAGGATGGGGGCCCTCAAGACCGGCTATGCCCGTACCGGCTCGGGTCGGCGCGAGTCCTACCGCTTCGCCCCGGCGTCGCGCATGCGCAACACCTACATAGAGGCAGGCCACCACAGCCTGGACGAGATGCTGGCATCGGTGGAATACGGCATCTATGCCAAGCGCATGGGGGGCGGCTCGGTGCAACCGGGTACCGGCGAGTTCAACTTCAACGTGCAGGAGGCCTACCTCATCGAGAAGGGCAAGGTCACCAAGCCCCTCAAGTCGGCGACCCTGATCGGCACCGGCCCGCAAGTCCTGCAGGAAATCTCCATGGTGGGTAAAGATCTGGCCATCTCGGCGGGCATGTGCGGCTCGGTGTCGGGCTCCATCCCCGCCTCCGTCGGTCAGCCCCAGCTGAAGGTCGACAACATCCTGGTAGGAGGTAACGCCTGATGAGCACCCTCGACATGAACCCGCTGCTCACCCGCCTGTTGGACAAGGTCGCGGACCTTGGCGCCGAGGCGGACATCATCGCCAATCAGGACAGGGCCTTCTCCCTCAAGGCGGACAAGGGGGAGCTCAGTGAATACAAGGTCACCAGCAGCCAGCAGCTCGGCATCCGCCTCATCAAGGACGGCCGGGTCGGCCTCGCCTACTCCGAATCTCTGGACGAGTCGGCACTGGACGCCATGGTGCAGGATGCCCTCGATGCCAGCCGCTTCGCCAAGGTGGACCCGGATCAGCGCATCTCGGTGCAGCAGAGCCGGCTCAATACGGATTGCACCGAGATCCATCAGCCAGACGGCACGCCGGTGGAGGAGAAGATCGCCCTGGCCCTGCGTCTGGAGTCGGAGATCCTGGCCCTGCCGGATGTGACCGGCGCCCCCTACAACAGCCTGTACGAGGGGGAGAGCCAACTCTGGCTCGCCAACAGCCAGGGGACCCTCTGCCAGCACGGGGAGTTCAGCGTCGGCTGCTACAGCTCGGCCCTGGTCGAGCGGGATGGCCGCCACGCCATGCACTATCAGGGGCAGATCGCCCGCCGTTTCGATGAACTCGACCCGAGCGGCCTCATCGCCCAGATCCATGCCATGGCCGATGGCCTGCTGCCCGGTGAAGCCGTGCCGAGCGGTCGCTACGGCGCGATCTTCAGCCTCGATTGCCTGGCCAGCCTGTTTGGCTGCTTCCAGTCGGCGCTGTCGGGCAAGTGGGCCCAGCAGGGGATCAACCCCTGGCGCGGTAAGCTCGGCCAGAGCGTGGCCTCCCGCTGGCTCACCCTGGAGAGCCGGGTCTATATGCCGGGGGGCATGCGTATCAAGGGGTTCGACGGTGAGGGAACGCCGACCCGGGATCTGCTGCTCATCGGTGAGGGGGAGCTCAAGACCCTGCTGCACAACAGCGCCAGCGCCCACCACTTCGGCGTGACCAGCAACGGCGCGGCGGCCCGCAGCGCCCGGGGCGCCCTGGATGTGGCTCCCCGTCACCTGGTCTTTGGTGCGGGTCCTCACACCGAAGCCGAGGTCAAGGCCGGCGAGTATCTGGAGCTGGTCAAGCTGGATGGCCTGCACTCCGGCGCCGATGCGGTGAGCGGTGACTTCTCGTTCGGCGCCTCCGGCTTCCTGTGCCGGGATGGCGAGCGGATGCAACCGGTGCGCGGCATCACGGTGGCGGGCAACTTCTATCGTTTGCTGGGAGAGCTGGAGGCGGTCGGCGATGTGCTGCATCACGACGATGGCAAGGGCTTCTACGCCCCCCTTATCCGCTTCGGTGGCCTGAGCATAGCGGGCAAGTAACCTCTCGCTTCCTCACGCAAAAGCGGCGCCATCAGGCGCCGCTTTTTTATGGCTGGCAACCCCCATGGACCGCTCCTACCCTCTAAGAACCTGTTGACGATCTGTCGCGAGAGGTCGGAAGCTCGGTAAAGAGCAGCGCAGGAACCTTGATCACGCCTCGCAGTAAGATCGCAGGCTGGTTCCAAGAGCCGCCGGTCGCATCGGCCGGATATTGCTGGAGAATACCAAGATGGACAACACCCTGGTTTGGGCCGACATTCCGACCCGGGATCTGGATCGCGCCATGGCCTTCTACGCGGCCCTGCTCGACGTGGAGGTCACGCCGGTCCAGGAGGAGATCCGCTTCGCCATGCTGCGCCACGATGGCAACAACGCGGCCGCCTGCCTCGGCCCCATGGATGAGTACCACCAGCCGGGTGGCACAGGCCCTCTCATCTACCTCGCCCTCGGAGACAGGTTGAGGGCGGCAGAGGAGATGGTGCCGAGGCTCGGCGGTCGGGTGCTGGAGCCCCTTCACAGCATCGGCAGCGGTCACGGCTCCCGGGTCATCATCGAGGACACAGAGGGCAACCGCCTCGCCCTCTATGCCCCGCCTGCGGCCTGAGTCAGTCGAACGTGCAGAAACGACAACGGCGACCCTGGGGTCGCCGTTGTGTTATCAGACTCTTTTGCCTGCTCAGGCCTCGGGATTGAGGCGAGTCGGCATGCCGGAGCGCTGTTCCAGCACCTGTTTGACCAGGTTGGAATCGCTGTCGGCGTGGGCGATGAAGCGGGTGATGGCCGGCGTCATGGGCAGCGGCACCGAGGCGGTGGAGTTGAACTCGGCCTCATTGCGTGACAGCGGCTCATGGACTTCCATGTAGCGACCGCCATCCGGCTCGACGGTGGACTTGACCGGCTGGTTCACGAACTGGACGCGGGTACCGACCGGTACCTTGTCGAACAGGTACTTGATGTCGTCGGCGCGCAGGCGCACGCAACCGCTGCTCACCCGCAGGCCGATGCCGAAGGTGGCGTTGGTGCCGTGGATGGCGTACAGGTTGCCGATGTAAAGAGCGTGCAGACCCATGGGATTATCCGGGCCGGCCGGCCAGACCGCGGGCAGGGTCTTGCCCTGGGCGGCGTAGCGACGACGGATGTTCTCGGTCGGGGTCCAGGTCGGGTTGGCGCGCTTGCGCTCCACCTTGGTGATCCAGTTCTCCGGGGTGTTCACCCCCAGCTGGCCGATGCCGATGGGCAGCACCTGCACCACGTTCTGACCTTTCGGGTAGTAGTAAAGACGCATCTCCGCCACGTTGATGACGATCCCTTCGCGCGGCGCATTCGGCAGGATCAGCTGGTGGGGGATGATCAGCTTGCTGCCCGGCGTCGGCAGATAGGGGTCGACACCCGGGTTCGCTTCCATGATGTTGGTCAGGCCCAGCTGGAAGTCGGAGGCGATCTGCTCAAGCGGACGGTTATCCGCAGGCACCACGTACTCCTGATTTTCACCGATCAGACGGCTGTTGGCGGCGGGCAGCACGTATTCAACGGCAGCGGCCTGCTGGCTGACCAGGGTCAGAGTACAAAATAGGGCCGAAGCGGCAATGCGAAGGGGATTCATAAAATTCCTGTGTAGTTCCTGTACCTGTGGGCCTGAGACCATTTTCTCCTCGGCGGGCCTGGCTGCGATCCGCTCGCGCCCGAGACCAATCACCGAGCGCGCATTCTTTCCCGAGTCGGCCAAAATTTCAACTTGAAGAGGCGGCTTTTTCACGGAAAAGATCCATTCTCCGGTCAACTCTCGGTTACGCACTCCCTCCGACACCCTAACATCGGCAGTCTGAGCGTAAAATGAACAGTATGGGCGCCTCAACATACCCGCTCAAATTGCATGATGAGCCGCTGGCGAGTACAATCTCGCACCCTTTATATCGGGAGTATCGAACCATTTCGTACTCCGGGTGAACCCTCATCGGAGGCCGTGCGTCGAGTACGGTCGCGCAGTGCCGATGAACCTATACGACGCCATCAGGTGGCGCCGTCCTGATTTGCAATCAGATATTAAGAGTCCAACATGTTCAAACCAGAATTGCTCTCCCCCGCCGGGACCCTCAAAAACATGCGTTACGCCTACGCCTATGGCGCCGACGCCGTCTATGCGGGCCAGCCGCGCTACAGCCTGCGGGTACGCAACAACGAATTCGATCACGAGAACCTGCAGCTTGGCATCAACGAGGCCCACGCCCTCGGCAAGCAGTTCTACGTGGTGGCCAACATCCAGCCCCACAACTCCAAGCTGAAGACCTTCATCCGCGACATGAAACCGGTCGTCGACATGAAGCCGGATGCCCTCATCATGTCCGACCCCGGTCTCATCATGATGATGCGTGAAGCCTTCCCGGACATGCCCATCCACCTGTCGGTGCAAGCCAACGCGGTCAACTGGGCCACGGTGAAGTTCTGGCATCAGATGGGCCTGACCCGCGCCATCCTCTCCCGCGAACTGTCTCTGGACGAGATCGAAGAGATCCGCATGCAGGTACCGGAGATGGAGCTGGAAGTCTTCGTCCACGGGGCGCTCTGCATGGCCTATTCCGGTCGCTGCCTTCTGTCCGGCTACATCAACAAGCGCGACCCGAACCAGGGCACCTGCACCAACTCCTGCCGCTGGGAGTACAAGGTGCACGAGGGGAAAGAGGACGAGGTGGGCCAGATCGTCCATCGTCAGGAGCCCATCGCCGTGCAGAAGGTCGACCCGACCCTGGGCCAGGGCAAACCCAGCGACGCCCTGGTACTGCTGGAAGAGTCCAACCGCCCGGGTGAATTCATGACCGCGTTCGAGGACGAGCACGGTACCTACATCATGAACTCCAAGGATCTGCGCGCGGTCGAGCACGTGGAGCGCCTGACCAAGATGGGGGTCCATTCCCTCAAGATCGAAGGCCGTACCAAGTCCTTCTACTACTGCGCCCGCACCGCCCAGGTCTATCGCAAGGCCATCGATGACGCGGTCGCCGGCCGCCCGTTCGATCCGACCCTGATGGGTACCCTCGAGAACCTGGCCCACCGCGGCTACACCGAGGGCTTCCTGCGCCGCCACAACCACAGCGAGTACCAGAACTACGACTACGGCTACTCCGTCTCCGACACCCAGCAGTTCGTCGGCGAGATCACCGGTCGCCAGGGCGACATGGTGGAGGTGGAAGTGAAGAACAAGTTCCTGGTGGGCAACAACCTGGAGCTGATGACCCCCCAGGGCAACCTCAGCTTCAACCTGGAGCAGATGCAGAACCGCAAGGGCGAGCTCATCGACACGGCGCCGGGCAACGGCCACGTGGTCTATGTGCCGGTCCCGAAAGAGGTCGACATCAACTACGGCATCCTGCTGCGCAACCTCGGCGAGCGCCAGGATACCCGTCAGCCCCACTCGGCCGCCTGAGATGGCCCTGCTCATCACCAGCAAATGCATCAACTGTGACATGTGCGATCCCGAGTGCCCGAACCAGGCCATCACCCTGGGGGCCAAGATCTACGAGATAGATCCAGATCGCTGCACCGAATGCGTCGGCCACTATGAGAAGCCCACCTGCATCAGCGTCTGTCCCATCGACTGCATCATCTGGGATCCCGCCCATGTGGAAACCGAGGAGCAGTTGCTGGACAAGTTCGTCAGGATGCACAGGCAGTAACAACTAAGGTCGACGGCTCCAGGGCCGCACCTTACCCCCATAGAAAAAGCCGGGCATGCCCGGCTTTTTCTATTGCGCTGCTCGCCCTCAGGGCTTGACCAGTTTCTGCAACGCCTCGAGTTCACGCTGACCCTCCAGCAGCTCGGCCTGGGACTCCTCCAGCTTGACCTGCTTCTTGGCGATCTTGTCCGGCTTGCCCGAGACCCGGGCGCTCTGCAGATCTGCCAGCCGCTCTTCCACCTCTTCCTTCTGCTTGGCGACCTTCTCTTGCTGCTCCTCGATGAGCTTGGCATCGGTGCAGTGGGTCTCGATGTTGCGCAGGGCCTGCTTCAGCCCGGCCACCTGCTCGGCATTGTTGTGCGCCTTGGCGAACACGAGCTGATCCGTCACCGCCTGATGCTTGGCCTTGCAGCCGACGTTTTCACTGGCATGGGCCTGCCCGGCCAACAGTAATATGCCAATTCCGGCAATTTTCCACATAACGACCTCATGGTGCTTTCATACTGGATGGCTGCCCATGAGACCCGACTCATGCGCTCAGGTCAAGCCAGCAGGGCAAGGGCTACGACAGAGTTTGCACTGCATCATGCTGATCGAATCCGTCTGGCGCTACAATGACATTTTTCCCTGTGGAGAGACCCATGAAGCAGCAAGTCGTCATCATCGCCAACGGCGCCCCCTACGGCAGCGAGTCCCTGTTCAACGCCCTGCGCCTCGCCATCGCCCTCAACGAGCAGGGCGGTGTCGTCCTGAAGCTGTTCCTGATGTCCGATGCCGTCGGCGCCGCCCTGGCAGGCCAGGCTCCGGCGGAGGGCTACAACCTGCGCCAGATGCTGGAGATCCTGCTGGCCCAGGGCACCCTGATCCGGCTCTGCAAGACCTGCACCGATGCCCGCGGCATCAGCCCCCTGCCCCTCATCGAAGGCATAGAGATTGGCACCCTGCCCCTGCTGGCCCAGTGGACCCTGGCCGCCGACAAGGTGCTGACCTTCTAGTTTCTAGGACTCGGCCTCGGCCCGGATCCGGGCTGGCCGGGGAGTCCTCGCCCCCCATCCGTAGAGTTGCAAGATGGCCAGGCAGAGCAGGGCCATCACGCCGTAAAGCCAGGCGCCTCCCCAGTTCGCCAGGATCCAGCCCCCCAGCAGGGCCCCGATGGCGATCCCCAGCCCGGACATGGACGCAGCCCCGAAGTAGCTCCCCTTGAGGTGCTCCGGCGCCATCTGGTCGACCAGCACGTTGAGCAAGGGGAACAGGATGCACTCGCCGATGCTGAGCAGGATCACTGCCACTATCCAGTGCCACCAGATGGCGGTGTCCCCGAGTGCAAATTGCAGCTGGGCGCCGAGGAAGAAGGCCACCCCGAGCTGCAGCCTGCGCTTGGTGTGCCAGCTGGCCGTGAGATGCAGCAAGGGAAACTGCAGTATCACTATGGTCAGGGCATTGGTCGCCACCAACCAGCCGATGAGGTGCTCCACCTCGGGCGTCCCGGCCCGGGTCAGGTACTGGATGAGGGGTGACTCGAACTGGGCATAGACCAGCATCAGCAAGAGGTTGGCCAGGGTCAACAACAGGAAGCCACGGTCCAGCCAGAGCACCCGCAGCACGGCACGCATGTCGGGACCGGCCGCCCGGTTCCCCTGACAGCCCGCCAGCCGAAAGCCGATGATGAAGATGAAGCCCAGCAGCAGATAGCTGGCGCTGAGCAGCAGGAAGGTCTCCTGCCGGGCGCTCAGACCGTAGCTGACCCCGAGCAGGGGGCCTATGGCCGCCCCCAGGTTCAGCAGGAAATAGCGCAAGTGCAGCGCCAGCTCACGGGCCTTGGGCTCGGCCAGGCTATCGGCCATCAGGGCCTTGCCCGGCGAGTCGATCAAGCCGTAGGAGAGACCGCTGCCGATCACCCCGAGCGCCAGCCAGGAGACCTGATGGGAGAGGCCGAGCAATCCCACGCTCAGGGCGGAGATCAGGCAGCCAAACAGCAGTATGTTGCGCCGTCCCCACTTGTCCGACAGCCAGCCCCCATAGAAGCTGACCAGGGTGGAGAGGGCCGCCGTCGCCCCCAGGATGAGACCGATCAGGGTCGCCGAGAGGTCGTAATCGCGGTAGAGCAGGATGGAGAGGAAGGGCCAGACCATGAAGAAGGTGGTCCGCACCATGAAGGTACCCAGGATGACGATCCAGACCAGCGGGGTAAATTGCCTGAGATAGGCCCATGACATACTGCAATTCCTTTTGACAGCGAGGCGGGGAGTCGTCCCTTATAACAACTGGCGCCAAAAGGAACAATGCCTCTTGCTGACATAATCAACCGCAGGAGAAAGGAAGCATAAAAAAAGCCGACCCTGAGGTCGGCTCTTTCACAGCGCTGCAGCCTTATTCGGCGGCAGGTGCCTCGACGGCAACGGCTTCGGCGGCCGGAGCAGCCTCGGTCGGTGCATTCGCTTCCTTGATGGAGAGACGCACGCGGCCCTGACGATCCACTTCCAGTACCTTCACCTTCACCACGTCACCGATCTTCAGGAAGTCGGCCACGTTCTGCACGCGGGCATCGGTGATCTGGGAGATGTGCACCAGACCGTCTTTACCCGGCAGGATGTTGACGAAGGCACCGAAGTCGGCCAGACGCACAACCTTGCCTTCGTAGATGCGGTTCACTTCGATCTCGGCGGTGATGGCCTCGATGCGACGGATCGCTTCCTTGGCGGCATCGTTGTCGACGGCGGAGATGCGGACGGTACCGTCATCATCCAGCTCGATGTTGGTGCCGGTCTCTTCGGTCAGGGCGCGGATCACGGAACCACCCTTGCCGATCACGTCCTTGATCTTCTCAGGATTGATCTTGATGGTGTGGATGCGCGGGGCGAAGTCGGAGATCTCGGCGCGCGGCGCCTGGATGGCTTCGTCCATCACCTTCAGGATGTGCAGGCGAGCACCACGGGCTTGCTTAAGGGCAATCTCCATAATCTCCTTGGTGATGCCTTCGATCTTGATGTCCATCTGCAGGGCGGTCACACCCTCGGTGGTACCGGCAACCTTGAAGTCCATGTCGCCCAGGTGATCTTCGTCACCCAGGATATCGGACAGCACGACGAAGCCCTCTTCTTCCTTCACCAGACCCATGGCGATACCGGCGACGGAGGCCTTGATCGGCACACCGGCGTCCATCAGCGCCAGGGAGGAACCACAGACGGAGGCCATGGAGGAGGAACCGTTGGATTCGGTGATCTCGGAGACCACGCGCACCACGTACGGGAACTCGGCGGCGCTCGGCATCACGGCGGCGACGCCGCGCTTGGCCAGACGGCCGTGGCCGATCTCGCGACGCTTGGGGCTGCCCATCATGCCGGTCTCACCGACGCAGTACGGCGGGAAGTTGTAGTGCAGCATGAAGCGGTCGGCGCGGTGGCCGGACAGTTCGTCGATGTTCTGGGCGTCACGCTCGGTACCCAGGGTCGCAACCACGATGGCCTGAGTCTCACCACGGGTGAACAGGGCGGAACCGTGAGCGCGCGGCAGGATGCCGGTGCCGACGGACAGGGCGCGGATCATCTCCGGATCGCGACCATCGATGCGCGGCTCGCCACGGACCACACGGCCACGGACGATGCGGCTCTCCAGGCTGTGGAACTCTTCGCCGATCTTCTTGGCATCTTCTTCCACGCCGGAGGCAATGACTTGCTCCACCACACGGGCCTTGATGGCACCGATGGCTTCGTAGCGCACGGCCTTCTCGGTGATGCGGTAGGCTTCACCCAGCTCGGCAGAGGCCAGCTCGGCCACCTTGGCTTTCAGGGCTTCGTTGACGGCAGGTGCAGTCCAGGCCCAGGGCTTGGTACCGACTTCTGCGGCGAATTCGTTGATGGCGTTGATGACGGTCTGCATCTGGTCGTGACCGTAGACGACCGCGCCCAGCATGGTCTCTTCAGACAGGATGGCCGCTTCGGATTCCACCATCAGCACCGCATTGGCGGTACCGGCAACCACCAGGTCCAGATCGCTCTCCGGCAGTTCCTTGGTGGTCGGGTTCAGCACGTACTGACCGTTCATGTAACCCACGCGGGCTGCACCGATGGGGCCGCCGAACGGGATACCGGAGATGGCCAGGGCCGCGGAGGCACCGATCATGGCGACGATGTCCGGGGAAACCAGCGGGTTCACGGACATGACGGTGGCAACCACCTGAACCTCATTGAGGAAGCCTTCCGGGAACAGCGGGCGGATAGGACGGTCGATCAGGCGGGAGATCAGGGTCTCGCCTTCGCTCGGACGGCCTTCACGACGGAAGAAACCACCCGGGATACGACCAGCAGCATAGGTACGCTCCTGATAGTTGACGGTCAGCGGGAAGAAATCACGGCCGTGATCGGCCTCTTTCTTGCCGACGACGGTCACAAATACACAGGTATCGTCCATGCTGACCATGACGGCCGCAGTGGCTTGACGGGCCATCACACCGGTTTCCAGGGTAACGGTGTGTTGACCGTACTGGAATGACTTTACAATAGGATTCACGTGAATTTCCTTTTTACAATTTGGGCCTTTAAATTCGCGTGCAAGTATACTTGATTCGAGCCAAAAGGTAAGCGGCGATACCCATTCTGTGAGGCAGGCAACGGCTTGCGGCAGCCGAAAAGCAGACAAGAAAAAAGGGGAACCCTGAGGTTCCCCTTTTTCGCGAAATCTGATGGTCGATTAACGACGCAGACCCAGCTTGGCGATCAGAGCAGCGTAACGCTGAACGTCTTTACGCTTCAGGTAGTCCAGCAGCTTACGACGCTGGGAAACCATGCGCAGCAGACCGCGACGACCGTGGTGATCCTTGGCGTGCTCCTTGAAGTGACCTTGCAGATGGTTGATCTGGGCAGTCAGCAGGGCAACCTGCACTTCGGGGGAGCCAGTGTCGTTGGCAGCGCGAGCGTTGTCAGCAACGATGGAAGCTTTGATCTCAGCATTTAGAGACATGGTGTTACTCCAGTAGAGAGTTTAAAGGTTCACAGCCGATCTCTAATTCAGCCATGAAATGAGGGCGGTATCATAATCGCACCCGCTCGCTTTCGCAACGAGAAAGCGCAGCGATCGGCAAGATGGGCCTATACCGCCTGAGGATCACTCCTCGTCCTGTTCGTCGTGATAGCGCACCAGACGCTTGGGGGCCACGCGCCCGTCGTCGTCGATCTCGCCCACCCCGATGAACTCGCGCTCCGGACCGACCGTCATGCGGACCTGACCGCTCTGCGGCGCACCCGCGACCTGGACCGCCTGGCCCTGATTCACATAGGCGGCGACCGTTGCCAGCATGTTCACCTCGGGCAGGGACGCCACAGCGGTATCCATGGGCAGCAGCAGGGGATCCAGCTGCTCCCGCGGCGGAATGCTCTCGGCCTTGGCCTGCTCGAAGATGCACTCGAGCTGATCCAGAGTCAGCATCCGATCATAGGGATAGGTCGCGACCTGGGTACGGCGCAGTTGAGTGACGTGCGCGCCACAGCCCAGCACCTCGCCGAGATCGTCCACCAGGGAGCGGATGTAGGTACCCTTGCTGCAATGCACCTCGAGGCGCACCTCATCCCCTTCGAAGCTCAGCAGTTTGAGCTCGAATACGGTGATGGGGCGCGCTTCCCGCTCGATCTCGATGCCTTCACGGGCGTACTCGTAGAGCGGACGGCCGTTGTGCTTGAGGGCGGAGTACATGGACGGCACCTGCATGATGGGGCCGCGGAACTGGTCCAGGGCCTCGATCAGGGTACCCACGGCCACGTTCACCGGCCGGGTGGAGACCACCTCGCCGTCGGAGTCGCTGGTGTTGGTGCGTTCGCCGAGCTTGGCGGTCACCTCATAGCGCTTGTCCGCCTCCAGCAGATACTGGGAGAACTTGGTCGCCTCACCGAGGCAGATCGGCAGCATGCCGGTCGCCAGGGGATCCAGGGCGCCGGTGTGGCCGGCCTTGGCGGCGTTGTAGATGCGCTTGACCTTCTGCAACACATCGTTGGAAGTCAGGCCGGTGGGCTTGTCCAGCAGCAGGATACCGTGTACGTCACGGCCCTTGAAACGACGTCTTCGAGACATCTCAGGCTTTGTCCTCAGTAGTATCATCCGGTGCGGCTTCGTCTTCGTCACGGCCGGCTTCGGTCATGCGACGCTTGTCTTCACGCACAGTGTTGGTCACCAGGTTGGAGAGACGCATCCCCTCGACCAGGGTCTGGTCGTAGTAGAAGCGCAGCTCCGGCACCACCCGCAGACGCATGGCGCTGCCCAGCAGGCTGCGGATGTAGCCAGCGGCTTCGGTCAGGCCCTTGAGCCCTTCCGCGATGCGCTCGGCGTCATTCTCCAGCTGCAGGAAGGTGACGTAAATCTTGGCATAGTTCAGATCCTTGGACACTTCCACATCGGAAACGGTCACCATGCCGATGCGCGGGTCTTTCACCTCGCGCTGCAGGATCAGCGCGATTTCACGCTGGATCTGCTGCCCGACCCGACGGGTCCGGCTGAATTCTCTGGCCATATTCTATCCTGCGATAAAAGGGGGCCGTGGCCCCCTATTTTGATTCACGCTCGGCTTACAGAGTCCGCTGGATTTCAACGGTCTCGTAAACTTCGATCTGGTCGCCTTCGCGTACGTCGTTGTAGTTCTTGACCGCGATACCACACTCGTAACCGTTGCGGACCTCGTTGACGTCATCCTTGAAGCGACGCAGGGATTCCAGCTCGCCTTCATAGATAACCACGTTGTCGCGCAGAACGCGAATACGGTTGGAACGCTTGACCACACCCTCGGTGACCATACAGCCGGCAACGGCGCCGAACTTCGGTGACTTGAAGACACTGCGGACTTCAGCCAGACCGATGATCTCCTGACGGTACTCAGGGGCCAGCATGCCGCTCATGGCCTGCTTCACTTCGTCGATCAGGTCATAGATGACGGAGTAGTAACGCAGATCCAGGCTCTCGGCATCGATGACCTTGCGCGCGGAAGCGTCGGCACGGACGTTGAAGCCCACCAGGATGGCGCTGGAGGCGGCAGCCAGGGTGGCGTCGGTTTCGGTGATACCACCCACGCCGGAGCCCACGATCTTGACCTTGACCTCGTCGGTGGAGAGCTTGACCAGCGCATCGCAGATCGCTTCCACGGAACCCTGTACGTCGGCCTTGATCACCACGTTCACTTCGGACACTTCGCCCTCGGTCATGTTGGCGAACATGTTCTCCAGCTTGGCCTTCTGCTGGCGAGCCAGCTTGACTTCGCGGAACTTGCCCTGACGATAGAGCGCCACTTCACGGGCTTTCTTCTCGTCACGCACGACGGTGGCTTCGTCACCGGCAGAGGGAACGCCGGACAGGCCGAGGATTTCCACCGGCAGGGACGGACCCGCTTCCTTGATCTCGCGACCCAGTTCGTCACGCATGGCGCGCACACGACCGTATTCCAGACCGCACAGCACGATGTCGCCCTGACGCAGGGTACCTTCCTGTACCAGCACGGTGGCAACCGGACCACGGCCCTTGTCCAGGAAGGACTCGATCACGACGCCGTTGGCCATGCCATCGAACACCGCTTTCAGCTCCAGCACTTCGGCCTGGATCAGGATGGCTTCCAGCAGATCGTCGATGCCCTCGCCAGACTTGGCGGAGACATGGACGAACTGGCAATCGCCACCCCAGTCTTCGGACATGACGTTGTAACGGGCCAGCTCGGTCTTGACGCGATCCGGATCCGCTTCCGGCTTGTCGATCTTGTTGACCGCCACCACCAGGGGCACACCGGCCGCCTTGGCGTGCTGGATGGCTTCGATGGTCTGCGGCATGACGCCGTCATCGGCCGCCACCACCAGCACCACGATATCCGTTGCCTGGGCACCACGAGCACGCATGGAGGTAAAGGCCGCGTGACCCGGGGTATCCAGGAAGGTGATCATGCCGCTTTCGGTTTCAACGTGATAAGCACCGATGTGCTGGGTAATGCCACCGGCTTCGCCTGCGGCAACCTTGGCTTTACGGATGTAATCCAGCAGCGAGGTCTTGCCGTGGTCGACGTGACCCATGATGGTCACGACCGGTGCGCGCGGCTTGGCTTCGGAGGTCTCGTCACGATCGGACAGCACCGCCTCTTCCAGCTCGTTCTCACGACGCAGCACCACCTTGTGGCCCATCTCCTCGGCAACCAGCTGAGCGGTTTCCTGGTCGATGACCTGGTTGATGGTGGCCATGGCACCCATCTTCATCATCACCTTGATGACTTCGACGCCCTTGACGGCCATCTTGTTGGCCAACTCGGCCACAGTGATGGTCTCACCGATCACCACATCGCGGTTCACCACGGCGGCCGGCTTGTTGAAGCCGTGCTTCATGGCGTTCGGCATGGCAACCTTGCCACGCTTGCCCTTGCGAGCGCGCGGGTCACGGGAGTTGCGATCGTTGCGATCGTCGTCACGGCGACCGACTTTCTTCGGTCCCTTGGCGGCGGCCGCGGTACGACGGCTGGTCTCTTCTTTGCGATCCAACTCATCTTCAGCCGCTTGCGCGTGCTTGTTGGTGGTCAGATGGTAGTCGCTGCTCTCTTTGGCACGAGCGGCTTCTTCCTCGGCCCAGCGAGTTGCGTTCTGTTCCGCCATGACGCGAGCCTCTTCGGCTTTCTTGGCGGCGAGTTCCTCAGCCTTGGTCAAGGCTGCTTGTTCTTGTTGGCGCTTCAGTTCTTCTGCTTCGCGCTTGGCCATCTTTTCTGCCTCTTGCTGAGCTGTGCTAACGGCTGCTTTGGCGGGCTGTTGAGCCTGTCGAGCCTTCTGTTGTGCCTCGATCCGCGCCTTTTCCTCAGCTTCACGACGAGCATGCTCAGCCTCACGGCGAGCCTTCTCCTCAGCCTCGCGACGGGCCTTGTCTTCGGCCTCGTGGCGAGCTTTTTCTTCTGCTTCCAAACGCGCTTTTTCCTCGGCTTCCGCCTGACGCTGTTCATCTTCCAGCGCCGAGCGTTTTACATAGGTGCGAGTCTTGCGTACTTCTACCTGCACTTCTTTATTCTTGCCGCCAGTCCCCTGAACACTCAGGGTGCTCTTGGTCTTGCGCTGCAAGGTCATGCGGGCAGGCGCGGTGATCTCGTCACCTCCATGCTGTTTCTTCAGATGAGCCAGCAGAGTCTGTTTCTCAGACTCGCTGATCATGTCGTCGGCCTTGCTCTTAACGATACCGGCATCGGCGAACTGCTGGAGAAGACGATCAACCGGCGTGTCGATGTCAGTGGCAAGTTGTTTGACTGATACTTCTGCCATTCATTTTCCTCCGTTTGATCTTAACTAGACTGCTCTTCTCCGAACCAACAGATATTGCGAGCAGCCATAATCAACTCACCTGCCTTCTCGGCGGTCAGCTCTTCAATGTCGGCAAGGTCATCGATACCTTGCTCTGCCAAATCTTCCAGGGTACCCACACCGCGAGCAGCCAGGGCATAAGCCAGGTCACGACCCAGGCCAGCCAGATTGAGCAGGTCTTCGGAAGGCTCGACGCCTTCGAAGGATTCTTCTTTGGCCAGGGCCTTGGTGGTCAGTACATCCTTGGCACGCTTGCGCAGCTCTTCGACCATGTCTTCATCCAGACCGTCGATGGCCAGCAGCTCGTTGACGGGCACGAAGGCGATCTCTTCCAGGGTGGAGAAACCTTCTTCCATCAGCAGGCTGGCGAAATCGTCGTCGATGTCGAGGGCGCTGGTGAACAGGGTCAGGATGCGATCGTTCTCGGCCTGGTGCTTGGCACGCATGTCCTCGACGGTCATGACGTTCAGCTCCCAACCGGTCAGCTGGGAGGCCAGACGCACGTTCTGACCGTTGCGACCGATGGCCTGGGCCAGGTTCGCGGCTTCCACGGCGATGTCCATGGTATGGTTGTCTTCATCGACGATGATGGAGGCCACATCGGCGGGCGCCATGGCGTTGATCACGTATTGAGCGGGGTTGTCATCGTACAGCACGATGTCGGCACGCTCACCGCTCAGCTCGGCGGAGACGGCTTGCACACGGGCACCGCGCATGCCGATGCAGGCACCGATCGGATCGATGCGGCGATCGTTGGTCTTGACCGCGATCTTGGCGCGGGAACCCGGATCACGGGCGGCGCCCATGATTTCGATCATCTCTTCGCCGATCTCCGGCACTTCGATGCGGAACAGCTCTTTGAGGAAGTCCGGGCTGGAACGGCTGACGAACAGCTGGGAGCCACGGGCCTCGGGGCGTACGGCATAGAGCAGACCACGGATGCGGTCGCCCGGACGGAAGGTCTCGCGCGGCAGCATGTCATCGCGGAAGATCACGGCCTCGGCATTGCTGCCCAGATCCAGGATCACGTTGTCGCGGTTGCTCTTCTTGACCACGCCGCTGATGATGGTGCCTTCCTTGTCCTTGAACTGGTCAACGACCTGGGAACGCTCGGCCTCGCGCACTTTCTGCACGATGACCTGCTTGGCGGTCTGGGTGGTGATGCGGTCGAAGGTCACAGAGTCGATTTGATCTTCCACATAGTCACCGATCTGGATTTCCGGCTGCTCGATCTGAGCGGCTTCCAGGGTAATTTCGGCGTAAGGGTTCTCCATCGCGGCCTGATCGGCGATGACCACCCAGCGGCGATAGGTGTCGTAGTCGCCGGTCTTGCGATCGATCTCGACCCGAACTTCAATCTCGCCTTCGTATTTTTTCTTGGTCGCAGTCGCCAGCGCCGTCTCCAGAGCCTGGAAAATCTTCTCACGGGGAACCGCTTTTTCGTTGGACACAGCGTCAACGACCAGCAAAATCTCTTTATTCATATCCGATAGCCTCGTTAACCAAAGTTCGGCACTATGTTCGCTTTTTGGATATTGGTGAAAGCCAACACCTCGTCCTTACCATCCACCGTCAGGGTGATCATGTCTCCCTGCACGGCTTTGATTACGCCTTTGAACTTGCGGCGGTTGTTTGTTGCCATCCGAAGCGAAACCGCCGCCTCCTGGCCAACGTATTTTTCGAACTGGGCGACCTTGAACAGGGGGCGATCCAGACCGGGAGAAGAGACCTCGAGGTAATACTCCTCGGTGATGGGATCTTCAACGTCCATGATGGCACCGACCTGGTGGCTCACCTCGGCACAGTTTTCCACCGTCACGCCTTGCTCGCCGTCGATGTAAACGCGCAGGGTCGAGTGCTTACCCGCGCGGATAAACTCGACACCCCACAGTTCGAAACCCAAGGCAACGACAGGAGCCTCGAGCAGATCGGTCAAACGTTGTTCCAACGTAGCCAAAGTCACCCTCCGAAAAACAAAAAAAGGGCATATAGCCCAGATAGAGATCGATTCAGAGTAAATCGCACATAACAAAAAGCCCCGATGTCAAATCGGGGCTTGGCGCTTTACCCTGATTGTCGCCTCGCAGCGACCGCCTTCCCGAGCGTAGGAAATGCGTGAAATTTGGTTGCGGGGGCCGGATTTGAACCGACGACCTTCGGGTTATGAGCCCGACGAGCTACCATGCTGCTCCACCCCGCGTCCGAAATCGTGCGAGATTATAGCCACTTCATTCTCGTCACACAAGACTGACTGGCTATAACACCCCGGTTACCCGGGTTCACTGCTTAATTGGTGCCGTGGGCGGGACTCGAACCCGCACACCCTAGAGCACTACCCCCTCAAGATAGCGTGTCTACCAATTCCACCACCACGGCAAAAACTCTTTATTCGGGAACGTCAGTATCTTTCTTCACTGGCGCTTTGCTCTGCTCAACTTGTTGAGTCTGTTGCAGATTTTCCCATTCGCTACCCTGTTTTACCTTGTTGCTTGACATGGAGCCGAGCACCAGGCTAATCAAAAAGAACAGAGTCGCCAAAATTGCAGTTGTGCGGGTCAGGAAACTGCCTGAACCACCGGAGCCGAATACGGTATTCGATGCCCCTGCGCCGAAGGAGGCGCCCATATCAGCCCCTTTACCTTGCTGAATCATCACCAGACCAATCAGGGCCAGCGAAACCAACAGATAAACGACCAAAAGAATCTCGTACATTTAACTTGCACCCTTTGCCGCTTCAACGATTCCTAAAAACGCCTTGTCATCGAGACTCGCACCGCCGATCAGACCACCGTCTACATCAGACTGGGCAAACAAATCTCGCGCATTGGCCGGTGTCACGCTCCCACCATAGATGATTCTGACTTTCTCACCTATTACCGGAGTATCCTCCGCCAAGCGACCGCGAATAAAGGAATGAACCTCTTGTGCCTGCTCGGGTGTGGCGCATTTACCTGTACCTACAGCCCAAATCGGCTCGTAGGCGATGATAGCATTATCGAAAGCCATCGCGCCATTTTTCTCTATGACGATATCCAGCTCTTCGGCGATCACCTCGAAGGTTCTTCTCGCCTGCCTAGCCGCACCTGACTCCCCCAAACAGAGGATGGGGATCAAGCCTGCCGCTCTGGCTGCCGCGAACTTCTCCGCGACGATGAAACTGGTCTCACCAAAGAGACGCCTGCGCTCGGAATGTCCTACCAGTACGTAGCGACATCCTGCCTCAACCAGCATCTCACACGAGACTTCACCCGTATAAGCGCCCGACTGGTGCTGGCTCACATTCTGAGCCCCCAACTTCATCACCCTTTGCTCATTGAGCAGAGCGGCCGTGAAGTCGAGATGCACATGGGATGGACACAAGACCACGTCTACCCGTTCGTCGATGCCTTGAAGGCACTGACCAGTAAACTGCTCTAACTGCGACCTACTACCGTGTAACTTCCAGTTGGCTGCTACAAACGGCTTGCGATGTCCCATCGGCAACTCCCTTGCGAAAGCGGGGCTGATAATATCCAGAGGATGCTCAGCTGACAAGTGCTATTTTCAAATTTTCGAATCGTTTGAACAAGATACGAACAAGGCGGCTAAAAAGCCGCCCAAAACGCTCATTAAAACGCCGATTCGACCCGTTTGGCGATGCGATTCGCCATATCCAGAACCTGTTGTTCGTCTTCCCCTTCCACCATGACCCGGATCAGGGGTTCGGTACCGGATTTGCGCAGCAGGACGCGGCCACGACCGGCCAGCTCCTGTTCCACCGCGGCAACCTCTTGCATGACGGCCTCGGCCGCCAGCGGGTCCTTACCCTCGGCAAAACGGACGTTCACCAGCACCTGCGGGAACTTGCTCATGCCGGAGCGCAGCTTGGCCAGCGGCATCTCGGCGCTGCAGACGGCGGTCAGCACCTGCAGGGCGGCGACTATACCATCCCCCGTGGTGGTCTGATCCAGGCAGATGATGTGCCCCGAGTTCTCCCCCCCGATGCGCCAGCCCTTCTCGTTCATCATCTCCAGCACGTAGCGGTCACCCACCTTGGCACGGGCAAACGGAATGCCGAGGGTCTGCAGCGCCAGCTCCAGCCCCATGTTGGCCATCAGGGTACCGACCACGCCCCCCTTGAGGCGGCCGTTGCGCAGGGCGTCGCGGGCGATGATGTAGAGGATCTCGTCCCCATCGATGATGTAGCCGGTGTTGTCCACCATCACCAGGCGGTCGCCGTCACCGTCGAAGGCGACGCCGAGATCGGCCTTGCACTCCAGCACCTTGGCGGCCAGCGCCTCGGGGGCGGTAGAGCCGACGCCATCGTTGATGTTGAGGCCATCCGGGCTGCAGCCGATGGCGATCACCTCGGCACCGAGTTCACGAAACACGGAGGGGGCTATGTGGTAGGTGGCGCCGTGGCCACAGTCCACCACCATCTTCAGCCCTTCCAGGCTCAGATGGGTGGGGAAGGTGCTCTTGCAGAATTCGATGTAACGGCCGGCGGCATCATCGATACGCTGGGCCTTGCCGAGCTCGGCCGACTCCACACACTTGAGTTCGTGATCCAGCTCGGCCTCGATGGCGAGCTCCACCTCGTCCGGCAGCTTGATACCATCGGCGGAGAAGAACTTGATGCCGTTGTCGTAATAGGGGTTGTGGGAGGCGCTGATGACGATGCCGGCCTCGGCACGGAAGGTGCGAGTCAGGTAGGCCACCGCCGGTGTCGGCATGGGACCCATCAGTATGGCCTTGAGGCCGGCGGCGGAGAGCCCAGCTTCCAGCGCAGATTCCAGCATGTAGCCGGAGATGCGGGTGTCCTTGCCGATCAGCACCTTCCTGGTGCCCTTCTTGGAGAGCACCTTGCCGGCGGCCCAGCCCAGCTTCATCACGAAATCTGGGGTAATGGGGTATTCACCCACCTTGCCGCGCACACCGTCTGTGCCGAAGTACTTTCTGGTCATTGTCTGTTCTCTTTTTCTTATTTGGATACGAAATCTTGTCCCGTCATGGTCATCCAGCCGACTCGCAACGCGTCCATGGTGGCGCGCACGTCGTGTACCCGGATGATCCTAGCACCCTGCTGCAACCCGATCAGGGCACAGGCCAGACTGCCTGCCAGCCGTTCATCGACCGGGCAGCCCAGCAGATTGCCTATCATAGACTTTCGCGACATGCCCACCAAGAGCGGCAGGTTGTAATCGAGCAACTTGTGCTGCTCCGCCAGCAGCTGATAGTTGTGGGCCACCGTCTTGCCAAAGCCATAGCCGGGATCCAGCAGCAGATGCTCGCGCGTGATCCCCGCCAACAGGCAGGCGGCGATGCGCTCATCGAAGAAGGCTCTCACCTCCCCCAGCAAGTCATCATAATGGGGCTCGGCCTGCATGGTGCGCGGCTGCCCCTGCATGTGCATGAGACAGACGGGGACGTCAGCCTCTGCCGCGGCGGCCAGCGCTCCCGGCTCCAGCAGAGCGCGCACATCGTTGATAAGGTGGGCCCCCGCGGCGCAGCCCTCCCTCATCACTATGGCCTTGGAGGTGTCGAGGGAGATCATCACCTCCAGCTCCTGCACCATGCGCTCGACCACAGGGATCACCCGGTCCAGTTCCTCCTGCTCGCTCACATCCGGCGCACCGGGCCGGGTCGACTCACCGCCGATGTCGATGATGGTCGCTCCCTCCGCCATCATCTGGCGAACGCGGCTCAGCGCCAGCTCCACCTGATTGAAACGACCGCCGTCCGAGAAGGAGTCCGGTGTCACATTGAGGATCCCCATGACATGGGGACGTTCGAGGGAAAGGCTGCACCCTTTACTGCTTAATTGCATCTTCACTTCCACCTGTTCAGAAAATCACGCGTATCCGCATAAAGAAAAACCCCGGGCAAGCCCGGGGTTTGGATGATCACGACTTATTTGGCAGGCACGTCATTCGCCTTGTCGATGTCGGTCAGCGAGGCGCTGTTGTCATCGGCCTGGGTCTTGGCCTCTGGCTCGCTGCTCACGCTGGCACCGCCTTGCGGGGTGTCGCCGTGCTCGTCGTGCCAGTTGCTGGGAGCACGGACCTCGCGACGGGCCATCAGATCGTCTATCTGCTTGGCGTCTATGGTCTCGTACTTCATCAGCGCATCTTTCATGGTGTGCAGCACGTCCATGTTGTCCAGCAGGATCTGCTTGGCACGGTCGTAGTTGCGATCGATGACCTGCTTGACCTCAGCATCTATGATGCGGGCGGTATCGTCGGACATGTGCTTGGCCTTGGCCATGCTGCGACCGAGGAAGACTTCACCGTCCTCTTCCGCGTAGAGCATGGGACCGAGACGCTCGGACATGCCCCACTGGGTCACCATCTTGCGGGCGATGTCGGTGGCGCGCTCGATGTCGTTGGAGGCACCGGTCGATACCTTCTCGGCACCGTAGATCAGCTCTTCCGCCAGACGACCGCCGTACAGGCTGGAGATCATGGATTCCAGGTGCTGCTTGGAGTGGCTCCAGCGATCCTGCTCGGGCAGGTACATGGTCACACCCAGGGCTCGGCCACGGGGGATGATAGAGACCTTGTAGACGGGATCGTGATCCGGCACGACGCGACCTATGATGGCGTGGCCCGCCTCGTGGTAAGCCGTCATCTCCTTCTCGGACTCCTTCATCACCATGGAGCGACGTTCCGCCCCCATCATGATCTTGTCCTTGGCCTTCTCGAACTCGCTCATGGAGACCACACGGCGGCTCTCACGGGCGGAGAACAGGGCGGCCTCGTTGACCAGGTTCGCGAGATCTGCACCGGAGAAACCCGGGGTACCGCGGGCAATCAGGGCCGCATTGACGTCATCCGCCAACGGCACCTTGCGCATGTGCACCTTCAGGATCTGCTCGCGACCACGGACATCCGGCAGACCGACCACGACCTGACGGTCGAAACGGCCCGGACGCAGCAGCGCGGGGTCCAGCACATCGGGGCGGTTGGTGGCGGCGATGACGATGACGCCCTCGTTGCCCTCGAAGCCATCCATCTCGACCAGCATCTGGTTCAGGGTCTGCTCACGCTCGTCGTGACCACCACCCAAGCCGGCGCCACGCTGACGACCGACTGCATCGATCTCATCGATGAAGATGATGCAGGGGGAGGACTTCTTCGCCTGCTCGAACATGTCGCGTACCCGGGAGGCACCGACACCCACGAACATCTCGACGAAATCGGAGCCGGAGATGGTGAAGAAGGGCACCTTGGCCTCGCCCGCGATGGCCTTGGCCAGCAGGGTCTTACCGGTACCGGGCGGGCCGACCAGCAGCACGCCGGTGGGGATCTTGCCGCCCAGCTTCTGGAACTTGGTCGGATCGCGCAGATAGTCGACCAGCTCCTTCACCTCTTCCTTCGCCTCGTCACAACCCGCCACGTCGACGAAGGTGGTCTTGATCTGATCTTCACTCATCAGGCGAGCCTTGCTCTTGCCAAACGACATGGCACCCTTGCCACCGCCGCCCTGCATCTGACGCATGAAGAAGACCCAGACACCGATCAGCAACAGCATCGGGAACCAGGAGATGAGAATGGACGTGATCAGAGACGGCTCTTCCGGCTTCTCACCCACCACTTTGACGTTGTGGTTGAGCATGTCGTTGAGCAATTGGGGATCCGGCGCCGGGATGATGGTCGTGAAACGTTCACCGGTGCGCTTGACGCCATTAATGACCTTGCCATCCATCCGCACTTCACGGATCTGCTCTTGGGTCACTTCTTTAACGAAGCTGGAATAGTCCAGCTGGCGACTGTTGGTATCGCTGGGGCTGAAGCTATTGAACACCGACATCAACACGACGGCGATGACCAGCCACAGGATTAGGTTTTTCGCCATGTCACTCAAATCAATGACCTCGCAGACTGACAGTTAACGATGAGGGTTAGGGTACTACAGTTTAAAACCGGTAGCCACAATGTAGACTTCTCGTGAACGGGCACGGGATGAGTCGGGTTTTCGAATCTTGACGGCAGTGAAAAGTTTACGGATTTCATTGAGATAGGCGTCGAACCCCTCCCCCTGGAACACCTTCACCACGAAACTGCCGTTGGTGCGCAGCACCTGATTGCACATGTCCAGCGCCAGTTCGACCAGATACATGGAACGAGCCTGATCGACCTGCTGGGTGCCACTCATGTTGGGGGCCATGTCGGACATCACCACATCCACCTTGTTCGGGCCGACCCGATCCAGCAAGGCACCGAGTACAGTTTCCTCCCGAAAGTCCCCTTGCAGGAAATCGACACCGGCGATGGAATCCATCGGCAGAATGTCGCAAGCGATCACTCGCCCATTGTCGCCCACCTGGTCGATGGCAAACTGGGACCAGCCACCGGGCGCCGCCCCCAGATCCACCACCGTCATGCCCGACTTGAGCAGTCTGTCCTTGCCCTGGATCTCGTCAATCTTGAACACGGCGCGGGAACGCAGTCCCAATTTCTGGGCTTTTTTGACGTATTGATCGTCAAAATGCTCTTTTAACCAGCGGGTTGAACTCGGGGAATGCTTTTTCTGGGTCATGATTGTCGACTTTAAAAAACCACAAGGGTTATTAGTATTAAGGGCTAAGTGGGGGTAGAATACGCCCCTTTCAACCCTGACTTATGAAGAAATTGCCATGATTCTCAACAATAAACAGAAACAGTACCTCAAGGGCCTGGCCCACAGCCTGAAGCCGGTCGTCCTGCTGGGACAACACGGTCTGACCGAAGGGGTGCTGGCCGAGATCGATCTGGCGCTGAACCACCACGAGCTGATCAAGGTTAAGGTTGCGTCTGAAGATCGTGAGATGAAACAGCTGGTGATGGACGCCATCGTCCGTGAGACCGGTGCCATCAAGGTACAGAGCATGGGCCACGTGCTGACCATCTACCGTCAGGCCACAGAACCCAAGATCCAATTACCACGCAAGTAACAGGAAAGAGCATTCGCTCTTTCCTTCATTCATTTCCCTTCTTCCCAAGTCGCTTGCCAAAATAGTCATCAGGCCCTTAACCTGCGATGAATACTTGCGGATACCTCTATGGACAAGCAACCTATCCTCACCGATGAGGAGCTGGCCATGCTGCGGGAACTGGGAGACTCCGAGGAGTTGGCCACCGGCCAGTTCCTGCGGGGTGATCTGAACCTTCCCCTGCAGAGCCTGCTGCAACGCGCCGACTACCTCGTGCTCGAAGCCCAGATCGCCGGCCACCAGTTACGCTTCCCCCTCCATCACGGCGAACCGGAGGAAGGCCATAGCGAACTGCGCATCGCTGCCCCGGCCATCTCCGAGCTGGGTCATGCCCATCTGCGTCCCTGGCGCCTCGATGTCAAGGCCAACCTGCAGACGGCGGATGGAGACTATGAAGTGCCCAGCCTCTCGGTGGGCGGCCTCATCGCAACGGGGCTGCCCCCGACCCTTGCCAGGGGCGATACCTTCGAAGGCATGCTGCTTATCGAGACCCTTCCCCCCTTGCCCATCACCGCCACCCTGATAAGGCCCATCCGGTCTCACAAGCCTCGGCAAGATTGGGCTCTGCAATACCAGCTGGGTCAGGGAGACAGGGAACGGCTGCGGGACTGGATCTTCCTGCGTCATCAGGATGCCTTCACCCGGGAATATCACGCGGACTGAATGCAAACAGGGGAGCCGGGCTCCCCTGTTTCATCGGTCACATCCCTTGTTCAGAGATATTCGACTTCCAGGATCTCGTACTCCACGTCACCCGCGGGTGTCTTGACGATGGCGACGTCGTCCACTTCCTTGCCGATCAGGGCACGGGCGATGGGGGAGTTCACGGAGATCATGTTCTGTTTGATGTCCGCCTCGTCGTCACCCACTATGCGGTAGATCACTTCCTCTTCCGTCTCGCTTTTCAGCAGGGTCACGGTGGCGCCGAAGATGATGCGACCGTTGTTGGCGATCTTGGTGATGTCGATCACCTGGGCATTGGAGAGCTTGCCTTCGATCTCCTGAATGCGGCCTTCACAGAAGCCCTGTTGCTCGCGAGCGGCATGGTATTCGGCGTTTTCTTTCAGATCACCATGCTCACGGGCCTCGGCGATCGCTTCGATAATCTGGGGACGCAGCTCGCTCTTCAGATAGTCGAGCTCTTGGCGCAGCTTCTCGGCGCCGCGAACAGTCATCGGAGTATGATTCATAGTCGAAACCTGGGTTGCTTTATAAAGAGAAGCTGCGGCAATCAAAGAGAGCCGCAGCTATCGGTTCGGATGAGGCATCTTAATATGAAGCCGTCACAAAATCCATGTCAGCCCCTGCGAGCGGGATCCCGCTTTAGGGGGAAACCGGCCTGGGCTCGGACACCCCTATGGGGGCGGAGACGGTCGGTTTGCCCTGCATGATGGCGATCTCCACCCGCCGGTTCATGCGCCGGTTCTCCGGGCTGTTGTTGGGCACCAGTGGCTGGGAATCCGCCATGCCCTGCACCACCAGTCGGTTGGGATCAAACCCCGGCACCTTGATCATCTGGTGGGCCACCGCCACCGCCCGCTGGGAGGAAAGCTCCCAGTTGGACTGGAACAACTCGTCCTCGGTGGCCACGTCATCGGTGTGACCGGAGACGGTGATCTCCCCCGGCACATCCTTGAGCAGGGCCGCCACCTTGCGGATCACCGGCCAGAACTGGGGCTGCAGGAAGGCAGAACCCGCGGGAAACGCGGCTTTCTCACGGATGCGAATGATGATCTGCTGCCCCAACGCCTCTATCTCGATGGCCCCGTCCTGGATCTGGGCCTGCATCTGCTCGGCCAGGGACTTGGCCAGATCATTGGACTGCTCCTGCGCCTTCTGGGCCTGGTGGGAACTGTCGCCACCGGTCAGGTTGCCGTCCGTCTTGTCCTTGCCACCGGCCTGATCCGCATCCCCCGGCTGAAAATCCAGCTCGGTCTGGGTCAGGTCTATGGTCTGCTGCATGATGGTGTCGATGGGGGTCGGCTCGGGCCGCCCCGGCCTGAACTCCTGGGCGATGACGGAGGTGCCCTTGGGGATGTCTTTCACCTCCAGAATATTCTGCACCCCGAACGCCTTCTCCATGGAGCCCGCTATCTGCTTGAACTTCTGCACGTCCATCTCGGCGAAGGAGAGCAAGAGCACGAAGAAGCACATCAAGAGCGACATCAGATCGGCGAAGGTGCCCATGTAACCGGGCAGGCCGGGAGGCGGACACTTGCACTTAGACATGGCGACTCCTACTCCATCCCGTTATTGCGTTTGGACTGGTGCAGGTAGTTCTGCAGCATGGCCTGGATGACGCGAGGGTTCTGGCCATCCTGGATCCCCATGATGGCGTCCAGGATCAGGGTACGGCTCAGGCGCTCCTCGCCGCTGCGCAGTTCCAGCTTGTCGGCGATGGGGATGGCGATCATGTTCGCCTCGATGGCGCCATAGAGGGTGGTCAGCAGGGCCACCGCCATGGCCGGACCGATGGACTTGGGATCGCTCATGTTCGCCAGCATGGCCACCAGCCCCACCAGGGTGCCTATCATGCCCATGGCCGGGCCGAGATCCCCGAGGGAGCGGAACACCTTGATGGCGATGACATGGCGCTCCGCCGTCAGATCGATGTCCTTCTCCATCACGGCCCGCACCACATCGGCGTCGTGGCCATCCACCAGCATGTCGATGCCCTTCTTCATGAAGGTATTGGGGATCTCCGCCGCCTCCAGGGCCAGGAAGCCGCCCTTGCGCGCGGCATCCGCCAGCTCGACCGCCTTGGCGATGAGATCGTCGAGCTTGTCCCCCTTGTACATGAAGGCCTTGCCCGCCACCTTGAACGCCATGAAGAACTGGCTGAGGTTGAACTTCATCATGCAGATGAACAGGGACCCCAATATGGTGATATAGACCGACGGCATATCCACATACATGGTCACCGGACCGCCCAACAACATGCCATAAACAACGACACCAAAGCCCAGCACTATGCCTATCAGACTGCCTAAATCCACATCCCTACTCCTGTCA
Organism: Aeromonas sp.; assembly: GCF_051657805.1. GTDB lineage: Bacteria > Pseudomonadota > Gammaproteobacteria > Enterobacterales > Aeromonadaceae > Aeromonas. The sequence goes on along the minus strand of NZ_JBOFLJ010000063.1, from coordinate 196,499 downwards.
CCGAACTTGCCTTCTATTTATACTGCGTTGAATTTTCTGCTATTGCGCCGCGGGCAGCAAGCCCGGCACGAGGCAATCTGCGCCAGGCAATCCCTGGCTGCCAGTCCCGCCTTATCGGCCAAAGCCGCGATAGTTTGAGCACGGTGCGCTTTTCTGCCTCCCCCCTGTGGCCGGTCGATGTTAAGATGAGCCGTTTTTTTCAATCCCCGAGGATGGACATGGCCAGTAAAAAAATCGACCGTCTGAGTTTTGATGCCACCCTGGAAGAGCTGGAGACCATAGTGCATCAGCTCGAACAGGGTTCGCTCCCCCTCGAGGAGGCACTCAAGCAGTTCGAACAGGGTATCCACCTGGTGCGGGCCGGCCAGCAGAAGCTGGAGCAGGCCGAACAGAAGATCCAGATCCTGCTGACCCAGGCCGACGGCAGCGAGCAGGCGGTCCCCTTTTCCCCTGAACAAGGAGAGGAGTGAGTGACGCTGGACGATTTCACCCGCCTGCACCGTCGCCGCATCGACGACTGTCTGACGGCGCAGCTGGATGCCCTGCCCCCCATGGCGCCCCGCCTGCGGGATGCCATGAAATACGGCCTGCTGCTCGGTGGCAAACGGGTACGCCCCTTTCTGGTCTACGCCGTGGGCGAGATGCTGGGGGTGAAGAGCGAGTATCTCGACGGCCCGGCGGCCGCGGTGGAGTGCATCCACGCCTACTCCCTGCTGCACGACGACCTGCCCGCCATGGACGACGACGATCTCCGTCGCGGCCAGCCGACGGTGCACAAGGCCTTCGATGAGGGCACCGCCATCCTGGCCGGGGATGCCCTGCAGACCCTGGCGTTTTCCATCCTGGCCGATCACCCCCTCCCCGAGGTGCTGCTGGCCAACCGGGTACGGATGCTGAGCACGCTAGCCCGCGCCTCGGGATATCTGGGCATGTGCGGCGGCCAGGCGCTGGATCTGGAGGCCGAGAGCCGCCGGATCAGCCTCGCCGAACTCGAACAGGTGCATCGTCACAAGACGGGGGCCCTCATCGAGTGTGCCGTCACCCTGGGCGCCCTCTGCAAGGAGGATGTCGCGCCACAGACCCTGGCGGCCCTGCAAACCTATGCCGCCGCCATCGGCCTCGCCTTCCAGGTGCAGGACGACATCCTCGACATCACAGGCGATACCGAGACCCTCGGCAAGCCGCAAGGCTCGGATCTGGCGCTGGAAAAGAGCACCTATCCCGCCCTGCTCGGACTCGACAATGCCCGTGAGCTGGCTCGCGAACTGCATGACAAGGCCTTAACAGCCCTGCAATCCTTGCCCTACAATACCGACATTCTGGAAGCGTTTGCCGATTACATCATCGAGCGAACCCACTAAACGCTGGATAACAGTAACAAGATGAGCGTTGATATAAGCGAATACCCCAACCTGGCCCTCGCGGACACGCCGGTCGAATTGCGATCCCTGCCCAAAGAGCGTCTGCCCGTGCTGTGCAACGAGCTGCGTGAGTACCTGCTGCGCTCGGTGAGCCGCTCCAGCGGTCACTTCGCCTCGGGCCTTGGCACCGTCGAGCTGACGGTGGCCCTGCACTACGTCTACAATACCCCCTTCGATCGACTGGTGTGGGACGTGGGCCATCAGGCCTATCCCCACAAGATCCTGACCGGTCGGCGCGATCGCATTCACACCATCCGCCAGAAGGATGGCCTGCACCCCTTCCCTTGGCGCGGCGAGAGCGAATATGACGTGCTCTCCGTCGGTCACTCCAGCACCTCCATCGGGGCGGCCCTCGGCATGGCGGTCGCCGCCGAGCACGAGGGGCTGGGCCGCAAGGTGGTCGCCGTCATCGGCGATGGCGCCATCACCGCCGGCATGGCGTTCGAGGCCCTCAACCACGCCGGCGACGTCCACAAGGACATGCTGGTGGTGCTCAATGACAATGAGATGTCCATCTCCGAAAACGTCGGGGCGCTGAACAACCACCTGGCCAGGCTGATGTCCGGCAAGCTCTACACCACTATCCGCGAGGGTGGCAAGAAGGTGCTGGCCGGGGTTCCCCCGGTCAAGGAGCTGGCCAAGCGGGCAGAAGAACACTTGAAAGGCATGGTGGTGCCCGGCACTCTGTTCGAGGAGTTCGGCTTCAACTACATAGGCCCCATCGACGGCCATGACATCGGTGCTTTGGTCGAGACCCTGCGCAACATGCGCAACCTCAAGGGCCCCCAGCTGCTGCACGTCAAGACCAAGAAGGGCAAGGGTTACGAGCCCGCCGAGAAGGATCCCATCGGTTACCACGCCGTGCCCAAGTTCAACCCGGACGACTGCATCCTGCCCAAGAGCGGCGGCGGCAAGCCGACCTTCTCCGCCATCTTCGGCCAGTGGCTGTGCGACATGGCGGTGAAAGACGAAAAGCTGGTCGGCATCACCCCCGCCATGCGCGAGGGATCTGGCCTGGTCAAGTTCAGCCAGCAGTACCCGGACCGCTATTTCGACGTGGCCATCGCCGAGCAGCATGCGGTCACCTTCGCCGCCGGTCTCGCCATCGCCGATCAGAAACCCGTGGTGGCCATCTATTCCAGCTTCCTGCAGCGCGCCTACGATCAGCTGATCCACGATGTGGCCCTGCAAGAACTGCCGGTACTGTTCGCCATCGACCGGGCCGGTCTGGTGGGAGCCGACGGCCCCACCCACCAGGGGGCCTTCGACATCAGCTTCTTGCGCACAGTGCCGAACATGGTGGTGATGACGCCATCCGATGAGAACGAGTGTCGCCAGATGCTCTACACCGGCTATCAGTGCAATCGGCCTGCGGCGGTGCGCTATCCTCGCGGCAGCGGCTGCGGTACCGAGATCCAGAGTGAAATGACGGAGCTGGAGATTGGCAAAGGCCGTGTCGTCCGTGAGGGCAAGGGCCTCGCCATCCTGGCGTTTGGCACCCTGCTGCACCAGGCCAGGGCCGCCGCCGAGGCGCTGGACGCCACCCTGGTGGACATGCGCTTCGTCAAACCCATGGACGAGGCACTGGTGCTGTCCCTTGCCGCCACTCACGACCAGTTAGTCACCCTGGAAGATAACGCCATCATGGGCGGCGCCGGCTCTGCGGTGAACGAGCTGCTGATGCGTGCCAAGCAGTGCAAGCCGGTGCTGAATCTTGGCTTGCCCGACCGCTTTATCGAGCAGGGTACCCAGGACGAGATCTACGCCCTGCTGGGGCTCGACGGCGCGGGTATTCTCGCCAGCATCCAGGCTTGGCAGCAAGCCTGACCATCATCCGACAAAGAAAAAGGGCGCCTTATGGCGCCCTTTTTGTTATTCACTGTACCAGGCCAAACCTGTTCACGAACTGTCGCGAGAAGGCCGTCAACAAGGTGAAGAGCAGCGCAGGAACCGGAGCGTATAGGTATACGTGAGGATTCCGAGCAGCACATGAGCCTTGATCACGGCCTCGCAGCAAGTTCGTGGATAGGTTTATCAGCCCTTGTAGATCTTGGGATTGAACACATCACGCAGCCAGTCGCCGAGCAGGTTGATCACCAGCACCAGCACCACCAGACAGATCCCCGGGAAGGCGGTGATCCACCAGGAGCCGGAGAAGATGTAGTTGAAACCCACGCTGATGAGGGACCCGAGGGACGGCTGATCCACCGGCATGCCGAGGCCGAGGAAGGAGAGCGCCGCCTCACTCATGATGGCGTTCGCCACCTGCACGGTGGAGATGACCAGGATGGGGGACAGGCAGTTCGGCAGTATGTGGCGGAACATGATGCGCGGGGCACGGAATCCCATCACCTGAGCCGCTTCCACATACTCCTTCTTCTTCTCCGCCAGCACCGAGGCGCGCACGGTCCGAGCATATTGGGGCCATTCGGCGATGCCGATGATCACCACCAGCATCAGGATGGCGAACTTGGAGTAGAACTCAGAGCCAAAGGTCGCCTGGAAGATGGCGGAGATGATGATGGCCACCATCATGGTGGAGAAGGAGAGCTGCACGTCGGCGAAACGCATCAGCAGGTTGTCGATGCGGCCACCGAAGTAACCCGCCAGCAGACCGATGACGATGCCGAGCAGCAGCTGCAGCGCCACCGCGAACAGGCCTATGGTCAGGGAGATGCGGGCACCATACAGGATGGTGCTCCAGATATCCCGGCCCTGGTTGTCGGTGCCGAGCCAGAAGCGCTCCTCCCCCCCTTCCAGCCAGGAGGGTGGCAGCTCGGCGTCCATCAGATCGAAGCTGGTCAGATCGTAGACGTTGTGGGGTGCCAGCCAGGGCGCCAGCAGCGCCGCCAGCACGAACACCACGAACACGGCGAAGCTGAACATGGCTACCTTGTCCCGCAGGAAGTAGTAGACGATGTCAGAGTTCTTGATACGAGCCCAACGGCTTGGGCTTGCAGTCACTGCGTTACTCATGCTTACCCCTTGGCGGTCAAGTTAACGGTAGGGTTGATGAACCCGTAGAGCAGGTCGACCAGGGTATTGGTCACCACGAAGATCAGGCCAACGAAGATGACGTAGGCGGTGATGAGCGGGGTATCGACCCGGTGGATTGCCTCGAGGAACAGGAAGCCGGTACCCGGCCACTGGAACACGCTCTCGGTCAAAATGGTGTAGGCCACCATGGTCCCGATCTGCACGCCGCCGACGGTGATCACCGGCAGCATGGTGTTTTTCAGGGCGTGCTGGTAGTAGACCTTGTTGTTGTCCAGCCCCTTGGCGCGGGCAAACTTGACGTACTCGGAGGAGAGCTGCTCCAGCATCTCGGAGCGCACCAGCCGGATGAACAGCGGCAGCATGATGGAGGAGAGCGATACCGCGGGCAGGATCAGGTGCTTGATGCCATCCCAGGTAAAGAAGCCCGACTCCCAGCCCAGCAGGTTGTAAGTCTCGCCGCGGCCATAGGCAGGCAGCCAGCCGAGCTGGATGGAGAACAGATACATCAGCATGATGGCCGTCAGGAAGACCGGGATCGAGATGCCGATGCTGCTGACCGCCATGATGAACTTGGTCAGGACGCTGCGCGGTCTGATCGCCGAATAAACCCCCAGCGGAATGGAGACGACGACGATGATGATGGCGGCGGCAAACACCAGTTCAAGGGTAGCCACCAGCTTGTCGAGGATCACCTCGAGAGCCGGTCGCTTGAAGAAGTAGGAAGTCCCCAGATCCCCGTGCACCGCATTCTTCAGGAAGCGGCTGTATTTCACCAAAAAGGGATCGTTGAGGCCCATCTTGTCGCGCAGCTCCTGGCGCACGGACTCGGAGACGGATTGTCCCACCAGCTCGCGCAGCGGATCCCCCAGGTTGTCCTGGATGGAGAAGGCGACCAGGCTGATGACGAACATCACTATCACGGCCTGATAGAACCGTTTCAGCAGGAATGTAAACATGCTTGTCCTTCTACGTGGCCTGTGTCTTGGCACAGGCTTCTGTTAATGGCGGGGGCACCACAGGCTGCCCCCGCCAGGTCCTTCCTTGAGACTCTCTTACTTGTTGACCACCAGGTCACCCAGGTAAGGGAAGTTCATCACGTTGACGATGGGCTTGATGTCGACGTTCTTCTTGGCACCGTAGGCCAGGTCTTCCCAGTGCAGCGGCACATAGGCGGCGTCGTCGATCAGCATGGCTTCCACCTTCTGCAGGATGGCGGCACGCTTGGCCGGATCGGTCTCGGTGTTCGCTTCCATCACCATCTTGTCAGCTTCCGCGTTGGCATAACCGCCGCAGTTGTACTGGCCCATGCCGGTCTTGGCATCCTTGGTGAAGGTCAGGAACTCGAAGAAGTTCGCGGTATCTTCGGTATCCGCGTGCCAGCCGATCAGCTGCATGTCGGAGGCGCACTTGTCAAACTCCGGCCAGTACTGGGCCACCGGCATGGTCTTCAGATCCACCTTGATGTTGATCTTGGACAGCATGGCGGAGACGGCCTGGGCGATCTTGACGTCGTTGACGTAGCGGGCAGCCGGGGAGATGAAGGTCATCTTGAAGCCATTCTCGTAACCGGCTTCCTTCATCAGCTCCTTGGCCTTGGCCAAGTCATACTGGGGCTTGAGGGCCTCGTTGTAGCCGGCATAGCCTTTCGGGCTCAGCTGGCCGGCCGGGGTGCCGAAGCCTTTGTTGATCTTGTCGACGATACCCACCTGGTTGATGGCGTAGTTGATCGCCTGACGCACGCGCTTGTCTTTCAGCGCCGGGTTGGTGTTCTGGTTCAGCTCGATGATGATGGCGCGGGTACCGGACAGGGTCACCAACTGGGAATCCTTGCCGTTCTTCACGCGCTCCAGATCGTTCGGGGCAACCGGGTAGATCATGTCCACGTCACCACCCAGCAGGGCGGCTACGCGGGTCGCGTCTTCCTTGATCGGCACCACGGTCAGATTCTGGACGTTGCCCTTGGAGGCCTTGTCCCAGTAGTTGGCGTTGCGCACGTATTCCAGCTTCACGCCCTGCTCGCGGAACTTGACGCTGAACGGACCGGTACCGGAGACGTGGGTGGAGGCGTAGGAGTCGCCATTCTTGACGATCTCGGCCTTGTCTTTGCCCGCATCGCTCTTGCCGGTGTAGAACTTGGAGTCCATCGGGAAGACGTAGGTGACGGTCTGCAGCACCAGCGGGAACGGCTTGGCGGTGATGAAGTCGACGGTGAAGTCATCCACCTTCTTCGCTTCGGCGATGGGGTCGAAGATCGCCTTGAAGTCCGGGGAGCTCTTCAGACGGTTGACGGTCCAGACCACGTCGTCGGCGGTGAAGTCGTTGCCGGAGTGGAACTTGACGCCCTTGCGCAGGTGGAAACGCACAGTCTTGTCGTCGATACGCTCATACTTCTCGGCCAGACGCGGCTCGAATTGCAGATCCTGGGTGTAACGCATCAGGGGATCGAACACCAGGTGAGACATCTCCAGGGTCTGACCGGAGAGCTGCTCCTGCGGATCCAGCGAGGTGGCGTCGGAGGCGACGGCTACCTTGATGTCGGCGGCAGAGACGTTGAACGCGAGGCCAGCGGCGAACAGCGCCATGGCGATCTTGGATAATCCTTTCTTCATGTCTTTCTCCATGCTTTTGGCTTTTTATTGACACTTTTTTTGACAAACAGATCGGCGAAGCCTTTTTCCTGACTCGGCTTTCCTAGCTTGCGATCTCCAGCCCCTCGCGGGACATTCCCTTAAACTCCGGCATGAGCGAGATCAGCTTGCGACTGTACTCATGTTCGGCATTGGTAAAGAGTTTCTCGGTCTCCGCCACTTCCACCAGATGACCGTGGCGCATCACCCCGATGCGATCGCACATCTGGCGGATGACCGGCAGATCGTGGCTGATGAACAGCATGGTGAGCCCGAGCTCCTGCTGCAGGTCCTTGAGCAGGTTGAGGATCTGGGCCTGCACCGACACATCCAGTGCCGAGGTGGGCTCGTCGCAGATGAGGAAGCGCGGCCGGGTCGCCAGGGCGCGGGCGATGGAGATGCGCTGGCGCTGACCGCCGGAGAACTCGTGGGGGTACTTGACCCCGGCTCCCCGGCCCAGGCCCACGTGATCCAGCAGGTCGCTGACGATGCCCTCGATCTGGCCCTCGCTGTCCGCCAGCTTATGAAAGCGGATCGGCTCTGCGATGATGTCGCGCACCTTCATGCGCGGGTTCATGGAGGAGTACGGGTTCTGGAACACCATCTGCATCTGGCGACGCAGGGGGCGACGGGCATGCTCCCCCTTGAGGGCGGTGAGATCGATGCCCTCGAACACTATCTTGCCCGCATCGGGCGGATAGAGGCCTGTGATGGCGCGGGCTATGGTGGACTTGCCGGAGCCGGACTCCCCCACCAGGCCGAAAGTCTCGCCCTCGAAGATCTCGAAGTTGATGTTGTTGCAGGCGTGCACGAACTGGCGGCGGCTCGGGAAGATGGAGTTCTTGGTGACGAACTTGAGATCCACGTTCTCCACCCGCAGCAGAGCCCCCTCATAGCTGCGCTCGTCCTGACTCTGGCCGAGCCAGTGAGTCTTGAGATCGATGCTGGTATCCGCCGCGCCCGCCTCTTCGATGTAGGAGACCAGGGGGAAGCGCACCAGCTTCACATCCGAGCGGGGCACCGCCGAGATGAGGCTGCGGGTATAGGGATGGTTCGGGGCACCCAGCACCTGCTCGGTGGTACCGAACTCCACCAGATCCCCGCGATACATGACCGCCACCTTGTCGGTGACGTTGGAGACCACGCCCATGTCGTGGGTCACCAGCATGCAACCCACCTGACGCTCCTTGCACAGGGTGCGGATGAGCTGCAGGATCTGGTCCTGAATGGAGACGTCCAGCGCCGTGGTCGGCTCATCGGCGATGATGAGCTCGGGATCGCCGGAGAGGGCGATGGCGATGACCACCCGCTGGCGCATGCCACCGGAGAACTGATGGGGATACTGCTTTATGCGCACTTCCGGTTGCGGGATCCCGACCGCGGCCATCAGTTCGAGGGCCTTGGCGAAGGCCGCCTCGCGAGCGAGGTCGGTATTGGCCAATATGGTCTCCACCAGCTGTTGTTCGACGGTGAACAGCGGGTTGAGGGAGGTCATGGGATCCTGGAAGATGAAACCGATGCGAGAGCCGCGGATGGCTCGCATCTCGTTCTGGCTCTTGCCGGAGATGAGTTCACCGTTGAGATAGATGTCACCACGGGCGATGCGGCCGGGCGGACTCAACAGGTCGATGACGGCATTGCCTATGGTGGATTTGCCGGCACCTGACTCGCCGACCACACCGACGATCTCCCCCTTTTCAACGGAAAAAGAGAGATCCTTCACCGCGGCCAGCACCCCGTAGCGGGAGGGGTACTCGATCCGCAAGTTTTTCACTTCGAGCAAGGACATGTTTACCTCTGCGGGGGACATCCGTCCCAAATAATTCGTCCGTAAATCAGCGCAGATGCTGGAGGTGCCTTGGTAGCTATCTTGAGTGTTTGTTTTGAATGAGAAACGCTCAATCCATGAGGCCATCAAACCAGCGATCCGGGCGGGTTTTTTGCATTTTTTTGGAATAACCCGCGAGTAAGTTAGTCGGTTTGCCCGCGGGTGTAAATGATCCTGTTATACAATTTCGCAATACTTTGCGCAGATAACGCTCTCATCATAGGCATAAAATGTCGATAAACATCACACTATCAGATGTTGTGACGGCAATACCAGAGTTAACATCGCTTTAGTTTCAACAAAACCATAACAACCAATCATATTCACTATTCCATCCAGACTATCAAGCCTCGAATGAGTAGTGAATATTTATGTGAAATGATTTTTTAACGACAGCATATATGGATGAAGGAAAAATAAGCAGCGATAAATAGGGTCAAGGCAGCATCTTCCACCGAGACCCGGGGAGCGCAGTGAAAGGTAACGGAGGGGATTGCATACAAAACGACTCAGGCCCGGCAAATGCCGGGCCTGAGTGCTTGTCCAAGGTATCTCTGGTCTGCACCGACAGCCTTGGGTTGTCGCCAGAAGGATGCACCAATCCCAACTGGGCTGGCCCGTCAGCTCAGCCAGCCTGCCAGCAGTTGCATGCAGATCAGCGCGAACAGGCCCGCGATGAGGTCGTCCAGCATGATGCCGAGCCCCCCATGGATGCGGCGATCGAACCAGGAGATGGGCCAGGGCTTGAGCACGTCGAACAGCCGGAACAGCACGAAGCCGGCCAGCACCCACTCCCAGCCGGCCGGGGCCGCTATCATGGTGACCCCGAAGCCGATCACCTCGTCCCAGACGATGGCGCCGTGATCCGGCATGCCGATGGCGTCGGTCGCCCCCTGGCAGAGCCAGATCCCCACCAGGAAGCCCAGCACCAGCAGGGCGACAAACCAGGGGGTAGAGAGGCCGCTCACCAGCAGATAGAGCGGAATGGCGACTATGGTGCCCATGGTGCCCGGTGCCCAGGGGGAGAGGCCGACCCCAAACCCCACCGCCAGCAGGTGGCGCGGGTTCTTGAGATTCAGCTGCTTCAGCTCGGGTTTTATCATCATCCTTGTTGATTCCAATCTGTCGGTTTTAGCTCGCAGCCGCGGTTCCAGGCCATCATGCGAAGTGATCCCATCCCTTGAGCTCAAGCGCTACCGGCTGTTCATCCAGCAGATAATCGATGCCGGGCTCCCCGGCCAGGATACGGCCGATGCGGGTGAACTTGACGCCGCAGTTCGCGAGCGCCGTGTCCAGGGCGCCGTGATGCTCCTGGGGCACGGTGAAGCAGAGTTCGTAGTCATCGCCGCCCGCCAGTGCCAGTTGCCAAGCCGCCTCGGCGGAGACCGCATCCTGCAGCACAGGCGAGAGCGGCAACAGATTGAGATCGATCTGGGCGCAGACGCCGGAGGCCTTGAGGATATGGCCGAGATCCGAGGCCAGGCCGTCGGAGAGATCCAGCGCACTGCTCGCCAGCCCGCGCAGGGCCTGTCCCGCCAGGATACGGGGATGGGGATGATCGAGCCTGGGCAGCACGGCCGCCAGCTGGTTCTCGTTCAATACCCGCTTGCCGAGCAGGTGGGAGAGCGCCAGGGCCGCATCCCCCAGGGTGCCGGTCACATAGATGCCATCTCCCGCCTTGGCGCCGCTGCGCAGCAGGGCGCGGCCGGTGGGCACGGATCCCTTCACCGAGACGGTGATGGAGAGGGGGCCACGGGTCATGTCGCCCCCCACCAGGGCCACGTTGTAGTACTCGGCGAGCTCGAGGAAACCCTCGGCGAAGCCGGCTACCCAGGCCTCGTTGATGGCGGGCAGGGTCAGGGCCATGGAGACCCAGCGTGGCTCTGCCCCCATGGCGGCGAGATCGGACAGGTTGACCGCCAACGCCTTGTAGCCGAGATCCACCGGATCCATGTCGGGGAAAAAGTGGACGCCGCTCACCAGGGTATCCGTGCTCACCGCCAGCTGGGTATCCGCCGGCAGGGTCAGCAGGGCGCAATCATCTCCCGGGCCCAGCACCACGTCCTTGCGGGCGTGGGGGACCTTGAAGTACTTCTCAATCAGCTCAAATTCACCCATACAGTAAAAAGCCAGCGGTTAGGCTGGCTCCTCTCTTAAGGCTGATGGACAGCGGATCAGCGCTTCGGCAGCGTCTTGATCACCTTGTCCAGAACACCGTTGACAAACTTGTGGCTGTCATCGGCGGCGAAGGCTTTGGCCAGCTCGATCGCTTCGTTGATCACCACGCGCGGCGGCACATCATCACGACGGGTCAGCTCGTAGGTCGCCAGACGCAGGATCGCCTTGTCCACCATGTCCACTTCTTCCAGCGGACGGGAGAGGAAAGGTGCAAACACCTTGTCCAGCTCGTTGCAGTGGAGGGCTACCCCGAACAGCAGATCGCGGAAATAGTTCAGGTCCACACCCTTGGTGTCCTGATCGATCTTGAACTGCTCTTCGATGTCGCCCACGTTGGCCTGGGTCATCTGCCACTGGTAGATGGCCTGGGTGGCGCAATGACGGGCCTTACGGCGCTCGGACGGTTTCAATGTACTTCTCCTCGTTACACGTCCAGTTGTTTCAGGACGTTGATCATTTCGAGCGCGCTCAGTGCAGCCTCTGCACCCTTGTTACCCGCCTTGGTACCGGCGCGCTCGATGGCTTGTTCGATGTTTTCTGTGGTCAGCACGCCGAAGGCGACGGGAATTTCATATTCCATCATCACCTGGGCCAGACCCTTGCCGTTCTCGCTCGCCACCAGTTCGAAGTGGTAGGTACCGCCACGGATGACGGTGCCGAGGGCGACGATGGCGTCGTATTGGCCACTCTTGGCCAGCTTCTTGGCCGCCAATGGGATTTCAACGGCGCCCGGCACGCGAACCAGGGTCAGATTGCTCTCCTGGATCTGGCCTTGACGCTTCAGCACGTCCAGCGCGCCGTTCACCAGGCTGTCATTGATGAAGCTGTTGAAACGGGCAACGACAATAGCTACACGCGCCTCGGGAGCGGCGATATTTCCTTCGATGATCTTCATTGGAAATCCTGTCTCTGTGCAATCAGTAGGGCCGTCAATGGGGCCGCGGCCAAAAGTGCGCACATTCTAGCACAAAGGCAATGGGACAAAAACAGGCATCACCACTCCGGTCACCAGACCCTTATTAATTTTTTTCTTAACTGCTCCGACCTGCTAATAATACGTGCGCCTGTCACGGGGTAAAAATAATAATATCAAGGAGTTCAATATGTTGTATTTCAAACGCAGCGGCGTCGCACTCGCGTGCCTGCTATCATTTTCCGCCCAAGCCGATACCGGCGCACCACGCATCATAGGGGGCAGCGCCACGACAGCCCCCAGCTGGATGGCGGCGGTCGGTGAAGTCGTCGATGGCACCTGGGTCAACTTCTGCGGCGGTACCCTGATCGACAGTCAGTGGGTGCTGACTGCCGCCCACTGCGTCGCCGATGCCCAATCCGGCCCCATGGAGGTCGCCATCGGCGTGACGGACTTGAGCCGCCCCCACACCCGCAGCAGAGTCGATCAGGTGCTGATGCACCCCGAGTACTATCAGAATCTGATGAACCATCTGGGGAGCCCCGACCAGACCCCCTCCTCCTCGGATCTGGCCCTGCTGCACCTGGCCAGCCCCGTCTCCCTCTCCCCCATCAGGATCGCCGATCTGACGGCCAAGGACACCTGGCAGCTGGGTACCACCCTGCTCCATGCCCTCGGTTACGGTGGCACCAACCCTGCCGCGACCAAGACCAGCTCGCAACTGCTGGCGGTGGATCTCGCCTACCAGGGGGAGAAGGACCGCTGGTATGGGGATCAGACCAGCACCCACATCTTCGCCGGCAACCTGCTCGGCCAGGATACCTGCAAGGGTGACAGTGGCGGCCCCCTGACTTCCGGGGGAGAACTGGTCGGCGTCACCAGCTACGGCGCCTACCCCTGCGCCACCGGCAGCGCCGGCGGCTATGTCTACGCCCCGGCGTTCAAGGAGTGGATTTCCAGCCAGCAACAGGGGGTTACCCTGACCACCATCCGCGGCCTCGTTCTGCCCCAGGGGACCAGTGGCTGGGCCGACTACCAACTCGCCAACCGCACCACACAGGCCCTGACCCTGAGCAACGTCTACAGCGACGCGCCTTCCATGTTCAACGGCTGTCCCGACCGCCTGGAGGCGGGGCAGCACTGCACCCTGCGCCTGCGCGCCGATGCCAACGACACCGTGGGCACCCTTCGTCTCCAGGGGATAGCCCTCACCGCCATCGACGAGCGAGGGGGGAGTCAGCGTCTTCAAGGGGTTCTGATGAGCATGACCGGCAAGCCCACAACCACCACGGGGACGACGGCGGCAGGCGGCAGCACGACAACGACTGCGACGACAACCACCAGCTCCACCTCTACCTCCAGTGGCGGTGGCGGCGGTGGTGCAATGGGTCTTGCCAGCCTGTTGCTGCTGCCCCTTGCCTGGTTGCGCCGTCGCCGCTAAGGCAGCCCCTCACCGGCAGGCAACAAACAATAAGGGATGACCGAGGTCATCCCTTATTTCATTGCGTCAGGATCTCCCCAGCCCATGGTGGGAAGCGACGGCGTGGGCAAGATTACTCGCCGACGTATTCCACCACTTCCAGGCCGAAGCCGCCGAGGGCGTGGTACTTCTTCGGTGAGCTCAGCAGCCGCATCTTGCCGACCCCGAGTGTCTTCAAGATCTGGGAGCCCACGCCGACCCGGCGGGAGGTACCCTGCCACCTGGCTCCTTCCGGTGCCAGCCCCTTGTCGGCGGCCTCGAACGCCTTGACCCGGGCCAGCAGCTCGTCGCCGTTGGCCTCGGCCCCCAGGATCACCAGCACACCGCCCTCTTTCGCGATGCGCGCCATGGATTTGGCCAGCGGCCAGCTGCGGGCGGCGTGACGGTCGGTCTGCAGCAGATCGCTCAGCACGTCGTGCAGATGCACCCGTACCAAGGTCGGCTGGTCGGCCTGGATGTCACCCTTCTTCAGGGCGAAGTGCACCTGGTTGTCTATGGTGTCGCGGAAGGTGATGAGGTCAAACTCGCCGTATTCGGTAGGCAGTTTGCACTCGGCCACCTGCTCCACCGTGGTCTCGTGCTGGTTGCGGTACTCGATGAGATCCGCGATGGTGCCGAGCTTGATGCCGTGCTGCTCGGCGAATACTTCCAGATCCGGGCGGCGTGCCATGGTGCCATCTTCGTTCAGGATCTCGACGATGACGGAGGCCGCTTCATAGCCTGCAAGCCGGGCCAGATCGCAGCCCGCTTCCGTGTGGCCGGCGCGGGTCAGCACACCGCCATCCTGCGCCATCAGCGGGAAGATATGGCCGGGCTGCACCAGATCGGCGGCCTTGGCGTTCGGGGCTACCGCGGCTTGCACCGTCACGGCGCGATCGGCGGCGGAGATGCCTGTGGTCACCCCTTCGGCCGCTTCTATGGTCACGGTGAAGGCGGTGGAGAACTGGGCGTTGTTACGATCCACCATCAGCGGCAGCGCCAGCTGTTTGCAACGATCCCGGGTCAGAGTCAGGCAGATCAATCCTCTCCCATACCGGGCCATAAAGTTGATATCTTCCGGGCGGACACAGGAGGCGGCCATGATGAGGTCCCCTTCATTCTCCCTGTCTTCGTCATCCATCAGGATCACCATCTTGCCAGCCTTGATATCGGCAATGATTTCCTGGGTTGTGCTCAGCGCCATGGGCTACTCCATCAACATGCTTCGGGATTGAGCCTGCGGGCTCGACTTGATACGGGGTTATTCTGACCTAGATGGGGGCAGAGGCCCCCATTTCAACCTGCGCGGGCTCACAGAAAAGCGTTTTCGGCCCCCACAGCGTCATCACAGAAAGCCGGACTGCGCCAGTTTCTCCAGGGTCAGGGACGAGGTCGTGCCCTCCTGCGCCCTGCCTTGCATCAGCCGCTCCAGATAGCGGGCTATCTGATCCACCTCGAGGTTCACGCGATGTCCCGGCTTCCAGTTTGCGATCGTGGTCTCCTGGGCGGTGTGCGGTACTATGGTGAGACGGAACAGGTTGCCCTGCACTGCGTTTACCGTGAGGCTGATGCCATCCACCGCGATGGAGCCCTTCTCGGCGATATAGCGGGCGAGCTCCCCTGGCGCTTCAATCCAGTATTCGATGGCGCGGCCGCTGCTGGACTTGCTCTTCACCTCGCCGATGCCATCCACGTGGCCGGAGACCAGATGACCGCCGAGGCGCGAGGTCGGCATCAGTGCTTTTTCCAGATTGACGGGATCGCCCACCTTGGCATCGGCGAAGCCGGTGCGAGACAGGGTTTCGAGCGACACGTCGGCGGTGTAGCTCTTGTCGCCGAGGGCCACCACGGTCAGGCAGACGCCGTTGGTGGCGATGGAGTCGCCCAACTTGACGTCGCTGAAATCCAGGGTCGGGGCATGCACTGTGAGGGCCATGTCCTCCCCCTGACGACGCAGGGCTGCCAGGGTCCCCATGGCTTCGATAATTCCGGTAAACATGCAGATCACCTTGCTGCTGACAGGGCCCGGCGGCCCTGTCTCTGAAATGTGTAAATGCCGAACATCAGGCTATGCTGGCCTCGATGTGCACGACTGGCTCAATCGGCCCGCACTTCCTTGAAAGATCCTGAAGGCTGGCTAGGCAATCTTGGCCGTGATGCGAATATCCTGCCCCACCAGCCGCACATCCTTGAGGTTGAGCTTGGGTGCCTGGAACAGCCGGGTCAACTCGGGCAGGTGGAACAGGCCACGGCCCTCGTCCCCCAAGAGCTTGGGCGCCTGATAGAGCACCAGCTCGTCCACCAGGCCTTTGCCGAGCAGGGCGCCACACAGGCGTGGCCCCGCCTCCACCAGCACGGAGTTGATGTTGCGCTTGGCCAGCAGCATGAAGAGGCTCACCAGATCCAGCTTGCCGTCGAGCAACGGCAGCTCCAACTGCTGCACCCATTCCGGCCAGTCCCCGTCCACCTTGTGGCGAGCCAGCAGCACCGGGCCCGTGCTCTTGAACAGGGGGAGATCAGGGGTCAAGCGATTCTGGGAGTCGATGACGACCCGCAGGGGCTGGCGCAGGGCCTCCTTGGGGTAGACAGCCTTGACCGAGGGAGGCAACTCATCCCATCGCACGTTGAGCGAAGCCCCGTCGGTCAGTACCGTCTCGGCGCTCGACAATACGGCGTCGTGACGGGCCCGCAGGCGCTGCACGTCGGCGCGCGCTAAGGGGCCGGTGATCCACTGGCTCTCGCCGCTCGCCATGGCGGTGCGGCCATCGAGACTCGCGCCGAGCTTCACCGTCACCAGAGGGAAGGCGGTGCGCATCCGCTTGAAGAAGCCGGGGTTCAGGGCTTCAGCCTCGGCGCTCAGCAGGCCGAAGTCCGCCTTGATACCCGCCTCGGAGAGCATGCGCAGACCGCGCCCGCCCACCTGGGGATTGGGATCCACCATGGCGGCGACCACCCGGGTCACCCCGGCCTTGATCAGCGCCTCGGCACAGGGAGGGGTGCGGCCGTGGTGGGAGCAGGGCTCCAGAGTCACGTAGGCGGTGGCGCCACGGGCCTCTTCCCCGGCGGCGTGCAGGGCATAGACCTCGGCGTGAGGCTCGCCGGCACGCTGGTGCCAGCCCTCACCCACCACCACGCCGGCCTTCACCAGCACGGCGCCGACACAGGGGTTCGGGGCCGTGGTGTAGCGACCGCGGCGGGCCAGCTCGAGGGCCCGGTTCATCCATCGATAATCGTCTTGACTAAACATCTGGGCTCCCGTTCAACGCGAGAAAATAGGGGTAATAACTCAATCCGTGGATGGCTGGCTCATTTCTCCAGCTTGGCGATCTCTTCACCGAACTCGCGGATGTCCTCAAAGCTGCGATAGACGGAGGCGAAGCGGATATAGGCCACCTTGTCGAGGCTCTTGAGCTCATCCATCACCAGGTTGCCGAGCAGCTGGGAAGCCACCTCCCGCTCGCCGGTGGCGCGCAGGCGGGACTTGATGTGATTGATCCCCTTCTCGATGGCTTCCATGCTCACCGGCCGCTTCTCCAGCGCCCGCAAAATGCCGCCGCGCAGCTTCTCTTCGTTGAAGGGCTCGCGGGAGCCGTTGGACTTGATGATGCGCGGCATCACCAGCTCGGCCATCTCGAAGGTGGTGAAGCGCTCGTGACAGAGCAGGCATTCGCGGCGGCGACGCACCTGATGGCCCTCCGCCACCAGACGGGAATCGATCACCTTGGTATCAACGGCACTACAGAACGGGCAATGCATCGGACCTCCGGCGCAAACTCATGGCATCTAAGGGGTCACCTGCCACCAGGGGCAGGAGCTTGGTCAGCCAGTGTAACACGGCCACCCAAAACCGGTAAAAGCCCAGAAAAAACAATGCTACCCCTGGGTAGCATCGAGATTACGGTGAGAGGGGTCGCCTCCATCAGTCGTCATAGGGCAAGGCATCGGGATCGCAATCCACGTAATCGGGCGCGGGATCCTGCTCGAACTGCACCGCCTCTATGTGAGTCGCCCCCTGCATCAGCGCCTTGCCGACCCTGTGCATGCCATCCATGACCCGACCTTCGCTGTCGAGGATGATGGGATAGGCGAGGTCGGCGGCCAGCATCAGCTGGCAATGCTCGACCATGCTGCGCACCGTGGGCCGGACGCTGCCATGGCCGTACCAGTGCTCCTTGTCCAGCTCCGTTATTTGGCCAAGCGGTACGGCTCGCACCGGCAGCTCGCGGCCGAGCCTGATCAACTTGCGTACATCCCAGGCCAGCAGGCCCCCCGGGCTTGGGCGAAAGTGATACTGGGCGCGGATGGACGAGACAAGGTCATCATCGCTGGGGGCAATCTGACTGGGCATGGCGCTTCCTCTCCTCTTGGCTGGCTGAGACTGAGCACGGCGCCCACGTGACGCCGCGATATAAACAACAATGCCACCAGAGGGTGGCATTGTCTCATACCAGGATGTCTGGCTTATCAGGCATAGACAGGCAGACGACGGCAGATATCCAGCACCTGCTCGCGCACGTTGGCCAGCACTTCGTCGTTGTCGTGGTTGTCCAGCACGTCGCAGATCCAGCCAGCCAGCTGCTTGCTCTCAGCTTCCTTGAAGCCGCGGCGAGTGATGGCCGGGGTCCCCAGACGCACACCGGAGGTGACGAAGGGGGAGCGCGGGTCGTTCGGTACCGCGTTCTTGTTGACTGTGATGTTGGCCTTGCCCAGGGCGGCATCGGCCTCTTTACCGGTCAGCTCGCGACCGATCAGATCCACCAGCATCAGGTGGTTGTCGGTGCCGCCGGAGACGATCTTGTAACCGCGGGCCAAGAACACCTCGACCATGGCCTTGGCGTTCTTCACGACCTGAGCCTGGTAAGTCTTGAACTCGGGCTCGAGCGCTTCCTTGAAGGCCACGGCCTTGCCGGCGATGACGTGCATCAGCGGGCCGCCCTGACCACCCGGGAAGACGGCGGAATTCAGCTTCTTGTAGAGCTCTTCGTCGTCGGCGGCGGAGAGGATCAGACCACCGCGCGGACCGGCCAGGGTCTTGTGAGTGGTGGAGGTGACCACGTGGGCGTGGGGAACCGGGTTCGGGTAGACGCCGGCGGCGATCAGACCGGCCACGTGGGCCATGTCGACGAACAGCCAGGCACCGACCTTGTCGGCGATCTCGCGCATCTTGGCCCAGTCAACCACACCGGAGTAAGCGGAGAAGCCGCCGATCATCATCTTCGGCTTGTGCTCGACCGCCAGGCGCTCCATCTCGACGTAGTCGATCTTGCCGGACTCATCGATGCCGTAGGGGATGATGTTGTACAGCTTGCCGGAGAAGTTGACCGGGGCGCCGTGGGTCAGGTGGCCGCCGTGGGCCAGGTTCATGCCGAGCACGGTATCGCCCGGTTGCAGCAGGGCCATGTAAACGGCGCTGTTGGCCTGGGAGCCGGAGTGAGGCTGCACGTTGGCGTAAGTGGCACCAAACAGTTCCTTGGCGCGCTCGATGGCCAGGGTCTCGACCACGTCCACATACTCGCAACCACCGTAGTAGCGCTTGGCCGGGTAGCCTTCGGCGTACTTGTTGGTCAGCTGGGAGCCCTGGGCCTCCATGACGCGGGGGCTGGTGTAGTTCTCAGACGCGATCAGCTCGATGTGCTCTTCCTGACGACGGGTCTCGTCTGTGATGGCCTGCCACAGCTCTGGATCATAGCCGGCGATGGTCATGTCACGTTTCAACATCCGTTTATCTCCTGAAAATCGTTTGCGCGATAGGTGAAGTGGGCCGGCGCATTGTAACGTGAGCGGGATCAAAGAGACAGTCCAACCACCCAAAAAAATGTTGAATCTATGTTACGAAAGACGAGTTTCATCCCCCGGACTGCTCCCCCTTCGCCGCCAGCCAGGCCTGCAGCCCATGGATAGCCTCCTCGAATGCGTGGGTCAGCACCAGAGGCTCCCCCTCCCCCCTCTCCAACTCGGCGCAGAGTTCGGCAAAGTCCGTCAGCCCCAGCGCCAGGGCGCTGCCCTTGAGTTTGTGGGCCAGTTGACGGCGCGCTTCCCCCGGCTCGCTCGCGACCAAGGTCGCCACCAGCTCGCGGCCTTGTGACTCGAACAAATCGATAAGCTGACCGATGCGCGGCAGACCCAGCACGGGCAGATCCGCCTCCAGCACCCCGTTGCCCGCAGGAGCAGCCTCTCCGGGGCCAGCCCCTGCCGAGGCGGCACCCTGGCATTGGCGCGCGATGGCACCGGCCAGGGTCGCCAGCCGCATGGGTTTGCCCACGAAGTCGGCGAAACCGGCGGCCAGACAGTGGCGGATATCTTCCGGGTACATCTGGGCCGAGACCGCGATGGCGGGCAGGGGCCGGCCATGTACCTCCTCGCTGATGGCGTCGAGATCTTCCCGCAGGCTAATGCCGTCCATGTCCGGCAGGTTGATGTCGAGCAGGGCCAGATCGAAGGGTCGCTCGCTCACCCAGGCCAGTGCCGTGCGCCCATCCTCCGCCAGGGTGACCCTGTGACCGAGGCGCGCCAGCATGCCCTGGGCCACCAACCGGTTGATCTCGTTGTCCTCCACCAGCAGGATCTCCCGGGGCTGGCAGAGCAGGACGGGCTCTGGCTGCGCGGGCAACAAAGCCGCCGAGCGTTGCAGGGGCAGGCTGAAGCTGAAGCGGCAGCCCGCACCGGGCTCGCTCGCAAGCCCAAGCTCCCCCCCCATGGCGCTCACCAGCTTCTGGCTGATGGCGAGGCCGAGACCAGTGCCTCCCTGATGGCCGAGATCCCGCTTGCGCTGACGGAACGCCTCGAACACTGCCTGCTGCTCCTCGGCTGGAATGCCGGGGCCGGTATCCTCGACCACGAACTCGATGCAGGGCTCGGCGCAGGGGCCGGCGCAGGCCAGGGGCATGACCGAGAGGGTGATGCTCCCCTTGCGGGTGAACTTGACGGCGTTGCCGAGCAGGTTTGCGATCACCTGGCGCAGCTTGCCTATGTCCCCCTCTACCACGGGCGGCAGGGTGTCGCCATAGATAAGCTCGAGGCGCAGCCCCCTGGCCTCGGCCCTCGGCCGAAACAGGGTGCAGAGATCGTCCGCCAGCTGCCGCAGCGGGAAGGGTTCCCGGCGTGCCTCCACGTGGCCCGCCTCTATCTTGGAGTAGTCGAGGATGTCGTTGAGGATCTCGAGCAATGACTCGCCACTGTGGCCGATGGCGGCCAGATAACGCTGCTGCTCCGGGTTTAGCCAGGTGTCTTCCAGCAGGCTGAGCCCGCCGAGGATGCCGTTCATGGGGGTGCGGATCTCGTGGCTCATGGTGGCGAGGAAGACCGACTTGGCCCGGTTGGCCTGCTCCGCCTCGTCCCTGGCCTGGCGCTGTTTCTCCACCTCCTCGTTGAGGCGCAGGTTCGCATGGCTGAGCTGACCGGTGCGCTCCTCCACCCGGGATTCCAGCTCCCGCTGATAGCGGCCGAGCTCGATGGCGTTATCGCGAAACACCTGCAGGGCCCGGCCGAGTTCGGCCAGCTCATCCTGTCCCTGATGCATGCCAGGCGCCGGGGGCGTCAGATCCCCCCGTGCCAGCCGGCTCATCCCCTCCACCGCGTGTTGCAGGGGCCAGACGATGCGGCCATAGACCATGCGCCACATCAGCAGGATCAAGAGACCCAGGGTGAGCAGGCCGATAAAGACCAGGGCGCTGGCCAGCAGTTGCAACCGCTCCCGCAGCACTCGCTGGCTCTGGCCGAGGGCCTCCCGCGCCCCCGCCACCAGGCTGTCAACCTGCTGGTTGAGGCTGCCCATCATCACCTCGTTGGCCGAGGCCAGCACCCGCAGCGCCTCCCCCTTGCCAATCCAGTCGCTGCGCAGCTGCACCAGTCTGTCGCTCTGCCCGAGCAGGGCCAGCGCCTGCTCCACCGCGGCCCGGCGGGCGGGGTCCGTCACGGCGCCGGCCCGCAGTTGCAGGATGGCCAAAGCCTTGCGACTATCCTGCTGCAGCCCTTGCAGGGCGGGCTGCTGCTCGCTGCGCCAGATCTCCTCTATCCTCTGCTGCTGCATCAGGGTGCGATGGCGCAACTCCGTCATCTGCTCCAGCCAGTCGAGATCCTGCTCCAGCAATCGATCCAGCGCCGCGTCAGCCTGCTTTCCCTGCAATCGATAGAGGGAGCCCATGCCCGCCACCATCACGGTCTCGGCGTTCTCCATCTGGCTGCGGGCGAGCTCGGCCACCTGGCTGGCGGCCTCCACCAGTTGGGTACGCAGCACACCGCCTTCGGCCATGAGCGTGAGTCGCTCCCCCACCAGCCAGCCCTGCTGGCCGAGATTGCCGATGATGGTCTGGCTGAGCCGGTGCAACTGCGCCAGCTCCCCCTCGGTGCCGAGTTGTTCCAGCACCCCTTGCATCTGCTGCCCCTGCAGGGTCAGCAGGCGCCCCTGATGTTCCCGCTCCGCCTCGCTGCTCGCCATGGCCAGCAGGTGGGAGGCGTTCTGGATCTCGCCACTCAGGCGCGCCAGGGTACGGGCGCTCTCCTGACCCGCCAGGGTGGCTTGCACCCCCTGCTCCAGCTGGCGCAGGCGGTTGAGACCGACCCAGCCCAGCAGGGAGGCGCCGAGGGTCAGCATGGCCATCAGGGAGAAGGCCAGCAGCAACTTGCCGCCCAGGCCGGAAAACATTCTCACGGGGGATCCCTTGGTTGTGATCGACTTTGTCCGGATAATACGGCCTCACACTTTAACAAAACCCTCTGCCATGCGAAGCCTCTCTCTGTGCATTCTGCTCGCCCTGCTGGTCCGTCCCGCCTCGGCCTTCGAGGTGGATCACTGGCCGGATGGCGCCTTCACCGGCCAGCCGACCAGACTGACCTGGCCGGCCCCCGCCCCCCTCGCCAAGCCCCTGACTCTGTGTATCCTCTACCCCCACCTGCGGGATGCCTACTGGCTGTCGGTCAATCAGGGCATGGTGGAGGAAGCCAAGCGGCTCGAGGCCAAGCTGCGGATCCACGAGGCGGGGGGTTATGGCGCCCTGGCCGAACAGCGCAAGCAGTTGCGCCAATGCGTGGATGAGGGGAGCGATGCCATCCTGCTCGGCGCTGTCAGCTATGGGGCTCTCGCCGACGCCATCAGGCAGAGCCCGCTGCCGGTGTTCGGGCTGGTCAACGATCTCGCCCCCGGCCTAGCCGTCGCTCAGGTCGGCGTGCCCTGGTACCAGATGGGCTGGCGCATCGGCCACTGGCTGGCAGAGCGCCACCCGGCGGGCAGCCAGCCCGTCTCGGTCGCCCTCTTCCCGGGCCCCGACTCCGGTAGTGGTACCGCCTTGGTCGAGTCCGGCTTCATCGACGCCATCCGTGACAGCGCCATCCGGCTCGTCACCACTGCGCGCGGCGACAACAGCCGTGAGATCCAGCGTACCCTGGTGCAGCAGACCCTGGCCCGTCACCCCGGGCTCGACTACCTGGTGGGGGGGGCCATCGCCGCCGAGGTGGCGGTCAACGAGCTGGCCCAGCACCATGCCGACCGCCCCAGGGTGCTCGCCACCTACTTCAGCCACGGCGTCCAGCGCGGCCTGCTGCGGGGCAAGATCCTCGCCGCCAACAGCGATCAGATGCGTGAACAGGGGCAGCTTGCGGTGGCCCAGGCCGTCTGCCTGCTTCGCCAACCGGATGCTACTGAAACCCAATGCCCTCGTGTCATGGGCCCACCCATCCTGACCCTGAGCGCCCCCCTGAGCGCACCTGAGCACTCCCTGTCGGATGGGGATTTTCGTCCCGTGTACCGAGTCGGTCTGGCTCCCACTCCCCCCTAGACCAAAACCCGAAGCGGATCACAATCCCCCCTTGCTGCTTCTTATAACATGCTCATTAACATCGTTTTTTATTCGAAAGCCGGAGCAGGCAAACGGGGGGAATCCTGATGGAGCATCTGCTGACCTTTATCATCCTGGTGGCGTTCTTTCTGTTCTACTGGGTCTACTACAGCCATCAGCGCAGGCGCGTCCCCGCCACCCAGTGGGAGAATATTCCCACCAAGGCCCAATATCTGAGCGCCCACCCGGAGGCGGTGGACGGCAAGATAGTATTCTGCCGCCACTGTGGTCACCACAAACAACTGGAGGTCGGTCTGGTGCATCTGGCAGACTTCAGGCGCGAGTGGGCCTGTGCCAAGTGCAAGCGGGTGCTGTTTCGCGCCGAAGATGACCAGATAGCCTGAGACGCCTGATAGAGGAAAATGCATGAAGATGTTACACGCCAGCTGCCTGTGCGGCGCCGTCAGCCTGCGCCTGCCGGACAGCTTCGATTACATGGGCAACTGCCACTGCGGCGAGTGCCGCAAGTTTTCCGGCTCGGATTACGCCTCTGTGGGCGGGCTGGACGGGGACAAGGTGGAAATAGTGAAAGGAGGCGATGCCATCGCCCGCTTCCAGAAGTCGGCGGAGACCAGCCTCGCCTTCTGCCGTCACTGCGGCTCCAGCCTGTTCAGCCAGAAGCGCAGCAGCGGCAAGATCAACCTGAGGCTCGGGGTGCTGGACGAGACGCCAAGCCAGCAGCCCGGCTTTCACATCTTCGTCGGCTCCAAGGCCCCCTGGCACCGGATAGGGGACGACTGTCCGCAGTTTGAGACCCGGCCGCCGGCCTGATGGCAGAACAATCAATCACCGCCTGCAACAGCCTTTTATTAAAACTTCGCCAAAGGCACTGAAAGCAGCCTGATTCACTGCCTACGGCGCTATCTGACCGGCAAACAGATAACCCTCGCCGTGGACGGTGACAAACAGCTGGGGATCCCGCGGCTCCTCCTCCAACTTGCCCCTCAAGCGGCGGATCAGCACGTCTATGGTGCGATCGCTCGGGCCATCGCCACGATGAGTCACCAGGGAGAGGATCCGCTCCCGGCTGAGCACCCGGCCCGCATGGGCGACAAACACCACCAGCACCTCGTATTCCGCCTTGGTGAGGCGCACCGGCACCCCGTCCTTGGTGAGCTGGCGGCGGGGAATGTCAAAGCGCCAAGGGCCGAAGCAGACCGCATCGTCATCGGGTTCGCTCGCCCCTTGCACTGAGGTCGCCAGCGAGATGCGCCACAGCAGGTTCTTGACCCGCACCAGCAGTTCCCTGAGCTCAAACGGCTTGGTGACATAGTCATCGGCCCCCATCTCGAGCCCCACTATCCGGTCTACCGCGTCGCTGCGGCCGGTCACCAGGATGATGCCCACCGTGCTGCGGGCCCTGAGCTCCCGGGTCAGCAGCAGGCCATCTTCCCCCGGCAGGTTGATATCCAGCATCACCAGGGCGATATCCTGCTCCGCCAGGGCGGCCCGCATCCCCTGCCCGTCTTCCACCGCCGTCACTCTATACCCTTCTCGCTCGAAATAGCCGGTCAGCTTCTCGCGGGTCACGACGTCATCTTCGACGACCAGTATGTGGTGGCGCATGGCAGGGCTCGCAGCAGGGACAGGGGGGATTATTCTATTCATATTTTGTCATAAATACCCCTAATTCATTAATTTTTACCGGCAACCCTGTTCACAGCCGCTCCCTATCATGGCTCACATCAAAAAAGCGATGTGAGAGACCTTCCATGAAAAAACTGTGGCACTTCCTGCGCACACCCAGCCGCCGCTGGTCGGTGCTGGCGCTGATCCTGGTCGGGGTCGGCGTGACCCTGGCCGGCACCGTCGGCCTGCATTACGGCTTCGAGAAGACCAGCTCCCTGGAGTTCTGCGTCTCCTGCCACTCCATGGAGAGCACCGTCTATCCGGAGTACAAGGAGTCCATCCACTTCAAGAACGCCTCCGGGGTCCAGGCGGTCTGTACCGACTGCCATCAGCCCAAGGACTTCGTCGGCAAGGTGGCCCGCAAGATGGAGGCCGCCAACGACCTCTATCAGGAGTACATAGGCCACAGCATCGACACCCAGGAGAAGTTTGAGGACAGGCGCTTGCACCTGGCGGAGAAGGTGTGGGCCCGCATGAGCAGCCAGAATTCCAAGACCTGCAAGTCCTGCCACAGCTACGACAACATGGATCACGCCAAACAGTCCCCCGCCGCCGCCCTGGCCATGAAGGACGCCGCCGCCAAGAACATGAACTGCATCGAGTGTCACAAAGGCATAGCCCACGAGCTGCCGAACATGGCCGGCGGCTTCCGTGCCACCTTCGCCGGCCTCAAAGAAGCTGCCCAGGAGGCTCCCGCCGCCGAGACCCTCTACACCCTGGCCGAGAAAGATCTCTATGCCAGCGAGCAGAGCACCGAGGCCGTCGGCAAGCTGCTGCCCGCCTCCCGCATCGAGGTGCTGGCCCGCAGCGGCGATCGTCTCCAGGTGTCGGTCGAAGGCTGGCGCGAGCGAGACGGCAAGGGCCGGGTGCTGAGCGAATACATGGGCAAGCGGGTCTTCGTGGCCACCGTCCGTGACGAGCTCAAGGGGAACGAGCAGGTACTCAAGCAAGAGATGGATGAAGCCACCCAGATCCCCTGGGAGCAGGTGCGGGTCCAGGCCTGGGTCGATGGCAAGGGGCTCGAGCCCTCGCTGCAGCCCATCTGGGACTATGCCGGCGAGATGTACAAGTCCACCTGCAACTCCTGCCACGCGGCGCCGGATCCCGCTCACTTCACCGCCAACGGCTGGATCTCCGGGCTCAAGGCGATGTCCGCCTACTACCGCCTGAGCAAGGAAGAGGAGCGCACCCTGCTCAAATACCTGCAGAACCACGCCGCCGATACCGGCGGTCAGGGTAGCCACTAAGGATTCGAAAGAGGAATAACATCATGATCAACATTTCCCGCCGTGGTTTCCTGGGTGGCCTGCTGGCCAGCGGTGCCAGCGCCCTGATCGGCCCCTCCCTGCTCGGCCGCGCCGTCATGGCCGCCGAGTCCGGTGACAAGCTGGTGCAATCGGGCTCCCACTGGGGCGCCTTCCGCGCCCGGGTGGTGGACGGACGCTGGGTCGAGACCCTGCCGTTCGAACACGACAAACACCCGACCGAGATGCTCAAGGGGCTGGCCGAGGTGGTCTACAACCCCTCCCGCATCCGCTACCCCATGGTGCGCCTGGACTGGCTGCGCAAGGGTCACCAATCAGACACCAGCGAGCGCGGCCAGAACCGCTTCGTGCGGGTGACCTGGTCCCAGGCCCTGGACTTCTTCTATCACGAGCTGGAGCGGGTGCAGAAAACCCATGGCCCGAGCGCCCTCTACGCGGGCCACTCCGGCTGGCAGTCGGTGGGCAAGCTGCACTCCGCCGGCGCCATGCTGGGCCGCGCCATGAACCTGCACGGCACCTACCTGGCCAAGGCCGGTGACTACTCCACCGGCGCCGCCCAGGTGATCCTGCCCCACGTGGCGGGCGCCATGGAGGTGTACGAACAGCAGACCTCCTGGCCGCTCTTGCTGGAGCACAGCAAGACCATAGTCATCTGGGGATCCGATCCCATCAAGAACCTGCAGGTGGGCTGGCTGGTGCCGGATCACAGCGTCTACGACTACTGGGCACAGCTCAAAGAGAAGGTGGCCAAGGGGGAGATCCGGGTCATCAGCGTCGATCCGGTCAAGTCCAAGACCCAAAAATACCTGGATTGCGAGCAGGTTGCCCTCAACCCCCAGACCGATCTGCCCCTGATGTTGGGTATTGCCCATACCCTCTACAGTGAGAAGCTGCACGACGAGAAGTTCCTGAAGAACTACACCACCGGCTTTGACAAGTTCCTGCCCTACCTGCTGGGCGAGAGCGACGGTCAGGTAAAAGACGCCGAGTGGGCGGCCAAGCTGTGTGGCGTGCCCGCCAACCGCATCCGCGAGCTGGCCCGCACCATGGCCAGCGGCCGCACCCAGCTCATCGGCGGCTGGTGCGTACAGCGCATGCACCACGGCGAGCAGTACGCCTGGATGCTGGTGGTCGTGGCCTCCATGCTGGGCCAGATCGGCCTGCCCGGCGGCGGCTACGGCTTTGGCTGGCACTACAACGGCGCCGGCACCATCACCAGCACGGGCCCCATCATGTCCGGTTTCAGCTCCGTCATCCCCGGGGTCAAACCTATCCACGACGGCGACTGGAAGGGCTACTCCAAGTTCATCCCCGTGGCCCGCTTCGTGGATTGCATCCTCAATCCGGGCAAGACCATAGCCTTCAACGGCCAGACCATCACCTACCCGGAGATGAAGATGGCGGTGTTCTGCGGCAACAACCCCTTCCACCACCAGCAGGATCGCAACAAGATGGTGGCGGCCTGGCGCAAGCTGGAAACCGTGGTGAGCGTGGATCACCAGTGGACCGCGAGTTGCCGATTCGCCGACATAGTGCTGCCGGCCACCACGACCTACGAGCGGGACGACATAGAGCAGTGGGGCTCCCACTCCAACGCCGGCATCCTGGCCATGCGCAAGGTGGTGGAGCCGCTGTTCGAGGCCCGCGACGACTACGACATCTTCGCCGACCTCTGCCGCCGCTTCGACCGCGAGGCCGAGTTCACCGGTGGCAAGAACAAGCTGGAGTGGATCCAGAGCATCTATGACGACGCTCGCCTGCAGGGCCGTGGCATCGGCATCCGGTTGCCCCGTTTCAGCCAGTTCTGGCAGGGAGAGGGCTTCGTCACCTTCCCGGCCGGCCAGCCCTGGGTGCGCCACGAGTCGTTCCGCCAGGAGCCGGATCTGGAGCCCCTGGGCACCCCGTCCGGCCTCATTGAGATCTTCTCCCAGACAATAGCCAACTACGGCTATGCGGATTGCCCCGGCCATCCGGTCTGGATGGAGCCGTTCGAGCGCTCCCACGGCGGCCCGGGCAGCAAACAATACCCGCTGCACCTGCAATCCTGCCACCCGGACAAGCGGCTGCACAGCCAGCTCTGCTCCTCGGATGACTATCGCGCCACCTATACGGTGCAGGGCCGGGAGCCGGTCTACATGAGCCCCCAGGACGCCAAGGCGCGGGGCCTTGAGGACGGGAATCTGGTGCGGGTGTTCAACGGCCGCGGTCAGGTACTGGCGGGGCTGGTGGTCTCCGATGACTATGCCCCCGGCGTGGTACGCATTCAGGAGGGGGCCTGGTACGGCCCGCTGGAGGGGGGCAAGGTCGGCACCCTGTGCACCTATGGCGACCCCAATGTGCTGACCGCGGACATCGGCTCCTCCAGCCTGGCCCAGGCCACCTCGGCCCACACCACGCTAGTTGAGATAGAGAAATTCCAGGGCACTGCGCCCGCGGTCACCGCCTTTGGCGCACCGGAGTCGGCGGCGGGCATAGACCCCATGTTCCCGGCACTGTGAGCGGGGGCGGCCAAAACCGCCCCTTGAGTTTCCTTTATTTTTAAAGTCGTTAGAATCGGGGGCCATCATGGCTCCCGATTGTCATCCACGGAGGAAAAATGCAGGAATTTATGGCTACCAGCGAACGCCGGGCCGAACTTTACTGGTGGTTTTCCACCCTGTTTGCCGCCGAGCTCAGCGACCCCCAGATCGCCGAGTACGACAGCTATGACGTGCGCAGCTTCCTCAAAAGCCTCTCCACGCTGGATCCCATGCGCGACGCAGTGGCCGAGCTCAATGACGCCATCGCCCGCCTGCTGGTGCGCCAGGATCGTCAGCTGGAGCTGGCCGCCGACTTCGCCGGTCTGTTCCTGGTGGATCCCAAACAGGGAGCCCTGCCCTACGAATCCCTCTATCGCGGGGAAGCCAAGCTCCTGATGCAGGCCCCCATGGCCGAGATGCAGGCGCGCCTCAAGCGCCTCGGCATCGATGTCAGCGACAAGTACAAGGAGCCTGCCGATCACCTGGCCATCGAGCTGGATCTGATGGGCAATCTCATCATCCGCGCCGCCGAGGCGACCACGGCCAGCGAGCGGGAACAGTGGCTGCAGGAGCAGGAAGAGCTGCTCCATCACCACCTGCTCGGCTGGTTCGCCGATTTCGAGCAGGCCTGCCGCAAGGCCGACCAGTTCGGTTTCTATGGCGCCAGCGCCCGCCTGCTGGGGGTCTTCCTCGCCATGGATGCGAACTACCTGAATCTGGTCAAACCGGCGCAAGCCGCCGACTGATCCCATGAAGACGGCCCTGCTGCTGATCGCCTGCTGGCTGCTCACCTTTATTCCGACACAGCAGGGCCTGCTCCCCCTGGCAGCCCTGCTGTTCAACCCGGACAGGGAGCTCTATGGCGCCGCCCAGCTCACCGGTTTCGCCGGCATACTGCTCACTCTCTACCTCGCGAACCTGGGGGTGGAAGTGGTGCTGCGTCGCCGCTTCCAGATAGCCGGCATGCTGGCCCTGCTGGTGGCCTGGGTCGACTTCATCCACAGCAGCGGCAGCCAGGCGCACTGGTTGCCGCTGCTGGCCTTCGCCCTCCCTTTCCTCGTGCTGGCCATGCTGGTGCTGGTGCGCGGCCTGCAGGCCTTCGGCCGCCAAAAAGGCTGATATCCTGTTGATTTAATGCTGTTCCCCGTTTCCTTTCTCTCCGCCGACTTCCTGCCATACTGACAATCACGCCACATTGACAAAGACATCAATTCAGGTGCCTCCATGACAAAAGCGCTACCCGAATCGGTTAAGGCCTCCCTTCTGTCCGGCCCCCTGCCCCCCCAGCAGCTGCAGCGGCTATTCGACATGGCGCCCTTTGGCATTGGAGTCTTCGATCGGGAATTCAGATGCCGCAGCGTCAATGGCCCCTTCGCCGAGATCTGCGGCGCCCCCCTGACCCTTGGCCAGAGTCTGTTTGAACTCGATGCCGCCGAGCTTCCCCTGCTGGTCCCTCTGCTCGGCGCGCTGATCCACCGTGGTATACCCCGGGAAAAATGGGATCTTGGCCATTTCACCACAGACTATCCCGGGCAGCCCAGGCACTGGCAGGCGATATGCAGCCCCATTCTGGATGCCGGCGGCGATCCGGATGGGCTCTTGCTCATCGTTCGTGACATCGGCGAAGAGCAGCTCTCCCAGCATCAGGCCGATCGGCTGCGGCAGGCCGAGGCGCGGCTCCATCACCTCGCCTACCACGATCCCCTCACGGATCTCGGCAACCGCGCCCTGTTGCAGGAGCGGCTCCTGCTCGAGATAGAGGCGGCTCGCCTCAATCACCACAGCTTCGCCCTGCTGTTCATCGATCTCGACGGCTTCAAGCTGGTCAACGACAATCTGGGCCATGAGGCTGGCGATCACCTGCTCAAGCTGCTGGCCGAGCGCATTCGCCACAATCTTCGCCCCCGGGATCTGGCGGCCCGGCTCGGCGCCGACGAGTTTCTGGTGCTCATCCCCGGCCTCTCCCAGCCACGGCTGCTGGCCGAGCGAGTCGAACAACTGCTGCAGACACTGCGCATACCGGCCGAACTTGGGCAGGAGCGGATCGCCCTCTCCGCCAGCCTGGGAGTCGCCCTCTACCCGGAACATGGCCAGACCCCGGATCACCTCATCAGCGCGGCCAACAGCGCCATGCAGGAGGCCAAGCGCCAGGGCCGCAACGGTCACCTGCTCTATGCCCCCGACATGGCCGAGCAGACGCGGGAGCGCATGCTGCTGGAGCAGGGCCTGCTCAAGGCCGTGGAACAACAGCAGTTTCGCGTCCTCTATCAACCCATGGCGGATCTCACCAACAACCGGCTGAGCGGGCTGGAGGCCCTGCTGCGCTGGCAGCATCCGAGCGAGGGGGTGATCTCCCCCGCCCGCTTCATCCCGGTGGCCGAGCGGTGCGGCCTGATCGAGCAGATTGGGGAGTGGGTGATGCGCACCGCCTGCCAGCAGGGGCAACGCTGGCTGGCGCAAGGATTGAGCGTGCCCAGACTGTCGGTCAATGTCTCGGTCAGGGAGATGCGCGCCCCCGATTACGTGGAGCGGGTGGCGGCCATCCTCTCGGAGACGGGGTTTCCGGCAGAGCGGCTGGAGATAGAGGTCACCGAGAGCATCATCCAGAGCGTGGATCAGAGCCTGCGCTTGTTTACCCGCCTCAAGGCGCTGGGAGTCCAGATCGCCATCGATGACTTCGGCACCGGCTTCTCCTCCCTCAGCCTGCTCAAGACCCTGCCCATCGATCGCATCAAGATCGACAGATCCTTCGTGCAGGCCCTGCCCGATGACAAGCACAGCCGGGAGCTGTGCCGCACCATAGTCCATCTCGCGGACAGCCTCGGCATGGCGGTCACCGCCGAGGGGATAGAGACCCAGTCCCAGCGCCGGTTTCTGCAGTCCCTGCGCTGCGAGGAGGGCCAGGGCTATCTGTTCAGCCATCCCCTCTCAAAATCCCATCTGGCCAGCAAGCTCCATCCCCACCACAGCACCTGGTGCTGAGCCAGCCAAACCCCATAGAAAAAGGGAGCCATCGGCTCCCTTTCTCATATCATCTCCCTCTCGCCGCCTCGCCTTCCCGGCCGGCAGCTAGCCTCTTCTCATCGCTATCCAAAAGTCTAATTGCCCTCGGGCACCAAAGGTATAAGTTGTTACTCAAACATTACAGGAATGTATTCAAAGGAGTGACAGATGAGCGAGAGCAAGGTCTACCCGGTCAAGGCCCACATCGGTAAGAACGCCCTGCTGGACAAGGCAGGCTATGAGGCCATGTATCAGGCATCGGTGCAGGATCCTGAGGCCTTCTGGGGCGAACAGGGCAAGATCCTCGACTGGATGAAGCCCTACACCCGGGTCAAGAACACCTCCTACGATCCCGGCCATGTCTCCATCAAGTGGTATGAGGATGGCCTGCTCAACGTCTCCGCCAACTGCCTGGATCGCCATCTGGCCCAGCGCGGCGACAAGGTCGCCATCATCTGGGAGGGGGACAACCCGGCCGAGGATCGCAAGCTGACCTATCGCGAGCTGCACACCGAGGTATGCAAGTTTGCCAACGTACTCAAGACGCAGGGAGTCAAGCGCGGCGACATGGTCTGCCTCTACATGCCCATGGTGCCGGAGGCGGCCATCGCCATGCTGGCCTGTACCCGCATCGGTGCCGTCCACAGCATCGTCTTTGGCGGCTTCTCCCCTGAAGCCCTGGCCGGCCGCATCATCGACTCCGGATCCTCCATCGTCATCACCGCCGATGAAGGGCTGCGTGGCGGTCGCCCCATCCCCCTCAAGAAGAACGTGGATGAGGCCCTCACCAACCCCGAGACCCGGGTCAGCAAGGTCATCGTCCTCAAACGCACCGGTGGCCAGGTCGCCTGGCACAGCCATCGTGATCTCTGGTGGCACGACGCCGTCGCGAGCGTCAGCGCGGATTGCCCTGCCGAGGCCATGGGCGCCGAGGATCCCCTGTTCGTGCTCTACACCTCGGGCTCCACCGGCAAGCCCAAGGGCGTGCTGCACACCACGGGTGGCTACCTGGTCTACGCCAGCCTCACCTTCAAGTACGTGTTCGACTACCACGAGGAGGACATCTACTGGTGTACCGCCGACGTGGGCTGGGTTACGGGTCACTCCTATCTGGTCTATGGGCCCCTCGCCAACGGCGCCACCACGCTCATGTTCGAAGGGGTACCAAACTACCCGGCCACCAACCGCATGAGCCAGGTGGTGGACAAGCATCAGGTCAGCATCCTCTACACGGCGCCGACCGCCATCCGCGCCCTGATGGCCAAGGGCAAGGAGGCGGTGGAGGGCACCTCCCGTTCCAGCCTGCGCATCATGGGATCCGTGGGTGAGCCCATCAACCCGGAAGCCTGGGAGTGGTACTACCGCACCATAGGCGACGAGCGTTGCCCCATCGTCGACACCTGGTGGCAGACCGAGACCGGCGGCATCCTCATCAGCCCGCTGCCCGGCGTCACCGATCTGAAACCCGGCTCCGCCACCCGCCCCTTCTTCGGGGTACAGCCGGCCCTGGTGGACAACCTGGGCGAACCGCTGGAGGGTGCCACCGAGGGCAACCTGGTGATCACCGACTCCTGGCCTGGCCAGATGCGCACCGTGTTCGGCGATCACGAGCGCTTCGAGCAGACCTACTTCTCCACCTTCCCCGGTCGCTACTTCACCGGCGACGGCGCCCGTCGCGACAACGACGGCTACTACTGGATCACCGGACGGGTGGATGATGTACTGAACGTCTCCGGCCATCGCATGGGCACAGCCGAGATAGAGTCGGCCCTGGTGGCCCATCCGAAAATCGCCGAAGCCGCCGTGGTGGGTGTCCCTCACGAGATCAAGGGTCAGGGCATCTACGCCTATGTCACCCTGATCGCCGGGGAAGAGCCGAGCCGCGAGCTGCATAAAGAGGTGAAGGAGTGGGTACGCAAGGAGATCGGCGCCATCGCAACGCCGGACGTGATCCACTGGGCCGAGGGACTGCCGAAGACCCGATCCGGCAAGATCATGCGCCGTATCCTGCGCAAGATCGCCACCGGTGAGACCGACAGCCTGGGGGATATCTCCACCCTGGCGGATCCGGGCGTAGTCGACAAACTCATCCGTGAGAAGTCGGAAGCGGCATGATCATGCGCTCCATAATGCAGCGCAAGATCGCCACCGGTGAGACCGACAGCCTGGGGACATCTCCACCCTGGCGGATCCGGGTGTAGTGGACAAGCTCATCCGGGAGAAGTCGGAAGCGGCTTGAGTCCTGCCACCTTCCTCCACAAAGCCGGCCTTGTGCCGGCTTTGTCGTCTCTATGCTCCGGCTTTCGTCCTCTGGGCCAAAAAGCACAATAAATAAACAGATGTAGAGATTAGACCAGTAAAATGCTGCGATTTTTCACGAAATCAATATAATTGCGAAATCTGTGTGCCAGGGCACATCGAATTGCGCAGAAAATGGCTAGATTTCTGGTAGTCCACAGATAGCCGACAGATGGCAGCATTATCATCGAGGATGTACACAATATGTCGCAACATCACCGAATCCTCCTGCTCAATGGCCCCAACCTGAATCTGTTGGGCAAGCGGGAGCCGGGAATCTACGGCAGCAAGACGCTCGATGAGATCGTCGCCGATCTGCAGCACAGCGCCGGCGAACTCGGTGTCACTCTGGAACACCTGCAATCCAACGCCGAACATGAGTTGGTCGGCCGCATCCATCAGGCCATGGGCCAGGTGGACTATATCATCATCAACCCGGCCGCCTTCACCCACACCAGCGTCGCCCTGCGCGATGCGCTGCTGGGTGTGGCCATCCCCTTCATCGAGGTTCACCTGTCAAACGTCCATGCCAGGGAGGCTTTCCGACATCACTCCTATCTGTCCGATGTGGCCAAGGGAGTGATCTGTGGGCTGGGTGCCGATGGCTACCAATTCGCTTTAACCGCGGCCGTGCACCAGTTGCGCGCGGCTTGATAATCACTGATCAGATAAAGAAGAAAGAGAATGCTAATGGATATCCGCAAAATCAAGAAGCTGATTGAACTGGTTGAAGAGTCCGGCATCGCCGAGCTGGAAATCTCCGAAGGGGAAGAGTCCGTTCGCATCAGCCGCAATTTCTCCGGCCAGGTTAGCGTTGCCCCGCAGATGATGATGCAGCCGGCTCCGGCTCAGCAAGTGGCCGCCCCGGTTGCCGCCGCTGCACCGAGCGCGGCCCCTGCCGCCGATGCCGCCCCGAGCGGTCATCTGATGCGCTCCCCCATGGTGGGCTCCTTCTACCGCTCCTCCAGCCCGGAGGCCAAGCCGTTCGTGGAAGTCGGTCAGCACGTCAATGTCGGCGATACCCTATGCATCGTCGAAGCCATGAAAATGATGAACCAAATCGAGTCTGACAAGGCCGGTGTGATCAAAGCGATCCTGGTTGAAAATGGTCAGGCCGTCGAATTTGACGAGCCGCTGTTCATCATCGAATAAGGGAAAATGCCACCCATGTTGGACAAAGTAGTCATCGCCAACCGAGGTGAAATTGCCCTGCGGATCCTGCGCGCCTGTAAAGAGCTCGGGATCAAGACAGTGGCCGTTCACTCCACCGCCGACCGGGAGCTCAAGCATGTGCTGCTGGCCGACGAAACCATCTGTATCGGCAAGCCTGCCAGCGGTGAATCCTACCTCAACGTGCCGGCCATCATCGCCGCCGCCGAGGTGACCGGTGCCGTCGCCATCCACCCGGGCTACGGCTTCCTCTCCGAGAATGCCGACTTCGCCGAAGTGGTCGAGAAATCCGGCTTCATCTTCATCGGCCCGCGCGCCGAGACCATTCGCCTGATGGGTGACAAGGTCTCCGCCATCGAGGCGATGAAGAAGGCGGGCGTGCCCTGCGTACCCGGCTCCGACGGCCCGGTGGACAACGATGCCAAGCGCAACGCCACCATCGCCAAGCGGATCGGCTACCCCGTGATCATCAAGGCCGCCGGTGGCGGTGGTGGTCGCGGCATGCGCGTGGTGCGCAACGAGGCCGAGCTGGCCTCCGCCATCGCCCTGACCAAATCCGAAGCGGGCCAGTTCTTCAAGAACGATATGGTCTACATGGAGAAGTACCTGGAGAACCCGCGCCACATCGAGATCCAGGTGTTGGCAGACGGCCAGGGTACCGCCCTCTATCTGGGTGAGCGGGACTGCTCCATGCAGCGCCGTCACCAGAAGGTCGTTGAAGAAGCACCGGCCCCCGGCATCACCGAAGAGATGCGCAAGTTCATCGGTGAGCGCTGCGTGCGCGCCTGTCTCGAAATAGGCTACCGCGGTGCGGGTACCTTCGAGTTCCTGTACGAGAACGGCGAGTTCTACTTCATCGAGATGAACACCCGGATCCAGGTCGAGCACCCGGTCACCGAGATGGTCACCGGTGTGGATCTCATCAAGGAGCAGCTGCGTATCGCCGCCGGCCAGCCCCTCTCCATCACCCAGCAGGACATCCGCATCCGTGGCCACGCCATCGAGTGCCGGATCAACGCCGAGGATCCCGCGACCTTCATGCCGTCTCCGGGCCTGATCCAGCGCTTCCACGCGCCGGGTGGTCTGGGTGTGCGCTGGGAGTCCCACATTTATGCGGGCTACAAGGTGCCACCCTACTACGACTCCATGATCGGCAAGCTGATCTGTTACGGTGAGAACCGCGACGTCGCCATCGCCCGCATGCGTCACGCTCTCGACGAGCTGGTGGTGGAAGGGATCAAGACCAACATCGCCCTGCAAAAAGAGATCATGAAGGACGAGAACTTCCAGCACGGTGGGACCAACATCCACTACCTGCACAAGAAGTTGGGTCTGTAAGGACACTCTCCCAGGGGATCCCTGGGTCAACCCAGATCCGCATTTGAAAAAGGGCCATGGCGACATGGCCCTTTTTTGTTATTCTTGCGCCCCGCTCACTCGTCGGAGGCCAAGGTGAACCGTTTCGCACTCGCCCGTCGTGAGGCAGCCCTCTGTCTGCTGCTCACCCTGCTCTATTTCGCCGCCTGGTACGGCTCGGCTTATTTCATCCCGGAAGAGATCGAACTCTGGGACATGCCACTCTGGTTTGTGCTCAGCTGCATCCTGATGCCACTGCTGTTTATCGGCCTCTGCGCGCTGATGGTGGATCGCCTCTTCATCGACATCCCTTTGGATACGGAGGAAACCCTCGCCGAGCCCCTGCAGGCCACCGGTACTCTGGGCCCAGCCATGAGCCAGGCACGCCACGAATCCGATTCCGATAACTCCAATGCCGATAACAAGGAACCTCGCCGCCATGAATCTTGAGTTGATGATGCCGCTCATCGTCTACCTGGTGCTGGTGCTGGGGGTCGGCTACTGGGCCAGCCGCCACCGCGCCGGCGGCGACTTCGTGCAGGAGTACTTCATCGGCAATCGCAGCATGGGCGGCCTGGTGCTGGCCATGACGCTGGTGGCCACTTACACCTCTGCATCGTCCTTTATCGGCGGGCCCGGCGCCGCCTACAAGATAGGCCTCGGCTGGGTGTTGCTGGCGATGATCCAGCTGCCCACCGTCTGGCTCACCCTGGGGGTACTCGGCAAGAAGTTCGCCATCATAGCCCGCCGGGTCAATGCGGTGACCATCAACGACATGCTGTGGGCCCGCTATCGCAGCAAGTGGGTGGTGGTGCTGGGATCCGTGACCATCATCCTCGCCTTCATCGCCACCATGGTGGTGCAGTTTATCGGCGGTGCCCGCCTGCTGGAGACCGCCACCGGCCTCAGCTATCAGCAGGGCCTGCTGCTGTTCGCGAGCTGCGTGCTGCTTTATACCGTCATAGGCGGGTTCAGGGCCGTGGTGATGACGGACGCCCTGCAGGGGATCATCATGCTGATCGGCACCGGCGCCCTGCTGGCGGGGATCCTGGTGGCCGGCGACGGCCTGCCGAACCTCATCCATCAGCTCAAGGAGATAGATCCCAAGCTGGTGAGCCCGCAAGGGGCCGGCGACATGCTGACCCAGCCCTTCATGCTGAGCTTCTGGGTACTGGTCTGCATCGGGGTGGTGGGGCTGCCCCACTCGGCCCTGCGCTGCTTCGGCTACCGGGACAGCAAGGCGCTGCATCGCGGCATCCTCATCGGCACCATTGTCAGCGCCCTGCTGATGTTCGGCATGCACCTGGCCGGGGCCCTGGGCCGCGCCATCCTGCCCGGCATGGACAGCCCGGACAAGATCATGCCGTCCCTGATGATGGAGGTGCTGCCCCCCTGGCTGGCGGGGGTCTTCCTCGCGGCTCCCATGGCGGCCATCATGTCCACCATCGACTCCCAGCTCATTCAAGCCTCGGCGACCCTGGTAAAGGACCTCTACCTCAACTATCTCAGTCCTAAAAATGAACGGCAGGAGAAGCTGGAAGTGCGGGTACCACGCCTCTCCCTGCTCTGCACCCTGATCCTCGGCAGCCTGGTGCTGCTGGCGGCGCTGCAGCCCCCGGAGATGATCATCTGGCTCAACCTGCTCGCCTTCGGCGGCCTGCAGGCGGTCTTCCTCTGGCCCCTGGTGCTCGGCCTCTACTGGTCCCGGGCCAATGGCCCTGGCGCCCTAGCCAGCATGGTGACCGGCATCCTCTGCTACGGGATCCTGAGTCAGTGGGGCATCAAGCTGGCGGGCCTGCACGCCATCGTCCCCAGCCTGAGCCTCGGCCTCATCGCCTTCATCCTGGTCAGCCTGCTGACCCCGCCCCCAGATCAAAACGTGCGGCGGTTATTTGATCAGGAATAACAAAACGCACAATAAAGGGACCCTCTGCCTATCCCCAAATGGGTGCCATGCAGGTAAACTGTGCGCTATGTCACAAAATAGCCAGCACCCATGCCTGCACCGACAGCCAGACAAACCCTGACCCAGGCCCTGCAACGGCTCGGCTACGCCCTGCTGTTGCCGGTCTCCATCCTGCCCCTGGCCGCCCTGCTCCATCGCCTCGGTCAGCCGGACGTGCTGGATCTGGCGGTACTCTCCCTCGCCGGCCAGGCCCTGTTCGGCCAGATGCCCCTCATCTATGCGGTGGCCATCGCCTTCGGCCTGAGCCGGCAGGGACAAGGGGCACAGGCGTTGGCGGGGGCGGTCAACTTCCTGCTGCTGAGTTCGGCTCTCGGCACCCTGGCTCCCGGCCTGCATGCGGACATGATCTGCGGCCTGCTGGCGGGGCTGACCACGGCGCTCATCTGCTCCTGGTCCCGCACCCTGCGCCTACCGGGTTGGCTGCGGCCGCTGCAGGAAGATCTGCCGGGCATGCTGCTCTCGGCACTGGGTTGCCTGCTGCTGGTGCTCCCCCTCTCCATCTTGTGGCCGCTGCTGGAGCAGGGCATCAGCCTGCTTGCCTCCCACCTGCTCACCACCCCCTTCGGTGCCTTCTGCTACGGCGTGCTCAATCGCCTGTTGATCCCCTTCGGCCTGCATCAGGTGCTGGGCAGCCTGGTGGGGCTGGGGGAGAGCAACCTGCAGGCGCTGGCCAGCGCCCAGCCCCTGCACGAGGGCTATGTGGCCGGCCTCTACCCCGTCATCATCTTCGGTCTGCCGGGGGCCTGCCTCGCCATCTGGCTGCATCGAAAACGCCTGCGGCGTCTGCCACAGGGGGGGCTGCTGCTCACCCTGGCCCTCACCTCAGCCCTGGTGGGGATCACCGAGCCCATCGAATTCCTGTTCGCCTTCACCGCCCCCTGGCTGTTCCTGGCCCACGCCCTGCTGACCGGACTGTCGCTGGCCATCTGCAGCGGGCTCGGCATCAAGGTGGGCAGTTACTTCTCCGCCGGGCTGATGGATCTGGTGCTGAGCTACTCCGCCGGTGAGCACAGCTTCTGGCTCATCCCCATCGGCATCCTGTTCTTCGTCGCCTATGCCCTGCTGTTCTCCCTGCTGCTGGATCACTCCCCCCTCAGCCTGCCGAGCAAGCCCCTCGCCGAGGAGCTGCCCCAGCTCACTCACCTGGCCCCCACGGATCCCCAGATGCTGGCCATCCAGTACCTCAAGGTGCTGGGGGGCATGGACAATCTGCAGGCCATGAGTGTCTGCCTGACCCGCCTCAGCCTCAGGGTCGGCGACATGACGCTGGTGGATCAGAGCCGCCTCGC
This sequence comes from Aeromonas sp., assembly GCF_051657805.1. Lineage (GTDB taxonomy): Bacteria > Pseudomonadota > Gammaproteobacteria > Enterobacterales > Aeromonadaceae > Aeromonas. Next base: position 156,748 of record NZ_JBOFLJ010000063.1, on the reverse strand, counting down.
GGCGCTGGGCAGCCTCTCATGGATAGTGCTCAACGACCATCAGCTGGTGCTGGTACTGGGCCCCAATGCGGGGCTGATCGAGGGGCAGATCCGCATGCTGGCAAGACGCCAGTCGGTTCCCCTCGGCCTGGAACCGGGCAAGGCCCAGTCCTGACCTCACCGGACCGCGCGTCAGGCGAAGGGCAGGCGATCGGCCACGAAGTCCATCAGGGTGCGCAGGGCCGGGGCCAGATGCTCCCGGCTCGGGTAGATGAGGTAGAAGGGATTGGGCGGGACGGACAAGTTCGGCAGCACCTTTTGCAGCGCCCCCGCCGCCAGATCGGCGCGGCAGACGTGATCCGGCAGCAGGGCGATACCACCGCCATTGACGGCCAACTCCCGCAGCGCCAGCAGGCTGTTGCTGATGCAGCGCCCCTGCGCCCGCCAGCCCCCCTCCTGCAGCGGCCAGACCGGCAGTGCCGTATGCACCAGGCAAGCATGCAGCCCCAGTTCAGAGAGTTGCTGTGGCGCCCCGTGTGCCGTCAGATAGGCGGGAGCCGCCACCAGATGGCGCGGCACCTGGCCGATGCGCCGGCAGATGAGGCTGGAATCCTTGAGGGGGGCCGCCCGCAGAGCCAGATCATAACCCTCCCCCACCAGATCCAGCTGCTCGTCACTCAGGGTCAGCTCCAGCACCACCTCGGGATAGAGGGCGCGAAACTCCGCCAGGATCTTGCCGAGCAGCAGGGTGCCGGTCGCCTCGGGGGCGGTGATCCGCACCCGGCCAGCGGGGGCGCTGCGCAGCCTTGCCATCGCCAGATTGGCGCTGCGGGCCAGCACCAGCAGCCCCTTGCAATGCTCCACATAGAGCTCCCCTTGCGGGGTCAGGCTGAGCCTGCGGGTGGTGCGCTGCAGCAGCCTCACCCCGAGCTGGGACTCGAGGCGCGAGATCTTCTGGCTTACCGAGGACTTGGGCATGTCGAGCAACTCGGCCGCCCGGGTGAAACTGCCCTGCTCCACTACTGTGGCGAACAGCCCCATCAACTCCAGTTCGACATTGTTCATATATGCAAACAGTCTTTCCAAATTACCCATCTTAATGATGATAATTCACCAGACTACACTGCTTGGCAATCCACTCATTCCCTTTGAAAGGAACTGCCATGAAAGCCATCGCCCTGACCCACTACCTGCCAAGCGATCACCCCCATTGCTTCATCGAGGCCGAGCTCCCCACCCCGACCCCGGGCCCACGGGACCTGCTGGTCAAGGTAAACGCCACCTCCATCAACCCGGTCGACACCAAGGTGCGCTCCCCAAAAGCCAAGATGGAGCCGAGCCCGCGGGTGCTGGGCTGGGATGCGGTGGGGGACGTGATCGCCGTGGGCAGCGAGGTGACCCTGTTCAAGCGCGGTGATCGCGTCTGGTATGCCGGCGACATCAGCCGCCCGGGCAGCAACGGCGCCCAGCAACTGGTGGACGAGCGTATCGCCGCCCTGGCGCCGACCAGCCTGAACGATCTGGAGGCCGCCGCCCTGCCCCTCACCGCCATCACCGCCTGGGAGGCCCTGTTCGAGCGCATCGGCCTCAGTCGTGAGAGTGAGGGCCGGCTGCTGATCATAGGCGGCGCCGGCGGCGTGGGTTCCATCGCCATCCAGCTCGCCCGCCAGCTCACCAATATGGAGGTGATCGCCACCGCCTCCCGGCCAGAGACCCGGGCCTGGTGCCTCGAGATGGGGGCCCATCAGGTGGTGAGCCACCACAAACTGCAGGCCGAACTCGCGGCCCTCGGCATCAGCCAGCTCGACGCCATCTTCTGCACCAATGCCACCGAGCAGCACTGGGCCGCCATGGCGAGCCTCATCCGCCCCTTCGGCCACATCTGCACCATAGCCGAATCGAGCGAGCCCTGGGATCTCGGTCTGCTCAAGCCCAAGAGCGTCACCTTCAGCCAGGAGTTCATGTTCACCCGTTCCCTGTTCCAGACCCCGGACATGACAGAGCAGCACAGGTTGCTGGGGCGGGTCGCGGCCCTGGTGGAAGAAGGGGTGCTCAGGACCACTCTCAGCAAGGTGGTCGCCGAACTGACCCCGCTCACCCTGGCTCAGGCCCATGCCGAGGTGGAGGCGGGCCGCATGGTGGGCAAGCTGGTCATCGACATGAGCCAGTTCGGCAACTAATCCCTTCTGGGTAAAAACTGCACCATCATGGGGTGAACTCACCAGCGGCAAGCCCCATCAGTGCACAGCCTCTCTCAGACAACCGACAGTCACCACGCGGCTTCACCATCAAAAGAGATAAAAAGGGGCCATCCCGTTGGGATGGCCCTAAAAACCTGAACGTTGGGGGTAACAATCACACACATATCCTTATGCAGGACACACTAGCCGCTGCAGCTTGCGTGCCAAGTCGCCATTTCACTGCAAGATCCATCCTTTTCCCCGCCAATTTCCACCAGATAAAAAAAGCCACCCTGAGGTGGCTGAAAAAGATGACGGAACTTTCATAGAGCAAAGCATTCAGCGGGAACAAGTTGCTTCCCGTCACCCAAGGAGGAATACATGAACCGTGCCAACTCGGCAGGATCCCCTTCCTCCGGCCTGTACCATGGGCAAACCACGACAGCACAGGCCCATGATGATAGAATCCCGCGGTTTCACATTTATGAAGAGTCGACCCCATGCCCTGGATACAAATTCGAATCAACGCCACCGCCAAGACCGCGGACAAGGTGAGCAACATGCTGCTGGGGCGTGGAGCCCAGGCGGTGACCTTTATGGATGCCAAGGATGTGCCCGTCTACGAACCCATGCCGGGTGAAACCCCGCTCTGGGGGGAGACAGAGGTGATGGGGCTGTTCGACGCCGAAACCGATCCGGCCCCCATCATCGCCTTCTTCCAGCAGATCTTCGGCGAAGACGTCGGCTACAAGGTCGAACAGCTGGAAGACAAGGACTGGGTGCGCGAATGGATGGATCACTTCCACCCCATGCAGTTCGGCGAGCGGCTCTGGATCTGCCCGAGCTGGCGCGATGTGCCGAACCCGGATGCGGTCAACGTCATGCTGGATCCTGGCCTGGCCTTCGGTACAGGTACCCACCCCACCACGGCCCTCTGTCTGCAGTGGCTGGACGGGCTGGATCTGGCTGGTAAAACCGTGGTCGACTTCGGTTGCGGATCCGGCATCCTCGGCATCGCCGCCCTGAAGCTCGGCGCCGCCCGGGTCATCGGCATCGACATCGATCCCCAGGCCATCCAGGCCAGCCATGACAACGCCGAGCGCAACGGCGTCGCCGGCCAGATTGAGCTCTACCTGCCGGCGGATCAGCCCCAAGGGGTGGAGGCGGACGTGGTTGTCGCCAACATACTGGCCGGCCCGCTGCGCGAACTCGCGCCGCTTATCGCAGGTCACGGCAAGCCCGGCAGCCTGATGGCCCTGTCCGGCGTGCTGGAGAGCCAGGCGCCTGAGCTCGAGACCATCTACGGTCAGTGGTTCGACATGGATCCGACCGCGGTGAAAGAAGAGTGGTGCCGCCTCTCCGGCCGCAAGCACGGCTAAGTCACGCATGACTGCGCACAAAAGGGCACCCTCGGGTGCCCTTGTTGTTTCTGTGCCTCGCAGCCTTCCTCTCAGACAGCACCAGGAAATGCCGACCCTGCGCCCAGGCTCACTCTTCTTTGCTGACGAACGGCGTAAGATGGCGCTCTCTGCCCCCGGGCTGGCCAGTGACTTGTACCCACCGCCAGCCGCAGCAACACAACAACAAGAGATGACCCATGAGTGACTACCAGAAGATGATCGCCAGCCAGCCCTATGACTGCATGGCCCCCGAACTGGATATGATGCGCCGGGAGACGGCCCGCCTCTATCGCCGTTTCAACCGGACCGAGGAGGAGGAGGAACAGCAGATCCTGCTGCGGCAGCTCATCGGCGAACTGGCGGATAACGCCTTCATCTGCCCCCCCTTCTACTGCACCTATGGCCGCCATACCAGCCTGGGCAGAGGCACCTACATCAACATGGGGGCCACCATATTGGATAATGCCCCGGTGCGCATCGGCGCCAACGTCATGATAGGGCCGAACGTGCAGATCTACACCGCCGCCCACGCCCTGGACGCCGATGCGCGCATCGACGGGGTAGAGACGGCACTGCCGGTCACGATCGAGGACAGGGTCTGGATAGGGGGCGGCGCCATCCTCTTGCCCGGCGTCACCATAGGGCGGGAAGCCATCGTCGGGGCGGGATCCGTGGTGACCAAGGACGTGCCGGCGGGCGCCCGGGTGGTGGGCAATCCCGCCAGGATCTTGCCAAAGAAGCAGGAACGACCCGACTCCTGAGCAGGGATCGCGATGACTGTTGAAGCGACAGATGGCAGGGAAGCAAGCGGGGCGAGAGGTGTGGAGCCCCAAATAAAAATGAAGCCCAATGTCATCAAGACGTTGGGCTGTAAAAAGGTGCTACGGAATTGCGACTCTCATCGCAGAATATTAGAAGGGGTCACCTTCTAAACTGGCAAAGGGATAATAACGGGGCGCAAACGTTTTACGTAGCGTAATCGACCAGGATTGAGAACAGCCTCTCACTATTCAAAAAATTTGCGGCCAACCCCTCTCGCCCCCTTGGCAAACCGGCATTTATCAGTACAGCCTGATGAAAATGTCACCAAAGAAAAAAGCCCTGATATATCAGGGCTTTTTGTCTGAAACCCGCCGTTAGAAGCGGCGCACGAAGTCGGCAACGGGCAGCTCTCGCAACTTGCGTGCCTCCAGCATGGGGGTGCCCAGATAGAGGAAACCCACCAGCTGATCCCCCCCGGCCAGCCCCAGGCCGGCGTTGATCTGCTCATCGAAGATGAACCAGCCGGAGCGCCAGATGCCGTTGAAGCCCTGGGCCTGGGCCGCCATCTGCATCGCCATCAGGGCGCAGCCGGCGGAGAGCTCCTGCTCCAGCTTGGGCACCTTGGGATGCTCCTGATAGCGGGTCGCCACCGCCACCAGCAAGGGCGCGCGCAGCGGCGCGGCGCGGCTCTTCTCGATACTCTCCTCATCTTCGCCACGGGCGCGGGCCGCCTCCGCCAGCAAGGCGCCCAGCCGCTCCCGTCCCTCCCCCTCGAACAGGATGAACTGCCAGGGGGTCAGGGTGCCGTGATCCGGTGCCCGCAACCCCGCCTTGAGAATGTTGTCGAGCACCTCACCGCTCGGAGCGGGTTCGGTCAAACGACCGCAGGAGTGACGGTTCAGTAACAGATTGAGGGCATCCATGGGCAACTCCATTGTTCTGCGAATAGTTCTGCAAAAGGTTCTGCGATAAGTTCAGCGCAAAACCTGATCTGATGGCGCTACCCTAGCACAGCGGGCAGACAGCGAAAAGGCGCCCGACCGCTCGGGAACAGGCAGTATAAACCCCTGACTAGCAGGGGTTTATCACTCTATCCATTGCATATCGGGTCAAATGACAGCAGCCAGTTCTGCCCCCTGGCGGATGGCCCGCTTGGCATCCAGCTCGGCGGCCACGTCGGCCCCGCCGATGATGTGCACCGGCTTGCCCGCCGCCTGCAGGCCCGCCTGCAGCTCCCGCAGGGGCTCCTGCCCTGCGCAGATGATCACCTGATCCACCGGCAGGCACTGCTGCTGCCCGTCCACCTCGATGTGCAGCCCCTCATCGTCGATGCGCTGGTACTGCACACCGCTCAGCATCTGCACCTTGCGGTTCTTCAGCACGGTTCTGTGGATCCAGCCTGTGGTCTTGCCCAGACCATCCCCCACCTTGCTCTCCTTGCGCTGGAGCAGCCAGATCTGGCGCTCGGGGGCGTCGATCTCGGGCTTCATCAGGCCACCGCGCTCGCCGAGCCCCTTGTCGATGCCCCACTCCTTGAGCCAGTGGTCACGGTGGCGATCAGCATCCCCTGCCGTCTGTTGTTCCACCCGTTTTTCCACCAGATATTCCGCCACGTCGAAGCCGATGCCGCCGGCGCCGATCACCGCCACCTTCTGGCCGACCGGCTTGTGATCCCGCAGCACGTCCAGGTAGCTCAACACCTTGGCATGCTCGATGCCTGGGATATTGGGGGTGCGCGGGCGGATGCCGGTAGCGAGGATCACCTCGTCAAACCCGCCGCCCAGCAGGCTCTCGGCGCTCTGGCGCTGACCGAGATAGAGCTCGACGCCGCACTTCTCTAGCCGCCTGGCGAAGTAGCGCAGGGTCTCGTGGAACTCCTCCTTGCCCGGGATCTGCTTGGCGAAGTTGAACTGGCCGCCTATGGTCTGCGCCTGATCGAACAGGCTCACCTGATGGCCGCGCTCGGCGGCGTAGCAGGCGAACGCGAGCCCGGCGGGCCCAGCCCCCACCACGGCGAGCTTCTTGGGTTGGGGTACCCGACCGAAGGTGAGCTCGGTCTCAAAGCAGGCCCGCGGGTTGACCAGGCAGGAGGCGCGCTTCTGCTTGAACACGTGATCGAGACAAGCCTGGTTGCAGGCGATGCAGGTGTTGATCTCGTCCGCCCTGTCCTCCGCCGCCTTGATCACGAATTCGGGATCCGCCAGGAAGGGGCGCGCCATGGAGACCATGTCTGCCTCCCCCGCCGCCAATATGCGCTCGGCCACGTCCGGGGTGTTGATGCGGTTGGTGGTGATGAGGGGCACCTTGAGGTGCTTTTTCAGCTCGGCGGTAACCCAGCTGAAGGCGCCACGCGGCACGCTGGTGGCTATGGTGGGGATGCGGGCCTCGTGCCAGCCGATGCCGGTGTTGATCAGGGTCACTCCCGCCTGCTCCAGCGCCTTGCCGAGAGCGATGATCTCCTCGAGGGAGGAGCCCTTCTCCACCAGATCCAGCATGGAGAGGCGGAAGATGATGATGAAGTCGGTACCGACCCGCTCGCGGATGGCCCGCACGATTTCCAGCGGGAAGCGCATGCGGTTGTCCGCACTGCCGCCCCAGTCGTCGCGGCGCTGGTTGGTGCGCTCGCAGATGAACTGGTTGATGAGGTAGCCTTCCGAGCCCATCACCTCGACCCCGTCGTAACCCGCGGCCTTGGCCAGGGCCGCGGTGGCGCCGAAGTCGCGGATGGTGCCGCGGATCTGGCGCTCGCTCATGGCTCTGGGCTTGAACGGGGAGATGGGAGCCTTGAGAGCGCTCGGCGCCAGGCTGAACGGATGATAGGCGTAGCGGCCGGCGTGGAGGATCTGCAGCGCTATCTTGCCCCCCTCCTGGTGAACCGCGGCGGTCACCTTCTTGTGTTTGGCGACCTGCCAGGGGAAGCTCAGCTGGGAACCGTGAGGCACCAGCCGACCGCGCAGGTTGGGGGCGATGCCGCCGGTGACGATGAGGCCAACGCCGCCCTTGGCCCGTTCGGCATAGAAGGCGGCCAGCTTGTCAAAGCCTCCTTTCTCCTCCTCCAGGCCGGTGTGCATGGAGCCCATCAGCACTCTGTTGCGAAGCTGGGTAAACCCAAGGTCAAGGGGGGTCAGCAGGGTCGGGTAGCGGCTCACAAAGCCTCCAGTTAATTTTTTGTTATCAAATTGAGGCTAGAGTAAAGAATCGAATACCCTTTTTCAAACAAATGTTTGGACATTTTTTCGGCGAACAGGCGTGTTGTGAAGAGAGTGGCGGGAATAGTCTCCCAAGCGGAAATGGCAATTGGCGGGTCAAGTGGTTAATAATGGCCTCTCTTCATCGATTAACAGGGCGATAACGGGACTATGTCTATTTTCAAGGGTCTGGGATGGCTGTTTCGCAGCCTCTGGCGTCTGCTCAATTTCACCCGGCTGATGCTGGTGAATCTGCTGTTTCTCATCATAGTGCTGGCCATCGTCTTCACCTTTAGCCAGAAAGAGACCCCCACCACCCCCATCGAAGGGGCGCTCACCCTCAACCTCTCCGGCGTGCTGGTGGAACAGCGCACCCAGACCGACCCCACGGTGCAGTTGCTGCGCCAGGTGGACAGCAGCGACGATCAGCCGAGCGAGATAGTGTTGTCGGACCTGCTCTGGGCCATCAAGAGCGCCAAGGATGACGATCGCATCAAGGCGCTGGTGATCAAGCCCCAGGGGCTGCAGGGGGCCAACCTCTCCAAGCTGCAGGAGGTGACCGCCGCCATCGACGGGTTCAAGGAGAGTGGCAAGCCGGTCATCGCCATGGCGGATTACTACAACCAGGGCCCCTATCTGCTCGCCGCCCACGCCGATCACGTTCTGCTCAACCAGAGCGGCGCCGTGCTGATCGAGGGCCTCGGCGTCTACCAGACCTACTTCAAGTCGGCGCTGGAGAAGCTCAACGTCACTCCCCATGTGTTCAAGGTCGGTACCTACAAGTCCTTCGTCGAGCCCTACACCCGGGACGAGATGTCCCCCGAGAGCAAGGAGGCGAACCAGCGCTGGCTGGATCAGCTGTGGCTCTCCTATGTGAATGACGTGGCCGCCGAGCGGGAGATCGAGCCCGAGGCCGTCGCCCCCGGCAAGGATCAATTCCTGAGCCTGCTGCGTGCATCCGGCGGCAATGCCGCCAACTACGCCCTCGAGAACGGCCTGGTGGATCAGCTCGCCACCCGCGACGAGATGACCCAGGCAGTCATCAAGGAGGTGGGTGAGGCCGAGGATCACGGCTGGAAAGGGGTGGGTCTGAAAGAGTATTTGGCCGCAATCCCTGAACAGTACCCCCAGAGCGGCAAGGATGAGGTAGGCCTCATCGTCGCCAGCGGCGCCATCATGGACGGGGTTCAGCCCGCCGGCACCATAGGGGGCGACAGCCTCTCCGATCTGCTGGCCGATGCCCGCCGCGACGACCAGGTGAAAGCCGTGGTGCTGCGGGTCGACAGCCCGGGTGGCAGCGCCTTCGCCGCCGAGCAGATCCGCGCCGAGCTGCTGGCCCTGAAGCAGGCAGGCAAACCCGTGGTCATCTCCATGGGCAGCTACGCCGCCTCCGGTGGCTACTGGATCTCCGCCGATGCGGACAAGATCTTCGCCTCCCCCACCACCCTCACCGGTTCCATCGGTGTGTTCGGCATGTTCGCCACCATCGACAAGGCGCTCTCCCAGTACGGGGTACATACGGATGGCGTCGGCACCACGGACTTCGTCGGTGTCGGCCTGACCCGGGCCCTGCCGGAACACGTCGGCCAGGCCATCCAGCTCGGGGTGGAAGACACCTATCAGCGCTTCGTCGGCCTGGTGGGCAAGGGCCGTGGCCTGAGCCCGGAAGAGGCAGAGAAGGCCGCAGAAGGCCGAGTCTGGACCGGTCAGGATGCCAAGGATCTGGGGCTGGTGGACGAGTTCGGCAATCTGGACGACGCCCTCAAGGCCGCCGCCGATCTCGCCAACCTCAAGAGCTGGCAGGTGACCCCCATAGAGCAGGAAGAGTCCGCACGGGACAAGTTCCTGCGCGAGCTGTTTGACAGCAGCGCCCGCGCATTGGCTCCCCATGTGCAGAGCTGGCTGCCCGCAGGCTTTGGCAAGGCGCTGGTCGAGGTGAACAAGGGGCTGGATCCCCTGGTTCGCTTCAACGACCCCCAGGGCACCTATGCCTTCTGTCCCGTCTGCACCCTCTAGCGTCATCCGGCCAAACCCGGCGCCAGTCCGGCACTCGAAACAAAAAAACCGCCCAATGGCGGTTTTTTTATGGCAGAGGCGTCACCTTCAACCCAGCAGGCCGGCGTCGAACCACTGCTGCAACTGGGCCAGCACCCGGGTCTCGCGCACCGTCCACTGGGGACAGGGGCCGGCCAGCTGGGTCTTGTTGCGCTGCAGCGCCTCATCCAGGGCGAACCAGCCCGGGGTGAAACCGAGGCGCACCTCGTAGGGCTGGGGACGGGGCTCGCTCCAGGCGTCTCCCAGCTGGCAGAGGTAGTAGTAGGAGTGGATGCAGTAGGCGTCGAACTGCGCCTCACGGGCAGGGCGGTACTCCCGGGTCTGCCCGAGCAGTGCCCCCACAGCCAAAAGCTCGGCGCCGCATTCCTCCCTCAGCTCCCGGGCCAGCGCCTTCTGATGGCACTCCCCCGCCTCGACGCCGCCTCCCGGGAACATGAGATCCCCGTTGACCCGGGAGTGCACCAGCAGCAACTCGTCACCGCGCAGCACCACGGCCCGCACCGTGGTGCGCTCGATCACCCGCCCGTCACTTCGGGCCTGACCGTGCAGCAGGCGAATGTCGAAGGGATCGGTCCAGGGAGACGCAGGGATCAGTGGATTCGTCATGGTCTGTAGTCCCCCTGCCTGAGCTGCTGGACTATGGTGGCAGCGGCCCTGTCCCAGGCGTCCTGCTCCCCCTTGCTGATGTTGTGGTAGAGGGCGAGGCGGCTGGCGGAGACCTCGCTGGCCTCTTGGAACGACTCGCTCACCTTGCCCCACTGGTAGGCCAGGCCAAACTCCTTCTGGCCCATGTAGAGGGTGCTGAGGGAGGTGAGGATGCGGCTGTTGATCGCCTCCCCCTCCCCATAGAGGGTGAGGGCATGGTGCATCAGGGCGATGGCCTTGCGCGGCTCGTGCTTGGCATAGACGCCCCCGAGGGCCAGTTGCAGCTCTGGCTCCTCCAGCACCGGGCTCCCCTCCAAGGCCAGGAAGCTGGCCCGGGCCGCCGGGTTGCGGTTGTTGGTCCAGTGCCAGAGCAGCAGATAGGGATCCTGAGAAGCACTTGTCTGCTCATCGAGCAACGTCAGCTGGTCACCGGCGGCCAGCATACCCTCCACCCTGGGACTCTTCTGCTCCCTTGCCCGTTTGTATTCGATGTTGGTGGAGTGTTCGGCGCACTGCAGATAGCGTTCGAGACCGCGCATCAGCTCGTACTTGCGCCTGTCGGTTGGCTCACCCTGCAGGTAGTAGCGAGCCCGGATCACCTCGCTGCGCTCCTGGCGACACCAGCCGTCGTCCACCAGATCCGCGCAGAGACCGGGATGATTGCCGCAGATGTTGTGGATCCTGTCGTCTTCACAGGCCGTCAGCGTCAGGACGCAGGAGAGGGCCAGCAGGGAGGGGCGCAGTGGAGAAAGGGTCATGGTTCCCATCAAGTCGGTAACAATCAGAGCTCGCGTCGGATACCACCAACTAGCAAACAAGCTACATATCCATTACAATGCGCGCGCCATATAAGGCCGCGACTGCAGAATAATATAACGAAACCATCAGCCCTACACTGATCTGCATTCGACGAATTTCATTTTGCCCCGGCAATTTGCTTCAACAACGTGAAATAAAGGATCTGGTTAATGACCCACGAGCACTACTTGCAGGCGTGGCAGGAGAGCCAGGAGCTCGCCGAAGCCATGCAACCCTTGATCGGTCGCCTCTATCGTCAGCAAGGGATCGAGATCACCATCTTTGGACGCCCCCTGCAAAACGCCTCCACCATCGACATCCTCAAAGCCCATCGGGTCGTTCGCCGTCACCAGGGCAATGTGCTACCCATCCAGCAAAGCTTCCCCCTGCTTCAAGCCATCGTCGCGCTGAACCCGGTCGCCGCCGAAGTGGATCTCGGCAAGCTGACCGTCGGCTACTGGCAGGATCATGAGGATGAGTCCGGTATCGAGGATTACCTGAGAGCCAAGCTGGCGCCGGCCCTGAGCCAAGGGGCCGTACCCGCGCCCACCGACGTGGTGCTGTACGGCTTCGGCCGCATCGGCCGCCTGCTGGCCCGCTTGCTCATCGAGCGCACCGGCGCCGCCAACTCCCTGCGCCTGCGCGCCATCGTGGTGCGCGGCGGCCGGGAGGGAGATCTGGAGAAGCGTGCCAGCCTGCTGCGCCGCGACTCGGTGCACGGCCCCTTCAACGGCTCCATCGAGGTGGATCTGGAGCGCAGCGCCATCATCGCCAACGGCACCTTCATCCAAGTGATTTACGCCAACAGCCCGGCAGACATCGACTACACGGCCTATGGCATCCATAACGCGCTGATCGTCGACAACACCGGCGTCTGGCGCGACGAGGCGGGCCTGTCCGAGCACCTCAAGGCGCGCGGCGCCGCCCGGGTGCTGCTGACCGCCCCCGGCAAGGGGGAGATGAAGAACGTGGTGTTCGGGGTCAACCATGACGTCATCACACCGGATGATCGCATCATCTCCGCCGCCTCCTGCACCACCAACGCCATCACCCCGGTGCTCAAGGTGATGCAGGACAAGTACGGCATCCGCCACGGCCACGTGGAGACGGTACACTCCTACACCAATGATCAGAACCTGATCGACAACTATCACAAGGGGGAGCGGCGCGGTCGCAGCGCGGCCCTCAACATGGTGATGACCAGCACAGGGGCCGCCAAGGCGGTGGCCAAGGCACTGCCGGAGCTCAAGGGCAAGCTGACTGGCAACGCCATCCGGGTGCCGACCCCCAACGTGTCCCTGGCCATCATCAATCTGTCTCTGGAGCAGGCCACCGACCGGGACAGCCTCAACGCCTATCTGCAGCAGATGGCCCTGAGCTCGGCCCTGCATCGCCAGATCGATTTCAGCGCCAGCACCGAGCTGGTCTCCTCCGACATGGTGGGTTCCCGCTTCGCGGGCATAGTGGACTCCCAGGCCACCATCGCCGAGGAAGATCACTGCGTGCTGTACGTGTGGTACGACAACGAGTTCGGGTACAGTTGTCAGGTAGTGCGGGTGATGGAGCAGATGGCCGGCGTAGTCCGTCAGGATCTGCCCGCCTGATCCCCCCATGGCTCAACGTTTTCAAGGAGAGGCCGGATGTCATTTCAGCAAGTCATAGGGCAGATGCCCAAGGAAGTGTACGAGCGGCTCAAGACCGCGGTCGAACTCGGCAAGTGGCCGGATGGCCAGCCCCTCACCGAGGAGCAGAAGGCCACCTCGCTGCAGGCCGTGATGGCCTGGCAGGCGATGCACCTTGAAAACCCCGAGCACATGAACATAGGCCCGGATGGCGAGATAGTGATGAAGAGCAAGAGCGAGCTCAAGCGTCAGTATCGGGACGAGGAAGAAATCGTTCGTATCAATCCTCACCACTGAGCCTTGCCGCAAGCCCTGGCTCGCACGCCATAGCAAAGAGGGGAGCCAATATGGCTCCCCTCTCTATTTCCTATCTCCCTCATGGTGGGGAGGTCAGAAGCTGTTCACGACCTGTCGTGAGAAGGCGTCAACAAGGTGAAGAGCTGCGCAGGAACCGGAGTGTATACGCATACATGAGCCCTCTTGGTCACAAACAAGCGAGCAGCACATGAGCCTTGATCACGGCTTCGCAGTAAGTTCGTGGACAGTTTCTCAGGGCGTCAGTTCGCCGCACAGGGATTGCTGCATCAGCTCGCGAATACGCGGGGCCGGCAGATCCTGGCTCAGCAGGAAGTGCAGCTTGGTGAGCGCCGCCTCGGCGGTCATGTCGAAGCCCGAGATGACCCCGGCGCGCGAAAGCGCATTGCCGGTGGCATAGCCCCCCATGTTGACCTTGCCGTGCAGGCACTGGCTCAGGTTGACTATGATGACGCCACGGGCCGAGGCCTCGGAGAGCAGCGCCAGCATGGCCGGATTCTGCGGCGCATTGCCCACCCCGAAGGAGAGCAGGATCAGCGCCCGCACCGGCTGCTGCAAGATGTTCGCGATCACCTCCGCCGAGATGCCGGGGTAGAGGGTCACCACGCCGATGGGCTGGGGGGTGATGTCATGCAGCACCAATGGGCTCGCAGAGGGCTCCCCCAGCTCACCCGCCTCTAGGGAGATGGCGATGCCGGCGTTCAGCAGCGGCGGGTAGTTCGGCGAGTCGAAGGCGTGGAAGCCGTCGGCGTGCACCTTCTTGCTGCGATTGCCGCGATAGAGCTGGTTGTTGAAGAACAGCGTCACCTCGTGGATCGGGTAGTTGGCCGCTATGTAGAGCGCATTTAGCAGGTTCTGCTGGCCGTCGGATCTCAGCTCGGCCAACGGGATCTGGGAGCCCGTGATGATCACCGGCTTGTGCAGGTCTTCGAGCATGAAGGAGAGCGCCGAGGCGGTGAACGACATGGTGTCGGTGCCGTGCAGGATCACGAAGCCGTCGTACTTCTCGTAGTTGTCGCGAATGTCCTCGGCGATGCGCTGCCAGTCCGCCGGGGTCATGTCGGAGGAGTCGATGAGGGGATCGTATTCGTGAATGTGGTAGGACGGCATCTCGGGTCGATGAAACTCGGGCATCCGTGCCAGACAGTCTTCCATAAAGCCCGCCATCGGCACATAACCGTGATCGGAACGCTGCATCCCTATGGTGCCGCCTGTGTAGGCGATGTAGATAGACTTCTTCACACCCTCTCCTCTCGTTGGCCGAAAACCGGCAAATCCTGAATCGATCTGTCCCACTGCCCGCGTTGTACCACGGACGGGAAGCGGGCGAATTATAAAGACTGGCCGCCCAAATGACAGCCGCGACGTCACTATTCCTGGCCAAAATGAGACATTCGGCAGCAGCTTTAAATGTTGAAAGAACACACAAAAACCACCATTAATCTGATGAACATGGATATAAATGGTGCTTTTTGCTACTATCCGCCGGATTTTTCCTAAATCTCACCTGGATGCCTGCACAAAACAGGCGACCACAGACCCCATTTTTACGTGGGATGGGGGCCCAGGCCCCCTCTTGAACTGGCCCCTGAGCCACACTGTTTTTATCCCGGCTGAATCTGTGCGTCTTTCTCGCCAAAGACACGGCCAATCAACATGGGAGAACCGAATGATACAATTTGATTCCTACACGACCCTGGTCGCCGCCACCCTGGTGCTGCTGCTCGGCCGCCTGCTGGTTAACCGGGTCACCGTCTTGCGCACCTTCAACATCCCCAAGCCCGTCGCGGGCGGTCTGGTGGTGGCCCTGATCCTGCTGCTGCTGCGCGCCGGCATGGGGGTGGAGCTGCAGTTTGACACCACCCTGCAGACCCCGCTGATGCTGACCTTCTTCGCCTCCATCGGCCTCTCCGCCGATCTGGGCAGCCTCAAGCGCGGCGGCAAGGCGGTGATCACCTTCCTGATGGTGGTCACCGGCCTGCTGCTGGTGCAAAACACATTGGGGGTAGGCCTGGCCACCCTGCTCGGTCTGGATCCCCACATGGGGCTGCTGGCTGGCTCCATCACTCTCTCCGGCGGCCACGGCACCGGCGCGGCCTGGGGCTCCATCTTCACCGAGAAGTACGGCGTGCAGTCCGCCGCCGAGCTCGCCATCGCCTGTGCCACCTTCGGCCTGGTGCTGGGTGGCCTCATCGGCGGCCCCGTCGCCCGCTACCTTGTGAAGAAGGTGCAGGTGCCCGGCGAAGAGCACAACCGGGACGATGCCCCCCAGGGCTTCGAGATGCCGGACATGGAGCGCCCCCTCACCCCCTTCAGCGTGATCGAGACCCTGGCCCTGATCGCCATCAGCCTCAAGGGGGGGGAGATGTTCTCCCTCTACCTCAAGGGCAGCGCCCTCGAGCTGCCGGTGTTCGTCTGCGTACTGTTCGTCGGCGTGCTGCTGCGCAACCTGCTGACCCTGCTCAACTGGCACGAGGTGAGCGATAGGGAGGTCTCCCTGCTCGGCAACGTCAGCCTGTCGCTGTTCCTCGCCATGGCGCTGATGAGCCTAAAGCTGTGGGATCTGGCGAGCCTGGCCCTGCCCATCTTCCTGCTGCTGGCCGCCCAGACCGTGGCCATGGCGCTCTACGCCATCTTCGTCACCTTCAGGGTCATGGGCAGCAACTATGATGCGGCCGTGCTGGCGGCGGGTCACTGCGGCTTCGGCCTCGGCGCCACCCCCACCGCCATTGCCAACATGCAGGCCATCACCCAGCGCTTCGGCCCCTCCCACCTGGCCTTCCTGGTGGTACCCATGGTCGGTGCCTTCTTCATCGACATCATCAACGCCATGGTGATCAAGCTGTTCCTGGCTCTGCCTTTCCTGTAACCAGCAGATCAGCCATTCTGATACGAGAGCCCACCTTCTGGTGGGCTCTTTGTTTTCTGGCCGCAGCCAACGACGGGCGAGGCAGGTATGCACTCTTCTCACTTAAGCCAACAACACACTTCATGACCTCTCCCCTCCCGGGGCGAGCACAGCAACTTCTCACTAGCGGCCAGTAAAAAGCCCCGCACTCTCGTGCGGGGCTCTGGCATCGCGGGCTGGCCTTTCCTTAGAGGATAAAGGTCGACACCTGCTGATTCAGGTTGGTGGCACGGCCCTTGAGGCCCTGGGCCTGATCCAGGTCACGCATGGCGGCGGCGGTGATCTCGTCGCTCACATCCTTGATGGCGGTGGTGTTCTGGGTGATCTCGCCGGTCACCTGGGTCTGCTCCTCGGCGGCGGTGGCGATCTGACCCGCCATGTCGGAGATGAGCGAGACCGCTTGGGTGATCTCTTCGAGCGCGGCGGCGGCGGCATCGGCGTCCTTCACGCTGTTGTCCGCCAGCCCCTGACTGGTCTGCATCAGACTCACCGCGCGAGCCGTGGTCTGCTGCAAGGTCTCGATGGTGGCCTGGATCTCCTGGGTGGAATCCTGGGTGCGGCGGGACAACACCCGCACCTCGTCCGCCACCACGGCGAAGCCGCGGCCCTGTTCACCGGCACGGGCCGCTTCGATGGCCGCGTTCAGCGCCAGCAGGTTGGTCTGCTCGGCGATGCCCTGGATGGTGGAGAGGATGCCGGAGATGGCCTGGGCGTGGCGGCTCAGCTCGCCGATGACGCCGGTGGCCTGGCCCACCTCTTCCGCCAGGTTGTTGATGGAGGCTCGGGTCTGGTTCACCAGCATCTTGCCCTGCTCGCTGCTCTGGGCAGATTGCTGGGCGGCGGCGGCGGTGTTCTCGGCGTTGCCGGCGATCTCCATGGTGGCGCTCGCCATCTCGGTGACGGCGGTGGCGACCATGGTCACCTCCTGCTGTTGGCGCTGCAGCTCTTCCACCGCGGCCTGGTTGGTCACCAGACTGCGCTCGGCGTCGGCGTTCAGTTCGTTGGCGAGCTGACGGATGTTGCCGATCAGCTGGTGCTGGCTGCCCACGAAGCGGTTGAAGCTGTTGGCCAGCTGACCCACCTCGTCGTTGGCGTCGATCTTGATGCGCTGGGTCAGATCGCCGTTACCGTCGGCGATGCGGGCCAGGGCCTGGGAGACCTTGCCGAGCGGCCCGAGCAGCAGGCTCACCAGCCAGGAGATGGCGAGTATGCTGCCCACCAGCACCAGCAGGGCCAGGCCAAGCTGGGTCAGCAGCAGGGAGGAGAGCGGTGCCTCCAGGGTGGCCTTGTCCAGCACCAGCACCAGCTCCCAGTCGGTGTTGGGGATATCCACCGCCCACAGCAGCTTGTCACGGCCTTCGTTGTCGAAGTAGGCGGGCACCAGGCTGTTGCTGCCCTTGCTCTGTTCGATCAGGGCGTTGGAGAGATCGTTGTCTATCTCGGTGGCCGGTTTCATCGCCTTGGCCGCGTCTTTGTACGCGATGACGGTGCCGTCCTTGTGCATCAGGATGGCGACGCCGTCCGCCGGCAGGGCCATCTTGGTGACGTCCTCCACCAGGGAGGCGATGGAGAGATCGCCGCCGACCACGCCGCCCTGAGCGGGCTGGGCCAGGGTCACCACCATGATGTTGTAGGCCACATCGAGATACGGCTTGGTCACGATCAGGGCACCCTTGCCCATGGCCTCCTGATACCAGCCGCGGGAGCGGGGATCATAGCCATCGCGGTTGATGGAGGGGTCGGAGTCGTGCATCTTGCCGCTGCCCTCACCGAAGTAGGTGAGCTGGAAGCGACCGGAAACCTGCGCCTGCTGCAGGGCGTTGAGGGGTTCTGAGGTGGCCTTGTTGCCCAGAGCCTGGATGACGTCGCGGCGGGCGGCGAGCCAGTCGCTGATCCGTTCGGCCTGCTGGCTGCCGAGGCGCTGCACCTGCTCCTGACTGCCTTGCAGCAGCAGTGATTTCTGGCTGGTATAGCTCTGCCAGGAGAGCAACAGGATCACCAGTGACAGGGCGATGACCACAGACAACAGTATCTTCTGTTTGAGTGACAGGTTCTTCATCGTGCTTTCTTCTTTTGGTCAGGAACAGGATTGCTCGGAGCGGAGATGGCACCCTTGCATGTGGATCAATAGCGGCCAACGGGCACAAAACTGAAGCGACAAATGCCGACGCCGGCGATATTTTCCACTGAAACCCTGCCGATAGCACCAGAAATCACGGTGGGTTGACGCACCAGGGACAGCCAACCCTGTCTATTCCTTCCACAATTGGCTAGAATGTCCCGTTTTTAAATCACATCGACCCCGAGAGTTTTCACGATGTTTGAAGTCAATCCTGTATTAAACAAGCTTAAGGAGCTGTCTGAGAGGACCGAGCTGCTTAGGGGGTACCTTTGACTATGACGCCAAGAAAGAGCGTCTAGAAGAGGTCAACGCCGAGCTGGAACAACCGGACGTCTGGAACGAGCCGGAGCGCGCACAGGCGCTCGGCAAGGAGCGCGTGGCGCTCGAGAACGTGGTCGGCACCATAGACACCCTGACCCAGGGCGTCGATGACGTCGAGATGCTGGTCAGCCTGGCGGTCGAGGGGGAGGACGAAGAGACCTTCAACGAGGCCATCGCCGAAGCCGACGATCTGGAAGCCAAGCTCGTCGAGCTGGAATTCCGCCGCATGTTCTCCGGTCAGCACGACGGTTCCGACTGTTACATCGACATCCAGTCCGGTTCCGGCGGCACCGAGGCCCAGGACTGGGCCAACATGGTGCTGCGCATGTACCTGCGCTGGGGCGATGCCCACGGCTACAAGCCCGAGCTCATCGAATGCTCCGAAGGGGACGTAGCCGGCATCAAGTCCGCCACCGTCAAGTTCACCGGCGAATACGCGTTCGGATGGCTGCGCACCGAGACAGGCGTGCACCGTCTGGTTCGTAAATCCCCGTTCGACTCCGGTGGCCGTCGTCACACCTCGTTCTGCTCCGTGTTCGTCTATCCCGAGATCGATGATGACATCGAGATCGACATCAACCCGGCGGACCTTCGCATCGACGTCTACCGCGCCTCCGGTGCCGGTGGTCAGCACGTCAACCGGACCGAGTCCGCGGTGCGTATCACCCACGTCCCCACCGGCGTCGTGGTGCAGTGCCAGAACGACCGTTCCCAGCACAAGAACAAAGATCAGTGTATGAAGCAGCTGAAGGCCAAGCTCTACGAGCTGGAAATTCAGAAGCAGAATGCCGAGAAGCAAGCTCTCGAAGAGACCAAGTCCGATATCGGCTGGGGTAGCCAGATCCGCTCCTATGTACTGGATGATTCCCGTATCAAGGATCTGCGTACCGGCGTCGAGACCCGCAACACCCAATCGGTGCTTGACGGCGACTTGGACAAGTTTATCGAAGCCAGCCTGAAATCAGGCCTGTAAACAGAACAGCAGGAATCACCATGTCTGAACAAACCACCACTCCGGAAATCGACCAGACTCTCGACCTCAACAACGAGATGCTTGAGCGTCGCTCCAAGCTGGCCGCCCTGCGCGCCCAGGGCAATCCCTTCCCCAACGACTTCCGTCGTGACAGCCTGTCCGGCGATCTGCATGCCGAGTTCGGCGACAAGAGTGCCGACGAGCTGGCGGCCCTGGGTAAACGGGTGAAGATTGCCGGTCGCATCATGACCCGCCGGATCATGGGCAAGGCTTCCTTCGCGACCCTGCAGGACATGGCTGGCAAGATCCAGGTCTACGTCACCCGTGACGACCTGCCGGAAGGTTTCTACAACGAGCAGTTCAAGAAGTGGGATCTGGGGGACATCGTCGGCGTTGAGGGCACCCTGTTCCGCACCAACACCGGTGAGCTCTCCGTTCACGTCTCCGACATCCGTCTGCTGACCAAGGCTCTGCGTCCCCTGCCCGAGAAGCACAAGGGTCTGACCGATCAGGAAGCCCGTTGCCGTCAGCGCTACCTGGATCTGATCGCCAACGAAGAGTCCCGCAAGACCTTCATGATCCGCACCCAGGTGGTCGCCGGCATCCGCAAGTTCTTCAACGAGAAGCGCTTCATGGAAGTGGAAACCCCCATGATGCAGGTCATCCCGGGCGGTGCCTCCGCGCGTCCCTTCGTCACTCACCACAATGCGCTGGACATCGACATGTACCTGCGTATCGCCCCCGAGCTCTATCTGAAGCGCCTGGTGGTCGGTGGTTTCGAGCGCGTGTACGAGATCAACCGCAACTTCCGTAACGAAGGCATCTCGGTGCGTCACAACCCCGAGTTCACCATGATCGAGTTCTATATGGCCTACGCCGATTACATCGATCTGATGGACCTGACCGAGGAGCTGCTGCGCACCCTGGCCCAGGACATCCTGGGTGACACCAAGATCCGTTACGCCAAAGAGGGCGAAGAGGGTCTGACCATCGATTTCGGTCAGCCGTTCCAGCGCCTCACCATGGTCGAGTCCATCCTGAAGTTCAACCCGGATGTGACCCTGGACGATCTGGCGACCCTGGAGAGCGCCAAGGCCGTCGCCAAGCGTCTGCACATCGAGCTGATGAAGGGCTGGGAGCTGGGCCACGTGATCACCGCGATCTTCGAAGAGACCGTGGAGCACATGTTGCTGCAACCGACCTTCATCACCGAGTACCCGGCTGCTGTCTCCCCGCTGGCGCGCCGCAACGACGTGAACCCCGAAGTCACCGACCGCTTCGAGTTCTTCATCGGTGGCCGCGAGCTGGCCAACGGCTTCTCCGAGCTAAACGATGCGGAAGATCAGGCCAAACGCTTCCAGGATCAGGTCGATCAGAAAGCTGCCGGTGACGACGAAGCCATGTTCTACGACGCCGACTTCGTCACCGCGCTGGAACACGGCCTGCCGCCCACTGCCGGTCAGGGTATAGGTATCGACCGTCTGGTCATGCTGTTCACCAACAGCCACACCATTCGCGACGTCATCCTGTTCCCGGCCCTGCGTCCGCAGAAGTAAGGTCCGCAACAACAAGCCATCGAAGGCAGAGTCCCTCTGCCCTCGAGCGCCATCAAAACGCCCCGCAATTGCGGGGCGATTTTTTATGCAGAACCGTTGGTGGCGGTACGCTGCCGAGAATCCGTCCCTAGGCTTTAGGCGGCAGCAGCCACTCCCCCCGCCACAGGGTCAGCGCCTGACCGGCCATCTGCACCCTGTCTCCCAGTAAGGAGAGTCGAAGCTCCCCGCCCCGCATGGAGAGCTGGCGAGCCTTGAGCCGCGTCTTGCCGAGGCGCTCGGCCCAGAACGGCACCAGGGCACAGTGGTTGGAGCCGGTGACCGGATCCTCGTCCACCCCCACCCAGGGGGCGAAGTAGCGGGAGACGAAGTCATATTCCGAGCTGCTCGAAGGCGCCGTCACCATCAGTCCCCGGCCAGGCAGGGCGCGCAGGGCATGGAAGTCCGGCTTGAGCGCCCGCACCTCCTCCTCACTGCCCAACTCCAGCAGGAACTTGGCACCGGCGGCCAGGGTCTGCCGCGGCTGGCAACCCAGGGCTCCGGCATAGGCGGGATCCAGCGTCAGTGGAGAGAGCTGGATGCGGGGAAAGTCGAGCCGGATCCATTCCCCTTCGCGCACCGCCGTCAAGATGCCGCTGCGGGTCTCGAAGCGCAGCACCTCGTCAAGCCCTGCCTCACCCGCTTCCCAGATGGCGTGAGCCGCCGCCAGGGTGCCGTGACCGCAGAGATCCACCTCCACGGTCGGGGTGAACCAGCGCAGCCGATAGTGAGCATTCCCTAACCCCGTGAGGAAGGCAGTCTCGGAGAGGTTGAACTCGGCGGCCATGGCCCGCAGCTCGGCCGTGGGCCGCTCGGGCCCCAGCACCACCACGGCGGGGTTGCCGCCGAAGGGGCGCTGGCTGAAGGCATTGACGTGAAACAGTGTGGTCATGCATATCCCCTTGTGGGACGGCTGAAAGAGTCGTTGCGAGTCTTTATACCACGGGTCAAGGGGTCCCAGAGCCGGATCTCGGCTTTATAAATTCACAAATCGCATAAAGAAGATATTTTTATTCTTTGTTGTTATTCACCACAGCCCTTAACCTGACCAAAAATCAGACCATGGAAGACGTGTGTGATGCAATTGACAGCCCCCATACCCAACATCAGCCCCCTCTCTGACGAGCAGCAGCGCCAGCTGAACCAGGTTCTCACCACCCTCAACACCCAGCAGCTTGCCTGGGTGAGCGGCTATCTCTACGGCCTCTCCCAATCCGGCCAGCAGCCGGTGACAACGACAGCAGCCAGCGCGGCGCCGGGTGGCAACCTGACCATTCTCTACGGCTCCCAGACCGGCAACGCCAAGGGAGCGGCCGCCGTCATCCAGAAGCAGGCAGAGGCCCTGGGCCTGCCGGTGACCCTGGTCTCCATGGCCGATTACAAACCTAAACAGCTCAAGAAAGAGAGCCACCTGCTGGTGGTAGTGAGCACTTACGGGGAGGGTGAGCCACCGGAGAACACCGTCGATCTGTTCGAGCAATTGAAGAAGGGCAAGATTGGCAAGTTGGAGGGGCTCAAGTTCGCCGTGCTGGGTCTGGGTGACAGCTCCTACGAATTCTTCTGCCAGACCGGCAAGGACTTCGACGGCTTCCTCTCAAAAGCAGGTGGTGAACGTATCCATGAGCTAGCCAGCCTGGACGTGGATTACCAGGAGACCGCCAAGGCCTGGGGTGAGCAGGCGGTCAAGGCCATCGCCGCCACGCTCTCTGCGGGCGCTTCGACCGCCACAGTGGCGGGGGCCGTGCAATCTGCGGTCGGCCACAGCCAGTATCACAAGGAGAACCCCTTCCCCGCCCGCCTCTCGGTCAATCAGAAGATCACCGGCCGCGATTCCACCAAGGACATCCGCCATATCGAGATCAACCTCGAGGCGTCCGGCATCACTTATCAACCCGGTGATGCCCTCGGCATCTGGTTTGACAACGACGCCTCCCTGGTGGATGAGGTACTGGCCCTGACCGGTCTTTCCGGCAATGAAGCCAGCGCCCATGGCAGCCTGCGGGAAGCCCTGACCCGTCACTTCGAGCTGACCCGGCTGCACGGCGGCTTTATCACCGGATTGGCAGAGATCGCCGATAACGCGGCACTCAAGGATCTGGCCGGCGACAAGGCCCAGGTCAATACCCTGGTCGCCTCCGCCCAGGTGGTGGATGTATTGAAACGCTTCCCCGCCAGGCTGAGCGCAGAGCAGCTGACCGTCCTGCTGCGCCCCCTCACCCCCCGCCTCTACTCCATCGCTTCCGCCCAGAGCGAGGTGGAAGAGGAGGTGCACCTCACCGTCGGCGTGGTGCGCTATCCTCAGGCCGATGGCACAGTGCGCTCGGGGGGCGCCTCCTCCTATCTGGCAGACCGCCTGTTTGATGAGGCCGAGGTGCGGGTGTTCGTGGAGCACAACGACAACTTCCGCCTGCCGGCGAACCCGGATACACCCGTCATCATGGTGGGCCCGGGCACCGGCATTGCACCCTTCCGCGCCTTCATGCAGGAGCGTGAGGCGCAAGGAGCAGAGGGCAAGAACTGGCTCTTCTTCGGCAACCCTCACTTTACCCAGGACTTCCTCTATCAGGTGGAGTGGCAGCGTTATGTGAAATCCGGCCTGCTCAGCAAGATCTCGCTGGCATTTAGCCGGGATCAGGGCCACAAGATCTATGTGCAGGACAGGCTGCGCGAAGCAGGTCTCGAGCTCTATCAATGGCTGGAGGCCGGCGCCCACTTCTATGTGTGCGGCGACGCCAACCACATGGCCAAGGATGTGCAGCAGGCCCTGCTGGATGTGATTGCCGAACACGGCCACAAGAGTCGTGAGGAAGCAGAAGAGTATTTGAGCGAACTGCGTCGTGCCAAACGTTATCAAAGGGATGTCTATTGATGAGCAAACAAGTGATTCCGGGACCGGTGGAAGGACCGCTCTCCGACAACGAGCGCCTCAAGCGCGAGAGCAACTTCCTGCGCGGCACCATAGAGCAGGATCTGCAGGATCCCCTCACCGGCGGTTTCAACGGCGACAACTTCCAGCTGATCCGCTTCCACGGCATGTATCAGCAGGATGACCGCGACATCCGCCCGGAGCGCGCCGCCCAGAAGCTCGAACCCCTGCACAACGTCATGCTGCGGGCCCGCCTGCCCGGCGGCATCATCACCCCGGCCCAGTGGCAGGTGATCGACAAGTTTGCCGAGGAGCACAGCCTGTACGGCAGCATCCGTCTCACCACCCGCCAGACCTTCCAGTTCCACGGGGTTCTCAAGCGTGACATCAAGATGATGCACCAGACCCTCAACAGCACCGGCATCGATTCCATCGCCACCGCGGGCGACGTGAACCGCAACGTGCTCTGCACCAGCAACCCGGTAGAGTCCGAGCTGCACCAGGAGGCCTACGAGTGGGCCAAAAAGATCTCCGAGCATCTGCTGCCCAAGACCCGCGCCTACGTGGAGATCTGGCTGGACGGCGAGAAGCTGGGGGGCGATGAGGAGCCCATCCTCGGCTCCAACTATCTGCCGCGCAAATTCAAGACGACCGTGGTGATCCCGCCCCACAACGACGTGGACATCCACGCCAATGACCTGAACTTCGTGGCCATCGCCGATGGCGGCAAGCTGGTGGGCTTCAACGTGCTGGTGGGTGGCGGCCTCGCCATGACCCACGGCGATACAACGACCTATCCGCGCAAGGCGAGCGACTTCGGCTTCATTCCCCTCTCCCACGTGCTGGAGGTGGCGGCCGCCGTGGTCAGTACCCAGCGCGACTGGGGCAACCGGGTCAACCGCAAGAACGCCAAGACCAAGTACACCCTCGAGCGAGTCGGCGTCGAGGCCTTCAAGGCCGAGGTGGAGAGCCGTGCCGGCATCCAGTTCGGGCCGGTGCGCCCTTATGAGTTCACCAGCCGTGGGGATCGCTTCGGCTGGGTGGAAGGCATAGATGGCAAACATCACCTGACCCTGTTCATCGAGAACGGCCGCCTGCTGGACTTCCCGGGCAAGCCCCTCAAGACCGGCATGCTGGAGATCGCCAAGGTGCATCAGGGGGACTTCCGCCTGACCGCCAACCAGAACCTCATCATCGCCGGCGTCCCCGCCAAGGAGAGGGCCCGTATCGAGAAACTGGCCCGCCAATATGGCCTGCTGGATGACGGCGTGAGCGAGCAGCGCAAGCAGTCCATGGCCTGCGTGGCCCTGCCCACCTGCCCGCTCGCCATGGCCGAGGCCGAGCGCATGTTGCCTGCCTTCGTCACCGACATCGAAGGCCTGCTGGCCAAGCATGGACAGGCGGACGATGCCATCATCTTCCGGGTCACCGGTTGCCCGAATGGTTGCGGCCGCGCCATGCTGGCGGAGGTGGGTCTGGTGGGCAAGGCCCCCGGTCGCTACAACCTGCACCTGGGTGGCAACCTGGAAGGGACCCGCATTCCGCGCCTCTACCAGGAGAACATCACGGAGCCGCAGATCCTGGCCGAGCTCGACACCCTGATCGGCCGCTGGGCCAAGGAGCGCGACGGAGCCGAGTGCTTCGGCGACTTCGTGATCCGCGCAGGCATAGTGGCGCCCGTTATAGATTCAGCGAGGGACTTCTATGCAGTCTGAACTATCAACTAGCGAGCAACCCAGGCTCACCGCCGACGGGCGGCTCGATCTGCAGGCCCTGCTGACCCTGAATCGGGAAGAGCAGGTCGAGGCGCTGGCCCCCCTGAACCGGGAGCTGGACGCCATGAGCGCCCCCGAGCGGGTACGCTGGGCCCTGCAGCACCTGCCGGGGGAACATGTGCTGTCGTCCAGCTTCGGCATCCAGGCGGCCCTGATGCTACACCTGGTGGGCCAGGAGAAAAGCGATGTGCCCGTGGTGCTGACCGATACCGGCTATCTGTTCCCGGAGACCTACCGCTTCATCGACGAGCTGACCGAGCGCCTCGCGCTCAACTTGAAGATCTACCGGGCCGAGCTGTCGCCGGCCTGGCAGGAGGCTCGCTTCGGCCTCCTGTGGGAGCAGGGGGTGGAGGGGATCACCCGCTACAACCAGCTCAACAAGGTGGAGCCCATGGACCGCGCCCTGACGGAACTCGGCGCCCAGACCTGGTTCTCGGGCCTGCGCCGGGAGCAGTCCGGTAGCCGTGGCAAGCTGCCTGTGCTCGCCATCGCGCGCGGCCGCTTCAAGTTCCTGCCGGTGATCGACTGGAGCAACAAGGACGTCTTCTACTACTTCAAGGAGTTTGACCTGCCCTATCACCCCCTGTGGGAACAGGGTTACCTCTCGGTCGGCGACGTGCACACCACCACCAAGTGGGAGCCTGGCATGAGCGAGGAGCAGACCCGCTTCTTCGGTCTCAAGCGTGAATGCGGCCTGCACGAGGAGAGCGGTGAGCAAGGCGGCTCCGGGATCTGATCCCGCCAGCCCCTGATTCTGCCCATAAAAAACGCCCGGCCCATGCCGGGCGTTTTGTCTATCGGGCAATCAGGATCGCCACTTATTGCGCGGCGGTGCGCGCCTGGGCCAGCCAGTCGTTGACCTGCTGCTCATGCCCCTTGAGCCAGGCATCGGCGTGGCGCTCCACATCCGCCGGCTTGTTCTGTCCCTTGTTCATCAGGCCATTCTGGATGTTGATGTCGTTGAGGGGCAACTTGACGATGCTGAACAACTTGGCCGCCGCCGGATTGGCATCGGTGAAGGCCTTGTTGGCGACTATGTGCATGGTATTGACCGCAAACCCGTAGTCCTTGCCGTTCGGCAGCCGAGTCTTGGCCGCATCCCTGGCATCGGCCGGGACTTCCAACCAGACCACGTCCCGCCCCGGCACCAGTTCGCTGCTGAGCCAGTACGGCGTCCAGGTGTAATAGAGCACCGGCTTGCCGCTCTGGTAGCGAGCCAGGGTATCGGCGATCAGGGCCGCGTAGTTGCCCTGCTTGTGGGTCACGGTCGGGGTCAGGCCAAGCTCGTCGAGATGGTGGTTGATCGCCTCCTCACAGCCCCAGCCCGGGTTGCACCCCACCAGATCGGCCTTGCCGTCACCGTCCCCGTCAAACAGGGCCGCCAGCTTGGGATCCTTCAGCTGACCGAGATTGGTGATGCCGTATTGGGTCGCGGTCTTCTTGTCGATGAGATAGCCCTGGGCGGCGCCAGCCACATAGGTCCCCTGGCGGAAGAACACCTTGTCGCCCCCCGCCTGCTCGTACTTGTTATCCTGCAGCGGGATCCAGTTAAAGGCGAGGAAGGTGCCATCTCCCTGGGCCACAGAGGCATAGGCCACGTTGTAGTCCACCTCTTGCGCCGGCTGCACGTCGTAGCCGAGCCGCTCCATCAGCTTGCTGACCAGCAGGCTCTGGAACGCCTCTTCCGGCAGGGAGCTCTGCAGGGGTTGCACCTTGACCCCCTCCCCCGGCAACTCGGTACTGGCCATGGCGACCGAACTCAGCAACAGAGAGCTCAGTAGCAGGGCGCCCAGGGTCAGGCTGGTAGTAATGGATCTCATAAGGTTGCTCCTTTGCATTGAATGGATGGGCTGCGGCCGCACAGTCGCAGCAGCAGGGCCGCCGGGCCGCGCTGATACCAGCGGCCGGTGCGGCTGCGATCCGGTTGTCCCATGGCCTGGGTCAGGCGATCGAGCACTATGGCCAGCAGCACTATGCCGAGGCCGCCGATGGAGGCGAGCCCCATATCGAGGCGGCCTATGCCCCTCAGCACCATCTGGCCGAGGCCGCCGACCGCGATCATGGAGGCGATCACCACCATGGAGAGCGCCAGCATCAGGGTCTGGTTGACCCCGGCCATGATGGTGGGCATGGCGAGCGGCAACTGCACCTTGAACAGCAGCTGGGACGGACTGGCGCCGAAGGAGTGGGCAGCTTCAACCAGATCGGTGGGCACCTGGCGAATGCCCAGCATGGTCAGGCGGATCATGGGCGGCAGGGCGAAGATCACCGTCACCACCACACCCGGCACGTTGCCGATACCAAACAGCATTACGATGGGGATGAGGTAGACGAAAGCTGGAGTGGTCTGCATGGCGTCCAGCAGGGGCCGGGTCCAGCGGGACAGCCGTTCACTGCGCGCCAGCAGTATGCCGACCGGCAAGCCTATCAGGACGCAGAAGAAGAGCGAGGTCAGCACCAGTGACAGGGTTATCATGGCATCGTACCAGGCACCGATAAGGCCGATCCCGACAAGAGATGCGAGGGCGCCGAGTGCCATGCGACCATTGACCAGCTGCCAGGCGACCAGGGTCAGCAGGCCTATCATCAGGGCGGAGGGTACCGTCTGCAGCAGATGGGTCATACCCCCCAGGGCCAGCTCCACCGGCGCCCGGATCAGCTGGAACAGGGGCCGCAGGTTTTCCACCAGCCAGCCGATGCCGCCCTCGACCCAGGTATCCAGTGGCACCAGCGCCTGCTGGAAAGGATCCAGCCAGTTGATCTGGGTGTCCGTCTCCGTGGTCGCTATCTGGTTCTGCCAGTCGGCGGCGACTGTGTCCGTGCTCGCCCAGGGATCGCCGGCGGCCTCTGTGCTCGCCTCCGTGGTTGCGGCCCAGAGATCGGCCGCGACCTCGTCGGCCCGAGCGGGGGCACTCGCCAGCAGCAATAATGCCAGCATGCCTGCCAGCAGAGGATAATAAGAAGTTAATTTCATGCCGGGGTACTCCTGTCCAGGGTGTTCAGCAGGTTGGCCTTGGAGATGAGTCCCAGATAGCTGCCATCCGATTCGACCACGGGCACCTGACAGGGGGCGGCGGCCACCTGGCTGATGAGTTCATTGAGGGGGGTATCTGCCAGGATGGGCTGGATGTCCGACAGCAGCGCCTGCTCAAAGCTACCCTTGCTGCGTACCGCCTGGTTCAGCGATTCCACCGAGACGACGCCGAGGAAGCGACGACTGCGATCCACCACATAGCCGAATTCCCGCTCCAGCTCCTTGAGCTGACGCAGGGCGTTGCCCGGCCCGTCCGTGGTGTGTTTCTTGATAAGCGGCACCTGCTTGCGGCTCGCCACATCCCGGGCGCTGAACACGTTGGCCAGATCCACCCCGCGAAAGAAGGCGCGCACATAGTCGTTGGCGGGTTGGTTCAGGATCTCATCCGGGGTACCGACCTGCACCACCTGACCGTCCTGCATGATGGCGATGCGATCGCCGATGCGCATCGCCTCGTCCAGATCGTGGGAGATGAAGACAATGGTTCTCTGCTGACTGCCCTGCAGCTTTAGCAGTTCGTCCTGCATCTCTGTGCGAATGAGTGGATCCAGCGCAGAGAAAGCCTCATCCATCAGCAAGATATCCGGGTCATTGGCCAGGGCTCGGGCCAGGCCGACCCTCTGCTTCATGCCGCCGGAGAGGGCATCCGGGTAGGCATCGATCCACTGGCCCAGCCCCACCTGATGCAGGGCCTGGCGGGCACTGTGCTGGCGCTCCGCCAGCGGCACTCCGGCCAGCTCCAGGCCGAAGGCGGTGTTTTCCAGCACGCTCAGGTGGGGCATCAGGGCGAAGGACTGGAATACCATGCTGATCTTCTTGCGCCGCACCTGGCGCAGCTCGCCGTCCGAGATGGCGGCTATGTCTTCACCGTCGATGAGCACCTGGCCGCGGGTCGGCTCGATCAGCCGGTTGAAGAGCCGCACCAGGGTGGACTTGCCCGAGCCGGAGAGACCCATGATCACGAAGATCTCCCCCTCCTGGATGGCGAGGTTGACGTCCTGCACCCCCAGGGTCTGTCCCGTCTTTTGCAAGATGCTGGCGCGGTCGTGCCCTTTCGCCAGCCACTTGAACGCCTTTTCCGGATGTTCTCCGAAGATTTTATAGAGTGATTTGACCTCAAGCTTGACTGTCATGCTGTCCTTTTTTTATGGCCGGCATCTTGATGTTTCAGCTGCCGAACGCGAACCAATTACTTTTAACACTAAACAAAAATCACCCCACAAAAAAGAACCATAAGAGTCCCACCATGAAATCAAAAATTTAAGATACTGATTTTTATGGATTATTTAAATGAACAAAAAATTCAACAACGACGGATGATCCGGGGGAAACGGACTGATCATTTGATATATTAATCAAATATTATGGATGCACCATGAGATATCAGTCAGTTATAAGCTACCGAGAGAGCATGGGGATGAGGCACATCGCCAGTATGAGGGGTGATGACCACATGCTTACACAACGAATGATTTTTTGAGGGGTGAGCTCCCAGTTCCTGGGATGGAGTGGATCCAGTTTGAAGAGGGAGGCCTGGCTGGCTCAGTGGCTGAGCCTAGTCAGAGAGCGGGCAGACGACAGGCAAAAAAAGCCCCTCGCAGAGAGGGGCTTGTCGGCGTCGACCTGGCTAGCGGCGCTGCCAGATCTCGAAGCGGTAGGGATGGGGATTCTTCTCGTCGGGCTCATGGGGCTCGCTCTCCAGCCTCACCCAGTCGGCCTCATCGAAAGCCGGGAAACGAGTGTCCCCCTCCACCGCCAACTCGATGCGGGTCAGGTAGAGGCGATCCGCTTTGGACAACAGCTGGCCATAGAGATAGCCACCGCCTATCACCATCAGCTCCTCAACTCCTTCCTCTTGCAGACAAGCCAGGGCAGCCTCCACCGAAGCGACCATCTCCACCCCGTCGGCACGATAGTCGGGATTGTGGCTGATCACCAGATTGCGGCGCCCCGGCAGGGGCCGGCCGATGGACTCGAAGGTCTTGCGCCCCATCAGCACAGGCTTGCCGAGGGTCACCCGCTTGAAGTGGGCCAGATCCGCGGGCATGTGCCAGGGCATCTGGTTGTCCTTGCCGATCACCTGGTCCCGGGCCATGGCGGCAATCATGGAAATCTTCATGGGTCGGCTCCTCGCAACCTGTCTCAGACTATGGGCCGGTTACGGTACACGACCAGAGACGGGATCGCCAAACCGAAACTGAGGGCCCCCACGATAAACAGCACCTTGAGGCCATTGCTCACCGCATGATGGATAAGCTCGGTCGTTACCCCGGAGATGTTGAGCTCCACCACGGCGATCATGGTCTTGAACGCATAGGCCCCCGGCAGCATGGGGATGATGGAGGCGACGCTGAAGACGGGGCGCGGTGCCAGCAGGCGTTTCGACCAGTAGACGCAGACAAAGCCCACCGTAGTGGACGCCGCCAGGGTGGCCCACTCGATGGGCATGCCATGGTGCATGAGCAGAGTGCGCAGGCTGTGGGCGAGCGCTCCCCCCATGGCGCAGTACTTCAGCATCTGCGGCGGCACGTTGAACAGCATGGCAAACCCCACCGCCGGTATGGCCGACCAGAATGCATCCCGAAGCAGCAGCAACAACAGATCCATCATGGCGTCTCCCCCCATGTTCCGGGTTGGGTGGCAATACAGATACCACGCGACAACAGGTTCCCGCCTTGATGGCGTCTCTCTTGATAAGCCCTCATATGGAATCCCACCACAGCTTCCAGCCCCAGATACCGGTCACCGACATGGCCAGCACTATGCCGATCACGGCGCTGATGGTGAGCAGGGTCGCCATTCCCCAGCGGGCCAGCCCCATGTTGAAGTAGCCCTTCACCATGTCGGAGACCGCATTGATGAGGGGGAAGCCGGGCACCAGCAGCAGGACGCTGGCCGCCATGGCGAGATAGGGCTGCTCCCCCCAGCCGAAGTAGGTGGCGCTCGAGGCGATCAGGGTGGCGACGAAGCCGGTCACGGCGAAGTTGATGAGGGGGCTGTGATGGTGATGGGCCATCAGCTGGCGTACCCGCATCGCCACTGCGGAGGCGACGAAGGTCACCAGGAAGATGGGCCAGTCGCCCCCGAACAGCAGGCTGAAAGCCCCGCAGGAGAGCCCCACCATGGGGACCACCAGCCAGGGGTGATAGTGGAACGGTTTGATGGTATCGAGCCGCTGGCGCACCTCCCGCGCACCGATGAGCTCCTTCTCCGCCAGAATGCAGAGGCGCTGCACCTCGCACACCACCTGCATGTTGATGCCCCGATCCAGCACCCGGCGGGTGGTGGTGACGCAGTGCCCCTGATAGAGGCTGGTCAGGACGATGGCGCCGGCAGAGAGCGCCATCTCCACGCTCTCCAGCCCCAGGGCCAGGCCGAGCCGCACCGTGGTCTGCTCGATGAGCCGCGCCTCGGCGCCATGCTGGCCCATCAGCTGGCCCACCTTGACGATGATGCGGGTGATCTCCGTCTGTTGTTCCGGCGACAACACCCGTCTTGGAGTAATACTTCTCATCATTCCCTTGAGTCGTAGAAAATTGACCGAACCCTCATATTACCCCAGCGGCTTTTTTACTCCATATATATCCACGGCGAGAAACCGTTATCGGATTATTTATTTCATGACCGCCCTCTGTTTGCAGCAAATAACAAACAAGCCACCACACTTATTAACAAGGTGGCGGCCTGGTTTATTAAAAAAGATGAGAATATAAATAAAACGGCCAAATACTCTATTTATCCCGGCGATGGTCCGCGAGCCGGATAACGTTATTTCCGGGTACCAAGCCGTCAGCCAGGGGGGCTGTTTCATCCTGTAGATGATTGATCTGGCTGCGCATGGCATAGAAGGATTCGTGCATCATATTGGCGATCCGGATACAGCTGTCCAGATTGTTCTTGGCCAGCCTGCGCTGGCAGTCGATGCGAAATTGCAGACCCCGCAGCCGTCGTTGCCGGTCCGGCCCCACCTGCTCGATCAGGGTATCTATCTGCTGGTGCAGCAGCGCATCGAGCCGTTCTGGCTCCACGAGGGCCCAATGTTTCAGGGTATCGAAATCTGGCAGCTCCATATGATCTCCTGGCCAGAGGCCTCATGTGTGACACATCCAAACTACGCTCAGCACACAAATTCACTGTCCGTAAGAAAGGTTATATAAGAGAGGAGCGATTCCGGTTCAGTTTGCACCGAGCCACAGGAGTCCGGTTGTGGATAGAGGGGCGAAAATGAGGGCAAGGAAAAAGATTTATTCGTTAGGATTCAGACAATTATCCATGCCTGCTTGAATGCGATTTTTTTAGAAATTTTACACCTTTTTATATGCTGGCTTATTACTGAATGGTCGATAAGAGGAAAGTCGTTTTCATTCGAATCAGCCTTATGCCGACACTGGGAGAAGCCGGTGAGGATTTAACATATCTCACTGATTATGTTATTTTATTTTATTTTCCACTTTTACATACCACTGAGGGCAGAGCATGAGCAAGGCACGCATAGGCATAGTCACCGTCAGCGATCGCGCCAGCGCAGGCATCTATGAAGATCTCTCCGGCAAGGCCATCATGGAAACCCTGGGCGCCTACCTGACCTCGGAGTGGGAGCCTGTCTACCGTCTCATTCCGGACGAGCAGCCACAGATTGAAGCCACCCTGAGCCAGCTGGCCGACGAGGAGTTGTGCTGCCTCATCGTCACCACGGGGGGGACGGGCCCGGCCAAGCGAGATGTGACCCCGGAGGCCACCGAGGCGGTGTGCGATCGCATGATGCCGGGCTTTGGCGAGCTGATGCGGGCGGAGTCCCTCAAGTTCGTCCCCACAGCCATCCTCTCCCGCCAGACTGCGGGTCTGCGGGGCAGCTCCCTCATCGTCAACCTGCCGGGCAAGCCCAAGTCCATTCGCGAGTGTCTGGACGCCGTCTTCCCCGCCATCCCCTACTGCATCGATCTGATGAACGGCCCCTATCTCGAATGCGACGAGAGCGTCATCAAGCCATTTCGCCCCAAGAAATAAAGCCATTTTCCGCATATAACAAGGTGGCCGGGTCTCCCCGGCCACCTTGTTTCTGACAGTCACTTGTCTGCGCCGGCTATTTCCTGCCGTAGACCTTGACCCCCGCCTTGCTGCCTTCCGAATTGCCGTAGACCTCTATTTTCTTGATGCAGAGCCTGGTCCCCAGGGAGCGCCAGCCCGACTCCTGATCCCGTCCCAGCTCCCGGTTGAAAGAGAGGGTCTTGCTGCGGTCATTGCCGTAGATCACCTTGACCCTGTCCAGGGTCAGCTCCCTGCTCGCCTTCACCATGATGGACTTGACCGGTCGGCAGACGATCATGGGGATGATGGCCGGGCGATCACCGACCCCCAGCAAGAGGGTCTGACCGAGCCGGAATTCATCGTCGGCCAGGGCCGGCGAGGCCAGAGCCCAGGCCAGGGTGGATAACAAGAGTGCGGTCAGGCCGCGGCGCAGCCGAGATGAGGTTGAAGAAGAGAATGAAACGGACATGATGCCTCCCTAAAAGTGGGAGACATCTTAATTAATCAAACCTAAACCCAGGCTGTACTGGAACTGAACTGGAGCTGCACCCGAGCTGAACGGGTGCAACCCCATCAGGCCCAGCGCTTGAAGATGAGAGAGGTATTGATGCCGCCAAAGGCAAAGTTGTTGGACATCAGATACTCCACATCCAGCACCCGGCCACCGCTTCGGATGTGATCCAGGGGGGCACAGGCGGGATCCGGCTCATTCAGATTGAGGGTTGGCGCGAACCAGCCCTCCGCCATCATCTCCAGGGAGAGCCAGGCCTCGATGGCACCGCAAGCCCCCAGGGTATGGCCGAAGTAGCTCTTGAGGGAGGAGATGGGGGTCTGGTCGCCAAACAGGGCTGCGGTGGCGTGGCTCTCGGCGATGTCACCGCGCTCGGTGGCGGTACCATGGGCGCTGATGTAGCCGATATCCTTGGGCTCCAGGCCCGCATCCGCCAGCGCCAGCGCCATGCAGAGCTGCATCGTCTCCTGCTGGGGCTGGGTGACATGGGCCGCGTCGCAGTTGGTGGCAAAGCCCACCAGCTCGGCGAAGATGTGGGCACCACGGGCCCTGGCGTGTTCCAGCTCCTCCAGGATCAGGGTGCCTGCCCCTTCCCCGATCACCAGTCCGTCCCGATCCTTGTCGAAGGGTCTGGGGGTCAGCGCCGGACTGTCGTTCATCTGGCTGGTGGCAAACAGGGTATCGAACACCACGGCCTCGGAGGGACAGAGCTCCTCGGCACCGCCCGCCACCATCACGTCCTGGTAACCGTGCTTGATCGCCTCGAAGGCGTAACCTATGCCCTGGCTGCCCGAGGTGCAGGCACTGGAGGTGGGAATGACCCGGCCACGCAGGCCGAAGAAGAGGCCGGTGTTCACGGCCGCCGTATGGGGCATCATCTGCACATAGGTGGTGGCCGTAATGCTGGCGGTGGTCTTGTCGTTGAGCATGGCGCCAAAGGCGCCGATGGGATCCGTGCTACCGGTGGAGGAGCCATAGGCGATGCCGGTTCGCCCGCCGGTCAGCACCGGATGGTCGATGAGCCCTGCCTGGGTCAGGGCCAGTTCGGTCGCCACGGTGGAGAGCTGGGAGACCCGCCCCATGGCCCGGGTCTTCTTGCGCGGGTAATGGGCCGGCAGGGAGAAGTCCTGGATGGGGGCCGCCAGTCGGGTATTGAGCCCCTCGTAGACGGCCCACTCGGGCATAGCGCAGACGGCATTGTGCTCGTCCTTGAGGCGAGGCCCTATGCTCTGCCAATCGTTGCCAAAGGCGGTCACGCCGGCCATGCCGGTGACGACGACACGCTTCATGCTGCTCTCCCTTCCTGCTGTTCCTGATGATTCACTGGCTTCATGGGTCCACTCATATCAAGCCACCGTTGATCGAAATGACCTGACGGGTCACATAGCCTGCGATGTCCGACATCAGGTAGGAGACGAGGCCCGCGACCTCATCGGCTTGCCCCATGCGCTTGAGGGGGATCATCTTCAGCGCCTCGGCCTCAACCTCGGCATTGACCATGCCTGTATCGATGAGGCCGGGGGCCACGCAGTTCACCGTGATCTTGCGCTTGGCCAGCTCCAGCGCCAGGGCCTTGCTGGCTCCTATGATACCCGCCTTGGCGGCGCTGTAATTGACCTGGCCCCGGTTCCCCATGATGCCGGAGACCGACGACAGGGTGACGATGCGACCGCCCCGGCGCAGCCCTATCATGGGCATGATGCAGGGCTTGAGCAGGTTGTAGAAGCCATCGAGGTTGGTGTGCAGCACCCCATCCCAATCCTCGTCCGTCAGGGCCGGGAAGGCGCCATCCCGGATCACCCCGGCGTTGCAGACCACGCCGTAGTAGGCGCCATGGGCCTCGATATCGGCCTCCAGGCGGCTGCGGCACTGCTCCCTGTCCGAAATATCGAACTGGATGAGGCGCCCCTGCCCCCCTGCGGCCTGGATGTCGCCTAGCGTCTGCTCGGCACCGCCGCGATCCCCGTGATAGTGCACCACGATGTGAAAGCCGTCGGCGGCCAGTTTCAGGGCGATGGCGCGACCTATGCCCTTGCTGGCACCTGTCACCAATACGGTGGAATTCATGTTCAATCCTTCTTTAAAAACAGATGATCCGACTGCCTTGAGCAATATCGCCAGGGTGAGAGATCGGAGAAATATTAACCAAGCAGACCTTGCAGCTCTTCGTCACTCGGCAGATAGGTGCTGAGCCTGGCCTCGGCACAGCGCAGATCCCCGCACAGGATCCGGCACTCGAAGCTGGCCATACCGTTATCCTCCAGCAGGCACTCCGCCTCGATGACGAGCCGCTCTCCAGCCGCAAAACGCGCGACTTGGCTCTGGTACTGGCGGCTGCCGAGCAGCATGCCGATGCGTACCGGCTCCCCTCTCTCCCGTCCCCGCATCCCGGCCCAGGCGGCTATGGTCTGGGCCATCAGCTCAAGACCGACCCAGGAGGGCAGGCAGCCCTGCTCGTCCAGCAACAGCCCGTGGCGTTCACCGACCCGGGTCTCGCAGCAGACCCGGTTGCCCTGATAATCGAGCAGCCGGTCCAGCAACAACATGGGCGCCTGATGGGGCAGCAGTTCGTCCAGGATGATCGTCATGATGGGCTCCCGTCGTGATGGTCGAGTCGGCCCAACAGCAGGCTGACGTTATTGCCCCCGAAGGCAAAGGAGTTGGACAGCACCCGGGTGAGTGCCCTGGCGGGCTCTCCCTGTGCCAGCCTGAGCGGCGTCAGCGCCGGATCCTGCGCCTCCCCTTGCCGGGGTGCCGGCAGGCCTAGCTCCATCAGCAGGCAGCAGAGCGCCGCCTCTATGGCCCCCGCCGCCCCCAGGGTATGGCCGGTCAGCATCTTGGTGGAGCTGCAGGGCGCCGTGTTCTCTTCGTCATAGAGGCGGGCAACAGCCTTGCTCTCCATCTCGTCGTTGAGCCGGGTCGCGGTGCCATGCAGGTTGATGTAATCCAGATCGGCAGCACTCAGCCCGGCCTGCCCCAGCGCCATGCGCATGGCGGCCTCGGCCCCTATGCCTTCCGGATGGGGCGCCGAGATGTGCCAGGCATCGGAGGACTCCCCGGCGCCGAGCAGGGCGAGGCTCGCATGCTCCCGGGTCAGCAGGAAGAGAGCTGCCCCCTCCCCGATGTTGATGCCGCGCCGCTCCGCGCCGAACGGGCGGCAGAGATCTGTGCTCAGGGACTCCAGACTGTCGAAGCCGTTGAGGGTCAGCCCGCACAGGCTGTCCACCCCACCGACGATGACGGCGTCCGCAAGACCCGCCGCCAACAGGCGCTGGCCGCTGATAAAGGCGCGGGCGCTCGATGAGCAGGCGGTGGAGAGGGTGTAGGCGGGGCCGGTGAGGGCCAGATGGCGGGCCAGAAACTCGCTCGGCGAGCCCAGCTCCTGCTGACGGTAATCGAACCCGGCTGGCAGCGGCTGACCGGCTTGCACCGCTGAGACCGCGACCTCGGCCTCGGCGATCCCCGAGGTGCTGGTACCGAGTACGATGGCGATGCGATCCGGGCCTAACCGGGTCTTCAGCTCATCGAGGGCTGGCTGGGTCTGGGCCAGCGCCGCCAGCAGCAGGCGGTTGTTGCGCGACTCATAGGGGGCAAGGGCCGCCGGTATAGCAGGCAGCTCGGCGCGCACTCGGCCGACCGGGGTGAGTCGGCCATCGCTCAAGCTCTCCCGCTCGCCATCCAAGGGGGTGATGCCAGCCTGTTGCCAGGAAGCCAGCGCCGCAGAGACCTCGTCCTTCCCCTGTCCCAGGGCGCAGACAAGGCCATAGGCCTGGATATAACAGGAGGTCACCGGCAGGGTTGCACTCGGGTTCATGGTGCCAACTTCTCCATCTGCAGCTGGTAGTCGAAGGCGTGCTGGATGAGCCGCACCGGTTCTCGCTCCCCGGCGAGCAGACGATAGTGGATCTCGCTCACCAGCTTGCCATCGGGGTCGGTCAGGCGCCGCACCATGCCCTCATCCGCCAGGTGCCAGCCCTCAGGTAACCGGGGCTGCCAGGCGGCGATGGGCCAGTAGCTCATCATCACGTCGGCGAGCACCTGGGCCACCGGGGGCAACGCTGCGCCGCCCAGCAGACTGGAGAGCCGCTCGGTGTGGATGCCCTTGTCGTCATAGCTCACCCGAAACAGCCGGATCCCGCTCGGGGTCAGCCCCACCAGGGTAAGCTGGCGACCATCTGCCTCCAGCACGGTGAGCAATTGATGCTCCCCCCCCTTGCTGTGGGCACTCAGCAACTGCTGACGGTAGAGGGGCTGCGCCCGCTCAGGGGGTGGCAGCAGCAGGCTGGTGCCCTGGGTCAGGTAGGCGCGATTCTCGGGCGCTGGGGCACTGGCGCAGGCGCCGAGCAAGGCGGCAAACAGCAGGGGCAGGAACAGCTTCATCATGGCTCCCGTAGCAGAATTGAAAAAGCAGAGTTGAAAAAAGTGGTCATCGCCGCTCCAGCACCAGTGGAGAGAGCAGGAAGGCGATAAAGATGCCGCCGCTCAGCACCAGACCGAAGCCCGCGATGGCGGAGGTGTGGCTCAGGGCCAGCAGACCGAATGAGAGCTGGGTGGTCAGGTTGGCCAGCAGGATGGCAAACATGGTCGAGCGTTGGCGCAGGGGATCCCCGCCGCTGTAGGCGAAGAAGAGGCTGTAGTCGATGCCGATGCCGAA
Source organism: Aeromonas sp. (assembly GCF_051657805.1). Taxonomy (GTDB): domain Bacteria; phylum Pseudomonadota; class Gammaproteobacteria; order Enterobacterales; family Aeromonadaceae; genus Aeromonas. The sequence continues at coordinate 118,020 of NZ_JBOFLJ010000063.1, read as the reverse complement.
GATGAGGCTCATGGCCAGCACCCCGAACAGGGTGAGCGGCTGGCCGCAGGCGGCGAGCAGGGCCAGCCCAGCGCCCAGGGAGAATCCGCTGATCATCAGGATCCGCGCCCCCTTGCGCCAGCCGAAGCGAGCCCAGAGCAGCAGGCCCACTAGGGCGATCGCCACCAGCAACAGTTCCGTCAGCTTGACCCTGTAGTGGGCAAACAGCTCGCTCCACTGGTTGCGCGGATCCTGCCAGAAGACCCCCTCCTGACCCTCGGCCAGGGCCGCCACGGCGGCCGCATCCGTCACACCGCTCACCGGCAGCCAGAGCGCCACCCGACCATCTGGCAAGCCGTGCCAGAGCAGCCGGCTACCCTCGCTGACGGGGCTCCCCAGCCAGTGTTCCGGGGTCAGGGGATGCCAGGATCTGGGTTCCGCCTTGACCGGCACCCCGGCCAGGTTGAGGCGCGCCACCACCTCGGGCAAGAGGTCAGTGAGGGCGGCGTGATCCGCCCGTTGCTGCGCCAGAGAAGGCAGCCACTGGGCCAGCGAGACGAAGCCCGTCAGCTGACCCTGCGCCTTGGCCTCGGCGAGCTTGTGGCTCATGGCCTCGAGGCGCTGCAGGGCCGTCTCCCCATCGGCCGCCGTCACCAGGAAGCCGGTCATGCCGCCCTGCTGGCCGGTCAGGCGCTGGATCTGCCGCTCCTGTGCCTGCAGCTCGATGGGCAGCGGCTGCAACCGGGCTATGTCATCATCGACTTGCAGCCGATTCAATCCCGCCCCGATCAGGGTCAGACAGAGCAGGGGCACGCCCCAGCGCAAGGCAGGCCACTCGCGCCACCACGTGAGCCAGAGCGCCATCGGCACCAGCACGCGGGCCTCCCGCTGGGGCAGGTCACCGAGCCAGAGCGGGAACAGGCAGAGCACGGTAATGAACGAAGCCGTCAGCCCCACCAGAGCGCACAGGGCCATCTGCTGCAAACCGGGGAAGGGGGCGAGCCAGAGCAGGCCATAGCCCACCAGGGTGGCGAACAGCGCCATCGAGAGACTGGGCAACAGGCGGGCTCGGGTCTGGTGAGGGCTCTCCTGCAAGCCATGCAGACGCCGCTCGGTCAGGAAATGAATGCCGTAATCTATGATGCCCACCAGGCTGGAGCTGATCACCAGGGTGAACATGTGCACCTCGCCAAACCAGAGCAGCACGGCCAGCACTCCCCAGGCGAGGCCGATGGCGATGGGCAGCAGGGAGATCCAGAGCGCCCGATACGAGCGAAACGCCAGCCACATCAGCAGCAAGACCCCGACCGTGGAGCCGAGCCCTATGGTGGAGATGTCCTCCTGAGCCAGCTCGCTGGCATGCTGGCTGTAGAAGAGGGTGCCACGGCGCAGCAGCTCCACGCCGGGGAACTGGGCCTTGAGGCTCTGCTCCGCCTCGTTGAGGTGGCTCAGCAACTCGGTATTGCGGGCGAGATCGAAGGCCGACAGATCCAGCTCGGCTCGCAGCAGGAACCACTGCCGCCCTGTCTCGTCCTGGCTCATCAGCCAGTCATGTTCGAGGCGCATTGTGCTGGTCATCTGACCCTGCACCCCGGCCCGGGTCAGCAGCAGGGGATCCGCCTGCCACTCGGCGCGGGAAACGCCGCCGAAGGGGCTGTAGATCTGGCCGAGCACCCACTGGCTCCAGGCCCTTGGCCCCGCAGCCAGACGGGCACGACTGCCCTCGTCGAGGCGCTGCCAGGCATAGTCATAGATGAAGCCTTGCCAGGCGGGAGCGAGCTCAGGTTGATTGGCGCGCACCGCGCTGAGCTCGGGCAAGGCGTTCAGGGTCTTGGCCCACGCCTGCGCCGCGGCCAGACCGTCCTGCCCTGCCGGCAGGCTCAGCATCCAGACCAGCTGCCTGTCTACCTGGCGCAGCAGGCCCTCACGCAGGGCAGGATCCAGAGTGGATCGCTCCTCGTGGGGCAGCAGGTCCATCAGGCTGGTGTTGATGCGGCTGTGGGAGAGTTGCCAACCGAGCAGCGCCAATGCCAGCGTGCTGAGCAGCAGCCAGAGCCAGGAGAGCCGACGCCAGGTCAGTTCGCTCCAGCCCCGGACAGGGAATGTGCGTTCGACAGCTGATGCGGCTGGGTGTTCAGGGAGCAAAATGGGCCTGCTCCTCGGCAGCTAGGGGCAGGTTAACCCTCTGCCAGTCAGAGAAGTGGATGCGGGTCTCATCCCCTTGCCGATCGGCGATCACCAGCCGGTCCAGCTGCTGGCCACCGCTCAGGGTGAGGTTAGTGAACACCTTGTTCAGGGGGGCTGCCCGGGGGGTCAGCACCAGGGTCCAGCCCTGCTCGGTGGAGTGAAAATCGAGGGCAAAGTAGCGGGCCAACGCCTGCTCGTCCGAGCCGAACAGGGCCAGCATCATGCCGCTGAATTCCAGCAGCTGGGGATTGTCGATCACCTGCACAGGCCCCTGCCCCACCTGCTGACTCATGCGTTGGGCGGTCAGGCTCAGGGCCAGCTCGAAGGGCTGTTGCTGATGCCACCAGAGCCCCTGACCCCGTACCAGCAGCACCTCGCCGCTGGATTTCAGGGGCTGGGCCAACCCGGCCACCTGCTTCTCCTGCTCGAAGCGGGCACGCTGGGCCGGCTCTGCACTCAGCAGCTCGCACACCTCTGCCTGGGTCATCGCAGGGGCCTGGGGGGTGGCCAGGGCCATCCCAGGCAACAGCAGCAACAGGCAGGCCCAGAGTATCCCTCGCACTCCCTTCATCCGACGTGCGCTCACTCCGCCACCCCCAGCTTGTCGAGCAAGACCCTCGGCGAGGCGAGGCACATCTCGCCGCTATCCTTGTTCACCGCCACCTGGATGCTGTAACCCTTGCTGGTGCGCACGCCACTCTTCGCATCGAACAGCTGATACTCGATCTTGAGACGGTTCTGGTATTCGCACAGCCGCGCCTCGACTCGCACCTTCTGGCCAAAACGCAGAGGCGCCATGTACTTGAGGCGCAGATCTATGATGGGCCAGTGATAGCCGGAGGCTTCCATCTGGGGGTAGTTGTAATCGATAGTCTCGAGCAGGGCGCAGCGGGCCAGCTCTATGTAGCGCACATAGTGCCCATGCCAAGCCACCGCCATCATGTCCACGTCGTGGAACGGGATCTCCACTTCGATGCTGTGGCTGATCATCCAGGGTTCAGTTGGCATGTTTCGACTCTCCATAGAGCGGATAGTGACGATCCTGCAGGCGTACTATCAGGGCCCTGAGCTCCTGCTCGAGGGGCCGGTCTTCCACCAGGGCCGGGTGGTCGGCTCTCACCGCCAGCACCATGTCGCGCAAGGGTTGGCTCAGCTCATCCAGAGCGCACTTCTGCAGGCCGAGGCGCAGCTCGGTCCCCTGCACCGCCGCCAGCAGGCAGGCGGCCCCCACCTGCTCGGTCAGGGTCAGCACCCGCAGCGCATCCCGCGCCGCTATGGTACCCATGCTCACCTTGTCCTGATTGTGACACTCGGTGGAACGGGAGAAGACGCTGGCGGGCATGGTCTGCTTGAGCGCCTCGGCAGTCCAGGCGGAGACACCGATCTGCACCGCCTTGAAGCCGTGGTTGATCATGCGCCGCTCGCCGCTGGCGCCGGACAGGTTGCTCGGCAGGCCGCCGTTGAACTTGCCGTCCACCAGCTGGGCCAGCTGACGATCGAGCAAGTCGGCCAGGTTCGCCACCGCCGTCTTCATGCTGTCCATGGCCATGGCGATATGGCCGCCGTAGAAGTGGCCGCCGTGCATCACGTGTTCGAAATCGCCATCGATCAGCGGGTTGTCGTTGGCGCTGTTGAGCTCGTTCTCGATGAGCTGGCGCCACCAGGGCAGGCTGTCGGCCACCACGCCGATGACGTGGGGGGCGCAGCGCAGGGAGTATCTGTCTTGCAAGCGATCGCTGTGGCGCGGTAGCTCGCCGCTTTGCAGATCAGAACGCAGCCAGGCGGCGATATTCTGCATGCCGGGGTGAGGCTTGGCCGCGAACAGCCGCTCGTCGAAGTGGAAGGCATTGCCCTCCATGGCGACGCTGACCAGGGCGGTGATCCGGGTCGCCAGCTGCATCAGGTAGTCGGTACGGGCAAAGGCGAGACAGGCAAGGGCCGTCATCACAGAGGTGCCGTTCATCAGGGCCAGCCCCTCTTTCGGGCGCAGCCGCAGGGGCGACACCCCCAATTCGGCATAGACGTCTGCGGTACTGGCGAGCTGGCCATCCCGATAGAGTTCACGCTCCCCCACCAGCACGGCGGCCACGTAGGAGAGCGGGGTGAGATCGCCGCTGGCCCCGACCGATCCTTCCTGTGGGATGCGCGGGATCAGATCCTGCTCCAGCAGCCAGCAGAGCCGCTCCAAGAGTGCCGGGCTGACCCCGGAGACGCCCTGTGCCAGGGAGCAGAGGCGAGTGGCCAGCACGGCGCGCCCGGCCGTTACGTCGAGATCCTCGCCCAGGCCACAGCCGTGGAAGCGGGTCAGGTGCAAAGGCAGCTCGGCCACCAGGGCGGGGGGCACGGCCCGGGTCACGGAGTCGCCGTAACCCGTGGTCACCCCGTAGATGACCCCCTCTTCGGCCAGCAGGCGATCGAGGAAGTCGGCGCCGCGCTGGATGCGGGCCATAAAGGCGGGATCCGGATTGAGTACGGGTCTGGCGCGCCCCTCGGCCAGGGCCACGACCTGCTCTATGGTGAGCCGGTCTGCGCCGAAGGTGACCTGAGGAGAAGGAGTATCACTGTTCATCATGAGTTAGCTGCCAAAAATCGAAGAAATTGAACCAGTCCAGCGGCGCGCGTAGGCAGTGGTGCTGCAAGCGATCGGCATAGGCCTGCACCCAGTGGCGCAGGGCCGTCTCCCGCTCGGAGCGGGGCAGTGTCAGTCGTTCGGCGAAGGGCTCGAAGTGGACCCGAAAACGCCCCTGCTCCTTGAGGCCGAACATCAGATAGACGGGGCAGGCCAGCACGCTCGCCAGGGCGAAGGGCCCCAGTGGGAAGGGGGCTGGCGCGCCGAGAAAATCGGCCCAGACCACCCGTTTCTCCCGAGTCACCGAGGTGCGATCCCCGACGATCACCACCCACTCCCCCGCGTCTATCTTTTCCTTGAGCAGGATGGCGGTGTCCGCCCCCATCTCCTGCACCTGGATGAGATTGATGTTGGAATCCGGATTGACCTGCTTGAGCAGGGCATTGAAGCGGGCCGCGTGGCGGGTGAACACCAGGGCATTGATGGGCACCTGACCGCCCCGGGTGCCGAGCGCCCGGCACAGCTCCAGATCCCCGAGATGGGAACCGAGCAGCAGCAGGCCACGACCGCTGGCCAGGGCCGCCTCGTGGTGTTCGCGCTCCACCAGCTCGATATCGGAGAGCGGTATGTCGCCGCGCCAGCCCGCCAGCTTGTCCAGCGCCGCCTCGCCAAAGCGCAGGAAGTGCCGAAAGGTGGTTCTCGGCTCGGCAGGCAAGCTCACCCCCTGCGCGGTGGCGAAGGCCTCGAGCCGCGCCAGATACTGCTCGGAGGCCGCCCGCTGGCGGCGCCCTGTCAGCCAGAAGTAGCCGATGACGGGGTAGAGCAGTGCCTTGAAGCCCCGGCGCCCCAGCAGTCGATAGCTGGCCAGCATGATCTGCAGGCCGAGCAAGGATCCTCGCTCAGGGGTGCGCGACCAGTGCTGTTTGCCCTGCTGCCAGAGTCGGGCCGGCAAGCCAATCAGCTTGCGGCCAAGATCCCACAGCAATCGGCACACCAGCCGGGTGTGCATCCAGGAGATGTCCAGATTGTCTCGCCATAGGCGAAAATGGGAGCTGCCGTCCTCGGGGTAGATGACCCGGGTAGGCACGAAGCGCATCGGCACCCCGCGCCAGTGCAGCCGCACCATCACCTCGGTATCGAAATCCATCCGCCGGCCTAGGCGCACCTCATCGAGCAGAGCGCAGCTCGCCGCCAGAGGGTAGACCCGAAAGCCACACATGCTGTCCTCGATGGCGAACGACAGCGTCTCTATCCAGACCCAGACATGGGTGATGTAACGGCCATAGAGGCGCCCCTTGGGGACGGAATCATCGTAGAGGGGTCGCCCCGAGATGAGGGCATCGGGCCGGCGCTCGGCCTCGGCCAGCAGGCGCGGCACGTCGTTCAGGTCGTGCTGGCCGTCCGCGTCTATCTGCACACCATGACTGAAGCCCCGCGCGCTCGCGGCCATGAGCCCGGTCGTCACGGCAGCCCCTTTGCCCTGGTTCTGGGGGTGACGCAGCAGGCTCACCCACTCACTGTGGGTGGCCGCCAGGGTATCCAGCGCGGCGGCGGCACCGGGCTCGCTGCCATCGTCCACCAGCAGGCAGGGCAGCCCCAGCGCTTTCAGCTCGCTCAGCACTGCGGCCAGCGGCGCCGAGTGGTTGTAGCAGGGGATGATGAGGCAGGGATTCAGGGACATAGCCTCACCCGACCGCTGCTGGCGGTCTCGTCTCCGAGCCGATAGCTGAACAGCAGCTGCCCCTTGTCCGCCAGCCAGTTCAGATGCAGCTCGCACTCCTGACCGGGGCGCAGCGGGCGCTGGAATTTCAGCTGGCTCATGCCACCGAACTCGCCGACGAGGCCGGGCAGCTGGCGGCCATAGTGCATGGCCCAGTGCACCTGCACCACGCCGGGCAGCAGGGGCGCGCCGGGGAAGTGGCCGCTGAACCAGGGCAAACCGGGGTCGAGGCGCAGGCGCAGCACCAGGACATCTTCCTGCCATCGCTGCTCGATGAGGCTTGGCAACCCCTTTATTGGCATGGTTCGGATCCCCTGAGTGAGTGATTCATCTGCGCTGGCACAGATTGCTCGGCATCGATATCAACAAAATCTTCATCAAACAGTGCCTTCAACTGCCCCCAGGGACGCTTCCCCTGGCTGTTGAGGGGCAGTTCCACCAGCAGGCGCAACCGGCGCGGCAGGGCCACAGGCTCGATCCAGGGTCTCAGCTGCTCCCGCAGCGCGATGAGAAAACGGCCCTGCCCAAGCGCCTGCCACTGGGCCAGCCCAGCTTCGGTCAACACCAGCACGGCGCCGAGCTGTTGCCGGGCACCCACCGTCAGGGGCAACACGGCCGCAGCGGCCACCCAGGGCAAGCTCTGCAGCCGCGCCTCCACCTCGTCGAGGGAGACGCGCTTCTCTTCGATCTTGACCACCCTGTCCCCGCGTCCCAGCAGGTGAAAGCCGGACTCGCACAGACGGATGCGATCGGCGCAGAGCAGCGGCTTGTCATCGGGCAGGTAGGGAGAGCTCAGCAGCAGTTGGTCATCTTCCCCCAGCGCTATCTCTATGCCCGGCATGGGTCGCCAAGGGGTATCGGGCTGCGTACTCTGACGCCAGGCGATGCCGCCGGTCTCGCTGCTGCCAAACACCTCCACCGGCAATTGGCCGAACAACGCTCGTGTGCGGGCGGCATCCGCCAGGGCCAGGGGGCCGCCGGAGGAGACCACCAGACAGCAGCCCGTAGCTGCGAGGGCGGGATCGAGGCGGCTCAGGAAGGCCGGGGAGGCGATCAGTGCCCAGCGACCGGACTGGGCGCTCAGCTGCTCTGGATAGAGGGTCAGGGTGCGGGCGAAGGGCACCCGCAACACCAGAGGCAACAGGATGCGAAACAGCAAACCATAGATGTGCTGATGGCTGACGCTCGCCAGCAGGCGTGCCCCATAGAGCCGCTCACCCCAGAGTGCGATCAACACCTGCAGCTCGGCATCCAGCTGGTGCCAGGCCTTGGGGATCGCCTTGGGCTCTCCGGTGGAGCCCGAGGTAAACAGGGTCAGCTGCAGGGCAAGGGGGGCTGGCCAGCGGCCAGCGGGCTGCGCCTCCTCCGCGCTGGAGAGGGGCAGTTGCAGCCAGGGGATGGCGCTCCCCTCCCCCAGTGTCTGGCTATCGGTCAGCACCCCATCGAAACCGGCGCCGAGTTCCGCCAGGGCGGCTGGCCTCTGGTGGCCGGGCAGGATAGCCTCCCGCCCCGTCAGGGCGCAGGCAAGCAGGGCCTGTGCAAACAGCAGGCTGTCTTCGAAGCAGAGCGCCCAGCGCCGGGCCGGCAGCTGCATCAATCGATCGGCCAGCGTCTCGGCCCCCTGGCGCAAGGTGCCAAAGCGCACCTCCCCGCTCGGCCCGAACGCCACCTGATCGTCATCGTCCCGCCCCCAGATGGCGGCGAGCAGATCCCCGGGCATTCTCATGATGTAAAGCTCCGCTTGACTCTGAGGCGTACCAGATACTCTCCCCCCATCAGCAACCCCATCAGCAGATAGCTGACGAGACCGTTATAGAGGCTCCACAGAGCGAGATCCCCGTACCAGACGGTGGCAACGGCCAGACCGCCATTGAGCACGAAAAAGCCGCACCAGACCTTGGTCACGGTACGGGTGTAGCGCACCCCGGCGGGGGGCAGCTCGGGATCCTGCAGTCGGGCGAGGCGCTCCACCAGGCTCATGGGCTGGGTCAGGCTCCAGCCAAACAGGCAGAGCAGCGCCACCGACACCGCTACGGGGTAGTAGAGCAGCCAGTGCTGAGCCGAGAAGATGGCGCTTAAGGCCGTCAACACCAGGCCGACACAGGCCAGCAGGCGGCCAAGCAACAGCCATTCCCGCACCGGGGATAGCCTGGGCAGTAGGCGCAGGGCGAAGGTGACCAGCAGGATGCTGAGCAGGGCAGAGCTTCCCAAATGGGTCAGCCCCAGATAGACGGCAAGGGGATAAGCCAGCAGCAAGATCCCTGCCAGCAAGGAGAGCAGACGCATCATGGAGCCGGGCTATCAGGCAGGATTCATCAGGCGATCGACCGCCTCGACCACATCGGCAACGCTGCGCACCGACTTGAACTCCTCGGGCTTGATCTTCTTGCCGGTGAGTTTTTGCAGGTGCACCACCAGATCGATGGCGTCTATGCTGTCGAGCTCCAGATCCTGATAGAGCTGGGCCTCCAGGGTGACGGCGTCTTCATCCACTTCAAACAACTCCACCAGGGTTGCCTTCACCTTGGCAAAAATCTCGTCTCTGTTCATCGCGATATCTCCAAAGAGGATGGACTCAAGCCTGGGACTGGATCAGGGCCACCAAGGCCTCGACACTGGCGAAGTGACGACGGGTATTCTCGTCATCGGCGGAGAGGACTATGCCGTAGCGGCCCTTGATGGCCAGCCCCAGCTCCAGCGCATCGATGGAGTCCAGACCCAGACCGTCGCCGAACAGGGGCGCCTTGGCGTCGATATCATCCGGGGTCAGCCCCTCCAGGTTGAGGCTGTCGATGATGAGTTGTTTTATCTCTTGTTGCAGATCTTGCATTGCTCTTCCATAGGCTGTCATGGGGTCCCGGGTTGCAGGACCCGGGTAAGTAACCGGGTTAACTGGCGTGCGGCCAGGCCGCTGTGCTGCTCCTCATCGACCCCTTCGGGGGTCGCGATCTGCGGCAAAAACTCCAGCGTGAAAACGGGCTTGTTCTTCGGGGTCTGGAACCATTTGTCCTGCTTGGTGAGAAAACGCTCGCTGCAATGGATGCGCACGGGCTGCAGTGTCACCCGACCACGCAAGGCCAGCTGGGCGGCTCCTCGCTGCAGGCGGACAGGCTCACCCGGCGTGGTGCGGGTGCCTTCCGGAAAGATCAGCAACAGACCACCCCGGCGCACCCGCTCGATGCAGCGCGGCAGCAGCTGCTCCGCCTCCCCGTTGGGAATGTAGTCGGCGGCGCGCACCACGCCACCGAGGAAAATATTATGCCATAAAGCCCGCTTGACGATGCAGTCGCACACCGGCAGCTCGGCGGCCAGGATCACATAGTCGAGCAGGCTGGGATGGTTCGCGACGATGAGGGCACTGTGCAGATCCCTCGGCATGCCGATGACGCGATAATCGAGCACCCCCAGCCCCTTGAGCAGGGCCATGAATAGCCGAAAGCTTTGCTTGATGCTGGCCTGTGCCAGGATCCGACGTCGCTCACCCCGCAGGCAGAGCGCCAGCAGCGGAAACCAGCAGAGGCTGAGCAGCAAGCCCCCCAGCCCAAACAGGGTGAAGCCGAGGGCGGTACCCAGCAGACGCCAGAACCGGTTCAGTCTCGCCGCCATGACCACTCCTGACGACCATCACCCAGCAGGCAGCTGGCTTGCTGCAACAGGTGCGCACGCCAGAATGCCAGGGGCTGTGCCAGCTCGGGGGAGTCGGTGGCAACCCCTTGCCCCTCACAGCGCCAGCGCTCACTCTCCGCCTCCTGCTCATTGCCCAGCACCAGCGCGAGCGCATACGGCGGCGTGGCAGGGAGCCAGGGGTGATGAAAAGCCGGGATCTCCCCTTCGAACGCCACCAGCAGCACCCGCCGATAGCCGGCATGGAGGTTGGCAACGGCCTCGGTCAGTCCCGCCATCAGGCTCCCCTCCCCTGCGGCGAGGGAACTTATGGGTAGCGTAGCCTTGCCCTGGATGGAGCAGAGCCCGGCTGCAGTGTTGTGCACCGACATGGAGAAATCCGTCGGGGAGAGGGGGTTGCCCACCGCCAGCCCCTGCAACAGCGTCATGGAGCGCGCCAGTTCGCCGTGGCGACTGACGAAGATGGCGTTGTCGACAGTATGACGGGCCAGCATATCCAGGCCGAGCTGCACCGCGAGGCGGGCACCGGCACTGAGGCGACGGGCCATCATCATGGGGATCAAGGGGGTCGCGGGCACGGGTTGCGGCGCTTCGGGCCACTGTATTTGCGTGGCCCATTGCCGCCATTGAGCGGCTTGCTCCAATCCAGGGGAGAGTGCCTGCGCATCAAGGAGTGAGAATGAGAGCATGATGGCGGCGTTCCGTCCTTTTTCGGCGCGAGAGTTCGTTACATATAATAAATGAGTTGCTCAATATCGGCACAACAAAATATGAGCAAACAATAGCCAGTTCGTTATGACTATTAATTTTTCGGCATGATAGCATTATTTTTTTAAAAAAGTAGATCTCCTCACATATAACTTATTGCATCAAATCATATTTTATTGAAAATACCCGGGCGATGATGTTTCATCGCCTCGCCTCTTGAATTTAGTACTGGAGAAAAATAATGAATTGGATCACAAAATCAGGTTTGGTTCTCGGCACACTCCTGCTCGCAGCCTGCTCCACCAGCAAACCTGTACACAATCTGCCAGCCAACCAGGTGAATTTCAACTTGACCGAAGAGCAGGTGGGTAACGCCATCATCAACGGTGGGATCAGCAAAGGCTGGGTGATGAAAAAAGATCAACCTGGCGTTATTCGTGGCCAGTTGAACGTGCGCAAACATCAAGCTGTGATCAATATTCCATATACTACTCATGACTATTCCATCAATTATGTCAGCAGCATCAATCTGGATGACGATGGCAAAGGCAATATTCATCGTACTTATAATCGCTGGATCCTGGGCTTGAATCAGGCCATCCAGACTGAGTTGTCCCGCGCCAGCACCAAATAACCAGAGACGGGATCCCCATTGAAACACTATCAGTGTGAGCAATATAACGCCCTCGATGCCATCAGCCAGGCCCAGCGTATCGCCTTCGCCCCCATGCTGTTTCAGGCGAGCTGGTGCCTGCGCGAAACCGGCGTGCTCGCCTATCTGGAGAGCCGCGGCAAGAGCGGCGCTACCACGGCAGAGATCGCCAGCCACTGCAAGCTCAGCGAATACGCGGTGTCTGTGCTGCTGGACATGGGCCTCGGCGGCGGCGTCTGTCATCTGGCCGGGGAGCGCTATGTGCTCGGCAAGGTGGGTAAATACCTGCAAAACGACCCCATGACCCGGGTCAACATGGATTTTACCCAGCACGTTTGCTACCAGCCCCTGGCTCACCTGCTCGACGCCATTCGCGAGGGCAAGCCAGAGGGGCTCAAGGTATTCAACCCGGACTGGGAGACCATCTACCCCCATCTGGACAAATTGCCCGAGCCCGCCCGCGCCAGCTGGTTCTCCTTCGATCATTTCTACTCCGACTGGGCCTTCCAGCAGGTGCAGGATCATGTGCTGAGCTATGAGCCTCGCAGCCTCTATGACGTGGGGGGCAACACCGGCAAGTGGGCCATCTCCTGTGCGACCCGGGATCCCGCACTCCAGGTCACCATTTTGGATCTGCCCGAGCAGATCGCACTGGCGCAACCCAGAATTGACGCAGCCGGACTGACGGCGCGCGTCCAGGGTCACGGGGTCAACATGCTGGAGGCAGAAGGCTATCTGCCGGGAGAGGCGGATATCTGGTGGATGAGCCAGTTCCTCGACTGTTTCAGTCACGAGCAGATAGTGGCCATCCTCAAGCGCATTCGCCGGCACATGAAACCGGGGGCCAGAGTCTGCATCCTGGAGCTGTTCTGGGACAGGCAGAGCTTTGAGGCCGCCAGTTTCAGCCTCAACGCCACCTCCCTCTACTTCACCGCCATCGCCAATGGCAACAGCCGCTTCTATCACTCCAAACAGATGTACCAGTGCCTGCGTGAAGCAGGTTTCCACGTGGAGGCCGAGCACGAGATCCCAGGCCCAGGTCATACCCTGTTGGTTGCCCAACCCTTGCCTGCACAGCCATAATGGCCCATCGGCATGGATGAGACCACAGGATAAGGAGCACCTCATGATGCGTAATGGCAAGGTTCTGCTGACACTGGCCCTGGTGCTGGGTAGCTCGGCTTGTACCCATATCAAGGAGGCGGGCCGCACCGTGGGGCACACCACCCGAGACGTGACCCGGGAGATTGGCCACACCACCCGGGACGTGACCCGGGAAATCGGCCACGGCACCCGGGATACGGTCAAGAAGGTCGGGGATGAGATAAGCAAATGACAACAGGGGCCCAGGCCCCTGTTGCGCTATCTGCGGTTTCCTTTTCCCTCTCACCACATCGCCATCAGCTGGGACTCCATGGCCTCTTCCTGCTCGTCAGGCAGACTGGTGAAGAAGTCGAGCCCGGTCTGCTCTTCCACCGCATCCACCGTCACTATGTAATCCGCCAGCTTGCTGGCCGACACATTCTCCTGGGGAAGGATGAAGGCGATCGCCTCCTGATTGGCCACGTCCATCACCACCCTGTAATAGGCGTGGGGCACGGTCACACCGTTACCGATGGAAGCGTCCGAGTTGGTGAAGATGGGGCCCGTGATCACCTGAACGTTCTGGTAAGCGATGGCCCACTGGCGGGTCTTCTCCTCCAGGATGCGCCAGGCCCCCTGATTGAGCGCCGGCAGCTGGGGCGTCATGTTGGTCAGCAGGAAGCTTTGCTTCATGGTGGTGGCGCTGGTGCGCATGTCTGCCGCCGGGGCCTGATGGCCCCTGTCATAACCGGATCCCTTGTAGTCCGCCAGGGTGGCGCGGAACTGCACCGGCACCTCCTTGTCCTCGGCGAAGGCATCCTTGCGCGGCACCTGCCCCTGGGCGCTGGCCGCCGTCATCCGATAGGAGACCCAGTCAGAGACCTTGGTGTCGTAGTTGTAGCCGGCAGCGTAGCCTTCCCGGCACAACAGTTGACTGGATTGGCTGGGTACCCCCAGGGTGACGTGATCCTTGCACTGGAATCCCGCCGCCAGGGTCGGGAAAGCGCCGAGAGTCAATCCGATAGCCAGAACTAACTTATTAATATTATTCATTATTATGCCACTCCTTGTGTTAGGCGGAGTGATTTGACACCAGGTCTGATGAGTCAGGCAATCGGCTATTTTACGAGCATGTCGTAAATGTGAAGGTGGCGGCAATTCGGCCAAAAAACTGCGCGCAGCTGGGGGATTGTCATCCTGCCGTCATTGTGACGTGCGGGGGGCTTTGTCCCTGTAATCAATCAGATAGATACATGATGAAGCGGAGACTGGCTCCGCTTCCGATGCACCCCAGTTCGTCAGCTCTTGACCTGGGGCTTGGGGGTATCCGGTTGGGACGGCGGCAGCATGGGCAGCACTATCCGGGGCTGATCGCCGGTCAGGCTCCTGAGGAAGGCGGTCATGTCTTCCGCCTCCTGCTCGCTCAGACGCTGGCCGAGCTGGATGTCCGCCATGATCTGCACCGCCTCCTTCAGATCCCAGACGGCGCCGTCGTGGAAGTAGGGGTAGGTCAGCTCGATGTTGCGCAGGGTGGGCACCTTGAACCAGCCGATGAACTGCTGCTCACCGGTCACGGCGCCACGCCCCTGAGCCGGGTTGCGGGTCTCGTAGTGCTTGACCAACCCCATCTTCTGGTAGGAGTTGCCGCCGATGGCGACGCCGTTGTGGCAGGCGGTGCAGCCCTTGTCCTTGAACAGCTGATAACCGGTCAGCTGCTGCGCCGTCAGCGCCTTGCCGTCCCCCTTGAGCCAGAGATCGAAGGGGGCATTGGGGGTGACCAGGGTCTCCTCGAAAGCGGCGATGGAGTCGGTCACCTCGTCGATGCCGAAATCAGGCTTGCCATAGACGGCATCGAAGCGAACCCTGTATTCGGGCAGGGTGTGCAGGGTCTCCACCGCCAGCTTGTGGGTGAAGGCCATCTCCAGCGGATTCTCGATGGGGCCCGCCGCCTGCTCCTTCAGATCCTTGGCGCGTCCATCCCAGAACTGGACAAAGTTGAGGCTGGAGTTGAGCACCGTCGGCGAGTTGATCGGTCCCTCCTTCCACTGGTGGCCGAGGGAGCTGACCTGATTGTCCACCCCGCCCGTCGCCAGGTTGTGGCAGGAGTTGCAGGAGATGGCGTTGGATTTGGAGAGCCTAGGCTCGAAGAACAGCATCTTGCCCAACTCCACCTTGGCCGGATCACCCACCTTGACCGCTTCCACCGGTTGCACCGGCTCACTCGCCCACCCCATCCCGGGCAGTGCCAACACCAGCAGCAGATTATATTTATTCATTATTCTCTCTCCCTTGAGTTCGCGAATCATCGCCATCCCAGCCTGCTGGAGAAACGGTGGATATTATTTGCTCAAGATCAAGGGTGGATGATTAAAACCATATTAAAAACAATGGCTTTGTATTTTATGGGCGGAATAATGGCGGGGTCTTGCGGGGGAAATTTGACTGAATTCCGATGCATCGATTATCGACAGCCGAGGCGCAAATAACAGCCAATTGATTAGATTGTGATCATTGAATAAAGCGATTATTAAATATGCAATTCGGCTCCGCACATTATTGGTGTGCATTTTAAATACACCTTTAAATAATGCCCATGAGGCCGAGATCATATTCTTCCCAGCGGAAATGAGTCGACGGCTTATTAATTGAGAGGGGGCCTGTGGCCCCCTCTCGCTATCTTGCCAACCCTCTTTTACAGGCTGGCGGCGATACGCGCCCCCAGGGCGGCGTTGTTCAGCACCAACTGGATGTTGGAGGCCAGGGAGTTGCCGCCTGTCAGCTCGCACACTCGCGCCAACAGGAAGGGGGTGGACTCCTTGCCCTTGACCCCCTGCTCGTCCGCCTCCCGCAGCGCCTGCTTGATCGCGGCGTCTATGTCGGCCTTGGGCATGGCGAACTCGGCCGGGATGGGGTTGGCCACCACGGCGCCACCGGCCAGACCCAGCTCCCACTTGAGGCGCAGGGCTTCGGCGATGGCCGCCGGGGTATCGAGGCGGTAATCCACCTTGAAGCCGCTCTCCTGGGTGTAGAAGGCGGGCAGCTCCTCGGTCTGGTAGCCAATGACCGGCACGCCCTGGGTCTCCAGGTACTCCAGGGTCAGACCGATATCCAGAATCGACTTGGCACCGGCGCAGACCACGGCCACCGGGGTCTGGGCAAATTCCTGCAAGTCGGCCGAAATGTCGAAGGTCTCCTGGGCGCCGCGGTGCACGCCGCCGATGCCGCCGGTGGCGAAGACCCGGATTCCGGCCATGGCGGCGATGATCATGGTGGACGCGACCGTGGTCGCCCCCATCCCCTTGCTCGCCAGCACGAAGGGAATGTCGCGACGGCTGCACTTGGTGGCGGCGTGACCAGCCTTGCCCAGTGCCTCCAGGGCCCCCTCATCCAGACCCACCTTGAGGCGGCCATCCAGGATGGCGATGGTGGCCGGCACGGCGCCGTTGTCGCGCACCACCTGCTCCACCTGGCGCGCCGTCTCCACGTTCTGCGGATAGGGCATGCCGTGGGAGATGATGGTGGACTCCAGGGCCACCACGGGTTTGCCAGCGGCCAGGGCGGCGGCGACTTCAGGTTGGATATCGAGGTAAGCGTTCAACATGGGTACTCCTCCAGCAAGCGTTCAACGGCGGCCTTGGAGAGGCCGGAAAAGACGGTATCGGGACAATTGACGGTGAGGGCGGCGCAGCCTAGGGCGAAACGGGTGGTCTCGGTCATGGCCTGATCCTGCAGCCAGGCGTGGGCCAGACCGGCCATGAAGGCGTCACCGCCGCCGGTCACATTGACGACAGGGCTGCCGAGCACGGGCAGATGGCCCTGGCACTCCCCGTCGCTATAGAAGATCCCCTGATCCCCCAGGCTCAGGAACAGCCGCTGCACCCCGGCGCGGTGGAACCAGGCCGCCGCCATGGGCCAGGTGTCGGGTCCGGCGATGCGGAAGCCGCACAGCTGTTCGGCCTCGCTGCGATTGGGTTTAAGGGTATGGATTCGGTGCAGCCAGGGGCGGATCTTCTCCACCTTGGCCACGGAGACGGTGTCGACGAAGATGATGTGCTCCCCCTGGCGCTCGAACAGCCAGTCCAGGGTGTGGGTCGCGAGGTTGGTGTCGAGCACCCAGAGCCGGGCCGCGGCCAGGAAGCCCGTCAGGGGGGCAAGCCTGGCCGGGGTCAGCTCGTCGATGATCCCCATGTCGTTGACGGCGCAGCTCATCTCGCCGCTGCCATCGTGCAGGCTGAGGTAACAGGAGGTCGATTGACCCTCCAGCACCAGCACCTGGCGTACGTCGACGCCGGCGCGCTGGCTCACCTCCAGCAGGTGGTGGCCGTACTGATCGTTGCCCACCGCGGTCAGCAGCCGGGTGTCGGTGCCGAGGCGCGCCAGATTCTCGGCGATGTTGCGCCCCACCCCACCGGCGGAGGTGCTCACCCGGCCCGGGTTGGAGTCACCTATGCGCAGGTTGTCGTGGCTGGCGCCGCAGATATCCATGTTGGCACCGCCTATCACCACGGCGTAGGGGCCCTCGCGCAGCACATAACCCCGACCCTGCACATAGCCCTGGCGCATCAGGCTGGAGATATGGCTCGCCAGCGCCGAGCGGCTGATGCCGAGCCTGTCCGCCAGCTCCTGCTGGGCAATCATGGGATCCTGGCGCAGCAGGGCGAGGATCTCTTGTTCACGCTCCGTCATAGACAAACATCCAATTGCAAACGTTTGTCCATTATTATCCGCAAAGGTTTTCCTGCCAGCTTTTTGTGCAAAAAATGTCGGCTGACACACAAAAAACCCCGGGACCCTTACGAAAGGGATCAATATGAAACCCGCTTTGATTTCCCCCCATCACAGAAAGGCCGCCGCCCGCTCCGGATGAGGCAAGGGATGGGCAAAAAGCGGCGCGGGAGTATAATGCGCAGCCCTTGAGCAGGAGAGGATCACGAGATGAGAGAACCGGAGCATGGCTGCGCCATATCGCCGGCGCAGCCCACTAGCCCCTATTGCGCCATTGGCCTGGTCAATCCCAAGTCACCGGAGAACGTGGGGGCCGTGATGCGGGCCGCGGGTTGCTACGGGGCGGAGGAGGTCTACTACACCGGCAGCCGCTTCGAGCTGGCGCGGCGTTTCGCCACCGACACCAAGCAGATGGTGGAGAAGATCCCCCTGCTCGGGGTCGAGGAGCTGCTGGATTTCGTTCCCCCAGGCTGCACCCCTGTGCTGGTGGATCTCATCGAGGGGGCGACCTCGCTGCCTGACTATGTGCACCCCGAGCGGGCCTTCTACATCTTCGGCCCCGAGGATGGCACCCTGGAACCCGATCGCTTCGCGGCGGTGAAGGAGGTGATCTATGTGCCGACGAATGGCTGCATGAACCTGGCGGCCTCGGTCAACGTCATCCTCTACGATCGGCTGGCCAAGGGGCTCAGAGCGGGGCCGCAAGCCTGAGAGGGCATGTTGCCAGCCTAGTGCTGGCAGCATAAACAGTCCCCCTCAGCGCCTGACAACCCAGAACATTTCCCCATCCCACTCATTGCAGAGAACATGCCTGCCCCCTGCGCTGAATGGCAGAGAATCCACGCGAGAGGACCAAGATGGCGGGTGGTCTGGCACAAGCCGTCACTTTTTCAGGCTCTGCGCCTGCTGCTTTATAAAGTCCCGGTAGTAGTCATAGAGCTGGTTGCGCCTGTAGATATCCGCCAGAGCGCCGGTTTTGATCAGGGATTGCATGCCGGGATCCCAGAGCCGTTCCAGTTGCCGCCCCTTCTCGTTGTCCACGAAGATGGGATAAGTCGGCACCCAGCGCAGGAAGACGCGGATCATGTCGGGGGGGATGGCATCCTTGGGGTAGAGCACACCGGCGGTCAGGTAGTAGCGGTAACGTCCCTTGGCCAGCAGTTGCAGCGCCATGTCGTGGCTGTCTATCTCATACCAGCGCATGGGTTCGGGGATGAACTTGTCGAAGGCCCAGCCCCGCAGCCAGAGCACATCCTGATCCCGCAGGCTCTGCTCCCCCTCCCAGCTCGGCAGCCATCTCTTTTGCATCAGCACGGTCACGTCATCCGCCGAGGCCGGATAGCGGGGTTGATGCACCCCTTCCACCTCGTCCCGATAGACCCCCATCGCCATGTCGCCCCCCCTCTGCGCCACCACCGCCAGCGCCCGCTTGTAAGGCACTATGTGCGGATGAATGCCGTAACCGGCCGGCTCATAGATGGCGCGCACTATGTCCAGATAGATGCCGCGACCATCTCCCTGGCAAAAGCCGGGCCAGTCATCGCAATAGACATGTATGGTCTCGGCCCGGACGGGCCAACCAAGCAGCAGGCAGCACAACAAGATCAAACGAAGCATGTAGCTGTATTTCCTCGGAGGTGGCGTTGTCAGCATGATCTGTTCACCTCTGGACACAGCATAGAAAGTTCTCGCGCAGCCTCCCACCTTTTCCCGGTTTTGCGAGCGAGTCGTGAGTTATTACCGCCTGAACGGGTAATATGGATAACAAGATTCATTAGTAACCTAACTAGAAAGAGGAGCCACATCATGCCGTCCATCAAATCGCTACTCTGCCCCGTCGACTTCTCCGAGATGTCCAAGGCCGTCCTCGAGTATGCGGTCTTCATGGCCCAGAGCCATCAGGCCGAGCTCAAGCTGATCCACGTGGTGGATCAACTGCACGGTTTCGACAGCTACAAGATCCTGCACATGACCGCCATCGAGATCACCCACGAGATGGAGCGCCAGGCCAAGAGCCAGCTCAAGGAGCTGGTCGCAACCCTGCCCATCCCCGCCACCTTCGAGGTGCGCTTCGGCCGTGCCGCCGACGAGATAGTCCTGCAGGCGAAGGAGGACAAGGTAAACCTGGTGGTCATGGGCAGCCACGGCCGCTCCGGCATCAGCCACCTGCTGGTGGGCAGCGTCGCCGAGTCCGTGGTACGCCACGCCCCCTGCCCGGTGCTGGTGGTGCGTTAATCCAGACCCGTGCGTCTCCATGACAAGGCCAGCCCAGCACTGGCCTTGTGCATTCTGCTTACCCGTGGGCGTAGATGACGCTCCCCCCCTTAATGATGTCGATGATGGCCCTGGACTGCTCCCTCGGCAGGGCGGGACAACCCCAGCTGCGCCCCAGCTTGTCGTATTTCTGCAGGTGTCTCGGGCTCGCGTAGTCCGCCCCGTGCACGACGATGGTGCGCTTGCGGGCATTGCTGTTCTTGCCCGGGCTCAGCCCATCGAGGCGCAGGGAGTAGCCGTGCTTGCCCTGATAGGTCTCGGCGGTGCGATAGACCCCGAGGGAACTCTGCCTGGAGTTGAGCTGATTGGAGAACTGGCGCGCCGCCAGCTCCCCGGAATTGCGGCCGTGGCTGACCCAGGTGTGGTAGAGCAGCTTGTGGCGCTTGACGTCTATCACGAACAAGCGGCGCTGGTTCGAGGGCTTGCTGTAATCGATGATGGTGAGGATGGGTTTGCGCTTGTGGCGCACGCTCTGATAACCGTTCAGCGCCTTGCGAAACACTCGGCTGTCGAGCTTGCCTGCCAGACCGAGCTGGCGATAGAGATCCTGATCCCAGCTCGCCTGAGTGGCGCCGCTGAAGCAGATCGTCCCCAGCAGCACCGGTAGGCTCAGCCAGAGCCACCTCAGCCGCGCAACCCAGCTTGTCTGTTTCATCCTTGAAATTGCTCCCGTTTTTACTGGTAGCCTAGTGTGCAAAATCTCGCCACGGCTTGCTGGATAGTTATATGCAAGCCCCTGATGGGGCGCAATAAAAAAGCATAAAAATGCCGACAGACGTCGGCATTTTTCTAGAGAGCCAGAGAAGGCGACTCAGGCGCGGCTCAGGTAATCCGCCACCCCTACCCATTTGTAGCTGGTGAGCTCCGTCAGCCCCATGGGGCCACGGGCGTGCAGCATCTGGGTCGACACAGCCACCTCGGCACCCAGACCGAACTGGCCGCCATCGGTGAAGCGGGTGGACGCATTGACGTAGACCGCCGCCGAACCCGCGCCGTTCACGAAACGCTCGGCGTTGGCCAGATCATTGGTCAGGATGGCGTCGGAGTGGCCGGCGTTGTGCTCGCGCATGTGGGCCAGGGCCTCGTTCACGTCGGCCACCAGCTTGACCCCCAGGGTCAGCCCCAGCCATTCGGTGTCGAAATCCTCTGCGGCCGCGGCGCTCAGGTTGTCCGCCTCCACCAGCAGCGGCAAGGCCTCCGGGGTCGCCACCAGGGTCACCTTGCGCTCGTTCATCAGCCTGGCCAGTTGCGGCAACAGCACGTCCGCCACCTTCTCATGGACCAGCAGGGTGTCGAGGGCGTTGCAGGCGGAGGGGCGCTGCACCTTGGCGTTGTCGATGACCGCGAGGGCGCGGGGCAGATCCGCGCTCTCGTCCACGAAGATGTGGCTGATGCCAAAGCCGCCGATGATGACGGGGATGGAGCTGTTCTCCTTGCACATCTTGTGCAGCCCGGCGCCGCCGCGGGGAATGATCATGTCCACGTAACGATCGAGGCGCAGCAGCTCACCGACCAAAGCCCGATCCGGATTGTCGATGTACTGGACGGCCTCGGCCGGCAGGCCGGAGGCGGCCAACGCACTCTGGATCACCCGCACCAGCTCCAGGTTGGAGTGGAAGGTCTCCCGGCCGCCCCGCAAGATGCTGGCGTTGCCGGTCTTGAGGCAGAGGCTGGCGATGTCGATGGTGACATTGGGGCGCGCCTCGTAGATGACGCCGATGACGCCGATGGGCACCCGCCGACGGGAGAGACGCAGGCCGTTCTCCAGCACCCGGTTGTCGATTTCGGCGCCGACCGGATCGTCCAGGGTGATCACCTTGCGCACGTCCGCCACTATGCCGGCGAGGCGCGCCGGATTGAGCAACAGCCTGTCCAGCATGGCCTCGGAGAGACCCGCCTCGCGGCCCGCGGCGATATCTTTCTCGTTGGCGGCCAGGATCTGGGGGCTGCGCGCCTCCAGCTCGTCGGCGATGGCGGCCAGCGCCCGGTTCTTCTGCGCCGTGCTGACGGTGGCCAGCTGATAGGCGGCTTCGCGGGCGGCCTGCCCCATTTTCTCCAGACTCATAACATGTCCTCTTTCAATCCGGGATGCCGCCTCACGGCAGCACCCTGTCATCTCTGTGAATGGCCCATGACCCCGTGGTCGCAATCCCCGTCATGGCTTGAGCCAGGTATGCCGGATTACCGCAGCACTCAGCCATCTCAGTGAATGGCTCATCAGGGCCTGTCCGTGGCAGGGCCCAGGAGTGCTCTCTTACAGCAGTACCATATCGTCGCGGTGGATGGCCACGGCGCCATAGCCGTACCCCAGCACCTGTTCTATCTGATCCGAATGCACGCCGCGCAACTTGTCCAGCTCGACGTGATCGTAACGGCAGATGCCCCGCGCCAGCTCGCTCCCCTTGGGATCCAGGATCCGCACCACCTCGCCCCGGGCGAAGTCGCCCTTCACCGCAATGATGCCCTTGGGCAAGAGGCTGGAGCCCTTCTCCTGCATGGCGGCGACGGCCCCCTGATCCACCTGCACCTCGCCGTGGGGGGGTGGGCCAGCCAGGATCCAGCTCTTGCGCCCTTCCAGCGGGGAGGCCAGCGCCGGGAACAGGGTACCGACCCGCTCTCCCTTGGCGAGGCGGCCGACCACTTCCGGGATCTGGCCGGTGGCGATCACCACATTGACCCCGGCCCGGCGCGCCACGTCGGCGGCCTGCAGCTTGGTGGCCATGCCGCCGGTACCGAGCCCGCTGACGCTGTCACCGGCGAGCTTGCGCAGGGTGTCGTCTATGGTCTGCACCTCTTCGATGAGCTGGGCATCGGGGTTGCTGCGGGGATCGGCGGTGAAGAGTCCCTTCTGATCCGTGAGCAGGATCAGCAGGTCCGCGTCCGCCAGGATGGCGGCACGGGCGGAGAGGTTGTCGTTGTCCCCCACCTTGATCTCGGCGGTGGCCACCGCATCGTTCTCGTTGATGACGGGGATGATGCGGTGATCGAGCAGGGTGCGCAGGGTGTCGCGGGCATTGAGATAACGCTCGCGGTCTTCCAGATCGGCGCGGGTCAGCAGCATCTGGCCGATATGCAGCCCATAGAGGTTGAACAAGTCCTGCCACACCCGGATGAGCTGGGTCTGGCCGACCGCCGCCAACATCTGCTTGTTGGGCAGGGTCGGCGCCAGCGGGGGATGACCGAGGTGTTCACGACCGGCGGCGATGGCCCCGGAGGTGACCATGACGACGCGATGGCCATCACGGTGCAGAGCGGCACACTGTCTGACCAGCTCGACCATGTGGGCACGGTTGAGGCGGGCAGATCCCCCGGTGAGCACGCTGGTGCCCAGTTTGACGACTATGGTTCTGTTTTCCATGGGAACGAAGAGGTTAAAAAGTAAGGAATCCCTTTATACCCACGGCCCCCCTGCCCTGCAAGGCAATTAAGCCAGCCGGCGGCGGCAGACGGAAAAGAAGGCCCGCACGTTAAGCGGGCCTTTCCAGGATGTTGCACGGATAGGAAAAACGACCCCGTCATCACGGGGCCGGATGAGTCAGGCTGCGGTCACGCTCAGCTCGTTGGTCACCTGCTCGGCAGGGGAGATCTTGCACTCCAGGGTGGCCAGCTTGGCGCTGATGAGCTTGTAGAAGTGGTTGAGGGTACGCTCCACCTCCGCCTGGTGCTTCTTGGGCAGCGGCTTGTCGACCCACTCCCCGTCCGCATTGTAGAAACCGACCTGATAGTGATAGCTGAAATGATGATCATCCTGCTCCAGCACCAGCCACCAACCCCAGAACTCCCGTTTGTCCGGCGCCGGCTTGGCGCTGACGCAGACCGACAGACAGTCGAAGCGATAGCGCCCCTCCTCGCACAGATCCTCTCGCAGATAGGGGCCGATGGCGGCGAATTGCCGCAGCAAGCGCTTGTAGGTCACTCTCTCTGACATGCTAACCTCCCTGTTGAACAAGCCATACCATCACATGGTGATGTGACACTTTTAGTTTTACATCATGTGCATAGGTGCTTCTTGAGCCAGTCTACCGTCTCTTTCAGCGCCTCGTCATACACCTCTAGCAGAGGCTGTTTATCAAACACCACCGCCTTGCCGTTGCGGCTGGCGGAGGCCAATGCCCGGACATCCTGCTCGGGACAAATAAAATCTCGCTTGTGCCCGATACTCAATATCGGCACAGAGGTGCGACTCCCCAGCAGACCTTGCGTCTTGAGGGAGAATACCTGGCACTTGGTGCGCAGCAGATCCCACTGGGCCGCATCGGCCCCCAGCCGGTTCGCCAGGCCATCGCGCATCATGCGCGGGCAGCGGGCAAACATCTCCTGATTGGTGAACACCTGATTGACCCCGGCGCCGATGCAGACCACGGTCCGCAGCTTGAACGGCTCGATGAAGGCGAGACGCGCCGCCACATTGCCCGCCAGCCGGAATCCCACCATGGCGATCCGCTGGTGATCGACCCAGGCCACCTCGGAGAGATGGTGCAGCACAGCCTGATGGAGCCGGCTGGTGTCCTGCACCAGAGGCCAGTGTTCGGCGTAGCCGGTGCCCGGCATGTCGAGCGACAACATGCCGATGCCGTGGGGTTCGAGGCACTTGAAGTAGAAGTTGAGGAAGTCCACCTGCAGGGAATCGATGCCGCCGCTGACGATGACCAGGGGCACAGGCTTCTCTGTGGTGGGCAGGTGCAGGTAACCCTGAATGGTCTTGCCCCGGAACGGCACCTGCAGCTCCTTGAGGGGGACCTTGAACAGCCGCCCCGCCTCCCGGTACGCCATGTTGCCGAGCAACTGTGCCTGATCCGCCAGCTCGTCGTGTTTGAGGTGGGGATAGCTCGCGATGGAGTAGTAGCGCACCGCCTTGAGCAGGCTCTTCAGGGCGCTGGCCGACTCCCCCGCCGCCGCCAGTTCACGTCCACGGTTGAAGTAGCGGCCGCCCAGCTGGCTCCACTCGTAGACCCAATTGCCGGGCACATAGCCCTTGATGGTATCCAGGAAGCGCTCGTGCGTGCGCTCCCCCTGCCCCATGGCGATATGGGCCAGGGTCTGCTCCACCTCCACCGGATCCGCCCCCTGCCAGGCCCAGGTCGGCCGGCGCAGCAGCCGATACCAGTGGGGTGACAAGGCGCCGTCGATAAAGCTCTCCGCCAGGTTGCTGTCGTGCTCCTCGACCGGGCTGGAGTTGGATATCTCGGAGGTCTCCAATACCTTTTTGATCCGGGTGAACAGCTTTTCCGTCAGGTTGGTATCGTTGTTTGGTTCCAAAATCGTCGCTCTTCTTTCTCAGGCTATGGGCCATCTTAACCACTTTTCACGCCGGGCAGCCATAGCATAAAAAAACAGGGCCCCTAAGTGGGGCCCTTTGAAACCATTTTGGCATGGCAGCGATGAGGATATCATCGGCTCGTGACCTGCCGCATGGCGCCACTACTGGCGCCTGGGATGGGTTTACTCTTCGTCGCAGATGGGGTTGGCGAATTCCAGCGCCATGTCCCAGGGCTGCTCAATCCATGTATCCTGCGGGATGGCCACTTCGAAATCGTCCACCAGGGGCTCGCCCATGGGCTTGGCGAAGATGGTGATGAACTTGGCCTTGGGGTAGAGCTCGCGGATCGCCTTGGCGGTGCCACCGGTGTCCACCAGATCGTCCACTACCAGCCAGCCTTCGCCGTCGCCGGCCGTGGTGGCGGCTTTCACCACCACCAGCTCGCGCTGGCTGTTATGGTCATAGCTGGAGATGCAGAGGGTTTCGACATTGCGAATGCCAAGTTCACGGGCCATCAGCGCGGCCGGTACCAGGCCGCCGCGGCTGACCGCGATGATCCCTTTCCATTGGCTGACAGGCAACTGACGACGGGCCAGACGGCGGGCTTCACGTTGCAGGTTGTCCCAGGACACATAAAACTTTTTCGGCATAATATCGATCTCGAAGAGTTATATAAAACAATCACTTGAAAACCAGCGCCGAACCCAAAACGGCCCGACCTCTGTCAATTCTGGCCACCTGCCGCCAAATTTGGCTTGCACTGTGGCCGCCTCGGGAGAAGACCCTCGGCAGCGAATACGATGCAATGAGAAGCAGGATGGGCATAGCTGGCGACCTGGTCGCACGAGGGCGAGAACTCAGGCCGGCTGTTGGGCCAGCATAATAGCATCCTTTGCCACCGGATTGCCTGACAAACGTATGCGAAAGCGGGAAAAATTGGTCAGATCCCCATGATGGGCAGAGTCCTGACACGGGATCCCTATGCCTGATCCACTCTCCATATCAAATTTCGGATAAAAAAATAGCAGGGGGAGGATGAAAACCTCGCGCACCTGCTGTTTGTCGATTCGGTCGTCAGCCTGGCTGATGACCCGCCTTAACGACGGCTGGCGTAGGGGTTCGGGTAGTTGAAGCCCTGGGTATACAGAGACTGGGCAAACCAATAGGTTGAATTGCTGCCTGACATATTAAAACTCCTGATTGCTTAACAAGTTACGTACCTTAATGCGGGCTCAGATCCTTGAACGAACACTCGGTTCCGTGGAGGCGCACTTGCTTTGCTTCGGTTCCCTGGAGGCATTCATTGTCATCCTGACAAGTGGTGTGACCCACGGCGGTTAATTTACCATCCGATTTCGAAAAAACAATATTTTTGTGATGCGCATCACACAATATCTTTATGCTGGTTCGTCGCATCAAGGCAGCCATGTGTGCCGTTTGTGCTCTCTTTATCAGCACAAGCAGAGCGCTATTTGCGCCGGATCGCTCACATTTTTGTGTGATTGACTGTATTATCGTTACCCACTTCCCCAGCCACCGCTGGGGCCCGCTATTATCCCGTGCAGGTAAGGAGTCCCGACGTGGCACAGCTGAGTTCTCTCTCTCCCAAACTGATTTGGCAATTCTTCGAGCAGATCTGCTCCATCCCCCACCCGTCCAAGCACGAAGCCCAGCTGAGCGCCTGGATAGTGCAGTGGGCCCAGGGGGAAGGCCTGGCGGTCAAGCAGGACGCCGTCGGCAACATCATCATCAAGAAACCGGCCACGCCGGGGATGGAAAACCGCACCCCTGTGGTGCTGCAGGCCCACATCGACATGGTGCCCCAGGCGAACGCCGACACCCAGCACGACTTCACCAAGGATCCCATCGATGCCTACATCGACGGTGAATGGGTCACCGCTCGCGGCACCACCCTGGGGGCCGACAACGGCATGGGCATGGCCGGCTGCTTGGCCGTGCTGGCGGACAAGACCATCAAGCACGGTCCGCTGGAAGTGCTGTTGACCACGGACGAAGAGACCGGCATGACAGGCGCCTTCGGCCTGGAAGCGGGCTGGCTGGAGGGCGAGATCCTGCTCAACACCGACTCCGAAGAAGATGGCGAGGTCTACATGGGCTGTGCCGGCGGAGTGGATGCCAATATCCGCTTCCCGCTTGAGCAGGTTGCCGCCGGTGAAGGGGAAGGGTTCGAGCTGCAGGTGAAGGGGCTGCGTGGCGGCCACTCCGGGGTCGACATCCACCGGGGTCGCGGCAACGCCAACAAGCTGCTGGTGCGCCTGCTCAAGGCCGCCGAGCCGCTGGGTGTTCGCCTGGCCGAGATCAGCGGCGGTACCCTGCGCAACGCCATCCCCCGCGAGGCACGCGCCACCCTGCTGGTGCCCGCCGCCAACGTCAGCGAGTTCAAGGCCCTGGTGGATCGCTATGCCGGCATCTATCAGAGCGAGCTGGCCGCCACCGAGGCCAACCTGACCGTGCTGCTCAATGCCCAGGACAAGCCGGCCAAGCTGATGAGCGAAGCCCTGCAGGCCCGCCTGCTGGACTCCCTGATGGCCTGCCCGAACGGCGTCATCCGCATGAGCGATGCCATCCCGGGCGTCACCGAGACCTCCACCAACCTCGGCGTCATCAAGACACTCGAGGGCGAGGTGTACGTGCAGTGCCTGATCCGCTCCCTGATCGACTCCGGTCGCGAGAGCGTCGAGCAGATGACCCGCTCCCTGTTCAACCTGGCCGGTGCCAGCTGCGAATTCACCGGCGCCTACCCGGGCTGGGCTCCGAACGTCGACTCCCCAGTGATGGCTCTGGTGCGCAACAGCTACCAGACCCTGTTCGGCGAGATGCCGAACGTCATGGTGATCCACGCGGGTCTGGAGTGCGGTCTGTTCAAGAGCGCCTACCCGGACTGGGACATGGTCTCCTTCGGCCCGACCATCCGCGGTGCCCACGCGCCGGGCGAGAAGGTGCATATCCCGGCGGTCGAGCGCTTCTGGCAACTGCTGGTGCACGTGCTGGAACAGATCCCCGCCAAATAAGCCCGGCCTTATCGCCAGCATCCATGCCCCGCCACAGTGCGGGGCATTTTATTGGCGGCGCCCCGAGATCCACGTAGGTTCATCCCTATCTTCTGTTGCGACCGCCCGTTTATCTCACTTTTCTGTCACCCTCTCCCTTGAAAACGTATCCATAAGAAAACCTTCACCCGAAAACCTTTTCCATGATTTATGTAAATTTACAACACAATAAGTTGATCGGGATCACAAAAGCCCCTAGCATCGAACTGTGACCCAGGTCACACACAACAACGATTAACAGAGCGATGAGGTAAGACCATGTTTGAGAATCTGGCAGTACTGTTCCACCTGAAGGGTGCAACCAGCAAGAAAGGCGCGGAAGAGAAGGTCACTTATGCACCGGCAACCCGCAACTACTACTTCCGCTATGGCGCCTGAGTGGGCCGGCCGGACGATAAAAGTAGTAAAATTACAAAATAAACGACAACTCACACAACAGCCATCCCCCAGGGGACGCTGTCCTGCCCTGGCCAGAAGTTCCACGGCCAAACCTGAACTCCAACCATGAAGATGGGGCCCACAGGCCCCATTTTTTATTGCTCTTCCCGCTGGCCATCCGGCTCGGATGCCGGTGGCCGTGGCGTGGCCGCCGGCATCAGATTGCCTTTCCCAGGGGGACCGCCTCCGCCGCCGGCAAGGGGAAGTGACAGGCCACCTGATGGGCCAGCCCGTCGCACAGCTTCAGTGCCGGCGAGGTACCGCGGCACAGATCCGTGGCATAGGGGCAGCGCTGATGGAAGTGGCAGCCGCTCGGGGGAGAGATGGGGGATGGCACGTCGCCGGTCAGCAGGATGCGCTGGTTGCGGCGGCGGGGATCCGGCACCGGAATGGCCGAGATGAGCGCCTGGGTATAGGGGTGGCGCGGGCTCAGGTAAAGCTGCTGAGCATCCGCCAGCTCGACGATCCGCCCCAAGTACATGACGGCGATCCGATCCGAGATGTGCTTCACCACCGACAGGTCGTGGGCGATGAAGATGATGGCGAGGTTCATCTCCTGTTGCAGGGTGAGCAGCAGGTTCACTATCTGGGATTGCACCGAGACGTCGAGCGCCGACACCGCCTCGTCGCACACCAGCAGCTTGGGTTTGAGGGCGATGGCCCTGGCGATGCCGATGCGCTGACGCTGGCCACCGGAGAACTCGTGGGGATAGCGATCCGCCGCGCTGCGGGGCAAGCCCACCTTGTCCAGCAACTCGCAGACCCACTCCCGTCGCTGGGCGGCCGTGCCCTTGCCGTGGATGACGAAGGGCTCCTCCAGGATCTGGCCCACTGTGTGGCGGCTGTTGAGCGACTCCGCGGGATCCTGAAACACGATCTGCATCTCCTGGCGCAGGGAGCGCATCTCCTTGGGCGAGAGCTGGGTGATGTCCCGCCCCTCAAAGCTTATCTGCCCCGAGGTGGGCTCGAACAACTTGAGCAATGAGCGTCCCAGGGTGGACTTGCCACAGCCTGACTCCCCCACCAGCCCCAGCGTCTCACCCTGCTTCAGCTCGAAGCTGATGCCATCCACCGCATAGACGGTGTAATACTTGCGCAAAAATCCCCCACCCATCTTGAAGTGCTGCTTCAAGTCCCTTACCGACAGCAAAACACTCATAGCCCCCACTCCTTGCTATCCGGGTGCTGAGGCGACATCAGTTCAGCCTCCCTCATCACGCAGGAATACCGCTTAAAACCGGCCACCGGCAACAAGATGCTCATATGCTCAACTCCTTCCAGTGGTGGCAGGCTACCTGGTGGCGATCCCCCAGGGACTCCGTCACCGGGTTGGTCCCCACGCAGATCTCGGTGGCGTGGGGACAGCGGTTGGAGAAGCGGCAGCCCGCCGGCATCTCGTGCAGGGCGGGCACCTGACCCTTGATGGTCTTGAGCAGGCTCTTGGGCACGTCTTCGAGGCGCGGGATCGAGGCCATCAGACCATGAGTATAGGGGTGGCGCGGCCGGTCAAACAGCTCATAGATGTCGGCCCGCTCCACCGCCCGGCCCGCGTACATCACCACCACCTCGTCGCACAGCTCAGCCACCACCCCGAGATCGTGGGTGATGAAGATGATGGCCATGCCGGTCTGGGCTTGCAGCTCCTTCATCAGATCCAGGATCTGGGCCTGGATTGTCACGTCCAGCGCCGTGGTGGGCTCGTCGCAGATGAGCAGATCGGGCTCGCAGGCGAGCGCCATGGCGATCATCACCCGCTGACGCATGCCGCCGGAGAGGTTGTGGGGATAGACCCCGAAGCGGCGCTCCGGCTCCGGGATCCCCACCTTGTGCAGCATGGCGATGGCGGCCTCTTGGCGCTGCTTCTTGCCGTAATCCGGCCTGTGCAGGCTGAACACCTCCATCAGCTGGGCCCCGACCGTCTGCACCGGGTTCAGGGCCGTCATCGGCTCCTGGAAGATCATGGAGATGCGGTTGCCCCGCACCCGATACATCTGATCCGGTGGGAGAGACAAGAGTTCTTCCCCCTGAAAGCGGATGGAGCCCGCCACCACCTGGCCGTGGGGCTTGGGCAGGAGCCCCATGATGGCGAGGGATGTGACGCTCTTGCCGCAGCCGGACTCGCCGACGATGCCGAGGGTCTGCCCCGGCGCCACGGAAAAACTCACCCCGTCCAGCACCTTGATCTTGCCGTCATCGACGGCGAACTCCACCTCGAGGTCGCGTACCTCGAGGATGGGGGCCTCGCCCTTGGCCATGGCCGCACCTCCCTTATCCATGACCTCAATGGTGTGCATAGGTCTTGTCGAGCAGGTTGATGGGAGCCAGCGTCTCGCCCGCTTCCTTGGCTTTCTCGGTCTCGTCCTTCACCTTGGGGTCGATCCAGAGCAGGCCGCCGCTGCTGTGGGGGTAGCCGTCCATGGGCCAGTAGAGCAGATCCGGGGTGTTCTTGGTGGCAGGCACCTCGGGCAGCATCACGTAGCGCCAGCTGCTGGCCCGCACGTAGTTGAGCTGCACGCCGGGCACGAAGATGGCGAGATCGTAGATACGTTGCTGGATCTGGCGGGAGAGCTCGGCCCGCTTGGCCATGTCGAACTCCACGTCGTAGGCATCGATCAGGGTGTCGAGATCCTTGTCCGCCACGTTGAACAGGTTGTTGGTCTGGGGCTTGTTGGCGTTCTCGGAGTGGAACGACTCCCAATACTGGGGATAGAGACCACCGCCGGCCCAGCCCATCCAGGCCGCCTCGTGCTTCTTCTCCAGCATCACCTTGAAGCCGGTGGCGCCATCCACCAGGTTCAGCTCCAGATCCAGGCCCGCCTTCTTGGCCTCCTCCTTGAGCACGGTCAGCCGCTTGGTGTGCTCCTGAGTGGTGTAAGTCACCGCCAGACTGAGTCGCTCCCCCTTGTCGTTCTGCAGGATGCCGTCCGGCCCCGGCTTGGCGTAGCCCCCCTTGGCGAAGTACTCCCGCGCCTTGGCCACGTCATAGGCCCGCTCCGCCAGCTGCATGTCGGTGAACTCACCGAACCCCGAGCCGAAGGTGGTGGCGCGGTCATAGTCGCCGCGCAACACGGTGGCGATCATCTTGTCGAGGTTCATGGCGTGCTGGATGCCGAGGCGCACGTTGAGATCCGCCAGCTTGGGATTGGCGATGTTGAGGTGCAGCCCCTGCCCCCCCTGCTTGGTGTCGGTCATGGCCATCACCTTCTGCACGTAGCCCTGCTTGTATTCCGGGGTCACCGCCTTCTCATGCCACCAGTTCGGCAGGATCATCTCGAAGGTATCGACCTCTCCCTTCAGGAAGTGGCGAAACGCTATGTTGTGATCCCGGATCACCTGCACCTTGATGGTGTCGATGTTGAATCTGTGCTGGTTGTAGCGATCATTCTGGGCCCACCAGTTCGGCTGCTTGCTGAAGGTGATGGACTTGCCCTTCTTCACGTCGGTCATGACGTAGGGGCCCGTGGTGGGCACCAGGGACCAGTTGTACTGCTTCACCCAGTTCGGGGTCAGCTTGTAGTAGTGCTTGGGCTGGGGCCAGAGTTCGGTGGTGTTGAGCAGGTCCAGCTTGGCCTTGCGGTTGCCCGACTTGACCTCGATGGTATGGTCATCAATCTTCTCCACCGCCACGATTTCCGTGGTGTAGTAGTTGTTGTACCAGGGGGCGCGGATCTCCTTGGAGCGCATCATCTCGTAGCCGAAGGTATAGTCATCGGCGGTGACCGGCTTGCCATCGGACCACTTGGCGCGGGGATCCAGCTTGAAGTAGACGGTCTGGTTGTCCGGGGCTATGGCCCAGTGGGTCGCGAGCGACGGAATGGGGTTGCCGGTGTTGGGATGGAAGCTGATGAGGCGCAGCTGGTTGTCCTGGATGAAGGAGCGAAACGTGCCGTTGGAATCGGGCCCCACGGTGCGAAATGTCAGCGGGAAGCTGTCGATGAACATGGTGAGGGAGCCGCCGGGCAGCGCCTTGGGGGAGGCAAACACAGGATCAGTGTCATTGGTCTCCCACTTGAGATCCGCGGGCAGGCTGGCGGCCCAGACCCAGGAACCGTTCACCAGCAGGAAAATAGCACCTATCCATTTGATTTTATTCTTCATATTTGACTTCCTGGTCATGACCCCTGCGATGGGGGCTTCTTGATTAAGGGTTAAATCACATCATTCCATGTACTGCCAGCATCTCACTCCATCATTGGTAGCGGGTGAACTTGCGCGGATCGAACGCCTCCCGGATGGCCTCGCCGATGAAGGAGACCATGATGAGCACCAGGCTCACCGCCGCCACCACCGAGCTCACTATCCAGATGGCATCCAGGTTGTTGATGCCCTGGGAGAGCAGTTCCCCCCAGCTCGGGGTCGGCGGCGCCAGGCCGAAGCCCAGGTAATCCAGGGCCGTCAGGGTGGAGATGTTGCCCACCACGGCGAAGGGCGCCAGGGTGACGATCATCATCAGGGTGTTCGGCAAGATGTGATGGAAGATGATGCGCCCCGTGGTCGCCCCCTGGGCCCGCGCCGCCATCACATAGTCCCGCGCCCGCTCCTTGTAGGTGAGAGTGCGCATGTACCAGGTGATCCCCATCCAGCCGAACAGCACGTTGATGCCGACGAAGAGCCCGAAGTTCGGCTTGGCCAGCGACACCAGGATCATGATGACGTAGAGGAAGGGCACCTGGGACCAGATCTCGATAAAGCGCTGCAAAACCAGGTCGAAGCGCCCGCCGAGAAAGCCCATCATGCAGCCTATGCTGACCCCGATGACATAGCTCGCCACCAGGGTGATGAAGGCGAAACCGATGGCGATGCGAAAACCGTACACCAGGCGCGCCAGCACGTCGCGCCCGCTGGTGTCGGTACCGAGGAAGTGGCGCTCCGCCAGGCTCGGGGCATAGGGCGGGTAGGCATCCTGCTTGAAGTCCTGCTCATAGGGGTTCCAGGGCACCAAAGGCAGCAGCACCCAGTCCCCCTTCCCCTCCTTCTCGAATTTGGCTTGTAGCTGCCGGTAGTTGGTCTCGTACTCATAATCCAGCCCGAACTGCTGGCCCGGGATCACATCCCCGTAGGTCGGGAAGTAGAACTCCCCCTGATGGCTTACCATCAGGGCCCGGCTGTTGACCAGGAGCTCCGCCAGCAGGGAGACGATCACCAGGGCCGAGAAGATGACGAAGGAGTAGTAACCCCGCTTGATAGATTTGAAACGCTTGAGTTTTTTCAGCGTGACCGGATTCAGGTTCAGGTTCAGGTTCATGGTCAGTCTCCAAACCGCACGCGGGGATCGACGAGGGCTACGCAGATGTCGGAGACGATATTGCCCACCAGCATCAGCATGGAGGTGATGGCCAGGATCCCCATGACGGTGGGGTAGTCCCGCTCGACGATGGCCTCGTAACCGAGCAGGCCGATGCCGTCGATGTTGAAGATGGTCTCGATGAGGAAGGAGCCCCCGAAGAAGACGGTGAGCACAGACCCCAGGTGGCTGGCGATGGGGATCAGGCTATTGCGCATGGCGTGGCCGGTGACCGCCTTGCGAAACGGCAGCCCCTTGGCCACGGCGGTGCGTACGTAATCCGCCGACAGGTTCTCCATCAGGCTGTTCTTCATGGTCATGGTGAGGATGGCGAAATCGCCGATGGCGTAGGCGATGAGCGGCAGCAGGGCGTGGGCGAAGACGGTGCGGATCTGATCCCAGCTGCTCTCCATGTACTCGAAGTCGTCCCCCGGGAAGCCCCCCATGGGCAGCCACTCCAGGTGGAAGGCGAAGACGGTGATGAGGAAGATCCCCACCACGTAGGCGGGCAGCGCATAGGCCATGTAGATGAGCATGGAGCTCAAGGAGTCGAAGCGGCTGTTATGTTTGAGCGCCTTGGCCACCCCGAGCGGGATGGAAACGGCATAGCTCAGCAGGAAGGTGGCCAGCCCGAAGAAGGCGGTGACCGGCAATCGCTCCTTGATGAGATCCCACACCGGCTCGTAGTAACGGGTCGACTCCCCCAGATCCAGCACGGCGAGTTTTTGCAGCCACTCCCAATAGGCGACCAGCATGGGCTTGTCCAGGCCGTAGAAGGCCTTGAGCTCCTCGATCTGCTCGTCGGAGAGGGCCTGAGCCCCCTTGCTGCCACTGGAGCGCCCGTTTTCGTTCTGCGATACCTGCGCCTGCATCAGCATGCGTTCGACCGGGCCGCCCGGCACGAAGCGGGTGATGGTGAAGACGAGCAGGGTGATCCCGAGAAACGTCGGGATGATCAAAAGCATCCGACGTAAGAAATACGACAGCATGGTGGAACCTCGTCCTTGTTGTTCTTGTATGGCCGTTTCATTCCAATGAACGGCCTGTCCTTCCTGGCATTACTCACTGCATTGACTGTTATTGGCAGTCAATCCCGCCCGGTCACTGTAAAAGCTCTGCAACAAAAATCAAGTAAAACGAGGCCCATGAATACCTGCAGACAGGGGCAGTATAAAAAACTGAGATTTTTTTCCAGAAAACCCAACTTCAAGATAAAAAACTGCTACGCCATCGGGTTTAAATTGTTTTTAATTAATAAAATTTAATTAAACAAACCTTGAAATAAACAACAAAATACATAAATAACAACAACATACAATCAAATAACTTCAACTTCGCTTTTACCTATAAGAGAAGAGGGAATTTCCAGTGAACGGAACCGGGGTACGAGCGAGGACATGAACGACGACAGATTTAAATGCTACCAAAGTAGACTCTTGCGATATATCTCTCATCAAGACATATGCATTATCGATAAGTTCAAAAATAATCAATAAAATCGAAACCACTTCATTTAACATCGCTTTCACATCGCTGAATGCTATCTGAACAGTATAAAATCCTAAAAAATATCCACATATAAAACATAGTCAGCTTATTACCGCACGCCTCCCCATCGGCCCTGCCTCATTTGACGTCAAACCTCAAACCTTGATAAGCCTTACGCACCGCTCCAACGAGGGCGGTACAGGAAGCAAACAAAAAACAATCAGGAAGGATACTAGCGATGCTTAGGAAAAGCAGACTCTCTGCTGCCGTAGCGTTTGCCTTGGCGAGCGCGGCAGTTGTGGCCACCCCTGTCCTGGCCGAAGAGGGCCAGAACGTAGAAAAACTGCAAAAAATCAAGGTCACTGGCTCCCGGATCTCCCGGGTCGACGTGGAAGGTTCCACCCCTGTCGTCTCCGTCAGCAAGGCCAGGATCGAAGAGTCCGGCCAGCAAACCGTCGCGGATTACCTCAAGCAAGCCTCTTACAACTCCTTCGGGGGTGTCTCCCCCGCCTCCGGCAGCTCCTTCCAGTCCCAGTCCACCGTCGGCCTGCGCGGTCTGGGGTCTGAGCGCACCCTGGTACTGCTGAACGGCAAGCGGGTCGCCGGCTCCCCCACCATGGGCGGCACCTCCATCAACCTGAACACCATCCCCATGGCCGCCGTCGAGCGGGTCGAAGTCAACCTGGACGGCGGTTCGGCCATCTACGGCTCCGACGCCATCGGTGGTGTCATCAACGTGGTGTTGAAAGAAGGCTATGACGGCCTGACCTTCCAGGGTCGCCTCGGCTCCCCCACCGAAGACGGTGGTGACGAGGCGAGCGGTTCCGTCGTCGCCGGCATCAATGGCGAGAAAGGCTCCCTGATGGCAGTCTACGAGCATGACAAGAAAGACGTCATCTACGCCCGCGACCGGGATTATCTCGCCAAGCAGGGCAATGACTCCCCCAGCCCCTACGGCCGCAACGTGGAAGGGATCACCGGCCTGGATGCGAACGGCGATCCCGTCTGGAAATACGGCCCCCTGGCCGGCGCCACCAATGCCGATGGCAGCTGCAAGGAGCCCTTCGTAGGCTTCGAGGGCGGCTGCAACTACAACTACGGCCAGATTGCCGCCACCACGGCCTCCCGCAGCCGTGACACCCTGTATGTGAACGGCCGCTATCACATCAACGACACCGTGGACTTCGTGCCCCAGATCATCGGCTCCCGGGTCGAGAGTTTCGGTCGCTTCGCCCCCGCCGCCGGTGCCTTCACCATAGATCCGGCCAACCCGAAGAATGCCCAGTTCTTCACCGACAACGGCCTGGACGCCGCCGCGACTCAGGGCCTGGGTGAAGCCGCCTACGCCTACTACCGCTTCAGCAACGTCGGCACCCGTGACAACCTGGTCACCGACCTGACCGGTAGCCTGAACCTCGGCTTCGAGGGCACCATCACCACGGAATCCGTCGGCGACATGCAGTGGAACGCCGGCTACATGTACTCCAAGACCGACAACAAGGAGAACGGCACCGGTTATGTGCTGAAGTCTGCCGCCCAACAGGCGGTGGCCGACGGCAAGTTCGTCGGTGGCGAGTTTGATCCCAAGACCACTGCCTCCATGACCGCCGACACCAGCCGCCGCTCCACCATGGACTTCTACCAGTGGTACGCCGGGGTGCAGTGGGACATGGGTGAACTGCCCGCCGGTCCGGTCAGCTGGTACGCCGGCGCCGAGTACAACGACTGGGTCTACTCCGACAAGTACGATGCCCAGTCAGAAGCCGGGAACATCATCGGCTCCGCCGGCAACTCCTCCGGCGGGGTGCGCGACGTGACCGCCGCCTACATCGAATCCCTGGTGCCCATCACAGAGCAGATCGAGCTGAACCTGGCCGGGCGCTTCGATGACTACAGCGACTTTGGCAGCGCCTTCTCCCCCAAGGCGAGCCTGCGCTACCAGCCGCTGGACAACCTGATGCTGCGCACCTCCTGGTCCCGTTCGTTCCGCGCCCCCAGCCTGAGCGACCTCTATGCGGCTGACTCCTTCTCCGCCGACTGGGCCAAGGACTATGTCTACTGCGAGGCCAACGGCATCTCGGCGGCAGACTGCCCGAACCGCCAGTACGACACCACCCGAACCTCCAACGAGCAGTTGAAGGAAGAGACCGCGGATACCTGGAACTTCGGGGTGGCTTACAGCCCGATCGACGATCTGAACCTCTCCCTGGACTACTACACCATCAGCATCGACGACGTGATCCAGCTGAACTCCCTGCAGTCCGTCATCTATGACGAGCTGAACAACGGTGGCTCCAGCAACATCACCCGTAACAGCCAGGGCAAGATCAACGGTGCCATCGCCTCCATGGTCAACCTGGGTACCCTGGAGACCTCGGGCCTCGATCTCAAGGTGGATTACAAGTACGACCTGAACTACGCCACCATCCGTTATGACCTCGGCGGCACCTACATCCTGGATTACAAGGAAGGTCTGTACGCCGGCGGCCCCGTCATCGACAAGATCGGCCAGAACGGTCTGCCCCAGTTCCGCTTCAGCTCCGGCGTGGGCGTCAACGTTCCCCAATGGTGGAACATGGACA
This sequence comes from Aeromonas sp., assembly GCF_051657805.1. Taxonomy (GTDB): domain Bacteria; phylum Pseudomonadota; class Gammaproteobacteria; order Enterobacterales; family Aeromonadaceae; genus Aeromonas. The sequence continues at coordinate 80,376 of NZ_JBOFLJ010000063.1, read as the reverse complement.
CCTACCTGAGCGCGAACTACATCGACTCCCAGAGTCAGGACTACATCGCCGATACCGGTGAGGAAGTCGGTCACATCGCGTCCCAGACCACCTGGAACCTGAACGTCGGTGTGGAAGCGCCCTGGAACGGCAAGATCCAGGTCGGGGTGAAGAACATGTTCAACGTGGGCCCGTCCCTCGAGAGCGATGGCTTCACCTATGACGACGAGCTCTACAGCATCGACGGTCGCATCTACTACATCGACTACGCCCAGAAGTTCTAACCCACCAAGCAAGAGACAAGCCGGCCCATTCGGGTCGGCTTTGCCCAACATTCCAAGGAAGTAATGGAGATAGGGTAATCCTATGAAAAAAAGGACTATTACAATGAAGAAAGCGCTCCTCGGCAGCCTGATTTCGGCCGCCTTGCTGACCAGCTTCAATCTGAGTGCCGCCACTGCCAGCCAGGCAGTGGACGCTCAAGCCGCCACCGACAATGCATCCAAAGTCTCCCAGCAGAAGATCGACAACTATGCCGAGTCTGCCGAGACCTCCCTCGCCCAGTACAAGGCCGCCCTGCGTCAGGTCGACAGCCTGCGCACCTACAACGAGCAGGTGGGCAAGATGGTCGAGTCCCAGAGTAGCGAACTGGCCTCCATGCAGCGCCAGATCGCCCAGATCGATCAGACCAGCACCGAAGTGGTGCCCCTGATGCTCAAGATGATCGACTCCCTCGATCAGTTCGTCGCCCTGGATCTGCCGTTCCAGAAGGTGGAGCGCGAGGACCGCGTGGCCGCCCTGACCGATCTCATGAACCGGGCCGACGTCACCATCTCCGAGAAGTACCGCAAGATCCTCGAGGCCTACCAGATCGAGGAGGGCTTCAGCCGCACCATCGAGTCCTACAAGGCGAGCCTGGACAAAGATGGCGGCGAGAAGACCTACGAGTTTCTGCGGGTCGGGCGCATCGCCCTGCTCTACCAATCCCCGGATGGTAACGAGACCGGCATGTGGAACAAGAAGACCCGTCAGTGGGAAGAGTTGCCCCAGGAGTATCGCAGTGCAGTGGAACAGGGCCTTCGCATCGCCAAGAAGCAGGCGCCACCCGCCCTCATCAAGCTGCCGGTTCAAACTGCGGAGAAAGCATCATGAAAGGAATCAAACTCGCCATTGCCTCCCTGATCGCGGGAGCCACCCTGATCACCCTGCCGGTGACCGCCGCCGAGAAACCGGTGGATCTCAATGCCCTGCTGAACCAGGTCAAGGCCGCCAGCACCAGCGAATCCCAGCTCAACAAGGAGCGGGAGGCCCGCTTCCTCGCGGACAAGAACGAGCAAGGGGCCCTGCTGGCCAAGGCCAAGGCCGAGCTCGCCGCCGAGACCGCCAAGGGCGAGCAGCTCAAGGCGACCTTCGACGCCAACGACAAGCAGCTCACCGAGCTGACCGAGACCCTGCGCCAGCGCTCCGGCAACATGGGGGAGATGTTCGGCGTGCTGCGCCAGTTCGCCGGTGAGTTCAAGGGGATCTTCAACGCCTCCGCCCACCGGGTCGAACACCCGGAGCAGGCGGCGCTGCTGACCCGTCTGGCCGAGAGCAAGGAGCTGCCCTCCAGCGACGACCTGACCGCCTTCTGGACAGTCACCCTCGGCCGCATGGTCGATGGCGGCAAGGTGAGCCAGATCCCGGCGACCGTGGTCTACGGCGAGGGCAACCAGGCCGAGAAGACGGTCACCCAGATCGGGGAGTTCAACACCGTCTCCGAGGGCAAGTACCTGACCTTCGTGCCGGAGACCGGCAAGTTCGAACAGCTGCCGCGCCAACCCGACAACAGCGTGCTGGAGCCGGTGGCCAAGTTTGAGCAGGGCGGCGGCGCCGTCGAGCCCATCTTCGTCGACCCGTCCCGCGGCGTGATCCTCTCCCTGCTGGTCCAGTCCCCCACCTTCAAGGAGCGGGTCGATCAGGGGGGGGAAGTGGGTTACGTCATCATGGTGCTCGGCGTGCTCGGCACCCTGCTGGCCCTGTTCTGCGGTGCCCGCCTCTCCCTCATCGGCGGATCCATGCGCAAGCAGCTGAAATCCGATCAGATCGTCAAGGGCAACCCCATCGGGGAGATGCTGGAGGCCTATCAGAACCATCGTGGCGACAACATTGAGGATCTGGAGTCCAAGCTCGACGAGATCATCCTGCGCAACGTGCCCAAGTTCGAGAAGGGGATCAGCATCATCAAGCTGATCGCCTCCGTAGCCCCGCTGCTGGGTCTGCTGGGTACAGTGGTCGGTATGATTGCCACCTTCCAGGCGATCACCTTGTTTGGTACCGGCGATCCCAAGCTGATGGCGGGCGGCATCTCCGAGGCCCTGGTCACCACCATGCAAGGCCTAGTCGTCGCGGTGCCCATGCTGTTCCTCTACACCATAGTGCAGACCCAGAGCCGTCGTCTCATCCAGATCCTGGAAGAGCAGAGTGCCGGCTTCGTCGCCCGCTATCAGGAAAATCTGCACGCCGCCAAAGCCGCAGCCTAAGGAGTCACCATGTGGTTCTGGTTGATTGAAGAAGTCGAGTCGGTCCGCCGGTTTCTGGGATTGGGGGGCGACGTACTGGTCGCCCTGTTCTTCCTGACCCTGATGATGTGGGCCCTGCTGCTGGAACGCTGGTTCTACTTCATGACCGTCTACCCCAAGCAGGTGAAACAGACCAAGGCCGCCTGGCTGGCCCGCAGCGACCATCTCTCCTGGTCGGCCAAGCAGATCCGGCGTGAGCTGGTCTCCCGGGTCGCCATGGCGGTGGACAAGGGCATGCCGGTTATCAAGGTGCTGATCGCCCTCTGTCCGCTGATGGGGCTGCTCGGTACCGTGGTGGGTATGGTGCAGGTGTTCGACACCCTGGCCATCACGGGCACCGGCTCTCCCAGGGCGATGGCCTCGGGCATCTCCAAGGCGACGGTACCGACCATGGCGGGCATGATTGCCGCCCTTTCCGGCCTGTTTTTTGTCAACCAGCTCGACCACAAAGCCAAGCTGGCGGTCGAGAAGCTGGAAGACAACCTGAAACACGGTTAATGCAGGATGCATGCGCCAGACGGCACGCCGTCTGGCCACAGTTAAGCAAGGAGTTTTTGCCATGAGAAAACGTCACAGCGACAGCGGTGCTGATGAGGCGGCCATCGATTTGACCCCCATGCTGGACATAGTGTTCATCATGCTGATCTTCTTCATCGTCACCACCTCGTTCGTTAAGGAGTCCGGGGTGGAGATCAACCGTCCGAGCGCCAGCACGGCGGAGACGGTGAAGAAGGGGAACATCATGGTCGCGGTTCGCGAGAATGGCCAGGTCTGGGTCGACAAGCGGGTCGTCGAGGTGGGGGCCGTGCGCGCCAACATCGAGCGTCTGCGCGCCGAGAACCCGGAGAGTGCCGTGGTGATCCAGGCCGATACCGAATCCCGTTCCGGTCTGGTGGTCCAGGTCATGGATCAGATCCGCATGGCCGGTGTCCAGAACATCTCCATCGCGGCGAGCAAGAGCAGCTGATGCCGGAGCGAGCACCATGAGATACCTGATAGCGATTACGGTCTCCTGTGTGGTGGTGTTCTTCCTGTTCCTGGGAATGAACAAGCTCATCACGCCGGATCACCGGGAGCTGACGGAGAGGGAAGACGTCACCATGACGGACTTCATTCGCCTCAAGCCCCAGGAGACCCTGCAAGAGAAACAACGGGAACTGCCCAAGCCCCCGCCCCCGAACCGGCCCCCTCCCCCTCCGGAGATGGAAGTGGCCAGCACGGACAGACCGCAGATGGAGAGCTCGTCCATGGACATGCCCAAGCTCGACATCCCGGTCAACATCGGCGGCGGCAATGCCCTCGGCGCCTACAGCACCGGTGGTGGCGGCGGCGGCATGGGTGGCAACAACGGTGCCATTCCCATGGCGACCTTCGAGCCCATGATGCCCCGCAAGGCGGCCCTGGCGGGGCTGGCGAGCGGCAAGGTGCTGGTGGAGTTCACCGTCACCGAGCGCGGCACCGTCAGCAACGTGCGGATCGTCAAGGAAGAGCCACGCAGCTACGACCTCGGCAAGGAGGCCCGCAAGACCATCGCCAAATGGACGTTCAAGCCGGCCATGGTCGATGGCAAGCCGCAGGCTTCCCGTATGCAGCAAGAGATCGAGTTCGCGGTCAACTAAGGAAGGTGGCGATGAAAAAGTTACATACCCTGATCCTCGCCCCGGTCGCCATGGCGGTGCTGCTCAGCACCGCCAGCTTGGCCGCCGAGCAACCCGCCCTCTCCGATCGCGCCTACCGCGCGGTCAACAAGGCGCAGGCGTTGATCACCGAGAAGAAATACGGCGAGGCGAATGCCAAGCTGCAGGATGCCCTGTCCGGCGTCGGCGAGCGGGTCTACGACAAGGGGGTGATACTGCAGACCCTGGGCTTCGTGGCCGCGCAGCAGGAAAAATACGGTCAGGCGACCAAGTACTTCGCCGATGCCATCGCCACCGGTGGCCTGCCGCAACCGGTGGCCCAGCAGGTGCGCTACAACCTGGCCCAGCTCTACATGGCGGAGGGTAACTTCAAGGCCTCCATCAGCACCATGAACCAGTGGTTCGCGAGCCTTGGCAAGGACGAGAAGCCTACCCCCCACGCCTACATCACCCTGGCCAACGCCCATGTGCAGCTCAAGCAGTACAAGGACGCCATACCGGCGGTGGATCAGGCCATCAAGCTGTCGGGGGGCAAGGCGCCCGAGTCCTGGTACCTGCTCAAGATGGCGGCGCACTACGAGCTGAAACAGTACAAGCCGGCCACCGAGGTGCTCACCGCCCTCATCGACAGGTATCCGGAGAAGAAGAAGTACTGGACCCAGCTCTCCGCCATGCACATGCAGGCGGGCAACGACGCCAAGGCACTGGCGGCGCTGGAGGGGGCCTACAACCTCGGCATGCTGACGGAGGCAAACGAGCTGCAGCGTCTGGCCAACTACCTGGCCTTCACCGGCATCCCCCATCGCGCCGCCCGGGTGATGGAGAAGGCCATGAAGGATGGAGCCATAGAGGGCAATGCGGCCAACTACAAGACGCTCGCCAACTACTGGCATCAGGCCAAGGAGCTGGATCCGGCCATCGACACCCTGGCCAAGTCCTACAAGCTGGCCCCGGATGCCGAGCTGCAGCTCAAGATGGCGCGCATGATGATCCAGAGCAAGCGCTACCAGGATCTGGTGGCCTTCGCCGCCAAACCGGCGGCCAATGCCAATGGAGAGCAGCGCGCCGACCTGAAGTTCCTGACCGGAGTCGCCTACTTCGAGCAGCAGAAACCGAAGGAGGCCCTCTCCGCCTTCAGTCAGGCTGCTCAAAACGGCAACGTCAGCGGCCGGGCCTCCCCCTGGATCAACTTCTTGAAGGAACAACAAGGGGGCGCCGTCACCCAGTGACAAGCCAGGCGGAGGCTTGCCTTCGCCCTGCCTCCACGACACAAGGGGCCCTGCCCCACCAGTTGCCTTGGTGGCACATTGGCCGCTCCCCGGAGCGGTCTTTTTTATGGCCGTTTATCACGCGAGTTCCCCATAAAAAAATCCGGAGCCTGGCTCCGGATTTTTCGTCTCTACTGGGCATCAGAAAGATGCCGCTTCGTCATATCAGTAGTTGCATACCAGCTTCCAGCTGCCGTCGCCCGCCTTGGGCTCGGAGCTGGTCCACCAGTTGGCCTGCCACACCGCCTTGCCATTGGTCATGCGGTCGTTGGCATTGGCGTGATCCCCCCGTGGCCAGCTCGGATAGGCCGGATAGCTCGCCGGGTTGACGCTCTGGCTGCTGCAGGTGGTGCCGCCGGTACCGCCATCACCGCCGCCCGTGCCTACGACCGCCTCGGCCAGGGCCGGGAAGTCAGCCTTGAGGCCTATGGTCTGGCTGCCGACAATCAGGCGCACGCCGCTCGGTACACCCGCCGCCGGCAGGTAGTAGGTCATGGCCACTTCGACGTCAGAGCCGGGAGTCCAGGCCTTCCAGGTCGGCAGCGTCATGGCCACCTTGTGGAAGTCCTTCTCGCCCGCGATGCCGTCGGAGTTCTGGTTGCCACCGCTCTCGACCACCTTGAGGCCCATGCCACTCTGATCCGTGATGGTGTCAGAGGTGGAGGTGGGCACCAGGAACTCGATGCGGGTGCCGCCCGGAATGGTCTGGGTCGACTTGTTGGTGAGTTTCAGCGTCGGGTTGATCGGGTAGTTGGAATCCCCTTCCTTGAAGCCGGAGAGGCTGACGCCGATGTCAAGCTGGGCCGCCGGGGCCGGCAGATCGTTCTGCTTCAGGTTGGGAGGCGTTGCCGTCCTGAACTTGTCATAGGCCAGGCTCGTCAGTGTGCTGCCCATCACATACTCGTTCTTGGCCGGATCGAACGCATAGTCCCCCGCCATCTCCCAGAACATGACGCCCCCCAGACCGCGCTTGATGATGTAGTCCAGCTTCTTGCCCATGGACTCTTCATCTTCGGTGGAGAGGAACACCTTCTTCTGCTCGTTCCACAGCCAGGGCACCTGCGCCTTGTCGTCGAAGTAGCGCACGTACTGACCCTGGATCACGTCAGCGGGATCGTTGGGATCCAGACCCCAGGCTGTGCCATAGCTCGGCAGGGTAGTGATGCCAAGGCTGGCCGCGTGCTCCAGGTTCTTGGCGTGCCACATGGGCACGGCACCGGCGCCGACTTCCTTGCCGTTCTTGTCCAGATCGTGCCAGATGTTGTCGATGCCGACCGCCCCGTTGCCGCAGGGGATGGTGCTGCCACCTGTGCCCGGCTGGCAGTTGCTCTGGCTCGGCAGGGCCGCCTTGCCGTTGAGACCATGGGTCCCGCCGGTCACCCCTTGCCAGCCACGGGTGTAATAAGGCACACCTATGTTGATCTTGCCGGCCGCCAGGGCGCCACGGAAGTAGTGGGCCGCCCAGGCCGAGTTCAGGTAGCCGATGGCGCCGTACTGGGCCTGACTGTAGACACCCCACTGGGCCAGCTCGGGATCCGCCTTGTTGTCGAACAACGCGGCGTTGTGGGCCACGAAGTTGTTCCAGGCACCGTGGAAGTCATAGGTCATCAGGTTGACGTAATCCAGGTACTGGGTGACCTGGAAGTTTTCCATCCCGCGCAGCAGATAGGCCGAGGCCGGCGAGGCGATGGTCAGCATGTACTTGCGACCATCCTCGGTGCCGGCGTTGTCGAGCCGCGTCCGCAGTGTCTTCATCAGCACTTCATAGTTGGCAAACAGCTTGGCCCGGCACTGGTTGGAGAGCGGGAAGTCGTTGGGATTGCCCGCGTCCTTCATGGAGGTGGGGTATTCATAGTCCACGTCCACGCCGTCGAAGCCGTACTGACGGATGAAGCTCACCGCAGAATCGGCAAAGGCGTTGATGCCGGCGGTGTTGACCGTGCAGTCACCCTTGGTGGTGGCGGTATAGAAGCCGCGGGTATCGGCCCAGCCCCCCACGGAGATCAGGGTCTTCACGTCCGGATACTGCTTCTTGTACTTGGAGAGCAGGTTGAAGTGACCCTGATAGGCGAACTCGGGATCCATCTCGGCACCCGGCACTCCGCTCCAGGTCATCTTGGTGGCGGCGTCATCCACCTTGATGGTGTGGCTCTGCTCATCCACCGCCGCGAAGGCATAGTTGATGTGGGTGATCTTGTCCCAGGGGATGTCGTTGACCAGGTAGGCGGGCAGACCGTTCTTGCCGGTACGCCAGGAGGTGAAGTAACCGATGACACGGCGGGCATGGTCATCCCCCATGCACTCGCTGCCATCGGCGCGGTAGATCTGGCGTACGTCGCAGGAGAGATTGCCGCCTGTGGGGGGCAGGGCCGCCTCTTCCACCAGCACATCCACCTGGGCCGACTCGCCAGAGAGGCCACCCTTGTCGGTCGCCACCAGCTTGAGGCCGGTCAGCCCCTTGTTTTGCGGCGTCCAGTTCACCTGCCAGGGGGCGCTGGTGTCTTCGCCCACCTTCTGGCCGTTCACGAAGAGCTCGACCTTAGCCACGTCGTTGTTGGCGTCGGTGACATTGCCGCTCACCGCCGTGCTGCGACCCAGGGTCACCTTGGCACCGGCGGCCGGGCTGGTGATGCTCACCTTGGGCGCCTCAGGCGCCACCACGGCGGCGACGTTGAAGCTGGCGCTGGCCTCGCCGAGCACCTTGCCATCCTTGTCCAGGGCGCGGGATGTCAGCTGATGGGCGCCGACACCGCTGGCGGTCCAGCTCGCCGACCAGGGGGCCGCGCTGCTCACCGCCACCTGAGTGCCATCGATCAAGTATTCGACCTTGACCAGGGCGCTGCTGTTGCCGCCAAGGCTCACCGTCAGGGCGACCGACCCCCCTTCGTTGACGCTGCTGCCGGCGGCGGGCGAGCCGATGGCGAGGGTCATGCCCGGCGTCGTGCTGCCATCGGTGAAGGGTTTCCAGGCATCGGCCCAGACGGTACCCACCCCGGGGGCATAGTGATAGGGCGAGGCGCCACACCAGCCGGAGTAGGGGAATTCCTTGCATTCGTAGAGGTTGCCCACGTTGCTGACGACGTCGCCAGCCTTGTAGGCGGTACCGGCCTGATAGGCGGGATAAGCGGCCTGCGCCCAGGCGGGCATGGCCGCGAGGGCAACCAGCATGGCGAGCCTGCTGGGCCTGAGGGTCTGTTGCATCTTGTTATCTTCCTTGTTGGTCTTGGCTTTTAATGACCGGGCAAAGCGCAACAGCAACAGGCGAAAGGGGTCGACAACAGGCCATGGACGGGCCACATACCCTCATGTCACCCGGGGAAGCCCCGCTATCTGTCATCGCTGGCAGACCGGAGGCTTTGCGTCCCGACATCACTGTCGGTTTGCTCTTTACCTGGGTTCCGTGAGGAACAGCCCGAGTATAGAAAGCAAGTGGCTAACACTCAATCTTCATTCTCAAAGAGAAATATGTAAACGCCGCCGTGCTCACACAATTTCGGCTTCGATGAGGTGACATCTTTATCATCAATTTCATAGTGTTAGCTGTGTCAAAAAAATAGAGACAGCCTCTTTTGCTTCCCCATAATGTGCGCTGGTTCACTGGTATGAGCAGCCAGAAGTGTGACAATGCGCGCCCTTGGTTCAGGCACCAAGGCTATGGAAACACTGGCAAAAATAAAAAAGGAAACACAATGAAAGGTACCCCTACCCTGCTGTCACTGGCCGTGGGGCTCGCGCTCGCGTCCCCGTCACTCCAGGCCGCCGGCTTCAGCTGCCCGGCCGACAGCGCCCTCACCCCCATCCCCGCCATCCAGGGCAGTGGCGACAAGAGCCCCCTGATCCCGGACGGTCAGTTCGAGAGCACCCAGAGCGTCTCGGTCAGGGCCGTGGTCAGCGCCCTCGGCGAGAGTCTGAACAAGGGCTTCTACCTGCAGGATCCGCAGGGGGATGGCGATCCCCAGAGCTCGGACGGCATCTTCGTCTATCTCAACGACAAGAACTTCGCGACCAAGTATCCGGGCATCAAGCCGGGGGTCGAGGTCTGTCTGGAGGCCAAGGTCGAGGAGTATTACAACCATACCCAGCTCAAGCCCGTCTTCGACGGCGGCACGCCCCGTCTGCAGGTCTTGGCTCAGGGCACTGCCCCTGCCGCCACGGCGCTGCGGGTGCTGGAGGGGGAGACCCTGGCCCGGGCGCTGGAGCGCCACGAGGGGATGCGAGTGCGCCTCGATGCCGGCAGCGAGCTGAAGATCAGCCGCAACTTCAGCTATGACTACGCCGCCAGGCGCAACAACCTGGTGCTCTCCCACCTGGCCCCCCTGGTGAAACCGACCCAGCTGCACGTGGCCAGCAGCGACGAGGCCAAGGCACTGGCCGAGGCCAACACGGGCAACAGGGTGTTCCTCGAATCCGACTTCAAGGCCGCCGATGGCAAGTTGCCCTGGCTGCCCGCCTGGGAGCCCGAGCAGGGATATCTGCGCATCGGCGATGCGCCGGTCAACCTGGAGGCTCTGGTCGGCTACAGCTACAACGAGTACCGGCTGATCGTGCCGAAAGAGCAGGCCATCACGGTCGGGGATCTGCTGCGCATCGATGAGAACGATCGCCAGAGCGCCCCTGCCCGCACCGCCGGCACGGATCTGCGAGTCGGCAGCTTCAACGTGCTCAACTACTTCACCAGCCACTCCAGCGTGGGCGGTGCCCTCAACGTGCTGTGCAAGGATCAGGCGGATGCGGACAGCGCCAAGGGCTGCAACCGCGGCGCCAAGAGCCTGGAAGACTTCCAGCAGCAGCGCACCAAGATAGTCAACGCCATCACTGAGATGGACGCAGACCTGCTCGGCCTGATGGAGATGGAGAACAACGGTTTCGACGATCACTCCGCCATCAGCGACCTGGTCAAGAGCCTCAATGCCCAGCAGAAAGACGCCAGCCAGCACTACGCCTTCGTCAGCCTGCCCAAGGCCCTGCTCGGTCAGGAACGCTACTTCGGCGGCGACGCCATCATGGTGGCCATGCTCTATCGTCCGGCCAAGCTGACCCCGAGCGGGGACGCCAGCGTGATCCTGCTGCCGGAGCAGCGTTACACCGTCGGTGGCGTAGTCAAGACCGCCGGTCAACGTGACTCCCTGGTGCAGAGCTTCACCGTGGCGGGCAGCAAGGATCCCCTGACCCTGGTGGTCAACCATCTGAAATCCAAGGGATCGGGCTGCTACGAGAACGGGGATGGCAAGACGGAGCCCGCGGATCTGCAGGGCAAGTGCACCGAGTTCCGGGTCAGTGCCGCCAAGGTGCTGGGGGAAGCGGTGAGCAAGCTGCCGGGCCAGGTGCTGCTGGTGGGGGACTTCAACTCCTACGCCAAGGAGGACCCGATCCGGGTGCTGACCGACTATGCGCCGGCCAGCAGCGATCGCAAGATCCGCTCCGCCTCTCACACCTTCATCGACGAGCAGGCTTACGAGCAGATAGGCCAGGAGGTGGGCAAGAGCTATGGTCTGGTGGACCTGAACGTCAAGTTCAACCAGGCGAAGGCCATCTCCTACAGCTATGAGGCCGAGCTCGGTACCCTGGACTACGCCCTCGCGAATCCGGCCCTGGCCAAGAAGGTGGTGGCCGTCGCCGACTGGCACATCAACTCCTACGAGAGCAATTTGTTCGAGTACGACCGCGGCTTCACCGGCGACATGATCAAGTCGGACAACCCGTTCAGCGCCTCGGATCACGATCCCATCATCGTCGATCTCAAGCTGCAGGAGCCGAGCAAGGACGGCGGTGGCGGTGCCATGGGCGCCCTGTTGCTCGCCCTCTTGCCGCTGGCCTGGCGTCGCCGACATGCCCAATAATCCCAGCTGAATAACGAAAAAAGCCCGCGACAGTCGCGGGCTTTCTCATGTTGGCCATGTGATGTGTAAATGAAGAGGCGTTGGCCATGAAAAAAACAAATGCCCGAACAAACAAAAAGGCCACCGCGATAACGGTGGCCTTAAGTATTTGGTGGAGCTACGCGGGATCGAACCGCGGACCTCTTGCATGCCATGCAAGCGCTCTCCCAGCTGAGCTATAACCCCAAATTTTACTCTTTAAACAAGCGATTCTGGCGGCCGCTTGTCTCACTGCGAAATAATGGTGGAGCTACGCGGGATCGAACCGCGGACCTCTTGCATGCCATGCAAGCGCTCTCCCAGCTGAGCTATAACCCCACAAAGGTCGGCCTGGGTGATACACACCACACTGCCCTGGGTACTGCATTTCAATTTGGAACCTGGTGGAGCTACGCGGGATCGAACCGCGGACCTCTTGCATGCCATGCAAGCGCTCTCCCAGCTGAGCTATAACCCCTTGATTCCAGATTGTTCGAGGAAAATTTGGTGGAGCTACGCGGGATCGAACCGCGGACCTCTTGCATGCCATGCAAGCGCTCTCCCAGCTGAGCTATAACCCCAACTCACCTCGGCGCTACCAAAGTTATCTCTGGCAACGGAGGCGCATGATAGGCATCACCCGCTTTGCTGTCAACCCTAAAATATCACCGGCCGGAGCGTTTAGTCAAAATTCAGGCTGTTCGCTGTTTTTACCGCCAATCCCATCGCTATCTCCCTGTTTTATGTCACAAATCCCATTACAGCACCAAAACAAAGGGCTCCCGTTCGGGAGCCCTTTTGCGTCATTCACCGCGGCTTGTTCGGCCGTCTTGGAAAACGGACTGGCAGCGAGATTACTCGGCGGCCATGCGCGCTTCGATGTACGCTAGGGCGCGATCGATGCGGGCGAGCACACGCTCTTTGCCCACCAGGGCCATCACGGCGTCGGCGATGACAGGGGGATTGGCCCAGACCGGTATTACTCGGCAGCCATCCGCGTTTCGATATACGCCAGGGCGCGATCGATGCGGGCGAGCACACGCTCCTTGCCCACCAGCGCCATCACGGCGTCGATGGCAGGGGATTGCCCCAGACCGGTGACGGCGACGCGCAGCGGCATGCCGACCTTGCCCATACCCTGACCCAGCTCGGCGGCAGTGGCTTCGATCAGTTCGTGCAGCGCCTCCGTGGTCCAGGTCTCCAGGGCGGCCAGCTTGGCCTTGGCCAGAGTCAGCGGCTCTGCGGCCACACCGCGCAGGTGCTTCTTGGCGGCGGCCTCGTCGATGGCCTCGTACTCCTCGAACAGGTAACGGCTCTGGGCGGCCACCTCCACCAGGGTATTGCAACGTTCCGCCAGCAGGGTCACCACCTGTGACAGGGACGGGCCCTTGCTGGTGTCGATCTGCTGGTTTGCCATGTGCCAGGCCAGATGCTTGGCGACATAGGCCGGATCCAGGCTGCGCATGTAGTGGTTGTTCAGCCACAGCAGCTTGTCGGTGTTGAAGGCGGAGGCGGACTTGGAGATGGCGTCCAGGCTGAACAGCTTGATCATCTCTTCCAGGCTGAAGATCTCCTGATCGCCGTGGGACCAGCCCAGACGCACCAGGTAGTTCAGCAGGGCCTCCGGCAGGTAGCCGTCATCGCGGTACTGCATCACGGACACGGCGCCGTGGCGCTTGGAGAGCTTGGCACCGTCGTCACCCAGGATCATGGAGACGTGGGCAAATTCCGGCACGGGGGCGTTCAGGGCCTTGTAGATGTTGATCTGGCGCGGGGTGTTGTTGATGTGGTCTTCGCCACGCACCACGTGGGTGATCTCCATGTCCCAGTCGTCCACCACCACGCAGAAGTTGTAGGTGGGGGCACCGTCGGTGCGACGGATGATGAGATCGTCGAGCTCGGTGTTGGCGAACTCGATGCGGCCACGCACGTGGTCGTCAAACACCACCGAGCCTTCGGTGGGGTTGCGGAAGCGGATCACGTGGGGCGCATCGGCCGGATGATCGTGGGCGTGATCGCGGCACTTGCCGTCATAGCGCGGCTTCTCGCCGTTCGCCATCTGCCCTTCACGCAAGGCTTCCAGCCGCTCCTTGGAGCAGAAGCACTTGTAGGCGCGACCGTCGGCCAGCATCTCGTCGATGAGGCCGTTGTAGCGATCGAAACGCTTGGTCTGATAGTAGGGGCCCTCATCCCAGTTCAGCTCCAGCCATTCCATGCCCTCAATGATGGCGTCGATCGCCTCCTGAGTGGAACGTTCCAGATCGGTATCCTCGATACGCAACACGAACTCGCCACCCTGGCTCTTGGCAAACAACCAGGAATAGAGTGCGGTACGGGCACCGCCGACATGCAAAAAGCCGGTCGGGCTGGGAGCAAAACGGGTTTTGACTTTCATCTTTAAGCCTTGTGTAGAGGGCCTTGGGCCAATTCGTTAAAAACCGACGCATTTTAGCACCGAGAAACCCGGATGGGAAAACCATGGCGTAACCGGGGAGAAAATAGGGCCAAGGGACATAAAGACCACTATTTATGAGTGGGATCTCAGAAGCGGGTTCATTTTTCCGCTTAGCTAGTGAAGAACGCTGGAGAAATCTTCCGCCCTGCCGATAAATCAAACAACTCAGACCCTACAAGGAACGCAAGATGCAGTTTCGTTCTATTCAGAATCGCATCCTGGTGATGGCGGGGATCGCCATGACCACGGCATTGGTCATCCTGATCCTGCTCAACCAGTACTCGGGCAAACAGACCCAGCAACTGACCATAGCCTCCAGTCGCGCCGCCCTGCAGCAGGAGGCATGGCAGAAAGTGAGTGCCAACGCCCGCGCCGAGGCCGCCACCATCACCCAGCTACTGCAAAAGGGGCTCTCCTATACCCAGCAGATGGCCAGCGTCTTCGCCCAGCAGCAAGGGGGCAAGCTGCCGCTCGATCGCCAGCAGGCCACCGACCTGCTCAAGGCCCAGCTCGGCCTGGAACCCCAGCTGTATGGCGCCTTCGCGGGCTTCGAGCCCAACGGCTTCGATGGCCAGGACGCTCTCTTCGCCGGCCAGACGGCGCTGGGCAGCGACAGCACCGGCCGCTTCGTCCCCTACTTCTACCGTGACAAGGAGAGCATAGGCACCGATCTGCTGCTCTCCATCGAGAAGAGCGACGCGGACGAGTTCGGCAACCCGGCCAACGACTACTACGCCTGCCCGAAACGGGAGGGTCGCTCCTGCCTCATCGATCCCTTCAAGGTGGACATCAACGGCCAGCAGGTGCTGGTGAGCACCATCACCACCCCCATACTGGTGGAGGGTCAGTTCAAGGGGGTCGCCGCGCTGGATCTGGCGGTGGACTCCATCAGCCGCCAGGCCCAGTCCCTCAACAGCAACATCTATGACGGCAAGGGGGAGACCCTGATCGTCAGCGCCGCCGGCGTCATCACGGGCACCAGCGGCGATCAGAGCCTGCTCGGCGGACGCGCCGACAAGCGGCTCGGCGACGGCTGGCAGCAGTACCTCAAACCCGAGGTGCAGCGCCAGGAGCTCACCGATGCGTTTCGCATCTCGGTGCCCATCGCGGTGCCTGGCATGAGCCGCAACTGGGCCATCATCGTCACCCTGCCCTATCAGGTGGTGCTGGCCGGGGCGGACGAGCTGGGGGCCCAGCTCGCCGACATGAACCGCTCCGCCATGACCCAGCAACTGGTCGGTGCCCTGCTGGTGCTGGTGCTGGCACTCGCCACCATGCTGGTGATCGCCCGCAGCATCACTGGCCCCATCCGCCAGATGGTCAGCCTGGTAGACGACATCGCCGACGGCGAGGGGGATCTCACCAAGCGTCTCAATACCCAGTCCAAAGACGAGCTGGGGGCCCTGGCCCGCGGCATCAACCGCTTCATCGACAAGTTGCAACAGCTGCTCGGGGACGTGCAGAAGACGGCCACCGAGGTGCACCGTCACGCCGGTGACACAGACCGCATCGCCGGTCAGACCGATACCAACCTGCAGCATCACCAGGCGGAGATGGAGCAGATGCTGACCGCGGTGCAGGAGATGTCCTATGTGAGTCAGGAGGTCGCCACCCACGCCAACAACACCGCCGACTCGGCCAAGCAGGCCCAGGGGGCGGCGGATCAGGGCAAGGCGCGCTTCCAGCAGGTGATCCAGTCCATGCACAGGGTCGCCGCCGAGGCGGGCAAGGGGGCCGACGTGGTCGAGGGGCTAGCCCACGACAGCGAGCAGATCACCAGTATACTCACCGTCATTCAGGGCATCGCCGATCAGACCAACCTGCTGGCGCTCAACGCCGCCATAGAAGCGGCCCGGGCCGGTGAGCAGGGTCGCGGCTTCGCCGTGGTGGCGGACGAGGTGCGCAAGCTGGCGGGCAACACCCAGCAGGCGGTGCAAAATACCCAGGAGCTGATCGAGAAGATCCGCCACAGCTCCACCAATGCGGTAAACGCCATCCAGCAGAGCCAGCAGTTGACCCATCAGGCGGTGGGCGAGGCGGATCTGGCGGAGGCGGCGCTGGACAGCATCTTCCAGGCCATCGCCACCATCAACGACATGACCTACCAGATAGCCTCCGCCGCCGAGGAGCAGAGCTCGGTTTCCGAGACAGTTTCCGGCAATCTGTCAAAAACCAACGCACTGGCCAACGACATCGCCCAGGATGCGACCAACACCGCCCAGGCGAGCCAGGCCTTGCGTCAGGCGGCCGAGCGTTTACAGCAATTGCTGGGACAATTCCGTCTCAGTTGATAATTTTCCTACTCTGGACTCTCCCCCTCGGGGGCGAGTCCGTTTACCATAGGCGGCATATTTGCCTGATGGCAGGCAATGTAGTGAGAGGTAAATGCCGTGCCCACCCCGGACCGTCGCCCACGTGGCCATAACAGACGAGCCCAGCAGCGTCGCCAAGACGAATCACAAGGAAACCTGCTCCATCGTATCAATGCCGCTACCCTGCCCCTGCGTCAGCGCCTCGGTCAGGGTCTGAGCGGAAAATCCAACAAGGAACCCAGAGCCACCTCGTTCAAGCTGGCGAGCCCGCTGCCCCGCAAGCACACCATAGCTCTGCTGGTGCTGATCCCGCTCTGGCTGATAGTGCTCGCCTGGGAGCCCGCCCCTGCGGCCCCGACCGCCGCACCGTCCGGTTCTCTTGCCGTACCGCTGGCGGTGCCGACCCAGGCCCTGACCGTCGGCAATGGCAACGCGGGCAGTGCGCCGGTCGCCGCCAAGCCGGCGGAAGAGAAGGTGGACGGTACCTGGTTGCAGCACGACGTGCAGGCCGGCGAGACTCTCTACTCCATCTTCCGCAAGTTCGAGCTGCCCGGAGCCGAGCTCAGCCGCCTGATCGCCATCGAAGGGCCGGACAGGCCCCTGACCCGGTTGCAGTCCGGCAAGTCGGTGTTCGTGCTGGTGGACGCCGGTCGCCGCATCCAGCGGGTCGAGATCCGCTCCTTCGGTCAGGTGAACTACCGCTACGATCGCCAGGGAGAAGGATTCGCCCTCAAGGAGTGAGGCTGGACCTGACTTGATCAATGAAAACGGGAGGCACCATGCCTCCCGTTTTTCATCCCGCCGACCCGAATTACCTCATTGAGACGCCAATACTTTTAGCTTGCTCAAAAAATGAAAAGTGCCAAATTGACAAGGGATCGGCCTTACGTACAATCGTTTGTGCTTTAAACAGGGATAGTACTACATGCGACTGGGACACATCGACGTAGTCAGTCATGGGTAGGCCCCTGCTTTCTTAAGCAAATGCTGCCCAACAAGGCGTTAGTTTCATTTTGTTATAGATAGGACTTACCACATGTCTGACATTCGCACCGGCCAAGTAAAGTGGTTCAACGAAACCAAGGGTTTTGGCTTCATCGAGCAATCCCAGGGACCGGACGTATTCGTTCACTTCTCCTCCATCCAGAGCACCGGTTTCAAGACCCTGGCTGAAGGTCAAAAAGTCCAGTTCACCGTGACCCAGGGCAAGAAAGGCCCTCAGGCTGAGAACGTCACCCTGCTCTAAGCCGCGTCCGTGAGCCCGTAGGAGGAGCCTGAGCCCCTCCTATTTTTTTGCCCGTCATTTCCCTGCCAGCCCGAACCCGTACCGCCATCCACCACACAGATCTTGCTTGTAGAAAGAGATGAGGGCAGCGCTCGCCGAACGCCGGATACGACAAGTCATCGCGGCGCGATGTGATTGGCAGTTCGAACGGATGATGAGGACTTCGAAGAGAGAGTGGAGCAGGACACGAGGCTCAAAATCGCAGCCCAGCCTTGGCAAAGGCGTATCATGCTCTACCAACAGGATGTGGCAGTGATTGTGCTGAGAAACCGGATTCGTGAACTTGGGGGGAGAGATAGAATTCGAAGAGAGATTGGAGCGGGAAACGAGACTCGAACTCGCGACCCCGACCTTGGCAAGGTCGTGCTCTACCAACTGAGCTATTCCCGCAACAGGATGTCGTCTGCACATGATTGGAGCGGGAAACGAGACTCGAACTCGCGACCCCGACCTTGGCAAGGTCGTGCTCTACCAACTGAGCTATTCCCGCATCGGAATATCATCTGCAGTACTTCGATAAGACAACTTTGGAGCGGGAAACGAGACTCGAACTCGCGACCCCGACCTTGGCAAGGTCGTGCTCTACCAACTGAGCTATTCCCGCAACAGGATGTCTTCTGCACATGATTGGAGCGGGAAACGAGACTCGAACTCGCGACCCCGACCTTGGCAAGGTCGTGCTCTACCAACTGAGCTATTCCCGCATCGGAATATCATCTGCAGCATTCATATAACAAGTTTGGAGCGGGAAACGAGACTCGAACTCGCGACCCCGACCTTGGCAAGGTCGTGCTCTACCAACTGAGCTATTCCCGCAACTTGGGTTGTCTTGAGGTGCTTGCTGATGATTGGAGCGGGAAACGAGACTCGAACTCGCGACCCCGACCTTGGCAAGGTCGTGCTCTACCAACTGAGCTATTCCCGCATCGGAACATCATCGGCAAATTTTTTGGAGCGGGAAACGAGACTCGAACTCGCGACCCCGACCTTGGCAAGGTCGTGCTCTACCAACTGAGCTATTCCCGCAACTACCTTAAAACGGCCGTACAGCATTTGGTTGCTTGCGCTACTGTACGGGAGCCGAATTATAAGAGCAGTCATTCCAATTGCAAGGGCTTTTTTGTCAGCCTGCGGCCGTTCGCTCAAAAGCTGGTCGAACTGCCGATTTTAGCAACCGAGTGACGGCAAGCCCTTGCCGGCAACTCAGATTTTGAAGACCTGAGCGCGGTAGAACTGCAGCTCGGCGATGGATTCACGGATGTCGTCCAGGGCCTGATGGGAGCCGCTTTTCTTGAATTGATCCAGCAGCGCCGGCTGCCAGCGGCGCACCAGCTCCTTGATGGTGCTGACGTCGACGTTGCGGTAGTGGAAGAAGGCTTCCAGATCCGCCATGTGCTTGACCATGAAGCGGCGATCCTGGCCGATGCTGTTGCCGCACAATGGGCTGGTACGCTCCGGCACCCACTGGCGGATGAAGTCGAGAGTCTCGGCGACGGCTTTCGCCTCGTCATGCTGACTCGCCTTGACCCGGGCCACCAGGCCGCTCTTGGTATGGGTGTTGACGTTCCAGTCGTCCATCTTACCGAGCTCTTCATCGCTCTGGTGGATGGCGATGACGGGTCCCTCGGCCAGCACGTTCAGATCCTTGTCGGTGACTATGGTGGCGATCTCCAGTACCACGTTCTGTTCGGGGTCCAGACCCGTCATCTCCATGTCGATCCATACCAGGTTCTGCGCGCTGACTGTCATGATTGCTCTCTCTAATTGGGAGGAATGGCGGAATTTTGCCAATTTGCATGTATCATACTGGCTTTGGATCTGTTCATAAACCGGCAAACCCCGTGGCAAAGAAAGCAAAACTCAATCTGGGTCAACAAAGGCGCGTCCAGGCCAACCGCGAACGACGGCTGCAAAAAGAGCACACCACAGTCGTGGATGACACCCTGTTCGGCCCGGCCATCGAAGGGGTGGTGATCAGCCGCTTCGGTCAGCACGCGGACGTGGAGGCGACCGACGGCGCCATCCATCGCAGCAACCTGAGACGCAGCAGCATCAGCAGCCTGGTGTGTGGCGACAAGGTGGTCTGGCGTCCCGGCCTCAATGCCGCCACCGCCGGCGTCATCGAGGCGGTGCACCCGCGCCACTCCGTACTGACCCGGCCGGACTTCTACGACGGGGTCAAACCCATCGCCGCCAACATCGACCAGATCATCATCGTCTCGGCGGTGATGCCGGAGTTCTCCACCAACATCGTCGACCGCTACCTGGTGGCGGCCGAAGACGTGGAGATTTCTCCCCTCATCGTGCTGAACAAGGTGGACATGCTGGATGCCGCCGCTCGCGAGCGCATCGAGGGCCAGCTCGCCGCCTACCGCAAGCTCGGCTATCCGGTGATCCTGGTGAGCTGCGAGAGTGGCGAGGGGCTCGATGAGCTCAAGGCGGCCCTGACCGACAAGATCAGCATCTTCGTCGGCCAATCCGGGGTGGGCAAGTCCTCCCTCACCAATGCCCTGATGCCGGGGCTGGACGTGCTCACCGGCGAGATCTCGGAGAACTCCGGGCTCGGCCAGCACACCACCACCACGGCGCGGCTCTATCACTTCCCGAGCGGCGGCGATCTCATCGACTCCCCGGGGATCCGCGAGTTCGCGCTCTGGCATCTGGAAGCGGATCGCATCACCTGGTGCTTCGTCGAGTTTCGCGACTACCTGGGTGGTTGCAAGTTCCGCGACTGCACCCACAAGGACGACCCCGGCTGCGCCCTGCGCGCGGCGGTCGAGCGCGGCGACATCAGCGCCGATCGCTTCCACAACTATCACCGCATCCTGGAAACCATGCAGGAAGCCCGCCACGGTCGGCAACAAGCCCGACTGTGACCCATTCAACGAATTCTGTAGATGAAGATCATGAGCATCACTGACAACCTGAAAATTGCCGGTCAATACTGCCTGCCCAAACACGCCGTCTCCCGCCTGGTGGGCAAGCTCGCGGCCGCCGAAGCCGGCAACCTCACCACCAAGGTGATCGAGGCCTTTATCAAGCAGTACCAGGTCGACATGAGCGAGGCCCTGCACGAAGACCCGGCTCACTACCCGAGCTTCAACGCCTTCTTCACCCGCGAGCTCAAACCGGGGATCCGCCCCCTGGTGGAAGATGCCATGACCCTGGCCCTGCCGGTGGACGGCACCGTCAGCCAGCTCGGCCCCATTCATCAGGGTCGCATCATCCAGGCCAAGGGCCACGACTACAGCGCCCGCGAGCTGTTGGGGGGCTATGAGGATCTGGTGGCGCCGTTCAAGGACGGCGACTTCGCCACCATCTACCTGGCGCCCAAAGATTATCACCGCATCCACATGCCGCTGGACGGCGTGCTGGAGAGCATGGTGTTCGTGCCGGGGGATCTCTTCTCCGTCAACCCGCTCACCGCCGAGAACGTGCCGAACCTGTTCGCCCGCAACGAGCGTGTGGTCGCCACCTTCCGCACCCCTCACGGCCCCATGGCCCTGGTGCTGGTCGGTGCCACTATCGTGGCCAGCATCGAGACCATCTGGGCCGGCAACATAGCGCCGACCAAGCAGAAGGAAGTGGTGCGTTGGGACTACACCGGCGATGAAGCCATCACATTGCAAAAGGGCGCCGAGATGGGCCTGTTCAAACTCGGCAGCACAGTCGTCTGCCTGTTTGGCCCCGGCATGCTGGCGGGCTTCGAGCCTCACCTGGCCAATGGCGTCACCACCCGCATGGGACAGCCCTTCGCCAAACTGGCGGAGCAGGCATGAGCGAGCAGCCAGCCTCTTCCCAGAAAAACAACCCGCTGCACGGGCTGACCCTTGAGGCGATAGTCACCGCCCTGGTGGCCCACTACGGCTGGGAGAAGCTGGGGCAGGAGATCAATATCCGCTGCTTCACCCTGGATCCCAGCATCAAGTCGAGCCTGAAGTTCCTGCGCAAGACCCCCTGGGCACGGGAGAAGGTGGAGAGCCTCTACCTCTATATGCAGCGCAAGCAGGCGAAACAGAAGGAAGCCCCAGATGGCCTTTAAGATCACCTACACGTACAAGAAGCAGGCCAAAGAGATTGGCTACGCCAACGACAAGTTCAACAGCATCTACGATGCCATCGCCCATGCCGAGGGGATCAACTTGGCCAGCTTCCACGCCATGGAGGCCCAGCTGGCCCAGGTGTGTCGCCGCGACAAGAAGAGCGTGAAGGACTATCAGGAGAACTACTTCAGGGAACTGGGTTTCTCCAATATCGTCATCGAGCGGGATCTCAAGGAGTAAGCATGCGCACCCTGACCCTGATGGCCGCCTCCCTGCTGCTGGCGGCCTGCAGCACCCCGACCCAGAACCTGGTGGGCAACGATCAGGATGTCCACGGCTGCCGCGCCAGCGCAGGTTACCAGTGGTCTGCACTGACCAACCAGTGCGTGCGCCTGTTCGAGCAGGCGGTGCGACTGCAGTCCCTCGAGGCGAGCGAAACCGGCAGCGCCTTCGTGCTGTTCAACGGCGATCAGAGCCAGGCCGAACTGACCCTGCCAGATGGCGAGCAGGTCCGGCTGGTGCGTCAGGGGGAAGAGGGCAACCACTCCTGGCAGGGCGGTCGCTATCAGCTCTTCCCCTGGAAGGGCTATGTGCTCAAGTCCGGTGATGAGGCGCTGTTTCACGGTGACAGCGGCCTGCAGCCCTGACCTCAGTCTGACTCACTCAGCCCCGGCCCCTGCCGGGGCTTTTTGTTGGAGCAACGCAAAAAAGCCACACCCAAAGGGGTGTGGCAAACGGTAGGCAGGCTATCACTTAACGTCTGACCAGCAGGGTTCTGGCAGAATCCACCATGGCAACATAACCACAGGCCAGCATCATGATGTCTTTCAACACCAGCCGGCCCGCCCCCGACAGATAGGGGAAGCCATGGTGGGCGTCTCCCAGATCCGGCACCCAGGTCTCCGGTGTGAACACCAGGAAGCTGAAGGTGACAAAGGGGGTCAAAAAGGCCATCAGGGCCCCGACGAACCCCAGCAACGGGAAACGGAAGTTGGCCAGGATCAGCAGGGCAAACACCAGTTCCACCACCCCCAGGCCATGGGAGTAGCCATAGGTGTTGTTGCGCTCATGCCAGGCCCGGTTTTCCGGCACCAGTTCCCCCTCGTGATTGAGGTGCTGACTGTACTCGTCCGGCTGCGTATAGAAGAACGACATGAAGGGGCTGTTGGCCACGAAGGGGGTGATGCTGTCCGCCTCATAGGGAATGAACTTCAATAGCCCTATCCAGATGAACACCACCCCGACGGCGATCCGGCAAAGGTTGGCTCCCCAGCGATCGCTGCCGGCGAGCCAGCCCAAGGCGCGGTTGAATATCGACATCCTCACTCCTCAGGGGCCGGTCAGTTGCCGGCCCCGCACAGTTTCAGCGGTCGATGGCGTCCAGCACCCGGGCGGAATAGACCATGGCGGCTCCGGTATTCATGGCGATGGCGACCCCCAGGGCATCGGCGATCTCGGCCCGGCTGGCTCCCTGCTTGAGGGCGGATTCGGCGTGCACCGCGATGCAGCCGTCGCAACGGGTGGTGACCGCCACCGCCAGGGAGATCAGCTCCCGGGTCTTGCCGTCCAGTGCGCCATCCTTGCTGCCGGCGGATGAGAGCAGTTGATAGCCCTTGAGGGTATCCGGGCTCAGGGTGCCCAGTTCCATCACGCGGCCGGTCAGCTCTTTACGGTATTGTGCCCAATCTTGCATCTTGACTCTCCTCTGGGGTGAACGGGCACCTGCCCGTTCGATGGAGCCAGTATTGCATCGGGAGGTGATTCAATTAATACTTAAAAGACGCAAATAAACACCATATCGAATCATGAGCGACATTGACCAGTTGATCGGCCAGGCCGGGATCCGCGGCTCCTTCGACGTGCGCTGCCTCTACCGCGGCGGCTTCGCCCTCCCCCACCCGCAGAGCCCGAGCGGGGTCATGCCCTTTCACCTGCTGATGAAGGGGGAGATCCGGGTCAGCACCCACCAGGGCCAGGAGGTGACCTTGCAACCGGGGGAGCTGTTGCTGTTGCCGGGGGGTGAGCCCCACACCGTCTGGCGGGGCGGGGAGCCCCTGGCCGATGTCGAAGTGGACGATGGCGTCCTGCCCATCCGCGGTGACGGGGGAGACGAGGTAGAGTTTCTGTGCGGCGAGTTTCACTACCAGGGCCCCCTGCGCCCCCTGCTGCTGGATGCCCTGCCGAGCCCGCTCTGCATCCCCCTGCTCGCCAGCGAGTCCCGCGAGGCGCTGGCCCTGGTGCTGACCCTGATCCGCCAGGAGCTGGCCCGCGAGCAGCAGGGCTCCAGTGCCGTGCTGACGGCCCTGAGCCAGGTGCTGCTGGCCATGGGGCTGCGCGCCCACGCCAGCGACCCGGGCGCGGCCCTCGGCCTCATCGGCGCCCTGCAGGATGCGCGGCTGGGTCGTTCCCTGCAGGCCATGCTGGCGACCCCCGCCCACCCCTGGAGCGTGGATGAGCTGGCAACCCTGGCCGCCATGTCCCGCGCCACCTACTTTCGCCACTTCCGTCAGCGCCTCGGCTGCAGCGTCTGGGAGTTCATGGTGCGGGTGCGCATGGTGCGGGCGGCGGAGCTGCTGCGCCAGCCGGATCACCTGCCCATCGGCGAGGTGGCCCAGCTTGTGGGCTATCAGTCAGAGGCCGCCTTCGCCAAGGCCTTCAAGCAGTCCACCGGGCTGGCCCCTGGCAGGTTTCGCCAGCAGGGGCTGGCCGCCGGGGAGTGACGGGCAAAAAAAGACCCCGCTGCAGGCAGCGGGGTCCGATAATCGAGCGCGCAGGGCGGCCGGATCAGTTGCTGAGGGTAGAGAACAGGCTCTGCTCCAGGCTGCCGCGAGAGACGCAGACCGGCGTGATGGAGGGGGCCAGCACACGCTCACCTGAACCTTCGACGAAGTAGAGCTGGGTGTTGCCCTTGACGTTGACGGTGGCGACGCTGTTGGTGCCGCTCTGGGTGATGATCAGGTTGATCTGCAGATTGGGGTTGCCCAGGGCAACTTTGGAGCCCATGGTACCGCAATCCAGCCACTCCAGGCCCTCGGCCGAGTTCTCGACGTTGGCGGTCATCAGGCCGGAACCGCGCTGGCTGTTCTCGATGTTGAGGCCGTGATCGCCAAACCACTTCTCGGCGCGGGCCCACACCAGATCCACCGGGATCTGCATCTCCTGGGTATTGTTGGTCGCCTTGGCAACCGGCGGGGTGTAGCGATACTGCTCGCCACCATTGTTGTCACTGGCACAACCGACCATCAACAGGGCCAGGGCGCCCCCCATTATCTTCTTCATGCTGCTTCTCTCGTCCATAAGGCCACCACAGGCCAATCGGCGGCTATTATGGCGCCCGCGACACAGACTGTCAGCAGGGATCGACACAAATGGATCATCATTAACCCAGGCTTTACAAAATTGGCCTGTTATCATAGATTTGCTCGAAATCTCCCCTGTGGACGCCCACGTGCATTCCTCGCTCACCCTGGCTCTGCTACAGCAGATCATCGACCAGTTGCCCATGAATATCTTTTGCCGGGATGCCAGCGGACGCTACCTGTTCGCCAACAAGGTATTCGCAGAAGAGGCCGGGTTGCAGCACCCCAGCGAGCTCATCGGCAAGACGGATGCCGAGATGCCCTGGGGGGATCTGTTCAGGGAAGAGGATCAGCGCCTGCTGGCCGAGGGCAAGCCCCTGCTCCACCAGCAACTGCACTGTCATAGCGGCGAGAGCACCAGCTGGATGGAGATCCACAAGGTGCCCCTCTACGACGAGCAGAACCAGCCCCTCGCCCTGTTTGGCATGGTCAGCGCCATCGATCAGCGCAAGGAGCTGGAACAGACCTTCCGCCAGCAACAGCTGCTGCAGCGCCGCCTGCTGGACGCCATCCCGGATCTCATCCGGCTGGAGGACCACCAGGGGGTGCTCATCGACTGCAATCAGGCCTTCCTCGACTTCATGGGACTCACGGCGAGCGAGGCCATCGGCCATCGCGTCACGCCGCACCTGCCGGTGAAGCAGACCATGGGACAGGGCGAGTACTGCCTGATGGATGCCGAAGGCCAGGGCCGCCATCTGGAGATCACCCGCATCGAGGTGCCCGACGAGGAGGGCAACGCCCTCGGCATCCTCACCCTGGGCCGCGACATCACAGGGTTGCGCACCACCCAGGCCCAGTTGCAACAGGAGCAGCATTACGACAGCCTCACCGGTCTGCTCAAGCTCTCCCACTTCCTGCAGACCAGCCGCCACCTCGGCTCCCGCAATGCCAGCCTGCTGCTGCTGGATCTGCAACATTTTCGCGAGATCAACGATCGCTTCGGCATCCGCGTCGCCGATCGCCTGCTGAGCCAGGTGGCCCGCCGCCTGCAGCGGCTGGCGCCCCCCAACTCCCTGCTGTGCCGGGTCGCCGCCGATGACTTCGCCCTGCTGCTGCCCGAGCTCCCCATTCCCTTGAGCGACTGGAGCCGCAACCTGCAACAGGAGCTGATGACCCCCTATCAGGTGGAAGAGCACAGGATCCAGATCCCGGTCTTTATCGGCATCGCCCACGGCAAGGCCAAGGAGGCCGAGCGCCTGCTCAGCCACGCCGAGGCGGCCCTGGCCCAGGGCAAGCGCCAGCAGCAGCACTGCACCCTGTTCGACCCCGAACTCGATGCCAAGCTCAAGCGCCGCCAGCTCATCGCCGCCCAGTTGCCGCTCGCCATCAAGTCGGCCCAGCTGACCGCGGTCTACCAGCCCATCATAGGCACCCACAACAACAGGTTGCACGGTGCCGAGCTGCTCTGCCGCTGGCCCCATCCGGAATTTGGCATGATCTCCCCCGACGAGTTCATCCCCCTGGCGGAAGAGCTCGGCCTCATCGGCCAGCTCGGCCAGCTGATGCTGGAAACGGGCTGCGCCCAGTTGGCCCGCTGGCAGCAGGTGGCGCCGGATCTGGTGCTCTCCATCAACCTGTCGCCCCTGCAGTTCCGCGATCCCGAGCTCTGCCCGCAGATCTTCGCCTGCATCGAGTGCCACGGCCTCGCCCCCTGGCAACTGGAGCTGGAGATCACCGAAGGGGTGCTGATGGAAAATGCGGACGAAATCGAGAGCAACCTCGCGAGCCTGATCGAGGCGGGCTTCCACCTCGCCATCGACGACTTCGGCACCGGCTACTGCTCCCTGGCCTATCTGCCGAGGCTGCAGGTCGCGACCCTCAAGCTGGACAAGAGCTTCACCCAGGGGCTGGCCACCAATCAGGCCACCACCGCCATAGTGCGCTCCGTGATCGGCCTGGCCCACGAGCTCGGCATCCGGATCACCGCCGAAGGGGTGGAGACGGCGGAGCAGCAAGCCTGGCTGGCCCAGGCCGGCTGCGATCGCTTGCAGGGCTACCTGTTCAGTCGCCCCCTGCCCCCCGAGCAGTTCGCCCTCGACTATCAGCTGATCCCGGCCCGCTGATCCCCGAGATGACAAAAGGCCGCATCGCTGCGGCCTTTTGTCATGTCCTGCTGGCTTACTCCTGGAAGTAAGTGCCCCAGCCGTCGCAATCCACGCCGTATTTTTCAAGACCGTGGACAGCATCTTTGCGATAAGGCCGGGTTGCGAGACTTACTCCTGGAAGTAGGTGCCCCAGCCGTCGCAATCCACGCCGTATTTTTCAAGACCGTGGACAGCATCTTTGCGATAAGGCCAGGTTGCGCGGCTTACTCCTGGAAGTAGGTGCCCCAGCCGTCGTAGTCCACACCGTATTTCTCCAGGATGGGCAGCATCTTCTCGATGTCGGCCAGGATGGGCTCTATCTCCAGTTTGCGCTCGACGGTGGCATCGAAGCAGAAGATAGTGGCGCCGTCATCCAGCTCCATCTCTTCGGCGTCGGTCACCTCGAAGCCGGCCTTGAACAGGTCGACCGCGGCCTTCTCCAGCAGATCGAAGTCCTGGCAGGCGAAGTGGTGCTCGATCTCGTAGTCCACATCCGGATTGCTGCCGTCGGCCAGCAGCTCGTTGACGATGGCGGTGGTCTCTTCGCGCCACTCTTGCATATTGATACTCATATAAACCCCAGACGCTCTTGGATGGATGTCGACACCTGGCCAGGTACCGCGCCAGTGAGCGCGACTCGCCCGCCAGGGCACAGTTGCGGCCAAGCATACTCGCAGAGCCCTGCGGGCTCAATGCGACAATCCAAGATAAGTGGCGGGCCGTCCCCCTCCCAAATGGTGGTGGCCGGAAAAAGGCTCAAACAGCGCAATAAACCAGCAGTACACACCCCATCAACAGATCACACCGCCACCCGTGCTCACCTCAGTGTCAGGACCCAGTGGATCATAAATAAGGCAGTCTCTTTCGCCATCGTCACTTGGGTGACAAACAGCGCCCATGCAGGTATCAAGGGACGCGGGTGAATCATCACCCGCCAGGAAAGCGGAGCCCGGTGGGCTCCCTTTTTGATCATGTGAAGGAGCACATAGTCATGCCCAAAAAAACAATAATGAGCCTGCTCATCGGCTCGACCCTTATGATTGGAAACCACGCCCTGGCCGCCCCGGCCCACGGCCCCTTCGATGCCCCCCTCGCCGACGAGGCGAAGGTGCTGGAGATGCTCAAGAAGAGCGGCCGCATCCCGACCCTGGCCTCCCCGGAGCAGGAACAGGCCGCCCTGGCCCGCTACTACCGTGAGAAGGCCCGTACCTACCCCGGCAGCAGCGGCAGCCTGGCCCAGAAGGAGGGCAAGGAGCGGGAGACCATCCTCAAGAAGATCCGGCTGAATGGCACGGCGCGCCCGGGGGATCGGGTGCCTACCCTGCTGCTCAAGGCCATCGAGAAGGAGACCTACAGAGGCAAGATGCGCAAGGACAAGATCCTCGCCATCCTGGTGGACTTCCCCGACTACCCGAAGAATAGCCTGAGCCCCGAGCTCACCAAGATGTACTACCCGGACTACAACCCGGCCCACTACAACGACCTGCTGTTCTCCGCCAAGGGCTATGCGGGCCCGAATGGTGAGCGCTTCATCTCCATGCGCCAGTTCTACGAGCAGCAGTCCGGCCAGAGCTACAGCGTGCGCGGTCAGGTGGCGGGCTGGTATACCGCCGAGAAGAGCGCCACCTACTACGGCAGCAACAAGAACGAGACCGCGGTGCGAGAGCTGGTGAAAGAGGCGCTTGCCCAGGTCGCCGGGGATCCCTCCATCGACTTGTCCGAATTTGATCAGGAAGACCGCTACGATCTCAACGGCAACGGAAATCGCAACGAGCCGGATGGCCTCATCGATCACCTGATGATCTTCCACTCCAGCGTGGGGGAGGAGGCGGGCGGCGGCGATCTCGGCGAAGATGCCATCTGGGCCCACCGCTGGAATCTCGGCGCCCCCTACCCCATCCCGGGCACCAGCAGCCCGAACGGCAACTTCGGCGGCCAGTATGCCGCCTATGACTACACCATCCAGCCCATAGACGCAGCGGCCGGGGTCTGCGCCCACGAATATGGCCACGATCTGGGGCTGCCGGATGAGTACGACACCAAGTACAGCGGCAAGGGGGAACCGGTGGCGACCTGGTCCATCATGTCCTCCGGCTCCTGGGCCGGGGTGATAGGCGGCACAGAGCCCACCGGTTTCTCCGCCTGGGCCAAGGAGTATCTGCAAGCCTCCCTCGGCGGCAACTGGCTGCACGGCAGCAATGTGCATGTCGATGAGTTGAGTGCCCGCGGCAACGTCTACATGCTGGATCAGGCCAACGACAAGGGGCGCAACGACGACGTGGTGCGCATCAACCTGCCGCCCAAGCAGATCCCCCTGAACCCGCCCTACGCCGGCCAGTACCAATACCATGGCGGCAAGGGCAACAACCTGGACAACCGCATGACTCTGGCGCTGGACTTGAGCGGCAGGCAGAGCGCCAGCCTCACCTTCAAGGCCTGGTACCAGATTGAAGAGGGCTTCGACTACGCGCGGGTGCTGGTCAACGGCGAGCCCATCCCGGGCAACCTGACCCGCACGGACGATCCGAACGGGGTGGGCTTCGGAGTCGGCATCACGGGGGATTCCGGCGGCTGGACCGATGCCGAGTTCGACCTCGGCCCCTGGGCCGGCCAGCACATCACCCTCAGCCTGCAATACCAGAGCGATGCGGGGGTGGCCGAGAACGGCCTGTTCGTGGATGAACTGCAGGTGACCGCCGATGGGGAGACCCTGCTCAGCGATGGCGCCGAGGGCAATTCCACCTTCACCCTCGCCGGTTTCGTGCAGAGCAACGGCAAGGAGGCCAAGGATCACTATTATCTCGCCGAGTGGCGCAACCACGCCGGGGTCGACAAGGGGCTGGCCCACATCAACGTGGCGGATCAGCTGATGCGCTACGAGCCGGGCCTGCTGCTCTGGTACGTGGACAACAGCCAGAGCAACAACTGGGTAGGCCAGCATCCTGGTGAGGGCTTCCTCGGGGTGGTGGATGGGGATCAGCGCACTCTGCACTGGAGCGATGGCGCCGTCGCCGGCACCCGCTACCAGATCCATGACGCCACCTTCAGCCTGGGCTTCCAGCGCCCCCTCGATCTCACCCACCCGAGCGGCTCCCTGCTGCGGGACTTCTGGATAGCCCCGAACCGGGTGTTCAAGGATTCCCGCAGCTACCAGAGCGAGGCGATCCCGGACGCGGGCCGGCTGCTGCCCGAATATGGCCTCAAGATCAGCGTCACCGGTCAAGCCAGGGACATGAGCACGGGCCGGATCATCGTCAGCCGTCATTGAGGCAGACCGGATGCAAAGGGGCCTTTGGCCCCTTTTTTCATGGCAAGTGGCTGAAAAAGCGGGCGCTCTGCTGGCTTATACGGAGAAAAATCCTCGGCAGTAGGCCGGATTGTTCGGTTATCGAGCGAACGGCACCACAATCTGCACCCCGTGGTTGACACCTCAGTCCAGAAAGGGTTTAATGCGCGCCGTTGCCCAGATAGCTCAGTCGGTAGAGCAGGGGATTGAAAATCCCCGTGTCGGCGGTTCGATTCCGTCTCTGGGCACCAACAATTCCTCCTTAGTTCAGTCGGTAGAACGGCGGACTGTTAATCCGTATGTCACTGGTTCAAGTCCAGTAGGAGGAGCCAAATTTGAAAGGCCCGCTCATCTGAGCGGGCCTTTTCGCATTCCGTCGTTCTGATCGTGCCTCCCTAATAGCGATTCTCGTCCCCGTGCCAGACGTGCCCGGCGGAGCAGGCCCGCGCCACCTCGTGGCAGGGATCGTCCGCATGGCTGCGAAAGAAGTGCTGATCCTGCTGCAGCAGGAGTGAGCTCATCGAGTGGCTGATGCCGGCCAGCGCCTCGCCAGCGGTCAATCCTGCAACCCGGTGATCGGTGGCCAAATGAGCCAATACTTTTTCACGACTATTCATGATCGCCTCCCTCGATGAACAGAACCGTCTCTTGACCATAGCAGCAGCCCTTTCCATACCGCAAACCCGCGCCGGCAAAGGGTTTCAGGCTGGTCCGCTTGCTCGGAGCCGACCCGGGATCGAGAGCAGCACATATGTAAAAGGCCCGCTCACTGAGCGGGCCTTTTACATTATCGATGGCTAGCCGCCATTACAGGCCGCCAGCAGCAGGGTGGCCCCGCAGGTGGCGCTGAACATCAGCAGCCCCGCCTGCAGCACCCCTTCGGGATCCGTCGGTTTCTTTCTCTTCCTGAACCTTATCCATCTAGGCTTCATCGAGCCCACCTCATCCTTTTGTGCACCTGGGTGCGCATCCCCTGCCCTCCTCGGCAGGCGGCTCATCTTTGACCGGCCAGGGTCCCCCGTCAATGGCCTCTGACGGGTAAATTTTCGACCATGGCCCGGATGAAACCAATAGACGCTAACCGTCTCTCAGCAATGCATTAACAATCCAGAAAACCGGCGTGACCAGCCTTCGTGCCAGGGCTATGATGAGGCCGACGATTTCCGACCCCAGGGAGACCCCAGATGAGCAGCCCCTTGCATTACGTGCTGGACGGCATCCATTGCGAGCCACACTTCTTCACCGTGCCCCTCGACCACCAGCAGCCCGATGACGAGGCGACCATCACCCTGTTCGGTCGCACCCTCTGTCGCAAGGACAGGCTGGACGACGAGCTGCCCTGGCTGCTCTATCTGCAAGGGGGCCCCGGCTTTGGCGCCCCGCGCCCCAGCGCCAACGGTGGCTGGATCAAGCGGGCCCTGCAGGAGTTCCGGGTCTTGCTGCTCGATCAGCGTGGTACGGGTCATTCCACCCCCATCCACGCCGAGTTGTTGGCTCACCTCAGCCCCCGCCAACAGGCCGACTACCTCAGCCATTTTCGCGCCGACAGCATAGTGCGGGACGCCGAGCTCATCCGCGAACAGCTGAGCCCGGACCGCCCCTGGAGCCTGCTCGGCCAGAGCTTCGGCGGTTTTTGCAGCCTCACCTACCTCTCCCTGTTCCCGGACAGCCTGCACGAGGTCTACCTCACCGGCGGCGTGGCCCCCATAGGCCGCAGCGCGGACGAGGTGTATCGCGCCACCTACCAGAGGGTGGCGGACAAGAACCGCGCCTTCTTCGCGCGCTTCCCCCACGCCCAGGCCATCGCCAACCGGCTGGCGACCCATCTGCAGCGCCACGACGTGCGTCTGCCGAACGGCCAGCGCCTGACGGTGGAGCAACTGCAGCAGCAGGGGCTGGATCTCGGCGCCAGCGGCGCCTTCGAGGAGCTCTACTACCTGCTGGAGGATGCCTTCATCGGCGAGAAGATCAACCCCGCCTTCCTCTATCAGGTGCAGGCCATGCAGCCGTTCAACACCAATCCGGTGTTCGCCATACTGCACGAACTCATCTATTGCGAAGGGGCCGCCAGCCAGTGGGCGGCCGAGCGGGTAAGACGCGAGTTCCCGGCACTTGCCTGGGCACCGGGCAAGGATTTTGCCTTCACCGGCGAGATGATCTTCCCCTGGATGTTCGAGCAGTTCCGCGAACTTATTCCCTTGAAAGAGGCCGCCCATCTGCTGGCCGAGAAAGCGGACTGGGGCCCGCTCTATGACCCCGCACAGCTGGCCCGCAACCAGGTGCCCGTGGCCTGCGCCGTATACGCCGAGGACATGTACGTGGAGTTCGACTACAGCCGCGAGACCCTCAAGGGCCTTGGCAACAGCCGCGCCTGGATCACCAACGAGTACGAGCACAACGGCCTGAGGGTCGATGGTGAGCAGATCCTGGACCGGCTCATCCGCTTGAACCGGGACTGCTGATCCCGCCGGGCATAGGCTCGCGGCAAAAAATAATATAGAGGGCGGATAACAAGCCGCCCCATCCCCTGGAAGCAGCACAGAATAATAAGGATCACCCATTGGATCACCCGGAAATCTCGGCCGGCTGGCTGAGCCGTCTCTTCTATCATTGGACGGGTCCCTTGCTGCGCAAGGGGCTGAGCCAGCCCCAGGTCAGTCTCGACGATCTCTACACCCTGCTGCCGGAAGACAGGCGCGATGAGCGCGCCGATGCCTTCCTCGCCCTCACGGCCAAGGCGCCGGTGCGCCCCTGGCCCATCACCGCCTTCATCTGGCGTCATTACAAGGGGCGCATCGGCCTGCTCACCCTGCTGCAGCTGCTCGGCATGCTGGCGACCCTGGCCAGCCCCTGGCTGCTCAACCACAGCATGACCCAGCTCGGCGACGGAGCCAGCACGGGCCACAAGCTGCTGCTGGCCTTCGCCCTGTTCGCCTCCGTGCTGGCCGCCGGCATGCTGGCGGAGCATTCGCTTCAGCTGGCCCTCAAGATGCACGTGCCCATCCGCCGGCTGCTGGCGGAGTCCCTGCTCGCCAAGGTCATGAAGCTCGGTGGCAAGAGCTTCGATGACAGGGCCGGTGGCCGGGTGCAGAACCTCATCAACCGGGACGTGTGGGACATTACTTGGATTCTTGCGGACCCCGCCATGCCGCTCACCATGGCGCTGCAACTCGTCGGCACCATAGCCCTGCTGGTGTGGCAGGTGGGCAGCGCGGGCCTGGTGGGCTTCGCCGTGCTGGCCCTGCTGCTGCTGATCTCCACCCGGGTGGTGCGACGCATGAACCAGCAGGAGCAGCAGCTCAAACGCCAGCAGGATGACCGCAACGGCATACTGGCCGAATACATCAAGAAGTTGAGGCTGGTGCGCCAGAACGGGCTCGGTGCCTTCTTCACCCAGGCGGCCAATGCCAAGCGCCAGCGCGAGCTCGGCGTGCTCGGCCGGGTGCTCAAGCTCGATGCCATCAACAGCTTCCTGATGATGAGCACACCCCTGCTGGTGACCCTCGCCACCTTCACCACCTATCTGGCCTCGGGTCAGAGCCTGACCCTGCCCCAGGTGTTCACCACCATAGCCCTGTTCGCCGTGCTGCGGATCCCCATGATGAGGCTGCCTTACCTCATCCGGACGCTTATCAACTTCAACACCGGTTTCAACCGGCTGTGCGAGTTCCTGAACAGCCCGGAGCAGCACAGAGACCTCAGTGACCCGAGCCTACCGATCGGCGCCCTGCGGATGAAAAACGTCACCGCACTGCACCAGCAAAAGCCGGTGCTGCAAGGGGTCAGCCTCGCCATAGCGCCGGGAGAACTGGTGGGGATCACCGGGGCCACAGGCGCCGGCAAGAGCTGCCTGCTGCACCTGGTCGCCGGTTTTGATAACGACTTCGAGGGCAGCATTCGCCGCCACGGCCGGGTCGCCCACCTTGGCCACAAGCCCTGGCTGATGAACGACAGCATCCGCAACAACATCTTGTTCGGTCAGCCCTGGGACGAAGATCGCTACCACTGGGTACTCGGCGCCTGCGCCCTGGTGAGCGACCTCGGGCTGCTGAGCCACGGCGATCAGACCCTGGTAGGGGAGCTTGGCACTCGCCTCTCCGGTGGTCAGCAGCAGCGGGTCGCCCTGGCCCGCGCCCTCTACG
This sequence comes from Aeromonas sp., assembly GCF_051657805.1. GTDB lineage: Bacteria > Pseudomonadota > Gammaproteobacteria > Enterobacterales > Aeromonadaceae > Aeromonas. The sequence continues at coordinate 46,104 of NZ_JBOFLJ010000063.1, read as the reverse complement.
CCAAGGCCGACATACTGCTGCTGGACAACCCGCTCTCGGCGCTGGATCCCATCGTCTCGGCCCAGGTGCTGGAGCAGGGTCTGGCCTTCAAGCCGGGCCCGACCCGGCTGCTGGTGAGCCATGACCCGGACGTGCTGGCCCACTGCGATCGGGTGATCCGTATCGATCAGGGTCAGTTGACCGAGCTCGACGCCCATCAGCTCGCGGATCTCATCCAGCATCCACAGCCGGCTCCCCTGGTGGCCCCGCAAGAGGCGGAGCAGTTCAGCGAGGAGAAGGTGGTGGAAGGCAAGGTGGACTGGGGTCTGTTTGGCTTCATGTGGCAGCGCCTCGCCGCCCCCGGCGCCATCCTGATCGCCCTGCTGCTCACCCTGGGTCAGGAGGGGCTGCGCATCGCCTCGGATCTCTGGCTCGGCGGCAAGGCCGAGGTGAGCGAGGTCAGCTCATTGCTCGGCATCTATGTGCTGCTGGGGGCCGGCTCCCTCGTCTGCATCATGGTGGTGCGGGTCATCAACTACAAACTCGGCCTCAAGCTGGCCTGGACCCTGTTCGACGGCATGCTGGGTCGCATCAGCCGCGCCCCCATGGCCTTCTTCGACAAGGTGCCCCAGGGGCGCATCCTCAACCGCTTCGACCGGGATCTGGGGGAAGCCCAGGAGGTCTTGCTACCCATGTTGATGGGGCTGTTCGCCATGCTCATCTCGGTGCTGCTGCAGGTAGTGGTGATCGGCTTCAACATGCCGCTGCTGCTGCTCATCGCCCCCCTAGTGGGCTGGGCGCTCTATGTGCTGCAGCGCCGCTACCGGGCGGTGCAGCTCAAGCTGAGGCGCCAGTCATCGGTGCTGCGCTCGCCGCTCTACATCAGCATCAGCGAGACCATTCGCGGCGCCCCCGCCCTGCGCCTAGCCGGGGCCGAGCGTTTCGCCCTGGATCAGGTGCTGCATCACTATGACAACAACCTGCGCAGCTGGTACACCACCACCTCCATCAACCGCTGGCTCGGCATGTACCAGACCCTGCTCTCCGCCGCCCTGGTGGGGGCCGTGGCGCTGATGGTGGCCTTCAGCAACAGCTCGCTGTTGGGGGCCGTGGCCATCACCTATGCCTTCACCGCCTCCGCCATGCTCAACTCCTTCATTCGCAACTTCGCCGAAGTGGAGCAGGTGATGAACGCGGTGGAGCGGGTGCGGGAATACAGCGAGATAGAGAGCGAACGCCAGACGGGGGAAGCCCTGGCATGTGCCCATCCCAAGGTACGCTTTGACAACCTGGGGCTGCGTTATCCGGGTACCAGCCAGTGGGCGCTGCACAAGGTCAACTTCGAGCTGGCACCCGGGGAGAAGGTGGGCGTCTGCGGCCGCACCGGTGCGGGCAAGAGTTCCCTGCTCGGGGTGATGCAGGCCATGTACCCGACCTCCCAAGGGGAGATCTATTACGGCGATCAACCCCTGTCGGTACTGGCGCCGGAGGCGGTGCGGGATCTCTACGACACCGTCTCCCAGATCCCCCTCACCTTCTTTGGCACCCTGCGCGCGAACCTGGCGCCGCTCACCGAGCAGAGCGACGAGGCATTGGAGCAGGCGCTCGCCAGGGTCGGGCTGGCCGAGCGCTGCGCCGGGCGGCTGGATGAGGATCTCGACAAGTTGCAGCTCTCCGCCGGCGAGACCCAGCTGCTGGTCATCGCCCGCATCCTGCTGTCGCGCCGCCCGCTCATCGTGCTGGACGAGGCCACCTCGGATCTCGATCACATCGGCATGCGCAAGATGGCGGAGCTGCTCTATCGCTACCGGCCGGAGGCGAGCTACCTGGTGATCGCCCACCACCTGGAGCCGCTGTTGTCGGTGGACAAGGTGGTGGTGATGGAGGCAGGCAGCGTGGTGGAGCAGGGTTCACCGGTCAGCCTGCTGGCGAACCCGGGCTCCCGCTTCCACCAGCTGTTTGTCGGTCAGGTCAATCGCCAGGTGGCGGAAATAAATCTCTAACCTCCAGCACCAGTCTCCATGCAAAGAGGGCAGCCCGCGAGTTGCCCTCTTTTTAGTTAAAATGATTCTCACTCGAATACTTCACTCCCAGAAAACCTGTTATAACAGGAGCCCTGTCGTCCGCAAGTGCACAAGGATGTGCCATGTCGCCAAGAATGGAGGTGGTTGCGCGTCAACCACAGCTGGAACTCGCCCTGATCAGCAGCCAGGGAGGGGGATATCCCCGCCATACCCACGAAGAGTATGTGCTGTCGGCCAACCTCAGCGGGTGCGAGCATATCTGGTTCGATGGTCGGGAGCAGGTGGTCGAACCCGGCCAGGTTACTCTCTACAATCCGCTGACCATGCAAGCCTCCCGCTTCGAGGGGGAGACCCGGTTCATCAGCCTGCACCTGGGGACAGAGTGGGTGAGCGAGCTGCTGGGTGAAGCCGGGTTGCTGCTTGGGCGAACCGCCCCCGCCTTTCGGGAAGGGGTCCACAGCAACCAGACTCTGTTCAACGCCCTGCTGGCTCTTCACCGATCCCCATCTGCCAACCAGCAGGAGGAGGGGCTGGTGCGACTGCTGGCGGTCCTGCAACGCATCGCCCCTCCCCACCCTAAGTTGCTGCAGGGGCGTCTGCCGCAGTTGCTGGACTACATGCGCAGCCACCTAAGCCAGGAGATCGGCCTGGATGACCTGTGCCAGATCGCTTGCTGCTCCAAGTTCCATCTGGTGCGCAGCTTCCAGCAAGTGTTCCATGTCCCTCCCATCCACTACTTCAACCAGTTGCGGCTGATGGAGGCGCGTCGCCGCCTGCTGCAAGGAGAGAGGCCCGCCCAGGTGGCCCTGGCGCTGGGCTTCTATGACCAGAGCCACATGAGCAACGCCTTTCGCCGCGTCATGGGGATCACTCCCAGTCGTTACGGCGCCCCCAGAACAAACTCCCCATAGCCCTGGTAGATCACGTAGCAGGCGAAGTAGGCGAAGATCAGGGCCGACACCAGGTAGGAGAAGCGCACCATCTTCTCCCCCAGCAGGCGCCCGCCCTGATAGGCCAGCGTGCAGAGCACCAGGGCCCAGAAGATCCCGGCGGTGAAGAAGCCAGAGAGGAAGAGCCCCGCATTGAGCGGATCCGCCCCCTGCCGCGCTATGATGGCGCCCCCCACGGCGGCAAACCAGAGGATGGCGCTGGGCGAGGAGAGTGCCAGCACCATGCCCCGGCCGAACAGGCGCCAGCGGCCGCCGGCCTGGGCCATGCCATCGAGCTCTCCCCCCTGCGCCCTCAGCGCCGAGAGCCCCATCTTGACCGTCAACCAGATCAGGGTCACCGAGCCGAAGATCCAGAGGCTCCAGCGCACCGCCTCAAATTGCAGCAGTATCGCCATACCCGCCATGGCGAGCACCGCATAGATGAGGTCACCGACACAGGTGCCTACCCCGAGCCAGAAGCCATGGGAAAAACCGCGAGACATGGCCAGCGTTATCATCGCCATGTTGGCCAGCCCTATGTCCAGGCACAGGGAGAGACTCAATAAAAAACCATTATAAAATGCCATCTTGTCGCTCCTCCCTGAGGGGCTGATGATAAGCCAGTACCCGATCGCAGGGCCCCAACCCGAAGTAGAGATCCCGGTCGGCCGGCTGTAGATGAGGTGCATAACGGTGAGAGAAGTCGGCAAAGGCCGCCACATTGCCGCCCATCACATGAGTCAGCAATTGCCCGGCGATCTCCCACATCCCTCGTTCAAGCCTGTGCTCATCGATGCGCAGGGACTCCCCCTCTCGCCACAGAATGCCCTGCTCAGCCAGCAAGGCTAGCTGCACATAGGCGGAACCGGCATCGGGAAACTCGCACGGCCCTCGCCTCAGGTAACGCAGCAGCTCCAGGCAATAGAAGCGGCACAGCTTGTCACGCTCCAGCCCCAGGCCGCTGGCGATGGAGGGATCGCAGCAGAGCAGGAAACCAAGGGTGTCTGCCACCGCCTCCTGCATCACCATGGAGCCCCAACGGTCATGACGACTCAGGGCGGCATAGTCCGTCTGCGGCAGCACCAGCCCATGCCCCAGATCGTGACCACGAAACCAGCCGAGCAGATAGCGATCCAGCTCCCGGGCATCGGGGAGATCGCGCCCTGCCCATCCCAGCCATCCCGCCAACGGGGCCCCCGCCATCAGATGCAGCTGGCGATAGGTGTTGGCAAAGACAATGGTTCTCTTGTCCGCTGCATATTTGATCCCCTGATCTTCGGGCATGAAATAGGCGAAATGCTTGGGGAAGCCATTGGCCTCCCCGGCAATGGCAAACAGATCCACCACCTTGTAGGCGCAACCCGGCAGGGCGATCAATCCAGCGCAAAGGCGCTCGCAGAGCCGTGGCAAGGCATGCTGCAACCCGGCATCGACGCAGTCTGACCAAGACTGCAGCTCGGGATTGGGGGTCGCGAAAAATGCCGACATCCAGGTTTGGCGAGACTTGCCAAGCCAGGTGGCAAGCGGGCCGACATGGGCCACCAGGTGTCGCTCATCCCCCTGCGCCAGCCTGGCGGCCATCAGGCGCGCACCCTCCCCACCGCCCTGACTCTCGGCCAAGGTACCCAACAGCCTGGCCACTTCCGGCTCCTCGGCTCGATTCGCCATGTCGCTCAGCTGTACCATCAAGGCCCTGTGCAGACCACTTTTCAGGGGGGCCATCCCGGCTCCCCCTTCCTCCAGCTGGCGCAGCCCCGCCACCATGCTCAGCACCAGGCTGATATCCTCCCTCAACCCGGGCGACATGCCGGGGGGCGCGACCAGCGTCATCATCTCGACGCTGTGACCGGCTCGCCTCGGCCAAAAAACCGTATCCATCCATGACCTCCTTGTAAGAAAGAGGTCATATGAAACCACCCTCGATATGAATAGGTATTGGAAAAAATTGCCTTTTTATTTAACAAGGAATTCACATCCCACCACTGCCACTACCTCGCCACGCGGGCCCGAGTTCCGACGCGCGGTGCCAACATGAAAAAGGGCATCTTCCCTCGAAGATGCCCCACGGCCCGCGGCCAGAATGCCTTAGCGCTCCATGATTTGCGTCACGTCGTCTTTCTTGATAAGCATCTCCCGCCCCTCGGCATCGTAGTAGCGATACATGCCGGTATCCTCGTCCAGCCTGGGTTTGCTGTCGGTGGCTATCATACGCCCGTCCTTGGTGCTCATGATGTATTGGGAGCTGCACCCAACCACTCCCAGCAGGCACACCAGGATCATCATCAGTCGTTTCATCGCTGGCCTCTTCTCCCTCCCGCACCCTCACGGCGAGGATGTTGCTTGAAGCCTAGCTCAGCCATCCGCTCCCGAATAAGCGGTGCATAGAAATAAGAACCACCACCATGATCCTCTGCCTGAGGCCGATTATGCGGCACAGATGATCACTGAAAATAAAAAGGCCGGACATCTGTCCGGCCTCTGCCTGGGGATACTGGCACATCAGCTCTTGGGCTGACGCTCGCCGGTGACGACGGGGTTCTTGGGATCCATGCTCCACTCGTACCAGCCGCCGTCGTAGACGCTGATCCGCTTCCAGTCCATCAGCCAGGCGTAGAAGAAGGCCTCGGAGGCGCGCCAGCCGGTGCCGCAGTAGAAGGCGGCCTGCTGGGTCGGCTCGATATTCCACTCGTCCCACATGGCGAGGATCTCCCTAGCCGGCTTCATGGTGCCGTCCGGGTTGTGGAAGTCGCTCATGCTGTTGGCATCCACGCCGCCCCTACCCCACTTGGCACCGGGGATGTCGCCCTTGGGCTTGATGTAGCTGTAGCCCGAGGTATTGCCGACGAACTCGTCCCAGGTACGCACGCTGACCAGGGCGCCATCGGGCTGCTTGAGCAGCGCTTTCGCCTGACTGAGCGTGGTGTAGTACTCGGGGTGCGCCGGTATGGTGACACCGAAATCCTCGACGGGCTTGAAGGTGTTGGCCAGACCGGTCTCGGTACGCAAATGCTGCACGAACCAGGCATCCAGGCCGCCGTCCAGCAGGCGAACGTCTTCCACTCCCGCATACATCATCAGGTGGGCGGCGCGGGCCGCCGCCATGGTGTTGCGACCATAGAGAATGACGGTGGTGTCGTGGCGGATGCCGTTCTCCAGCAGCAGCTTCTTGAGCGCCTCGTCAGAGACCTTGTTCCACAGCGGCTCGGCTTCCAGGCTGTTGGTGTCGATGTAGCCGGCCCCCGGGATGTGGCTCAGCAGGTAGGCCTTGGGTGCGCCCCAGGCCACCTCGAACAGCTTCCAGTCCCCCTTGGGAGCGGCCACCACCGGCTTGCCGGCCTGCAGATCCGCGAGCCAGAGGGGATGGACCAGCTGCTGCCAGCGGGCCAGGTGCTCGCGAGGAGCCTCCTTCCAGCCCTGCAGCTCGAACAGCTGCTTGATGCCCTGCTGGCGCAGCAGGCGAGCCACCTCGGCCACGCCGCGGGACTCTCCATAGAGCGCCACCGGCTCGTCCGAAGACAATCCCTTGTCCTTGAGTGCCTTGACCCACTCCTCGTCGCTGTACTTCCACTCGGCGGAGAGGTTCTCCGCCCCCGCGACATGGCCACCCTGCTTCTCGTCCGCCATGGGCCAGCCCTGGTAGAAGTAGCTCGGACGGGTATCCAGGATGACCGCCTCCCTGGCCGTGGCATCGGCCACGGAGAGCGGCGGCAACTCACCGGCGAAGGCCGGCAGGGCGCTCCACAGCGACAGGGCGGCCAGCGCGGTCCGCAACAGCGTCATAACTCGTTTCATGGTGATTCTCGATTCCAAAGTGAACAATCAAACATCAAAAAATTGAGCGCCCGAGCCGCTCCGCCAGCAACTCGAGGGCGGCGGTCCCCGCCAGGGAGTTGCCGGCCTTGTTGAGCTCGGGTGACCAGACACAGACACACAACTCGCCGGGAATGAGCGCCATGATGCCGCCACCCACCCCGGATTTGCCCGGCATGCCGACCCGATAGGCGAAGTCCCCCGCCTCGTCGTAGAGGCCGCAGGTGGCCAGCAGGGCATTGACCTGCTTGGCGCTGCGGGCCGGCAGCAGGGGCGCGCTCTCGCCGAGCGGGATCCCGCGATTGGCCAGATAGATGAAGGTGCGGGCGAGATCGGCGCAGCTCATGCGGATGGCACAGGCATTGAAGTAGCTTTGCAGCACCTTGTCCACCTCGTTTTCGAAGTTGCCATAGGCCTTCATCAGGTAGGCGATGGCGGCATTGCGGGCGGCGTGCTGATACTCGGAGCGCGCCACCACCTGATCCGCGATGATGGCCGGGTTGCCGCTGAGGCGGCGCGCCAGCTCCAGGGTGCGCTGGCGCGGGGCGGTGAGCCGGGTCTCCAGCAGATCGCTCACCACCAGGGCGCCGGCATTGATGAAGGGGTTGCGCGGTATGCCTTGCTCGAATTCGAGCTGCACCAGGGAGTTGAACGGCTGGCCTGAGGGCTCCTTGCCGACCCGGGTCCAGATCTCCTCCTCCTGATAGAGGGTCAGCGCCAGGGTGAGGCTCAGGGCCTTGGAGATACTCTGGATGGAGAAGGGCTCGAAGGCGTCACCTGCGGTGAACAGCTCCCCCTCCACGGTGCAGACCGCAATGCCGAGCCGGTCGGCGGGCACCTGGGCCAGTGCGGGAATGTAATCGGCCACCTTGCCTTGCCCCAGCAAGGGGCGAACCTGCTCAAGAATGCTGGCCAGTAATTCGGATGACAACACCATCGACGATTCCATGACAAAAACCGGTGGGGCTATCCCCACCGACAAAAATCCCGCCGGTGGCGGGATTTTCCTGCTGCCCTGCGGGCGTGTTGACTCAGGCCGGTTCGCCGTACCAGAGGTCGAACAGCTCGGTGACCACCACGGCTTCCAACCCCTTGCCTGCCAGCCAGGACTGGACGGCGGCGCGGTCTTCCTCGGTGCACTTGCCGAGTTGCTGGGTGCAGACCATGCCTTCCCAGGCCAGATGACCGGAGCCGGCGAAGGCCAGTTTGCGCGGTTCGACGACTTCATCGATGAAGGCATCGACCACGTTATCTATGGTCTCTTCGGCGGTGCCGACCGGGAAGTTGAAACTGATGTCGAACCCCATTTCCTGGAATTCATCGACGCGCAGTTTCTTACGCAGACGGCGGCTACGATTGGCCATGACAGCTCCTTAGTTGACGGGTGATTTAGCTAACACGTTTGAATATCAGGTCCCAAACCCCGTGCCCCAGGCGGTGGCCACGTTGTTCGAACTTGGTCAGAGGGCGCCACTCGGGACGGGGCACCCAGTTGCCGCTCTCGGCAGTGTTCTCATAGCCTTCGGCGGCGCTCATCACCTCCAGCATGTGCTCCGCATAGTTCTCCCAGTCGGTGGCCATGTGGAAGACGCCACCTATGGCCAGCTTCTGACGAATGGCCTGGGCAAACGCGGGCTGCACGATACGGCGCTTGTGGTGACGGCTCTTGTGCCAGGGATCCGGGAAGAAGAGCTGCAGGCAGGCCAGCGAGCCGTTCGGGATCATGTGCTCGAGCACCTCCACCGCATCGTGGCAGATGACCCGCAGGTTGGTGACACCGGCTTCCTGAGCGGTACCAAGGCAGGCACCCACACCAGGGGAGTGCACCTCGATGCCGATGAAGTTCTTCTCGGGGGCATTCTTGGCCATCTCCACCAGGGAGGCGCCCATGCCAAAGCCTATCTCCAGCACCACGGGGGCCTCGCGGCCAAACAGCGCCACCATGTCCAGCGGTGCCGGTGCGAAATCGATGCCCATGACCGGCCAGAGCTCTTCCAGGGCCTTCTCCTGCCCCTTGGTCAGGCGGCCTTCGCGACGGACGAAGCTGCGAACCTTGCGCATGAACTTGCCGTCTTCGTTAAACACATCTTGGGTCACAGACATAGTAAATAGCTCGTTATCTCATCGCGCTGGATCCCAGGCGACATTAATGGATTGCTCGTTATTGCATCAGTGCGCAAAAACCGGGGAGCGAATTATCCCAAGATAGGCCCAAGGCGCAAGTGTTTCGCGCAACAAATCCCCCGCCATCGACCAATTCCGCCCTCGTGATTGACAAATGCCACCTCACTCACAGAATCTGCCTGGGGTCGGGTGCATCCTGACCCCTGATAATAAAGCCATACACAACAAAGGATTGCAGTATGAAGAAAACCCTATTGACCCTGGCCATCGCGACCCTGCTGGCCGGGTGCAACCCCTCGGACAACGATTCCCAGCCCCCCGCCCCCGCGACCCAGGCCTATGAGTATCTGGTACAGCTGAGCTCCAGCGCCGAGGGCATAGGCGCCCGTCCCACGGGCACAGAGGCCGAGACCCGCGCCGCCACCTGGATCCAGGATCACCTGGCCGGCTGGGGCTACGAGGTGCAGAACCAGCCCTTCACCTACACCAAGGGCGGTGCCAGCAAACAGTCCCAGAATATCGTCGCCGAGCTCAAGGGCACGAGCGACAAGGTGATCCTCATCGGTGCCCACTACGACAGCACGGGGGAGAAGAAGGGGTCTGAAGGGGCCACCGACAACGGGGCCGGGGTCGCCGCCCTCTTGGCGGTCGCCGAGGCGCTCAAGGGCCAGACCCTGCCCTACACGGTGCGTTTCGCCTTCTTCGGGGCGGAAGAGAACGGCCTCAACGGCTCCAAGGCCTATGCCGCCAGCCTGGACAGCGCCGCCACCGCCAAGCTGCTGGCCATGGTGAACTACGACACCATAGCCGGTGGCGACATCGTCTATGTCCATTCCGCCCACTCGGACGTGGCCGAATACGGTTGTGCCGAACCGAGCCGCTACAGCTTCGATCCCAAGGTGCGGGATCGCCTGCTGGCGCTCTCCAAGACCACGGCCACCCCCTTTGCCATTCACCCCAGCTACCCCGGCTATCCGGAGGGGGAGACCGGCAGTTGGTCGGATCACGCCCCCTTTGCCTGCCTCGGGGTGCCCATCGCCTATGTGGAGGCCACCAACTTCACCATAGATGGGGCCGATGGCTATGACGGCTACTCCCAGAGCACCAACCCGGCGCTGTGGGACTGCTACGACGAGGCCAGCAAGAGCGCCTGCGATCGGGACAGCGAGACCCAGTGGGGCAAGATCTGGCACACCGAGCACGACCGTCTCGACAAGATGGCCGAGCTGTTCCCGGGCCGGGTGCAGCAACAACTCGGCGCCAACACGGAGCTGATGATCCGCTTCCTGAAGGAACCGGGACTCTGAACCCCGAGCCGATGAGCGGCGACTTCACATCGAAGGTGCCGGATCTCGGCGACGGTGGCGAGAAACCTGCCTGACAGAGGGATCGACGCCCGAATCGTCACGCCGGGCCATAAAATACGGGCAGGTGCCAAACCTGCCCTTTTTTATCTATTTTTGTGACGGCCATTGCCTCATTTTTCAAATCTGATACAAACGGATAACGTGGCGGTTGAATGGAGCGACCGCCCCCTAGTCAGAGAGAACCCTATGCAGCCGTTTTTTGCCCAGCGTTTCGAGAAAGTCGAGCCTTCGTTTATCCGTGAAATCCTGAAAGTCGCCGCCAATCCGGAGATCATCTCCTTCGCCGGCGGCCTGCCCAACCCCCACCTGTTCCCGGTCAAGGCCATCGATCAGGCCTGCCAGGACGTGCTGCGCGAGCAGGGCGCCGCCGCGCTGCAATACGCCACCACGGAAGGCTTTGCCCCGCTGCGCCAGTACATAGCCGATCGCTACCTGAGCCGCCACGGCATGCAGGTCAACCCGGACAACATCCTCATTACCAGCGGCTCCCAGCAGGCGCTGGACCTGCTCGGCAAGGTGCTGGTGGACGAGGGGCAGGATCTCATCATCGAAGAGCCCGGCTATCTCGGCGCCATTCAGGCGTTCTCCGTCTATCAACCGAATTTCAGACCCATCACGCTCGGTGAAGAGGGGCTGGATCTGGCCGCGCTGGATGCGCTGCTGGAGCAGGGCTCAAGCGCCAAGCTGCTGTACGGCGTGCCGAACTTCCAGAACCCGAGTGGCGTCTCCTACAGCCGTGCCAATCGCGAGGCCCTGGCCGAGCGGCTGGTGCGTCACGAGCTTCTGATGGTGGAGGATGATCCCTACGGCGAGCTGCGCTTCGAGGGGGAACACCTGCCCCCCATCGCCAAGCTGGCGCCGAACAATACGGTACTGCTCGGCTCCTTCTCCAAGACGGTGGTGCCCGCCTTCCGCCTCGGCTGGATGCTGGTGCCGGACTGGCTGCGCAAGAAGGTCACCATCGCCAAGCAGGCGACCGATTTGCACAGCAACGCCTTCAGCCAACAGGTGCTGCACCGCTTCCTGACCGACAACTCCCTCGATGCTCACCTCGAGAAGATCAAGGAGGTCTACGGTCGCCAGCGCGCCGCCATGGAAGCCGCCCTGACCCGTCACTGCCCGCCAGGGGTCAGCTACACGAGACCGGAAGGGGGCATGTTCCTCTGGCTGACCCTGCCTTCGAGCGTCAGCGCCATGGCCCTGTTCGACGAGGCGATCAAGGAGAAGGTCGCCTTCGTGCCCGGCGCCCCCTTCTACGTTCGGCCGGAGATACAGAACACCCTGCGCCTGAGCTTCTCCTGCGTGGACGAAGCCACGACGGAGGAGGGGATCAAGCGTCTTTGCCGCGCCCTCGCCCGCATGCTCTAACCCCTCTCGAATGCAAAAAGCCAGCGACCTGGGTCGCTGGCTTTTTTATTGGCGGCAAGGTTGGCCGCGCCATGAGCACGCCCTGCATGCTCAGGAGGTCAGCTCGCCGATGAAGGCCTTCATCGGCATGGGCCTGCCGTAGAGATAGCCCTGCTGGAAGGTCACCGCGTGCTCGCGCAGGTAGGCGGCCTGCACCTCGTTCTCCACCCCTTCCGCCACCAGTTGCAACTCGAGCCGGGTCGCCAGATCGACGACGTTCTCCACGATGTGGCTGGAGAGGGCATCCGAGCCAATCATGCCGACGAAGCTCTGGTCGATCTTGAGGAAGTCGACCTGGAAGGCCTGCAGATAGGCCAGGCTGGAGTGGCCGGTGCCGAAGTCGTCGATGGCGATGAAGACCCCGAGGGCGTGCAACTCGGCGAACAGCCGATCCGTGGTCTCGTCCGCCACGATCAGCTCCCGCTCGGTCAGCTCCAGCACCAGCTTGATGGGGTTGGCTCTGAAGGCATCGATGAAGTCGCGGCAATCCTCCACCAGGCTCAAGTCCTTGCAGTGGCTGGCGCTGATGTTGAAGCCGAAGTGGAACCCCTTGGGCAGGATATGCACCCGGCCGGCGAACTGCTCGCGCACCTGTTTCATCAGGGAGCGGGTCATGGGGACGATGAGGCCGCACTCCTCCGCCATGGGGATGAAGCGATCCGGCGAGATCATGCCCTGGCGCGGATGTTGCCAGCGCATCAGCACCTCGCAGCCGCTCCAGTGGGCATCCTCACCGGTGACCACGGGCTGCAGATAGGGTATGAACTCCTGGTGAGCCAGTGCCCGTTTCAGCTCCTGTGCCGGCGAGGCGGCGCGCCCCGTCAGCCAGAAGACCCAGCAGCCAAACAGCAGGCTCAGCAAGGGGTAGAGGATGAGGCTGACCTTGGAGTAATCCCACAGGTGGGCGACATAGTCGCGGTTCGAGAGGGCGGTCACCACCTTGAAGGGATACTTGCTGGAGGCCTGCTCCAGATAGCCGTCGGTGCCGGGGGTGAGCAGCTGATCGGTGAGCTGGCTGTCTCGCAGCAGCATCTGGGGCCCGACCACCAGCCCGATGGGGGAGTTGCGGCTCATCATGTCCAGGATGTTGAGCAGATAGTAGCCATCCACCCCCACCAGCACGCTGTGCTTTCCCGCCTCCTGGCGGTAGACGATGAGCGGTCGCTTCGGCGTGACCGGGTTGCCCCGCATCAGATCGAGCCTGCCCTCCACATAGTCATCGAGATCTATATGCCCCTTCACCGGGCCATAGAGAGAGGTGCAGTAGATGGTCTCCCCCTCGGTCAGGTTGACGCTGCGCACATCCGGCACCGTCGCCACCTGATCCCGCAGCCCCTGTACCACCTCGAGACAGGGTTTGCCGAGGCTCCCCATCACGGCCGAGGCGGCCAGCTCGGCGTTGTCCAGGGTGCGGTCGAACATGCGCTGGGCATGCAGCAAACGCTGCTGTGCATCCTGCGTCACGCCGCTCATGGTCTGCCAGATGGAGATGGAGATCCCGAGCACCATGGGCAGCAGGCCTGCCAGCAGGCCCCAGGCCAGCCGGACGTAGTATTGGCGCACTCTCAGACGACGAAATGGCATAATTCCCCACTATCAAGGCGGTGAAAAAGCGGGCGATTTTACAGCTTGTCGCCGACTTGGCAAGTCACCCCGGCTGCAAAAGGCGCCCTGCCCTGTCTGCATTCTCTCTGCGAACCCGCCCCCTGTATACGTCTTTTCCGCGTCAGGAGGAAGGGCGTCATCCGACGGACTCTCTCCGGCGGGAAAAAGATAACGTCAGCAAAAACAGCCGCTTGTTCATCGGGCCCCGGCCCTCTAGAGTAGAGTCAACGACATCGGGAGGCTCGGCATGAAGATACTGATCACGGGGGGGACAGGGTTTATCGGCCGCCGTCTGGTGGCACACCTCAAGGTCGCCCACGAGGTATGGGTGCTGACCCGCCAGGGCAACCGTGCCTATGAGCTGCTCGGCCACGACGTCAAACTGCTGGACAACCTGGACCGGCTGGACGATCTCAACGACGTGGACATCGTCATCAACCTGGCGGGGGAACCCATAGCCGCGGGCCGCTGGAGCGAGCAGCGCAAGCAGCTGCTGTGCAACAGCCGCTGGCTGCTGACCGAGCAGCTGGTCGATCTCATCAAGCTCTCCAACCGCCCCCCCAAGCTCCTGCTGAACGCCTCCGCCATCGGCTGGTATGGTCGCCATGACAGCACGCCCCTGGACGAGAGCTGCCAGCAGCCCCACGACGAGTTCACCCACCAGCTCTGTCAGCGCTGGGAGCAGCTCGCCCTGCAGGCCGCGAGTCCCAGGACCCGGGTCTGCATCCTGCGCATCGGCCTGGTGCTCGGCCCGGACGGGGGCGCCCTGCCCAAGCTGCTGCCCCCCTATCGCCTTGGGCTCGGCGGCCCCATGGGATCGGGCAAGCAGATGATGAGCTGGATCCACGTGCAGGATCTGGTGCGCGCCATGCTGTTCCTGCTGGAGCACGACGAGTGCGAGGGCATCTTCAACGGCACGGCCCCCGGCCCCGTCGACAACAACAGCTTCAGCCTGCGGCTGGCTCAGACACTGCGCCGCCCGCACCTGCTGCGGGTGCCGGCCGCCGCCCTGCGCCTGCTGATGGGGGAGGCGGCGGATCTGCTGCTCACCGGCCAGCATGTGCTCCCCGCCCGTCTGCAGCAGGCGGGGTTCCATTTCACCTATCCGGCCCTGCCTCAGGCGCTGGACAACCTGCTGCGCCCGCCCCGCTGATCCCCGATAAAAAAATCCCGGCAAGCGCCGGGATTTTTATGTGAGTGGCGATGGGTTCAGCCCCATATCGGATGACCGTCCCGGCCATCCACACAGGCCAGGTTACAGCAGCCCCTGACCCAGGCCCCTGAGCCGATCGCTCAAGGTGCCCGCCAGCAGCTGGCGCCGCATGCCCTGACCGGCCAGGGTCACCAACAGGGCCCCCAGCAGGGGCAGGCCGGCCCAGATGGCCCAGTGGAACTGCCACTGGCCATCGAACCACCACCACTGCAGGCCGAAGGAGCAGAGCTCCACCACCATGGCGGCGCAGAGCCCCGCCAGCAGGCCGCTGGCCACCAGTTCCCAGCGCAGCATCTTCTCGAGCAGTGTGCTGCCGGCTCCCAGGGTGCGCATCAACAGGAGTTCCCGGCGCCTGTGGGCCATGCTGGCCTGGGTCTGGGTCAGGAGCACCAGCAGGGCCGCCACCGTCACCAGCCCCAGCATCAGGCCGAGGGCCCGGCTCACCTGATCCGAGACTACGGTGAGCCGCGCGATCAGATCCTCCACGTCGATGAGGCTGACGGTAGGGTGGCGCCGGATCAGCTCCACTTCGGCACTCTTCCCCTCGGCGGGCAATCGATAGCTGCCGAGCCAGGTCTGGGAGAAGGGGGCCAGCACGTCGGCGGAGAAGATCATGTAGAAGTTCGGCCTCATGTTGTCCCACTTGATGGATCTCAGGCTGGTGACCCTGGCCTCGAACTCGCGCCCCTCGATGGAGAAGCCGAGGATATCCCCGAGAGCGATGCCGAGCTGGCCCGCCAGCGCCTCGTCCACGGAGACCTCCCCCTTGCCGCCGAGCCACTGACCCGCAGTCACCTGGTTATCGGGGGGGATCCCCTCCGTGGTGGTGAAGTTGAGCTCCCGGTTCACCCCCTCCCGCGCCGCGTCCTCCCCCACCGCCTGGCCGGCTATCTTGGTCAGGCGCCCGCGCACCATGGGATAGAAGTCCGAGGTGATGGCGCCGGCCTGGTGCAGGTCCGCCACTATCCCCTCCCGCTCCTCGTCGGCCACGTTGACCAGGAAGCGGTTCGGGGCGTCCGCCGGCAGGCGGGCGGAAAAGTCGTCGAGCAGATCGACCCTGGCCGCCCACAGCAGGCCGAACAGCATGAGTGCCAGCGCGAAGCCCGCCAGCTGGAACAGGCCGCTGCTGCGCTCCCGGGAGAGGTGGTTGATGGCGAGGCGCAGAGCGTGGGGCCCCTTGACCCGGCGGCCGAGGCGCAGCAAGCCGGAAGCGAGCAACGCCAGCAGCAACATCAACACCCCCATGCCGCCGATGAGGCCGAGGGAGAGCCTGACATCGGCGGTGAAACCCCACACCAGGCCGAACAGGCCGAGCAGACCGACCGGCACCGTCAGCCAGGGGGGGATCCCCGCCTCCAGCTCGCGGCGCAGCACCCGCAGCGGGGGTACCTTGAGCAGACGCAGGAAGGGCACGAACGCCAGCAGCAAGGTGATGAAGAAGGCCACCGCCAGCCCCAGGGCGAAGGGACGCCAGGAGGGGGGCGGCAGATCCGCGGGCAGCAAGTTCCCGAGCAGTTGCAGGGTCAGCCACTGCATGGCGCTGCCCGCCACCAGCCCGATGAGGGCCCCGATCAGCGTCAGGGAGAACAGCAGGGTCCCCATCAGCTGCCAGAGGGTGCCTCTGGAGGCGCCGAGGGTCTTCAGCAGGGCCACCATATTGGTCTGGCGCTCGGCGAAGTGGCGCACCGCTATGCCCATGGCCAGGGCCCCGAGCAGTACGCCGGCGAGGGACGCCAGCCGGAAGAAGCGCTCCGCATTGGCCAGGGACTTGCCCACCTGGGAGCCCTGATCGTCCGGTTTGATCAGCTTCTGCCCGGCGCTCAGCCTGGGATTGAGCCAGGCCTCGTAACGGGCGATGGCTTCCCTTGGCCCCTTGATGAGGTAGCGCCACTGCTGGCGACTACCCGGCAAGAGGGCGCCGGTCGCCTCGATGTCGGCACTGTGGATCAGCGCCCTCGGCGCCATCTGGAAGGGGCTGAAGCCCTGATCCGGCTCCTGGCCGAGCTCGCCGGCTACCTTCAATCTGGTATTGCCGACTTCCAGCTCATCCCCCACCCTGGCGCCGAGCAGCTGCATCACCCGATCGGAGAGCCAGATCTCGCCGGGGGCGGGAGCCCGCTGCGGATTGAGCTCCAGCTTGCCGTAGAAGGGGAAATCCGCCGGCACGGCCCGGATGGAAGCCAGTTGCAGGCTGTCACCGTGAAACAGCATGCTGTTGAAGCTGACCGTGGTCTGCACCGCCAGACCGTCCCGGGCGGCCCGCTCGAGCCACTCCCCCTGCGCCGGGGTGGCGCTGCGCAGCACCCGGTCGGCACCGATGAAGTCGCGCCCCGAGGCCTTGAGCCCCGCATCCAGTCGATCCGCCACCAGCGCCACGCTCAGCACGCAGGCCACGCTCAGGGCCAGGGCCAGCACAAACCAGCGCAACTCACCGCTGAAGCCTTCCCGGCGCAGCAGCTTCAATCCCAGTCGCCATCGACTCATGAATCCCTCCTTGCCACCAATCGCTGCATTTCATCGCCGACAGCTTCCCAGTCCATCCCTTTCAATGTCCATCGACTCATGATAGCTCCCTGACCCGGGCAACCTCTGGGGTGACCTCGGCCTCCAGCCGTCCCGCCGCCATCACCAGTTGCCGCTGGCAGCGCTGGGCCAGCTCATGATCATGGGTCACCACGACCAGGGTAGTGTTATGTTCTCTGTTCAGACGAAACAGCAGTTCGATCACCTTCTCCCCCGTCTTGCTGTCGAGGTTGCCGGTGGGCTCATCCGCTAATAGCAATTGAGGCCGGGTCATAAAGGCCCGGGCGATGGCGACCCGCTGCTGCTCGCCACCGGAGAGCCGTGGCGGCAGGTGATGGAGCCGCTCGGAGAGGCCCACCTCAGCCAGCAGCTCGCGGGCCCTGGGTTCGCAGTCGGTCTCGCCGCGCAGCTCGGCAGGCAGCATGACGTTCTCCAGGGCGCTCAGGGTCGGCAGCAGCAGGAAGGATTGAAAGATGAAGCCCACCTGTTCGGCCCGAAGGCGAGCGCGCCCCTCCTCATCGAGCCGGATCAGGGACTGACCGAGGATCTCGATGTCGCCGCTGCTCGGCAGATCCAGTCCGGCCAAAAGCCCCAGCAAGGTGGATTTGCCGGAGCCGGAGGCGCCAACCAGCGCCAGGGTCTCCCCCGTGTTGACCTGCAGGTCGATCCCCTCGAGGATGGAGAGGCTCTCCTGGCCGAGGCGAACCGTCTTGCCCAGCCCTTTGACCGTGATGATGGGGGTTGAACTCATGTTGCGTTTCCTGTGTTCATGGGCCCTGAATGGCTGTGAGTGGTGAGCGTTGAATTCATGGCATTATTCCTGTTTACTCGGGCCCTTGCCGAAAATCCATACCGGCTGAAGGATAGGACCATAAATGAGCACGCCGATGGCGTGCCAAAACCATGGCAAGAGGGCCTGTTTATCCGCCCCCTTGCCGACAATCCATAGCGCCCGATGACTCGGGCCTTGCGTGACATGATGGGAGTTGAATCCATGGCGCGTTTTCTGTTCGCCTTGAGTTGCCTCTGCTGCTGGGCAGCCTCGGTGCAGGCCCAAACCCTGCTGGTGCTGGGAGACAGCCTGAGCGCCGGCTACCAGATGCAGACCGAGCAGAGCTGGCCTGCCCTGCTCAATGAGAAATGGCAGCAGCAGGGGGGCAAGCACAGGCTCATCAACGCCAGCATCAGCGGCGAAACGACCCAGGGGGGTCTCGCTCGCCTGCCGACCCTGCTCGAGGAGCACAAGCCGGACTGGGTGTTGATCGAACTCGGCGGCAACGATGGCCTGCGGGGCTTCGCCCCCACCATCACCCGGGCCAACCTGACCAAGATGCTGGCATTGGCCAAGGACAGCAAGGCGAAGGTGGTGCTGACCCAGATCCAGCTGCCCCGCAACTACGGGGCTCGTTATCTGCAGCAGTTCGAGCAGATCTTCCCGGATCTCGCCGAGGCCAACGCCCTGCCTCTGATGCCCTTCTTTCTGGATGATATTGCGCTGCGCCCTGAACTCATGATGAATGATGGGCTCCATCCCACCGCCGAGGCCCAGCCGCAGATCCGCGATAGAGTCGCGAACTTTATCGAGCCCCTGCTGACCCAATAACCCCGAAGGTGCCGCCCTCGCAGACACAAACGAAAGCCCCCGCCAAGGCGGGGGCTTTTTCATGTCATCACGGCCTCGGGCTCAGGCCCCCAGGATCTGGCGCAGCCGCTCCTGGGCGACGCCGACCAGCAGGTCTGGCTGGAACTTGGAGATGAAGCGATCGCAACCCACCTTCTTGACCATGGCCTCGTTGAAGTTACCGCTAAGGGAGGTGTTGAGGGTGATGAAGAGATCGGCCATGCGGGGATCGCTGCGCACCTCGTGGGTGAGGCGATAACCGTCCATCTCAGGCATCTCGGCATCGGTGATCATCAGCATGATCTCGTCGGTCACCTTCTTGCCCGCGTCGCACCAGCCCTTGAGCAACTTGAGGGCCTGCAGGCCGTCCTGGCACTCGATCACCTCGAGCCCGAGCTGGGCAAGTGTCTCCCGCACCTGGTTGCGGGCCGTGCTGGAGTCATCGACGATGAGCACCCGGCGACCCTGCATCTGGGGCAGGATATTGCGGTCGAGCACCTCGGCGGAGATGCGGATGTCATAGGTAATGATCTCCGCCAGCACCTTCTCCACGTCGATGATCTCGACGATCTGATCCGCCCCCCCTTCCGGAACCCGGGTGATGGCGGTCAGGTAGTTGGAGCGGCCGGCGGAGCGCGGCGGCGGCTGTATGTCCTTCCAGGTCATGTTGACGATGTGGGCCACCTGCCCCACCAGGAAGCCCTGAATGGTGCGGTTGTATTCGGTGATGATGAGGTTGGACTCGCTGTCCACCGCCATGGGGCGCATGCCGATGGCGCCCCTCAGATTGATCACCGGGATGGAGGCGCCACGGATGTTCGCCACCCCGCTGATGTTGTGGTGCGCCCCCGGCATCTTGTTGAGGTGGGGCAGCTTGACCACTTCCCGCACCTTGAACACGTTGATTGCAAACAACTGCTGGGATCCCAGGCGGAACATCAGCAACTCCAGACGGTTCTCTCCCACCAGCTGGGTACGTTGATCCACTGAATCCAATATGCTCGCCATATAAAGCCCTTAGGTCCGTTTCCCGAGTGCCGCCCGGTATCAGGGCGCCAAGATATAGGATCCGCATTATCCCCCTCGGGGTATACGGTCACAGATAGAAATAATGAAAAAGACCGAAGAAAGATAGGGGCTTGCGCACGGGGCGTGATCCTCGCCCCATCCCCATCCGGCGGCGGCGCTTGCGCCCCGCTTCCCGGCATTCACTGTTATCGGCCAGGAGGCGTCATGCTGAACCGGGGATTTTCAAACCGGATCCCTGCCAAATTGCGCCCATAAAAAAACCGGCCGCAATGCGGCCGGTTCAAAGATACAACAGTAGGCAGTCAGGGAATGACTTAGAAGTTGTACTGCAGCGCTACCGCAACGATGTCGTCGGTAGACTTGCCCAGGCTGTTCATGTTGGTAGAACCAACTTCGTCCAGCAGGTTGATCTTGTAATCAACGTAGGCGTTGAAGTTGTCGGTGAAGTTGTACCAGGCACCCACGGAGACGTACTCGGTGGCGGTATCATCGATACCGTGCGCGCTGTCCTTCACGTCAGTGCGCAGGTAAGCCAGGGACGGCTTGAACTTCGGCGTGATGTTGTACTGAACGACGGCTTCGTAGCCATCCATCTTCTCGGCGTAACCGCGCATGGCGCCGGTATCGACGAACAGGTGGTCTTCACCGTGGGAGTAGGTGGCCGCCATGTAGAGGTTGCCGGCAGAGTACTTGGCACCCACACCGAACAGCTTGGCATCGTTGTCGCCGCCGAAGCTCACGTTCGCGGACTGCTCGTCGGTCTTGCCAGCCTGGTTATAGGCGGCACCCAGGCTCAGGCCCATGTCGAAGTCATAGTTGGCAGACAGGGCGTAACCTTCGGAGGAGCCTTTCGGGTTCCAGGTACCGTTCGGGCCAACGCGCTCGCTGCGGCTTTCGTTCTGCGGGTCGTTGTTACCGGTGAACTGGGCGCCCAGGGTCAGGCCCTGCCAGTTGTAGATGTACTGGGCCAGTGCGTTGGAACGACCGGTGCCGAACACGTCGGTGTCCTTGCCCAGGCCGTCACCACCCCACTCAGGCAGCACGTCGGTGTAGTTGTTCACCGCTTTGGTGAACAGGCCGTCCTGACGACCGTAGCTGAAGGCACCGAAGCGATCGTGCTTGATACCGGCGTAGCCGTAACGCAGCTCGTCGTTGTCAGAGCCGGACACCGGCAAGTTGTACTCGGCGAAACCGAATGCGGTGGTTTCGTTATCAATCTTGGTCTCGCCTGCAACGTGCAGACGCAGGTAGCTGGCGTCGCCTTCGCTGGCGTCGTCATCGGTACCGTAGTACATGCCGTTGACGCGGCCGCCGATGTCCAGCTTGGAGCCATTCTGATCGTAAACGGTGGCAGCTTGTGCGCCACCGGCCAGCAGCAGGCTGGAGATGGCCATGGTCAATGCTGTCTTTTTCATTGTTAGTTCCTCTGGTGTAAACACTCTCTATCAGACCTGTGCTCGGTCGTTTGATCGGGTTTATGTTCCGATGACCTAGGGTAGATCCGGAAACCTTGACTGGAACTGAAGCGGAGGGTGATTAATTCGATAAAGCCACTTGAGGCCTGTTTCATCCGACATAAAGTGTCGCCATGGCTGACACCTGTCGACATTTAAATCCAAAAATAGAGATTAAATCGAAATAAATGGACTGATAGAAATGAATGCATAGCTGTTTATATTGACAACCATAGCACCTCAGAGGTGAGGAAAGCACCTCCTTTGTGACCTGTCCTCCCCTTCAGGCCGGTTCCCACTCCTGCATGACGCTGAGCAAGTCTGTCCAGCTGAGGATACCGACCAGGGCACCGTTTTCCAGCACCGGCAGGCAGGAGACATGCTTCTCCAGCATCAGCCGGGTGGCCGCCTGCAGGGTTTGATCCGGGGCTATGGTGATGGGGTGGCGGCTCATGATCTGGTGAGCGCGACGATTGAGGGTCTCGGTGTCCCGGGTCATCTCCGCATCCGTATCCAGGTAGGGGCTGATGGCCCGCAGCATGTCCCTGTCCGAGATGACCCCCACCAGCAGATCGTCCTCCAGCACCAGCAGGTGGCGAAAGTGGGCCTGCTCGAAGATCTCCTTGATCACGTTCAGTCTGTCATCCATGGACACCGTCGCGACCCGGGTCGTCATGATCTCTCTCACCAGCATACCTGCCTCCTGCTACCTGACTGATGTCTCTGTTATGGCACGTTTTTCTACCCGCAGCCAGTCGGCTCCCCCCGCCTCCAGTGCATATTGGTGCCATTTCACGTAAAATCCGCGCCAGTTTCTCTCTTTCATTCGAATCAAGCAGATCCAACCCATGATAGTTGCCAGTCAAATCGAACTGATCCGCGGCGGCCGCACGCTGCTGGACAACGCCTCCGCCACCATACATCCCGGCCACAAGGTGGGTCTGGTGGGCAAGAACGGCTGTGGCAAGTCCACCTTCTTCGCCCTGGTGCGGGGTGAGCTGGCCATCGACAACGGCAGCTTCAGCCTGCCCGCCGGCTGGCAGATCGCCGGTGTGGCCCAGGAGACGCCGGCACTGGACTGCTCGGCCCTCGAGTACGTGATCGACGGTGACAAGGAGTTTCGCACCCTGGAGGCCCGCCTCGCCCAAGCCGAGAAGGATGACGACGGCCTGGCGGTGGCCGAGCTGCACGGCCGGCTCGACACCATAGGTGCCTACAGCATCCGCGCCCGCGCCGCCGAGCTGCTGCACGGCCTCGGCTTCGGCGGCGATCAGCTCAGCGCACCGGTAAGGAGTTTTTCCGGTGGCTGGCGCATGCGCCTGAACCTGGCCCAGGCGCTGCTGTGCCGCTCCGATCTGCTGCTGCTGGATGAACCGACCAACCACCTGGACCTGGATGCCGTCATCTGGCTGGAGAAGTGGCTCAAGGGCTACCAGGGCACCCTGGTGCTGATTTCTCACGATCGCGACTTCCTCGACTCCGTGGTGAACCGCATCATCCACATCGAGAACGGCAAGCTCAACGAATACAGCGGCGGCTACTCCGACTTCGAACTGCAGCGGGCCGAGCACCTCGCCCAGCAGCAGTCCATGTATGAGAAGCAGCAGCGGGAGATGTCCCACATGCAGGCCTACGTGGATCGCTTCCGCTACAAGGCCTCCAAGGCCCGTCAGGCCCAGAGCCGGCTGAAGGCCATGGAGCGGATGGAGAAGATACTCCCCGCCCACGCCGACTCCGAGTTCAGCTTCGAGTTTCGCGAGCCCTCGGCCCTGCCGACACCCCTCATCGCCATGGAGAACCTCAGCGCCGGTTACGGCGACAAGGTGATCCTGGAGAAGATCAAGCTGAACCTGGTGCCGGGTTCACGCATCGGCCTGCTCGGCCGCAACGGCGCGGGCAAGTCCACCTTCATCAAGATGCTGTCGGGCAGCAACCCGCCCCTGTCGGGCAAGCTGGAGGTGAGCGCCGGGGTCAGCATCGGCTACTTCGCCCAGCATCAGCTGGAGACCCTGCGCCTGGATGACACCCCGCTCGATCACCTCGCCCGCCTCGCCCCGGACAAGACGGAGCAGGAGCTGCGCAACTACCTCGGCAGCTTCGGCTTCCACGGTGACAAGGCGTTGGACAAGGTGGCCCCCTTCTCCGGCGGCGAGAAGGCGCGGCTGGTGCTGGCGCTCATCACCTGGCAAAAGCCGAACCTGCTGCTCCTGGATGAACCGACCAACCACCTGGATCTGGAGATGCGCCACGCCCTCACCATGGCGCTGCAAGGCTTCGAAGGCGCCATGGTGGTGGTCTCTCACGACCGTCACCTGCTGCGCACCACCACGGATGACTTCTACCTGGTACACGGCGGCCGGGTCGAGCCGTTCGACGGGGATCTGGACGATTACCACAAGTGGCTCGGCGAGCAGGAGAAAGAGAGCAACGCCAAGCAAGGGGATGGCCCCGCCTCCGCCAACTCGGCGGTGGCCCGCAAGGATCAGAAGCGGCGTGAGGCGGAATTCAGGCAAGCGACCCGCCCCCTGCGCCAGAAGCTCGAGAAGCTCGAGGCCAGCATGGAGAAGCTGCAGGCCAAACTGGCCGATATCGAGAGCCAGCTGGCCGACCCCGCCATCTACGAAGAGGCCGCCAAACCTAAGCTCTCCGAGCTGCTCAAATCCCAGGGCCCCCTCAAGGAGGAGCTGGAAGGAGTGGAGCTCGAGTGGATGAGCCTCTCGGAAGATCTGGAGAACCAGGAGCAAGCCTTCTTTGCGTGACACGGCGACCATGGCGGATGAGCGGGTCGCCAGCCACGAACTGCCGAGCCCGCTCGAGTTCTGGCACTGGAGCGGCAAGCATTACGGCGCGCGCAGCCAAGACTGGCTGCAGGTGCAGGATCTTGGCGGCAACGTCAATCTGGCCCTGCTGTTGCACCGGCTGGATTTGGATGACATCCCGGTCGATCTCGCCGCCTTCCAACCGGCCCTGACCCGGACGGAGGCGGTGCTGACCCCCTGGCGCGCCCTGCGCGCGAGCGCAAAATCCCGCCTCGATGAAACCGAGTACCAGAGCATGCTGGCCCACGAGCTGGAACTGGAACGCTTGCAACAGGGCGTCTTGCTGCAGACCCTGCGCAGCCTCCCCCTTCGCCGGGGAGAGAGCCACAACCTGTTGAACTATCTAACGATATTGGGGGCCCAGCAGGGCCCCCTCAGAGACCTAATATGCTGAGTTATCGCCACGCCTTCCACGCCGGCAACCATGCCGACGTCCTCAAACATGCCGTACAGGCCCTGATCATCGAGTCCCTCAAGAAGAAGGAGAAGCCCTTCATCGTGCTGGACACCCATGCCGGCGGCGGTCTCTACGACCTGCGCGGCGACTGGTCCCAGAAGAAGGCTGAGTATGCCGACGGCATAGGCCGCCTGTGGATTGATCGGGCCCAGTGGGCGACCATGGCACCCTATCTCGGCATCATCGAGGAGATGAATGCGAGCGGCGAGCTGCACTACTACCCGGGCTCCCCCGAGCTGTCCCGCCGCCTGCTGCGCGAGCAGGACAAGCTGGCGCTGATGGAGCTACACAACAACGAGGTGGAAGACCTGCGCGCCAACATGGGTTACGACACTCGGGTCGCCGTCCATCATCGCGACGGCTTCGAGGGGCTGGTGGCCCTGCTGCCGCCGACCCCGCGCCGCGGCCTGGTGCTCATCGATCCTCCCTATGAGTTGAAGGAAGACTACTTCGCCGTGGTCGATACATTGAAAAAGGCACAGAAGCGCTGGGCCACCGGCATCTATGCGCTCTGGTACCCCGTCCTCGGGCAGGAAGCGGACAAGTCCCGCGACATGCTCAAGGCGATCAAACGGGAGAACTTCGGTAACGTCTTGGTGGCTGAGCTGGAAGTGGCCGGTCAGACCGCCGATTGGGGCATGAACGGCTCAGGCATGCTGATCGTCAGCCCTCCCTGGATGCTGGCCGAGCAGATTGAAGCCTTCCTCAAGCCCCTGTGCACTAAGCTGGCCCAGGGCGCCGGCGCCCAGTACAGGGTGGAGTGGCTGAACAAGGTCGAGGAATAAGCACCTCACATTCGCGTAAAAAAGCCCCTTTCGGGGCTTTTTTATTGGCGCAATGTTATCTGGCACTCCCTTGCTGATACCTATGGTTGGGGCACCGGCTTGTCCCGCCACAGGGCCAGGATCAGCAGGGCCAGCACCGCCATGGGTGGAAACAGGCAGAGCAGGACGCAGAGGGTGGTGATGAGTGCGGGGTGATCGCTCTTGCGGCGGGCCAGCCGATAGGCGACAAACCCGACGATCACCATCAGCAGCAGGATGAAGTATCCCGCCAAGGTTGTACTGATATTCATGAAAGATCCTTTTTCATGGAAAACAGACAGTGTAACGGCCAGGGAGGCGGCAGCCAGCCCCCATCTGGTTCAGGTCGCCTATCGATAGCTCATCCCTATCGGAACAATAAATGAGAATTATTTTCATTTGAGTAATTTCCGAGGCATACTCTTCTCATCACCAGAGGGAGTTCCATCATGATCAAGACCATCAGCTTCGCCTGTCTGCACTTCACCGTCGCCTTCACCCTGGCTTATCTGCTGACCGGCGAGCTGCTGACCGCCAGCCTGATCGCCCTCGTCGAGCCCGCCGTCAACACGGTCGCCTTCTACTTCCACGACCTTGCCTGGCACAAGTTCAAGCCCAATCACAGCCTGCAGGCCAAGACCAGCAGCTTCGCCGTCGTGCACTTCTCGGTGGCGTTCGGCGTCGCCTACCTGCTGAGTGGCGAGCTGCTCACCGGCGGCGTCATGGCCATGCTGGAGCCCACCGTCAATACCGTGGTCTTCTTCTTCCACGAGCGGCTGTGGCGCGCCCGCCAGCAACCCGCCCTGGCCTGATGACAGCCACTGTCGTCATTCCCTTCCGCCTTCTCATAAAGACTTAGCCAAGGTAGGGTTTCTATGTTCTAGTGCCTCATCACCACCCGACGGGATCTTGAACATGGACAAACGACTGCTGGCGCCACTGCTGCTTATCCCCCTCTCCCTGCCGGCCCTGGCCGGCACTCCCCCTTCCTTCGACTGCGCCAAGGCTCACGGCAGCGCCGAGCAGCTCATCTGCCAGGATGCGGCGCTGGCCGCCCTGGATAACGAGCTGGCCGCCCTCTATCCCAAGGCCATCGCCAATTTCACTCCCGAGCAGGCGAAGACGGAGAAGGCGATACAGCGCGGCTGGATCAAGGGGCGCAACGAGTGCTGGAAGGATGCAGACCCTGGCAAGTGCATCGAGTCGAGCTACCAGACCCGCATCACCGAGCTGCAGATCAAGGGGGGCCAGCTGATGGTACCCTCCCCCGTTATCTACCAGTGCGGCAAGGGTCTGACCTTCACCGCCTACTTCTACAACGATGGCAAGCTGCCCGCCGCCACCATCAATCTGGGCCCGGATCTGCAGGTGCTGGCCTATGGCGTTCCCACCGGCAGCGGTGCCCGTTACGAGGGGCAAAACCTCACCCTCTTTACCAAGGGCAAGGAGGCCCGGCTCGAGCGCTATGGCGAGCCGGCCCTCACCTGCCAGCAGTCCGGCAAGGGCAGCAACGAATAATCTCAGCCCCGGTTTGTGAAATGAAAAAGCCCCGCAGTGCGGGGCTTTTTGCTATCTGAGACTTATCTCGCAGGGATCATTTCACCGCGACGGGTTCGCCCGAGATGGCGGGGGAGTTGAACTCGCGCTCGGCCTCGTCGAAGCGATCCAACATGGCCTTGGACGGTGCCTTGTCCAGCAGGCTGAACACCACGATAGCCAGGGCGGAGAGCACGAAGCCCGGGATGATCTCATACAGACCCAGCCAGCCGAACTGCTTCCAGACGATGACGGTCAGGGCACCGACCAGCATGCCCGCCAGGGCGCCGTTGCGGGTCATGCGTGACCAGAGCACGGAGAGCAGCACCACGGGACCGAAGGCGGCACCGAAGCCGGCCCAGGCGTAGCTCACCAGACCCAGCACCCGGTTCTCCGGGTTCACGGCCACGGCAATGGCGATGAGGGAGATCAGCAGCACCATGGCACGGCCGACCCACACCAGCTCCTGCTGGGAGGCGTTCTTGCGCAGGAAGGGCTTGTAGAGGTCTTCCGTGATGGCGCTGGAGCAGACCAGCAGCTGGCAGCTGAGCGTACTCATCACGGCCGCCAGGATGGCGGAGAGCAGCACACCGGCGACCCAGGGGTTGAACAGGATCTTTGACAGCTCGATGAAGACCCGCTCAGGGTTGCCGGTGACGCCGGCGGCCTGCTCGGTGAAGGTGCTGAAGTAGGACAGACCGAAGAAGCCGATGGCCACGGCACCGCCGAGGCAGAGCACCATCCAGGTCATGCTGATGCGACGGGCGCTGGCCATGGAGTGGTGGGAATCCGCCGCCATGAAGCGCGCCAGGATGTGGGGCTGGCCGAAGTAACCCAGGCCCCAGGCCATCAGGGAGATGATGGCGATGAAGTCCAGATTCTTGAACATGTCGAGGTTGCTGGCATTCTGCGCCGCCACCTGCACCATGGCGGTGTCGATGCCGCCGACGGCGATGATGACGAACACCGGGGTCAGGATCAGGGCGAAGATCATCAGGGTGGCCTGCACCGTATCGGTCCAGCTCACCGCGAGGAAACCGCCGAAGAAGGTGTAGGTGATGGTGGCCGCGGCACCGACCCAGAGGGCGGTGTTGTAATCCATGCCGAAGGTGCTCTCGAACAGGCGGGCACCGGCCACCACGCCGGAGGCGCAGTAGATGGTGAAGAACAGCAAGATCACCAGGGCGGAGAGGATGCGCAGCACCCGGCTCTTGTCCTCGAAGCGGTAGGTGAAGTAGTCCGGCAGGGTCAAGGCGTTGCGGTTCTTCTCGGTGTGAACCCGCAGCCGACCGGCGACCCAGCGCCAGTTGAAGTAGGCACCGATGACCAGGCCGATGGCGATCCAGCTCTCGGAGATGCCGCCGATGAAGACGGCACCCGGCAGGCCCATCAGCAACCAGCCGCTCATGTCGGACGCGCCGGCGGAGAGGGCGGTGACCCAGCTCCCCATGCGGCGACCGCCGAGAATGTAATCGTCGAAGTTGCGGGTGGCACGATAGGCGATGAAGCCGATCAACACCATCCCGAGGATGTACACCAAAAAGGTGATAAGCATTGGGGTGCTAGCTGTCATTCAAAACTCCGTTATGTGACTTTGTACCCGTTCTGACGACGGGCTCTTCCTTAAAAACCGGCCTAGAGTAATCAGCAGATCCCATAAGCTCAACTGTTTTTAACAAATAAAAAACACAACAAAAACGTTTCGTTGCTAAGTAAGTAACCACTCAAAGATGAATTAGCCGGATATTATGCCACAGCAGCAACGACTTATCCTGACCGGCTCCTTTCTCGCCCCCAGAAAAAAGCCCCGGCCGGGGCCGGGGCTTTTTTTACTGCTGGATGCCTAGATTAGCGATTGATGGCGATGGGCATGCCGCTGCGCTGCTCCAGGGCCTGCTTCACCAGTTGGGAGTCGCTGTCGGCGTGGGCCAGGAAGCGGGTCACCGCCGGGGTCATGGGCAGGGGGGCCGGCAGGCTGGAGTTGAACTCCTCCTCGCTGCGTGACAGGGGCTGGTGCACTTCCAGGTAGCGGCTGCCATCCGGTTCGACCGAGGCCTTGATCGGCTGGTTGATGAACTGGACGCGGGTACCGACCGGGACCTGCTTGAACAGGTACTCGATGTCGTCGTTACGCAGGCGCACGCAGCCGTGGCTCACCCGCAGGCCGATGCCGAACTGGGCATTGGTGCCGTGGATGGCGTACATCTTGCCGATGTAGAGCGCAAACAGTCCCATGGGGTTGTCCGGACCGGCCGGCCAGACCGCAGGCAGAGTCTCGCCACGGGCGGCGTACTCGGCGTGCATCTTGGCGGTCGGGGTCCAGGTCGGGCCCGCCTTCTTGCGTTGCACGCTGGTCACCCAGTTTTCAGGGGTGTCGGTGCCAAGCTGACCGATGCCGATGGGCAACACTTCCACCACCTTCTTGCCCTTGGGGTAGTAGTAGAGGCGCATCTCGGCCACGTTCAGCACAATCCCCTCCCGCGGGGCATCCGGCAGGATCAGCTGGTGCGGCACGATAAGCTTCTCACCGGCCTGCAGCAGCAGGGGATCCGCCTTGGGGTTCGCCTCCAGCATGTTAGTCAAACCGAGCTGGAACTTGGCGGCGACCGCTTCCAGCGGCTGACCCGCCTCTTCTGCCGGCACCACGTATTCCGTGTTCTCCCCCACCAGACGGCTGTTGGCCGCAGGCAGGGCATATTCGACGGCGAGGGCAGGCATGGCGGTCAGGATCAGGCTGCAGCACAGTGCAGCCGCAATGTTGTGGAGGAGCTTCATAACTTTCCTGTGATAAATGGGGTGATGCAAGGCTCTGAGCCCGACCGGGGATGGAGTCCCATCCCCGGGCGAAGAGAAGGCGGCCATTTTTCTCCTCCGCGGGTAAAAATTCAACCGGCAAATGCGCGGATATTAAGCGCTGACCCAGGGCCGTTGCCCCTAGCCGTTGCTGACCGCACCTCGCTGCCAGGCCCGCATGTCATAACCTGTTGGAGATTGGTGTAAACGCAGATGAAACTGCCCGATAATGGCGAAGATATGGTCGAAAATATCAGCCTGGATCCCTTCGTACTCGGCCCAGGCCGTGGTCGCCGTGAAGCAGTAAATCTCGAGGGGGATCCCCTCGCTGGTGGGGGCCAGCTGGCGCACCATCAGGGTCATGTCCTTGCGGATGCTGGTGTTGGCTCGCAGATAGGCATCCAGGTAGGCGCGCAGGGTGCCCAGGTTGGTGAGGTGGCGACCGTTGATGGGGCAGTTGATCGCCTCGCTCAGCTGCTGGTTGTAGCTGCTGAGCTCCTGCTCCTTGCGACTCAGGTAAGGGGCCAGCAGCTTGGCCTGCTTGAGGGCCACCTGCTCCTCCGCCGTCAGGAAGCGCACGCTGGTCATGTCGATGTTGACGCTGCGCTTGATGCGACGACCGCCGGACTCCGTCATCCCCTGCCAGTTCTTGAACGAATCGGAGATCAGCGCATAGGTGGGGATGGTGGTAATGGTCTTGTCCCAGTTCGACACCTTGACCGTGGTGAGGCCGATATCGGTCACCTCCCCATCGGCACCATACTTGTCCATCTGCAGCCAGTCACCGACGCTCAGCATACGGTTGGCAGAGAGCTGGATACCGGCCACCAGGCCGAGGATGGGGTCCTTGAACACCAACATCAAGACCGCCGTCATGGCCCCCAGGCCGCTGAACAGGATGAGTGGGGACTTGCCGAGCAGCAGGGCGATCATCAGGATGCCTACCAGGATGCTGCCAACCAGTTTCACCCCCTGGAAGATGCCGCGCAGGGGCAAGTCCCGCCCGAGCCGGGTGTTGCGGCTGAGGGAAAGCATGCAGTCTAGCAGGGCGAACAGGGAGAGCAGCAGGAACAGCAGGATCCAGAGCTGGGTCACCATCTCGATCAGCATCAGGCTGTCGGAGTTGCGGGGCAGCCAGATCTCGGCCTGACCGAGCAGCACGGCCCCCTGCAACACGAAGGCGAGGCGATGGAACAGCCGCTTCTGCAGCTGGGGCGGCAGCCACATCTGCTTGGCCTTGCCGAGCAGGCCCACCAGGCGCACCAGCAGCACCCGGTGCAGCACCAGATGCAGCATCAGGGACGTCATCAGGATGAATCCGAGGGCGATCACCAGGGCCATCAGGTTGGTAACCTCGACCCCCATCTCAGTCAACCAGCGAAAAAAACTCTCTTTCATCCCTACCTCCACACCATGAAACGGCCTGTCAGGGTACTTGTCTCGTCCGTCATGTCAAATGACAAACCACTCAGGCTGTGCCGAAAACGACAACGCCCGGCACGGGCCGGGCGTTGTGTTTCAGCGGGTTGGCATCAGCCGACCAGTGCCAGGGCATCGCGGGCGATGACCAGCTCTTCGTTGGTGGGCATCACCAGTGCCAGCGGGCTGTCGGCGGTGGTGATGCGACCTTCCCCACCCAGCACGGCAGCGTTGTTCGCGTCTTTATCCACCTTGAAGCCGAACAGGGCCAGGCGGGCCAGCACCATCTCGCGCACCATGGCGGCGTTCTCGCCGATGCCGCCGGTGAACACCAGGGCATCCAGACGACCGTCCATGGCGGCGGCGTAGGCGCCGACGTACTTGGCCACCCGGTAGGTGAACACGTCCAGCGCACGCTTGGCACCGGCATCGGTGGCGTAGTTGGAGGTGACGTAGCGGCAGTCGCTGCTCGCCTCCGTCATGCCCAGCAGGCCGGATTCACGGGTCAGGCAGTGGTTGATCTGATCCACGCTGTAACCCAGGTTGTCGTGCATGAAGAATACGATGGCCGGATCGATGTCACCGCTGCGGGTGCCCATCGCCAACCCTTCCAGCGGGGTCAGCCCCATGGAGGTATCGACGGACTCACCACCCCGGATGGCGCAGACGGAGGCGCCGTTGCCCAGGTGGCAGTTGATCATGTTGAGCTCATTCAGCGGCTTGCCGAGCGCCTTGGCGGTCTCTTCCGCGATGAAGCGGTGGGAGGTGCCGTGGGCGCCGTAGCGACGGATGCCGTGCTCCTCATACAGCTTGTAAGGCAGCGCATAGAGGTAGGCCTCTTGCGGCAGGGTCTGGTGGAAGGCTGTGTCGAACACGGCCACGTTCTTCTCGGCCAGGGCCGGGAACACCTTGAGGGCGGCGCGGATACCGATGAGGTGGGCCGGGTTGTGCAGGGGGGCGAACGGGATGGCGGCCTCGATACCGGCGATCACGCCGTCATCGATGCGCACGGAGCGTGAGAACTGCTCGCCGCCGTGCACGATGCGGTGGCCGATGGCGACCAGCTGCTCGGCAAGGCTGGGATCCTGGGGCAGGATCTGGCCCACGATATGGTCGAGGGCTTCCTGGTGAGCGGCACCCGCTCCCAGCATGGCTTCACCCTTGACTCCGTGGAGTTTCCACTTGATACGTGCATCATCCAGATTGAAACATTCGGCCAGGCCGGACAGCATGTCCTCGCCCGTTTCGGCGTCCATAACGGCAAATTTCAGGGAAGAGCTACCGCAGTTAAGGATCAATACCAACTTGCTCATGTTCTACATCTTCCTGTGCTTCGGCTTGATGCCGACAGTGTCGTGTCATCCAACATGGATGGGATTCCCCTGCCGGGGGCTTATGGTCGCAGGAAAGTGCGTCCAATTTTTCAATTCGTTAGGTGCGGGCTCAGAGCACGCGTACCCATGACGGGCTGCATAAGTCACCGCTGACAACAGCGGCCTTATCACAGACGGGCACCTTGGCACCCGCGACTGGCGGCTAGAGGCCGGCCAGCAGGTCTTTATGAACCTTGACCACCAACTTCTTCACCGGGCCCGGGGTGGTCAGGGTACAGAGAGGGCGATGCAGTTCTCCCGGCCAGAAGATGGCGAAGTGGCCGGGCTGCAACGCCAGATAACTGGTCTGTTCGTCGTCGACGAACCAGAGATCGGGATGGGGATGATCCGCCCCTTCGCGCTCATAGGCATGGGGCCCGACGCCGATCCACTCCTCACCGCGCAGCAACAGCTGAATATCCAGATACTGCTCGTGAAACTCGCCGCGGCGTGCGTCAAGCGGCTCGGTCAGCTCCTCGCTCACCAGGCAGAACAGCCTGAGGCCATCGATCTCGGTCTTGCCGAGGGGGGCATCCAGCCAGTGCGGGACGCTCTTCACCACCTCCGCCATGATGCGGGCCAGGGGGGCGGGCAAGGGAGTGCGTTGCAAGGTATCCAGACTGCCGGTGATCATCGATGCGTATCCTTAGGTGTATTGCCGTCTATCTTCGTCTGCCAATAAAAAAGGACCCGTCAAAGGTCCCTGTCCAGCGCCGTCTGCTATCCGTGCAGACCTAGAGGAGCATCTTCATCAAATGGGCGCCGGATCACTGTTGCACAGTGTTTCGCCGTTTGCCAGGAAATAACCGCTCACTCGCCAGATGATCGTACCAGCTGAAACAATATTATTCACTAGCGAATTGCCCCCGACTTTGACCAGACGCAAAAACGGGAGCATCTGCTCCCGTTTTTTCTGTCAAACCAGCCTCATTCAAGCCTTTTTGGCATTCTCGACCGGCTTCGCATACATCTGACGCCAGATGTGCTTGTACTCTTCTGGAACCTCTGACTGACGGGTCAGGAAAGCGGTCTGTTCGATGGTGCTGGCCTTACCGGACACATCAGCAGCCAGATAGTTGCCGGGGAAGAGTCGATAGCTGCCCCAGATGGCCTTGTCGATCAGGGCGGCGAGCTCGTCCGGATCGCTGAAGCCTTCGGTGATGGGGGCGCCGAAGGAGACGTGTACCCGCCCCTTCTGGCCGACGATGCCGGCAACTATGCTCTCGATGTCCTCGAACTCGCCCTTCTCATAGCTGCCGTTGACGGACTTCTCGTACAGCTCACGCGCCTTGGCCTTGTCGGTGGGGTCCAGCTCGTAGCTGATGCTGACCGGCACTATGTTCAGGCTGCGCATGTAGTCGACGAACTCGATCTTCTGCTTCTTGCCGTCCACGTAGAACATCTTGAGGATGGCGGGATCTGTCTTGTCGTCCCCGTCTTTCGCACGGCCTTCCTTCTGGGCGATCCAGATGGAGTGCCCCTCGTGCACCGACTGGCCGATATAGGCCGACAGCTCGCCTAGGGTCTTCATCATCTCTCGCGGCCCCTTGGCGGAGCGTTTGACGATGAAACTCTTGTTGAGCTTCATCAGCTCGGTGGCGCAGGGCTTGCGCAGCAGGTTGTCACCGATGGCGATGCGCACGGTATCGAAACCGTGGGTGTGCAGCCCCCAGTTGACGAACGCCGGATCCATGGCGATGTCCCTGTGGTTGGAGACGAACAGGTAACCCTGCTCCTTCTTCAGGTGCTCGAGACCGGAGAAGGTCACCCCCTGGGTGGAGGTCGCTATCATGCGGCTCATGTACTGGGTCACCCCCAGCTGTACCTGGCGCACCGTGGTGACCTTGGCCCACTTGTGGCGCAGGAACTGGCGGATCAGCGGGCGAATGGCCCAGCCCAGCCAGCTCATCAGGGAGCCGAAACGGTATTTGGCGATGGCACCGATAAACTCATCATCCTGGATCAGTCGCTCGATGGCTGCCGGCACTTCGTCATCGCGATAGGGGCGAATGTCCGCGAATCTGTCTACTTCAGTCACAATGTCAGCCTTGCAAGTATGGAGTCGCGGCCAGCTGCTGCTGGCCGGGAAAATTCAGGGCGCAATTTTACACGCTTTTGGAGTCAGGGGTATGAGCGGCGCACAGATAGTGTGCCCGATCCCGAAAAAGCCGCGGCCCGGGACCATTTTTACGCTCAGATGGAGGGGCTGATCAGCGCGGTGGGGATGTGATCCTCCCAGCGGCCGTTGAAGACAATTCCTGGCATAGTCCTCCCACTCGAAGCCGAGCCGCGCGAGCAGGGCGCAGCTACGCTCGTTCACAGACAGCTATGTAGCTCACCATGTAACGGGGCAAAACCGGCTCAGACGGCGGGGTTGATCAGCGCCGTGAGGATATGATCCTCCCAGCGACCGTTGATCATCAGGTAATCCCGGGCATAGCCCTCCCGCTCGAAGCCGAGGCGCGCGAGCAGGGCGCCACTGCGCTCATTCGCAGGCATGTAACTCGCCATGATGCGGTGCAGGCCCATCTCGCAAAACAGATGCTCGATGCCGGCGGCGACCACCTCCTGCATCAGCCCTTGCCCTTCATGTTCCTTGTCGATGGCATAGCCGAGATGGCACGCCTTGAACATGCCCATCATGATGTGGGTGAAGTTGCAGGTGGCGAGCACTCGCTCCCCCTTGGGGTCGAGCGCCACCAGTTGCAAAGCGCTGCCGTCGAAGAACTGGCTGTAACCGTCCCGCAGGCGCTGGCGCCAGTGATCCAGGGTGTAGAAGCTCTCGTCCCGCGCTGGCTCCCAGACTCGCAGGTGCTCGCGGTTGCGCAGATAGAAATCCAGCATCAGATCGGCCCGCTCCGGGGTCAGCACGGTCAGCCGGGTGCGGGGTGTCTTGATGACGGGCAGCGTCATGCGTGCTCCCGCTGGCGCAGCCAATCGTCCCGCAAGAGACCGTAGTGGACGTGATCCACTACCCGATCCGCCAGTCGCTCGGCGCGGCGGATGATCCCCTCCTGCTCCATGCCGAGTCGCTCGCACACCGCCCGGCTGGCGTCGTTCTCGGTGGCGGCGCTGATCTCCACCTTCTCCATCCCCATCTCCTCGAAGGCGTGATGGATCATCGCCTGGCAGGCCCGGGTGATGATGCCATTGCCCTGCCAGCGCTCCGCCAGCCAGTAGCCGATGGTGACCTTGCCGAGCGCCTGATCGATCTGGTTGTAACCGATGACCCCCACCACCTCCCCCTGATACTCGATGGCTGTGGTGAGCCCCTCGCCGCGGGCGAACTTCTCGATGGCGTGACGGATGAAGGTGGCGGTGTCGGAGGACTGCTGGATATAGGGCACCCAGGGCAGCCACTGGGTCAGGTAGTCGCGATTGCGCTGACAAAGGCCAAACAGCTCGCTGGCCATGTCGGGCTGCAGGAACAGGAGCGCCAGCTCATCATCCAGTTGCCATGAAAACATGCATCCTCCTCCCTCACCGCTCCCCATGAGCCGTCATGAGGGCCAATGTAGTCAATCAACCCATTGTCTGCCAAGGACTTTCAGCAAGGGAACGCCACAGGCAACCCCCATATGGACATATCCATCTGGATATGGAATTGGCGCCCTTGTCATTGCCGCTCTTTTGCAGAGTAAAAAACCAAATATCAGAAACAAAATAGCCAGTACGGATGGCAACAGACATTCCTGCTACCCCTTTATGCTGCCCTGTCACAACTAACAGGGCGCAATTTCAAACCGGCCCACTAGTGTAGGAACGCTGGGCAAAGAGACCCGGAATGCAATCTTCATCGACTTAAGGAAAGACGAGATGAACAAAGTCTATTTGGCCGTGGTATTGGCCTGCTGGGGAAGTGCCGCCATGGCGGCAGAACAGGTGGAAGTGAATCAGGTTGCCGGCATCCAGGGAGTACCGAGCGGCGCCGCCGGTGTCGGTGCCCTGGCCGGGGACGGGGAATACCGCCAGGTGCGGGTCGTCAAGCTGCCCAACGGCCAGCAGCGAGTGCGCTATGAGCAGACCTGGCACGGCATCCCGGTCTGGGGCCAGGTGCTGGTCGCCGAGCAATCCCTCGGTGGTCAGATAAGCCAGGTCTCCGGCCAGATCCTGCGCCAGATCGACGCCGATCTGAGCAGCCCCACCGCCACCCTCACGCCGGCTGATGCCGCGAGCAAGGCCCGTGCCGGTGTCAAGGGCAGCAACGAGCGGGTCAAGCTGTTCGTGATGCAGGATGAGGCCGGTCAGGCCCGCCTGGTCTATCTGGTCTCCTGGCTCGCGGCGAGCGATGAGCCGAGCCGCCCCTTCGTGGTGATCGATGCCCAGAGCGGCAGCGAGCTCAAGCGCTGGGAGGGGATCAACCACAAGGATGCCACCGGTCCCGGCGGCAACACCAAGACCGGCAAATACTTCTACGGCGCCGACTACGGTCCGCTGCAGGTGGACGACAGCTGCCGCATGAGCAGCGCCAATGTGGATACCATCAACCTGAACCACGCCACCTCGGGGGGCGCCGTGCACCAGTTCACCTGCCCGGAGAACACGGTCAAGGAGATCAACGGCGCCTACTCGCCGCTCAACGATGCCCACTACTTCGGTAACGTGGTGTTCGACATGTACCGCAACTGGTACAACACGGCGCCGCTGAGCTTCAAGCTCAAGATGCGGGTGCACTACAGCCGCAACTACGAGAACGCCTTCTGGGACGGCAGCCAGATGACCTTCGGCGACGGCGCCACCACCTTCTATCCCCTGGTGAGCCTGGACGTAGCCGCCCACGAGGTGAGCCACGGCTTCACCGAGCAGAACTCGGGGCTGGTCTACTCCGGCCAGTCCGGCGGCATCAACGAGGCCTTCTCCGACATGGCGGGGGAAGCGGCCGAGAACTTCATGAAGGGCAGCAACGACTGGCTGGTGGGGGCCCAGATCTTCAAGGGCAACGGCTCGCTGCGCTACTTCGAGGATCCGACCCGGGATGGCAAGTCCATCGGCCATGCCAGCGATTACTATGACGGCATCGACGTGCACCACAGCTCAGGGGTCTACAACCGCGCCTTCTACCTGCTGGCCAATACCAGCGGCTGGAACACCCGCAAGGCGTTCGAGGTGTTCGTGCTGGCCAACCGCCTCTACTGGGGTGCCAACACCACCTACGATCAGGGCGCCTGCGGTGTGACCAAGGCGGCCACGGATCTGGGCTACAGCCTGACCGATGTGGCGGCGGCCTTCACCACGGTCGGGGTCAACGCCTCCTGCAGCACCACACCGCAACCCGGCAGCGTGCTGCAAAACGGGGTACCGGTGACCGGTCTGTCTGCCGCCAAGGGTGGCAAGGTGAGCTACACCATAGAGGTGCCCGCCGGCAAGAGCCAGCTGGTTGTCACCAGCAGTGGTGGCACCGGGGATGCGGATCTCTATGTGAAGTTCGGCTCGGCGCCGACCAGCACCAGCTATGACTGCCGCCCCTACAAGAGTGGCAACGCCGAGACCTGCACCCTGAATGCCCCCAAGGCGGGGACCTGGCACGTGCAGCTCAGCGCCTACAGCGCCTTCTCGGGGGTGACCCTGAAAGCCAGCCATTGATCCCGTATCCAGGGAAAAACTGACCCAGGCGCCGGACTTGTCCGGCGCTTTTCTTTTGGTGATCAGCCGATGCTCAGCGCCCCGCCCAACGCCTTGCCAGGGTACGGGCGGCCTCCAGCACCCGCTCCTTCTCCCGATTCGGCCGCTTGCCGCTGCGCCAGGCCATCATCACGTCCCAGTGATCCGGCGGCAGATCCACTACGTCCAGCTGCACCAGGCGGCCGAACTCCAGGTCCCGGCTGATGGCCAGCGCCGGCATCAGGGTGATGAAGCCGTGCTCCAGCGCCAGCTCCCGCGCCGCACTGGCGGGCTGGATGGCGTGCAGCGGGCTCGCCACCTGGCGCAGCAGCCGCAGCTGCAGGATCAGCTCGTCACAGCCGGTGCCCCACTGCTGGGGTGCCAGCCGCTCGTTGGCGATATCCTGCAGGGTCAGCCCCTGCTTGCCCGCGAGCGGATGGCCGGCGCTCGCCACGGCGATGATGGGAGAGCGGTAGAGCAGCTCGAGCTGGATGCCGGCGATGGCGGGGCATTTCAAGATGAAGCCGACGTCTGTCTCGCCGGTCAGCAGCTCCTGCATGATGACGCCGGAGTGATCCGTGTTGCAGCGGATCTCGAACGCCTCGTCCACCAGGGCCAGCAGCAGCGGGCCGAAGACGACTGTGGTCAGGGAGGGCAAGCAGGCGAGCCGGATGCGCGGCAGGGCGGGCGCTCCCTGCATCGCGAGCCGCCCTCCCTCCAGTGCGCTCAGAGCTGCGCTCGCGGCGGGCAGGAACTGCTCGCAGGCCGGCGTGGGGGTGGCACCTCGTCGATGACGGCGAAACAGGGGCTGTCCCAGCTCCTGCTCCAGCACGGCGATCCGCTGGCTGACCATGGGCTGGGACCAGCCGCGAATGGCGGCTACCTTGCTGAAGCTGCCACGGTTGGCCACATCCAGCAGCAATTGCAGATCATCGAGGGTCATAGCCATAACAAAATCCAATATGAAATATAGCCAGTTGTCGGCTACCACTATATCTGGCTCCCTCCCAGAATAGCAGTATCAATCGTCATGAAATGGCCAGAGCGCCGCCGAGTCAGGGACTTGTCTTCGTCCTTGGCTCTGTTTGGTGACGGCGCCATTCAGGCAACACACACAATAAGCACTATTTTCGATGCGGCAGAGGTTCTAAGGGTCATGGTTGAGCGGGCGAGGCGGTTGGGGCGGTGGTTTTTGGCGTTGGATTCCCTCCTGGTGATCCTGGGATTCTTCGTGGTCATGCCCATGATCAGCCTGCGCTTCGTGGATCAACTCGGCTGGGCGGCCGGGGTGGTCGGGCTGGCGCTGGGGTTGCGGCAACTGACCCAGCAGGGGCTGGGAGTCTTCGGTGGTTCACTCGCCGATAAATTTGGCGCTCGCCCCCTCATCGTCTGCGGCATGCTGTTGCGGGCCGCCGGCTTTGCCAGCCTGGCCTATGCCCAGAGCGGGCTGGAACTCATCCTCTCCTGCATCATCTCGGGGTTGGGTGGCTGCCTGTTCGACCCTCCCCGCGCGGCCCTGGTGATCAAGTTCACCCGTCCCCGGGAGCGGGGTCGCTACATCTCATTGCTGATGATGCTGGAGAGCGCCGGTGCCGTGGCCGGTGCCCTGCTCGGCAGCTGGCTGCTGAACTTCGATTTCGAATACGTCTGCCTGCTGGGGGCTGGCCTCTTCGTCTGCGCGGCCCTGTGCAACCTGCTGATCCTGCCCGCCTACAAGCTCTCGGTGCGGCCCACCCCGATCCGGGCCGGCCTCGGCCAGGTGCTGGCGGACAAGGCCTTCTGCCGACTGGTGCTGATCCTGAGCGGCTACTACGCGCTCTGGGTGCAGGTGATGCTGATCTTCCCCATCCTGGTCAAACAGATGGCAGGCAGCACCACGGCGGTGGGCTGGATGTACACCCTGGAGACCGCCATCTCCCTGACCCTGCTCTATCCGCTGGCCCGCTATGGCGAGCGCCACTTCAAGCTGGAGAACCGCCTGATGGCCGGGGTGCTGCTGATGACAGCCGGCATCGGACTGGTGGCCTTCGCCACTACCCTGCCCGCAGTCTTCATGTTGCTGGCCTGCTTCTATCTCGGCATCGTCATCGCCGAGCCGGCGCGGGAGACGCTGATGACCAAACTCGCACAACCGGGTGCCCGGGGCAGCTACATGGGCTTCAGCCGGCTGGGGCTGGCGCTTGGCGGCATGACCGGCTATGTCAGCGGCGGCGCATTGCACGACTACGCCAACGTCCAGGGGCAGCCCTGGCTGCCCTGGCTGGTGCTCGGGACCGTCGGGGTGATCACCTTCCTGCTGCTGGTCAACTGCTTCCAGCGTGACTCCCGCCTGGCCAGGGTCAATGCCTGAGCCCGCAGCAGGCTGAGCACAACACCATCTGACCAGGGGGTCGGTTTATCCAAACCGGCCCCCTGTTGCTATCTGGCTGACAGCCGCCAGCCGGTTTCGGTTTTAGCCTGACTCGTCGCCACCCCCGCCCCTTCTTATCTTGGCCTTTATCTGGGACCCTTATGCCCAGACCCCGGTAAAAATGTCCCATAAAAAAAGCGGCAGATTGCTCTGCCGCTTTTTGCTCAAACGGGGGCCGACTTACTTGTCGATATCCAGCATGTTGTTTTGCAACATGAAGTCGATGACCTGATTCGCCGTGGTGCCGGAGCCGCCGGTCAGGGTATCGAAGGTATGGTTCGTCAGCACTATCTCCTGA
Organism: Aeromonas sp.; assembly: GCF_051657805.1. GTDB lineage: Bacteria > Pseudomonadota > Gammaproteobacteria > Enterobacterales > Aeromonadaceae > Aeromonas. Next base: position 5,510 of record NZ_JBOFLJ010000063.1, on the reverse strand, counting down.
GTCACCGGCGCCGCACTGCTCTCCTTGACCTGCAGATGCACCCCTTCGCTGTCCTGGAACACCGAGAGCAGGCTCTTCAGCGAGTTCTCGTCCTTGCTGCCATCGCTATCCAGCAGGTCGCTGAGATCCAGCTTGTCTCCCTCGGCCCTGGAGAAGTCGGTGACATAGTCCTTGGTCACAGTGCCAGGCGTCGTATCCCCCTTCTGCCAGACGAAGGTGTCGGCGCCCGTGCCACCCGTCAGGATGTCGTTGCCAAGCCCCCCGGCCAGCATGTCGTTACCCTGACCGCCGCTCAGCACATCGTTGCCTGCGCCGCCATAGAGGTTGTCGTTGCCCGTGCCACCATAGAGAGTATCGTTGCCACTCTCGCCAAACAGGTTGTCGTCACCGGCCCCACCGAACAGGATGTCATTGCCATCTCCGCCGAACAGGGAGTCATTGCCGCCCTGACCGAACAGGATGTCGTTGCCCGCCCCGCCGATCAGCACATCCGCCTTGTCATTGGCTGAAGACTGATCGAAATCGGCGGCATGCTCCTGGATGTAGCGATGCACGTCGGCATCCAGCACATCGCTGCGGCCCAGCTGTGCCGCCACATAGCTCTTGATGGCTGAATAGCCTTCCCCATCGATGCCGGCGAAGTGCACCGCATCACCGAACAGGATGTCATCACCGGCCCCACCATCGAAACGGTCGGCTCCCGGCAGATTGTTCACCGAGGTGCCCAGGATGGCATTGGCCAGATCCGAGGCGTTGACCCCGGTCTTGAGCACCCCATCGGAGTCGTAGGATTTCAGGTCATTGGTGGAGATGTTCGCCCCCAGCCCGATGGCCTCGACGGTCACCCCCATGCCGGTCAGCAGCCCGAAGCCCGCCACCGAGTTGCTGATGGTGGTGCTGTCGGTAGAGTTCCCCGACCCCGCCAGGGTCGAGTAGGTATAACCCCCCTTGCCATCCGCACGCATATAACCGACCTGGCTCTGCGTGCCCCATCTGTCGTAGGAGTAAACCCGGCCCTGAGCATCGACGATGGTATAGCCATTCGAGGTATAAACCCGGTTTGCAACATATCCACTACCAAGAACGGTATTCAGATAGACATCATTATTGCTCCCTGAATTGTTCACAATCCGTGGGTTGCTGCCTTCACTATCCAGGTAATAGGTCGGCTTGCCATCGGTAATGAAGTAGGTCAAGTTCTTGGCATTGGTGTTGCCCTGTACGGTCGAGCTGTTGAACCAGTTTGCCGTGGTCTTGAACACGTCCTCGTAGTTGGTGCCACCACCGTTGTTGCTGCTGCCATCCATGCTGTCGAGGATGGTCTGCAACTGGCTCAGGGCATTCGCGTCCTTGAGATTCACGCTCACGGACTTGTTGGCCAGGGTATCGAAGTCCACCAGGAAGATGTTGACCTTGCCCGCCCCATCCGTACCGGCGCTGTTCTTCAGGCTGGCGAAGACCTGAGCCAACTGGCTCTTGATGGTGTTCATGGCATCAGTGCCGATACTGCCGGAGCTGTCGACCATGAAGGCGATGTTGTAGTTCTGACCCGACAGCACCACGCTGCCATCCAGATCCCCCACCACGATATTGTGCTCGCTGCCATAGGTCCGGCTCTGGTCACCCGGCTCCCCTTCGGTCGCGTTGAAGTAACTCAGACGGATGCTGTCATCATCGGTGGCGGAACTGGTCTGATCGGTCCCCACCTCCTTGGCGATGGCCTCCACCTTGAGATCGACCTGACCGGCACTGCCGCCCGGCACGCGCAGCGTCAGCCCGGTGAGCTTCACATCCAGTGCACTGGCGGTCCACAGACTACTGTTGGCCGTGAGGGTGATCTTGCCATCAGCACCAGCGGTCCCCAGCAGTTGAGCACCGTTATAGAGTTGCGTTCCCTGGGGCATGCCAGTGAGCACCAGGCTGTCGAATACCTCGCTGCCATCCCTGTCGTTCAGGGATGCACTCAACTCTACCGGATAGTCGACCACGGTCGGCTGTACCAGAGTCAGTGCTCCCGTATCCTGATTGATCTGGTAGATGCCATCGGTAAACTGCACGTATTCGATGTCGTGCAGCGCCTTGGTGACACCGACCCCCGCTTCCGTCACCGAGAAATCGAACCAGCGATCGTTGGTCGAGAAGCCACTGCCCTTCTTGATGGCGTAGTCCGCACGATTGCCGGTCAGGACGGCGATATCTGTGCCGGCACCGCCATAGAGACCGTCATTGCCAAGGCCTGACACCAGTACATCGTTGCCGTCCCCCCCATAGAGGGAATCCCCCTGAGCCGCATTGCCACCGACCAGGATGTCATTGCCTCCCTGCCCATAGAGCAGGTCACCACCACCATGAGAACTGACGATATAGTCGTTGCCACTATTGCCAAGCACTTGCTCCTGGCCACTGCTGCTATCGGTCAGCGAACTGGTGATACCGAATGCCGTCTTGTTGAAGTTGCCGGACTGGAACTGCTCCGTCGTGATACCCGCACTCGGGAAGCTCAGGTTGTAAAGCGGTATGCCATTGCCCGTCAGGGTCACGTTGACCATCGGCTTGTCGGCCACGGCCGCCACATCGATCACCAGCTTGCCGCTGTTGCTGAGGTTGGCACCGTCGCTTATCTGATAACCGAAGCTGGCGTAATCCCCCTGCTTGTTGCCGACGGAGAGACCGCCGCCGTCGGTTCCATTGGTGCTCGACTCATTGAGCCCGGGCACGAAGCGCAGATGACCGGTATTGATGTCGCCGTAAGAGATCAGATCCCCCACCTTCACCGCCACCCATTGGCCGGCGGCATTGAGGTATTCCAGCTTGCCGTTGAGGGGCAGGGTACCGATCTTAACACTCAGATCGCTGTTGGCCTGATCGTCGCTGGCACCAAACTGGGACCACTTCAGCACCTGGGGCTGATCTTCCAGCCCTGAGCTATAACCACCCGCAGCGGTCGGTGCGCGATCGTTGTCGATGATGGTACCCGTCCCCGTCTGTCCACCTATGGTGACCGACAGGCTCTCGTTTGCCTCGACCAGACGATCGTCCAGGGTCGGAATGGTCACGGTGAAGCCGGACACCCCGGCAGGCACAGTGATCTTGCCGGTCGTGCTGTTGTAGGTCACCCCGTTGCTGAATTGGGCGCTTCCCCAGTCGAGAGCCGAGGCGGGATTGGTGCCGCTGCCCTGGATGGCGAAATCATATTGGGTCGCCTCCTGGGTCGCGTCGGACAGGGTCACGCTGTGACTCAGGTTGCCGCCTTCCGCCACGCTCTCGCTGGAGACCGACTGCACAACAGGCGTGAACAGCGGCTTGGTGGCAAACGACCCCAGGCTGCCGTCGCCATCCCCATCCACCGCCTTGAACTGGAAGTCGATATCCCCATCGCCCAGCGGCTTGGACATGTTCTGGTACTGGAAGAACTCCCACTTGCCGGTGGCCGGTGTGAACTCCAGACGGAACACCAGGGTGCCGTCACTGTCCTTGCCAACCAGGGTATTGGCCGACTCCAGAGTCGTGGTGATTGCCTTGCCGGTGGCCGTGGTCAGCCCGGTTTCGGTCGTGCCGACGAGTTGCATGTAACCCTTGCCATCGGCCCCCCACTGCGGCGTGACGGTACCCGAACCGTAGGCGATGGCCTGCGCCGTCGTCGCGCCGAGGAACTCGATGCTCTTCACGGTGAAGTCGCTGTTGTCACTGGTGTTGGTGTTGCCATTGTTGGTGGCCTTGATCACCATGGTGTCGAAGCCGCCCTGCTGCACCTGGAAGTTGCCGGCATAGTCGCCGCCAGAGACATTGGAGCTGAAGGTCTGGGTACCGATCAGCACGCCACCGCGATAGAACTCCACCACGCCGCTCTCCAGCTCGCCGCCGAACATCTGGCTGAACTTGATATTGGCGCCATAGGCCACCTTGCCCGCATCCAGCTTGATGATGAGCTGCTCGGAGGCCGAGGTGCCATTGGCGAAGTGACGGAAATCGATCTCGTTAGCGATGTTGTGATAGGGAGCCGCCACGCTGGACACCCCCAACCCGGAACTGGAGCCATTCACATTCGCGGCGACCAGGGTCGAGTCGGTGGCCGACTTGAAGCCCAGCGCCGTGATGGTGAAGCCCGCCATGCCGAGAGACAGCTTGTTGCCGCTGTATTGGGTCAGATCGAACAACCCGGTCAGGGCCGCCGGGATATCAGTCTTGGTGACGGACACGGCGGCGGCATCACCCGCGACCGGCGAGTCATCCTCAACGGAAATGGGCAGGCTGCCGGCGGTGGTGGTCTTGCCATCCGATACGGTCACACCGATCTGGAAGTTGAGTACGTCCTCACTCCCCTTGGTCGGATGATCAAGGGGTGCCTTGAGGGTCACGTCATAGCTCCAATCACCCTTGCTGCCGCCAGCCGGAGCCGTCAGTTTCACATCGATGACCGCCTTGTAGTCCGCACCGCCCACCGTGCCGGTATAGCCGGTCAACACCTTGGTGGTGGCATTCCAGCTCCACTGCACCGCAGCACCACCGGACGTCAGGCCACTCGGTCCACTCAAGCTGATGGTCAGGCTATCCTGGCTATCCAGGTCGCCAACCGTGATCTTGCCGCTGGCGGCCACGCTGTCCGTGGTATCGCTGCTGCCTGCCGTATCGGCGATCCCGCCGGCAAGCCCCTCTTCGGATACCACAGCCCCCTTGTCGATGCTCAGCGTCGGCGCATCGTTGGTGCCGGTGATGGTGATGGTCAGGGTGCTGGTCTGGCTGACGGTGCCGTCGGTGGCGGTGTAGGTAAACACCACGTTCGCGGTGTTGCCCGCCGCCAGTTTCTGGGCATCCGCCCCGTTGGCGTTGAAGCTGTAGCTGCCGTCGGCGCGGATGGTCAGGGTGCCGTAGCTGTTGCTCAGCACGGTGTCGCCGCTGGCGTTGACCGCGGTCGCCGTCCCCGTGGTGCCGTTCAAGATCCCGATCACCTTGAGGGCATTGCCATCCACATCGCTGTCGTTGGCCAGCACGCCGTTGGCGGCGGTCACGGTCAGAACAGCGTCTTCGTTGACATTCCCCACATCGGCCTGCAGCACAGGGGCATCGTTGGTGCCGGTGATGGTGATGGTCAGGGTGCTGGTCTGGCTCACGGTGCCGTCGGTGGCGGTGTAGGTAAACACCACGTTCGCGGTGTTGCCCGCCGCCAGTTTCTGGGCATCCGCCCCGTTGGCGTTGAAGCTGTAGCTGCCGTCGGCCCGGATGGTCAGGGTGCCGTAGCTGTTGCTCAGCACGGTGTCGCCGCTGGCGTTGACCGCGGTCGCCGTCCCCGTGGTGCCGTTCAAGATCCCGGTCACCTTCAGGGTGTTGCCATCCACATCGCTGTCGTTGGCCAGCACGCCGTTGGCCGCGGTCACGGTCAGAACAGCGTCTTCGTTGACGCTCCCTACATCGGCCTGCAGCACAGGGGCATCGTTGGTGCCGGTAATGGTGATGGTCAGGGTGCTGGTCTGGCTGACGGTGCCGTCGGTGGCGGTGTAGGTAAACACCAC
>NZ_JBOFLJ010000062.1:0-2269 GCF_051657805.1 Aeromonas sp. | reverse complement strand
CTCTCCCGCCCCACCTGGTCGCTGCCCGGACTTCATCTCATCCCTCCTTGTTGGCTCTACCGACGAGCTCACTTTCCAGGGAGCCCCGGCCACCAACACACCTGGATTTGGGTACTCCTTCCAAGGTACAGGCGGCGGTCCCCGTTGCTTCCTCCCTTTCTCCCAGAATAATGACTCGTCCTCCACCCGCGATGTCCCCTCCCAGTACGTTCCGGACTCTGGGTCACCTTCCAAACGCTTCACTGACAACGAACTCCACAAGCTATTTGGCAATCGCACCTTTTGTGACTGGTCCATCCTCACCAAGGCTTGCGAGGGGGGTAGCGTTGCCAACCTTAAGGAGAAGCCAATCTCCATTGGGGATCTGGTCAATATCCGGCGCAACCGTCGTGGTAAGAAGGCGCAAATTCCCCCACCGGGACACACCATCTGTGTGGACATTGGTTATGGCGATGGTGTTTCCCCTGGTGGCCATCAATATGCCTTAGTCATCATTGACGCTGGATCCCGCCAGTGTTGGAGCTATGGGCTCCGGGACAAAAGTGGCGCCACTCTTGCCGCGGCTTTCCAACAGTACTTCGCTGACATCGGTCCAGATCGAACCTCCCAGCTGGTACGCATGCTCACCGACTTTGACACCTCTATCATCAGAGGGGACGTCAAGCGATTGCTCCTTAGTAAGGGTATCAAGATCCTATCGTCTGTCCCCTACCGACACTCCCAAAACGGATTGGTGGAACGCCACTGGGCCACCGCCGTCCGCGTGGCCCGCTCATACCTCCAAGAGGCAAACTTACCCCGCAAATTCTGGTTCTGGGCGCTCAGGGCGGCGTTTGAGCGTATGAACGTAATCCCGCTCGAAGTCGACCATCCTGACCATGACGGCCCGCTGTACATCACCCCGTTCGAGCTCTACTACGGCCAAAAACCAGACCTACGCACCCTCGTCCCATTCGGATCTATCGGATACTTCAAGCGTGAAAGGGATTCCATCCGTGGCAGCACTGTAGCTCGGACGAAGTTCCAAGCACAGACCTTCCCAGGCATTGCCGTTGGCCGTAGTACTGATGCCAATGGTATGCTGTTCTGGTCCCCCGAGACACAGCAGTTTAGTGTGGCATCCGACTACACCCTGGATCCCAACAAGCAAGTCCGGACCCTAGTCCCTGAACTTCTCAATGATGGTGGGTTCAACCTTACTGTGCTTTCCCCCCCAGCGGAATCCAGCACCCCCCACTCCCTGGGAGACATGGTACTGATACAGCCAGAAGGTCCAGCCACTGAGAGCGGCGAGGCCCCTCACATCAAGGGAACCATCGTCTCCATCCCAGTCCCCAGCATCCACCCACTCTACCGAGTGGAGTGGGAGAATGGCCACTGCTCTGATGTTCCCGCGGAACACATCTTTGCCCCAGCAGAATGTGAGCCCCATGAGCTCCCTGACCCCGAGGACCCTGACTTTGATCCCACCCAACGGGACCCGATTCACCCCCTTCACCCTACCTGGCTCCGCGCTGGGCAGAAGGTTGGATACAGCAACAATGGCCAACGCCAACTAGGCACCCTGGAGCTCACGGAAAGGTACACCTGGGCATTCACCCAACATGACGAGGGTGGCCGCCGAGTAACCGAGATAGAGCTGCCTGACTTCCTGTCACATTGGCGATCAATGTTCAATGAAGGAGTCATGTCCCTGGGACATGATGTGAGTGCCAGCCCATTCCTCCGCTCCGACCCTGAAACCCACAGTCCCTCCCCCGACCGCACTGGCCGGGACTGGTCCCAGCCCTTCACCGGCAGCCTGGGCACTACCACTGGCACCCGCTCCGGAGCTCACTTCCGAGGACATGCCCGACATGTGTCCGCGCGGAACCTCACCTCCCCTTGCCCCCGCTTCCTGTGGCAAGCACTTAAGGACAAGGATCACCCGGACTATGCCACCTGGCTGCTGTCCTACAACAAAGAACGGGATGGTCTCATCTCCCTGGACACCTATGAGGTCATCCTCGAAATGAGTACCAACGGTTGAAGGCTAAGCACAACATCACTGCCACCCCCACCATGTGCATTCATACAGTTAAAACCGATGGCGCAGGGAACCCAGTCCGTGCAAAGTCTCGAACCGTGGTGATGGGCAACGCCGCAGACCGATACTGGACGAAGAATGATCTCTTCACCCCAGTCGTAATGAAACACACCATTAGAGCTCTCACTGGCCTAGCAGTCTCTATGGGACGCAAAGTCAAACAGTGTGACGCCAAAAATGCAT
>NZ_JBOFLJ010000061.1:0-299691 GCF_051657805.1 Aeromonas sp. | reverse complement strand
CTAAGCGGGAAGCGAGCCCTGAGATGAGTCATCCCTGACCCCTTGAGGGTCCTAAAGGGCCGTTGGAGACCACAACGTTGATAGGTGGGGTGTGTAAGCGCAGTGATGTGTTGAGCTAACCCATACTAATTACCCGTGAGGCTTAACCATACAACACCCAAGAAGTGTTCTAAGGCTTGTAGCAAATAGAACGAACTACTCAAATTCAGTGGTAATGACAAAGCAAACTAGCCAAGTCGTTATTCACGTCAGCTTTCTAGATTAAGAATTTGCCTGGCGGCCATAGCGCCGTGGAACCACCTGATCCCATGCCGAACTCAGAAGTGAAACGCGGTAGCGCCGATGGTAGTGTGGCATTCGCCATGCGAGAGTAGGACACTGCCAGGCACCCAATTAAACGGTGATGTGAAAGCACATGACCGGCTGCGAGGATGACACCTCAGTAAGCGGCAACCAATTTAGCTAAGAAGCTAACCGAATGCGGAGCGGTAGTTCAGTCGGTTAGAATACCGGCCTGTCACGCCGGGGGTCGCGGGTTCGAGTCCCGTCCGCTCCGCCACTACTTAAGAAGCCCAGTCGAAAGACTGGGCTTTTTTTCATTTCTGCACTCTCTCATCCCCACAGACTTTCCTCGCCTTTTCTCGTCCATTTCATCGAACAGCACAGACCTTTCAAGGTCACAGCATTTAGTCGAACACGCAAAGCTAGGGGGAGTGGGTATCGGGCCTGGTACGCTAGGGGTGGCTGGACTCCGATGCCATTCCAGGGGCCAGAGATGCAGCCTTTATGCTTCTGGGGGAGAGGATCAGCCCGAATCAGGGACAGTGGCAGAGGGCTGCCGTTGGCGCTGATATGGTGAGTTCTGGCTATAGAGTGGAGTCTGCAGGGCGCTGGAGTGAAAGGTTGCTTCTCGGATATCCCGCAAAAGAAAAGGGGACGGCTGCTGCCGTCCCCTCAAGTCATCTCGTCCAGTCCCTGAACTGCCATGCTCCCTGCAATCCCTGACTCTATCCTTTCCTTTGGAAATTCCCCTTCCCATTCCGTTGGGGTGTCCTGTGGCCATCCTAGCCTGGCAATCCTTCCTGATTGCTTCACCCTCTCCGTCCTGGAGGTGTCCATTACCGCATCCCGCGGTGTTCCTTGCGTCTTCCTGACAGACAACCATCCGGATTATCTCGCTTCATCCTGAAGCCGTTCCTGTCGCCTCCGGCGAGGTTCCTTTCATCCTGAAGAGCGGTCATCCTGCCACTCTGCCTCGTCCCGAGGTGTCCGACACCGCATCCTGCGGCTGTCCTTTCATCCTTGTGATAACCATCCTGGTTATCGGCCTCGTCCTGAGGTGTCCTGCCACATCCTGCGGCTTGTCCTATTTATGCGCTGCTTCTGCATCCTGCCGAACCCGCGCCGTCCTTGTGAGACCCATATTAAGGCAACGGCAGGGGGGAACAAGACGTACAACCCCATTCTGGAGGGCAGGTGGGAGTGTCATTTTTAACCATTGAAATTTAATTTCCATATATATCAATGTATTGAATGATTTCTGAGGAAAGCGTTACAGGCCAGGGATGGCTTCACGTACGGTTCGACACTGAGGGGTCTTACAGGGGGGATGGCGGATCTCTCACACGGGGGAAACGGCAGGAAAACGATGGTACAAACGGTTCAAACAGGGGTGTAATCGTTCAAAATTTATTGAATGAATATGCTGGTTAATCATACAAAAGCCGGGATAAATCCCGGCTTTTGATGGCTAATGGCGAGTTTTGATCAGCTGACTCGAGTGCCAGGCGTCGGATATGCCTTGCGGAGTGACTCGGGGGCCAACACTTCCAGGTTGCCGCTCATGTTGTTCAGCCAGGAGCGGAACTCAGGGGTGTCCTGCACCTCGGTCTCCACCACCACGCTGCGCTTGTCGTAGCGAGTCATGCGCGGGTTGTGGCCCGGGATCTGGCCATCGATCAGGGTCGGGCAGTTGGCATCGATGCGGCCGACGAAGCGGATGGGGCCGCTGACGTCCTGGTAGCCCTGGTCGCGGATCAGCTTCTGGATGTTGAACTCCTTGGGCTGGGTCGCGCTGAAGTTGGTCAGCTCCACGTTCTTGATGTGATCGAACGGGATGCCGTAGACCTTGGGGTCCAGCTCGGACAGGGTACAGAGTAGCACGGGGCCGTCGGCCTGATTCAGGATGCCGAGCGGGTTGATGCGGTCATAGCAGAGCCACACGGTGCGCTCCTTGATGACACGCTGGATCTCGGCGCTGAACTTGCGGCCACGCCACAGTGCATCGCGGATCAGGGTGCTGCGACGGATCTCCGGATTGCCGGCGAAGGGGCGCGGGGACTGGTGCACGCTCTCGAGCCAGCGCTCCGCCAGTTCGCTCTGGCTGTCGCGGATCACCTGGCCGGCCTTGTCGACCAAGGGGTTCAATTCGGTCAGCACGCTTGCCGGCAGCAGTTGGCTCGCCTGGTCGCTCCAGGTTTTCAGAGCCACCGCCAGGGAGAGCGGCATGATGTTGGCAAAGTCGTTCAGACCGTGGCGCTCGAAGCACCAGCCATGGGGTTTGCTGCGTTCATCGGAGGTGAGGTCGAACAGTCCCATGCCGGACATTTCTTCCAGGTCCCGTTGCACGGTACGCAGACTGACGTGTATGCCTTCCTCTTCCAGTTTTACCTGAAGTTGGCTGGCGGTCAGCTTGTAAGGGCGGTGCGGGATGCAACGCGCCAAGGTCAGTTGTCGTAACAGCTTCTTACTCATGGTGCATGCCTTCACTGGTTTAGCGTTGAGTTTATCCTAGCCAGCAGTTGCGACAGTCTATGTCGCAAGTTTTGCTGCGACAACTGTCGCCATTTTCATACATGCGTGGCTAACTCACTGATAGTGATAATAAAATACGCCACAATGAGTGCTGTATGAAGCCTTTTTTGGCTGAGAAAAATGACAGTGGCGACAAGGGATTATCCGTGAACGGGATCAAAGATGAGGGATGGAGGCGGGGAGAACGGAGAGGGAGCCGAGTCAGGTTGGGAGAGGGGGGCAGAGGGTGAGAGCCGCGCCCTCACCCTATCATTCCAGGATTCAGACCAGCCAGGGCCAGGGAGACTTGGTCATGGCGGCACCGACTATGTAGCCAAATACCGCCAGGGCGGCGATGCCGGCCACCAGCTTCTGGCCGCGGGCGGGGCGCTTGAGCGCCATGACGCCGAGGCCGATGTAGAGCACCAGGGCGACCAGCTTGGCCATCAGCCAGGGTTGCTGGCCCGGGCTCACCTGCAGGGTCACCGCCAGCAGCACGCCAAACACCAGCAGCAGGGTGTCGTTGAGGTGAGGCAGGATCCTGAGCCACTTCTGCTGCAAGCGGGCGCTGCCGCCGAGGGCCAGCAGCCAGCGGTAGAGGAACAGCAGCACGCTGACCAGCGCCAGCGTCATGTGCAGGTGTTTGAGCAGGGGGTAATAGGCAATCATATTGCTTCCTTGTCGTTGTCGTGCAGACCGCTGTTCCAGTTGTGGGCGTGGGTACGCTCCTGCCCTTCCTGATCGTCTTGCAGCAGATCGGAGAGGATCTCCCGGTATTGCAGGCTCTTGTTGATATAGGTGTGTTCGTCGTCCAGGTAGTTGACCTGCTCGCGCAGCAGCCGGTTGTCGTACTGCTTGAACATCTGGCCGGCGCGCCAGGCCTGGTTGGCCCTGAAACCGAGCTGGGTCAGGGCCTCGACCCCGAGATCCACCGCCGAACCCAGGGTCTCACGGTGCACGCTGTCGACGCCGAGGCGTAGGATCTCGTGGGCCGTGGGTCTGTCCTGGGCACGCGCCAGTATCTTAAGGTGCGGGAAGTGTTTCTTCACCATCTCGATCACCGTGAGGGAGGTGGCGGGATCATTGATGGAGAGCACCAGCAGCTTGGCCTTGTGGGCACCGGCGGCGTGCAGCAGATCGAGCCGGCTGGCATCCCCATAGAACACCTGATAACCGTACTTTCTCAGCATCTCTATCTGGCTGGCGTCCTGCTCCAGGATGGTGGTGCCAATGCCGTGGCCGTGCAGCAGACGACCCACTATCTGACCGAAGCGTCCGAAGCCGGCGATGATGACGGGGTGCTCCACCAGTTCGGGTTGCTCGTGCTTGGGCAGATCCTCCCGGTTGCGGTAATCGAACCAGGGCTGGATCACCCGATCGTTCAGGATCAGCAGCAACGGGGTCAGCGCCATGGAGAGGGCCACCACCAGGGTCAGCAGGGAGATGGTCGTGCCCGGCAGCACCTTGTTCTGGGCGGCGAACGAGAACAGCACGAAGGCGAACTCCCCCCCCTGGGCCAGCGCCAGGGCGAAGGTCCAGCGCTGGCTGGGGGAGACCCGGATGATGAATCCGAGCGCCATCAGCACCAGCCACTTCAAGACCATCAGGCCGATCACCAGGGTCGGGATCAGCAGGGGATGCTGGGCGAACAGGCTGAAGTCGATGCCGGCACCCACCGACATGAAGAACAGACCGAGCAGCAGCCCCTTGAACGGCTCTATGTCCGCTTCCAGCTCGTGGCGATACTCGCTGTCCGCCAGCACCACGCCGGCCAGGAAGGAGCCGAGGGCGGGGGAGAGGCCCACCGACTCCATCAGCACGGCGATGGCGATCACCAGCAGCAGGGCTGCGGCGACGAAGATCTCCCGCATGTGGGACTGGGCGATGGCACGAAACACCGGCCGCATCAGGTAATGACCGCCCAGCACTATGCCGGCGATGGCGGCCACCACCAGCAGGCCGTGTTGCCAGCCCGCGAGATCCGGGTTGCCGTTGCTGACCACGGGCGCTATGGCGAGCAGGGGCAGCACCGCCAGTATGGGGATCACGGCGATGTCCTGGAACAGCAGCACGGCGAAGGCGGAGCGGCCGCTCTCGCTCTGCATCAGTTTGCGCTCCTGCAGGCTCTGCAGAACTATGGCGGTGGAGGAGAGCGCCAGGATGAGGCCGATGGCGAGCCCCTGCTGCCAGGGCAGACCGATCAGGGTGGCGACCCCGGTCAGGGCGGCCGTGGTGAGCAGCACCTGCAGGCCGCCGGTGCCGAGGATGGGACCCTTGAGTTGCCACAGGAGCGCGGGGCGCAGTTCCAGACCGACCAGAAACAGCATCAGCACCACCCCGAACTCGGCGAAGTGCATCACGTCTTTCTGTTCCCCCACCAGACCGAGCAGGAAGGGGCCTATGATGATGCCGGCCAGCAGGTAGCCGAGCACGGAACCCAGCCCCCAGCGTTTGGCCAGCGGCACGGCGATCACCGCCGCCGACAGATAGATGAGGGCGTCAAACAGCAATCCATGTCCCATCAGCTGGCCCTCCGTTCGGACGGGTTCACCCGAGCCGGCTGGGTGAGCCGGGAGAAGATCCGGGTTCGTGTCATGAGAGCACCTCCAGCAGATCCCGCAGATAAGGGCTCGCACCCAGTTGGGTCGGGGTCAGCCGTTCATCGCGCAGGGCTTCGATCAGCTGACGATAGTCCTGACCGCAGCGGTGCAGTGCCTGGGGATCCTGCAACTTGTGGAAGGAGTGCAGCACGAAGGGGGGCAGCCAATCCATGCCGCACAGCTGGGCGGTCTGCCGGAAGGGCAGCAGGAAGTCGAGCAGGGGACGCTGGTTGTAACCCGCGCTGCAATAAGACTCGGGGGCGCCCCCCGTGGTGATGGCGGAGAGCCACTGCTTGCCGGCCAGCGCCTGGGACTCGGGGCCGTAGGCGTAACCGTACTCTAGCACCAGATCCATCCACTCCTTCATGATGGCGGGGCAGGAGTACCAGTAGAAGGGGTGCTGGAAGACGATGAGATCGTGCGCCGCCAGCAGCGCCTGCTCGCGCTTCACGTCGATATACATGTCCGGGTACTGCTGATAGAGGTCGTGCAGGGTGACCCCCTCCAGGCCGTCGATGGCCTGCAGCAGTTGCCGGTTGGCCCGGGAACTCTGCAGCGCCGGGTGCGAGAAGATAACCAGAATGCGTTTCATGGGGTCATAACCTGAGCGGAATTCGCGCCTGCGAAAAAGATGCATCGAGTGGCGACGTTATCAAGAAGCGCCCCGAGTCGCCAGTGGCGGGCGAGGGGCCCTGGTGGTACGCGTCTCTTTTGGCGCCACGCTGTCAGGGGCAGTGTGCCACGGCATCCGGCCTATCTCACCCTCTTTTGATCTCCCTCAGGTGGCAGGCTTGACCCTCCCCCAGGGCCAGGGGTTACCATAGGCCTCCTTTGATTACTGAGTCATGTCATGGTTTTGACCCGCCGCCAACTCGCTCACGCCCGTCGCTGGCTCCCCCTGTGGAGTCTGCTGCTGGTGTTGATGTCGTTTGGCAGCCGGGCGGCGACCGATCTCTGTACCCTGACGACCCACTGCAGCCAGAGCGAGCGTACCCTGGAGAAGGCCATGCCCTGCGGCAGCTTCACCTCGGCCCTCGCCATGACGGTGCTGACGGGTGACAGCCTGACGGTGGCCAGGCTGGAACCTGACTCCCCGGACTTCCTCTCCCCCTCCCTCTATATGCCGGATGCCCCCAGGGCGCGGCTGGAGCGTCCCCCTCGCACCCTGGATTGAGTCGATACTTTCCCCATCGTTGGGCATTTCTTCTTATCCGAGGTGAGTTATGTACAAGTCCCTGTTACTGGCCCTGCTGGCCGGTACCGTCAGTTTCTCTGCCCTGGCAGCGGAGCAGATGACAGTCTACAAATCCAAGTACTGCGGCTGCTGCAAGACCTGGGTCAAGCACATGGAAGACAACGGCTTTGAGGTCAAGGTCGTGGAAACCGAGCAGCTCGACCCCATCAAGCAGCAATATGGCATTACCCCGCAGCTGGCTTCATGCCACACCGGGGTGGTGGATGGCTATGTGATCGAGGGGCATGTGCCCGCCGCCGACGTGCAGAAGATGCTCAAGGAGAAACCGGCGATCCGTGGCCTGACCATTCCGGGCATGCCCCAGAGTGCGCCGGGTATGGACATCCCGGGTCAGCCCTACCAGGTGCTGAGCATAGATCAGGAGGGCGCGACCAAGGTCTGGTCGAGCTATCCCGGCTGACGAACACTGGTCATGAGCCGACACCACTCCATCATGTGAGGCACACCTGAGCGAACCCGTGTCGCTCATGGCCAGAGAAGGGGTCACCATCGCGAGATGGTGGCCCTTTTTCGTTGTTTTGGGGGGAATGAGGGGGGATCGCTTGCAACCCGGGGCGACAAGGGGCAGATTGAACGCCAAATTATTCCCACAGGATAAGGGCCTCCGCCTTCACGGTGCCCTGGCCAGCCAACGGGCCTCATGCCGTGGCGTCTGGCCAGCGTTTCCCCCATCCTGTCAGTGCGCAAAGGATGCGAGATGTTCAACGTTTCCCGAGGGTTGCTGCTGCTGGCTTGTCTGGCCGCCGCACCTTCCACCCATGCCAATGAAGAGTCCGCCATGCCGACAAGCGATACCGTCATCCAGCCTGCCATTCTCCCGCCCGTGGCCGCCAAGCACCCCCATTCACTGAAGAAGCACGGTGAGGTTCGGGTCGACAACTACTACTGGCTGCGGGACGACGACCGTCAGAAGCCCGAGGTGTTGGATTACCTCAAGGCCGAGAACGCCTATACGGAGGCGGTGCTCAAGCCGACCCAGCCCCTGCGGGAGCAGCTCTACAAGGAGATGGTGGCCCGCATCCCCCAGCAGGACGAGTCCGTGCCCTACGTGAAGAACGGCTACCGCTACCAGACCCGCTACGAGCCTGGCAAGGAGTACGGCATCTACTCCCGCACCCCTGTGGGAACGCAAGGGCAAGCTGAACCCAAACCCAGCCTGCTGCTGGACAGCAACCAGCGGGCCGAGGGGCACGAGTTCTACGCCCTGGGGGCGCTCGAGGTGAGCCGCAACAACCGCTGGCTGGCGGTGGCGGAAGACTTCCTCTCCCGTCGTCAGTACCAGGTGCAATTCCTGGATCTGGAGAGCGGCCAGTGGGCGGCGGACAAGCTGGAGAACACCTCCGGCAACCTGGTGTGGGCCAACGACAGCAAGACGGTGTTCTATGTGCGCAAGCACCCCCAGACCCTGCTGCCCTACCAGGTCTATCGCCACGAGCTCGGCACGGATCCCGCCAAGGATCAGCTGGTCTACGAGGAGAAGGATGACAGCTTCTACGTCAGCCTCTACGCCACCACCTCGGAAGACTTCATTGTCATCGCGCTCTCCAGCACCACCACAGGGGAGGCGCGCCTCATCGATGCCAACACCCCGAGCCAGAAACCGCGCCTCTTCCTGCCGCGCCAGGTGGATCATGAATACAGCCTGGATCACTACCGCGGCCGCTTCTATGTGCGCTCCAACAAGGACGGCAAGAACTTCGGCCTGTACGAGACCAAGGAGAGCCCGGTGGATCGCTGGAAGGCGGTGATCGCTCCGAACCCGGACGTGCTGCTGGAGAGCTATGCCCTGTTCAAGGATTGGCTGGTGCTGGAGGAGCGCAGCCAGGGGCTGACCCGGCTGCGCCAGGTGAACTGGCAGAGCGGCGAGCAGAAGGAGATCGCCTTCGACGATCCCGCCTATGTCACCTGGCTTGGCTACAACCCCGAGCCGGACACCAGTGCCCTGCGCTACGGCTACTCCTCCATGACCACGCCGTCCTCCACCTATGAGCTGAACCTCGACAGCGGCAAGCGCACCCTGCTCAAGCAGCAGGCGGTGGCGGGCTTCAAGGCTGAGAAATATGCCAGCGAGCGGCTCTGGATCGACGCCCGCGACGGAGTCAAGGTGCCTGTCTCCCTGGTCTATCGCAAGGATCTGTTCAAGAAGGATGGCCACAATCCCCTGCTGGTCTACGGCTATGGCTCCTACGGCGCCAGCATGGATCCGGACTTCAGCACAGCCCGGCTGAGCCTGCTGGACCGCGGCTTCGTCTACGCCATCGCCCACATCCGGGGTGGCGAGGAGCTGGGCCGCGGCTGGTATGAGGACGGCAAGCTGCTCAAGAAGCAGAACAGCTTCCACGACTTCATCGACGTGACCCAGTCCCTGGTGAGCCAGGGTTACGGCGCCAGGGATCAGGTCTATGCCATGGGGGGCAGCGCAGGCGGCCTGCTGATGGGGGCCGTTATCAACCAGGCGCCTGAGCTCTATCGCGGCGTGGTGGCCCAGGTGCCCTTCGTGGACGTGGTGACCACCATGCTGGACGAGTCCATCCCCCTCACCACCGGCGAGTACGACGAGTGGGGCAACCCGAACCAGAAGCGCTACTACGACTACATGCTGGCCTACAGCCCCTACGATCAGGTCAAGGCCCAGGCCTACCCGAACCTGCTGGTCACCACGGGTCTGCACGACTCCCAGGTGCAGTACTGGGAGCCGGCCAAGTGGGTGGCCAAGCTGCGGGAGCTGAAGACGGACGACAACCTGCTGCTGCTGAGCACCGACATGGACGCCGGTCACGGCGGCAAGTCAGGTCGCTTCAAGGCCTATGAGGACATCGCCCTGGAGTTCGCGTTTATCCTGGATCTGGCCAAGCCGAAGGCATAAACCGCTGGGGGATCACCTCGGCTGACAACAGGCCCGGCTACCCAAGGTCGATGGGGAGCCGGGCCTTCTGCTATCTGCGGGGCCATGATCCCGTCTCCCTCGGTCTCTGCGGGCCTCATCGGGACGGCCCCATGATACGAAGATGTTAACTGGATGGCGGCGGGTCGACGGGATCGTCCCCTGTCAGGACTGCATCAGCTTCTGCTGTCAGTGGGAACTCTGCCTGCCATTTATTTCGTATTTTCCATTCAAGGCAGCACAACACGCTAGTGCGTTATCCCTTACCCAGCAAGGGTTACAAAGGAATCTAACCCTCTCCATTCCCGGCTCCTGCCGCTAGCACAACAAATTAATCCAGGATCGAAAAATTGATGATCCGCTTCAAATTTCTCGCTATTTTAATCCGCCACTTTGCTGTTTTGTTTGATTAATGTTGGCGCCCTGTGCTTAATCGAGTGGTTGCAACTTTTGATCCGGCCCTCTTCTGGTCGAATCACCCTCGGTCGGCATGACGCCGATTATCTCACCACAGGACGATGGTGGCTTTGGGAAGGGCATCCATTTTCGCCCGACCCCTTCCTCGCATGAGGTCATATAGACAGGCCCAGTCTTGATGCGGGCCTGACTCATATTCACCCGGGAATCGGGTGAGATAAATCGATGAAAAGGAAGAAAAACATGAAAGGATTATCCTTGGCGTGCGCCTTGTCCGCTGCCCTGGTCGGGGCCTCGTTCGGTGGACAGGTACAAGCCGCCGAGCGGTTCGTGACCATAGGCACCGGCGGTCAGACCGGCGTCTACTATGTGGCGGGTCAGTCCATCTGCCGCTTCCTCAATCGCGGCGCCGCCGATCATCAGATCAAGTGCAACGCACCGGCCAGTGGCGGCGGCGTGGCCAACGTCAATGGCATCCGCAGTGGTGAGTTCAACTTCGGCATCATGCAGTCCGACCACCAGTACAAGGCGATGAAGGGGCTGGCTCCCTTCCAGGCTGAAGGTGCCATGGAGGACATCCGTGCCGTCTTCTCCCTGCAGAGCGAAGTCTTCACCATACTGGCCCGCCAGGATGCCAAGATAGCCGGCTTCGACGATCTCAAGGGCAAGCGCGTCAACATCGGCAACCCGGGCTCCGGCCAGCGGGACACCTTCGAAGAGATCATGGCGGTGAAGGGTTGGGACAAGTCTGCCTTCAGCCTGGTCTCCGAGCTGAAACCGGCGGAGCAGGCTTCCGCCCTGGGTGACAACAACATCGATGCCATGAGCTACTTCGTGGGTCACCCGAACGGCGCCATCCAGGAAGCCTCCACCACCACGGCCACCGTGCTGGTGCCGGTGACCGGCCCCGAGATCGACAAGCTGCTGGCGGAGAAGAGCTACTACACCAAGGCAGAGATCCCCGGTGGCATCTACAAGGGCAGCCCGAACCCGACCCCGTCCATCGGCGGCAAGGCGGTGCTCTCCACCAGCGCCAAGGCGGATCCGGAAGTGGTCTATCAGCTGGTGAAGTCGGTATTCGACAACCTGGATCGCTTCAAGCGCCTGCACCCGGCCTTCGCCGATCTGAAGGAAGCCGACATGATCAAGGTGGGCCTCTCCGCTCCCCTGCATGAGGGCGCCGCGCGCTACTACAAGGAGCGTGGCTGGCTGTAACGGCCCGGTGTCTCATCCCCAGACTCGCCCCGCCCGGGGCGAGTCTTGCTTATAAGCGGTAGCAACAGAGTCACACTATGCAACAAGCACAACAACAAGAGGCGCTCTCGGCCGAGGAGCTGATCGCCCAGGACGTGGGAGCACGGCTGCCGATCGGTGCCATGGGCGCCACCATCGCCAGTCTCGCCCTGCTCTGGTCCCTGTTCCAGCTGTGGATCGCCTCCCCCTTGCCCTTTACCCTGGGCTTTGGCGTGTTCAACGACACCGAGACCCGTTCCATCCACCTGGCCTTCGCCATCCTGCTCGCCTATCTGGTCTTCCCGGCCCTGCGTACCTCGCCGCGGGACAGGGTGCCCCTCGCCGACATCGCCCTCGGCCTGGTGGGGGCCGCCGCCGCCGGCTACCTCTTCATCATGTATGCCGAGCTGGCCCAGCGCCCCGGCAACCTGACCACCATGGACTTCGCGGTCGCCTGCATCGGCGTACCGTTGCTGCTGGAGGCCGCCCGCCGTGCCCTGGGGCCGGCCCTCGCGGTCATCGCCATCGTCTTCCTGGCTTACAGCCTGGCCGGCCCCTGGATGCCCTCCCTGCTGGCCCACCGCGGGGTCAGCCTGCACGCGCTGTCGAACCACCAGTGGATCACAACCGAGGGGGTGTTCGGCATCGCCCTCGGGGTCTCCACCAGCTTCGTGTTCCTGTTCGTGCTGTTCGGTGCCCTGCTGGAGCGGGCCGGCGCCGGCCACTACTTCATCCAGCTCGCCTTCAGCCTGCTCGGTCACCTGCGCGGCGGCCCGGCCAAGGCGGCGGTGGTTGCATCGGCCCTGACCGGGGTCATCTCCGGCTCCTCCATCGCCAACGTGGTCACCACGGGCACCTTCACCATCCCCATGATGAAGCGGGTCGGTTTCTCCAAGGAGAAGGCGGGGGCGGTGGAAGTGGCCTCCTCGGTCAACGGCCAGATCATGCCCCCCGTGATGGGAGCGGCGGCCTTCCTGATGGTGGAGTATGTGGGCATCCCCTATGTGGAGATCATCAAGCACGCCTTCCTGCCGGCGGCCATCTCCTACATCGCCCTGCTCTACATCGTCCATCTGGAGGCGCTCAAGCTCGGCATGGAGCCCATCGGAAATCGTCAGCCCAAGCCCTGGCTGCGTCGCCTGACCGGTTTCGCCTTCGGCGCCGCCCTCATCAGCGGCCTCTCCATGGCTGTCTACTATGGCCTCGGCTGGCTCAAGCCCGCCCTGGGTGACTATGCCCTGCCGGGGATCGCCGTGCTGCTGGTCGCCGCCTATCTGGGGCTCTTGAAGATAGCCGCCAACAACGACCCCCTGCCCGCCGAGGATCCGGACAAGCCGCTGGACGAGCTGCCGAACACCCGCGCCGTGCTGCTCTCCGGCCTGCACTTCCTGCTGCCCGTGGTGGTGTTGGTGTGGTGCCTGATGGTGGAGCGTCTCTCCCCCGGTCTGTCCGCCTTCTGGGGCACCGTCATGCTGGTGGTGATCCTGCTGACCCAGCGGCCGCTGCTGAACTGGCTGCGCACCGACGGCAAGCACCACTACGGCTCCTTCGTCGACGGAGCCGTGGATCTGCGGGAGGGGCTGATCGCCGGCGCCCGCAACATGATCGGCATCGGCATCGCCACCGCCACCGCCGGCATCATAGTCGGGGCGGTTTCCCAGACCGGGGTCGGCCTGGTGCTGGCGGATCTGGTGGAGTTCCTCTCCATGGGCAACCTGCTGCTGATGCTGCTGCTCACCGCCGTGCTGAGCCTGATCCTCGGCATGGGGCTGCCGACCACCGCCAACTACATAGTGGTCTCCAGCCTGCTGGCGCCCGTCATCGTCACCCTGGGGCAGCAGAACGGCCTCATAGTGCCGCTCATCGCGGTGCACCTGTTCGTGTTCTACTTCGGCATCATGGCGGACGTGACCCCGCCGGTGGGGCTGGCCTCGTTCGCCGCCGCCGCCGTCTCCAAGGGGGATCCCATCAAGACCGGGATCACGGCGTTTTACTACAGCCTGCGCACCGCGGCGCTGCCCTTCCTGTTCATCTTCAACACCGATTTGCTGCTCATCAACGTGGACTTCGCCCACGGGGTGCTGATCTTCGCGGTGGCCACCGCCGCCATGCTGATCTTCGCCGCAGCCACCCAGGGCTTCTTCCTGGTGAAGAGCCGCTGGTACGAGAGCGTCCTGCTGCTGCTGGTGGCCTTCACCCTGTTCCGCCCGGGCTTCTGGATGGACATGGTGCACGATCCCTATCGTGACACGGATCCCGCCGCCCTGACCCAGACCCTGGGCCAGGTGGATGCCGAGAGCACCCTGCGTCTGCGGATGGAAGGGGAGGACGCGGTCGGCAAGCTGCGCCAGTTCACCGTGTTGCTGCCGGTGCCGGATGGCACGAGTGGGGAGGCGCGCCTCGAGCATCTGGGGCTCGCCCTCTACGAGCAGGATGGCAAGGTGCTGCTGGACAACGTGGGCTTCGGCTCGCCGGCTGCCGAGCTGGGGCTGGAGATCGATCAGCGGATCCTCTCCGTCCAGGCACCCACCGAGCGCTGGAACAAGGAGCTGATGTGGCTGCCCGGCTTCCTGTTGTTCGGCCTGGTGGTCTGGCTGCAACGCAGGCGTCGCCTGGCTTGCTAATAGAAACGGCGCCCTCGGGCGCCGTTTTCAATATGGGTAGGAATCGTTCCGCTTACTGTTTCTGCGGCTTCACTGGGCCAGCCGGTCCACAGGTCTGCTCGAAGCGGATCCCCACAGATGACACATCATGATGTCACCTGGGGATCTTAGTTGGAGTGGGTCTGTTGCTGCTTTTGCAGCAGATCCAGGGTCTGCTGCTCCTGCGGGCTCAGCCCCAGTTGCTCACAGGCCTGTTCGAAGCTGATCCCCAGATGGCACATCATGATGTCGATGGCGGGCAGATAGTTGGTCATTGCGTCTTCCATGGTGATCCTCCTGAGCTGACTCTTATGCCCGAGCCGGGGGGAGGGGGCAATTAGACTTTAGGCGTAGGGTTCCATCTGTCGCGCCCCCTGCCACTGCCCTCGGGAATTTGTTAATCTGGCAGTCATTAAAGAGGCTGCCGCTTCAGGGCGAGCAGCCGGTGAGGAGCAGGGCATGTTATTGAGTTTCTTGATCATCGCATCCGGCTGGTGGCATATCCGCGCGGCCTACGGTTCGGACGCCCGCCAGTTCTATATCAGCAAGCCGCTGACCATGGTGTTCATCATCGCCCTCGCGTTCGGTTATCAGAGCGACGATCACAATGGATCCAACGCCTGGATCCTGCTCGGCCTCTGCCTCTCCCTCGCCGGTGACGTGCTGCTGATGCTGCCGCGGGACCGTTTCATCCAGGGATTGGCGGCATTTCTTGTCGCGCACATCTGCTACATAGTGGGCTTTGCCCAGGGACCCCTGGTGCTCAAGCTGGTGGACGGCCTGCTGCTGCTGGCGGTGGCCGGCATGGTGTTCGGCATGTTGTGGAGCAGGCTCGGGGAGATGAAGATCCCCGTGTTCTGCTACATGCTGGTGATCATCGCCATGGCCTGGGTGGCGGCTGGTGCCTGGCACGCTTCCCTCACCGCCGGCAGCGCCGCCGCCCTGGTGGGGGCCCTGATGTTCCTCTTCTCCGACAGCATGCTGGCCCTTGACCGCTTCCGCCGCCCCTTCCCCCATGCCAAAGCCTGGATCATGAGCAGCTACTACGCCGCCCAGTTCCTGATCGCCGCCTCCCTGGCGGGCTGACTTCTCGGCCAGCGAATCGACCATAGAAAACGGGCCAATGGGCCCGTTTTTCGTTGCGCTGTCACGCCTCCAGCGGTTCGGCATCGGCCGCCTTGGGGGGCGGCTGCTTGAGCAGTAGCATCAGGGCGCTGGCGATGAGCAGGAAGATCCCCATCACGTAGAACACCTGGTTGTAGGCCATGATGGCCGCCTCCCGGTTGATGGTGTTCGCCAGCATGGCCTGGGCCTGCAACTGTGCCTGCTCCGGGCCTGCACCCTGCGCCATCATGTTCTGGGCCAGCTGCAGCAGGTAGCTCTGCCCCTCTATGCTGCTGGCGGCC
Organism: Aeromonas sp.; assembly: GCF_051657805.1. Taxonomy (GTDB): domain Bacteria; phylum Pseudomonadota; class Gammaproteobacteria; order Enterobacterales; family Aeromonadaceae; genus Aeromonas. Next base: position 284,461 of record NZ_JBOFLJ010000061.1, on the reverse strand, counting down.
AGGGTGCTGCCGATCTGGCTGGCATGGATGCGGGTGTCGTTGTCCAGCATGGTGGCGATGATAGCGATGCCGATGGCGCCGCCGAGGTTGCGCAGCACGTTGAGCAGGGTAGAGGAGGAGGGCACCTCGTCCGGGGTCAGGCTGGCAGTGGCGACCAGGGAGAGGGGGACCATCACGAAGGGCTGGCCCAGGGCCCGCACTATGAGCGACTGGATCAGCTGGGGGCCGGCGTAGTCGGCGCTCATGTGCATGTTCATAAAGCAGCTGATGGCGAACACCAGGAAGCCGAAGCTCACCAGGTAGCGCGGGTCTATCCTGGTCACCAGCCTGGGCACCAGGGGCAGCACCAGCAGTTGGGGCAGCCCCATCCACATCAGCACCTCCCCGATCTCCAGGGCGTTGTAGTTGTGGATCTGGGTCATGTAGAGCGGCAGCACATAGATGGACCCCATCAGCGCCATGCCGAGCACTAGGTAGGCGAAACAGGCGAGCGCGAAGCGCGGGCTGTGCAGCAGCCTCAGGTTGACCAGGGGGTGGCGGCGCAGCAGCTGGCTGATGACGAAGAAGATGAGCGCTACCACAGAGATGACGCTGAGGCGCACGATGAAGCTGGAACCGAACCAGTCCTCTCTGTTGCCCTCCTCCAGCACCACCTCCAGCAGGCCGAGGCCCACCGCCATGGTGAGGATCCCGATGAGATCCACCCGTTTGATCACCTCCCAGTCCACCCCCTTCTTGTCGAGGCCGTGGGCCAGCATGGCCATCACCAGCAGGCCGGGGGGCACGTTCAGGTAGAAGATGTAGTGCCAGGAGAGCTGCTCCGTCAGCCAGCCCCCCAGGGTCGGCCCTATGGTGGGGGCGAAGGTGGCACAGAGGCCGAACAGCGCCATGCCGGTGGCCCGCTTGTGCAGCGGCAGCAGGCTGATGATGAGGGAGAAGGCCATGGGGATGAGGGCGCCGCCGGTGAACCCCTGCAGGGCCCGGAAGACGATCATGCTGGTGAGGTTCCAGCTGAACGAGCAGAGCACGGAGGCGATGATGAAGGCCCCCGTGGTCCACAGCAGATAGCGGCGCGCCCCCAGGCCGCGGCTGAGCCAGCCGCTCAGGGGGATGGCGATCATCTCCGCCACCAGGTAGGAGGTGGAGATCCAGGAGCTCTCGCTCAGGGTGGCCGACAGGGCCCCCTGAATGTCCTTCAGGGAGGCGTTGGTGATCTGGATGTCGAGTATGGCCATGAAGGCACCGATGAGGCCCCCCATGACCGCTATCCAGTTGCGGCGCGGGATGGCGTCCATCAGTGGGCCGCGACCATGGGCTCGGGATCACGGGTATCCACGATCACCTCGGTGGAGAGGCCGGGCCTCAGCTTGCCGGCCAGCGCGCCCGGCTCCGGGATGCGGATCTTGACCGGCACCCGCTGCACTATCTTGGTGAAGTTGCCGGTGGCGTTCTCCGGCGGCAGCAGGGCGAACTTGGCGCCGGTGGCGGGGGCCAGGCTGTCGATGATGCCTTCCACCGGCTGATCCGGATAGGCATCCAGGATCACCTCCACCTTCTGACCCGGTTGCATGTGCTGCAGCTGGGTCTCCTTGAAGTTCGCCTCGACCCAGACCTGCTGCAGGGGCACCAGGCTGGCCACCTGCATGCCGGACTGCACGTAGAGCCCTTCCCGCAGGCTGCGCTTGCCGATGATGCCATCGGCGGGGGCCCGCAATTCCGTGTAGCCGAGTTCCAGCCTGGCCTGCTCGAGTTGAGCCTCGCTCAGGGCCAGCCTGGCCCGGTTCTGTTTGGCCTCCGCATCCAGCACCAGCAGCCGCTCACGGGCGGCCTGCAGGGCGGCGCTGGCCTCCTGCAGCAGGGCCTGATTGACCTGCAGCCCGGCCTGCACCTCGTCCAGGCTGTCCTGGGAGCTGTAGTGACGCTGATTGAGCTGGCTGACGCGGCGAACCTGTTGCTGGGCCCGCACCTGCTCGGCATTGGCGGAGGCCACCTTGGCCTCGGCCTGGCGGATCTGGCTCAACTGCTGGATGCGGGTAGCGGCCAGGTTCTCGGCGGTGGCCTGGTTGAGGCGCAAGTCAGCCTCGGCCTCCAGCACCTTGGTCTTGTACTCCCGATCGTCCAGCCTGGCGATGAGTTGCCCCGCCTTCACCTCCTGGTTGTCGGTCACCAGCACCTCGCCGATGTAGCCGGGCAGCTTGGAGCCGATGCCGGTCACCTCGCTCTGCAGATAGGCGTTGTCCGTGCTCTCGAAATAGCGGCCATGGAGATACCAGTAGGCGGCAAACAGCATGCCGAGCACGGCCAGTACCAGGGCAGCCAGCAGGGGGATCTTTTTGTGTTGACTCATGATATTGGTTTTTCCTGAACTGTGGAGTGCAGGCTAACATCGGCCCACTGTTTCGATTAGTATCCATCTATGAGATATACAGTTTCACTGGTGAGACAATGGATCTGAATGCAGCCTTGATCCTGGTGCGCATCGTCGACAAGGGCTCCTTCACCGCGGCGGCCCAGGATCTGGGGATGACCAAGGCGACGGTCAGCCGTCGCATCGCCGAGCTGGAGCAGCGGCTCGGGGTTCGTTTGCTTTACCGCTCCACCCGTCAGCTCAGGTTGACCGAGGCGGGGGAGCAGTACTACCTGCGCTGCAGCAAGGCGGTGGAGGAGCTGGCTCAGGCGGAGTTGATGCTGAGCGCCAGCCAGCAGGAGGTGACAGGGACCCTCAAGCTGGCTGTCCCCATCGAGACGGGGCAACTGGTGGTCGGCCGGCTGGTGGCGCGTTTCCTGCAAGCCTATCCGGGGCTGAGGGTGGATCTGGAGCTGACCAATCGCTATGTGGATCCCATCAGCGAGGGGCTGGATGCCATAGTGCGGATCGGCGACATGAATGACTCTAACCTGGCGGCTCGCCGGCTGTGGAGCACGGAGCGGCTGCTCTGTGCCAGCCCCGAATACCTGGCGCGCAGCCAGGGTGTGGAACGGCCGGAGGACCTGGTCCGCCACGAAAGGATAGCGGTGAGCACGGGGTTTCTCGCCTCTCACTGGTGCTTTGAACTGGATGGTCGAGAAGTGCTGGTGGATCCTCCCGCCAGATTCACCGTCAATAACATTACCTGTGCCCGCGAGGCGGCCAAGGCCGGGTTGGGGCTGGCCTCCCTGCCCGCCATGCTGTGCCATGATGAGCTGGCGAGCGGCGCCCTGGTGGCCCTGTTGTCCGACTGGCGCCAGCCCAAGGTTCCGATCTATCTTCTGTTCCCGGAGCGGCGGCTGATGCCGCGCAAGTTACGGGTTTTCATCGATTTTCTGGTAGCGAACGGGCCGGACTACGGCATCGACAACCTGTTGTGAATGCCGGTGGCGACGCCACGCCGAGGCGGTATCGACAAGCAGTCTTGAGGAGACGCTATGGAACAGTGGATCAACTTGTATCGGGCCTCTCATTCCCTTGAGGCCCACGCCCTGAAGGGGGCGCTGGAGGTCGAGGGGGTGCGGGTGCGGCTCAGCGGAGAGGGGTTGTCGGGAGCCCTGGGGGAGCTGCCGGTGGATCTGCTGCAGGTAACCCTGATGGTGTGCGAGGCGGATCGCAGCCGTGCCGGCAGGATCATCGAGCGCTACCAGCAGCGCCAGGGCAACGGCTGGCTCTGTGGCCAGTGCGGAGAGGAGAACGGCCCCAACTTCGACATCTGCTGGCACTGTCACCACGATCCCCACGACCACTGATCCCCCTCACCCCGCGACTCTCTTTGGTGGTGGAGGGGAGCGGGAGCCCGGACTTCCGCTCCCGTCGGCGCCAAAAGGCGATATCCTCACCGGCATTGGCGTCGTGACCCGGGCACGCCAGAGCCAGCTCTTCTCGTCCTATTTCAACGCAGGGTGAAGTCGATATCTTCGCCCGCGTTGGCGTCGTGATAGGTCGCCAGATCCAGCTCCCCCTCGCTGCGGGCGATCAGCACGGACACCAGAATATCCCCGGAGACGTTGACCGTGGTGCGAGCCATGTCCAGCAGGCGGTCGATGCCGGCGATCAGCGCAACCCCCTCCAGGGGCAGGCCCACCGCCGTGAGCGTCAGGGTGAGCAGCATCAGCCCCGTGCCCGGGGTGCCTGCGGTGCCGATGCTGGCCAGGGTGGCGATGCTGATGATGGTCAGGTAATCCACCAGATGCAGATCCACCCCGAAGGCCTGGGCCACGAACAGGGCGGTCACCCCCTGATAGAGGGCGGTGCCGTCCATGTTGATGGTGGCGCCTATGGGCAGCACCTTGGCGGTGATGGCGGGGGAGACTCCGAGCCTGCGCTCGGCACAGGCCAGGCTGATGGGCAGGGTGGTGCTGCTGGAGCTGCTGGTGAAGGCCACCGCCTGGGCATCCAGAATGCTCTTGAAGTAGTGCAGGGGATTGAGGCGGGCCAGCAGGATCAGCAGGCTGCTGTAGACCCCGAGCACGTGCAGCAGGCAGCCGAGGTAGACGGCGCCGATCACCTTGAGCAGGGGCAGCAGCAGGTCCAGCCCGTACTTGCCGGTCATCCAGGCCATCAGGGCGCAGACGCCGTAAGGGGCCAGCGCCATCACCATCTGGGTCAGCTTGAACATGCCCTCCGCCAATGAGCCGAAGAAGCGGATGGCGGGGCGGCCGCGGCGGCCGCTGGCATTGAGGGCCAGGGCCAGGGCCACCGCGAACACGATCACCTGCAGGATCTTGCCGTCCACCATGGCCTGAATGGGATTGCGGGGCACCAGATGGCTCAGCACGCTGGCCAGGGTGGGCTGAGCCATGGCCCCGCTGCGCTCGTAGGGCCCCATGTTGGCGCCCATACCGGGCTCCAGCAGCCAGCCCATCATCAGGCCGATGCAGATGGCGATGGCGGTGGAGAACAGATAGAGGGCGATGGCCTTGCCGCTGATCCTGTCCAGGGCCTTGCCCCCGAGCAGGGCGGTCAGGCCGGCGATGACGGAGCAGAAGATGAGGGGCACCATCAGCATCTGTATGGTGTTGACGAACAGCACGCCGATGGGCTTGAGCAGCAGCGCCTGCTCGCTGAAGCAGAGTCCGAGCGCTATGCCGCCGAGCATGCCGAGCAGGGTCTTCAACCAGAGCGGGCGGCGGGTCCAGATCCGCCAGGGCTTGAAGGCCCATCCATGGAACAGCATGACGCCAATGTCCTTATTTTCTGACTGCGATGGCAAAAAGGGGCGCTAGTGTAGCCATCCCGCCATCAGGTTGCCACATTATCGACAAAGCGGCGGCCACGACCAGCCCGGCGGGGTGAAAAACGGCAATTTATTGGTCTATGTCAAGATCGGGGAGTCGGCTTGGGGTTCTAATTGGCATCTGACATGATAATTAACGAGGTTTCAGATGTCCCAATCGATACATGGTCACGAGGTGATGGAGATGATGCTGGCGCAGGGGGGGCAGTTCAGCCGTGCCAGCCTCAAGCAGGCGATCGACGAGCACTTCGGCGCCGACGCCCACTTTCACACCTGCAGCGCCAGCGAGATGGATGCCGAGGCTCTGATCGATTTCCTGGCAAAGCGCGGCAAGTTCATCGAATCCGGTGAGGGTTTCCAGACCCACGCCGACAAGATCTGCAATCACGGCTGAGGCCGGCGGCGAGCCGCTCTGGGTGGCTCGCGCAATCTCCCTCCCTTTGTTAGTATTCTGCCCTCTCTTCTCTAGCTGAAGGCTTAGCCAGGGCGTTGTATGGATACTTTCTCCGCTGCCGTCATGTTGTTTCTGATCATGGACCCGCTGGGCAACCTGCCGGTCTTCCTCTCCATCCTGCGTCACGTCGATCCCAAGCGGCGCCGCAAGGTGATGATCCGGGAGCTGCTGTTCTCTCTGGTCATCATGATGGCCTTCCTGTTCGCCGGTCAGCAGATCCTGAGCTTCCTCAACCTGCGCCAGGAGGCGGTGAGCATCGCCGGCGGCATCATCCTCTTCCTCATCGCCATCAAGATGATCTTCCCGACTCCGGGGGGCGTGACCGGACTGGCCGCCGGGGAGGAACCCTTCCTGGTGCCCATGGCCATCCCCATGATAGCGGGCCCCTCCATCCTCGCTTCCCTGTTGCTGCTGGCCAACCAGGAGCCGACCCGGATGACGGATTGGTCCCTGGCCCTGCTGATGGCCTGGGGCGCTAGCGCGGTGATCCTGATGTTCTACGAGGTGTTCAACAAGCTGCTGGGTGAGCGAGGACTCACCGCCCTGGAGCGGCTGATGGGCATGCTGCTGGTGATGATCTCGGTGCAGATGCTGCTGGACGGGGTGCACCACTATCTGGAAGTGACCGGCAAGGGGTAAGGCCAGGGGCTGGCGCCGGACCAGCCCTGAGGGGTCAGGCTGCCTCGGCCGCAGGGGTCTCCAGCTTGCCCATGATGAGGGTGAGCAGGGTCTCCCGCAGCCAGCGGTGTCCCGGATCCTCCTCGTGGCGCTGATGCCAGATCAGCAGGTGGGAGATGCTGTCCAGGGCCACCGGCAGGGGCAGGGGTACCAGCGGATAGACCTGGGTCGCGTGGCGGGCGTAGAGCCGGGAGAGGGTCACTATCATGTCCGAGTGCATTCCCATGCGCAGCGCCGCCTCGAAGGTGGGGACCGTCGCCTCTATGCGGCGATAGAGATCCTGCTCCGCCAGCTTGTGATCCAGCATCCAGCGATCCCGTCCCTCGCAATAGGTCTGCACATGGGGGTAGGCTAGGTAGCGGGCGAGATCCCAGTCGGGGTCGCGCAGCGCCGGGTGATCCTGCTGCACCAGGCAGGTGAGGTCATCGATGGCCAGCAGCCGCTGGCAGATGGCGTTGGGCAGGGTATCGAGGCGAAAGTCCGAGTTGATGCAGTTCTCCCGCACCGTGAAGGCGATATCCACCTGGCCTTGGCTCATCTCGGTCAGGCTGTGCTCTGTCCACTCCTCGTAGCGCAGCCGCATGCCCGGGGCCTGGCGCTTGAGCTCGCTCAGGTAGAGGGGGGCAAACAGGGTGAAGGCGCTGTCCATGCTGGCGATGACGAACTCCCGCTCCGTGCTGGCTGGATCGAAGGCCGGCGGCTGGATCAGGTTGTCCAGGGAGAGCAGTATGGGCTGCAACTGCTGTTGCAGATCCAGGGCGCGGGGGGTGGGATCCAGCCCGTAGGCGGAGCGCACGAACAGGGGATCGTCGAAGGTCTCCCGCAGGCGACCCAGGGCCTTGCTGACGGCGGACTGGCTCAGGTGCAGCCGGCGGGCGGCCCGGCTGCCGTTGCGCTCCTCCAGCAACACTTGCAGGATAATCAATAGATTAAGGTCGATACGGCCGAGCTGCTCCAGCAACATGATATGAATCCTCGTCAATTCTTAGTTGAATTTATACCATTTGTTTTCATATCTTGGCGACTCTATGCTCGATTCGTCTCTCGCCTTGTGGCGGCTGGTACAGGATGTAGCGGTTGAGGGGACAAGTAGCACTGACTCGTACGGCGGCCATGGTCGCCGTATTTTTTTGCCGATTGATTTGTAAACTTGCACCTGCCTTGATTTCGCCCAACAATTTCTACGCTTTCTTTTGATACAAACAATGGGTATCTATCAGTCAGGAGTATCCCGATGGGACTGGGTGGCATTCATATTTGGCATTTGTTGATCCTGCTGGTGGTCGTGGTCCTGGTGTTTGGCAGCAAGCGCCTGGCCGGCGCCGGTGAGGATCTGGGTACCGCCATCAAGGACTTTCGCAAGGCCTTGCGTGACGATGATACGCAGCCGAAATAAGTAGGAGTTGAATGATGTCTGTAAAAGATGAAGTGCTGGAAACCTGTGACAGCTGCGGCAGCATGGCCGAGATTGGAACCATCATAGGTGAGGGTGACGATGTGATGGAGCTGGTGATCGAGGCCGCGGCAGAAGCCGACGCCCGTGCCAAGCTGGCCGCCTATGAGGCGCTGGCCAAGCAGGTCACCGCCGAGGCCCAGTGCCACAGCGAACTGACCCAGGGTGCCGACGGGGTGATCCTCAAGGCCCGCCTGCAATTCACTTGCACCGCCGAGAAGCTTATCTTCGAGATGCGTGCCCGCTCGATCTGAGCCCTGCGATCTGACGGCAGGCCCGCCTGCCGTCTTGCCCCTCCAGCCTGCTTCTCCCGTTCTATATTGAGTTATCCCGCGGGCAACCCTGTTCCGGGCGTCGGCCAGCAGAAGGAGAAGATATGCGGCTATGGCTCTGGGTCCTGCTGATACTCTGTTCCCTTCCCCTGCCGGCGGCGGATCTCAATCCCCAGTCTGGCGCCACCCCTTCTCGCGCCCCGGACGTCAGACCCAAGCTCCTGCCTCAACCCGGGGATCTCGCCCATATCCTGGAAAAGAAGGAGCTCAGGGCCCTGGTGGTCTATGAGCGGGGTTTCTTCTTCTTCGACAAGGGCGCCCAGTACGGCATCCTGGTCAATCAGCTGCAGGGCTTCGAACGCTGGCTGAACAAGACCTACCTCCCCAAGGAGAAGCTCAAGCTCAAGATCATCTATATCCCGGTGCGCCAGGACAAGCTGCTGGACTACCTCACCGAGGGGCGCGGGGATCTGGTGGCGGCCAACATGACGGTGACCCCGACCCGGCGCGAGCAGGTGACCTTCTCCCAGCCCCTCATCACCCCCATCGAAGAGTGGGTGGTGAGCCAGCGGGAGCTGCCCGCCTTCAACCGCATCACCCAGCTCTCCGGGCGGCGGATCTGGGTGCGTGCCAGCTCCAGCTACTACGAGAGCCTCAATCAGCTGAACTGGTTGTTCCGGGAGCTGGGGCTGCCCCCCGTCTATATCGAGAAGGTGCCCGAGTACCTGCAGGACGGGGATCTGATGGAGATGGTGGCGGCGGGCATCATACCGCTCACCGTGACCGACAGCTTCAAGGGGCGGATCTGGCTCGACATGATTGGGGGGCTCAAGGCCCACAAGCTGATCCCCCTGCGGGACAAGGGCCGCAGCGCCTGGGCTCTGCGCAAGGACGACACCGGGCTGCTCAAGGCGGTGAACGACTACATCTCGGAGGCGAGCAAGCGCACCCTCTACAGCGACATGACGTTGCGCCGCCTGCTGGCCCAGAGCGAGCGGATGAGCAACATACTGGCGCCGGATCCCCTGGGGCGGCTCTCCACCATCCGCAAGGTGATCGAGACCCAGGCGGGCAAGTACCAGCTGGACTGGTTGATGCTGGCGGCGCTCGGCTACAAGGAGTCGGGACTCAATCCCAACGTGCGCTCCAACAAGGGGGCGGTGGGCATCATGCAGTTGCTGCCGAGCACCGGCGGCGCCGTGGGGATCCGCGGAGCCAGGCTCACCAGCCTGGAGGGCAATGTGGAGGCGGCCTGCCGCTACATGCGCCACATCCTCGACACCTATTTCAACGACCCCGAGATGGACAACATCAACCGCCACCTGTTCGCGCTGGCGGCCTACAACGCTGGGCCCAACCGGGTGCAGGCGCTGCAGGCCAAGGCCAAGGACAGGGGGCTGGATCCGAACGTCTGGTTTGGCAACGTGGAGCAGCTGGTGGCAAACGAGGTGGGCCAGGGGCCCATCAACTACGTCGGCACCATCTACAAGTACTACGTGGCCTATCGTTTCAGCCTGCCCCAGCTGGAGGGCAAGACGGAGGCCATCGAGGCGGCGCAACCCTGACGCTTATCCCAGGCAAGGATCCTGCCGGACATCGACCGAGGCATCCCAGCCCTGATCCCTGTGTTGCAGGTACCAGGGGGCCAGCGGCCTGGCGACGGGATCCGGCTGACAGGCCGCTGGCCTGTGGCTGAGTGAGGGGCTGTCATGAAGCTCCATAGTCGACTCCTTGGCACGCTGCGTTTGGGGCGCTTGCCCGGGTTATGCCACGATCCCATGACAAGGAGATGACGCTTGATCCCCGCCGAGTTTGCTCTGCTGGACGATCCTGGCGCGGCCCTCAAGCTGCGTTGCCAGTTGATCCGCGGTGCCTGCGACCGGATCCAGGCCCAGTACTACAGCTGGGAGGAAGATGGCAGCGGCAAGCTGCTGCTGGCGGAGCTGCTGCACGCCGCCAGGCGCGGGGTGCGGGTGCAACTGCTGATCGACGATCTCTATGCTGGTGACAACCGCCTGCTGGAGATGGTGGCCCATGAGCCCGGTATCGAGGTGCGCCTGTTCAACCCCTTCTGGCTGCGGGGCTGGCGACGGTTGACCCTGTTGCTGGAGGGCCTGCTGAGCTTTCGGCGCATCAATCACCGCATGCACAACAAGCTGCTGCTGGTGGACGGCTGCCAGGGGGTGATAGGGGGCCGCAACATCGGCGATCCCTACTTCGGGCTGGGGGAGGCCCCCCACTTCGTCGACCTGGATCTGGTCTGCCGCGGGCCGCTCTGCCAGCAGGCCGAGCAGGGCTTCGCGCTTTACTGGCGCAGCCGCTGGAGCCACCCCATCCGCCGTCTGCTGCGACGCAAACTGCTGCCCGCCGAGGTGGCGGCGGTCAATGGCTTCCTGCTCACCCTGACCGAGCCGGCGGTGGCGGCCCTCTACGACCTGCCCGCCAGCCTGTTCGACGACGAGCCCGTCCCCCTGCGCTGGCACGCGGGTCTGGGTGAATTCTGCTTCGACAGGCCGGGCAAGGGGCTGGTGGCCCGGCCGTCCATGGCGCGGGAGCTGAGCCGCCGTCTGAGCCGCAATCCGGGAGCGCTGCGGTTGGTGAGCCCTTACCTTGTCTTGACCCGGAGCCTGCGCCGCAGCCTCAGACGCCAGCGAGAGGCGGGGGTGAATGTCACCATATTGACCAACTCCCTGGCCAGCACGGATGTGCCCCTGGTGTACGGTGCCTATCGCCGGCACAGGCCCTGGCTGGCGCGCCAGCAAATAGCCCTGTTCGAGCTGGATGACGAGGCCCTGAGCCTGCACGCCAAGCTGATCCTGATGGGGGAGGAAGAGGCCCTGCTCGGCAGCTTCAATCTGGATCCTCGCTCCCTGATGCTCAACACCGAGCTGATGCTGCATCTGCACAGCTCCTCCCTGTGCGCCGAGTTGCAACTGTGGCTGGAGTGCTGGCTGCAGGTTGCCGTCCAGCGGGTGGCGACCCCGTCGGCGATACGGCGCCTGCTGGCCAGGCTGAGCGACTGGTTGCCCTTGCAGCCCTGGCTGTGACGGCACCCTTGTGCGAGATCTCGCAAAGCCTTGTGCGCCTTGGTGGATAACGTTTGCCATCCAATCTCTCTTCACCATCCTATCGCTTTGTTTTTAATCACTTTATGTTCAAGCTTGAAGCAAGAGGTCTAGCAGGGGTTTGCATACGGGGTCGTACAAAGCGGTTTTTTATTTTATTTAACTGCGTAGTATTTCAAGGGCAAGGACAAACACGGCGGCGTGCTGCCGTGTGGGTGAAGGGAGTGGAAGGGAATGGTCGACCGGATTGCTCCGGCAGGCGCCACCTTCGGGGAGCGGAAACCCCTGAGGTGAAACAGACGCTTCCCCTGTTCGGAACCCAATATGGAACATGCTATTTGCGAGGGGGTGACATGCGAATGTCGCCCCATTTTTTATGCCCCTCTGCCCCTGGCGGCAATAAAAAGACCGCCCATGGGCGGTCTTGCGAATGAGCGAGGGCGGCGTCAGGCAAGGCCTGCCAGCAGTCGGCTCCAGTTGCGTTTGCTGGCGATGAAGCCATCGCGCAGGGTGCGGTACTCCAGCTGCAACCTGAGCCTATCATAGCGGGCCAGCGCCTTGCGTTTGCGCTGTTCCAGCAGCCGTTTGCGACTGGCATAGTAGTGCTGGATCTGCTGGCTCAGCTTGTCGTACTCCTCCTGCAGCAGCGCCTGCCACAACTCCCGATCGTCCTCCTTGTGCAACCTGGCCTGGGCCCGTTTCAGCTGCATCTGCAGCCTGGCCTGTTCGATGCGCTCCTCCGGGCAGGATCTCAGATCCTTCGCCAGCCCGCACCAGGCGGCGCTTCGGATCAGCCACTTGGTGGGATCAAACTGCCACCAGTGGATGCCGTTGCGGTAGTCGTTCTCGAACAGGTGGTGGAAGTTGTGGTACCCCTCGCCGAAGGTGAAGAAGGCCAGGATGCCGTTGTCCCGGGCGCTGTTGCGATCGGTGAAGGGCTGACTGCCCCAGATGTGGGCGAGGGAGTTGATGAAGAAGGTGGTGTGGTGGGTCATCACCATGCGCAGCCCCCCGGCCAGCAGCAGCATGCCGAGCAGATCCCCGTGGATCAGCCCCAGTAGCAGCGGGATGCCGATATTGGTGCATAGGGTCAGGGCCAGGTAGTGCCTGTGCTGGAAGGCGACGATAGGGTTGTTCTGCAGATCCCGCACGTTGCCATAGTCGTGATAGCGCTCGCCCTGGTATTCCCGCAGCATCCAGCCGATGTGGGAGTACCAGAAACCGCGGCCGGCGCTGTAGGGATCCTGCTGGTTGTCATCCACATGGCGGTGGTGGCGACGGTGATCGGACGACCAGTGCAGGGCCGAGTTTTGCAGGGCGAGGGCGCCGCCGATGGCGAAGATCCACTGCAGGATCGGATGCGCCTTGTAGGCCTTGTGGGACCAGAGCCGATGATAACCGGCAGTGATGGAGATGCCGCAATAGCAGAACAGCAGCAGGAAGCTGAGCCACTGCCAGAGATCGTAGCCATGGGTCAGCCCGTACCAGGGCACAGCAATCAGTGCCGTCAGCCCGGAGAGGGTGAACAGCAGGGTGTTGGTCATGATGATAGGGGGACGTTCCATCTCACTCGGTTCCTTTCAGCGAACAGCTGTGCGCCATTCTCCATTGAGCCGGAATGCGGGTCAATGGTAAAAAAGTGGGAGACAAACCTGATCCCGGCCCGCCCTTCGGGTTATCATTTGGCCTCGCTAACCTCAAGGTGACTGTTTTCGTGGGTATTCGCGCACAACAAAAAGAAAAAACCCGGCGTACGCTGATCGAGGCTGCATTCAGTCAACTCTGTGCCAACCGCAGCTTCTCCAACCTCAGCCTGCGGGAAGTGGCACGGGAGGCGGGCATAGCGCCGACCTCCTTCTATCGGCACTTCCGCGACATGGAAGAGCTGGGGCTGACCCTGGTGGACGAAGGGGGCCTGACCCTGCGCCAGCTGATGCGCCAGGCGCGCCAGCGCATCGCGGGGGGTGGCAGCGTCATCAGCACCTCGGTGCAGACCTTCATGGAATTCGTGGAAAACAACCCGAACATCTTCCGCCTGCTGCTGCGCGAGCGCTCCGGCACCTCGGCGGCTTTCCGCCAGGCGGTGGCCCGGGAGATCCAGCACTTCATCGCCGAGCTGACCGATTACCTGGAGGCGACCACGGAGGCTCCGCGGGAAGAGGCCTTCATCCAGGCCGAGGCCATGGTGACCATCGTCTTCAGCGCCGGCGCCGATGCCCTCGACATGACCAGCGAGGAGTGCAAGGCCCTCTCCGATCGCACCATCAGCCAGCTGCGGATGATCGCCATGGGTGCCGAGGTGCTGAACCGCAAGCGTCGTGAATCACTCTCTTAATGCAAGGATGGACTGACATGCATGAACCGAACCCTATCCCGAAGAAACCGCTGCTGCTGGCCCTGCTCGTCGGCATCTGTGGTGACGCCTTCCTGTCGGTGTTGACCGAGTCGGCCGTGCCTTTCTCCTTCTTCCCCCTGATCGCCCTGATGCTGGCGGCCTATCAGCTCTATCAGCATTACCGTCATGAGCCCATGGTGGGGAATACCCCGGCCTGCATGGTGCTCAGCTTTTTCATCGGCGTGTTCGGCCATTCGGCACTGATCAAGGTGCAGTACCCGGAACTGGGCAGCAATTTCTTCTCCCTGATCGCCATGCTGTTGCTGCTGGCCGTGCTCTCCATCAAGCTCGGCATCAGCCTGGGGAAAAAAGTAAAGGAGTGACGAGTCACTCCTTTCTCATTGGGATTGGATTGAGGGCTCGGACTCAATCGGCTTGAGGGGGCGTGCCTTTCTGCTTGGCATCTATGATGGCCTGCAGCTTGGCGCGGATCTCCATCATGCCGAAGACGCCGAAGACCAGCACCTGGGTGAACTCGAGCCGGGTGACCGCGAAGTAGGGCTTGCAGGCCGCCTTGATGAGGCTCGCCTGTACCCAGTGCATCAGGGCCACGATCAGGCCGCAGACCGGCAGGAAGCCGTTCAACTTGCCGGGCAGGGTACCCAGCAGCGCGAGGATCACGCCGAGCCAGAAGAACAGCAGCACACCCATCGCCAACAGATTAAACACCCGCTTCATCACTTACCTCCCGCACATAGAGTTGATAGCAGACCCGATTTGATCGACCTGCTTGTCCTTGGGCTGTTGCCCACATTGACCGGGGAGGGGCAATCGCCCATGTTCCCCTCCCGACCGGTGTTTAAACCGCAGCGTCATTCTTGGTGTCCCGCAGATAGAGCTGGTAGCAGACCTGACCGGCCTGTTTGTCCTTGAGCAATTGCCAGCTGGCGGGCAGCGCCAGATCGGCCATCTCTTTTTCCCGTTCAAGATAGATGAGGGCGTCCGGCGCCAGCCAGCCACGCTGCTCCAGCAGGTCGCACACCTGGGGCAGCAGTTCACGGCGAAACGGCGGATCCAGGAACACCAGATCGAAAGGAGTCGCAGGCCCCTGCAGCCAGCTGACGGCATCGGCCTGGATGACCTGGCCCTGCGGGCTGCCGAGTACCGCCAGGTTCTTCTTGAGCTGCTCGGCGGCCCCCTTGTCCATCTCGACCAGGGTCACCTGCTCGGCATAGCGGGAGAGCGCCTCCAGCCCCAGGCCGCCGCTGCCGGCAAAGAGATCGAGGCAGCGGGTGCCGCGCACATGGGGTGCCAGCCAGTTGAAGATGGTCTCCTTGACGCGATCCGTGGTGGGTCTGAGCCCGTCCAGATCCCTGACCGGCAGTTTACGCCCCTTCCACTGGCCGCTGATGATTCTTACAAACCCGCTCTTGCCCTGTGAAGATGGCTTGGGGTTGGGGTTATTACGGCTGGTTTTCACTCTGGGCATCGCGTTTCGTCGTCAGAAAATAAAGTGGTAGTATAAGCCGGTTCATTTTTATGCCGGCCCACCGAGGGACGGCTATCTTAGCAGTCAGCCAACGAAGTGAGTATTTTTTAGATGGCAAAAGGTTTGTTTTCCTGGCTGGGTTTCGGCCGCAAGAAAGAAGAGGCCGAGGTCGCCCCATCAGAGGCCCCCGCAGCCACCCCGGTGATCCCTGAGTCCGAGGCCGGTGCGGCCTCCGCTCCCGTCGCCGAGACTCCCCTGCCCGAGGCAGCCGTTGCAACTGTCGAAGAGTTCCCCGAGACACCGGATGAAGGCCCCCTGGTGGTGGAGGAGTGCGCCTCCGAGCTCGAACCCGTCATCGTCAACGAAGCCCTGATCGCCGACGAGGCTAAGGCTGCTGAAGAGGCCCGCGTTGCCGCCGAGGCCCAGGCTGCCGAAGAGGCCCGTATCGCCGCCGAGGCTCAGGCCGCCGAAGAGGCTCGTATCGCCGCCGCCGCTCAGGCTGCCGAAGAAACCCGCATCGTTGCCGAGGCCCAGGCCGCCGAAGAGGCCCGCATCGCCGCCGAGGCTCTGGCTGCCGAAGAGGCTCGTATCGCCGCCGAGGCTCAGGCTGCGGAGGAAGAGCGCATCGTTGCCGCAGCTCAGGCTGCGGAAGAGGATCGCATCGCCGCCGAGGCCCAGGCTGCCGAAGAAGCCCGTATCGCCGCCGAGGCTCAGGCTGCGGAGGAAGCTCGCATCGCCGCCGAGGCTCAGGCTGTGGAGGAAGCGCGCATCGTTGCCGCAGCTCAGGCTGCCGAAGAGGCTCGCATCGCCGCCGAGGCTCAGGCTGCGGAGGAGTCTCGTCTTGCCGTTGAGGCACAGGCCGCCGAAGAGGCCCGCATCGCCGCCGCAGCTCAGGCTGCGGAGGAGGCCCGCATCGCCAAGGAGGCCCAGCGCGCGGAAGATCTGCGTCTGGTGGCCGAGATGGAGGCAGAAGCCGCCGCCCTGGCTGCCCTGCCGTTGGCCGCCAAGGTTGACGACGACACCCAGGAGAAGCCGCAGCGAGAGGGCTTCTTCGCTCGCCTCAAGCGCAGCCTGGTGCGTACCAAGGAGAATATCGGTTCCGGCTTCTTCGGCCTGTTCAGCGGCAAGAAGATCGACGACGAGCTGTTCGAGGAGCTGGAGACCCAGTTGCTGACCGCGGATCTCGGGGTGGATACCACCAGCCGCATCATAGATGGCCTGATCCAGCACGCAGATCGCAAGCAGCTCAAGGATGCCGAGGCGCTCTACGGCCTGCTCAAGCAGGACATGGGGGAGATGCTGACCAAGGTCGAGCAGCCCCTGGTGATCGACACCAGCAAGAAGCCCTACGTGATCCTGATGGTGGGCGTCAACGGGGTGGGCAAGACCACCACCATCGGCAAGCTGGCCAAGCAGTTCCAGGCCGAGGGCAAGAGCGTCATGCTGGCCGCCGGCGATACCTTCCGTGCCGCCGCCGTCGAGCAGCTGCAGGTCTGGGGTCAGCGCAACAACATTCCGGTGATCGCCCAGCACACCGGCGCCGACTCCGCCTCCGTCATCTATGATGCCATCGAGGCGGCTCGCTCCCGTGGCGCCGACGTGCTGATCGCCGACACCGCCGGCCGCCTGCAGAACAAGAGCAACCTGATGGAAGAGCTCAAGAAGGTTGTGCGGGTGATGAAGAAGCTGGACGATGCCGCTCCCCACGAGGTCATGCTGACCCTGGACGCGGGCACAGGCCAGAATGCCCTGAGCCAGGCCAAGCTGTTCAGCGAGGCGGTGGGCCTGACCGGCATCACCCTCACCAAGCTGGACGGTACCGCCAAGGGTGGCGTCATCTTCGCGGTGGCGGACAAGTTCCAGATCCCGATCCGCTACATCGGGGTGGGCGAGGGGATCGATGACTTGCGTCCCTTCGTCGCCAACGACTTTATCGAGGCGCTGTTCAGCCGGGACGAATAAGTCCTGTCGTGATGAACCTGTGCCATGCCCCGACCCAGATCGGGGCATGTCGCTATCGGGGTCTGTGATGGCTCACAGGGACAAGATCAACAAGATGTACGGTCGCGGTGACGGCACGCAAGCAGTCAGGTGATGCCACCATGAGTGAGCGTCCCGTGCTTCGATCCCGGTCGGGACTGGTCAATATGAGGGAGCCGAATGATTCGTTTCGATAAGGTCAGCAAGGTATACAGCGGTGGCCATCAGGCGCTGCAGAAGGTCAGTTTCCACCTGCGCAAGGGGGAGATGGCCTTCCTGACCGGTCACTCCGGGGCGGGCAAGAGTACCCTGCTCAAGCTCATCAGCGTGATGGAGCGGCCGACCGACGGCCGGGTCTTCTTCCATGGGGATGACGTCAGCCAGATCAAGCGGGGCCAGATCCCCTATGTGCGCCGCCAGATCGGCATGATCTTCCAGGATCACCGCCTGCTGATGGACAGAACCGTGTTCGACAACGTGGCCCTGCCCCTGGTGATCGACGGCTACAGCCATGGGGACATCAACAAGCGGGTGGCGGCGGCGCTGGACAAGGTGGGCCTGCTCGGCAAGGAGCGTTACCAGCCGCGCATGCTCTCCGGCGGTGAGCAGCAGCGGGTCGGCATCGCCCGTGCCATCGTCAACAAGCCGCCGCTGCTGCTGGCGGATGAGCCCACCGGCAACCTGGATCCTCAGCTCTCCATGGACATCATGCGGCTGTTCGAGGAGTTCAACCGCTTCGGCGTCTCCGTGCTGATCGCCACCCACGATCTGGGTCTCATCGCCCGCATGCGCTATCGCACCCTGACCCTCAAGGCGGGCCGCATGTATTCACAGCAACCGGAGGAGGAAGTCTGATGGCCATCGTTCGTCACAAGCAGCCCCTGTTGCGTCGCCTCGTCATGTACTGGGTGGATCACCTGCGTCAGGCCTTCGCCAGCATGGGGGAGCTGTGGCGCAATCCACTCGCCTCCCTGATGACCCTGGCGGTGCTCGGCGTCAGCCTGGCACTGCCCTCCTGCTTCCACGTGCTGCTGAAGAACGCCGAGATCGTGGAGGGGAGCTGGCAGACCAGCTCCCAGATCTCCCTCTATCTGCGCAAGGACCTGCCGGAGCAGAGCATCCTCGACATGAAGCAGCGGATCCTGCTCTATCCCGAGGTGGAATCCGTCACCTACATGAACCGGGACGAGGCGCTGAAGGAGTTTCGCGAGATCTCCGGCTTCGGGGATGCCCTCGACTACCTCGACAGCAACCCGCTGCCGCCTGTGCTGAGCGTGATCCCGGATCCCCGCTGGCAGAACCCGGAAGGGGCCGCCGAGCTGCTCGCCAAGCTGGAGAACGAACCCGGTGTCGAGCAGGGCAAGCTGGATTTGCAGTGGCTGACCCGGTTGCAGGGGATCATGAACCTGCTGCGCCACACCATCACAGGCATCGCCGTGCTGCTGCTCTCCGCCGTGCTGCTGATCGTCGGCAACACGCTCAGGCTGAATATTCTCAACCAGCGCTCCGAGATCGAGGTGCTCAAGCTGGTGGGGGCGACGGATGCCTTCATCCACCGTCCCTTCCTCTATACCGGTATCTGGTTCGGGGTCATCGGCGGTATGCTGGCCTGGTGGCTGACCGAGGTGATGGTGATCTGGAGCGAAGGGGTGGTGAAGGAGCTGGCCGGTCTCTACAACAGCAATTTCCGGCTGGTGGGGATGGGAGCCGTCGATGGTCTCAATCTGATACTGCTGGGTGCCTTGTTGGGGTTGATCGCGTCCTGGTTTTCGGTGCACAGACACATTCGTGACATAGAACCTTCCTGATTGATTTACCAGCGCTGCAAAGCGCTGGATTTTGAGAACTGGATCAAGTAAAAGAAGGGCCCGTTTCTGGCACGGGCAAGTTTCTCAGAGTAATCTGAATGATACCTGATCGCAGGATCTTGTCTGAGTCCCGTGAACCTTTTGATTTATAAGCAGTCTATTAAGTGCGACAGAATGTATACGGGTATGGCCCCTCTGCCTTGCTCGTCTGACTTGGCAAGCATGTGAAGGTTGCGAGCTCCGCAACAATGGACTTAGCATGCTACTTTTCAGGGGTCCTTCACTGTGACCCCTTTTTTTTGATTGTTCATTTATGATTCATCCCCCAGTCCTAAGATAAGCCGGGTTCGCGCTGGGATCGCCGATGTTTGATTCAGACCCCAGAATGGCATCCGGTCAGTAGACAGACCCTCTCAGGGTGTTAGACTGATTCGATTGAAAAGTAAGAGGTAGAACATGGGAACTTCATTGCAACGCACTATGGCCCTGATCCCGCAAGGTAGTCTGGAAGGCTATATCCAGGCAGTTAACTCGATTCCTGTGCTGAGCGCAGAGGAAGAGCGTGAGCTGGCGACGCGTTTGCAGCAGGGTGGCGATCTCGAGGCTGCCCGTCAGCTGGTCATGTCGCACCTGCGTTTTGTCGTTCACGTGGCCAAGAGCTATGCCGGTTATGGCCTGCCCCAGGCCGATCTGGTGCAGGAAGGCAACATAGGCCTGATGAAGGCGGTGAAGCGTTTCGACCCGAGCGTCGGCGTGCGTCTGGTCTCCTTCGCCGTGCACTGGATCAAGGCCGAGATCCACGAATATGTGCTGCGCAACTGGCGCATGGTCAAGGTGGCGACCACCAAGGCCCAGCGCAAGCTCTTCTTCAACCTGCGTAAATCCAAGAAGCGTCTGGGCTGGTTCAGCCACGACGAGGTACAGGCCGTCGCCGCCGAGCTCGGGGTCTCCCCGTCCGATGTGACCGAGATGGAAGCCCGGATGAGCAACTACGATCAGGCGTTCGATCTGGTCGGCGATGATGAAGACGAAGGTGGCTTCGCCCCGGTTCACTATCTGGAAGACAAGTCTTCCGATCTCGCCGCCACCATAGAGAACGACAACTGGGACAACCATGCCACCCGTCGTCTGAGTGCGGCCATGGCGACCCTGGATGAGCGTAGCCAGCACATCATCCGTGCCCGCTGGCTCGACGAAGAGAGCAAGACCACACTGCAGGAGTTGGCCGATACCTACGGCGTCTCGGCGGAGCGGGTGCGTCAGCTCGAGAAGAATGCGCTCAAGAAACTGAAAGACGCCATGGATGCCTGAGGGCACTCCCATACGAAGCAGGGCCTGATGGCCCTGTTTTTGTATCTGCACCACCAGATCGGATCTGTGGTGACGCTGTGCCCCCAATGGCCTTGAATGTGTTATGTTGCCGCGGTTAACACTCTAGGGAGAGTTGAAGTGAAACTGTTAAACGACTTGTTTACCAATAACCGCGAGTGGGCGGAGCAGATCAAGGCCGAAGACCCCGAGTTCTTCGCCACCCTCTCGGCCCAGCAGGCGCCGGAGTATCTCTGGATCGGCTGCTCCGACAGCCGGGTGCCCGCCAACCAGCTGATGGGCCTGCTGCCGGGGGACGTATTCGTTCACCGCAACGTCGCCAACCTGGTGGTACACACCGACTTCAACTGCCTCTCCGTGCTGCAATATGCGGTCGAGGTACTCAAGGTGAAGCACATCATCGTCTGCGGCCACTACGGCTGTGGCGGCGTGCTGGCGGCCATGAAAAACACCGAGCTGGGTCTCATCGACAACTGGCTGCGCAACATCAAAGATGTGTACTTCAAGTACCGTGAGCAGCTCGATGCCATCGAAGACGAGCATGAGCGCCACGACTATTTGTGCGAGCTGAACGTGGCCGAGCAGGTGGCCAACGTCTGCCACACCACCATCATCCAGAACGCCTGGCGCAAGGGGCAGGAGCTGGCGGTGCACGGCTGGATCTACGGGATCAAGGACGGTCTGCTGCACGATCTGGATCTCTGCATCAGCGGACCGGACCAGATCGCCGACGTCTATCGTGCCTGGCCGGATACCCGTCCGCCCCGCCGTCGCTGAGGATCCCGCCTTTGGCTCCAGCCCTCTACCTGCAGATCAAGCAACACATCCTCGACGGGATCCGCGAACGCCACTATCAGGCGGGGGACAGGATCCCGACCGAGGCGGCCCTGTGCGAGCGGTTTGCCGTTAGCCGGATGACGGTCAACAAGGCGCTGCGGGAGCTGGTGGCCGAGGGCTGGCTGGTGCGAACCGCCGGCTCGGGCAGCTTCGTGGCGGACAGGCGTACGGAGTCGCCCCTGCTGGCCATTCGCAACATCGCCGACGAGATCGCCGAGCGGGGCAGCCAGTACAGCGCCAGGGTGATCCGCCTGCAGCGCCAGGCCGCCGACGAGAAGGTGGCGGTGCGGTTGGGGTTGAGGGTGGGGGCGCCCACCTTCCACAGCCTCATCGTCCACCAGGCCGATGGGGAGCCGCTGCAGCTGGAGGAGCGCTTCGTCGATGCGGAACGCCTGCCGGACTATGGGGATCAGGATTTCACCCGCCAGACGCCGAACAGCTATCTGATGGAGATCTGCCCCCTCTCCGAGATGGAGCATGTGGTGGAGGCTGTGCTGCCGAGCGCCGGTGAGGCGGGATTGTTGCAGGTGCGGGTCGATACCCCCTGCCTGCTGTTGCATCGCCGCACCTGGTCGGACGGCTATCTGGTCTCCTATGCCAGGTTGCTGTCGCCGGGATCCCGCTACAAGCTGAGTTCCAAGACCCAATTCAGTTGATTGTATATACATATTGGCACTGAAACAGCCCACCCATCCGGTGGGCTTTTTTGTGCCTAAACTCTAATAAAAACGCTGTTATCAAGATGTGAAATAGATCCTATCTTTCTCGTTCGAGATCGGCTATAAATTATTGTATATACATTTGAGGTCGCTATGAACAAGGAACTGTTAAGCTGCGAGCGGGTCTGGCTCAACGTGACGCCCGCCACCCTGCGCCCGGACCTGGCGGACTACGGTCTGCTGGAACCCCATGCCCTGGGGATCCACGATGGCAAGATCCACGCCCTGGTGCCCATGCAGGATCTGAAGGGGCCGCATCCCGCCCATTGGCGCGACATGAAGGGGAAACTGGTCACGCCGGGCCTCATCGACTGCCATACCCACCTCATCTTCGCCGGCAGCCGCGCCGAGGAGTTCGAACAACGCCAGAAGGGCGTGCCCTATGCGGAGATCGCCCGCAAGGGGGGGGGCATCCTGAGCACGGTGCGGGCGACTCGCGCCGCCAGTGAGGATCGGCTCTATGAGCTGGCGCTGCCGAGGATCAAGTCCCTGATCCGGGAAGGGGTTACCACGGTGGAGATCAAGTCCGGTTATGGCCTCACCCTGGAGGACGAACTCAAGATGCTGCGGGTTGCCCGGCGGCTGGGGGAGTCGCAACCCATCCGGGTCAAGACCACCCTGCTGGCCGCCCATGCGGTACCGCACGAGTTTCGTGACGATCCCGATTCCTGGGTCGAGACCATCTGTCAGGAGATCATCCCGGCGGCCGCCGAGGCGGGGCTGGCGGACGCGGTGGACGTCTTCTGCGAGCACATCGGCTTCTCCCTGGCCCAGACCGAGCAGGTCTATCTGGCGGCGGATCAATACGGTCTGGCGGTGAAGGGGCACATGGATCAGCTCTCCAACCTGGGGGGAAGCACGCTCGCCGCCCACTTCGGCGCCCTCTCCGTGGATCATCTGGAGCATCTGGACTCCGCCGGGATCCAGGCCCTGGCCCATCGCGGCGTGGTGGCCACCCTGTTGCCCACCGCGTTTTACTTCCTGAAAGAGACCAAGCTGCCCCCCATCGAGGCGCTGCGCCGGGCCGGGGTGCCCATGGCGGTCTCCTCCGACATCAACCCGGGCACGGCCCCCATCGTCTCCCTACGCATGGCCATGAACATGGCCTGCACCCTGTTTGGCCTGACGCCGGTTGAGGCCATGGCCGGGGTGACCCGTCATGCGGCCCAGGCACTGGGCGAGCAGGAGAAACTCGGCCAACTGAGAGTGGGCATGCAGGCGGACTTCCTGGTCTGGAACTGCGCCCACCCGGCGGAACTCAGTTACCTGGTCGGCGTGGATCAGCTGGTGAGCCGGGTATTCAACGGCGAGGAGACGCTCCATGGCTGAGCACAACGGGATCGACATGTCTGTCTGGCGGGGGCGTCAGGATCCGGAAGATGGCGAGCTGGCCCGGCGCTGGCACGACAAAGTTCTGCCCTGGCAAGGGGATGCAGCCCCCGGCGTGGCCCTGGTGGGCTTCGCCTGCGACGAAGGCGTGCGCCGCAACAAGGGGCGCGTGGGGGCCGCAAGTGCGCCCCAGGCCATCCGCAAGATGCTGGCCAACAGCGCCTGGCATCTGAGCCAACCGGTTTACGACAGTGGCGATCTGGCCTGTGAGGACGGGGATCTCGACGCCGCCCACGATCGGCTGGCGGAGCGGGTCGCTCACTTGCTCGATGAGGGACAGTTTCCACTGGTGTTGGGAGGCGGCCACGAGGTGGCCTTCGGCAGCTGGAGCGGCCTCAACCGTCATCTGAAACAGCAGGGAAGGGTGGGGATCATCAACCTGGATGCCCACTTCGATCTGCGGCGCAAGGTGGAGCAGGCGAGCTCTGGCACCCCCTTCTTCCAGATTGCCGAGCAGTGCGCCGCCCAGGGCACGGCCTTCCACTACGCCTGCCTCGGGGTGGCCGAGACCGCCAACACGGCGGCCCTGTTCGCCCGCGCCGAGGCGCTGGGGGCCTGGCACGTGCTGGACGAGGCCATGACCCCGGCCGATCTGCCCGAGCTGCTGAACGGGCTGGATGCCTTCATCGCCCGCTGCGATCACCTCTACCTCACCATAGATCTCGACGTGCTGCCGGTTGCCGTCATGCCGGGGGTGAGCGCCCCCGCCGCCCGCGGCGTCGAGCTGGCGGTCATCGAACCCCTGATCGCCCATATCCGGGCCAGCGGCAAGCTCAGGCTCGCCGATCTGGCCGAATACAACCCCAGTCTGGATCAGGACAACCGCAGCGCCCGCGTGGCCGCCCGGCTGATCCACCAGTTAACCAAGTAGCGGCCTGTCTCAGTCCGCCACCCTGCTGCATCGATAAACAAGGAGTGTATATGTCCCAGCAACACCAGGATCCCCGCCACGATCCCAATCGGATCATCCGCGCGCCGCGCGGCACCGCGCTCACCGCCAAGAGCTGGCTCACCGAGGCGCCCCTGCGGATGTTAATGAACAACCTGGATCCCGAGGTGGCAGAGCATCCCCAGTCTCTGGTGGTGTACGGCGGCATAGGCCGCGCCGCCCGCAACTGGGCCTGTTACGACAAGATCGTCGAGGTGCTGACCCGGCTCGAGGAGGATCAGACCCTGCTGGTGCAATCCGGCAAGCCGGTCGGGGTGTTCCAGACCCACAAGGATGCGCCCCGGGTGCTGATCGCGAACTCCAACCTGGTGCCCCACTGGGCGAACTGGGAGCACTTCAACGAGCTCGATAAGAAGGGCTTGATGATGTACGGCCAGATGACCGCCGGATCCTGGATCTACATAGGCACCCAGGGGATAGTGCAGGGCACCTACGAGACCTTCTTCGCGGTGGCGAACCAGCACTTCGACGGCAAGCCGGCGGGTCGCTGGATCCTGACCGGTGGCCTCGGCGGCATGGGCGGCGCCCAGCCCCTGGCCGCGACCATGGCGGGCTTTTCCATGATCGCGGTGGAATGCGACGAGACCCGCATCGATTTTCGCTTGAAGACCCGCTATGTGGACAAGAAGGCCCACAGCCTGGATGAGGCGCTGGCCCTGGTCGAGGAGGCCAAGCGTAACGGCACCGCCGTCTCCGTCGGCCTGCTCGGCAACGCCGCCGATGTGTTCGCCGAGCTGGTGGCCCGTGGCATCACCCCGGACGTGGTGACCGATCAGACCTCAGCCCATGACCCCATCCACGGCTACCTGCCCCAGGGCTGGAGCGTCTCCCAGTGGCGCGAGCTGCAAAAAACCGCGCCTCAGGAAGTAAACGTGGCCGCCCGCCACTCCATGGCCCGTCAGGTGGAAGCCATGCTGACCCTGCAAAGCCGCGGCGCCGCGACCCTGGATTACGGCAACAACATCCGCCAGATGGCCCTGGAGGAGGGGGTGAAGAACGCCTTCGACTTCCCCGGCTTCGTGCCCGCCTATATCCGCCCGCTGTTCTGCGAGGGTATAGGCCCCTTCCGTTGGGTGGCCCTGTCCGGCGATCCGGAAGACATCTACAAGACGGATCAGAAGGTCAAGGAGTTGATCCCGGACGATCCCCACCTGCACAACTGGCTCGACATGGCCCGTGAGCGCATCGCCTTCCAGGGCCTGCCGGCGCGGATCTGCTGGATCGGGGTCAAGGATCGAGTGCGCCTCGGCCTCGCCTTCAACGAGATGGTCAAAAACGGCGAGCTGAAGGCCCCCGTGGTCATCGGTCGCGATCACCTGGACTCCGGCTCGGTGGCGAGCCCGAACCGCGAAACGGAATCCATGATGGACGGTTCCGATGCGGTCTCCGACTGGCCCCTGCTCAACGCCCTGCTCAACACAGCCGGCGGGGCGACCTGGGTCTCCCTGCATCACGGCGGCGGCGTGGGCATGGGCTTCTCCCAACACTCCGGCGTGGTCATCGTCTGCGACGGCACGGATGACGCCGCCAAACGGGTCGGCCGGGTGCTGCGCAACGATCCGGCCACCGGCGTGATGCGCCACGCGGATGCGGGTTACGAGATTGCCATCGACTGTGCCCATAAGGCGAAACTAGACTTGCCCATGCTGGCGGCTGCCGGCAAAGGAGTGAAATAAGATGTTTGAACTCAATCTGCTGCCCGGCGAGCTGACCCTCGCCACCCTACGCCGCGTCAGCCGCGAGCCGGTCCATATCAGCCTGGATCCGTCCGCGAGACCCGCCATCGAGGCCTCGGCGGCCGTGGTGACCAAGGTGATCGAGCAGAACCGCGTTGTCTACGGCATCAACACAGGTTTCGGCCTGCTGGCGAACACCCGGATCCCGGTGGAGCAGCTCGACGAGCTGCAGCGCTCCATAGTGCTGTCCCACGCGGCGGGGATCGGCGAGTACATGGATGACGCCACCGTGCGGCTGATGATGGTGCTCAAGGTCAACTCCCTCGCTCGCGGTTTCTCCGGTATCCGGCTGGAGGTGCTGCAGGCCCTGATGCGGCTCATCAATGCCGAGGTTTACCCGGTTGTGCCGAAGAAGGGCTCCGTCGGCGCCTCCGGCGATCTGGCGCCACTGGCCCATATGAGCTGCCTGCTGATCGGGGAGGGCAAGGCCCGTCACAAGGGTGAGCTTATCGACGCCGTCACCGCCTTGCGCATTGCCGGGCTGGAGGCTATTTCCCTGGCACCGAAAGAGGGGCTGGCCCTGCTGAACGGCACCCAGGCCAGCACGGCGTTCGCGCTGGAGGGGCTGTTCCACGCCGAGGATCTCTACGCCGGCGCCATCACCATAGGTGCCATGAGCGTGGAGGCGGCGCTCGGCAGCCGCCGTCCGTTCGATGCCCGCATTCACGCGGTGCGCGGCCAACGTGGCCAGATCGATGCGGCCGCCTGCTATCGCCACCTGCTGGTGGATGGCAGCGAGATCGGCATGTCCCACCACAACTGCGAGAAGGTGCAGGATCCTTACTCCCTACGCTGCCAGCCCCAGGTGATGGGGGCCTGCCTGACCCAGATCCGTCAGGCCGCCGAGGTGTTGGTGTGCGAGGCCAACGCGGTCTCCGACAACCCCCTGGTGTTTGCCGATGACGAGGAGATCCTCTCCGGCGGCAACTTCCACGCCGAGCCCGTGGCCTTCGCCGCCGACAACCTGGCCCTGGCCATCGCCGAGATCGGCTCCTTGTCTGAGCGTCGCATGGCCCTACTCATCGACTCCCGCATGTCCGGCTTGCCCGCCTTCCTGGTCAACAACGGCGGGGTCAACTCCGGCTTCATGATCGCCCAGGTCACTTCGGCGGCGCTGGCCTCCGAGAACAAGACGTTGGCCCACCCGGCTTCGGTGGACAGCCTGCCCACCTCGGCGAACCAGGAGGATCACGTCTCCATGGCCACCTTCGCCGGTCGCCGTCTGGCAGACATGGCCGAGAACACCCGCGGCATCCTGGCGGTGGAGTTGCTGGCGGCGGCCCAGGGGCTGGACTTCCGTGCCCCCCTGCGCAGCACCGAACTCGTCGAGCTGGCCAAGGGCCGGCTGCGGGATGAGGTCAGCTTCTACGACAAGGACAGATACTTCGCACCGGATATCGAGGCCGCCGCCGCCCTGCTGGGCCGTGCCAGCTACAACGATCTGATCCCGGCCGGGGTGCTGCCCAGCCTCTAGGTTTCCTTCCCCTCTTCCCTTGCAACAGGGGGTGAAGGGAGGTTATTTGGCCCCATAACAAAAGACCGCCCCGAGGGGCGGTCTTTTCGTTTCGATTGACGGTCGTGACTCGCTAGGCTTATTCGAACATCAGGAACAGATAGACCACGAACAGCACCAGGTGGGTGGCACCGTGCAGGGCATTGGTGCGACCGCTGCTGAAGGTCACCTTGCAGACCATGAGGGTGGTGATGAGCAGCACCATGTCGGCGGCTGAGAGGCCGAGGCGCACCTCCTGCCCCATCATGGCACCGATGAACAGCACGGCCGGTACCGTGAGCGCTATGGTGGCCAGCACGGATCCGAAATAGAGGTTCATGGCGCGCTGCAACTGGTTGTTGAACGCCGCCTTGATGGCGCCGACTGCCTCGGGCGCCAACACGATACAGGCGACGATGAAGCCACCCAGGGCCGCCGGGGCGTCCATCACGTGGACCCCGTAGTTGATGGGGATGGCGAGGGTCTTGGCCAGCAGGATCACCACCACCAGATAGGCGAGCAGCAGCAGGGTGTGGTAGACGTTGCTCTGCAGCGGGCCGTGGTGCTCTTCGTGATCCTCGTGATCGCTGTCGACGAAGAAGTGGCTGTGGCTGCGGGTCTGGATCAGCAGGAAGACGCCGTAGAGCAGCACCGAGATGATGATCAGCATCCAGGACATGGGGCGGGACATGCTGCCAAGGTCGCCCCCTTCGGTGAAGTTCGGCAGCACCAGGCAGAGCAGGGCCAGGGGGATGATGGCCACCAGATAGGACTTCACCCCATCCAGATTGAAGCTCTGGGTGTGGTAGCGCCAGCCCCCGAACAGCAGGGTGAAGCCCACCAGGCCGTTGGTGACCAGCATCACCACGGCGAACATGGTGTCTCGCGCCATCTCGGGATTGGGCTCGCCGGTCAGCATGACGGAGGAGATCATCACCACTTCCAGCGAGATGACCGACAGAGTCAGGATCAGGGTACCGAAGGGTTCACCCAGCTTGATGGCCAGGGCATCGGAGTGGCGCACGACGGAGAAGATGGCCCAGGTGACGATGGCGAGCAGGGCCAGGGAGACCGGTAGATAGATGGCAAGGGGGGTGGCCTCCGTCAGCAGGTCGCTGCCTTGCGTCTTGAAGAACAGCAGGGCCAGCAGGCTGACGGGCAGGGCAAGCTCTTGCCGGATAAATGACTTCATAGGCGGTAGTTCTCATCTCGGGTCGGCGGATGCCGACGGGGACAGGACAGTCCGTCATGGACCATGGCGAATCCGCACATGATAAGGGTAGTTGCCGGCAGGTCACACCATTTTTCCGGCGGGACCGGTATCAGCCTGCCGATCTGGTGCCCTGCCGCGACTCATCCCGCCGAATGCGGAGCCGCCGTCTGAGCCTGCAGCCAGGGCAGCAGGTCGCGCAGGGGCATGGGGCGGGCGAACAGATAACCCTGGATGAGGTACACGCCACGGTGGGCGAGATAGTCGACCTGCTCCTGGGTCTCGACCCCTTCGGCGATCATCTCCATGCTCGACTTGAGGCCGAAGGCAATGATGGCCTCCAGCAGATTGCGCTTGGGATCGTCGGTGCCTATGGTGTCGATGAACATCTTGTCGATCTTGAACTGGCGGATGCCGAGGCGCTGCAGGTAGGCAAAGCCCCCATAGCCGGTGCCAAAGTCGTCCAGCTTGAAGTGGTATCCCTTTTCCTGCAGCAGGGTGATCTCGCTGATGGCGGCCTGGATATCCAGTATGGGCTCGCGCTCGGTCAGTTCGAAGGTGAGTCTGGTCGGGGACGGCCAGTCATGGCGCTGCAGCTGGCTGCGCAGGTGCGGGTGCTCGAGGTGGGCCGCCACCAGGTTGACGCTGACCCACTGCTGGGGGGCCAGGTGGGGAAGATCGGCGATGATCTTCTCCAGCAACTGCTCCGTCATCGGCAGTATCAGCCCCTGCTCCTCCGCGTAGGCGATGAAGGCGCCGGGTGGCGTGAACGCATTCTCGCGCTCCCAACGCAGCAGCGCCTCGAAGCCGACCACAGCCCGGGTCCGGCTGTCGACGACGGCCTGATAGAATGGCACGAACTCCTGGCGGGCAAGGCCGCGATAGATCAGTCCCTTGAGAGAGCGTCTGTAGTTGCGATGGAGCCAGTAACCGACGAGCAGCAGGAGCCCCAGGGCTCCGCCAATCCAGAAGGTGTCCCGTCTGGCCTTGTTCTGGGCATATTTCTGCAGCGCCCGCCCCGCCCACAGGGTCTGCTGGAGCTGGCTGGAGATGGGGGTGAAGCTCAGGCTCAGGCTGTCGGCCTCCTCCTTGATGCGCTTGTCACCCCGGGGGAAGAGCTCCTGGCGGGAGAGGCCTGGCACCAGGGGAATGAGCTCGAGGTAGAAACAGTCGAGGCAGGGTTTCTCCAGAATGGTGTGGCTCCAGCTGTTGCTCAGCACCCAGTAGGCGAGGTGGCCCTGGTGCTTGGAGAAGATGACCAGCTCCTGCTCGGTATTGAAATCCTGCTCGGTGGCGGTCAGGCCTGTGGTGTCCAGACCGGGGTCGGGTAGATTGTCGGCATCGAAGAGCGGCAGATCCGGTCCCAGGCTGGAGCACCCCTTGCCCGAAGCCAGCTTCACCCCCTGCAGCCGGATGTAACGGCTGTAATGCTTGGGATCCCGCAGCAGTATCATGTCCCGCTCGCCACAGTCGAAGGCGAAGTGGGCCATCTGGTCGCCCATGCTCCGCTCCAGCGCCAGCTGGCGATCGTTCATGGCAGCCTCGATCTCGCTCCGTTTCTTGTGCAGCAGATGCTGTGCCAGCAGGCTGCCCGTCAGTTGATTCAGGGAGAGGCCGACGAGGATGGGAAGCACGAACAGCAGCAGGCTGATCCAGAGGGAAGAGAATCGTTTCAAAACATACCTGTTGAACATGGGGGCGAGGCGTCGAGGCGGACCATCATAGTTCATTAGCTGTTTCGATTTGATAAATGCAAAAAACCTTTAAGTGTTTAATTGCTAAGTCATTGATAAATTCTGATTTAGTGATAATGAATGCTTAAGATTCAATCGTGAACCTGTCATAAGTGACAATTGTTCAGCTTATCCGAACTGGTTTAGAGTAGCCGTGCGGTTTGACTCACCGTGTGTTCAATACTCCTGTATCTATTTTTGTCAGTAGCACAGAGTGTTAGTTTTGATATTGAGTGTTTCTTTTGGTCCCCTCTGCGGGACCATTTTTCTGCCCGCGCGCCACTCTCCGCCATTTTCCGGCCCATTTCCTCTCCCCGTTTGGTCATTGCATTCCCCGGGCACGACGCCCGTTGCCGCTTATTTGCAGAAGCGGGATCTTCATCCATAGGCGGGTTTTGACCAAGGCTGATACCATGATGCCCTAATGGATGCTGTCGGCTACGGAAAGGCACATGAAACTGACCACTCAACTCGTCTCCTTTATCACCCTGTGCGTGATCTCGGCCATGACCATGGTGCTGCTCGGCGGGGTGTTCAGCTTTCGTCAGATGGGGATGGAGCTGCAGCAGAACCGGGTCGACTCGCTGGTGGAGATCATCGACAAGCAGGTGGGCGCTGCCGACGATCCCCAGGATCTGGCCCGCTGGCTGCCCTCCCTGCTGCGCGCCTCCCACGTGGTGGAGCTGGAGATCCGTCAGGACAAGCAGCGGGTCTACTGGTTTCGCGATGTGCAGCAACAGACCGACGAGAGTCTGCTGATCCCCTACAGCAAGGCGATCCCCAACCAGGCGGGCATGCGGGCCGACTTCAAGCTGGAGCGACCGTTCAAGGAGTTCGAATACTCCATGCAGGCCATGTCCGGCATCTCCCTCGGGATCACCATAGTGGTGTTCGGGCTCTGGTACTCCATTCGCTGGCTGCGCCTGCAACTGCGGGGGGCCGAACTCCTGGCCGATCGAGCCCAGCTCATTCTGGACGGCAAGCTCACCAAGCTGGCGCACGATCCGGCCGACGAGTGGCCC
This sequence comes from Aeromonas sp., assembly GCF_051657805.1. Lineage (GTDB taxonomy): Bacteria > Pseudomonadota > Gammaproteobacteria > Enterobacterales > Aeromonadaceae > Aeromonas. Next base: position 253,304 of record NZ_JBOFLJ010000061.1, on the reverse strand, counting down.
GCCTCCGCCAGCCAGGCACTCAACCATCTGCTGGCGGAGCTGGCGGATGCCCGCAAGGAGCGCAGCCGCTTCGACAACTTCATCCGTAGCAACGCCTTCGTCGACAAGGTGACCGGCATCGGCAATCGCCTGTTCTTCGACAACCGGCTGGAGAGCGCCATAATGGAGGCGAGCGTGATCAGCGGCGGTGTCATGCTGATCGAGCTGGCTGGTCTGGAGGAGCTGGATCCCGAGCTGGCGGGACGGCCCAGCCAGGATCTGCTGATGGAGGCGAGCGCCTCCATCGCCGCCTTCGTGCGCAAGCACAGCGGTGCCCTGCAGGCCCGCTATGCCGGCCAGGTGTTCGCCGTGCTGCTGCCCAACATGTCCGAGAGCGAGATGGTCGACGGTGCCAGCCAGCTGCTCAAGAGCCTGCAACGCCTGCACTGGCCGGAGGCGGTCAATGTCGAGACCGCCATCTATCTCGGGGCCGTCTGCTATCAGGCGCAGGATTCGCTGCTCAAGGTGCAGGAAGAGGCGGAGCTGGCGCTCAAGAGTGCGCGGCTGCAGGGGCACAGCGGCTGGTTCCTGTACGAGAAATCCCTGGATGAGGAGGGGAGCAGCAAGGGGACGGTGCGCTGGCGCACCCTGATCACCCGCCGCATCGAGGAGCAGGGGGTCCACTTCTATCTGCAGCCGGTACAGCAGGAGCAGGATCAGGTGATCCTGCAGCAGGAGCTGCTGATCCGCATCCAGGATGAGCAGGAGCGGGAGCTGCAGGCGGGTGTCTTCATGCCCATGGCGGAGAAGGCCGGGCTCTTGCTGCCCCTGGACAAGCTGGTGGTCGCCCGCACCCTGCGCCTGCTGCGTCAGCGTCCTGAGGGGGGCAGCCCCATCAGCCTGTCCCTCTGCGCCCAGAGCCTGCTCAATCGGGAGTTCCAGCGCGAGCTCTTCTTCGACCTGTTCCAGTTGCCCCGCAGCACCAATGAGACCCTGGTGTTGCAGCTGTCGGAGGCTCAGGTGACCCGTCACTATGAGGCCCTCAAGCGGCCGCTGCGGGCGCTGCGCATGCTGGGTTGCCAGCTGGCCATCGATCATGCAGGCCAGGACGTGGTGAGTACCCAGTACATCAAGGAGTTCGAGATCAACTTCCTCAGGCTGCACCCCAGCCTGGTGCGGGAGATCCACCTGCGTCAGGTGAACCAGATGGCGGTACGCAGCCTGGTGGGAGGCTGCGCCAACACCCAGACCCGGGTGATTGCGGTGGGGGTGGAGAGCGGCGACGAGTGGAAGATGCTGCGCCACCTCGGGGTGCACGCGGGGCAGGGGCCCTGGTTCGCCGAGCCGCAGCGCCTGCCGGCGGAGGCGGCCGGCACCTGAGCCTGGCGTTTGGGGCCGCCCGCACCTGGGGAGTAAGCCCTGATGAGCCCCGTCAGATCCGGCCCTGCTCCCTCAGCCCCGCCAACCCCTGCAGGCCGCCGGTGTGGATGAAGACGATCTCGCTGCCAGGGGGGATCCTGCCCGCCGCCAACTCCCGAAACAGCCCCCACATCGCCTTGCCGCTGTAGATGGGCTCGAGGGGCAGACCCGTCTCTGCGCTAAAAGATTGCACCCACTGCCACATGGCCTGGCTGAACCTGGCATAACCGCCGTCGTGGTGATCCAGCGCGATGCGCCAGCCGGTCGTGCTGGCAGCTTGGGGATACAGCCGGCACACCTCGTCATGGATGAAGGCGCCCCCCTTGAGCACGGCGATGGCCAGTATCTGTTCCGTCTCCCGTTTGCCCGCGACCAGTCCCGCCAGGGTGCCACCACTGGCGCAGGGCAGCACCCAGAGATCCGGCGAGAAGGGCACCTCGGCTACCAGCTCGGCCACGCCGGGTACGGCGAGCGGGCTGCTGCCCCCCTCGGGGACTATCAGGGTATGGGGGGCCTCGAACTGGGCCAGCCACTCGGGATCCTGGCGCCGCCGGTAGCTCTGCCTGTCCACGAAGTGCAGCGTCATGCCCCATTCTCTGGCCGCACTCAGGGTGGAATTGCTGACGGTGCCGGCTTCACCGCGTATGATGCCCGTGGTGCTCAGCCCGGCCCGGTGACCTGCCGCCGCCAGCGCATGGATGTGATTGGAATAGGCACCACCGAATGAGAGCAGGTGATCTTTCCCCTCTTTCCTGGCCTGCAGCAGATGATATTTGAGCTTGCGCCACTTGTTGCCGGAGAGGGTCGGGTGGATCAGATCGTCCCGTTTGCACCAGAGTTTGACTCCGTACGCATCCAGCAAGGGATGCCGGATCGGGTGCAGCGGCGAGGGGATGAGGGGATCGTCGGTCTGGGGCGGCGCCATGGCCAGCCATGCATCGTTTGTCATAAATATGGAGGCTAATCGCCTGTTTATGTTAAGGTTTAATCCGTTTCACGCAGCCAGGTGCCGGTCTCGATGAAATCTCTCTTCCGTCGTTCGTCTCCCAGCCATCAGGTCGGACTCCTGTTGGCCAGCGATCGCATCCTGCTGGCCTGTGTAGAGCCACGCCCCCTCTTCACCAGCCGTGCCATCAACGGCCCCCACGACTGGCCCCAGGCCATGGGCGAGCTGTTCGGCCAGCATGGGCTGGCCAAGTCTAAGGTGCGGGTGGCGCTGGCCGCCAGCCTTTATCAACAGATCCAGATCGACAAGCCCGCCGTGCCCGATGCCGAGATGGCCGGAGCCCTGCCCTGGGCCATCAAGGATTTCGTCAACGAACCCGTGCTGCAACTCGCCATGGACTATGTGGATCTGCCGACGCCCCCGGCGGGCCGGCCCAGGGTCAACGTGATCTGCCTGCCCAAGAGCCGGGTGCAGCAGTTGGCGGATGCGGTCAACGGGGTGGCACAACTGGAGGCCATCGTCAGCGACGAGCTGGCCATGACGGCGCTGTACGAGGCGGATCAGACGGTACGCATCCTGCTCTGGCAACCCAAGGGTCAGGATCTGCAGCTGCTGGTGTTCCATCAGGGGGGGCTCTGCTTCTCCCGCCAGTTGCGCGGCTTTGGCTGCCTCGCCGGCGGTCAGGAGCCGGATCCCGGGCTGCTCGATGGGCTGGCCCTCGAGATCCAGCGCTCCATCGACTATCTCGCCGGTCAACTCAAGTTGCCGGAACCGGGGCAGATGCAGCTCGCCATCGCCTCCTCCTTCATCGGCACTCTGGTGCGCCACCTGGAGCAGGCATTCGGCTTCCCTGTGTCTGCCATGGCCAACAAGGCGGTCCTGGCCGGGGTTGAGTACCTCTCGGCTTACGGCGCCGCCCTGGGCAGGAGCGAGTGATGAAGCGTCATATCAACCTCTACGGAGCCGAATTCAGACCCAAGCGTCAGTGGGCCAGCCTCAATCAGATGGCGCTGGCCTGGGGTGGAGCCCTGCTGCTGCTGCTCGTCGTCGCGGCCTTCTATGGCTGGCAACAGCAGGGGGTCAGCCGCGAGCTGGGACAGTTGCGCGCCGCCCTCGACGTCAAACGGGGCGAGGCTCAGCGCCTGGACGCCGAGCTGGCCCGCCATCAGGCCGACGACCAGCTGCGGCAGCAACTGGTCAACAAGCAGGAGGAGCTGAGCGCGAGACAGGGGCTGATGCAGCAGCTTGGCAGCCTCTCCCTGCAAAAATCCCAGGGGTATGCGGGCCTGATGGCGGATCTCGCCCGCCTGCGGGACACCCGTCTCTCCCTGCAGCGGATCGAGATCAACGAGGGGCACATCAACCTCTCCGGCTTCACCGAGCGCAGTCAGGATGTGCCCGCCTGGGTGAACCGTTTCAAACAGACGCCGTCCCTGGCCGGCAAGCAGTTCGGTGAGCTGACCCTGAGCCGGAACAAGGAGGGCCAGCTGGCCTTCCAGCTCAGCGGCATCGAGCAGGAGAAGCCCTGATGGAGTTGAAAGCGCAGTGGCAGGAGTGGACCCAGAGAGTGGCCGCCCTCAGTTTGCGGGAACGAGTGCTGATCCTGCTGACCGGGCTGGTGCTCATCGGCGCCGCAGGCATCTACGGCTGGCTGGATGACGCCGACACGCGTCTGAGCCAGGATCGCGCCGCCTTGACGGCCGCCCAGCGGGATCTGGAGATCCTGGATCTTGAGAATCAGGGCAAGCAGGCCAGGCTGGCGCGGGATCCCAACGCCCAGGTAAGGGAACAGCTGGGGCGGGTGGACGCGGATCTCGCCAGGCTGGATGGGGAGCTCAAGGCCCAGACCGTGGACCTGATCCCGGCCCGGGAGATGCCCGCCGTGCTGGAGGCCCTGCTGTCCCGCTCCGCCAACCTGCACATGCTGGCGCTGACCTCTCTCAAGCCCGAGCCCCTGATGGCGGGGGAGCAGAAGGTCAACCTGTTCAGGCACGGGATCCGCCTCCAGCTGGAGGGGGGCTATTTCGATGTCTACCAGTATCTGAAGGCGCTGGAGGCGCTGCCCCGCCACTTCTACTGGCAGGGATTTGACTACAGAGTGGTCGAGCACCCCAGGGCCGCGGTGACGATGGAGATCTACACCCTCAGCACCAGCAAGGAGTTTATCCGTGGCTAACAGGCTGATAAGTAAAAACAACATTCAAATGATGCCGGGCTCTGCCTGGTGTCTGCTGTGGGCCTGTCTGCTGAGCCCTTTGGCCCAGGCCGAGGTGCTGCAGGATCCGACGGCCCCCCTGGCGGGGATGAGCGCCGGCAAGGGGGCGGGCCAGTCGGCCACGGCCGGTGTGCCGAGGCTGCAGAGCATCATCATCGGCAACGGGCCGGCGCTGGCGGTGCTCAACGGCCAGAGTTATCGCGTCGGCCAGCGGATAGAGGGTTATCAGCTGGTGGCCATCAGCACCGATTCCGTGGTGCTGGAGAAGGGGGGCAAGCGCCAGTCGCTGACCCTGTTTGGCAGCAAGATCAGAATCTGAAGTAGGCCCAGCGCGGGATGTCGTGGGCCGGTTTGTCCGAGTTTAATTGCGAGTCAGGTGCGTTAATAACATGAAAAAACACCATTTCTGTCTGCTTCCCCTCGCGTTGGCGGTGGCGGGTTGCACGACCTACAGGCACCCTGAGCCGGTGCAGGCCAAGGATGCTCTCAAGCAGGCCATGGCGGAGCAGACCCCGACCGCCCCTCTGACCACCTTGCCGCCATCGGTGCAAAGCGAACTGTTGCAGCTCAACCGCCCCCAGCAGCCCATGGCCATCCCCGAGAAACGGCTGCGGATCGCGGCCCACGACGTGGATGCGGTCGAGTTCTTCGGCTCCCTGTTCAAGGGCTCCCGCTACAGCGTGGCGGTGCATCCCGGGGTGGCGGGCTCCATCTCGGTGGAGCTCAAGGACGTGACCCTGCAGGAGGCGCTGGCCACGGTGGGGGACATGTACGGCTTTGACGTGCAGCGCAAGGGCAACGTGTTCCACGTCTACCCGGCCGGCCTGCGTACCGAGACCATACCGGTCAACTACCTGATGATGGCCCGTCGCGGTCTCTCCCGTACCTCGGTCAGCACCGGCGGCGTGACCGCGAACGACAACAATAACGGCAATAACAACAACTTCGACAACGGCCTGAACAACAATAACGGCAACAACAACTTCGGCTCCTCCTCCAACGGTGACAACAACACCAACAGCAACGGCACCCGGATCGAGACGGACAGCAACAACGACTACTGGACCGATCTGCGGGACTCCCTGCAGACCCTGATCGGGAACGGCGAGGGCCGCGCCATCATCACCAGCCCCCAGGCGGGCCTGGTGACGGTGCGGGCCTATCCCAAGGAGCTCAAGGCGGTGCGCGAGTTCCTGGATCAGTCCGGCGAGCACCTCAAGCGCCAGGTGGTGCTGGAGGCGCGGATCCTCGAGGTCTCCCTCAACGAAGGCTACGAGCAGGGGGTGGACTGGAGCGGTCTCTCCGCCAGCTGGGATGGGGGCAAGGGGATCACGGGCGGCGGTTCCCTGATGAACAGCCCCATCGCCAGCACTCCGAACCAGATCTTCCGGGCCCTGGGGGGCGGCGCCGGCTTCACCATCTCGGACGGCAACTTCAACGTGGCGGTCAACCTGCTCAAGACCCAGGGGGACGTGAACACTCTGTCGAGCCCGCGCGTCACCGCGACCAACAACCAGAAGGCGGTGATCAAGGTGGGGACGGACGAGTACTTCGTCACCAACGCCTCCACCACCACCACCACCTCGGGCAACTCGGCTCCCATCGTCACCCCCAACGTGGAGCTGACCCCCTTCTTCTCCGGCATAGCCCTGGACGTGACGCCGCAGATCGACGAGCAAGGGCGGGTGCTGCTGCACATTCACCCCTCGGTCATCGACACCGAGGAGCAGAGCAAGACCATCAACGTCGGCACCGCCGATCCCCTGGTGCTGCCGCTGGCCAAGAGCTCCATCCGCGAGTCGGATACCGTGGTGCAGGCCAACAACGGCGACATCGTCGTCATCGGCGGCCTGATGAAGACCGACAAGCAGGAGATCATCAGCAAGGTGCCCCTGCTCGGGGATATTCCCTGGGTCGGCGAGGCCTTCACCAACCGCCGGGAGAGCACCAAGAAGGTGGAGCTGGTGATCATGCTCAAGCCGACCGTGGTGGAGAAGGGGACCTGGCAGAACGAGTTGCAGCGCTCTTCCGAGCTGCTCGACAAGTGGTATCCCCCCAAGGGCTAAGCCATGAGCGTGCTGCGGCTTGATCCCCATGCCTCCCTGCTTCGGGAGGCCTGATGTACCTGAGTCACCTCGGCTTGCGGGGGAACGCCTTTGGCCTGAACGGCGCCGGTCGTGATGGGGGCGGGGAGGTCTTATGTACCTGAGCCACTTCGGCTTGCGGGAGGCGCCCTTTGGCCTCACTCCGAACACCAGCCTCTACTACGGCCTGCCCCCTCACGAGGAGGCCCTGCAGGTGCTGAACTGGGCGCTGGATCAGGGAGAGGGCTTCATCAAGGTGACCGGCGAGGTGGGCACCGGCAAGACGCTGCTGTGCCGCAAGCTCTTGACCGAGCTGGGGTCGGAGCAGCGGCCCGTGCGCCTGGCCTGGCTGCCGAACCCCCACCTCAGCCCCGCCGAGCTGCGCATCGCCCTGGCGCTGGAACTGGGACTGGCGGTGCGGGATGGCAGCGAGCTGGATCTCACCGATCGCATCCACCGCCACCTCATCGCCCTGCACCAGCAGGGGCAGCGGGTGGTGGTGCTGATCGACGAGGCCCAAGCCCTGCCGGACGAGACCCTGGAGGCGATCCGCCTGTTCGGCAACCTGGAGACGGAGTCCTGCAAGTTGCTGCAGATCGTGCTGTTCGGTCAGCCCGAGCTGGATGCCCGCCTGGCCAAGCCCCATCTGCGCCAGCTGCGTCAGCGCATCGGTTTCTCCTACTGCCTGCGGGCCCTGCGTCTCGATGAGACCCGTGCCTATGTGGAGCACAGGCTGCAGATGTCCGGCTATCGCGGGGCATCCCTGTTTGGTCGCCGCGCCCTGCGCCAGCTGTGGCGTGCGTCCCGCGGGGTGCCGCGCCTCATCAATGTGCTGGCCCAGAAGTGCCTGATGCTGGCCTACGGCCGGGGCGAGCGGCAGATAGACGGCAAGCTGGTGCGCCTCGCCATCCGGGATACCGAGGACGCCAGCCATTTCCCATTCATCCGCTGGTGGCCGCTGTTGTTGCTGCTGGGCGGAGCCCTGGCTTATGGAGTCTGGTCATGAGCGTGATCAATCAGATGCTCAAGGATCTGGAACGGCGTCAACCCGGGGAGGGAACCGCCGTCTACGTGGCACCCCCTCGCCAGCAAGGCTGGTGGATGCTGGTATTGACCCTGATGTGCGGGCTGGCGCTCGGCATCCTCGGCTGGCGCACCTGGATCTACTGGCAACAGAGCCATCAGGCAGAGACTGCCACTGTCTCGACCGAGGTTTCTCGGCCCGTCAGTGCCGTGAATCCTTCGAAATCAGCGCCTTCGGCTGCCGAAACGCCGGTGGTTTTGCCGGTGTCGGCGGCGGCCAGCCTGGTCGCCCAACCGGAGCCAGAAAAAGAGTCCGCTTCCCCTGCTGCCCTTGCCCTGGTGACGCCCCGGGCCGACATGGACGAAGCCGACATCAACGAGGCCGCCGACGAGGCGCTCCCCCCATCGGACGAGGTGTTTGACCCCGCCGGGGAGGAGCAGATGGCCGGGGAGGTCATCCCGAGCGACGAGGAGTTGCAGCCGGATCTGCAGGCCGAGCTCGCGGCAGAGCGGGCAGCGGCCACCCCGCCCCGCAAGCCCGGGGTGCTCAAGATTGAGCAGGTGGATCTCTCCGAGCCAGAGCTGGCGGCCCTGTCCGAGCGCAAGGCGACCACAGCCCTGGCCAAGGGCGATATGCGGGGGGCCCAGGACAACTACTACCAGGTGCTGGCCCACGATCCCCACAACCAGGGGGCCCGCGAGCAGCTGGCGGCGCTGCTCTATGGAGAGGGACGCCTGAACGAGGCGAACCAGGTGCTGGAGGAGGGGCTCAGACTGGAGCCTCAACAGGCGGATTTCCGCCTGCTGCTGGCCCGGGTGGCCATCAGCGCCGGTGATCGCCAGAAGGCGCTGGACTGGCTGGCGGGTTATCAGCCCGAACTCGCCGCCAACCTCGACTACTACGCCACCTGGGCCGGGCTGACCCAGGAGCTGGGACAGAATGCCAAGGCGGCGGATCTCTACGTCAGGCTGCTGCGTCAGCAGCCGGATCAGGGCCGCTGGTGGCTCGGCCTCGGCGTGGCGGAAGATGGCCAGGGTCATCGCCAGCAGGCGCTGGATGCCTATCGCAACGCCCAGCTGCACGGCAACCTCGGCGAGGCATCCAGCCAGTGGCTGGATCAGCGCATCGCCCAACTCGCCCCCTGAGGGGCTGTGTTCACTTTTTCGGAGTAGCCATGGCACAACCCAGACTGAAAATGCGGCTCGGCGACCTGCTGGTGCAAGAGCAGATCATCTCCGATGACCAGCTCCAGCTCGCCCTGCAGCAGCAGCGCCAGACCGGCCGCAAGCTGGGGACCACCCTCATCGATCTCGGCTTCATCAGCGAGGTGCAGCTGCTGCAATTCCTCGCCCGCCAGCTGGACGTGCCCTTCTTCGATCTCAACAACCTCACCATAGATGCCGCCGCCGTGGCTCTGTTGCCCGAGGTGCAGGCACGTCGCTACCGGGCGCTGGCGGTGAACCAGAGCGACAACAGGGTGACGGTGGCCATGTCAGATCCCGCGGATCTCAGCGCCCTCGACGCTATCGCCGGCCTGCTGAGCCCGCGGGAGCTGGTGCTCGCGGTGGCGCGGGAAGGCCAGCTGCTGGAGTATTTCGACCGCCTCTATCGCCGTACCCGGGAGATCGAGAACTTCGCGGTGCAGCTGCACGAGGAGCATCAGGACACCGGCTTCGAGCTGGGGGCCAGCAACCTCAACGGCGGGGCCGACGAGGGGGAGGCGACGGTGGCCAAGCTGCTTCGCTCCCTGTTCGAGGACGCGGTGCAGGTGGGAGCCTCGGACATCCATATCGAGCCGGACGAGAAGGTGCTGCGCATCCGCCAGCGTATCGACGGCATCCTGCACGAGAACGTGTTGAACGAGGTGCGCATCGCCCAGGCGCTGGTGCTGCGCCTGAAATTGGTGGCCGGGCTCGACATCTCGGAGAAGCGGCTGCCCCAGGATGGCCGCTTCAACATGAAGGTGCGCGGGCGCGACGTGGACGTGCGCTTGTCCACCATGCCGGTGCAGTACGGGGAATCCGTGGTGATGCGTCTGTTGGATCAATCCTCCGGAATCTTGTCGCTGGCCGAGACCGGCATGCCGCCGGCGATCCTGGCGCGCTTCCGTCGTCAGCTCAAACGCCCCCACGGCATGATACTGGTGACGGGCCCCACCGGCAGCGGCAAGACCACGACGCTTTACGGTGCGCTGTCCGAGCTCAATCAGGCGAGCCACAAGATCATCACGGTGGAAGACCCGGTGGAGTATCGGCTTCCCAGGATCAACCAGGTGCAGGTCAATCCCAAGATAGGCCTCACCTTCTCCCAGGTGCTGAGATCCACCCTGCGTCAGGATCCGGACATCCTGCTGGTGGGGGAGATGCGGGACAACGAGACGGTGGAGATAGGCCTGCGCGGCGCCATCACCGGCCACCTGGTGCTGACTACCTTGCACACCAACGATGCGGTGACCAGCGCCCTGCGCCTCATCGACATGGGGGCCCCCGGCTATCTGGTGGCGAGCGCGCTGCGGGCCGTGGTGGCCCAGCGCCTGGTGCGGCGGCTGTGCGAGCACTGCGTCGAGGTGAGCGCACCGGACGAGGGGCAGGCCACCTGGCTCTCCGTGCTCTCCGGGGAGGCCCCGGGCCAGCACGTCTATCACAAGGGGCGCGGCTGCCAGAGCTGCAACTTCACCGGGTATTCCGGCCGGATCGGGGTCTACGAGCTGCTGGAGCTGGATCAACCCATGATGGATGCATTGCGTCGCAACGATGCGGAAGGCTTTGCCCGGGCGGCGCGGGAGCACGAGCACTACCGGCCCCTGGCCCTGACGGCGCTGGACTATGCCCGCGAAGGGATCACCTCGGTGGACGAGGTGCTCAGGCTCGCGGAGGATCTCGGTTAAGCCATGGGCAGCTTCAACTACAAGGGACGGGACAGCCAGGGCAATGCCGTGAACGGCACCCTGGAGGCGGCGAGCGAGATGGCCGCCGCCGAGCAACTGATGCGCCGCGGCGTGATGCCGACCGAGCTCAAACCGGGCCGGGCAAAATCCGCCAGCATCGACTGGTCATTGCTGCTGGAGGGCAACGTCAGGCTCGAGGAGCTGGTGGTGTTCAGCCGCCAGATGTACGCCCTGACCCGGGCCGGCATCCCCATACTGCGGGCCATCGCCGGGCTGGAGGAGAGCACCCACAGCAAGCCGCTGAAGCGGGCGCTCCACGCCCTGGGGGAGGATCTTGGCAACGGTCGCCCCCTGTCGAACGCCATGCAGTCTCATCCCAAGGTGTTCAGCAGCCTCTTCGTCTCCATCATCCACGTGGGGGAGAACACGGGTCAGCTGGAGGAGGCCTTCCTGCAGCTCGCCAACTATTTCGATCTGGAGCTGGAGACCCGCAAGCGGATCAAGACCGCCATGCGCTATCCCAGCTTCGTGATGATGGCCATCGCCGTCGCCATGGTGATCCTCAACATCATGGTGATCCCGGTGTTCGCCAACATGTTTGCCAAGTTCGGGGTGGAGCTGCCGCTCGCGACACGGATCCTGCTCGCCACCTCCCACTTCTTCGTTCACTACTGGTGGCTGCTGCTCGCCATCCTGGTGGGGGTCGTGGTCGGCTGGCGGCGTTGGGTCGCCACGACAAACGGCAAGCTGACCTGGCACAGATGGCAGCTCAGGCTGCCCATCGTCGGCACCATCATAGAGCGCTCCCTGCTGGCGCGCTTCGCCCGCAGCTTCTCCATGATGCTCAAGGCGGGGGTGCCGCTCAATCAGGCGCTGACCCTGGTCGCGGATGCGGTGGACAACGCCTGGATGGCGGGCCAGATCCGCGACATGCGGGCTGGCATAGAGCGGGGGGAGAGCCTGCTGCGCACCGCAGGGGCCAGCGGCCTGTTCACCCCACTGGTGATGCAGATGATCGCCGTGGGAGAGGAGACGGGCCAGGTGGACGACCTGCTGCACGAGGCGGCGGAATATTACGAGCGGGAGGTGGACTATGACCTCAAGAGCCTCACCGCCCGTATCGAACCCATCCTGATCGGCATAGTGGCCGTCATGGTCTTGATCCTGGCGCTCGGCATCTTTACGCCCATGTGGGACATGATGCGGGCCGTTCGTGGCGGTTCGTAACGGCCCTCTGTCGGAGAGACAAGGATGAGCAGACAGTCCGAGCAGGATGAGCGCTGGCTGGGAGGGTATCGGCGAATTGCCGCCGTGATCCTGCTGCTGGTCATCATCGCCACCCTGGCCATGAGCTATCGCAACCACAGGGAGCAGGCACTGGCGGTCAGCCTGAGCCTGCTGGGGGAGCAATTTGCCGAACGGGTCCAACGTCTGCACGGGCTCTGGCTCGACGAGCGGCGCCCCGCTGTGTTGCACGCCCAGGGGGTAGCCTGGCAGTTCGATGAGCGAGGCTGGCCCCTCGGGGTGGTGCCGCTGCAGTCCCCGTCCGACGACTGCCGTGGGCTCTGGGTGACCCTGATTGGCGATAGGGGGCAGAACCTGCCGCCGCTACAGGCATTGGCCAGCCAGGATGGGGGCGGCTGTGAATTTGGCTGGGAGGCCCAGCGACTCCTCTACCGCTTTGGCGATGGGCGGGTGCAATCGCTCCCTCAATAGGTGAGCGTGTGGGTCCGGCAACATGATTTTTTTCTAACTGCATGAAATAATGCGGATCATTACGGAGGCAGCATGGCAGCAACAAGAGTGATATCCGGTCGTGGGCCCGGTCAGATGACGGGTTTTTCCCTGATCGAACTGGTGATCGTCATCGTGATCCTGGGGATCCTGGCAGTCACCGCATTGCCTCGCTTCCTCGACGTCACCGACGAGGCGAAGAAGGCCAGCGTGGAGGGGGTCTCCGGCGGGTTTGCGACCGGCGTCTCCCTGGTGCGAGCCCAGTGGGAAGCGGAAGGGCGCGCCAAGCAGGATGGCCTCAACACCGTGCTCTACGACGGGTCGCGTTTCTATTTGACGACGCCCACCGACACTCAGGTCAATAATGGTGAACTCTCTCCCGGGTATCCTATGGACACTGCGGCGAGTGGCAATGCCGACGTGGACCCGGCCAATCTGACGGCCCAGCGCTGTCTCTATATTTGGGAGGGATTGCTGCAAAATCCTCCCAAGGCGACTGCCAGCTTCGATGAAGTGCGCGGTAGCGGCAATGACCTGAAGTTTTATGCAACGGTGAGCAACAACGGGCTGGATTCGGTCTGCCGTTACTATCTGGTCAACAGCCTGAGCAAGGGCAGTGATGGACGCTATCAGGACCCGCAAGGGAGCACGAATGAGTTCATGAGTTTCAGTTATCGCCCGGCCTCCGGCCAGGTAATTACCAATATCAATTGATTAACCGAGGAAAATGCAATGAAGAAGCAAGCGGGTTTTACCCTGATCGAACTGGTGATCGTGATCATCATCCTGGGCATTCTGGCGGTCACCGCCGCTCCCAAGTTCCTGAATCTGCAGGATGATGCCAAGAAATCTGCCGCGCAGGGCGTGCAGGCAGCATTGTCCAGCGCAGCCAATCTGGTCTATAGCAAAGCAGCATTGAATGGGCAGGAGAAGGCATCTGCAGCAGGTGGTACGGACTTGACCGGGATGACTGGTGTCAAGGTCATCTATGGCTACCCGACCGCTAATACCATTTCCGCCGCTGTGACTCTGGACGGATGGGTCGTCGCGTCAGGCGCAACTGCTCTAGAGTCCACTTTTGCCCCTGCGAATACCAGTGGCAATACCTGCACCGTGAAATACACAGCCGCAACCAGTGACACAGTTCCCTTCAAAACTGAATTGCAGAACTGTAAGTAATACGTGTTGGCAAGCGAGGCTTCGGCCTCGCTTTTTCTTTATTTAATGGGATACCAAATGCCTACACAAAAGGGGTTCACCCTGATTGAACTGGTGATAGTGATCCTGTTGCTCGGGATTCTGGCCACCTTTGCCGTGCCCAAATGGCTGGGCAAAGGCGGCTTTGAAACCCATACACTGAGGGACGAGCTGGTGGCCCGCCTGCGGCTGGTGCAGACCATGAACATGCAGGAAGGGGGGGCGCGCTGCACCCAGCTGGTGGTGGAACAGGCCCGTTTCGGTCATCTGACCCAGCTTGGCAGCTGCACGGCCAGGCCCATTTCGGGCTGGAATCAGACCGAGCAGCTCCGTGGACGAGTGGTCACGGCCTCCAGCGGCCTGTCTTTGCCCCAAGGCAGCTTTTCTTTCGACCAGCGCAGCGGCCGCCCACTCTCTCCATCGACCTGTGCCAGTGGTTGCAACCTGGTGGTGAGCGATGGCCGGGAGAGCGCCCGCCTGCGCATCGAGCCGGAGGGCTATATCCATGCCCTCCCTTGATGCACACCGCGGCTTCACCCTGATCGAGTTTATCGTCGGCATAGTGCTGCTGGCGGTGGCCCTCACCGGCATCCTGGGCTTGCTTGTCAACCAGGCACCCCAGGCGGTGGATCCGGTGCAGCAGGTGCGGGCCGCCCAACTGGCCCAGCGGATCCTGAGCGAGGTGCTGGAGAAGTCCTTCGATGAGCATTCGGATCATAATGGCGGGCGTTTTCGCTGCGGCGAGACGGCGGGTACCCCGGCGGTGACCTACCCGGCCTGCACCGACAGTGCCAGCTATGGCCCGGACAGCGGCGAGACTCGCCCCTACCAGTTCAACGATGTGGATGACTACCAGACCAGCGCCATCTGCGCCAAGGGGCTGGCCAGCTGCGACGGTGGCTGGGTGCCTGCCAACTACTTCAGTGCTCAGAGCGGCTCAAACCTGGATGCGAGCGAGTATCGCCAGTTCGGGATCCGGATCCGGGTGAGCGGGGTCGATCTGACCAAGGATCCGCTGCCCGCTTGCAGCGGCACCTGCTTCACCGGCAAGCGCATCGAGCTCTGGGTGCGGCTGCCGGATCGCAGTGAGCTGGCGTTTGCCGTCTATCGGGGGAACTACTGATGCGGGCGGCACGGGGCTTCACCCTGATAGAGCTGGTGATGGTGATCCTGCTGCTCGGGGTCATGGCCACCTTCACCAGCCAGTTTATCGGCATTGGCACCCAGATCTACGGGGATGCCAGCAGTCGCGAGCAGTTGATGAGCGATGCCCGCTTCGCCATGGAGCGGCTCAATCGCGAGCTGCGTGACGCCGTGCCGGGCTCGGTGCGGGTGGAGGATGATGCGGGCGGCCTGGCGGAGCGGGGGAGCTGCCTGCGCTTCTGGCCCATCGTCACCACCAGCCGTTATCTGGGGCCGGCGGTGAGCACGGTGCTGCGCATAGTCACCCCAGTCAAACTGCCTGCCAAACAGGATTTGGCCGTCGTCTATCCGCTGCCAGATGTCACGGCAGGCAATACAACCACGCTGGACAAAGGTTGTCTGCAGGGGCGTTGCACTGCCAAGGTGACCGAGGTGGGGACGCCCGTGTCCGGGGCCTTGCCGCTGACCCTGGCCGCCGCTCTTGCCAAGGATTCCCCGGGCCAGCGCATCTATTTTGCGAACCAGCAGGTGCTCTATTGCATAAGAGGGGGGAGCCTGTGGCGAATGGCCAAGCCCGTCAGCAGCAGTCTGAGCAGTAACGAGACCACGCAGTTGATGGCCGAGCATATTCGCCCTGCGGCCTATTACTTCTATCGGGATCCCGCCGCCTTCAACCAGAGTGAGGTAGGGCTGAGACTCATCTTCGAACAGCGCGGCGAGAGCGTCAGTTTCAACCACAAGCTGGAGGTGCTCAATGTCCCTTAAGCCTGCCTCCCACAGGCATCAGCGGGGCAGCGCCATCATGATCGCGCTCTTTGTCATCGTCATCATGGCCCTGCTGGCGGCGGCCATGGGCCGTTTCTTGCTGGACAGCGGCGAGAAGCACACCGCCGAGGTGCGCGGGGTGCGAGCCCTGATGGCGGCCCAGAGCGGGTTGGAAATCGCCCTCTACCGGCTCTATCCAAGCGGCCAATGGATCGGGCAGACCTGCGCCCCCCTGACGCTCAACTTCACGGAGGCGGGGTTGGTGGGTTGCAAGGCGATCGTCAGTTGTACCCCGGTGCCGGTGAGCACGGCCGGTATCACCCAGACCGGCTATCGCTTCAGCAGCGAGGGGCGCTGCGGGGATCCCGGGGTGAACAGTGGACCCAACCCGGACTTTGCCGTCAGCCGCACCCTGGTGGCGGAAGCTTTTGATGGAGTGAATCCATGATGAGCCGTTGGCTGATAATGCTTGTCTTGTCTGTCGCCGCTCCGATGGCTTGGGGGGCATTTGACACAATCGATACGGGTGAAGTGTTCCCTGCCGTTGTGCAAGGTCACCATGGCAATAACAACAACAGCTGCCATCAGATCAGTGGTGATCAGCTGTATCAGGTCAATAACCCGAAGATTAACGGGACAGGGGGCAAGGCATTAAACTTCTGTTCGATTAACAAGGATCAGAACAATACCCCGCGCTGTGATAATGGCGTCGGCGGCTATCAAGTCTGTCAGATAACCCAGACGGATATTCGTGGGCTCAAGATGGATGGTTCCAATCAATTTCCATCTATCAAAGCCACTAATACTCTGTATTGTCAGTCCGGACAGCAGACGGTGTCATCGGATAGCTATGGTTCTATTACTGCCGAAAACTGTACTTTGACGTTTCCTAGCCGTAGCCAGTATCTGTTGAAAAATCTGACGTTGAGAAACAACGCAACGATACTGCTTGGTGAAGGTGATTATTATATCGACCAACTGACGATCGATAATGCCACCATAAAATTAACCGGTTCGGGTTTGACCAGGATATTCGTCAATAATGACGTAAAGTTTGTAAATAACGTTGATGTCAATGAAGACAATAAAGGCAGTTTGATCTGGGTTAACTACAACAACATGGTGCTTGATAGCAGTACCAAGTTTTATGGTTATCTTTATACCGACGAAAAGTTGACCATGAATAATACTGCAACCATTTATGGTCGTGTCACGACCCGCTATCTGAGCATGGATGCGCAGTCCAGCATCAATGACAATGTCATTACTCCGCCGCTCAGCTGTTTCAATGATGACTTCTCGGCCAGTGCCCTGAGCAGCAGCTGGGTGGTGGCGAGCAGCAGCGGCACCTTTACCCCCTCCATCGTCAATGGTCGCCTCGGCATGACCCAGGCCAGTACCCGCCAGTCCACCTCGGCGACTTATCAGCGGCTCTTCCCCGCCGCCAACAACCTGGTGACCATAGAGTTCGACCACTACGCCTATGGCGGCAACGGGGCGGACGGCATGGCGGTGGTGCTGTCCGATGCCAAGATAACCCCTCAACCCGGTGCCTTCGGCGGGCCCCTCGGTTATGGCTTCAAGACGGGGGTGAACGGCTTTGCCGGCGGCTGGCTGGGGGTGGGGATCGACGAGTACGGCAACTTCTCCGGCGAAGGTGGCAGCACCAACAAGGGGCGGCGCCAGCAGGCCGTGGCGGTGCGTGGCTCGGGCTCCGGCACCAGCGGCTACAACTACCTCAAGGGCACCTGTAACGACGGCAGCAGCAATACCACGGGCAACTGCCTCTCGCCGACCGTGGACAGCGGCTCGGACGGCAATCGCCCCCACCGTTACCGTTTGACGGTGGATTCCCGCACCAGCGGCCAGTCTCTGGTCAAGGTGGAGCGCAACACCGGCAGCGGCTACAGCACCCTGATAGGCAGCTTCAATGCTGCGGGACAGAGCGGTCAGGCAGCCATTCCGGAGAATCTCCTGCTATCGCTGACAGGGTCTACCGGGGATCTCACCAACGCCCACCAGATCGACAACGTCCAGATCTGCGCCCTCAACTCCAGCCCGGTGGGAACCCAGATCGATCACTTCGAGTTCGATCACAGCGGCAATGCCCTGACCTGCAATCCCGAGACTCTGACCATACGCGCCTGTGCCAACGCCAGTTGCAGCTCCCTCATCACGGATCAGGTGAGCGCCACCCTGATGCCGCTCAAGAGTGGCAGCAACGGCTGGGTGGCCAGCAACCAGGTGACCTATAGCGGCAACACAGCCACCGTGACCTTCAGCGGCGGCACTACTACCTTGCAGCTTCGCAACAACCTGGCGAGCGCCGTGACGGTGGGGGTGAGCGGCTCCTCGCCGTCCACCAAGCCGCTAAGCACCACCCTCTGTCGGGCAGGCAGCGGCGCCCTGAGCGCCGCCGCCTGTACCCTCAACTTCGCCGACAGCGGCTTCGTGTTTGACGTGCTGGATACCCTGGCCAACAAGCCTCAGGATGTGGTGATCAGCGCGGTCAAGAAAGACAATGCGACCCAGCAGTGCGTCCCTGGTTTTACCGGCGCACGCTCGGTCGGCTTCTGGGGTACTTATACAAACCCAAGTGCCAATGGGTTCGGCAGTCAGATTGCTATAGATGGCAACCCTATCTCAACCTATGCTGCGAGCGTGACTTCCCCGGCGGCGACACCCCTCAACCTGACTTTCGATAGCCAGGGCAAGGCGACCCTGAAGAATGTCCGCTATCCGGATGCGGGCCAGATGCGGCTCAATGCCCGTCACGACGGCAGCGGGGATACCGAGGGTCTGGTGATGACGGGTTCGGATATCTTCGTCAGCCGCCCGGTCGGGCTCTGCATCACGCCAACCCAGGGGGCCTGCACGGCGGGGAGCAGCAGTTGCCCCCTGTTCAAGAGAACGGGGGAAGACTTCCCGCTGGCCATAGCGGCCATGGCCTGGCAGGCCGATAACGACGGGGATCTGTGTAGCGGTAACCTGCCCACCCCCAACTTCGCCTTGGCCAATATTGCCCTCGGCAGCCAGCTGGTGGCCCCCAAGCCCGGTGTGGAGGCGGTGGTCGGCACGGCCAGTTATGACCACTCAAACACGAAAGGCAGCAACAACCTCAACACCCTCACCCAGTCGGTCAACGAGGTCGGGGTCTTCCGGATGACGGCGACACCGCCGGTCGCGAGCTCGGCCTCGACGGGCTATTTCGGCTACACCATACCCGCCGCCACCAGCGTGCCCGTGGGGCGCTTCGTGCCCTGGGACTTCAATCTGGTGAGTGGTTTCGTCACTCCCGCCTGCGGCGGCTTCAGCTATATGAGTCAGCCGTTCGGGGTACAGACGACGGTGCAGGCGCGCAACAAGCAGGGTGGGGTCACCCAGAACTACCGGGACGCCTTCGCCAAGGGAGTGATCTCCCTGGTGGCCGCGAATAATCAGGACGGGGTCGACAGATCCAACCGGCTGGATCCCTTGAGCCAGAACTGGGTGAGCGGGCAGACCAGCTTCGATGGTCAGAGCCGCTTCGTGCGCCTGCGTGAACTCACTCCGAGCCTGACCGCCCCGGAGGAGCCACTGCGGCTGCTGCGGCTGGGGCTCAAGGTGGGGGATGGTGAGGCCACCGAGACCAGCTTCCTCGCGGATCGGAACATGAATCCGGCCGTCAACGGCAGTTGCCAGAGCGGGGTGAACTGCACCGCCAGGCAGCTCTCCATTCCGAAGGGGGCGGGCGACACCATGGTCGCCTACTACGGCCGCCTGCTGGCCAGCACCCGCCAGGGGGTGGACAGCGCCCCGTTGGCGCTGCCCATGCAGGTGCAGTATTTCGAAGGGGGGCTGTGGCGCACCAATTCGGAGGATATCTGCACCCAGATAGCCTTGATCGGGGGCGGCATGGCGTTCACCGATGCCGATCAACGCTATGATGCTGCGAGCGGGGACCTGATCCTAAAAGACAGCACTCGCATTCGCCTCGGGCTGGGCCACCAGGCTCCCGGTGGCAGCCAGACCCGCTTCAATGCCGGTGCAACCTGGTTCCACTTCGCGCCGCCGAACCAGTCCGTACGGATTCCTTATAGCATCGTGCTGGAGAAGCAGCCGTCCCAACCGATCTGGCTGGCGGATCCCGCGACCGCGGATCACCTGCTGGGAGAGGCTATTTTTGGCCGGGATCGGGGCAATGATCGGATTATTTATCGCCGCGAAGTGATGCCCTGAAATTGATATGCTGACGGGGAGAGGGGGGCTTTGGCATGAGTCAGCACCTTATCTCCTTGTTTCTTAGTCTTTGTCGGCCTGTGCGGGTGAGTGATGACTCGCATTTTTGTCGCGCCTGATTGATTGGCGACAGTTTGAGCGCTTGCCGATTGGGGTGGGCATTGGTAAAGTTAGCCGGTTTTCTGCACCTCCAAATTCTTAGGATTTCCCGTAGCCATGTTCAAAAAGCTCAGAGGCGTCTTTTCCAACGATCTGTCGATCGACTTGGGAACTGCCAACACCCTGATCTACGTAAAAGATCAAGGGATCGTCCTTAACGAACCCTCAGTTGTCGCCATTCGCCAAGAGCGCGGGAACGCCAAATCGGTCGCTGCTGTCGGTCATGCCGCCAAGCAGATGCTGGGTCGTACCCCGGGTAACATCTCCGCCATTCGTCCGATGAAAGACGGCGTGATCGCCGATTTCTACGTGACCGAGAAGATGCTGCAGCACTTCATCAAGCAGGTTCACGATAACAACTATTTCCGCCCCAGCCCCCGTGTGCTGGTGTGCGTGCCGTGCGGCTCCACCCAGGTAGAGCGTCGTGCCATCAAGGAATCCGCACTGGGCGCCGGCGCCCGTGAGGTGTACCTGATCGACGAGCCCATGGCCGCCGCCATCGGTGCCGGCCTGCCGGTCTCCGAAGCGACCGGTTCCATGGTGGTGGACATCGGTGGTGGTACCACAGAAGTGGCCATCATCTCCCTGAACGGTGTGGTCTACTCCCAATCCGTACGCATCGGTGGTGACAAGTTCGACGAAGCCATCATTAGCTACGTGCGTCGCAACTATGGCAGCCTGATCGGGGAAGCCACCGCCGAGCGCATCAAGCACGAGATCGGCTCCGCCTATCCGGGCGAAGAGGTGCGCGAGATCGAGGTGCGTGGCCGCAACCTGGCCGAAGGGGTACCGCGCAGCTTCACCCTGAACTCCAACGAGATCCTGGAGGCGCTGCAAGAGCCGCTGTCCGGTATCGTCTCCGCCGTCATGGTGGCGCTGGAACAGTCCCCGCCCGAGTTGGCGTCCGACATCTCCGAGCGCGGTATGGTGCTGACCGGTGGTGGTGCCCTGCTCAAAGACATCGACCGTCTGCTGATGGAAGAGACCGGCATCCCGGTCGTCGTGGCTGAGGATCCGCTCACCTGTGTCGCCCGTGGCGGCGGCAAGGCGCTGGAGCTGATCGATATGCACGGTGGCGATCTGTTCCACTACGAATAAGACCCAAAGCCGGCCGAGCGCCGGCTCTTTTTTGACGACTCATGAAACCCATCTTTGGTAGAGGCCCTTCGCTTCAGTTACGGTTGTTTCTCGCCGTCATCATCTCGGTTGCTGCCATCGTCGCGGATTCCCGCTTCGGTGTGTTCACGCACGTCCGCGTCTATCTGAGCTCCCTCGTCAGCCCGCTGCAATACATCGCCAACGCGCCCGGTACCCTGCTCGACACCATGTCGACCCAGGTGCAGACCCGTTCCAGCCTGATCGAACAGACCAAGCAACAGGAGCAACAGCTGTTCACCCTGCGTGCACGTCTGCTCAAGCTGGATCAACTGGAGCACGAGAACCAGCGGCTGCGGGAATTGCTCGGTTCGCCGGTGCACAAGGAGTCCCGCAAGATGGTGGCCGAGCTGCTGTCGGTGGATTCCGATCCCTTCAGCCATCAGGTGCTGATCAACAAGGGGGCGCTGGACGGCGTCTACAACGGCCAGCCGGTGATCAACGATCAGGGGGTGGTCGGCCAGGTGCTGCACGTGGGCTCCACCACCAGTCGGGTGCTGCTCATCACCGATTCCAGCCACGGCATCCCGGTACGGGTGCTGCGCAACGACCTGCGCGCCATCGCCTCCGGTAGCGGCGAGCTGGACAAGCTGGAGCTGCGCAACCTGCCGCGCAACACGGATGTGCAGGTCGGCGATCTGCTGGTGACCTCGGGCCTCGGCGGCCGCTTCCCGGAAGGCTATCCGGTGGCAACCGTGACCCGTTCCGACTACGTGGAGGGCAAGCCCTTCGCCCAGATCGAGGCCAAGCCTCTGGTGGCGCTGGACCGTCTGCGCTACCTGCTGCTGCTGTGGACCGACAAGAAGCCGGAAGTGCATGACAACGAGGCCCTGGACGCGCCCGCGGCAGCTTCTGCCGCGTCCGCGACGTCGGCGGCGGGGGCGACCCGCTGATGCTGCAACCTGCCAGCGGCAGGATCTGGATCTGGGTCTCGATCCTGCTGGCCCTGTGCCTCTCCATCCTGCCGCTTCCCTTTCAATTCGAGCCGTTCAGGCCGGACTGGCTCGCCATGGTGCTCATCTACTGGGCTCTGGCGCTGCCCCACAGAACCAACGTCGGTACCGCCTGGGTAGCCGGTCTGCTGCTGGACGTGCTGCTCGGCAGCACCCTCGGGGTGCGAGCCATGGCCATGGCCATCACCACCTACCTGGCGGCCTTCCAGTTCCAGAAGATCCGCAACTTCTCCCTCTGGCAACAGGCGCTGATCATCGGTCTGCTCTCCCTGGTGGGGAAGATCACCGTGTTCTGGGCCGAGCACCTGTTCAGCCGCGCCAGCCTCAACTTCGCCTACTTTTGGTCGACGTTGACGACGATGCTAATATGGCCCTGGATCTTTATGGTCTTGCGCAAGGTGCGCCGTCACTTCAATATCAAGTGAATATGAGTAAAAACAATAAATTGTAACCGTACCTCATCTCATTTAAGCGAATATGAACAAGCACAACGAACTGCAACTCTATCTCGCCTCGGGCTCTCCCCGCCGGCACGAACTGCTGACCCAGCTGGGCTACCGCTTCGAGGTGCTCAGGCTGGATGTGCCCGAGCAGCGCAGCGAGGGGGAGAAGCCCCAGGACTACGTCTGCCGCTTGGCCCGTGACAAGGCGATGGCCGGTGTGGCGGCGGCTCCGACGGCGCTGCCCGTGCTGGGCGCCGACACCATAGTGGTGCTGGGAGAGCGGGTGCTGGAGAAGCCGTCCGATCTGCTCGACGCCAAGGACATGCTGGAGGCGCTCTCCGGCAAGGTCCATCAGGTGATGACGGCGGTGGCCCTGGCCACCCCGGAGCGCTGCGACGTGCGGCTGGTCACCACCAATGTGGCGTTTCGCAAGCTGGATGAGGCCGAGATCGAGGCCTATTGGCGCACCGGTGAACCCTGCGACAAGGCTGGCGCTTACGCCATTCAGGGCATAGCCGGCAAGTTTGTCAGTCGGATCGAGGGGAGCTACAGCGCCGTGGTCGGCCTGCCCCTGCTGGAGACGGATCTGCTGATCCGCCAGCAGCTCGAACAGGGTCGATAACCCGTCCAGCGATCCCTGCTGCGTTACCACTTGCGTGCATTCATGTGCCAGTTGGCCAGCCAGAATTCAAAACTAGAAAGGCAAGGTAACTTATGTCAGTAGAACTGCTGGTGAACGTCACCCCCTCGGAGACCCGGGTTGCCCTGGTCGAGAATGGCCTGCTGCAGGAAGTGCACGTGGAGCGCCAGGCCAAGCGCGGTATAGTGGGCAACATCTACAAGGGCAAGATCAGCCGGGTGCTGCCCGGCATGCAGGCCGCCTTCGTCGACATCGGCATGGACAAGGCCGCCTTCCTGCACGCCTCCGACATAGTGCCCCACACCGAGTGCGTGGCGATCAAGGAGAAGGAGCAGTTCCAAGCCGGCAACATCGCCGAGCTGGTGCGCCAGGGGCAGGACATCATGGTGCAGGTGGTGAAAGATCCGCTGGGCACCAAGGGCGCCCGCCTCACCACCGACATCACCCTGCCATCCCGCTATCTGGTATTTATGCCGGGGAGTGCGCATGTGGGGGTTTCCCAACGCATCGAGTCGGAAGCCGAGCGCGAGCGCCTCAAGCGCACCGTGGCCGGTTATGTGGACGAGCTCGGTGGCTACATCATCCGCACCGCCGCCGAGGGGGTGGGGGAGCAGGAGCTGGAGCAGGACGCCGCCTTCCTCAAGCGGCTGTGGCGCAAGATCCTGGAGCGCAAGCAGAAGTACCCGCCCTGCAAGATCCTGTACGAGGATCCCAGCCTGGCGTTCCGGGTGGTGCGCGACTTCGTCGGCACCGAGCTCGACAAGATCCGGGTGGACTCCCGCCAGAGCTTCGATCAGCTCAAGCGCTTCACCGAGGAGTACGTGCCCGAGCTCGCCGGCAAGCTGGAGTACTATCTCGGCGACTCCCCCATCTTCGATCTCTACGACGTGGAGAACGAGATCCAGCGCGCCCTGGAGCGCAAGGTGGAGCTCAAATCCGGCGGCTACCTCATCATCGACCAGACCGAAGCCATGACCACGGTGGACATCAACACCGGTGCCTTCGTCGGCCACCGCAATCTGGAAGAGACCATCTTCAACACCAACGTCGAGGCGACCGCCGCCATCGCGCGCCACCTGCGCCTGCGCAACCTGGGTGGCATCATCATCATCGACTTCATCGACATGCAGTCCGAGGATCATCGCCGGCGTGTACTGCACAGCCTGGAGCTGGCGCTGGCGAAAGACAGGGCCAAGACTAACGTCAATGGCTTCTCCCAGCTCGGCCTGGTGGAGATGACCCGCAAGCGCACCCGCGAGAGCCTGGAACACGTGCTCTGCTCCGAGTGCCCCGAGTGCAAGGGGCGCGGTCGGGTCAAGACGGTGGAGTCGGTCTGCTTCGAGATCCTGCGGGAGATCATCCGGGTCAACCGCGCCTACGATGCGGATCAGTTCACCGTCTATGCGGCGCCCTCCGTGGCCGATTACCTGCGTGGCGAGGAGTCCCACAGTCTGGCCGAGCTGGAGGTCTTCATCGGCAAACAGGTCAGGGTGGTGACGGAACCGCTCTGTGGGCAGGAACAATTCGATGTGGTGATGATGTAATTGGTCTATCGCTGGTTGAGTCGGGGCTGGTTAGCCCTCGGGGTCTTCTTCGTGCTGCTGGCCATCCTGGTCAGTGTGGTGCGTCTCGGCGGCCCTTTGCTCAACCAGCACAGACAGGCGCTGATCGCCACCCTGCTGGGGGACAGCAAGCTGGAGGTCAGCGTCGAGCACGTCGGCCTTGACTGGACCCAGCGCGGGCCGGCCCTCGAGTTGCAGGGGCTCGCCATCGACCCCGACTCCGGCCGCTTCTCCCTGCGCCTCGGCAAGGTCTGGGCCCACCTCGACTTCTGGCGTTCCCTCAACGAATGGAAGCCCGTCTTCGGCCAGCTGATGCTGAGCGATGGGGACATTGCGCTGGATCTGGCCCAGCCAGCGGCGCCGAGCGGCGAGAAGAACCCGAGCCAGCAGGAGGCCCTGCTGCGCTTCCTGCTGACCCAGCTCTCCACCTTCGACATCCACGACACCCGCCTCAGCGTCACCACGGCCCTGGGGGAGGTGCGCGCCCTCAACATCGCCCAGCTCCGTTGGCAGAATCGCGGCAAGCGCCACCAAGGGGTGGGCAAGGCCTACCTCATCAACGGCATCGGCGAGAGCACCATAGATCTCATCCTTGACGTGGATGCCCCCGAGGTTCGCCTCGACAGGCTCAAGGGGCGGCTCTACCTGGGGGCCAGCGAGCTCGATATCAGCCCCATGCTGGCCAGGATCCACGCCGGCGAGCCCAGGGTGACCGGTCAGCTCGACTTCCAGCTCTGGAGCGACTTTGCGAACGGTCAGCTCGGCGACTCCCTGCTGGCCTTTGGCAACAACCACCTCATCTGGAAGGACGAGGAGAAGGGCGAGCCCCATCGCCTCGAACTGCGGGGAGGCAAGATCCAGCTGCGGCGGAAAGGGGAGGAGTGGCAGCTCGCCAGCCACGACGTCATCTTCAAGCTCGATGGGGCCACCTGGCTGCACAGCCGGCTGCAGCTCGAACGGGTGGGGGATCGCATCCAGGGCTATGTGCCCGCCATCGACTTCAAGCAGGTCGCCGGCCTGAGCCAGCTGGTCTCCGGCCTCTATCCCAGGCTGACCGAAACCCTCAAGCGCACCCAACCTCAGGGCAGGTTGCAGGATCTCATCCTGCAGGCGGATGCGAACTGGCAGGAACTCTCCCTCAGCGGTCAGTTCGTCGGGCTCGGCACCAAGGCCTGGCACGATGTGCCCGGCCTGCAGGGCTTGAACGGCGAGTTCTGGCTGACCCCGGAGGGGGGCAGCACCCGGTTGACCCTCGGCAAGGGCAAGGTGGATCCGGCCCGTCACTTCAAGGAGCCCATTCCGGTCGACAACCTGAAGGCGCGGCTCGACTGGTGGAAGGCGCCGCAGGGCTGGGTGCTCTATGGCCAGGACATAGTGCTGGACAACTCGGACCTGCACCTCGCGAGCCGCTTCCGGCTCGAGCTGTTCGAGCACCCCTTCCTCGCCCTGACCGGTCGCATCGACGTCAAGACGGCGGCCCATGCGGATCGCTACTACCCCTTGGCGGTGATGAGCGATGGTCTGGTGGACTACCTGAGCGGCGCCATCAAGGGGGGTCAGGCCTCGAGCGCCGATCTGCTCTGGTATGGGGAGTTCAGGGATTTCCCCTATGACAACGGCAAGGGCGTCTTCCAGGTGGCCGTCCCCCTGGAGAAGGCCACCTTCCAGTTCTTCCCCGGTTGGCAACCCCTCACCGACCTGCAGATCGATCTCTTGTTCCAGAATGCGGGCCTGGACATGAACAGCCGGTCCACCCGCCTCGGCAAGGCCAGCTCCGACTCGGTGCACGCCTGGATCCCGGATCTCTCCCCCGGTGCCCACCTCTACGTGGATGCCAAGGTGGCGGGTGAGGGCAAGGCCATCAGCGACTATCTGCAGGACTCCCCCCTGGGTGGCTCGGTCGGTCAGGCGCTGAGGGAAATCGAGATCCGCGGGCCCATGAAGGGCACGGTCAAGCTGGACATCCCCCTCGACGGAGAGGGGGAGGTGAAGGCCAGCGGGGATGCCAGCTTCCACAACAACAAGGTCAGGATCGCTACCCTGGACATGCCGCTGGAAGGGGTTCAGGGCAGACTCGAGTATGACAACGAGCACACGCGCTTCAGCAACCTGAAGGCGACCCTGTGGAACCAGCCGCTGACCCTGGATTATCAGGGCAAGCAACAGCCCAATCACTACCAGGTCGACCTCAAGTTCAGGGGGATCTGGGACAGCAGCCGCCAGCGCCGGGATATTCCGGCCCTCGATCTGCTCAAGGGACGCAGCAACTGGAGCGGCACCCTGGGGCTGACCCTGCCCCACGACAAGCCGTTCAGCTTCCAGCTGGCGCTGGACTCCAACCTGCAGGGCATGGGGCTGGACTTGCCGTCTCCCCTCGCCAAGCCCGCCGACAGCCGGTTGCCGCTGAAGGTCACGGCGCGGGGGCGCGACGGCAGCGCCGACATTCGCGGCGTGCTGGGGGCGGACGTGGATATGCAGAGCCGGCTGGTGTACGGCGAAGGGGCCCCCTACCTGAGCCGGGTGCGGGTCGATGTCGGTCAGCCTGGTGCCCGGGTGTTGCAGGACAAGCCCATGCTGCTCGCCATCAATCAGCAACAGGCGGACGTGGCCGGCTGGCTGGCGCGGCTCAAGCAGTGGCTGCCAGGCCAGGTACAGAGCGGCAACGCCGTGGTCGGCCCCTCCTTCCTGCCCCAGGAGTGGTGGGTGGATGGTCAGCTGGCCCGCGCCGACATCGGCAGCGCCAACCTCAAGGCGGTGCACTTCACCGTGGGGCCGGTCAGCCAGGCCACCGAGGTGATGATAGACAGCCCGGATGTCATGGGGGTGGTGCGGGTGCCCGTCACCGACAAGCAACCCATAGACGCCAAGTTCGCCCGCATCTTCTGGTCCGGCAAGGGGTCGGATCTCAGTCCCAAGGCCGATGCCCGCCAGGATCGGGCCATCATGGATGCCATCCCCTGGCTGCGTTTCAGCTGCGTGGACTGCCGTTTCGGCAAGCTGCCCCTCGGGGAGCTGAAAGGGGAGCTGGTGCCCGGCACCAACAGCCTCTCGCTGAAAGGGCTGGAGATGAAGCTCGCCGGCAGTACCCTCAAGGGCAACGCGCAATGGTTGTCCCGGTCCGGCCAGATGCAGACCCGGGCCAGCGCCCGGCTCAGCACCCAGAACAGCGAGCTGCTGCTCAAGCGACTCGGCTTCACCTCCCCCATAGGCGACGCCCCTGGCAAGCTGGCGCTGGATCTGAACTGGCAGGACGTCCCCTACCGCCTGAACCTGCCGACCCTGACCGGCACGGCCGACTACCAGCTGGAAGGAGGGACCCTGCGGGAGGTCAACGACAAGGGGGCACGCCTGCTCTCCCTGCTGAGCCTGGACTCCCTGCTGCGCAAGCTGCGCCTCGATTTTCGCGACGTGTTCGACAAGGGCTTCTACTTCGAGTCCATGTCCGCCTCGGCCAGGATCAAGCAGGGGGTGGCGGAGAACAAGGACTTCTACATGAAGGGGGCGGCGGGCAACCTGCGCGGAGAGGGCATCGCCGATCTGGTGCGCTGGCGCCTCGACTACGAGCTGAGCTTCTCCCCGAACCTGGGTGGCACCCTGCCTGTGGTGGCCGCCTTCTCCCTGACGCCCATCACAGGCCTCTATGTGCTGGCCCTCTCCAAGCTGCTGGAGCCGGTGGTGGACGTGGTGACCCGCATCGACTTCCGGGTCTCGGGCCCGCTGGACGATCCCAAGCTCATCGAGGCGGGACGGGACAGGGCCCGGATCAAGCTCAACCAGCAGCAGAAAGAGGCGGTAGATGCGGTCGCCCCCAGCCTGCCGGCGCAAGAGGTGACCCCCTTCCTGCTCAATCCCAAGCATCAGGGTTCAGGCCAGCGTTGAGTGCCTGCCCTTGCAAGGGGCCGCTCATTTCCCTTTCCCCCCGGCCCCAAAGTCCTCATAGTGCTGTAATCCCGGCAAGCGAGAGGGAGACCCCCATGGCTTGCCCAACGACAAGGAGCGCGTCATGTGGTTAGCCGCCATACAGTTGATTTCAGGCCGTCACTGGCAAGACAACCAGGCAAGGATCGCCGCTGAGCTGGCTGCTCTGCCACCGGAACGCCCGCTGCTGGCCTTGCTGCCGGAAAACTTCGCCCTCTTCGGGGAGCGGCAGGGTTATCTGGATGGCGCCGAGCCCCTGGGGAATGGCCCCATCCAGCGACAGCTGGCCGACTGGGCCAAAACCCACGGGATCTGGCTGGTGGCCGGAGCCATGCCCACCACCATCGCAGGCTCCGAGCATATTCACACCAGCTCGCTGGTGTTCGCGCCGGACGGGGAGTGCAAGGGGCATTATCACAAGATCCACCTGTTCGATGTGGACGTGGCGGACAACCACGGCCGCTACCGGGAGTCTGAAACCTTCAGCCCGGGCCGCGAGCCCGCACTGGTGGACTCCCCCTTTGGTCCCCTCGGCCTCTCTATCTGTTATGATCTGCGCTTTCCCGAGCTCTATCGTCGGCTGACCCTCGCCGGTGCCAGGGTGCTGCTGGTGCCCGCCGCCTTCACCGCCGTGACCGGGGAGGCGCACTGGGAGCCACTGCTGCGGGCCCGCGCCATCGAGAATCAGTGTTACGTGGTGGCCGCCAACCAGGGGGGAACCCACGAGACGGGGCGCCAGACCTGGGGCCACAGCATGGTGATCGACCCCTGGGGTCGGGTGTTGGCCTGCCAGCCATCGGGCTGCGCCACCGTGTTGGCGCGGATGGATGCCGGGCTTATCGATGAATTGAAACGCACCATGCCCGTGATGGAGCACGCCCGTTTGCTCTGATGGTGTGGTGAAGAATGGAAACGCGGCCGTCTGCCGGTACTGAGCCACGCCCGACTACTGTGATGGATATAAAGTGAATCGAAACGCAGCCGTTTGCCGGTACTGAGCCACGCCGGTTTGCTGTGATCCCCATGGGTTGGCCCCCATGAATGAACCGTCATGACATCTCATATCGAGATTGGAGAAGAAATTGAGTCTATTGAGCCAGGTTAGTGCCTCCTTGTTGGCCCCGAACGATCTCGATGAAGGGCGACTGCAGCAGCTGCTCGGCAGCCTGATGAGCCATCAGGTGGAGTTCGGTGACCTCTACTTCCAGCGCAGCTGGCACGAGTCCTGGATGCTGGAGGATGGCATCGTCAAGGATGGCAGCTACAACATCGATCAGGGGGTGGGGGTACGTGCCGTCAGCGGCGAGAAGACCGGCTTCGCCTATTCGGACGAGCTGAGCCTGCTGGCCTTGCAGCAGTCTGTGACCGCCGCCCGTGGCATCGCCGCCGCCGGGGCCCAGGGCAAGGTGAAGGCCTGGGCCAGAACCTCGGCAAACCTGCTCTATCCGGCCATGGATCCCCTGCAGACCCTCGACAAGCAGCAGAAGATCGCCCTGCTCGAGCAGATGGACAAGTTTGCCCGCAGCCTGGATCCCGCCATCAATCAGGTGATGGCCTCCATCAGCGGCGTCTATGAAGAGATCCTGGTGGCTGCCACCGACGGCACCCTAGCCGCCGACGTGCGCCCCCTGGTGCGGCTGTCGGTGACCGTGATCGCCGAGAAGGGGGACAAGCGCGAGCGTGGCAGCGCCGGTGGCGGTGGCCGCTTCGGTTACGACTGGTTCCTGGAACTTGATGGTCTGGAGAGCCGTGCCTTCGGCTATGTGCGCGAAGCCGTGCGCCAGGCGCTGGTGAACCTGGAGGCCATCGATGCGCCGGCCGGTGCCATGCCCGTGGTGCTGGGGGCAGGTTGGCCAGGGGTCTTGCTGCACGAGGCGGTGGGCCACGGTCTGGAGGGGGACTTCAACCGCAAGGGATCCTCCGCCTTCGCCGGCCGCATCGGCGAGCAGGTCGCCTCCAAGCACTGCACCATAGTCGACGACGGCACCCTGCCAGGGCGTCGCGGCTCGGTCTCCATCGACGACGAGGGGACGCCGGGTGGCTATAACGTCCTGATCGAGAACGGCATCCTCAAGGGCTATCTGCAGGACAAGCAGAATGCCCGCCTGATGGGCGTGCCGCTGACCGGCAATGGCCGGCGCGAGTCCTACGCCGCCCTGCCGATGCCGCGCATGACTAATACCTATATGCTGGCGGGTCAGTATGATCCGGCGGAGATCATCGCCTCGGTGAAGAAGGGGATCTATGCCCCGAACTTCGGCGGCGGTCAGGTGGACATCACCTCGGGCAAGTTCGTCTTCTCCGCCTCCGAGGCCTACCTCATCGAGGACGGAAAAATTACCGCACCTATCAAGGGGGCGACCCTCATCGGCAACGGCCCTGAGGCCATGAGCCAGGTCTCCATGGTGGGCCGGGATCTGCAGCTGGATCGCGGGGTGGGAATCTGTGGCAAGGAGGGGCAGAGTGTCCCCGTCGGCGTGGGTCAGCCAACCCTCAGGCTCGACAGCCTCACCGTGGGCGGCACCCAGTAGGGCGGCTCTCCCTGACCTATCCAATAGAAACCCCGGCCCTGTGCCGGGGTTTTTGTTGGGTGAGCGGGCAATAAAAAGCCCCGGCGAAGGCCGGGGCTGGGCAGAGGCGGGTCAATTGACCGAAATGGCGCGGGCATCTATGTAGTAGCGGGTGTTGCCCTGGGGATCCTTCTTGATCCTGGCGAGCAGACGGTTGGCGCTCTTGTACTCCCAGTCCTGCGTGACTTGCGCCGGATTGGGGCTGGTGGCACCCACCACGTTCAGGTACTCATGAAACAGACTGTAGCTACGGATCTCGGTCAGCATCTTATCCATTCCATCTCTCCTAAGTGGTAGCTTGACGGGCCAAGCCACTGTAGGCCTCACAAGCTGAACCCTTGCTGTACAAAAAACATGCTAATTGGGCTGCTGCCGTCCTCAGGATCCGGGGGAGACCAGACCGGGCTTGATGCCGTGCTCGCCTGCGGGGATATGGTGTTGCACCTGGGGAGCAGGGGCACCGTGGAACACGGGATCTTGCGCCACCTCCTTGATGCCATTGATGCAGAACTGCATGCCCATGCACACCAGCAGGAAGCCCATGATGCGGGTCATGGCGTCGATGCCGGTGGCGCCGAGGATCTTGCACACGGGATCCGCCAGCTTGAGCACGCCCCAGCTGAGCAGGCTCATCAGGGCGAAGGCGGTGACCATGCCGGAGTAGATGACGAAGCGGTTGTAGTCCGCCGGCAGCTCGGCAATCTGGGCGGCGCCGCTGATCACCAGGGCCATGGTACCCGGGCCGCACATGCTGGGCATGGTCAGGGGCACGAAGGCGATGCTCTGGTTGATGTCATTCTCGGTGGCCTGGGACGGCGCCGGAAACAGCATGCGAAAACCGATGAAGGCGATGATGAGGCCGCCGGCCAGGCGCAGGCCGGGAATGGAGATCCCGAACAGATCCAGGATGGAGGAGCCGATGAAGAAGCTGACGCACAGGGTGCTGAACAGGTAGATGGCGGCCAGATTGATCTGGCGGCGGATATGCTCGCGGGACATGCCCTTGCTCAGCCCCAGCAGCAGGGTGGCGGTGGTGGGCGGATTGACCATGGGCAGCAGTGCCAGCAAGGCGATGAATACGACCTGGAAGAACATCTTTCACCTCGGAAGGGTTGGCAAACACAGGGACCAGACGCGGGTCTGGTCCGAAAGGGGGGCTACTCTACGGGAGCCCGGCTGAATATAGCCGGAACGGAAGAGCCCCGAAAGTCGGGGCCCTTGTTCACATCGGATCTCTTGTGGCACGAGTTGACGCTGCCTGGGTCAGGCGGTTTGTGGACGGCCCTGATGCTGGCCACGCTGGCGGAACCAGAAGATCAGGCCAAGGACGAAGCCCAGGGCAGCCAGGCTGACTACGTAGTGGGACGGCGCCAGCAGGTCCTCCTTCATCCAGAGGGTGACCAGCATGGGGGTCAGGCCGCCGAAGATGGCGTAGGCCACGTTGTAGGAGAACGAGAGCCCGGAGAAGCGCACCACCGCCGGGAAGGCGTTGACCATGACATAGGGCACGGCCCCGACGATGCCGACGGAAAAGCCGACCAGGACGTAGAGGGGGATCAGCTGATCCATGCCCGCCGCCAGACCGTGGTAGAAGGCGTAGGTCGTGCCGGCCAGCAGCAAGGAGCCCAGCATGAAGGTGGGGCCGCTGCCGATGGCGTCGATGAGCCGGCCGTAGAAGACGCAGCCTAATGTCAGGGCCAGGATCGCCAGGGAGTTGGCGGTCAGGGCGTCGGTCGGACTGATGCCGTGCACCTTCTGCAGATAGGTCGGGGTCATCAGGATCACCACGACTATGCCGGCGGAGAGCAACCAGGTCAGCAGCATGGAGACGATGACGCTGCCCTTGTGCTCGCGCAGCACCGTCTTGAGGGGCAGCTCCTCGGCCAGCGCCTTGTTGGCCTGCATCTCGGCGAACACCGGGGTCTCGTGCAGCCAGCGGCGCAGGTACATGGCGACGATGCCGAACACGCCGCCCAGCACGAAGGCCAGACGCCAGCCCCATTCGCTCACCTCGACCGGGCTCATGCCGCGGTTGATGGCGGTGGCCACCAGGGAGCCGAGCAGGATGCCGGCGGTCAGCCCGGCGGTGAGGGTGCCGCAGGCGACGCCGACCCGTTTGGCGGGCACGTGTTCCGCCACGAAGACCCAGGCGCCGGGCACCTCGCCACCGATGGCGGCTCCTTGCAGGATCCGCAGCAGCAGCAGCAGCAGTGGGGCGGCGATGCCGAGGGCCGCATAGGTGGGCAGCAGGCCGATCAGCAGGGTGGGCAGCGCCATCATGATGATGCTCAGGGTGAACATGCGCTTGCGGCCGATGAGATCGCCGAAGTGCGCCATTATGATGCCGCCGAGGGGGCGAGCCAGGTAACCGGCGGCGAAGATGCCGAAGGTCTGGAACTGGCGCAGCCACTCGGGAATGTCGGCCGGGAAGAAGAGCTCGCCGATGACCACGGCGAAGAAGACGAAGATGATGAAGTCGTAGAATTCGAGGGCGCCGCCGAGGGCCGCCAGGCTCAGGGTCTTGTAATCCTGTCGGTTGAGGGGGCGATTGTGCTCATGCGGTGTGTGGACTGTAGTCATATCCTTATGTTTCCCATCATTTTTTTAGTTATTGTTCCCCATCCTTTGCGGGGATACGCTCACCCACGAGGGTATGCTTTTGTATCCCGAAATGTAAATCGCACAATTCGCAACACAGTCTTGCAACACTGAGGTCACAAGCGGACCTGATGGCGACCGGCCGTGGAGCCCGGATCCGTGGCAGAGGTTGCATGGTTCCCATAAACGAGGGTTGGATAGAGAATGACGAAGACCAAGGTACTGCTCTCCTGGAGCAGCGGCAAGGACAGCGCCTGGGCGCTGCATCGGTTGCGCCAAGACCCGGCCATCGAGGTGGTGGGGTTGTTCACCACCCTCAACCAGGCGTTCGAGCGGGTCGCCATGCACGGGGTGCGCAAGCAGTTGCTGATGCAGCAGGCCGAGTGCGTGGGGTTGCCCATAGAGGCCATCGATCTGCCCTGGCCCTGTAGCAACGAGGAGTATGGCCGCATCATGACCGGCTTCATCGAAGAGGTGGTGGCGCGGGGGATCCGGCATATGGCGTTCGGGGATCTCTTCCTCGAGGATGTGCGTGCCTATCGGGAGCGCCAGCTCGAGGGAACCGGCATCACGGCCCTGTTCCCGCTCTGGGGTAGCGATACCCGGGTCCTGGCGCGGGAGATGATGGTGGCTGGGCTCAAGGCACGGATCAGCACGCTGGATCCCAGGACGCTGGAGATGAGCCTCGGGGGGCATGACTTCGATGAAGCCTTGCTGGCGGCCCTGCCCGATGGAGTGGACCCTTGCGGGGAGAACGGGGAGTTTCACACCCTGGCCTACGATGGCCCCATGTTCCAGCGGCCGCTGGCCATTGAAACAGGGGAAACCGTGGTGCGGGACGGCTTCGTCTTTACGGATCTGCTGCCGGTCGGCTCAGTGGCCGAGGCGAGTGACGAGTCCTGATCCGGCGATGTCGATAGACCATAACACCGACGGATCCATAACAAAGAGCCGACCCTGAGGTCGGCTCTTTAACTTGCTGCATCTTCGCCTAGCGGGCGGCGAAGGTGTCGCAGCTGGCGGGCTTGCCACTGTCGAAGCCCTTCTTGAACCAAGCGAGACGCTGGGCCGAGCTGCCATGGGTGAAGCTGTCCGGCACCACCCGGCCCTGACCCTGTTGCTGCAGTCGGTCGTCACCTATGGCCTGGGCGGCGTTGAGGGCCTCCTCCAGATCGCCGTGTTCCAGCACCTGCTCCCGCTCCATGTAGTGGCCCCAGACCCCGGCGAAGCAGTCGGCCTGCAGTTCGAGTTTGACCGACAGCCTGTTCTGGGCGGCCTGGCTCAGCCCCTGTTGCTGCTGGCGCACCTTGGTGGAGATGCCGAGCAGGTTCTGCACGTGATGACCCACCTCGTGGGCGACCACATAGCCCTGGGCGAAGTCGCCGTCGGCCCCGAGCTTGTCGCGCATGTCCTGATAGAAGGAGAGATCGATGTAGACGGATCTGTCCGCCGGGCAGTAGAAGGGGCCCATCACCGACTGGCCCTGACCGCAGCCGGTACGGGTGGCGCCGCGATAGAGCACCAGCTTGGGGGGCTGATACTGGCTGCCGCTCTGGGCGAAGATCTCGCTCCAGGCATCCTCGGTGGAGGCGAGCATCACTGAGGTGAACTTGGCGAGGGGATCATTGGCCGGCTGAGACACATTCTGGCGCTGTGCCTGGGTCTGCGGGGC
Source organism: Aeromonas sp. (assembly GCF_051657805.1). GTDB lineage: Bacteria > Pseudomonadota > Gammaproteobacteria > Enterobacterales > Aeromonadaceae > Aeromonas. The sequence goes on along the minus strand of NZ_JBOFLJ010000061.1, from coordinate 218,023 downwards.
AGGATCGTTGAGCAGCGGGCTCAAGTCCACGCCGTAGTAGCCGGCGATCATCACCACGACCACCAGGATGAGACGACCCTTGCCGCCGATGGGAAAGCCGCCGCCCCCACTGCCACCGCCCTCCTGGCGCCTGTCTTCCACGTTGTTGCTCTCCCGACGATTTTGCCAGCGCATGTCTGCCTGCTCCCGTGATTGGCCGTGGCAGTAATGATAATGGCTGGCAGAGCGCCTTGCCTAACGAGGGGAGGTCATTCGGCCCAGGGCATCTCGGGCAGGCTGTCGAGGAAATCGGCGTAGCGGGTCAGGTTGAAGGGACCCTGGTCCGCTTCCATCGCCATCAGCTCGGCGCCGAGGGCGCAGGCGATGTATTGCAGCGCCTCTTCCCGCGGGGTGCCCTTCATCACCAGCCGCATCAGAGTAGCCTTCACCTGCAGCGGGTTGCCGTCGGCGAGCTGGTTATCAACCATCTCCAGCAGGGTCTGTTCGTCGAAAAATTCGGTGGATTCCGTCATGGTCTCTGTCCTGATCTTGGTACTGATTGTCTGAATAGGGGGAGCAGTATAGCCGGTTCCGGCTCGTGACTCCCGGCCATGTGGCGACAGGGTTGCCGCACTTTTTACCCACCCCCCTTGCCAAGGGCGAAGCGGGGGGGCAGTCTTGTTGGCTCGTCGTGTTCCCGTTTATGACCAGAAGAAGAGCCCTTGCCATGATCCTCTCCGAGCGTCTCGCCCTGCGCGAGCTCAATCTCACCGATGCCCCCTTCATCCTCGAACTGCTCAACGATGGGGATTTCCACCGCTGGATCGGCGATCGGGGTGTTCGCACCCTGAGCGATGCCGAAGACTATATCCAGCAGGGGCCGGTGGTCAGCTATGCCCGGCACGGGCACGGCCTCTATCTGGTGAGCCGGCGGGAGGATGACGCCAGGATCGGCATCTGCGGTCTCATCAAGCGCGATACCCTGCCCTGCGAAGACATCGGTTACGCCTTCCTGCCGGCTTACCGCGGTCTGGGATACGGGGTCGAGGCGGCGCAGGCTGCGCTCAAGGATGGGCGGGAGCGGCTCGGCATAGAGCGGGTGATCGCCATCGTCACCCCGGGCAACGAGCGCTCGGTCGCGCTGCTGGCCAAGCTGGGGCTGAGTCAGGGCAAACTGGTCAAACTGGGTGACAGCGAGGAGGAGTGCCTGCTGCTGGAGGATCCGGGCAGGGAGAGCGTGCCGGTCTGAGTCGGCGAGATAGCAAAGGAGGCCGCCGTGAGTTGCGGCCTGTCTGCGTCGAGTCTGCCGTGAGGCAGGGTGATCAGTTGAGATCCTCGATAGAGAACTCGCCGGGGATGCCGTCACAGGAGATGGCGAAGCCACCGCTGAAACGGGTGCTGAACTGGATCAGGAAGGCATCATGATCCTGCTCTTGCGGGGGCAGGTTGATGGGCTTGCTGCGACGCAGGGGTTTGTGTGTTTGTACTGCTTTCATCATGGTATTTCTCTATATAAATTAGGTGTTTTGCTCCTTGTTTTTGCAAATATCAGGTCGATGGGCGTGGTCAGATCCACGCAGGAATACCCAGCCCTACAGGGGCGTCTGCACTTTTCAAGGAATGAGCCAAGGATCATGCGAAGGCATGGTGCTACTTGGGAGTGGGCAGATCGGGTCTGCGCCGTGAAAACCGGGCAACGCAGGCAGACAGCCTGACGGTTTTCGAGGCGAGTAAATCAGAGGGAGGTTATGTGTGTACTGGCAGGATTCATCTAACGGTGAAGCATTACGAACATAATCAGGGCTGATTAACTAGCCGGCGCGCATTCTCTCCGCAAAATGAATGAAAAGCAAACAGATATTTCGCTGGTGAGTAGAAAAGCCACCGGGTTCACCAGTGACAGTACAGCAAAAGGGCTCCCATAGGGAGCCCTTTTTGTTGGCCGTGATGGCTCAAAACGACAGCTTAGTAGCCGCCGCTGGCCTTCTTGGCTGCCGTGATCATGGGGGTGATGGTCATCCCCTGCACCACGATGGAGAACATCACCACCGCATAGGTCATCACCAGGATCACCTCCCGCAGATCGACACCGTGCTCCGGCAGCACCATGACGCCGGAGGGCAGCGCCAGGGCCATGGCCATGGCCAGGCCACCGCGCAGGCCGCCCCAGGTCAGGATGCGGATGGAGAAGGTGTTGTAGCGGCGAAAACGTCGGAAGGCCACATAGGGCAGGGAGACGCTGATGAAGCGCGCGGCCAGGCAGAGTGGCACTGCTATGACCAGCAGGATCCAGTCTTGCCATTCGAGTTCCAGCAGTACCAGCGCCAGACCGATCAGCAGGAACAGCAGGGCGTTGAGGAACTGATCCATCAACTCCCAGAAGTGGTCCAGGTGATGCTTGCTCTGCTCGGAGAAGCCCACGTTCCGGGTCCAGTTGCCGATCATGATGCCGGTGACCACCATGGCCAGGGCGCCGGAGACGCCGATCATGTTGGCGAAGGCGAAGCCCGCGGTCGGGATGCACAGGGTCAGCAGCAGCTCGAGGGAGCCGTCGTCGGTGGCGCTGATCATCACGTGGGCGATGAGGCCCAGCACGGCGCCGAACAGGATGCCGCCGAGGGCCTCATGCAGGAAGAGGCCGGCCACGCTGGTGAAGGTGGGCTCCACGCCGCCGAAGGCCACGGCAAACACGGTGGCGAAGATGACGAGGCCGACGCCGTCGTTGAACAGGGATTCCCCCTCGATCTGGATGGCGATCTGGGGTGGCGCCTTCATCTTCTTGACGATGGCCAGTACGGCGATGGGGTCGGTGGGGGAGATCAGCGCGCCGAACAGCATGCAGTAGACCAGCGGCAGCTCCCAGCCCAGCAGCTTGGCGATGAACCAGAAGCCGTAGCCGATGAGGAAGGTGGAGAGCAGGGTCGCCACTATGGAGAGAATGGTGATCTCCCACTTCTGGCTACGCAGCGCCTTCAGATTGATGCCGAGGCCACCGGCGAACAGCAGGAAGCCCAGGATCCCCTTCAACAGGAAATTCTGGAAGTCGATGCTCTCCATGGTCTTGACGGCAAGAGGTTCCAGATTGAACCATCCCAACTTACCAAACAGCACCATCAGGGCGGAGATCAGCATGGATCCTGCGGTGATGGCGATGGTGGTCTGGATCTTCACAACATACTGATTGGCAAAGGCGATGAAGATCGCCAAGGCTGCCAGGAAGCAGAGTGTGTAGTAGACGCTCATAGTTATTTTTCTCTTTATCTTTAGTAAACAGCAAGCACGTATCCCGATGGAGGACGGGCATAGGGTACTCTCGGCACCTGATGCACTCATTACCTATTTATGGTTATATTTAATCGTTGAAATAGACAGATAGACGGCTAGATTTCCATTTGATTTGTTTGCTGCTAGGATGGGCTTCGCGCAGTTGCATGGATGTAAGAGGAACGAGCGGTGTCGAACACAATGTCGAACATAAAAAAGAAGCTGGAAGCCTGCCTGAAGGAACGGATCCTGATCATCGACGGGGCCATGGGCACCATGATCCAGGGCTACAAGCTCGGTGAATCGGACTACCGGGGCGAGCGCTTCGCCGACTGGCACACCGACATCAAGGGCAACAACGACCTGCTGGTGCTGACCAAGCCCGCGGTGATCCGAGAGATCCACGATCAATACTGCGCCGCCGGGGCCGACATCCTCGAGACCAACACCTTCAACGCCACCCGTATCGCCATGGCCGATTACGAGATGGAGGAGTTTTCCGCCGAGATCAACCGGGAGGCCGCCCGTCTGGCCCGCGCCGTGGCGGACGAGTGGACCGCGAAAGATCCGTCCAAGCCGCGCTTCGTGGCCGGGGTGCTGGGGCCCACCAACCGCACCGCCTCCATCTCGCCGGACGTCAACGATCCCGGCAAGCGCAACGTCACCTATGACGAGCTGGTGGCCGCCTACACGGAGTCGACCCACGCCCTGATCGAGGGGGGCGCCGACATCATCCTCATCGAGACCATCTTCGACACCCTGAACGCCAAGGCCGCCGCCTTCGCGGTGGAAGGGGTATTCGAGGTGCTGGGCCACGCCCTGCCGGTGATGATCTCCGGCACCATCACGGACGCCTCCGGTCGTACCCTCTCCGGCCAGACCACGGAAGCCTTCTATCATTCGCTTCGCCACGTCAAACCCATCTCCTTCGGCCTCAACTGTGCCCTCGGACCGGACGAGCTGCGCCAGTACGTGGAGGAGCTGTCGCGGATCAGCGAGTCCCATGTCAGCGCCCACCCCAACGCCGGCCTGCCCAATGCGTTCGGTGAGTACGATCTCGACGCGGTCGAGATGGCGGAACATATCCGCGAGTGGGCTCAGAGCGGCTTCCTGAACCTGGTGGGGGGCTGCTGCGGCACCACCCCGACCCATATCCGCGCCATGAGCGACGCGGTCGCCGGCATCCGCCCTCGCGCCCTGCCGGAGATCCCGGTGGCCTGCCGGCTGTCTGGCCTCGAGCCCCTCATCATCCAGGCGGACTCCATGTTTGTGAACGTGGGGGAGCGCACCAACGTCACCGGCTCGGCCAAGTTCAAGCGGCTGATCAAGGAGGGACTCTACGACGAGGCCCTCGAGGTGGCCAAGCAGCAGGTGGAGAGCGGCGCCCAGATCATCGACATCAACATGGACGAGGGCATGCTGGACGCCGAGGCGGCCATGGTGCGCTTCCTGAACCTGATCGCCGGCGAGCCGGACATCGCCCGAGTGCCCGTGATGATCGACTCCTCCAAGTGGGAGGTGCTGGAGGCTGGCCTCAAGTGCGTGCAGGGCAAGCCGGTAGTCAACTCCATCTCCATGAAGGAGGGGGAGGAGAAATTCATCCAACAGGCCAAACTGCTGCGTCGCTACGGCGCCGCCGTCATCGTCATGGCGTTCGACGAGGTGGGCCAGGCGGACACCCGCGCACGCAAGTTCGAGATCTGCCAGCGTGCCTATCGCATCCTGGTGGATCAAGTGGGCTTCCCGCCGGAAGACATCATCTTCGATCCCAACATCTTCGCGGTGGCGACCGGGATCGAGGAGCACAACAACTACGCGGTGGACTTCATCGAGGCGGTGAAGGACATCAAAGACAACCTGCCCCACGCCATGATCTCCGGCGGCGTCTCCAACGTCTCCTTCTCCTTCCGCGGCAACGAGCCGGTGCGTGAAGCCATCCACGCCGTCTTCCTCTATCACGCCATCCAGAACGGCATGGACATGGGGATAGTCAACGCTGGCCAGCTCGCCATCTATGAAGACATACCGGCGGAGCTGAAAGAGAAGGTTGAGGCCGTGGTGCTCAACCTCAATCCCGATGCCACCGAGGCGCTGTTGGCCATCGCCGAGAAGTACCGCGGCGCCGGTGCCCAGGCCGAGGATCCGCGGGATCAGGAGTGGCGCAGCTGGCCGGTGGGCAAGCGGCTGGAGCACGCCTTGGTCAAGGGGCTCACCGATTTCATCGAGGAGGATACCGAAGAGGCGCGGGCCGGAGCAGAGCGGCCGTTGCACGTCATTGAAGGCCCCCTGATGGACGGCATGAACGTGGTCGGCGACCTGTTCGGTGCCGGCAAGATGTTCCTGCCCCAGGTGGTGAAGTCCGCCCGGGTGATGAAACGGGCGGTGGCCTATCTGCAGCCCTATATCGAGGCGGAGAAGCAGGGGGGGTTCAGCAACGGCAAGATAGTGCTCGCCACCGTGAAGGGGGACGTGCACGACATCGGCAAGAACATCGTCGGCGTGGTGCTGCAGTGCAACAACTTCGAGATCGTCGATCTCGGGGTCATGGTCTCTTGCGAGACCATCCTCAAGACGGCGCGGGAGGTGAACGCCGACATCATAGGCTTGTCGGGCCTGATCACCCCGTCCCTGGACGAGATGGTGCACGTGGCCAAAGAGATGGAGCGTCAGGGTTTCAAGCTGCCCCTGCTCATCGGCGGCGCCACCACCTCCAAGGCTCACACCGCGGTCAAGATAGAGCAGAACTACTCCGAGCCCGTGGTCTATGTGTCGAACGCGTCGCGCGCGGTCGGGGTGGCCCAAAGCCTGCTGAGCCCTGAGCTCAAGCCCGCCTTCGTCGCTCGCATCGACAAGGAGTACGAGATCGCGCGGGATCAGCACGCCCGCAAGCAACCGAGATCCAAGCCGGTCAGCCTGGCCCATGCCCGCGCCAACCGTCATCAGCTGGACTGGGTCGGCTATGAGCCCCCCGCGCCCCGCGAGCCCGGGGTGCAGAAATTCGAGAACGTGCCCATTTCCGTGCTGCGCCCTTACATCGACTGGACGCCGTTTTTCCTGAGCTGGGAGCTGGCGGGCAAGTATCCGCGCATCCTGGAAGACGAGATCATTGGTGAAGAGGCGACCAAGCTGTTTGCCGATGCCAACGCCATGTTGGATAAACTCGAGCTGGATCAAAGCGTGCGCTGCGCCGGCATCATAGGCTTGTTCCCCGCCAACGCCGTGGGAGACAGCATAGAGGTCTATACCGATGAGTCGCGTATCCAGGTCAGAAAAGTGCTGCATCACCTGCGCCAGCAGAGCGAGAAGCAGGGCTTCCCGAACTATTGCCTGGCGGACTATGTGGCGCCGAAAGAGAGCGGCAAGGCGGACTGGATCGGTGCCTTCGCCGTCACCGGTGGCATCGGCGAGGAGGCCATCGCCAACGCCTATAAGGCGGAGCATGACGACTACAACGCCATCCTCATCCAGGCGGTGTGCGACCGTCTGGCGGAGGCCTTCGCCGAGTACCTGCACGAACAGGTGCGCAAAGTGCACTGGGGCTATGCCCCGGACGAGGCGCTCAGCAACGAAGAGCTCATTCGCGAAAATTACCGCGGCATACGCCCGGCACCCGGCTACCCCGCCTGCCCGGAGCACACGGAGAAGGGGAGCATCTGGGAGTTGCTGGAGGTGGAACAGGCCATCGGCATGAAACTCACCGAGTCCTACGCCATGTGGCCGGGGGCGGCGGTGTCCGGCTGGTACTTCTCCCACCCCGACAGCAAGTACTTCGCGGTGGCGCAGATCCAGAAGGATCAGGTGGAAGACTATGCGGTGCGCAAGGGCATGACGCTGGTGGAAGCCGAGCGCTGGCTGGGACCTAACCTGCATTGATCAGGTCAGTAAGTGGCTAGGAGAAGACATGGACAAGGCAAGAGATAATGAGGCATGGCCGGATGAGGCACTGATCAGCCGCTGTCTGGCCGAAGCGGATGACGAGGGATTTATCGACTTCAAGGTCTTCTGCCGGGCGTTGGATGTATCGGCCTCTGCGCTGGCCGGCTTCTTCCATGAGCGGGATCGCTTCTATGACTCACCGGAGATGGTGGCCCTGCGTGAAGGATTGAACCACAGGGTGGAGTGGCGTGAACGCAAGCGGCGGGACGGCACTTCCCATGAACCGGCCCGGTTCGTGGTGAAGAGGGCGCAGATCCATCGGGATCATCTTGCGTGCTTTCTGCAACGGTCGGAGCGATACATCACCCGGGCCAGGGCAGATTTTGATCGGGCAGTGCTGCGCTGGCGCATGGAGCAAAGCGGTGTCGGCCACCTCCATTGAGTCAGCTTCCTCTTTTTATTGATATGAAGGTGATGCTTTCTCTCGGCGTGTCACCTGACCTGTGCCAGCTCAGTGTAACCTGCCACCCGGTTGGCCCATTCACGGGTCTATGGACTCTGCAGCGAGGTTGTTATGAAGATTGGATTTGTCGGCCTGGGGGCCGTGGTACAGACCGCCTATCTACCTGCCCTCGCTGCGCTGGCGGAAGATGCTGAGATCTGGGGCTTTGATCCGGCGCGAACCCTGCCTGGGGTGACGCAAACCCCGAGTCTGGAGGCCCTGCTGGCTCTGCCCCTGGACCGGCTGGTCATCGCAACGCCTTCTCTGCTGCACCTGCCGGTGCTGGAGCAGGCGCTGGCGAGCGCCATCCCCCTCATCCTTGTGGAGAAGCCCGTGGTGGCCAGCCTGGCCCAGCACGACCGCCTGCAGGCCCTGCTGGCGGATCCCGCCGTGGCGGGTCGGGTGCTGGCACTGGATCACTGGATGGCGCGCATTGCCGTTCAGCAACTGCTCGGCGGTGGATTGGATGCCGGCTGGCAGCCCTTGACGGGGGAGACCAGAGTTCGGCCAGCGACCATTCTGGACGTGGCCGAGGTGGAGGGCTTCCTGCTGGAGCCCTGCGGCATAGATGCAGAGGGTCATCCCTTCGCCCTCAACTTCGCCACGGGTGAGCCGGATCAGCGGATCTTCCATCACCCGGACGGGGTCATCCTCGACATCGGCACCCATGTGCTGGCCATGATCCGCGAGCTGCTGGTGGCCCTCGGCGGGGACAACAGCCTGCGTCTGGTGGCGGAGGGGGTCTGCGATCGGCTGGGCCAGCCTATAGCGTTCGGGGATCTGAGCACCGCCGAGGGGCGCGCCTGCCTGCGCGGGGAGGCGGCCGGGGTGCCGCTGACCCTCTGGCTCGACAAGTACGCGGGACCCGGGATGGAGAAGAAGGGAGTATGCCTGACGCTCAAAGATGGCCGCGTGCTGGAGCTGCTGCGCAGTGGCAACCGGGCCTGGTTGCACCATCACGAGAACGGCCTGGTACAGAGTTGGCAACTGGAGGGGCCCCTCTATCGTCACTGTATCGCACAGACCCTGCTGGCGCCAATCCCCCCTGCGGGATGGGCCGGGGTCACGGCACGTCGTCTGCAGGAGGTGGGGCTGCTGCTCGGACTGCAACAGAGGCTGCGCGGCCCGCATTGAAACTGTCTTGGAGGGCGTTTGCAAAACAACGCTCTCTGTCTTGGCGCCTTCTTGCAGAACGGCGCATGGTGAGGGGAAAGGATTGGCGTTGCCAGTCGTTCATGGCACCTTATACTCTCCAGTCCGATTATCAGGTCTGCCATTTCCATGAATATTGCCATTTTATCCCGCGAGCCCAACAACTACTCCACCCGCCGCCTGGTCGAGGTGGCCCGGGCCCGCGGGCATCAGGTCGAGGTGCTCGACACCCTGCGCTGCTACATGAACATCGCCTCCCACAGCCCCTCCATCCACTACGAGGGCCGGGAGCTGGAGAGCTATGACGCCGTGATCCCGCGGATCGGCGCCAGCATCACCTTCTACGGCACCGCCGTGCTGCGCCAGTTCGAGATGATGAATACTATGGCCCTGAACAGTTCGGTGGCCATCTCCCGCTCCCGCGACAAGCTGCGTGCCATGCAACTGCTGTCACGCCACGGTATCGGCCTGCCCATCACCGGCTATGCCCACAGCACCCACGACGTACCGGATCTGATTACCATGGTGGGCGGCGCGCCCCTGGTGGTGAAGCTGCTGGAAGGCACCCAGGGCATAGGGGTAGTTCTGTGCGAGACCCAGAAGGCTGCCGAGAGCGTGATCGAGGCCTTCATCCAGACCAACAACAACATCCTGGTGCAGGAGTATATCCGCGAGGCGAACGGCGCCGACATCCGCTGCCTGGTGGTCAACGGCAAGGTGGTGGCCGCCATGCGCCGTCAGGCCCAGCCGGGGGAGTTTCGCTCCAATCTGCATCGCGGCGGCACCGCCGAGGCGATCAAGATTAGCCCCGAAGAGCGGGCGACCGCGGTGCAGGCCGCCAAGATCATGGGGCTGGACGTGGCCGGGGTGGACATCTTGCGCAGCGCCCGTGGCCCCCTGGTGCTGGAGGTGAACTCCTCCCCCGGCCTGCAGGGGGTGGAAGCCGCCTCCGGCAAGGACGTGGCGGGCAAGATCATCGAGTTCCTCGAACTCAAGGCCAGCCGCAAGCACAAGCCGGCGGAGTGACGGCACAACGGATGGTTGGAACAGACAAGGCGCCCTCGGGCGCCTTGTCGTTTCTGGCTCCTGGTGGGGTTTAGAGTCCTCACCCCGCCTCATCAGCGTTTGATGAGGCCTCACTGCTCAAGGTGCCTGGGCTCATCTCCAGCCTGGCGCTGAACACCCCCTCTTCCAGCCGGGTGCTGATATGCCAGCCCAGCTTCTCGCAGATGCGCTGGATGATGGTCAGGCCACAGCCGTATCCCAGGATCTGATCCGGCGCCGCCGCCGTGGGGTTGCTGATGGTGAGGGTCTGCTGGTTCAGGGTGATCTCGATGTGGCCGTCGGCGTAGCTGAGGGCATTCTTGAGCAGGTTGCCGAGCGCGATGGCGAGCAGGGAGAGGGGGGCCTCTACCTCGCTCTGCTCGTCCAGCTGCAACCTGATCTCGACGCTCTCCCGCTGCAGCAGGGGGGCGAGTCGGGCCAGTTCCCGGCGGATCAGCGGGGCGACCTGCTGGGACGGACGCTCCACCGCCTCCTTGCGACCCAGCAGCAGGAAGGTCTCGGTGAGCAGGGCCATCTCGTCGCTGGCGGCGCGGATGCGCCCCGCCGCCCGGGCCGCCGGGGCGGGCAGGTCGGTGACCTTGCCGAGCAGGGCCGCGGAACCCTGGATCACCATGTTGGGGGTGCGCAGCTCGTGGCTCGCGAAACGGCTGAACTCCTGCTCCCTGGCGAACACGGCGGCGACCTCCTGCTTGCCCGCCAGCAGCGCCAGCTCTATCTCCCGCAGCTCCTGCCAGGGGGCGTCCGGCACGAAGTCGGCCTGATCCGGGGTGAGGTGGGCGACTCGCTGACGCAGCCGCTCCAGCGGCCTTGTGATGTGGCGCACCAGCCAGATGCCGAAGGCGACGCAGCCCAGCAGCAGGGTGAGGCCGATCAGCCGGGTGATCAGGTGCAGCCTGTCCTCGTAAGGATCCAGGTAGTCGTCGGCGTCGTCGTTGAACACCAGATAGAGCAGGCCCTGACCGGAGGGGTGGGGGCGCACCAGAAAGTGCTTGTCCTCCTCGCCGAGCTGGTGCTCATAGAAGCCCGGGGTCTGGTAGGGCTTGAGCCAGGCGGGGAGGCGCCCGGCCTGGGTCCAGTAGCTGGAGAACTGGCGAGGGCTGGGGGCGGGGGCCAGCTCGCCGAGGCGCAGCCAGTCGTCGCCGTAACGGGTGACTTCCGCCTCCAGCCAGTGGCGCAGGCTCAGCTCCTCCATCTTGTTCTCGGCTACCACCATCAGCAGGCTGAGGGTGGCCAGCAGCAGGAGCCCGGCCCCCCCCAGCACCAGGATCAGCCGATGGCGCAGTCTCGGCAGGCTCATGGGATGGCCCTCGGCATCGGTGACCGTCTCATGGGGAGACCAGCCGGTAACCCTGGCCGTGCAGGGTCTCCAGCATGGGGGTGGGGAAGGGCTTGTCGAGGGCGTTGCGCAGGGCATAGATGTGGCTGCGCAGGGCGTCGGAGTCCGGCTCCTCATCCCCCCAGACGGTATCGAGCACCTCCTGGCGCGTCACCAGCTGGGGGGCGCGTTTGACCAGCAGGCTGAGGATCTGGAACGGGATCTTGCCGAGCTTGAGTTCAACCCCGGCTCGCCTGGCCCGGCCGCTGGCGGGATCCACCGTCAGCTCGCCGAAGCTGAGCACCCCCAGATCGCCGCGGGGGCCACGCAGAGCAAGGGCCTGCAACCTGACTTCCAGCTCCTCCATGGCGAAAGGCTTGACCAGGTAGTCGTCGCCACCGGCGCGAAAGCCTGCCAGCTTGTCGTCCAGGCTGTCCCGGGCGGTGAGAAACAGCACAGGGGTCGGGATGCCGTCGGCCCGCAGTTGCTCCACGGTGCGCAGGCCGTCGAGGCGCGGCATCATGACGTCCATGATGATGACATCGAAGCGCTGTTCCGCCAGCAGTTGCAGGGCGGCCTGGCCGTGATAGGCGCAGTCCAGCTGGTGCCCCGCGAGCTCCAGGTAGTCCATGATGGTCTCCGTCACCTGGGGATTGTCTTCCACCACCAGTATTTTCATGTTCTGATCTCCTGGTTGTGGCCGCGATTTCACGGCCGCTTCACACCGGATGAGGCATGCTGTGTGCCAGTGTAACCCCGAGGATCCCCGATGACGAAGCCCCTGTGTGCTCTCTTGCTATTGATTTTGCTGCCCTTTGGCGCGGCGCATGCATCTGAGTTCAAGCTGATCGGCCGCACCAGCTGGCAGCTGGGTCAGCTGATGGTCAACGGCATTCCCTTCGTCATCGATGAGGAGACCCGCTTCAAGGATGGCCTCGATGAAGACCATCTCGGCGGCACCTGGGTCGAGCTGGAGGGGGAGATGCGGGGTGATCGCCGCCTGATCCGCGAGGTGGAGGCGCTGGAGGAGGAGGATGAGATGGATCTGGAGGGGCCGGTGGAGCAGGGACGGATCTGGGGTTATGTTGCCTCGGACGGCAGCCTGGCCCCCTTCGAGGGACGCTGGCTGGAGCTGGAGTGCAAGTTTGACGGCATGCGTCTGAGCCGCTGCCAGGAAGAGGACTGACCCCCGGATTGCCGACGGCCGGAAAAAAGGCCAGACCCGGCCCATAGTTAAACCTCGAGTCGCCACGACCCTGAGGTCCCCCATGACAAATACCCCGCTCATCCTCTGCATGCTGCCACTCGGAGCCCTGGCCATGGAGCCCGAGCTCTGGCTGGTGGAACTGGAACACAACGACGGCATCCGCCTGCAGTTTCAGGGGGCTGAGCTGGAGCTCGGCAGCGCCGATCTGGTGGGCATCGACGGGCCGGATGCCCTCAGGCCAGGCATGCGGCTCGCCATCGAGAGCCGCCATGGGGTCGCCGAGCTGATCCACCTCCTCAGCAGACCGCCGAGCGCGGCCCAGAGCGGCCAGTGGTCGCGGGCCGAAGATCGGCTGCTCGCCGTGGTGGGGCAAACCCTGTTGCTGCAGGAGCTGGGGGTGTTGGTGCTCGATACCCAGACCCGCTGGTTGAACGGCAGCCCGGCGGATCTGCAAGTGGGCCGCAGACTGGTATTGACCCGGGATGAGGAGGGACGGCTGACCGAGGTGCTGATCCCCAATCCGGAAGAGGATCCCGAATAGTTTGCCTGGAATATGACGAAGATATCTGACGGAGTGATAGCCAGCGTTAATGGCATCGGCCCCATATTCAATAATTAAAAACTTTAACACCACGAAAATTACAAATTAAATAATAAAGTAATTACTCTGATATTTAATTTGTCATCAAATGGAAATTCACCAATTAATTATGTTTAGAACATCATTTGATAATTAAAGTGTGGACTCGATCGCAATCAATCATTTTTCTGACTGATATGTTCCCTCTGGCATGCAGCAAGATAAATATCATTCGCATGCCTATACCTACAATATTGGGGGAGCTATGGATAAACTGAAAATAACCGGTTTGGCGTTGACCATCTCGACGCTGATGATGAGCCAGGCCTACGGGGCAGAGCCCATCTACCCTGACCAGTTGCGTCTCTTCTCGCTCGGGGAAGAGGTGTGCGGGGCCAATTATCGCCCTGTTAATCGGGAAGAGGCACAGAGTGTCCGCAATAATATTGTGGCCATGATGGGGCAATGGCAGATAACCGGACTGGCCAATGGCTGGGTTATTATGGGGTCGGGATACAATGGCGAAATAAAGCCCGGCAAGGCGTCAAACACCTGGTGTTATCCGACCAACCCGGTCACCAGCGAAATACCCGTATTGCCTGCGCTGAATATTCCTGACGGGGATGAAGTGGACGTGCAATGGCGGCTGGTCCATGACAGCGCGAATTTCATCAAGCCCGCCAGCTACCTCGCCCATTATCTCGGTTACGCCTGGGTCGGTGGTAACCACAGCCCCTATGTGGGCGAGGACATGGACGTGACCCAAGACGGCGACAGCTGGCTGATCCGCGGCAACAACAGCGGCGGCTGCGATGGCTATCGCTGCGGCGAGAAGACCAGCATCCGGGTCAGCAACTTCGCCTACACCCTGGATCCCGAGAGCTTCAGCCACGGTGAGGTGACCCAGTCCGATCGCACCCTGATCAAGACGGTGGTGGGTTGGGCCGTCAACGACAGCGATACCCCCCAGTCCGGCTATGACGTAACCCTGCGCTACGACACGGCCACCAACTGGTCCAAGACCAACACCTATGGCCTGAGCGAGAAGGTCTCCACCAAGAACAAGTTCAAGTGGCCCCTGGTGGGGGAGACTGAGCTCTCCATCGAGATCGCCGCGAGCCAGTCCTGGGCCTCCCAGAACGGGGGGGCGACCACCACCTCCCTCTCCCAGTCGGCGCGCCCGACCGTGCCTGCCCGCTCCAAGATCCCGGTGAAGATCGAGCTCTACAAGGCGAACATCTCCTACCCCTACGAGTTCAAGGCGGACGTCAGCTATGATCTCGCTCTGAATGGCTTCCTGCGCTGGGGCGGCAACGCCTGGCACACCCATCCGGACAACCGGCCGACCTGGAACCACACCTTCGTCATGGGTCCGTTCAAGGACAAGGCGAGCAGCATCCGCTACCAGTGGGACAAGCGCTACATCCCGGGTGAGGTGAAGTGGTGGGACTGGAACTGGACCATACAGCAGAACGGTGCCGATACCATGAAGAATGCCCTGGCCAGGGTGTTGCGCCCGGTGCGCGCCAGCATCACGGGTGACTTCCACGCCGAGAGCCAGTTTGCCGGCAACATCGAAATCGGCGCCCCCGTGCCCATCGGGGCTGACAGCAAGGTGCGCCGCGCCCGCAGCGTCGATAGCCCGACACCAGGCTTGCGTCTGGAGATGCCTCTGGATGCCAGCGAGCTCTCGGCGCTGGGCTTTGACAACGTTCAGATCAAGCTGGAGCCCGCCACCGACCAGTGATCCTGTGGCAGTGAGAACAGTATGTGAAACCGGGCCTTGGCCCGGTTTTTATTTGTGGGGGGCATTTTAGTCTTTTCACTGCCAGCCTTTTTACTGGTAAGTAATGTTTTCCAAGGGGATCTGGATTGCATTCCATGAGGTTGGACAGGGGCTCGGATAGGTAAACTCGAACAGCTTCTGCTTGTTCTGATCCACACCCTGGATTACGACGCGAGTTCTATTCTCTGCTGCAGCATAATTAATAAGATAATCTCCTTGAGGCGTGGTTTTGTCTTGATAGATGCTCGAACAAATATCTGAGTAGATCCCATCATCGAAGTTCCATACCATCTGGCCCTTTCTATTCTGAGAATCTATATCAAAAATCGCAGTCTGGCTGCTGGCCAGATCAATGCCGGCCGGAGTCCCTGATGGATTATTGAAGCTTTTCCGTCCATTGTTGAACAGCATTAATTTCCCTTCATTGGTGATCGAGACGGCGTGTTGACCTATGGGGACTTGGCCTGAGGTGAGAGAAATGGCTAGCTTCTGCAGTGAAGGATAGGAATACCAATGCTTGGTCTCATCTCCCAGCAACCAGATTAGTTTCCCTGTGTTGTAATCCAGTTTTACGACGAAATTTTCACGACTGGAAATGATTAGCGTATCATCCGAGGGATCATAGGCAGCTGCATTCATATGAAACCAGTCAATGCCGTTACGAACGAAATTGCTGGGATCATCACCTTCCTGCAGCATATATTCGGAGAATATTTTCCCGAGATCCCACTCTTTTATGACATTGCCATCTGTATCTATTTCACTCAAGAAAGACTCAATCTTTAATGCCCCATCAGTGGTGCCGTCCAATTCAATAAGCATTCCAGTTTTACCTGGGTCTATATTGTGATGGAAGTAGGCATCGGAACCCATGGATGTACCATTGAGGCTGATTGATTTTTGCACCCCATAGAGTGACACACTGTCCATTGTTTTACTCTTTGGGTTACCGGTAATAAATGCATTATTGATGAAAATTGATGAGCTGGATACTCTCTTAATATCTATATCCCAGCGAATCTCACCATCTATATCCATGATGATGGGCGACTTCAACGAGCTTTTAAGATAAAAATAGCTGTAACTTGGGGTCGCGGTCGGCCTGATAGTAATTCCAGGGTTATCATAGACACCGAAACTGTCTGTATAACGCTCTGTCATAAGAGTTTTTTGGAATGAATAAATACTGTTGTCGACAAATGAAATGTTCAGTGTCAGTTCATTGCTGTAGCTGCTGTAAAGCCCAAATACAGGTATTTGTATTTTTTGACTCACGGGGTCATACAAGCCGTTGCGAGATAAATATTCCTGACTGTAAGTCGCAGAAACGGGTTTCGCATAGTTTCCCCCTTTTGGTCTTATCGTGAAAGAAATATTCTTTATATTAGCAGCATCCAGTCCTTTCAAGTCAATGGCGGACACAAAGACGGATGGACTAATGTCATTCTCGACGGCTTGTGTTGTGGTATCAAAGTTCAGTTGCTCAGCCAACGTCTTGCTATCATTCTCGCTATTGCATCCATTGATCCCCAAGCAAACCAGACTAATTAGACAAGCTCGTTCATGCATCTTCATAAACATCATCCTTATGTTAATGAACCGCCTCCATTGTAGTGAAAAAATCACAGTTGAGTTAGTGACGGAGCCGTATATACTGGCGCCATCTTGTCGGAGTGCTGACCGTCGAACGACGCTAAGCTGAGACCGTTAATTCGGGATCCGTGGAACCTGATCAGGCTAGAACCTGCGAAGGGAAACAAGGGTAACTTGCGAGTTGCCGCGCTTGGGAGCATCAGCTTCCTGCTTGCTACAGGGTCAGCCCCGGCAAGCCAGCGCACGAGAGGGAGCCAGCCTCGCCGAACCACCCATCAGGGAGGGTCTGTGCAGGGCAGGAGGGGTCAGCAGACTGGCACCACTCACTCTCGACGCACATCCGCTCGCAGGTTCATCTTCTCCTCGAACTCCAGACAAGCAAACACCCATAACTTCAACCAGTTAATGTGAGTTTTGCTATGTCTACCCCAATCCAGTCCGCACCAGAAGTCCAGTCCGTTTCAGAACAAGCCAAACCTGCCGGCCGCCGCGAGCAGCGTGCCAGCGCCCAGCGTTTTATCGACAACTTGAAGGGCATGGCCCATCCCAACTCCAGGCGCATCTTCATCCAGGGCTCTCGCACCGATATCCGGGTAGGGCTGCGGGAGATCGCCCTGGCCGACACCTTCGTCGGTGGCAGCAAGGAGGAGCCGAAGTTCGAGCCGAACGATCCCGTGCCCGTCTATGACACCTCGGGCGCCTACGGGGACGAGAACGCCCAGATCGACGTGCGCCTCGGCCTGCCGCGCCTGCGGGAAGCCTGGGTACTGGAGCGGGGCGACACAGAGCCGCTGCCGGGCCTGAGCTCCACCTTCACCCAGGAGCGCCTGGCGGACGAGGGGCTGGATCATCTGCGCTTCGAACACCTGCCAAAACCCCGCCGCGCCAAGGCTGGAAAGTGGGTAACCCAGCTGCACTACGCCCGCCAGGGCATGGTCACCCCCGAGATGGAATTTATCGCCATTCGCGAGAACATGGGCCGCGAGCGCGTGCGCTCCGAGCTGCTGCTGCGCCAGCATCCCGGTCAGGGCTTCGGTGCCCGTCTGCCCGAGAACATCACGCCGGAATTCGTGCGCGATGAAGTGGCCGCCGGCCGCGCCATCATCCCCAGCAACATCAACCACCCGGAAGCCGAGCCCATGATCATCGGCCGAAACTTCCTGGTGAAGATCAACGCCAATATCGGCAACTCGGCGGTCACCTCCAGCATCGAAGAGGAAGTGGAGAAGCTGGTCTGGTCCACCCGCTGGGGCGCCGACACCGTCATGGATCTCTCCACCGGTCGCTACATCCACGAGACCCGCGAGTGGATCCTGCGCAACAGCCCTGTGCCCATCGGTACAGTGCCCATCTATCAGGCGCTGGAGAAGACCAACGGCATCGCCGAGGATCTCACCTGGGAGCTGTTCCGCGACACCCTGCTGGAGCAGGCTGAGCAGGGGGTGGATTACTTCACCATCCACGCCGGCGTCTTGCTGCGCTACGTGCCCATGACCGCCAAGCGCCTCACCGGCATCGTCTCCCGCGGTGGCAGCATCATGGCCAAGTGGTGCCTGTCCCACCACAAGGAAAACTTCCTCTACCAGCACTTCCGCGAGATCTGCGAGATCTGCGCGGCCTACGACGTGGCACTTTCCCTTGGGGATGGCCTGCGTCCGGGCTCCGTCTATGACGCCAACGACGAGGCGCAGTTCGCCGAGCTGCACACCCTGGGTGAACTCACCAAGATCGCCTGGGAGTATGACGTGCAGGTGATGATCGAGGGGCCGGGCCACGTGCCCATGCATATGATCGAGCGCAACATGACCGAGCAGCTGGAACACTGTCATGAGGCGCCCTTCTACACCCTGGGGCCGCTCACCACCGATATTGCCCCCGGCTACGATCATTTCACCTCCGGCATTGGCGCCGCCATGATCGGCTGGTACGGTTGCGCCATGCTCTGCTACGTCACCCCCAAGGAGCACCTGGGGCTGCCGAACAAGGAAGACGTGAAGCAAGGCCTCATCACCTACAAGATCGCCGCCCACGCAGCGGATCTCGCCAAGGGCCACCCGGGTGCCCAGATCCGCGACAACGCCATGTCCAAGGCGCGCTTCGAGTTCCGCTGGGAGGATCAGTTCAACCTGGCGCTGGATCCCGAGACCGCCCGCGCCTACCACGACGAGACCCTGCCCCAGGAGTCCGGCAAGGTGGCGCACTTCTGCTCCATGTGCGGCCCCAAGTTCTGCTCCATGAAGATCTCCCAGGACGTGCGCGACTACGCCGCCAAGCTGGAAGCGGTCGAGGTGAAACTGGTGGGTATGGATGGTCAGCCCGAGTCTGTAATGGCCGAGGTGGAAACCGGCATGGCCCAGATGGCCGAAGTGTTCAAGGAGAAGGGGGGCGAGCTCTACCATCAGGCCGCCGCGCTCAAGCAGGAGCGGGAAGAAGCATGAGTGGCGAATCCAAACCCATCGTCTGGACCATAGCTGGTTCGGACTCCGGGGGCGGCGCCGGCATCCAGGCCGATCTGCATACGATGCACGCCCTCGGCGTGCACGGCTGCTCGGTGATCTCCGCCATCACGGCCCAGAATTCGGTGGCGGTGAAGATGGTGGATCCCGTGCTGATGCAGAGCTTCTGTGCCCAGATCGACGCCCTCGGCGTCGATCTGCCCCCCGCCGCCATCAAGATAGGCCTGCTGCCGACCCGGCTGCACGTGGAGGTGCTGGCCCGGCGGCTCGATACCCTGAGCGCCCCCTTCGTTGTCTATGACCCGGTCGCCATCGCGAGCACAGGCACCCCCATGGCGGAGCCAAACATGCTGGCGGCGGTGCGCGATCACCTGCTGCCAAAGCTGTCCCTCATCACCCCCAACGGCCCAGAGCTGGAAGCCCTGACCGGCATTCCGTCGACCAGCCCGGCGCTGGTGCGGGCGGGGGCGGCTCGGCTGCGTGAACTCGGTGCCCGCGCCGTGCTGGTGAAGGGCGGCCACCTCGGCTGGAGCGGGGATCACTGCCTCGACTACTACCAGGATGAGGACCGTGAGTTCTGGCTGGCAGCGCCGCGCCTCGCCACCCGTCACGGCCACGGCACCGGCTGCTGTTACGCCAGCGCCATCGCCGCCGTCGTGGCGCTGGATTACCCGGTGGAGGATGCCATCACGCTAGCGCGCGCCTATTTGCAACAAGGGCTGGCAGGGGCGCAAGGGGTGGGGGCCGGCCCAGGCCCCATCGCCCACCTCGGCTGGCCGACCGAGCTCGCCCGGTTCCCCCGCGCCGTGCTGCCGGGGTCTGAACTGGATCGCCGCTTCGGTCTCTGTCCTGCCAGCGAGGCTCGCCTGCCCCGAGGCCCCTTCGCCCAAACCGAACACAGCCTCGGCCTCTATCCCGTGGTGGATTCGGTGCAGTGGCTGGAGCGGCTGCTGGGTGAGGGGGTCAAGACAATCCAGCTGCGGATAAAAGACCTACCGGCTGCTTCGGTGGCGCCTGCCATCGCCAGGGCGGTAGCGCTCGGGCGCCAGCATCGGGCCCGGCTCTTTATCAACGATTACTGGCAGCAAGCCATCGAGGCTGGCGCCTACGGCGTGCACCTGGGGCAGGAGGACATGGAGACGGCGGATCTTGCCGCCATCCAGGCTGCCGGCCTGCGCCTCGGCATCTCCACCCACGGTTACTTCGAGCTGATGCGGGCGCGGGAACTCGCCCCGTCCTACATCGCGCTTGGCCATATCTTCCCCACCAACACCAAGCAGATGCCGTCCCGCCCCCAGGGGCTGGTGCGGCTGTACCACTACCGCTCCCTGATGGCGGACTGGCCCACGGTCGCCATCGGCGGCATAGGCGAGTCGCGCATAGCGGCGGTGCAGGAGAGTGGGGTCGGCAGCATAGCCCTGGTCTCTGCCATCACAGCCAGCGACGACTGGCAAAGTGCCACGGCCCGGCTGCTGGCCGCCGTGGGGGCAGGGGATCCGGCACTTTCCGCCATCCCGGCAAAGGAGGCTGCACATGCTCTCTGACGAGGTGCCTCTCAGTGACGAAGAGTACCTGAGATATGGCCGCCAGCTGATGCTGGCCGAGATCGGTGAGGCGGGGCAGGCACGGCTCAAAGAGAAGTCGGTGCTGGTGGTCGGCCTCGGCGGCCTGGGCTCGCCGCTGGCCCTCTATCTGGCCGGGGCCGGGGTGGGCACCCTCTGGCTGGCCGATGGCGACACGGTGGATTCCAGCAATCTGCCGCGCCAGATCCTGTTCGATAGCGAGGCGGTCAACCACTCCAAGGCGGAGCTGGCCCGCGAGCGCTTGGCGGCCCACAACCCGCTGGTGGAGCTGATTGCCATCAACCAGCGACTCGATGCCGCCAGCCTGCCGGAGTTTGTGGCCGAGGTAGATCTGGTGATCGATTGCTGCGACAACCTCGCCACCCGCCAGGCCATCAACGCCGCCTGCGTGGAGCAGGGCAAGCCCTGGATCTGTGCCGCTGCGGTGGGCTGGCAGGGGCAGCTGATGGCGCGTACAGGTACGGATCACGCCTGCTACGCCTGCCTCTATCCGCTGGATACCAAGATCAAAGAGAGCTGCCAGAGCAGCGGCGTCACCGGCCCGCTGGTCGGAGTGATGGGCTCTTTGCAGGCGCTGGAGGCACTGAAACTGCTGCTCGGGATGCCGAGCCCGGTGGCCGGCACATTGCGCCGTTTCGATGCGTTGGCCCATCAGTGGCAGACCCTCACTCTGGCCCCCGATCCCGATTGCCCGGTCTGCGGGCAGCGCCGATGCCCGACACACGATAAGGAGATCACCCCATGACCTTGACCATTCGACTCAACGATAAAGCCCAGCCGCTGGCGACAGGGCAGAGCGTGGCCGACCTGCTGGCGGCGCAAGGGGTCAACCCCCAGGGGGTGGCGGTGGCCCTTAACGGCGCCGTGCTGCCCCGTGGCCGCTGGGCCGAGACCCGTCTCAATGACGGAGACGAACTTCACCTCTTTACCGCCATTGCCGGAGGCTGACCCATGATGCTCGCAGTCCCATCTTTGAGTGCTCAGCCTTGCGGCGGGGCCTCATCTCTTCTTATCGCAGTGGCGGGAGGCTGACATGCTGACAATTGCCGATCACACCTTCTCATCGCGTCTCTTTACCGGTACCGGCAAGTTTGCCCGCCCGGATCTGATGGCCGCCGCCATCGAGGCGAGCGGCTCCCAGCTGGTCACCATGGCCATCAAGCGGCTCGAACCGGGCAAGGCTCACGACGATATCCTGAGCCCCTTGCTGCAACTCGGGGTCAAGCTGCTGCCCAACACCTCCGGCGCCAAGACCGCCGCCGAGGCAGTGTTTGCCGCCCACCTCGCCCGCGAGGCGCTGGGGACGAACTGGCTCAAGCTGGAGATCCACCCCGATCCCCGTTATCTCTTGCCCGATCCCATCGAGACGCTCAAAGCTGCCGAGCAGCTGGTGAAAGAGGGCTTTGTGGTGCTGCCCTACTGCGGGGCAGACCCCGTGCTCTGCAAGCGGCTCGAAGAGGTGGGCTGCGCCGCCGTGATGCCGCTCGGTGCACCCATCGGCTCCAATCAAGGGCTGGTGACGCGGGAGTTTCTCGCCATCATCGTCGAGCAGGCCAATGTGCCTGTGGTGGTTGATGCGGGCATAGGTGCGCCGAGCCACGCCGCCGCCGCCTTTGAGCTGGGTGCCGACGCCGTGCTGGTCAACACCGCCATCGCGGTGAGCGGCGACCCGGTCGCCATGGGCCGCGCCTTTGCGCTGGCCTGCACTGCCGGTCGCAGCGCCTATGAGGCAGGCCTCGGCGCCCGCGCCCTGCAGGCCCAGGCCTCAAGCCCGCTCACCGATTTTCTGGGGGCGTTATGAGTCATGAAATAGGGGCGACCATGAACATCTCCCCCTTGCCCCAAGCGCAGCCAGAGGTTTGCTCCCCTCTCCCTCTGGGAGAGGGGCTGGGGGTGAGGGCTCAGGGGGCAATGGAATCAGAGACAGCCCCCTCCTTTCTCGACCGTTGGCAGGATCTGGAGTGGGACGATATCGGCATGCAGATCCGCGCCAAGACCGACGCCGATGTGGCGCGAGCCCTGAGCGCATCGCGCCGCACGCTGGCGGACTTTATGGCACTGATCTCGCCAGCCGCCGAGGCGTACCTGCCGCAGATGGCGGCCGAGGCCGAGCGGCTCACCCGCCAGCGCTTTGGCAACACCATCGGCTTCTATGTGCCGCTCTATCTGTCGAACCTCTGCGCCAACGACTGCACCTACTGCGGCTTCTCCATGAGCAACCGCCTCAAGCGCAAGACCTTGAATAGCGAAGAAATTGAGCGCGAGTGTCTGGCCATCAAGGCGCGCGGTTTCGACAGCGTGCTGCTGGTGACAGGCGAGCACGAACACAAGGTAGGGCTCGCCTATTTTCGCGAGGTGATGCCCATCATCCGCCGCCACTTCAGCACGGTGGGGATGGAGGTGCAGCCCCTCTCGCAGGCCGAATATGCCGAGCTGAAAAGCCTCGGCCTCGACGCCGTCATGGTCTATCAGGAGACCTACCACGCCCCCACCTACGCCCGCCACCATCTGCGTGGCAACAAGCGGGACATCGTATGGCGTCTCGCCACGCCGGATCGGCTGGGCCGCGCCGGTATCGACAAAATCGGGTTGGGTGCGCTCATCGGTCTCTCCTCGGACTGGCGTGCCGACAGCTACTTTGTCGCCGAGCACCTGAGCTGGCTTGAGCGCCACCACTGGCAGAGCCGCTATTCGCTGTCGTTTCCGCGCCTGCGCCCCTGCACCGGTGGGCTGGAACCTGAAGTGGTCATGTCGGATCGCCAGCTGGCCCAGCTTATCTGCGCCTGGCGCCTCTTCTCGCCCACGCTGGACTTGTCACTCTCCACCCGCGAGTCGGCCACCTTTCGCAACGGTGCGGTGCGTCTTGGCATTACCCAGATGTCGGCCGAGTCGCGCACCCAGCCGGGTGGCTATGCCGAGGGGGATGCGGAGGAGCTGGAGCAGTTCGCCATCCACGACGACCGCCCGGTGGGGGAAGTGGCCGCCGCGGTGCGGCAGGCCGGGTTGCAGCCGGTGTTCAAGGACTGGGAGCCTTTCCTGGGCCGATAGGGGGCGGCCATGCCCCCTTTGTCGGTGGCTTCCCGGCGTTCAGCCAGACTCCGTGCCTGTGGCGAGCAGGCACGGCTGCGCCGTGTAATCGTCTGTTTTGCTGCTTTTGGAAGGAATACGGCGCGGCTTCGCCGTGCAGGACGCGAGGCCGCTGGCCTCGAAGGGGTTTCGCCCGCCCTTCGGGCTTGGGCGAGTAACTTTTCTTTGCGTGGCCAAAGAAAAGTCACCAAAAGAAAGGCCACCCCCGCTTATTCACCCGACTTCGTCGAGTTCCTTAGGCTCACCAACTTGTCCGACGGCACGCGGCGACGGGCCGTCCATGGCCCGGCGCCGCTCGCTCGACATCCTGTCTCGCGGCCTGGACAAGCGGGCTCGCCTCAGCGAATAAGAGGGGGAACCAAAACCGTGCCTGCTTTCGCTTGAAGAGCATCTCTTGTTCATACTGGATTCTCAATTTGGTCAGTTATGCACCTATAAAAACGATGAATATTCCAAATTTCTTTCTTCCCACAATAATATCTGCTTTATCTATATCAAGGGTATTCATTTACACATTCTGGTTTTAAGTATTTTTTCTCTAAAATATAAATTTCAAATGCACTTATGAAGTCCTCAGAAAATAGCTGGATCTCTTGAGTTTTGATTCTTAAATTTGAACATCTATGTCTTTCTCCGACCTTGGTTGGAGATTCCCTTCCATGGGCTATAGAATTTCTTTTATCAACAACCTCGTCAATTGTCATTTTTACTCTAGGGGGCACGTGCATTTCTTGTACACCAAAACTATCAAGGATTTCCTCTATTGTCTTGAACCAAATGTTCTGTAATCCACCTGAGAAAACAGTATTGCTAATTTCAAATGACTCTTCTGAATCAATGTTGTTAAAAATATCACGTGACTTTTTAAAATAGTCTTTATATCCACACTCCTTAAAACTTTGCATCTTGGAATTTAGGGTTATTACATTAAGATGCATAGCAAAATGCTTATTTTTTATTGCATTGCTTTTAATAATTAACATTACTTGTTCAACAGTTTCGTTCACGACCTTTTCGAGAGCTGCATACAAATGAACATAAAAGAGACCCCTTAAAATTTTCACATTTATTGGTGTCTCTTTTTGAGGCTCGTTTGGCTCAAGTGACTCAATGAAATTTAAATTAACGAGCACCTCATTGAACAGCCCTCTTGAGTTGGACCGGACAATATTGAATGGCATTAGATAAGCGCCTCTTCTACTATTGCAATACGCTTCAATACCGAAGTTCTATTGTTTGTTGCACCAGTAGTGTATTTTTTGAGCTCTGAATCATTTAAGAGAGTAAGAAGTTTAGTTAGGTCAACTTTTTTTCCGCTTTTTATTGCCTTTGCACAACCAACTGAAATTGCTTCAAAAAGGATAACTGGTGTTATATTTTTTCTGTTTCCTCTTACAATACCATCCGGCAAGTTATCTTTGAGAGACTTAAATGTGATCTCAAATAGCTTGGAGTATTCTTTTTTGTCTTTAAACGATTCAGTTTTCTTAGCCATAAAGTCATTGAGAAAACCTTTGACGCTATGTACAAATTCTTCTGAGTTATAAAAATAGGCAAAGAATCGTAAAACTAGTTCTTCATAGCTACCACTCCTTTCGGCATTTGCTGTCATTTTTACAACAGCTCTAAAATCGGGGTGCTCAGATAGCTCTTTAATGAAATCGTTAAATTCGCCAATGAAAATGCAGTTTCTAATCTCTTGTTCATGAAGTTTAACCCCGCCAGTGTTCAACCTCTCAAATAGGTCATATCTAACGCTAAAGTCGCTTCTATCATTTAGAACAGTAACCCTTAGTGGTCTAGTTAGTAGCATAAACTGCATGGATTTTGGTAGTTCTTTAAAGGTTAAACCATTCATTGTTTCTAGCTTTTCTAAATCTGCTAGCTCCAGCTCATGATAGTTTGCTTTCACATTTTCTAGCTCAGCCGGATTACCAATGAAGTTCAAAATAGTAGTTATTCTTTGTAGACCATCAATGACCTCCCAAGATGCATCAGGATTTGTTGCCATAAATAAGCTAGGTATAGGAATGCCAAGGAATAATGACTCGATTAGGGCAGACTGTCTAGTTGCATCCCAAACGAAATGCCGTTGATATTCTGGAGCTATATCTATCATTCCTTCTAAAAGCATGTCATATAATTGTTTGAGTGTTATGTCATAACTATCGAAGGCGACTGAACGTCTATTGCTGTCTAGCTGGCTTTGTATTGCAAGAATATCTATTTTCATATTTAAACCTTTTTATTTATTTCTGGGAAGTATCTCAGTTTTTATTTAATTAATTATTCATGTATTCAACTGTTCAATGAAACCTAGTGTACCGCTATCTAGGTATTTCATGAAGCCCTCTATCAAGAGGAGTTAGATGTGGTGACATCGTTATGGCCGAACAAGCTCGTGCTTCCATGAGTTATGGCAGATCTCTCCAACTCCGCTATCTCCCCACTGCCAGTCAGCTTCAAATTCCGGCTGATCCGCTCCACTGGCCAGTCCCACCAAGCGATGGCGTTGAGACGGGCTATGGTGTGATCGTTGAAGCACCCGGGCTGGGTTGCCGCTGACGACTACGTAATTGGGTACGCCAATGCCGACTTTCACACAGGACATGATGAAGGTCTCATAGTCGGTTCAAACACACTTTCCGACTACCAATCTCTGTGTGCTGAAACCGCATTCTCTGATGGTTTTGGCGTCTCAGCATTTCATCATCTTCCTCAGAAAATAACTGACATGCCCCGGTGGCATATCCGGCAGCTCGCCAAAGACGGAATAGCCCTGTTTCTGGTAGAAGGGCAGGGCCTGGAAGCTGGTGGTTTCGAGGTGAAAATTGGTGATGCCTTGGCTCCTGGCGTATTGCTCCATGGCGCCAAGCAGGCGGGCGCCCCAGCCATCCTTGCGAATACGTTCGTCTATCCAGAGCCAGTCCACGTGCAGCCAGCCCCACTTGATGTCGGCGAGTATGCCTCCCAGTACCTTGCCTTCTTCGTCCTTGATAAAGCTGGCGATCTGTTCCCGTTGATGGGCGCCCGCCATGGCCAGGTTGTAGCCGGAGAGGCCGGCGCGCAGGGCATCCAGATCATCGCTCTGTGGGGCCTGGGGTGGGGTCAGTTGCATGGTGGTTAGCTCCAAATGAAGAGTGAGCAGCATCACCCGGCAACGGCAGAGGGTCAAGGTGGAGAATGAGTGGTTGTCGGTCCTCTCTCACCGTTGCCCAGGTGGGGATGAGAGCTTGATTGGGCCAATCCCTGTCGCTTGGTGGGCAAGGCGTCTCGCGCTCGGGCCGGTTTTTCTCTAGCATGGAGGGGCGCGGAGCCGGGCTCCGTTATATGGATGGTTGGCGCTGCCCGGTTGATGGGGGTTGATGGCGCCCGGTTGCGGATGTTGGTGGCGTTCGGTTACGGACTTTTGGTGGAGAGAAGAGATGAAGCTGCGTTCCTTGTTGGTGTTGGGTGCCCTGGTGCTGGGCGGTTGTGCGGTCAATCCCTATGGTGGCACTCAGGCACCGGTGTCAGAGCCGCAGCAGCCGGTGACCCAGCCGGAGAAACCGGTGACCGAGCCCGAGGTGGTGAAACCTGCCCCCAAACCCGAGGCGCCGACCGGCCTGGCGCTCGCCATGGCGGATGCCTTCTTGAAGGCCCCGGAGGTACGGGCGCTGGCGGGTAGCAACCCTGTGTTGCTGCTGACCCCGCCACGCAACGGCACGGGTGAGCCGTTCAGCACCCAGCCCATGGCGGTGGCCATGAGCCAGCGCATCCAGCAGCACGGTGGCTTCAGCTTCGCCGACCCTGGCCAGGTGGCGGCCATCACCGGCCAGCTGGAATATCAGCAGGGGGGCATGAACCCGGCGTCTCTGGTACGTCTGGGTCGCCAGACCGGGGCCAACTACATGCTGTACGGGGATCTGGTCTCCGAGGGGAGCCGCTACCGACTCGCCATGAGCCTGATGGATCTGAAAAGCGGCGAGCTGCTGTGGAACGGGAGCCGCTCCGCCAATCGCTAAGGCCTCTCCCAACACCTTCCCGAAAAGCCATCGCGCCCTGTCCGATGGCTTTTTTGTTTTCACCCCGGGGCTAGATGGCGGGCTGGGGAGGCCGCACCACCAGCCTTTGACTCCCACCTTGTTGGTAGCGCAATATCCTGACCCTCTCGCCTCAACCCCATCGTTTTCCGGTTTTTAAGTGCATAAATCTACAGATGATTTGTTTTTTGATATTAATCACTATCCGATGGCCATGTGCTGACTTAGTATCGACGCCGAACGGAACTGGCCTGTCATAAGTCACTGCCTCGCCCGCCATGTCGGTTGCCACCAGGGGTCTTGACGGTGAGCCGGCTGGCGACAAGCAATCGGCAAATTCCCCCTCTTTCCCTGTCGGTCGCCCTGACAACGGCGGCATGTCGCACTCGGGTGCCCGCCATACGGGCGGTGGGACCGTGTGCGATACTTAACGGGTCGTGTATAACAAACAACACTGGGTCGCTCGACCGCGTAGTGAAAGGAAAACAGATGGCACTCTCGGTGGCACAACTCTATGAAGTGATGACCCAACTGCCCGATCCCGTCTTCATCCTCAGCGAGGATGGCTACTACGTGGAATACATCGGCGGGGTGGAGCAGCAGTCCTATCAGGATGGTAACCCGCTGATTGGCAAGCGATTGCTGGATATTCTGCCCATCGACAAGGCGCAGTGGGTGCTGGAGCAGGTGGCTCGCTCCTTCGCCACCGGCGAGGTGCAGGTGGTGGAGTACGACCTCTCTCCGGCCGAGGTGGAGGGCATCAATGCCGATGCGGGTCCCCAGGGGATGCAGCGCTTCGAGGGCAAGATAGCGCCGCTGCCGTCCTTGTACGAGGGCAAGCGGGCGGTGGCCTGGATGACCCGCAACATCACCCGCCAGTACGAACTGCAGCAGCGGCTCAAGCGGCTCGGCGAGACGGATCAGCTCACCGGCCTCTACAACCGGCACTTCTTCTTCGAGCACTATCACCACAAGTTGCAGGGGGAGGGGCGCACCGGCCTCATCATGCTGGATATCGATCACTTCAAGCAGATCAACGATCGCTTCGGCCACCAGACCGGGGATCGGGTGCTGTGCAGCTTCAGCGAGTGCGTGGCCGCCCAGCTGCGGGCCGAGGACATGTTCGTGCGAAGCGGCGGTGAGGAGTTTCTGATCCTGCTGCCGCAGATCGACGAGCAGATCCTGTTGAAGGTGGCCGAGCGCATCCGCGTCGCGGTGGCGGCCATGGCGCCGGATCCCGCCCCCATCACGGTGAGCCTGGGCACCACGCTAGTGCGCCCCGGGGAGACGGTCAGCGCCGTGCTGGCGCGGGCGGATGAGTGGCTCTACCGGGCCAAGCGGGGCGGGCGCAACCGGGTGGCCCACGACTCCGATCCTTGAATGGCAAGGCGTTCCAACGAACAAGGGCGACCCCAGGGTCGCCCTTGTCGTTTCTCCCGGCCTTGGCCGAGCCTGCCTTAGCTGAACAGGGTCGAGACGTTCTGGCCCGCCATCAGCAGCCCCAGGGCCAGCACGCTGAACCAGACGACGGTGGCGCTCACCAGGGCGTAGCCGGCGGCGACGAAGAGGCCGTCTCGCTGCAGCATGCCGATGGCCAGCAGCAGGATAGCCCAGGCGGGCATGGCGTTGGTGAAGGGAATGGCGCCGAGGGGCAGCATCAGCAACATGGCCGCCAGCATGATCAGCAGGCCGTTGCAGCGATTGATGGTGGTGCTGCCGGTCAACAGCAGCAGGCGCGGGCGGATGAAGCGATCGATGCGGGCCAGCAGGTCGGCCCCCTTGTGCAGGGTCGGCTTGAGCTGCTCGGCGGCGAAGCGGCGCTCCATCAGTATGCTTGGCAGCCAGGGCACCCGGTTGAGGGTGATGCCGATGCCGATAAACAGGATCAGCAGGCCAAACGGGGTGCTGACGCCCGGGATGGAGACGGGCAGCAGGAAGGGCACGGTGAGCAGCACGCAAAACAGCAGCATGCCCTGCTCGCCCACCAGGGTCAGCATCTCCCGCAGGCTGATGTGGCTCTCTTCGATGGCATGGGCCGTGGTACGCAAGGTATCGGACAGCTTGTTCTGTGGGTCGTTGAGTTGCGCGGCAACCATTCCTGAAATCCTCGTCTGTGAATGCCACCTCTGTGGCGCCGCTAGCTTACGGGGTGGAGGTTAATCCCAGATGAATGGCGTAAACCGGATGGATCTTTATGGGTGCTAGGGGCTATGCCCCTTGCCTGCCACCAAATCGGTGCGATACAGCCCCTATTTAGGATGGGAAGCGAAGGGCTCTGATATGCTTTTGGCACAACGAGTTGCAATCAACTGACGAGCAGGGAGAGGGCCGTGACGAGAGCAGGAATGATGGTGATGGGGCTGCTGTTGCCGCTGGGTCAGAGCTGGGCGGCCGAGGATGGGGATCTCAGTTGGCAGCTGACTCCCTTCATGGGTTACAGCTCGGCCATCGACTTTGACAAGGCGGACGAGCCGGCCCCGGCGCCCGTGTCGACC
Organism: Aeromonas sp.; assembly: GCF_051657805.1. Taxonomy (GTDB): domain Bacteria; phylum Pseudomonadota; class Gammaproteobacteria; order Enterobacterales; family Aeromonadaceae; genus Aeromonas. The sequence goes on along the minus strand of NZ_JBOFLJ010000061.1, from coordinate 188,061 downwards.
AGCCTGGACTCCTTGCAAGGAGAGAGCTCGGCCAACTGGGGCTTCTTCATCAGCAAGGAGGTGGACGATCCCGGCATGATAGAGCTGCTCTACAGCCATCAGTCCACCCCCATGTCACCGGATCAGCCGGATCGACTGACGGTGGATACCCTGCACTTCGCCGGTGCCCTGACCCTGTCGGACAACATCATGGCCCCCTACATAGGCGCCGGGATCGGGGTGACCCACTTCGATGCCTACGGCAGCGAGACGGCCCCCTCCATGTCCCTGGCGCTCGGGGTGCAGCCACGCCTGACCAGGATGCTGGCGCTGCGGGCCGAGGTGCGCGGCTACGGCTCCTTGCTCAACGAGGACACGAATTTTCTCTGCAACCCAGAGGTGTGCGCCTTTCGGGTGCGGGGGGATCTGGTCACCCAGTGGCAGGCCAATCTTGGCTTGACCCTGAGGTTCTAAGTGACTCGATCATATCCACTATGGACTCGATTCAGAGGATCCCCTTGGTGATCCGGCTCAGGGGCTCGTTGACCTCAAACAGCTTGTACTGCACGTCGCTCGCACCCATGGCGAGCACCCGCTGCTCGTGCATGGTCGCGTAAGTGAGGGCGCTCTCCTCATCCTCGAATAGATAGATGCCGCCGGCCTCGCCTGTGCTCGGGTTCTCGGTCCAGATCTTGGAAATGAAGCCGGGCTCCCGGGTGATGGATTCGGCCAGCGGCAGGGCCGCCTCGGTCAGGGCCGGCCCCATCATCTCGCGGGGGAAGTTGAAATGGATCTGCAGCAGGCTGGGCATGATTTACCTCTCGATGGGCTGGAATGGCTGAGTCCACATCATAAGAAGCCGGCATCTTGGCTGCAAGAAGGCACCTTTTCGTGGCATATTTACCCCAAAGTAACCACTCATGAGACGTGCCGTGACCTCTGCTTTTTGTCCCGCCTACGAGGTGCTGCGCCTGCTGACCGGCAAGTGGAAGCCCGCCATCCTGTTTCATCTGCGTGAGCAGACCCTGCGCTTCGGGGACTTGCGCCGCTGCCTGCCGGATGTGAGCCAGAAGGTGCTCACCGCCCAGCTCAAGGAGCTGGAGGCCGATGGGGTCATACGTCGTACCCTCTATCCCGAGGTGCCCCCCAGGGTGGAATACGCCCTGAGCCCGCTCGGCATCGCCCTCATCCCCTTGCTGCAACAGATGCACGACTTCGCCTTGAGTCATGGCGAGCTGTTGGCACGCAGTGATCTCGGCGAGTGAGTCTCCTCAGCGCTCCTCAAATCTGTGCTAGTCCTCTGCCGACCAGCCCATGAGCCACTCAGGACTGCCTGTGTCACTGTCCAATCCTTCCTCCTCGATCTGGAAACCCTGAGAGAGATAGAAGTCGCAACTGGCCCTGTTTTGCTGGTACACCCGCAGTTGTAGGTGTTGTCGCTGCTGTTTCGCGTGAGCGAGCAGGGCCTTGCCATGGCCGCGTCCCTGCTTCCCCGGCGCGACAAAGATGGCTGCCAGATTCTCTTCGTACAGGGAGTAGAAGCCCAGAACGACAGCATCCTGGCAGAGCAGCCAGTTGTCGGCGGCAGGCAGATAGTGTTCCCGCATCGGGCCCACATTGGCATGCCAGTATGCTGGCGCAATGAAATGATGAGCCTGCAGGGACGCCTCCAGCCAGATGGTGAGGACGGCCTCCATATCGGCAGGGGTGAATGGACGGATCTGCATGATGGTCTCGTCTGGGTTGGTGATAAAGAGGGCATGGTAGCAGGGGGCGTTCCGTCGTCACCTGATGGGGGCCCAAGTTGTCGCACCCATCACAACTGGCTTGATGGTGTGCGGCTGAGCCGCCCCGACTGGGCGCAGCTTCCATCGCTGTCCTTACAGGTGCATGTTCAGCGGGCCCGCAGCAGCCAGCGGCTGGCCGGAATAACCTCCAGCAGTCGATAGACCAGCAGGGAGCTGGCGAGCAGGGCAGGCACCTTCAGCAGTTCCCACCAGAGGTGTTTGCCTTGTGGGCCGAACACCATCAGCCAGACCACCAGCATCATGTGCACGCAGTAGAGGCCGAGCACCTTGGGGGCCTGGCGCGCCAGCCAGCTCCCCTCACCCCAAGAGGGATTGGCCAGCAGCAGGCCGAACAAGCCCAGGGCCCAGGGGATGGAGCCCAGCAGGAAGTCGTGACGATTGAGGGGCACCTCGGCAAAGCGCAGCAGCCCCCAGGCCTCCAGGGCGTAGAGGGCGAGACCCGCCCCCAGCAGACGAAGGCTCGAGGCGGTATCCGGTCGCCAGTTACGGGCCTTGAGATAGGCGCCGAGGGCCACGAACAGCAGGGAGAAGAACGGACCGTTGCGGGTCAGCAGGGCCCATTCACCGTCCAGCAGCGGCTTGCCATAGGAGCCGCCGAGCAGAGCCAGCAGATAGAGCAGGGCACCCATCACCAGCGCCAGGCCGGGGAGCCCCACGTGCCTACACAGCCCCAGGATCAGCACCGCCAGCATCAGGGCGGGCAGGAACCAGAGATGGATCATGCCGCCGACCAGCCAGGCGTTGAGGTGATCCCCAATCTGCATCTGCCATTGACCCGCCATGGTCGGCAGATAACCCTGCTGCACCGCCGCCAGCGGGTTGAAAGGCACCAGCAGATAGATGAGGCTCCAGCCCAGCCAGAGCAGCAGCAGGGGGCGGCAGTAGCGCAGAGCCACCCCCATGGGATCCTGGTTCAGCCTGGGTTGCAGGAAGTAACCGGCGCACAGGAAGAACAGCGGCACGGCGAAGCGGCACAGCTGGTTGATGATGCCCCCGAGCCAGAGATAGAAGGGGTCACCCCAGAGGTCGGGATCGAAGGGGCTGCTGAAGGGGGAGATGTGAATGGTCATCACGGCCAGGATGGCCAGTACCCGCCCACACTCTATGCTGGCGATGCGCATGATTCCTCTCGGGATCTGGAGTTCTGGCCGCACCCTAACAGCAGCGCCTGACCCCCGCCAGCCGCGGTGGCCGCAACTGTGACCCGGGCCAGCGCCCGGTTACCCTTTGTTACCTCCCTCAAAAAAGGCGTTACCCCCTGTGGGAACCTGGTCACGCGCTGACTGCGAGGCCGTGATCAAGGCTCATGTGCTGCTCGGAATCCTCATGTGTGTGTACACACTCCGGTTCCTTAGCTGCTCTTTACCTTGCTGACGACCTCTCGTCGCAGACCGTGAACAGGCTCTGAGAGGGAGATCCCGCTTCGGTGCAGATAACAGGGCTGGGGTCTAGAGCAGGGCGATCAGCAGGGTGGCGAGAGTCCCCCCCAGCAGCAAGGTGATACCGCGGCGGGACGGGCCGTGCAGCTTGTTCCACATCAGCAAGCTGGTGAGGGCGAGCAGCAGCAGTGCCAGGGCGGCGAGATCCCCCATCAGCTGCCAGGAGAGCCCCGTGCCCATGCCGCGGTGCAGCCGGTTGAGGCTGGCGGCGAAGTTGGCCTGCTGGCGCTCGATGCGCACCTCAAGAGTGCCGACCACATAGCTGGCGGCCAGGCTCTCGCTCAGGGTGACCCCCTTGAGCTCCCAGCGCGCAGGCAGGGTGAGTGTACCGTTCGGGGTAGGCAGGATCTGGGGTGGGGTCACATTGGTACGCGCCTCTGCCAACCCGTCGGCATAGTGTTGTTGCAACAGCGTCGTGAGCGCGGCGGGATCCGCCAGCGGCGTCGTCAGCGCCAGGGTCTCGCTCTGTTTGTCGGTATGAGGGCCGGGCAGGGGCAGCACGGCCCTGTGCTGCAGCCAGAGGCCAGTGAGGCCATAGATCAGCATCAGGGCCAGGGTGGCAAAGCCGGCCCAGGCGTGGATGCGGCGCACCCACTTGTTGTTGTGGAGCGGGAGTTTCTTGGTTTTCATACGTATCTGGCCGGCTTGCGCCGGCCAGTCTGGTCAGGGGGGGATCAGAAGCGGTAGGCCGCGGTCAGGTTCAGCTGACGGGGGCTGCCCGGCATGATCTGGGAGGCGCTGGTGGCGCTGACGTAGTACTGGTGGTCGGTCAGGTTCTCCACGCTGAGCTGGGTATCCCAGTGCTGCCAGCGGTAACCGGCGCGGGCGTCATAGCGGGCGTAGCCCGGCAGCACAGTAGTGTTGGCGTTGTCGGCGAAGCGATCCCCCACCGCCGTCACCCCGGTTTCCCCATACCAGCCTTGCGGGCCGCTCTGGTAGCCGGCGAACAGCTGGCCGTTCTCGCGCGAGACGTTCATCGGTCGCTTGCCCTGCAGATCCGCATCCGCTTTGACCTGCTCCGCGTCCTGGATGGCGACGCCGCCGTGCAGGTAGATCTCGTCGGTCAGCTGGGCGCGGGCGCTCAGCTCGATGCCGTCGGTGCGCTGCAGGCCGGTGAGGATCACCTTGGTGGGATCCAGCGGATCCTTGCTGCGCTTGTTGTACATCTCCAACCGGTAGATGGAGAGGGTGGTGGCCAGCTTGCCATCCAGCCAGTCGCTCTTCACCCCACCCTCGTAAAGCCGGGTGTGCTGGGGATCCAGGTTGTTGTTCTTGTCCCCCGGGGTGATGCCGATGAGCTCACCACCGACCGGGGTGAAGGTTTTGCTGTAGGAGGTGTAGAAGGCGTGCTCCTCGATGGGGTTCCACACCAGACCCAGACGCGGGCTCAGGCTGGTGACCGAGAGGGTCTCCTCCTTGTTGAGGTCGTTGCGGCGGCTGGTGACGGTGAACTCGTCCCGGCGCAGGCCGCCGAGCAGGTGCCAGTCACCCAGGCTGAGCTGATCCTGCACATAGAGGCCGTAGCCACGCACCTTGTGGTTGGCGTCGCTGGAGAGCTTCATGGCACCGTTGTAGGTGGGCAGTGAGCCCGGATCGTACAGGTTGCCCGGCGGGATAGCGGTGGCGTTCTGGTACAGCTTGGGAGTGCGCTCCTGCCAGCTCTGCTCCAGCCCGACCAGCAGGCGGTGCTCGACGGGGCCGGTCTGCAGCTGGCCTTCGGCCTCGGTGTTGCTGGTCAGGCTCTTGGCCTTGAGAGCCTGCTGCCAGCGGGCGCGGGTCACCTGGTCGCCCTTGACGCTGGTGACATAGGTGTTGTCGAACTGGCTGTCGAGGGTGGTGTAGCCGAGTTGCTGGCGCAGCTGCCACTGCTCGTTCAGATCCCAGGTCAGCTGTGAGCGGGTGGACTGGGCCACGTCATCTATGTAGTCGCGGCTGGTGTCGCTGTAGACGCTCTCGATGGGTACATCGGCCGGACGGCCATTGACGCCGGGGATGCCGCGATCCGGGGTGCGATCGCTGCCGTTGCGCTCGTACTGCACCAGCCAGTTCAGGTTGTCGGTGATCTCCCAGTTGGCGGACGGGGCCAGCAGGGTGCGTTTGCTGGTCACCCCGTCGCGGAAGCTCTCCTTGTCTTCCTGCGCCATGTTGAGGCGCAGTTGTACCCGCTCGCCTGCCTCGGCATTGAGATCCGCGGCGAGACGCTGGCTGTCGAAGCTGCCGACTCGGGCGGTAACGCTGGAGGCCTGACCCCGCTGGGGCTTCTTGCTGACCCGGTTGACGATGCCGCCGGTGCTGCCACGGCCGTAGAGCACGGCGGCCGGGCCCTTGAGTACCTCGACTCTCTCTATGTTGCCAAGGTCGCGGGTGTACTGCATGTCGTCACGCAGACCGTCCAGGTAGAAGTCGTTGCTGGCGTTGAAGCCGCGGATATTTATGCTATCGAAGCGGGTGTCGCCGCTGGCGTTGACCCCGGGAATGCCACTTAGGGCTTCGCTCAGGGTCGGCTGGCCGTAGGCGGTCAGCTCGCTGGCGGACACGCTCTCTATGGTCTGGGGCACCAGCTTGGCCGGGGTGGCGGTACGGGTCGCGGTGGCGACCTCTTCGTGTTGACTGCGTTTGCCGACGACGGTGAGGGTCTCGTCCTCGGCCTGGGCGCTGGCGCAAAGGGACAGCAAGGCGACGCCCAGCAGGGCGCGCGGGTGGTTGGGGTTCTGCATCTGCGTGTGACTCTTCTAATCGACCTGTTGGCCTGAACTTATTGATTTATTAGTAATTATTAAAATGCTCCCGAACCGGGAGGGCGCTAATGATATTTATTTTCATTTGGCTGGCAAGGCAAAGATGCAAAAAGTCCACACCTACGACCAGTTGGATCGCCAGATGGCGCCTATTAGGGCGTTTATGCGTATCGGGCGAGTCTTGGTAAGGGCGAGGTGCTGGTTTACCATCGGCTCTCATCATCCATCTCAGGGACACGGAGGAGAGAGACATGGACGAGATCATCAAGGCAGATCTTCATAACCGGCAGCACGGCGAGGCGCTGGTTTATCTGCTCAACGAATACGCGAAAGACGAGATGGGGGGCGGCAGCCCCCTCGCCGATGAGGTGCAGGCGAACCTGGCCAAGGCGCTGGCGGCGAGAGCGAATGCCCATGTGTTGCTGGCCTGGGTGGACGGGCAGCCCGCCGGGGTGGCCACCTGTTTCGAGGGCTTCTCGACCTTCGCCTGCCAGCCCCTGCTCAACATCCACGACATCGCCGTGCACCCGGACTACCGCGGTCGGGGCCTTGGCAAGCGGCTGCTGGCGGAGGCGGAGCGCCTCGCCCGCGAGCTCGGCTGCTGCAAGCTGACCCTGGAGGTGCTGGAGGGCAACAAGGTAGCCCAGGCCGCCTATCGCGCAAGCGGCTTCGCGGGTTATGAGCTGAGCCCAGAGGTGGGGCGGGCTATGTTCTGGCAGAAAAAGCTGGCGTGAGCCGTCCGGCAGAATCGGGACAGTCTGCTTGTCATCGGGCCGATCAGCCCCTAGAGTGACGCCCAATTTCTCCATTCTCTCAACGGCCAGCCTTGGCCCGGTGAATCAGATGACCCTTTATGCCTCGGATCAGCGAGTGACCCGAGTGAACTCCGAACAGATGCGCGCGATGAAGCATTGTCCGGAGCCCGGGGAGGCCTGAGCCTCCCACTCATTCATCGCATCGTTGCCTATCGGAGCCCGCGCTGACGCGGGCGCCGAGTCGCGACCGTGCGAATGAATCAAGGCCATAGACGCTGCCTCGTCTATGGCCTTTTTTGTTGGCCCGCATCCAGGATGCGGGCGCGAAGCAGAGCAGAGGCCCGCCCGGGTTCTCTGCTTTTTTTTTTGGTCTCTGGTCACGAGTGGCGGGGTATGCTCATGGATACCCGTCTTGCTCCTGACCAGTATGAGGAAGCGTTAAATGTCACAAAATATCTATGATAATCCAGGCTTTTTTGAAGGTTACGCCCAGTTGCCCCGCTCTCAACAGGGGTTGGCGGGGGCACCCGAGTGGCCGGCCTTGCAGGCCATGCTGCCACCCCTTGGCGGCAGGCGGGTACTGGATCTGGGTTGCGGCTATGGCTGGTTCTGCCGCGCCGTCAGGGAGCAGGGGGCGGCCGAGACGGTCGGCATCGATCTCTCCGCCAGGATGCTGACCCGCGCCGCCGAGCTGACCCGGGACGAGGGGATCCACTATCGGCAGGGGGATCTGAGTCGACTAGATCTGGCGGGGGAATCGTTCGATCTGGTCTACAGCTCATTGGCGCTGCACTACCTGCCGGAAGTCGCCCCCCTGTTCGCGCAGATCCACGGCGCCCTGGGGGCGGGCGGCAGCTTCGTGTTCTCGGTGGAGCATCCCATCTTCACCTGCCCCCAGCCGCAAGGCTGGCTGGTGGATGGGGAGGGGCGCCGCTCCTGGCCCATCAACGGCTATCAGGCGGAGGGCAAGCGGGTCAGCAACTGGCTGGCGGACGGGGTGATCAAGTATCACCGCACCCTGGGCACCTACCTCAATGCGCTGATCGCGGCGGGATTCGAGATCCGTCACATGGAGGATTGGGGCCCCACGGCCGAGCAGATCGCCGCCAATCCGTCGCTGGCGGAGGAGGCCGAGCGTCCCATGCTGCTGTTGGTAGCGGTGCAAAAGCCGCTGCGCTGAGAAACTGTTCATGATCTTGCTGTGAGGCCGTGATCAAGGCTCATGTGCTGCTCTCTTATGTGTGGTAAAGAGGCTCATGTATTCGCATACACTCCGGTTCCTGCGCTGCTCTTCACCTTGTTGACGGCCTCTCGCGACAGATCGTAAATAGCTTCTGAGACCAGGGGGAAATGAAAACGGCGCGCAGAGGGTTCTGCGCGCCGTTTTTCTATGGTGTTCAGCTTAAGTCAGGCCCGACTTAGAAGTCGTAACGGGCTGCCAGCTGGAAGTCATCCTTGGTGTTCAGCTTGCCGCTGTCATGGCTGTCCAGGTTATTGATGCGGTACTCGCCGATGACCCTCAGGTTCTTGTTGAACTTGTACTGAGCGCCCAGGGTGTAGTAGTCGATGGAGTCGTAGTCGGCCTTGCCGTCCTGTTCCACCTTCTGCTTGTTCCACAGGGCCATCAGGCCGATGCCGTTCTCGAAGTTGTAACCGAGGGCGGCTTCCCAACCGGTGTGATCCTTGCCGGTGGCGAGGAAGTCGGTGCCGTCGGCGTAGCTCAGGGCGGCGTAGACGGCCTTGTTGTCATACTTGGCGGAGAGCAGCCACAGCTTGGCGTCTTCCTCGTTGCTCTTGTCGCGGATCCCCACGTTGTAAGCGGTGCCCAGCGCCAGGTTGAACGGGAAGGTGTAGGAGACGGCGGCGCCGTAGGCGGCATCGCTGTCCTTGCTGGTGGTCTCTTCGGTATCACCGCCATCGAACTTGTAGCTGGTATCGACCTGGAAGCCGTTGAACAGGCCTGAGTACTTCAGCACTGAGCCGGCGCGGTTGGTGGCGAAGGTGTCGGTCTTGGCGCCGAGGGCGTCGTTGCCATAGCCATCGGAGAGGGATACGTCGGTCCAGTTGGCCAGCATGCCGGGGGCGCCTTGCTGACGACCGAAGGTCACGTTGCCCCAGTCGGCGCCGACCCCGGCGAAGGCCAGACGGGTGCGCAGGTTGTCGGAGTTCTCGCTGACGGTCTTCTCGCTGTCGTTGATGTAGAACTGCAGCTCGTACTGGGCCAGGGCCTTGAGGCCCGGGTTGATGGCGCTCTCTACCTTGGCGCCCAGGCGAACAAACTGGTTGGCACCCTGTTTGTCGCTATATTCGTTCTTGATGTCGCCGTTGGTATCCAGTTCCTTCTTCTCTCCGAAGAATTGACCGGCATAGATGCGGCCGTAGATGTCCAGCATGGTGCTGTCATTCTTGTATACTTCGACGGCTTGAGCCTGGAAGGCCGCGGTGAGCGCCAATGCGACTACTGTCAGCTTTTTCATCTTAATCCCTTGTGTTGCAAGCTTCTGTTTTAAAAGACGGGGCCATGCTAGAAGCGGCAGATGACAGCGGGGTGACCGTGCCGTGAACAAGGGATTGCGGTTTGGTGTCATTCCGATGAAAGCCGCGATTTATGTGGCGATCCGCCACTTTTACGCGCAAAGGTTTGCCCTTGTGATAGAATGCCGCCCGTTTTCGGGCTCCAAAGGTTGGATATTGCGATGAGACGTGAACTGGCAATCGAGTTTTCCCGAGTGACGGAAGCGGCTGCACTGGCTGGCTACAAGTGGCTCGGACGTGGTGACAAGAATATCGCCGATGGGGCGGCCGTGGCGGCCATGCGTCACATCCTCAATCAGATCCAGATCGACGGTGAGATTGTGATAGGCGAAGGGGAGATCGACGAGGCTCCCATGCTCTACATCGGTGAGAAGGTGGGTACGGGTCAGGGCGATGCGGTGGATATCGCGGTCGATCCCATCGAAGGCACCCGCATGACCGCCATGGGTCAGGCCAATGCCCTGGCGGTGTTGGCGGTCGGCGACAAGGGTTCCTTCCTCAAGGCCCCCGACATGTATATGGAGAAGCTGATCGTCGGTCCCAAGGCCAAGGGCGCCATCGACCTCGATCAGGCCCTGGAGCTGAACCTCAAGGCCGTGGCCAAGGCGCTCGGCAAGCCGCTCTCCCGCCTGACCGTGATCACCCTGGCCAAACCGCGCCACGACAAGGCGATCAAGGAGATGCAGGGACTGGGCGTGCGAGTGTTCGCCATCCCCGACGGCGACGTGGCCGCCTCCATCCTGACCTGTCTGCCGGACAGCGAAGTGGACATGCTCTACGGCATCGGCGGCGCACCGGAAGGGGTCATCTCGGCGGCGGTGATCCGTGCCCTGGACGGCGATATGCAGGCCCGCCTGGTACCGCGCCATCAGGTCAAGGGCGACAGCCCGGACGTGCGTGCCCTGGGTGAGCAGGAGATCGCCCGCTGCGAGGCCCTCGGCATCGACGTGACCAAGGTGCTCAAGCTGGAAGATCTGGCCAAGAACGACAACGTCATCTTCTCGGCCACCGGCATCACCAAGGGCGACCTGCTGGAAGGCATCACCAGCGACGGCGTCATGGCGACCACAGAGACCCTGCTGATCCGCGGCAAGTCGCGCACCATCCGTCGCATCAAGTCGATCCACTTCCTGGATCGCAAGGACAGTGTGGTGCGGGATATCATCCTGTAAGAGGGATGGGCGCAGTGGCGGCAAGTCACGTGCTCTCATGCCGCCGCATCGAGTCGATCCACTTCCTGGATCGCAAGGACAGCGTGGTGCGCGATATCATCTTGTGATGTGTCAATGCCGTCATCGGAATGCCAAAGCCCGACACTCGTCGGGCTTTTTGTTGCCCGCGGCAGGGCGCCGTGCTTTCTGGCAGGGATAAGGCTTAGGAGAAATCAGACTCCTTGCTACACTGCTTCGCCCTACTGAGGAAGAATCACATGGAATGTCGTCAGGGCTGTGGTGCCTGCTGCATCGCCCCCAGCATCAGCAGCGCCATTCCCGGCATGCCCCAGGGCAAACCGGCCGGCGTCCCCTGCATCCAGCTCGATGCCAAGCTCGGCTGCAAGATCTTCGGTCAGCCCGAACGCCCGGCGGTGTGCAGCGGCTTTCGCCCCATGGCGGATGTGTGCGGCACTCACCGCCAGGAGGCCATCTGGCTGATCGGCGAGCTGGAGCGACTGACGGCCTGAACGCCCGGCCCTCTCCCTCAGGGAGAGGATGCTTGCCTGTCGTCCCTCATCCCCAGCCCTTCTCCCGCGAGGGGAGAAGGGAGAAAAGCGTGGCAACATCATCCGGAGCAACACCAATAGAAAGAGGCCGCATCATGCGGCCTCTTTTTCATTCGATGACTCAATGGCTCGGGATCAGATCCCGGCCAGCTCCAGGGCCTGGCGATAGTACTCGTTGGCCTTGTTGGTGAGCCGGCGCTTGTCCATCAGCTGGCCGAGGGCGTGGCAGAGGGCCGGGCTCGGCGCCTTGGCCACCTCCTGCTCCAGCAGGCGCTGGGCCTCATCCAGCTGGCCGGCCAGCAGATAGACCTGGGCCAGTGCCGCTTCGGCGCCCGGTTGATCCTGCATCTTCTTGAGCTGGGTCAGCATGGGCTGGTAGTCGTCCAGCTTGAGTTTGGGCAGGCGGGCGAACAGCTCGGCGGCGGGTTGCTTGCGCAGCGCCTCCAGCCAGAGCTCGGCCGCTTCTGTGTCGGCACCGAGCCGGCGCAGACGATCCCCGTAGCTGGCGAGCAGGGCGGGATCCTGGCGCAGCTTGCGGGGCAGCTCCTGCCAGACCGGGCGCAGGCTGTCGAGGGCATCCCCGGCGGCCTCGAGACGGCCACACCAGGCCTGTTGCAGCAGATCGTCCTCCTGCTGGGGCGTCAGCTTACCGACCTTGCGCAGGGCGGGGGCGAGATCGATCAGGGCCGCCCAGTCCTGCCGTGCCAGATAGACCTGACGCAGCTGGTCCAGCACCATGGGGTGGCGCGGGTTGAGGGCATAGACGGACTCGAGGCGACCGAGGGCGCTGTCGTACTGCCCCTGCTCTATCTGCAACTGGGTCTGGATCAGGGTCAGCGCCAGCTCGGCCTTGGGGTTTTCCTCCTGCGCTTTTTGCAGGTAGTGATCCCGGCGGATCTCATCCCCGCGGGCCTGGGCCACCCTGGCGGCGCTCAGGTAGTTGAGCAGCGGGGTGTCGCTGTTGTCGGCGCCCTTGATCAGCAGCTTCTCGGCCTGGCTATAGTGCCCCTCGGCCATGGCCAGGGTGGCGTTGACGGTTTGCAGGTTCGCCTTGCGGCGGCGGCGGGAACCGAACCAGCCCAGAGTCTTGCGGCGCAGGCCGAATACCCGGGTCAGCAGCCACTCGACGATGAGCAGGGCACCGTAGAACAGCACCGCCAGGATGACGGCGCTGGTGACCGAGGACTCCACCGTGTAGTTGCCAAGGGAGATGAGCACATAGCCCTTGTTGCCGGAGGCCTGCGGGCCGAAGATGAGGCCCGCCACCATGACGGCGACGATGACGATAAGACGGATCATGGTGCCCTCCTCAGTTGCCGGCCAGGATGCGTTGCAGGCGCTCGGTCAGCACCTGTTCCAGCATGGCCTGGGTCTTGAACTGATCCGGATAGTCGAACTGGATCTGCTCCCCCTTGAGCTTGTCGAGCTCGGATTGCATGTACTGGGTGGCGCTGTTGTCGACGTCGAAATACTGGGTCAGCCAGCGTTCGGCCTTGTCCAGGCTGTCGGTGTAGAGCGCCTGCTGCTCACGATAGACGGCGAGCTGGGCCTGCAGCAGCTTGGTCTTGAGGTTCTCCCGCAGGAAGATCTCCTGCTGGGGGGAAAGCAGGGCCTCCACGGCGCCATCGCGGCGACGTATGGTGATGAAGTTCTCGGTGAACTTGACCCAGTTCTTCTTGAGATTGCTCTCCCACTCGTCCGGGTTGGTGCTGACGGCCTGGTCGGCCTCGGCCTTGGCTTCCGGCATGCTGACGGTGGAGAGGGGCAGCAGCTCGATCTGATCGGAGAGGGCGGCGAGCTTCAGGGTCAGCCCCTCGCGATCCACCCGCGGCATGCCCTTGAGCTGGGCGATATCTTCCGCCAGCGCCTTGCGGATGGGCATCAGGCTGGGATCGTTGAGGGCCTTGATCCGTTCGTCGGCGTTGCCGAGCAAGGTGATGGCGGAGATGAGGTCATGCTCGAGCCACAGCTTGCGTCCTGCCATGCGGACCAGGTATTCGGATTCGGCCAGCATCCAGTCGTTGGGACGCTTGTCATCCAGATCCAGCACCTTGTGCTGCAGGGCGTCCAGCGCCTCCTGCAGCTGCTGCTGGCTCTTGCCGAGGGTGGCCAGCTGTTCGGCGTCCTGGCTGTTGCTCTGATCCAGCTTGCCCATGATATCGGCCAGCTGCTGCTTGAGGGCACCGATCTCCGCCTGCTGGGTGACGGCATTCTTGTGGCCGTGCAGATAGAGCCCGCCGGTCAGCCCCAGGGCCAGCAAAATGGCGACACCGCCGAGGAGAGCGCCTGAGCGGCCCTGCTTCTTGCCTGCCACTTCGTTGGCCAAAGGGGCCGCACTGCTCGGCTGGGATTTGACCTCGGGTTCTTGTTGTTCAGTCATTCCATTTTCCTCAGTTCCAGGGCGGCCACCAGAGCCTGGTTGGATGCACCTTGGGCAATCACGATACGGGTAAAGCCAGCCGCCTCGGCCTGCTCGGCCACGCGGGGGCTGGGTACCACCAGCAGGCGGTCATAAAGCCAGGGCTGCTGCTGGCTTGGCACCAGTTCCAGCAGCCGCTGCAGCAGTTCACCACTGGTGATGAGCAGGCTGTCGAGGCCGGCACTCTGCCAATGGCGGGTCAATGCGTCCCCGTCGAGTTCGGGGTAGTGGCGCTCATAAGTGGCACAATAGTGCACCAGTGCGCCGCGTGAGGCCAGTGTCCGGGCGATGAGATCCCGCCCGCCATTGCCGCGCAGGATCAGCACTCGCTTGCCCGTCACCCCTTGCAGGGCGGGCAGCAACAGCAGCCCCTCGCTGCGGGGATCGTCCGGGCTCTGGGCCTGGATCCCTATCTCGGCGAAGGCATCTGCACTCGCCTGGCCGACCGCAAAGTAATCAATATGTGGCCAGGTCTGACCAGTTTGCAACAGAAAATGATGAGCAAAATGAATCGCATGCATGCTGACGGCGATGACGATGTCCGCCGCGGGCAGCCATTCTGGCAGACGGAAGAGCTCGTCCCCCGGCCGGGTTTCCAGCAGGGGGCAGCAGAGGGGGTGGTGGCCCTGCTGGCGCAGCAGCTGCGCCAGCTCGCCGGCCTGCTCGGCCGGGCGTACCACCAGCGGGATCATCCGATCCCCCTCATCGACAGGGGCCGGAGGGCTGACCGGCCTGCCTTCATGGGTGGTACACCTCGGCCAGGATGACGTCGGCGCCATTGGCCAGCAGGCGCTGAGCCAGGGTGTGGCCGAGTGCCTCGCCGTCCGCCAGGGGACCGCGGATCTCGTCACGGATGATACGGCTGCCATCCGGACTGCCCACCAGGCCACGCAGCCAGACCTCGTCCCCTTGCACCAGGGCATAGGCACCGATAGGCACCTGACAGCCCCCCTGCAGGGCGCGGTTCATGGCGCGCTCTGTCAGCACCCGCACCCGGGTCTCGCCGTGCTCGAGCGGTGCCAGCAGGGCGTGCAACTCGTGATCGTCGACGCGGCACTCGATGCCGACGGCGCCCTGACCGTTGGCGGGCAGGCTCTGTTCCGGTTCGATGAAGGCGGTGATGCGATGGCTCATCTCCAGCCGTTTCAGGCCGGCGGCGGCGAGTATGATGGCGTCGTACTCACCGGCATCCAGCTTGGCGAGACGGGTGTTGACGTTGCCACGCAGGTCGCGGATCACCAGATCCGGGCGGGCGGCCCGCAACTGGCACTGGCGGCGCAGGCTGGAGGTGCCGACCACGGCACCCTGGGGGAGATCGTCTATCTGCTTGAAACGGTTGGAGACGAAGGCATCGCGCGGATCTTCGCGCTCGCAGATGGTGTGCAGGCCGAGCCCCTCGGGGAACTCCACCGGCACGTCTTTCATGGAGTGGACCGCGATATCGGCGCGCCCCTCCAGCATGGCAGTCTCCAGCTCCTTGACGAACAGGCCCTTGCCGCCCACCTTGGCGAGGGGCGTATCCAGGATCTTGTCCCCCTGGGTGCTCATGGGCACCAGTTCGACGTGCAGATCGGGATAGAGCGCCTCGAGGCGCTCTTTCACGAAGTTGGCCTGCCACAGGGCCAATGGGCTCTTGCGAGTGGCGATTCTCAGGGTTCGGGCTGCCATATCAATCAGTTGTTTCATCTTTAGTGAGGCAAACGATCTTATCACCCTTTGCAGGGGCTTTCATGGCGCAGCCGGCAAAAGCGGGGGCAGGCTCAAAAAAGGCGGCTGAAAATGATTTTCATTAATCCGCTATAGATATTTAATTGATTGAAAACATTAAAATTTATTGCTTTCCTACGATACCATTATTGACACCACCAGAAATAATACGGTGATTCCATGCGGGCTTGTTTACCACGGCGGTTTGCATTGTTAACATGATCACACTTTTTTGACGTCTCCCCATTTTGGTGCGTCATTTCTATCCCCGATAGGTAGGGCATTGCTGGTAAAACTCGACACGCTGGTGGCGCGCTACGACGAGATCAATCGTCTCAAGACGCAACGGGCGCTGGATCTCATGAGTCGCTATGGGCAGCAGGTGTTTCAGTTGCTGCCCGTCATGCTGCACTTCAATCACCCTCTCTTGCCCGGCTATGTGGCAGGTGACGTGCCCCATGGTATCTGGAGTTTTGTCGCGAGCGATGTCCAGCAGGCCTTCATCCAGGATCTGTGTCAGAACGCGAACTGTCAGGGTGGCCTCAACACCCACGACAAGTCGATCCAGGGCCTCTACTCCATGGGCAGCACCTCCTCCATCGGCCAGTGCTGCCACTCGGATCTCGACATCTGGGTCTGCCACGTGGCGGGTCTGTCGCAGGAGCGGCTCGCCCTGCTGGATCAGAAGTGCCAGCTCCTCTCCAAATGGGCCGAACAGCGCGGAGTCGATCTCAACTTCTTCCTGATCCCCGAGGACAAGTTCCGCCAGCGCAACGATGCCCAGATGCAGGGGGAGAGCTGCGGCAGCGCCCAGCACCTGCTGTTGCTCGACGAGTTCTACCGCAGCGCCATGCACATCGCCGGCAAGCGCCTGCTCTGGTATCTGGTGCCCGGCGACTATGACGACCACTACGACGACTATGTGAACGGCCTGTTTGCCCACGGCAAGCTGAGCCAGGATGACTGGCTCGATCTCGGCGGCTTCAACCGCATTCCCGCGGAGGAGTACTTCGGCTCTGCCCTCTGGCAGCTCTACAAGGGCATCGACTCCCCCTACAAGGCGGTGCTCAAGTCCCTGCTGATGGAGGCTTACTCCCACGAGTATCCCAACACCCGTCTGTTGTCGGTGACCAGTCGCGACTGGTTCCAGCACAACGAGGGGATGCACTACCGGCTCGACAACTACTGCCTGATGCTGGACAAGGTGACCAACTACCTCAAGTCCATCGGCGACATGCAGCGCCTCGACCTGGTGCGCCGCTGCTTCTACCTCAAGGTGTGCGACGGCCTGAGTCATCCGAAGGAGGAGCACAGCCCGAGCTGGCGCCGAGAGTTGATGGCGCAGCTGGTCTCCTACTGGGGCTGGAGCCCGGAGCGCCTGCACCACCTGGATCACCGGGAGGAGTGGAAGGTCGAGGAGGTCAAGGTGGCCTACGCCGAGTTGCTGGAAGCCCTGATGCAGAGCTACCGCAATCTCATCCAGTTCGCCCGGCGCAACAACATCAGCGAGTCCATCAACCCGGAAGACATCGGTATACTGTCGCGCAAGCTCTACGCCGCCTTCGAGAGCCTGCCGGGCAAGGTGCAGCGCATCAACCTCAAGATAGCGCCGGATTTGAGCGAGCCGGATCTCAGCCTGGTGCAGGTACCCCACGGTCGCCTGAACCGCGCCGGCTGGTATCTCTACAAGCACTCCCTGGAGCCGGTGGACATCATAGGCCGGGCGCCGCTCGAATATAACGGTTACATCAGCAAGCTGGTGGCCTGGGCCTACTTCAACGGCCTGATGACGCCCCAGTCCAGGGTGCACCTGTTCAATCAGGGCTCGGATCTGCACATCGACAACTTGCACCAGTTCTGTCGCGATCTCTCCGGCACCTTCCCGGTGAAGTATCCGCGCGCCACCAACCTGGCCCTGAGCCGCCCCTGCGAGATCCATCAGCTCTCCATCTTCCTCAACCTGGAGACGGATCCGTCCAGCCACTGGGTGGGGCAGGTTATCGAGTTCGATGCCAACGCCGCCGACGTCTTCTCCTTCGGCCGCAATCAGGAGTGCCTGGTGGGCTCGGTGGATCTCGTCTATCGCAACTCCTGGAGCGAGATCCGCACCCTGCACTTCCAGGGGGAAGAGGCGGTGGTGGATGCCCTCACCACCATACTCGGCAAGATGCACCAGGATGCCGCCGCCCCCGAGATGATAGAGGTGTTCTGCTACAGCCAGCACTTCCGCTCCCTGGTGCGTTCCCGCTTCCAGCAGCTGGTGGCCGAGTGCATCGAGCTGCGCCTGGCGCGGGACAAGCAACAGCTGGTCAAGACGCTCGCCCTCGGCAAGGAGAAGTACGGCATCTTCTTCGAGCGACGCGGGGTCTCGGTGAAGAAGCTGGAGAACGCCATCGACTTCTATCGCCACATCTCCCACAACAAGCTGGATCACCTGCCCCTGCGCCTGGACAAGACCCACAGCCAGCACCTGCCCGGTATCGTCGACGCCTATGCCAGCGAGGGGTTGGTGCAGTTCTTCTTCGACACCCGCAACGCCGGCACCAACATCTATATTCTGGACGAGGCGAACCGGGTGGAGATCTACCAACACTTCGCCGGCAACAAGGATGAGCTGGTGCAGGGGGTGAACCGTTTCTACACCTCGTCGGGTCATGAGCGCTTCAGCGACGCCGGCCAGTTCAGCAACTTCAACCTGCCCCAGTATTACGAAATCGTGCAGCAGGGCGATGAGCTTGAGGTGATCCCCTACCGCAGCCAGAACCCGCAGCGGGATAATCCGGGGCCTGCCCGCGAGGTAGGTTGATGTGCTACCGGATTGAACCCAACGAAAACGGCCTGCAGATGCAGGCCGTTGTCATATTCGTCGTCCGGGCTTAGCCGTCGAGGCTGGCCAGCAGCCAGCCGCGTATGTCGGCGAGCTGGGGCCGGCAGATCTCGTGGCGCATGGGGTACTCGTGCCACTCGGGGGTGAGCCCGGCCGCTTCCAGCCGGTTCTTCGCGTCCCAGCCCATGGAGAGCGCCACCACGTCGTCATAGATGCCGTGCATGTAGCAGATGGGCAGGGCGCGAGCCGCCTCGCTCATCTCCGCCATCAGGGCATCGGGCGCCGCCAGATAGGTGGACATGCAGAGCAGGCCCGCCAGGGGCTGAGGGCAGCGCAGGGCGGTGAAGGAGGCGATGACGCCCCCCTGGGAGAAACCGGCAAGCACGATGTGCTCGGGGGCGAAGCCCTCGGCGATCAGGCTGTCCAGCAGGCCCTGGATGCGCTCGGCGGATTCACGGACATGGGACTCCACGGCGCGATCTTCCGGGTGCTCGAAGCTCCGGATGTCGTACCAGCCGCGCATCTTGTAGCCCATGTTGATGGTGATGGGCCGCTCCGGCGCGTCCGGCAGCAGGTGGCGCACCGGCAGGGAGTCGGGCAGCGCCAGGGCATCCACCAGGGGCGCCAGACCGGCGCCTGAGTCCCCCAGCCCGTGCAGCCAGATCACCGCATGGCGAGCGCCGTCGGGGTGCAGATCGATCATGGGAAGTGTACCGGCTCGCCGGCCTGGGCTGTGCAGGCCCGGGTCAGCAGGGTCTTGAGCTCCTCGCCGAAGCGGTTGTCTATCCAGCTCTCCCCGCGCAGCTCGAAGTGGAAGCCGTTCTCCCGGGTGGCGACCCAGATCTGGTGCAGGGGTTCCTGCTTGTTGATGATGACCTTGGTCTTGTTCTCGAAACTCAGGGTCAGCACGCCGCCGGCCCGTTCACAGTCGATATCCGGATACCCCTCGTCGATGACGTCCTCCACATACTGGAAAAAGGCGTCTGTCAGGGCGTGATACTCGTGATCCTTCATCGGTTTATCCTGTTGCTTTTAACAATGTGAGTGCGATTATAGAGGGCCAAAAATTTTTTCGCAGCGAACCATTATGACTACCCAGTTCACCAAGTGCCTGTTGGCCGCATTTCTCTCCCTTGGGTTGGGCGCCTGTGGTCTGACGGGGCCGCTTTACATGCCGCCCCCCGAGCAACCCGCTCCGACGGAGCAGCCCAAGCCTGCCCCATCCAAGACAGAGAGTACACCGCAAGCCACCTCGTCTGCGACCGCCAAACCGGCCTCCGAGGCCGCGCCGCAATAATTTAGGAAGGAACCGCCCCCTTGGATCACTTTAACTACGACGCCGACGGCCAGCTGCAGGCCGAGCAACTGCCCCTGCAACAACTTGCCGAGCAGTATGGCACCCCGCTCTACGTCTACTCCCGCGCCACCCTTGAGCGCCACTGGCACGCCTTCGATCAGGCGGCGGGCGACATCCCCCATCTGATCTGCTATGCGGTCAAGGCCAACTCCAACCTGGCGCTGCTGAACCTGCTGGCCCGTCTGGGATCCGGGTTCGACATCGTCTCCGGCGGGGAGCTCTCCAGGGTGCTGGCGGCGGGCGGTGATCCGGCCAAGGTGGTCTTCTCCGGGGTGGCCAAGAGCGAGGCCGAGATGCGCCTCGCCCTGGAGAAAGAGATCCTCTGCTTCAATCTGGAGTCCGAAGCCGAGCTGGAGCGCCTGAACCGGGTGGCCGGCAGCATGGGCAAGGTGGCTCGGGTGTCGGTGCGGGTAAACCCGGACATAGACGCGGGCACTCATCCCTACATCTCCACCGGCCTCAAGCAGAACAAATTCGGCATCCCCATCGAGCAGGCCCCCGCCATCTACCGCAAGGCGGCGGCCATGGCCCACATCGAGATCAAGGGGGTGGATTGCCACATCGGCTCTCAACTCACCGAACTGAATCCTTTCATGGAGGCGGCGGACAAGCTGCTGCGGCTCATCGACGAGCTGGCTGCCGAAGGCATCCATATTCATCACCTGGACGTGGGTGGTGGCCTCGGGGTCAACTACGGCGCCGAGCAGCCCCCTCATCCGAGCGAGTATGCCGAGGCCCTCAAGCAGAAGCTGGCGGGTCGGGATCTGACCCTGCTGTTCGAGCCAGGCCGCGCCATCGTCGCCAACGCCGGCGTGCTGCTGACCCGGGTCGAGTTCCTCAAGCCGGGCGAGACCCGCAACTTCGCGCTGATCGACGCCGGCATGAATGACCTGCTGCGCCCCTCCCTCTACGGCGCCTGGATGAACATCATCGAGGTGGACAGCCGCGCTAGCCACGAGAAGGCGCTGTACGACGTGGTGGGCCCTGTGTGCGAGACCGGCGACTTCCTCGGCAAGGAGCGCACCCTGGCGATCGCCGAAGGGTCGCTTCTGGCGGTGCGTTCCGCCGGTGCCTACGGTTTCACCATGTCCTCCAACTACAACACCCGTCCCCGTGCGGCCGAGGTGCTGGTGGACGGGGACAAGGCGTTTCTCATCCGGGAGCGGGAGCAACTGGCGGATCTCTGGCGCGGGGAGCACCTGCTGCCCTGAGTGCGCGGGTTTCACGGAGTTTTCCAGACGTTCCGCCGAGTCGAGAGCGTGAGCCGTTGACCAGTCGCCGGTGTGGTGAGATTTACTGCCCAAGGGGTAGAGGAACGCAGGATGTTGATAGATTTTTCCAAGATGCATGGGCTGGGGAACGACTTCATGGTGGTGGACGGCGTCACCCAGAAGGTGTTCTTCAGCAACGATGTCATCAAGAAGCTGGCGGATCGCCATTTCGGGATCGGCTTCGATCAGCTGCTGCTGGTGGAGCCCCCCTATGATCCCGAGCTCGACTTTCACTACCGCATCTTCAATGCTGACGGCAGCGAGGTGGAGCAGTGCGGCAACGGTGCCCGCTGCTTCGCCCGTTTCGTGCGCCTGAAGGGGCTGGTCAACCGTGACAGGATCGCGGTCAGCACGGCCCGCGGCCGCATCACCTTGCAGCTGGAGGGGGAGAACCAGGTCACGGTCAACATGGGGGTGCCCCAGTTCGAACCGGGCAAGGTGCCGTTCCGGGCCCAGAAGGCAGAAAAAACCTACCTGCTGCGCGCGCAGGAGCATACTGTGATGTGCGGTGTGGTCTCCATGGGCAATCCCCACTGCGTCATCGAGGTCCCCTCGGTGGCCGATGCCCCGGTGGAGACCCTGGGCCCCATCATGGAGCGCCACGAGCGCTTCCCCGAGCGGGTCAACGTCGGCTTCATGGAGATGGTCAACGCCAGCGAGATCAAGCTGCGGGTGTTCGAGCGCGGGGTGGGGGAGACGCTCGCCTGCGGCACCGGCGCCTGCGCCGCCGTGGTGATCGGCATCAGCCAGGGCAAGCTCAAGGAGCGGGTCACCGTCACCCTGCCGGGGGGCAAGCTGACCATCGCCTGGAAGGGGCCGGGTCAGCCGGTCTACATGACGGGGCCGGCCGAGCACGTGTTCGATGGCCAGATAGAGCTGTAGACGGAATCATGAAGGGGGGCGGCAAGCCCCTCTACCACAAGCAGATGTCGGGGCCTTGTGCCCCTTTTTCGGATGGATCAACCAAGTTATGAGCGAACTCAAACGGCAGGAATCACTGATGGACGAAGCCACAGTGCTGGAGTACCTGGCCCGTTACCCCGAGTTTTTCCAGCGCCACGCCGCCATGCTGGACCGCATTCGCATTCCCCATGAGCGCAAGGGCAGCGTCTCCCTGGTGGAGCGGCAGATGGACAGGCAGCGGGAGCGTATCGAGCAGCTGGAGCAGGAGATCACCGAGCTCATGGGGATCGCCAGCGAGAACGAGCGGATCTTCAAGATCTATGCGGACCTCTACGGTGAGCTGTACGGCTGCCAGAGCCTGTTCGAAGTCAGCGCCGTCATGGGCAAGGCCTTCGTGCAGCGGCTGCGCCTGACCGGGGTGCGCCTCTGGCTGAGCCCGAAGAAGTGCCCGCTGAGCGGCCCCGAGCAGCGTTTCCTCGCGGACGGCAAACAACTCGATCAGTTGCTGGGCCAGCGCCTGCCGGGAACGGACTATTACTTCGGCCGGCTCAATCAGAGCGAGAAACAGGCGCTGTTTGGCAGCGATGTGCTGGTCAATTCCGTTGCCCTGATGCGCATTGGCGATCTCGGCGTACTGGCGTTTGCGAGCTCGGATCCCAGTCACTTCGCCCCCCACAACGACACCCTGCTGCTGGGTCAGCTCGGCCGTCTGCTGCAACTGCGCCTGCCCGAGCTGGCCCGTGGCTAAGGGGCCGGCCAGATCAGCCACCAAGGCGCAGCCCCCTGCCGCCGAGCCTCTGCCCGCCGCGCTGGCGGACGAACTGGCGGCCTTTATCGAATACCTGAGGGTGGAGCGCCAGCTCAGCCCCCACACCCGCAGCAACTACCAGGCCCATCTGGAAGCCATGACCGCCGAGCTGGTGCGCCTCGGCCTGACCGACTGGGCCAGGCTGGAGGCGAGCCAGGTGCGCAGCCTGGTGACAAGGATGCACAAGGGGGGGCTGGCGCCCCGTTCGCTGGCCACCAAGGTCTCCGCCCTGCGCAGCTTCTGTGACTGGCAGGTGCGCCAGGGGCGGCTTGTGGCCAATCCGGCCCGGGGCATAGTGACCCCCAAGCAGGGGCGGCCCCTGCCCAAGAACCTCGACGTGGACGAGATGTACCAGCTGCTCAACATCACCGACGAGCAGGATCCGCTGGCGGTGCGGGATCGCGCCATCATGGAGCTGATGTACTCCTCCGGCCTGCGTCTGGCCGAGCTGGTGGGGCTCAACCTGGCGGACATCAAGCTCGGCGATCGCCAGCTCAGGGTGACCGGCAAGGGATCCCGGGAGCGGGTGCTGCCCATGGGGCGGATGGCGGTGGAGTGGCTGCAGAAGTGGCTCAAGGTACGCCCCCTGCTGGCGGGGGACGAGACAGAGGCGCTGTTCGTCTCCAAGCGCAAACAGCGGCTGTCGGCGCGCTCCGTGCAGGAGCGCCTCGACGGCTGGGGCAACAAGCAGGCGCTCAATGCCCACGTGCATCCCCACAAGCTGCGCCACAGCTTCGCCACCCACATGCTGGAGAGCTCGGGGGATCTGCGGGCTGTGCAGGAGCTGCTGGGCCACGCGGATCTCTCCACCACCCAGATCTATACCCACCTGGACTTCCAGCACCTGGCCAAGGTGTATGACGGCGCTCATCCCAGAGCCAAGCGGGATCCGGGTTCAGAGGAAAACGAATAGGGGGCAGCATGCCGCCCAGAGGAGAGCCCATGCAGTTCTATCGCCGCTGGCAGCCGGTGGCCGCCATCTCGTTCGATCTCGACGACACCCTCTACGACAACGGCCCCGCCATCGCCCGTGCGGAACAGTGGATGCTGGCGCACCTGCGCAGCGAATACCTGGCCACCGCCATGCTCGACAAGGCGAGCTGGCTCGCCCTCAAGCGCGACCTGCTGCTGACCCGCCCCGAGCTGCGCGACGACGTCAGCCTGGCGCGTCAGCAGGGGATCCGCGAGGCCCTGGTGCAGGGGGGCATGGGGGCGGATCAGGCGCAGCAAGAGGCCGAGCGGGTGTTTGGCGCCTTCCTCGCCGAGCGTTCGAAAATTGAGATCAGCAGAGACACCCACGATCTGCTGGCCCGCCTTGGGGCGCGCTATCCCCTGGTGGTGATCACCAACGGCAACCTGGACTTGGAGCAGGCCGGACTGGCGGACTACTTCACCCTGGTCTGCAAGGCCGGGCTGGGCGCCAGGATGAAACCGGCTCCCGACATGTTCCTGGCGGTGCAGGCGGCCCTCAGGCTGACCCCCGAGCGGATACTACACGTGGGGGATCACCCCGAGAGCGATGTGCTGGGGGCCAGGCGGCACGGTTTTCGGGCCGCCTGGCTCAACGAGACCGATCAGTCCGCCCGGAGCCTGCGACTGTTGCCGGACGTGGAGCTGAGCCGCTTGAGCGAGTTGGCCGAGCTGTTGCTCTGAGGGGGAGTGTGGGTCATCGGCGGCAGATCAGTCCGATCGGCTCATAAGGGCCGGTCTCGTTGACCCGGCAATGGCTGATGCCAGAGGGCAGCGCCTGCTGCAATGTGATGGCACTGTCTTGATAGTGGCAGACCAGATAGAAGGGGCGTGGATTGCGCTTGTCCAGGCTCCAGTAGTGGGTCTCGCTGCTGTCGCCGTTGTCCGGTTTGAGCTGTGCCAGCTCGGCGGGATCCCCGTCGAACAGGGAGAGGTTGTCGAGGCGATGGCTCAGCCGCTCGGCGGGCTGGCCTGCCAGAACCCGGCTCACTCCCTGCCAACCCGAGTGTGTGCTCAGCAGTTGCTGGCGGCTCTCTATCCGGGGTGGGCAGTCAAATTGCAGGCTGGCGCCCAGGGCCATGGCCATCAGTAACATGGTGTTGTCTCGCAGAGGGGAAGGTGCCCATGCTAGCGCAGTGAGCGGCCCTCTTGCCATCCCTTCGCCTGCCTTCGCAAGGGATGCGGGGATGCGGGTTTTTCTTTATCCTTGGCGCAAGTTGACGAGGGAGTGAAACGTTTGAGCGGGATAAAGAACATCTTCTGGCTGGCGATCCCCATGGTGCTGGCGGGGTGCGATCTGCTGAGGGATCACTACCGGATGGAATTCAGGGATGGCTCCTGGCGGGAGATCACCCTCTCCCCCTTCTCGGATGAGGCGAGCTGGCGCGAGGGCTGTGCCACCGGGGAGATCCTGGTGGACATGACCCTGCCCCTGAAGTGGGGCAAGGTGGTGGACGGCCGGGAGCAACTCCTGATCGGCGGTGAGTTGTTCGAACTGGAAGAGACCAGGCTCTATCGCGGCAACGGCATGGTGCTCGGCCAGGCCCCGGATCACATCCAGCGGGGGCTCAAGGGGCTGGATGTGTGCCGCACCCTGCGCCCCGATCGCGGGGCGCTGCCGAGACTGAAGACCAAGGGTTTTGGCGACTAGCTCACTTGCTGCCTGCGCTCACGGCAGGCGGCACCAAAGGCCTCGAACAGCTTGATGGAGTGGGGGTTCTCGCTCGCCTTCCACTCCGGATGCCACTGCACCGCCAGGGTGAACTGGGGCAGTTCGGGGGCATGGATGGCTTCGATCAAGCCATCTTCGGCATAGGCCAGGGGGGCCAGCCCCTTGGCCAGCGTCTTGATCCCCTGACCGTGCAAGGAGTTGACCGGGATCCTATCCTCCCCCATCAGCTCGGCGAACCAGCTGCCGGGCACCAGGCTGACCTGGTGGCTGTGGCCATATTGATCCTCCACCGTATCTTCTGCATCCTCCCGATGATCCGCATAGCCGGGCTCGCTATAGACCTTCTGATGGATGTCGCCCCCGAGGGCCACGTTGATCTCCTGCATGCCGCGGCAGATGCCGAGCAGCGGCAGGCCCCTGTCGATGGCTGCGCGCACCAGGGGAATGTCGAACAAGTCTCTGTCCCTGTCCTGGGGCTTGTCCGGCGTCAGGTTCTCCTGACCGTAGAGGGCGGGGTCTATGTTGGAGCCGGCACCGCTCAGATAGACGCCGTCCGCCAGATCCAGATACTGCTCCAGATCCTCGGCGCCGCAGCAGGTGGGGACCAGCAGAGGCACGCAGCCGCTGATCTCCACCAGGGGTTTGATGTATTTGTGGGTCATCACCTGATAGGGGTGGCCGTTGCGGGGTTGGGCTCCCATGGTCATCAGCACGACGGGTTTGGCATGGGATCGGGAGGGGTTGGGCATAGGTCGCATCCTTGGCGGTCTCATCCTGCGCCTTGGGAAGGCCCTTTCCGCGTCTCGGCGGCAAGGGCATGCCTCAAGGCATGGTCATGGGATCCGGGGTCGTGCCGGGGTGCCAGAATCGTCGGTCAGCCTGGGCGATGACAGCCTGGATCCTGATCCCAGTCTGCCAAGGCCGTTCAATATGTCAAACGAAATGATGCTATTATGTTAATTTTCACGAGGCCTGAGCCAGCTTGAGTCCCGTTATCAGGGGGCTGTAGGGGAGATGCTGTGAGATGAGTGGGTAATCGTGGTGGATATATTAAACATGCAGATTCGATGGTGAAAAATGCGGGGCACCCTGTGGTGCCCCGGTCAGGATCAAGGGTTCAGGATGAACTCTTCTATCACCCTGGCGACCCCGTCGTCGTCGTTGCGGGCCGTGATGTGCTGAGCCAGCCCCTTGATCTCGTCGGTGGCGTTGCCCATGGCAACCCCGAGGCCGGCGTACTCGATCATGTGGCGATCGTTGCCCGCATCCCCCACGGCGATCACCTCGTCTGCCGTGATGCCTAGGTGCTCGGCCAGGGCGGCGACCCCTGTGCCCTTGTTGCTCAGCTTGTTCATGAACTCGAGGAAGTAGGGGGAGCTGCGCACCACGGTATAGCGCTCATAGAGCTCGGCAGGCAGTTGGGCGATGGCACGGGAGAGCTGGGGCTCGGGGTCTATCATCATCACCTTCATGATCTGCTCGTCGGCCGGCAGGGTGGCGAAGTCCACCAGGTTGATGGGCATGTCCACCAGCTGGGACTCGTGCTCGGTATAGGTGCTGACCCTGGGGCTGATGAGGCCCTGGCGCACGGAGAAACCGTGGATGTTGACCCCGAGTTCATCGGCCAGATGGGCGATGGCGCTGGCGTCCTTGCCGGTCAGCAGCTGACTGCGGATGATGCGTTGATCCGCCACCTTCTGGACCAGGGCGCCGTTGTAGCAGATGACGTAGTCATCGGGGCCGGTGAGGCCGAGCTCTGCCAGATAGGGGGTCATGCCCTCCAGCGGCCGACCCGAGGTCAGTACCACGGTGACGCCCCTGGCGCGGGCGGCCGTGATGGCGGCCTGGGTGCGGGGGGTTATTTGACCGTGCGGGTTCAGCAGGGTGCCATCCATATCCAATGCGATCAGCTTGTACATCTCTCACTACCTGAGTCTGGCTGGCCCGCCCCATGGGGCCAATGGGGGGTCGAGTGTAGCGAAGATCGCCGCCGGGATCACGTCAAGCCGGTGGCACGGGTTCCCTGAAGAGGGGGCCCGGATTCAGCGGTGACCCTGGTACGGGTTCAGTTGCAGCTGATCGTCCCGGATGGCGAAGTGGATGGGGCCGTGCTCTATGTCGACCCTGTTGTGATGGTGGGCCATCTCCACCTCGACACCAGGGAAGAGGCGCTGGGTGGCGATGATGTCCATCTTGGCCATCAGGGCCTGCAGCTCGAGCTGGGCCGCCGCCAGCTGCTCGTCGAGGGACTGGCTCTCGTCGAGTTGGCGGGTGCGTAGCTCTTTGATCTTCTGCAGGGTCTCGGGGTTGCGCTTCTCCCGGGGCAGTTGCAGCAGCCGCAGTATGAGATCCTGCAGCTTGTCGAGCTGCTCCCGACAGGCCTGCTTGCGCTGGCGCAGGGCCTGCTCCTGCTCCTTGTGGCTGAAGTAGCCGCCGAGGATCTGCAGCCGGGTGCGGTTCGCCGCCGAGGCACCGAGCACCGGGGCCATGATCAGCCGGTTGGCGATGTTGATGCCCCCGATCAGGTGGCCCTTGCGCATGGCGCTGTCCCCCACCTTCAGATCCTGGCCGCTGCGGCAATAGCTGTGGCTGAGCTGGCTCTGGATATGGATGTCGCCATCGGCCTCCAGCCGGGCGTACTGGGCGTAGCTGGCATGGATCTCGCCGCCGGCGTAGAGGTGGCAGAGGTATTCGTCGTTCTCCTGCTTGCGGCCGATGACGCCGCCGCGCACCGTGATGGTGCCCCCCGATTCGATATGGCCCCCCTCGACGAAGCCCCCGATCACCACGTCGCCGCTGGTCTTGATCCGCATGCCGGGCATGACGTCCCCGGTGACCAGGAGGGAACCCTCGAAGATGACGTGGCCGTGACGGATGTCCACCTGCTTGACGCTCAGCACCTCGTCGACCCGCATGCCGGCCCGCTCCTGGCAGGGCAGGCCGGGCCGGGTCGCCAGCAGCAGATCCGGATCCTCGGGGGAGAGGCAGGTGCCTTCCCCCGCTACCATGGTGCTCTCCTTGCCGGCCTTGGCGGGCAAAGGCTGACCCGTCACGGTGAAGCCGTCGATGCCCCGGGTGGCGGGGTGGCGCCGCATCAGCTGGGAGCCCCCCTTGACGGTGAGCAGGGTACCGAGGTCGCGCATGTCCACCTTGCCGTGATCCCGCTCCTGGGGCTTGAGGATCCGCTCCGCCGCCGTCTCCACCAGCCGCTCCAGCCGGGTATCCAGCCCGTGCTCGGCGGCCTGGCCCAGGGCGATGACGGGGTTGAGCTGGGCGCCGGGATCCGCCTCCTTGGCCGCC
The DNA here is from genome assembly GCF_051657805.1 of Aeromonas sp. Lineage (GTDB taxonomy): Bacteria > Pseudomonadota > Gammaproteobacteria > Enterobacterales > Aeromonadaceae > Aeromonas. The sequence goes on along the minus strand of NZ_JBOFLJ010000061.1, from coordinate 159,854 downwards.
TGCACGGCGGCAACCAGCCTGGCCGGATCCACCCCCCGCTTGATCTGGCTCGCCGCCAGGGCCTGCTGCAACTGCTCCAGGGTCAGGGGCTTGCCCCCCCAATCCGCGGTGATCTGGGCCTTGGCACTCATCTGGTCCTTCTCCACCAGCAGCAAGAGGCGGGCGTCCTGGCGCTGGGCGATGGGCACGGGGGCGTGGGAGGGGGCATCGGGATTGTCGTGCAGGGCACCGAGCAGGGCGACCGCCTGCCGGATCCCCTCGGTGAGAGGCTGGTAGCGGCGGCAGTTGGAGGCCCGCAGCAGGCTCAGTACATCGCGCTCGGTGACGGGGCTGGTGAGGCCGGGAGCGATGCGCAGGCAGACATAGGTCATGTCCGCCGACAGCTGAAACCACGCTTTGTCTAACACCGGGAACCTCCTTGTCTCTCCCTGCCTCTCCCGACGGCGGGGCCATAAGGGATACCGCCTGGGCGGCCCTGAACCGCAGTATTCTGATATTTTTCTTTTTAGGTCAACGAGCTCGGTGCAAATGGGTGAGCTGGCTTGAGGAAAAATAAGCTGACAGTGGGTATGCTGGCGACAGTCATGCATCAATACTCGTTCCGGGCCAGACCCGGGAGCCGCGCCAAGGAGCCCCCATGCTGCGTCACTGCCTGCTCTTCATCCCCCTGCTGGGTCTGCTGGGTGCCTGCCAGCCCGATCGCCGTGGCGAGGCGCTCGGCACCCTGGAGCGGGACAGGGTGCTGCTCACCGCCACCGCCAACGAGATAGTCCGAGACCTGCCGGTGGCGGAGGGGAGCCGGGTGGAGGAGGGCACAGTGCTGGCCCGGCTCGACGACAGCCGCCAGCAGGCGGTGCTGGCCCGGGCCCGCGCCGAGGAGGCGAGCGCCCGGGCGGCCCTGGCCCGGATGACCAACGGGGAGCGGCCGGAAGACATAGCCGCGGCCCGCGCCAGCCTCGACAAGGCCGAGGCCAATCTCAGGGAGGCGGAGCGCAGCTTCCAGCGCACCGAGCGACTGGTGCGGCAGAAGCTGCAGAGCCCTTCCGAACTCGACAAGGCGCGCGCCGAGCGGGATGGGGCCCTGGCCGAGCGGGACGGTGCCCGTCAGCAGCTCGACAAGCTGACCCGGGGCGTGCGGGCGGAAGACATCGACGAAGCCACCGCCAAACTCGAGGCGGCCAGGGCGGATGTGGTGCTGGCCGAGCGTGAACTGGCCGATCTCACCGTGGTGGCCACCCGCAGCGGACGCCTCGACAGCCTGCCCTACAACCTCGGCGAACGGGTACCGGTCGGCGCCGTGCTGGCGGCCCTGCAGGCGGACAGCGCCCCCTATGCCCGTGTCTATGTGCCGGAGACGGCCCTCGCGAATTACCCTGTGGGCCAGACCATGCGGGTGCGGGTAGACGGCCTGGCGGATCCCCTGAGCGGGCGGCTGCGCTGGATCTCCCAAGAGCCCGCCTTCACCCCCTACTACGCCCTCAACGAGCAGGACAGGGCCCGGCTGGTCTATCTGGCGGAGATCGATCTGCCGGCCGCCAAGGACTTGCCGAGCGGCCTGCCGGTGCAGGCGGAGCCTGCCGATGGCGCGGAGCCGGCCCATGAGTGACGCATCCTTGGGGGAGCTCGCCATCAGTGCCCGCGGGGTGAGCCGCCGCTTCGGCGACTTCCTCGCCGTGGACGGGCTGGCGCTGGCGGTGCCCAGGGGGCAGATACAGGGTTTCCTCGGCCCCAACGGCTGCGGCAAGTCCACCACCCTGCGCATGCTGACCGGCCTGCTCACCCCTTCCGAGGGGGAGATAGAGGTGCTGGGGCTCGCCATCCCGAAACAGGCGGAGGCGCTGCGCCGGCGCATCGGCTACATGACCCAGAAGTTCTCTCTCTACGACGAGCTCACCGCCTGGGAAAACCTGGAGTTCATGGGCCGGATCCACGGCATGGGGAGCCGGGCCCTCGACGCCCGCCTGCACGAGCTGCTGGCGACCTATGAGCTGGCCCCGCTGGCACGTCGCCGTGCCGGGGCCATGAGCGGCGGCCAGAAGCAGCGGCTGGCGCTGGCGGCGGCGGTGATCCACAGCCCGGATCTGCTGCTGCTGGACGAGCCCACCTCGGCGGTGGATCCCCAGAACCGGCGCGACTTCTGGGAGAAGCTGTTCGATCTCAGCGAGGGGGGCACCACCATATTGGTCACCACCCACTACATGGACGAGGCGGAGCGCTGTCACGGCCTCGCCATCATGGAGGCGGGCAAGGTGCGGGCCCAGGGCTCCCCCCAGGCGCTGATGGAGGCCATGAGCACCCGGGTGGTGGAGGTGCAGGCCAATGATCTGCGGCTGCTCAAGCAGCAGTTGTTGCAATTGGCGCCGGTGCGCTCCGCCGCCCAGCTCGGCCAGCGGCTGCGGGTGCTGGTGGACAAGGAGCTGGCGGATCCCGTGCCCTGGCTGCGGCAGGCCTGCCCGGCCCTGGCGGATGCCAGCCTGGCTCCGGTCAGACCCAGCCTGGAGGATGTGTTCGTGAGCTGTACCGGACAGGAGCGCAGGGCATGAACAGTCTGAGGCGGCTCTGGGCCATCACCCAGAAGGAGCTGAGGCAGCTGGCGCGGGACAGGTTGACCTTCGGCATGGTGGTCATGATCCCCCTGCTGCAACTGCTGCTGTTCGGTTACGCCATCAACACGGATGTGCGCCAGATCCCGGCCGGGCTGGTGGACATGAGCGAGAGCGTGCCGGGGCGGCTGCTGGTGGAGGCGGTCAAAGCCACCCAGGTGGTGCAGATAGAGCGGCGCTACGTGGGCTTGCAGGAGGCGGAGGCCGCCCTGACCCGGGGGGAGGTGCGCGCCGTGCTGGTGCTGCCCCGGGATCTGAGTCGTCGCCTGAGCGACGGGGAGAGTGCGGGCCAGTGGCTGGTGGATGGCTCGGATACCGTGATCGCCGGCGCCCTGCTGGGGCTGCGCGCCATGCCTCTCACCGGACTCAAGCCGGGGGCCGAGAGCGCCCCCCCCACCTTCGAGACCGTGCTCTATTTCAATCCCTCCCGCCGGGCGGCGGTCAACATAGTGCCCGGCCTGCTCGGGGTGATCCTCACCATGACCATGATCATGTTCACCTCGGCGGCCATAGTGCGGGAGCGGGAGCGCGGCAACCTGGAGCTGCTCATCACCACCCCGGTCAGCTCGCTGGAGCTGATGATCGGCAAGATCCTGCCCTACATAGTGGTGGGCTTGATCCAGGTGGTGATCATCCTCGGTCTCGGCCACCTCATCTTCGCGGTACCCATCAACGGTGCCCTGAGCCAGGTGCTGCTGGCGACCCTGCTGTTTATCGCCGCCAGCCTGACCCTGGGGCTGCTCATCTCCACCCTGGCCCAGACCCAGTTGCAGGCGATGCAGATGACTGTGTTCATCCTGCTGCCGTCGATCCTGCTGTCGGGTTTCATGTTCCCCTACGAGGGGATGCCGGTGCCGGCCCAGTGGGTGGCCGAGGTGCTGCCCGCCACCCACTTTATGCGGCTCATCAGAGGCATCGTATTGAGGGGCGGCGACATGGGGGATCTGCTGCCGGACGTGCTCTGGCTGGCGGGCTTCACCCTGCTGATGCTGACCCTGGCCGCCCGCCGCTTCAAGAAGAGCCTGGATTGATCCGGGTCGGCTGGCCTCCTCAGGCTGGCCGACCTCCTTGTCGGATGGTGAGATTGGCGTTGAATGAGTCGCTAGTGGCGTGTGGGATAGGTGTTTTGTGGAATAAATGACTGTGAAAGTGAGGTTTGATCAACATTCGTCTTGCTCATTGCGGCCAGAGGGATTCTAATCGGCCGCCCGGTCTCGCCGGACCTGCACCCCATCCGTCCATCCCTTGCTCCATCGATCCCTATCATGACCGCCCAAGGCCACCTGCTGTTTGCCGTTACCTGCACCCTGATCGCCCACAAGCTGGAGCTGACCCCGGCCCTGGCGGATGCCAGCCTCTGGCAACTGGTGCCGCTGGCCCTGGGCAGCGCCCTGCTGCCGGATCTCGATCACCCCAAGTCCCTGCTCGGCCGGCGCTTGCCCTGGATCTCGGGGCCGCTGTCGCGGCTGTTCGGCCATAGGGGGTTCACTCACAGCCTGCTGGCGGTGGGGGCCGGCGTCTGGGGGTTGGCGCAGTTTCAGGGGCCCGGCCTTATCTCGGTGGCGGTGAAGGATGCCCTCATCATCGGCTACCTCAGCCATCTGCTGGGGGACTGGCTGACCCCGGCGGGGATCCCCCTGTTCTGGCCCCTGCGTCGGCGCTTTCGGTTGCCCGGCCTGCCCCTCAAGAGCGGGGGCGGTTACGAGGCGGCCTTCTGCCTGCTGACCCTGGCGCTGGCCGGTTACTGGGTTCAGGGTGGCCAGGGGCTGGGAACCCTGGCATCCCTGCTGCCGATCCTCTGAGCCCGGGGTCACTGGCGTTGACGGAGGCTAACGCCGGCGTTCGGCGCTTCTTGGCAAGGTGAGGTAGTCCGCGATCACCGGCAGCCCAGAGAGGTGGCGGCGCAGCATGTCGAGGGCCGCGAAGGCGAGGATCTTTCGCCCGCTGCCCGGATCCGGGTGGCGGACCTTAAGGGTCTGGCCGATGGACTCGCCATCGGCACACAGCAGCAGGGGTACACCGTCCGCTCCCGCTCTGCCTATGGTGAGGCTGAGCCCAGCTCCTGAACCTGCAAGCTGGGCCAGCTCGCTGGGTAGCTGAGGGTCGAAATGGGCCTGTAGCTGGGGATAGTCGTGGCAGAGACCGAGCAGGGCGCCCCGGCTCTCCCCCTCCATCAGGGTGAGCGGCCGCTCGCCCAACAGGGTCAGGATCTGGCTGGCCGGCTCCTGGTTCCCCCGCCCCACCAACCAGGGCGAGATCTCCCCGAGCAGGCGCGCCTCGGCGGCATCCATGTCTACCACGCTCGCCCCGTGGCCGATGAGCTTCAACTCGATGAGCGGCATGGAGGAGCGATAGCCGAGCTCTATGCCGGTCGGCCAGGGGGCGGCATCCAGCCTGTCGGAGAGTGCCGATTCCGAGATGCCGAAGGTATAGAAGCGGCGCAACTCGGTGTCGGTCTGCTCTCCGGCCAGGTACTTGAGGCGCGGCATGATCTGCTCGCACACCATCTGCTTGAACTCGAACGGCACGCCCGGGGTGAAGAACAGCTGGCTCAGGCCGTGGCTGGCTGGATGGCGGACCAGGAAGCCGCAGGCGGTGCCCACCGGGTTGTCCAGGATCTCGCAGCCCTGGGGCAGATTGGCCTGCTTGGCGTTGCTGGCGGGCATGGGGATGCCCCGGGCGGCATAGCGCGCCTCCAGGGTGGCGAGCCAGTCCGGATGGAGGGTGAGCGGCTGATCAAACGCCTCGGCGGCCGCCTGGGCGGTGAGATCGTCGGCGGTGGGCCCAAGCCCCCCGCACACCAGTACCACCTCGGCGCGCTCGCTGCTCTCTTGCAGCACGGCTTTGAGGTCCTTGAGGTTGTCGCCGACGGTGGCGCGGCGACGCACCTGCCAGCCCTGCTCCAGCAGCAGGGCGCTGAGCCAGGCTGCATTGGTGTCCACCACCAGCCCCGTGACGATTTCATCCCCCGTGCTGATTATCTCGATGCGCATGCAGACTCCTGAGGTCAAAGATGAGTGCCCTGCTCAGGGCTTGCCGTGTTCGAAGTAGTAGCTGATCCGGGTGCGCGGGTTCAAATACTCGAACACAGCCGGCGGCAGCCGTTTGGGGTGGATCACCTTGGCGATGGTGAGTTCGGCCTGCTCGAGATCGATGATGGCCGCCTCCTGGCGCGGGATGCGGGGATCGTACACCAGCACCGCGGGGTAGAGCAGGCGGGCGCTGTTGACCGACATCACCAGCCCGACCTGGCCGTTGGAGAGCTGTACCACGCTGCCCGGCGGGTAGATCCCCATCAGCCGGATCAGCATGCCGAGGTAGTCGATGTTGAACTGCCCCTTGCGCAACTTGTAGAGGTTGCCGAGGGCGGAGTAGGGCACCTTGGCCTTCAGGTGGCAGAGGTTGTCGTACTCGTTGACCAGGGAGACTATCTGGGTCAGGGGATCGAGCTGCACCCCCTTGAGCCCCTCTGGCCCGCTGCCATCCAGGTACTCGTGGTGGTGGCGTACTATGCTCCTGGCCTGCTCCGGGAAATCCCTGGCGTGACTCAGAAGATCCACTCCGTAGCGGGGATGCTGGGCCATCAGGTTCTGCTCAGGCTTGGTTAGAGGGCCGCTCTTTCGCAGCAACTGGCTTGGCAGCTTCAGCTTGCCGATGTCGTGGAACAGGGCCCCCATGCCGACCTGGCGGATCGCCTCCGCCGGCAGCTTGCACTCACGAGCCAGCAGCATGCTGAGCACGCTGACGTTGAGGGAGTGGAACTGCAGGCTGTTGTCATCCTCGCTGCCCGACACCAGGTGCAGCACCATCTCGTCCACCGACAGCAACTGCTCCGTCATGGCGTTGATCAGCTCCCTGGCCTCGCCGATGGCGTTGAGGGGGCGGGACTGGATCTTGCCCATCAGGCTGCGCACCTGGGCCAGGGATTGCTGGAAGTGCTTCTCGCACTGCTGCAGATCCCGGCGATAGCGCTGCAGCTGCTCGATGCGCCTGGCTTTCTCCTGCTGCATCTCCTGCTGACGGCTGGCGAGGGCGCCGCCGTCGGTCGATGGTGCCCTGACCTGGTCGACGGGCCTGGGGGGCGTGTCGCTCTTGTCGGGGATGATGGTCACCAGCTTGAGGCCGAGCCGGCGGATGAGCGCTATCTCCTGCTCGTTCTTGAGCTTGAAGCTGGAGAACAGGAAGGGGTGTTCGCGCCAGCCCAGTGGCAGGGAGACATAATTGCCGACTTGTAGCCGATCTACCGAGATCTTGATACCTGTCATGGGCTTGGGCATGAGAAACAGAGTGAAGTCGTATGCTAGTCAAAGGGTGGAATGAAGAAAAGGTATCTGATGACAGGGCGGGTGCTTTATTATAGGCTTCTAGATGTCCAGACATATTTACCGATGCAGTACAGGGAGTCAGCATGCCGATCAAGATCCCGGACCAGTTGCCCGCCGCCGAAGTGCTGGGGGAAGAGAACATCTTCGTCATGACGGAATCCCGGGCCGTCACCCAGAACATCCGCCCCCTGCGGGTGCTCATCCTCAACCTGATGCCCAAGAAGATAGAGACCGAGATCCAGCTGATGCGGATGCTCTCCAACTCGCCGCTGCAGGTGGACGTGGATCTGCTGCGCATCGACGATCGGGAGTCCAAGAACACCCCTCAGGCTCACCTCGAGAACTTCTATCACGACTTCGAGCAGGTGCGGGGCAACAACTACGACGGCATGATCATCACGGGGGCGCCGCTCGGGCTGGTGGAGTTCGAGGAGGTGGTCTACTGGCCGCGCATCGTCGAGATCATCGAGTGGTCCCATCAGCACGTGACCTCCACCCTCTTCCTGTGCTGGGCGGTGCAGGCGGCGCTGAAAGCCTTGTATGGCATGGAGAAGCAGACCCACGGCGAGAAACTGTCAGGGGTCTATCGCCATCATCGTCTCGATGAGCACGAGCCGCTGCTGCGGGGCTTCGACGACGAGTTCGTCGCCCCCCACTCCCGTTATGCGGCGTTCGACGGGGCGCTCATCCGCGCCCACACGGATCTGCAGATCTTCGCCGAATCCGAGGAGGCGGGGGTCTATCTGGCGGCGACCAAGGATTGTCGCCAGGTGTTCGTCACCGGGCACCCGGAATATGACGCCTCGACCCTGGACGGGGAGTACCAGCGGGATCTCGCGGCCGGGCTCACCCCAGCCGTGCCGGTCAACTACTACCCGGCCAACGATCCGACCCGGACGCCCCGCGCCAGCTGGCGCAGTCACGGCCACCTGCTGTTCTCCAACTGGCTCAACTACTACGTCTACCAGCTCACCAGCTACAAGGTGGAGGACATCGGCAAGGTGTTCACCTACGAGCAGCCCAAGCCCTAGAGGTCATCGGGTTGGCTTGTCCGTGACAAGGCGAGGAACATCGGCAAGCTGTTCAGCTGCCCACAGCCCAAGGAGTCATGCTCTCAGTCGGCCAGCTTCCTTGCCCAGCCATCGAGCCAGAGGCGATGGCTGGCCAGGGTGAAGGCCTTGGGCCGACGGGCCCGGACGGCGGCCATGGCCTCCGATTGCGGCTGGCCCAGCGCCATCAGCAGGGCGGCCGCCACCAGACCGGTGCGACCACTCCCCCCGCGGCAGTGAATGGCGACCTGTTTGCCGTCCCGCAGCAGGGCGATGAGCTCCGGCAACAGCCGGCGCCAGGCCTGTTCGAAGTCGGCATCCGGTGCCTCGTCGTCCGCAATGGGCAGATGAAACCAGCCCATGCCCCTGGCGTTTGCCTCGGCACCGAGCCGGCTCAGGCTCAGGGCCTCCAGTTCATCAGTCGTCACCAGAGTGATGAGTGCCCGGGCTCCGGCCAGTTGCAGCTGGCTCAAGGCTTGCGGGGCGGGGACCTGCTGGGTGCCGGGGCAGGGGGTCAGCAGCAACTGGCCGTCGAGACGGGGGACTTCCAGGCTCCAGAAGGGGTGGGAGGGGTGCATGGGATTCCTTGTGAGGGTGGCTTGGTGTTGAACGGATCTGTCGGCGCCGGGCCCGAGTGCGGCAAAGCATAGAGACAGTGATTGCCATGTCAATGAGCGTTGTGTTCGGCCCGGTTTACGGGCAGAGTCTTAAAAAAATCGAGCGATGCAAGGAGTGAAGATGAGAAACCTGGATCAACTGGACTTGGACATCCTGGCCCATCTGTTTCGCGATGCGGGCATGACCAACAAGGATTTGGCCGCCCTGGTCGGGGTGGCTCCGTCCACCTGTCTGGAGCGGGTCCGCAAACTGCAGCAGGACGGGGTGCTCAAGGGGGCCCACTGCGAGGTGGACTATCAGGCGCTGGGTGGTCATATCCAGGCCATGGTGTCCCTGCAACTGGCCCGCCACAGCCGGCAGATCATCGACGCCTTCCGCGACGCCATCCTGGCCCTGCCCGAGGTGATCAGCCTGTTCCACATGGGGGGCAAGGACGACTTCCTGGTGCATCTGTGCGTCGCCGATACCGAACATCTGCGCAACTTCGTGTTCGATCACTTCACCGCGCGGGAGGAGGTGGTGCATCTGGAGACCTCCCTGGTGTTCGAGCACAAGTTCAGCCGCTCATTGCCCTGCTTCTCCCAGCCCTGAGCCGCGCAAGAGACAAAAAAACCGCCAGTTGGCGGTTTTTTTGTCTGTGGACCCTCATCAGTTCAGCACGGTCAAGTTGTCCGGCGCGGTTTGATAGAGCCCTTGCTGATAGGCCAGGCTGCCCCAGAGCACCAGCCCGAGTGCCGCCTCCTTCATGGCCTCCGGTTGCTGCGCCCGGGTGAGACGCTGGCTGGCCGGATCATACACATAGCCCTCCGCATCCCGCTCCGGCTGCAGTATCACCACGTCCCTGCCCCGCATGAGGGCGAAGTTCTTGTCGTACTGCATGAGGGCGCGCCCCGGCCAGTCCGCCGGCATCCGGGTCAGATCCTTGCCCAGCATGGGGTAGTCGGCACTTATCCCCATCAGGGAGAGCAGGGTCGGCGCCATGTCTATCTGGCTCACGATGCGCGGATCCTGGCGGGGGGCTATGCCCTCACCGACGATGACCCCGGGGATGTGGAAGCGGGGGATGGGTACCAGGCTGGCGCCACCGACCCGGCTGTCGTGATCGGCGATGACCAGGAACAGGGTGTCCTTCCAGTAATCCGATTGGCGTGCCTTCTTGAAGAACTCGCCGACGGCGTAATCCGCATACTTGGCGGCGTTGTTGCGGGTTTGCTTGGGCTGCTCAAAGAGTTCGATGCGCCCGTCCGGGAACTCGAAGGGGTCGTGGTTGCTCGAGCTGAACACCAGGCTGAAGAAGGGCTTGCCCGCCTTGCTCAAGGCCCGGAAGGTCTCGTCCGCCTTGGTCATCAGATCTTCGTCCGAGGCACCCCATGAGCCCTCGAACACAGGGTTCTCGAAGTCCTTCTGCTCGACGATGTGGCTGAAGCCGTTGCCGAGGAAGAAGCTGCGCATGTTGTCGAAGTGGCTCTCGCCGCCGTAGATGAAGCTGGTGTTGTAGCCCCGTTGCTTGAGCAAGTCCGCGATGGTGAAGAAGTTGGTCTGGCTCTTGCCGAGCTTGACCACGGCCTGGGCCGGCGTCGGCGTGAAGCCGGTGAGCACCGCTTCGATGCCGCGTACCGAGCGGGTACCGGTGGCATAGAGCTGGTTGAAGGCCCAGCCCTCCTTCGACAGGGCATCGATATTGGGGGTGAGGGGCAGACCGCCGAGGGAGCCGACGAACTGGGCCCCCAGGCTCTCCTGCAGCAGGATCACCAGGTTCTTCGGCTTGCCGGTATGGCTGGCCTCGTTGAAGCTCTGGCTCGGCAGGGTCTCAGAGCTGAAGTCCTGGCTCGGACGGCCGCTCTCCTCACGCACTAGTTCCAGGATCCGCTCCCGGGGCAGCTCACCGTAGAGCTCGCCGGCATTCTCCTCGGCCCCCATCTGCTTGATGGCGAAGAAGAGGGAGTAGGAGGAGTTGACCACCAGGGCGTTGATCAGGGGATCGCTGGCGAAGGCCACCATGGCGGGGTTGAGGGCGCGATGGCCCAGGCTGGAGCGGGCGCCGAGGAAGCCGACGGCCAGGATCAGCAGGGCGAAGGCGGGCCGCCAGTACCAGCGCGGGAAGCTGAGATCCCGTATCAGGCGGCCGCCGAGCCACCAACCGCCGGCCAGTACGCCTGTGCTGAACACCAGGGCGAGCAGCAGCTCTCCCTTGCGCCCGGCCCACAGCATGGCGAGCACCTCTTTCGGGTAGATGAGGTATTCGACGTAGAGACGGTTGGGACGTACCCCGTATTCGGTGATGAAGGAGGGGGTGGAGATCTCGAGGAACAGCATCAGCCAGAGTCCCAGGGTCAGCCAGACCCGGATCAACTGCATCCAGAGCCGACCGAGGGCGTGGGGGCCGGCCAGCAGCAGGGTGAAGACGGCGGGCACGCCCCACACCCAGCAGAGGGTAGCGAAATCGACCCTCAGGCCTTGCAGCAACAGCTGTGACCAGCCGTCGACGGCGTCAACCCGCTCCTGCTGCCAGAGTCCCAGGCCTATCCGGCTCGCGGAGAGGGCGATTAGCGCGATCGCCGAAAACACGGCTATGGGCCAAAAAGGTCCCATCCAATTCCTTATCCTTGTCATTGTTTTTCCTGAAAAAAGCCTGTTTTTAGAGCCCATCCGGGGCCACTTTTTATTGTGTTGCAAAACTATGACATCGGCCCCTTGGGAAGGTTGCGGCCGGGGGCAGGAAAAATGTGTATCGGGGAGCCATCTCGCTGTTTTACCGTCATTTCCTGGTGAGTCGACGGTATAAACGGCTGATTGAAATGTGACTGCCATCACCAAGCCGGGGGCTGGCTTCTCTATAATGGCGCCGGTATCTCTCGAATGGAGCCGAGATCATGCCGGTCTTTCTGGATGTGGAGTATCTGCAGGGGTGGTGCCTGTTCGTGGTGCTCTCCGACGGCACCACGGGGGCGCTGGATCTGACCCCCTGGCGCGACCAGCCCCTGTTCGCCACCCTGACCACCGAACGGCGCTGTGCCCGGGTCTTCATCAACGACCGCCATCAGCTGGCCTGGCCGGGCGGTTGCGTGCTGGCCGCCCACGAGGTCTATCACCTCATCACCCCCATCGACGAGCGTGAGGCGTTCAACAGCCGCAACCTGCATTGAACCGGCTGTGCTAACACGCTGAACCAGATAACGTTTTCAGTCACAGACCCCCTTCTGCACGTTGGTTATTATGGCAGCAGTACGGCGCACCCTGCGCCTGCACCTCCACAGCGGGAAGATAACAATGAAACAGGGAAAGTTGCGCCATGGCGCTCTATTGGGGGCAGCCTTGCTCCTCTCCGCGTGCGGCAGTGGCGGCGGCGGTTCCAATGCCGAGACCCAGCCGCCCGTGGTCAATTCACCTCCGCCTGCGGCCGCCCGGGCCTGCTATGGCACGGATCTGGCCGCCTGCAACCTGAGGATCTATCAGGTGATGGTGGAATCCTTCGTCGACGGGAACGGCGGTGCCAACTACGGGGTCGGCTATGGCCCCTCCCGGCACAACGGCGATCTGCAGGGGATCATCCAGAGCCTGGACCACATCAAGAGTCTCAACGTCAACGCCCTCTGGCTGACCCCGGTATTCGACTCCTGCGCCGGTCAGGGGGGGGACGACAGGCTGGACGCCACCGGTTACTTCGCCTGTGACTTCTTCAACGTCGACCCCAACTTCGGCACTAATGCCGAGCTCAAGACCCTGGTGGACGAGGCCCACAAGCGGGGCCTCTATGTCCTGCTCGACGGTGTGTTCGGCCACGTAAATAAAGTGGGGGTGAGCAAGCCCTCTCCCGAGGGGCGTCTGCCAGCCCTCAAGAGCGGCGGCGCCGGCTATCCCGGCCAGCTGGTGGATTACGGCAAGCCCGAGAGCCTCGCCTACTTCAGGGAGGTGGCCCGTCACTGGATCGAGCAGTACGGCATCGACGGCTGGCGTCTCGATCAGGCCTATCAGCTGGGTCTGGACGACTGGCGCGCCATCCGCACCGAGGTGGAGCAGGCGAGCGCGGCCCGCAAGGCCGCCGGCCAGCAGTGGGGTACCCTGGGCTACCTTGTGGGCGAGGTGTGGAAGGGGGCGGACGAGATCCGCAATGAGGCCTATGGCCCGAGCGACAAGCCGGCGCTCCCCTCTGCGTTCGATTTCCCCCTGCGCTACGGCCTGGTGCAGGCCCTGGCGGTGGAGGAATCCGGCAAGGGTGGGCAGGGGGCCAGCGTACTCGATGCCAGCTGGAACAAGGTGGAGAACTACCCGAACCACGCCATGCCGAACCTGATGCTGGGCAACCACGATCTGGTGCGCTTCGGCGACCTGCTGGAGCGCGGCGACTTCGACCCGGCGGGTTACTGGCTGCGCCACAAGGCGGCCCTGAGCTTCCTCGCGGCCCGCTCCGGTCCCATCACCCTCTATTACGGGGAGGAGTTCGGCGACGAGGTACCGGGCTTCGCCAAGGCGGTGAGCGGCGACTGTGCGGCCCAGGGGTTGTGCGACGATCACGTGGCCCGCAGCGATGGCAAGGTACCGGGCGTCACCGGCTTCGTACCGAGCGGCGAGCAGGCGGATCTCAAGGCCTGGCTCGGCAGGCTGCTGGCCCTGCGTGCCGCTCACCCCGCCCTCTATCAGGGGGAACGGGTCAAGCTGGTGGCAGACGGCAGCGTCTACGGGGACATCAAGCAGACCTCTGCCGAGCAGATCGTCTATCTGCTCAACGTCTCCAGCACGCCCCAGAGCTACAGCCTGCCGGTCGGCAAGCTGCGCAGCGGTAGCGCCCTGCTGGACTTGCAAAGCGGCGAGAGCCTGAGCATCGGCGGCAGCAGCGTGACGGTCGAGTTGCCGCCTCTGACGGGTCGCTTCCTGCTGCTGCAATAACGGGGGGTATCAGGCATCAAAAAGGGCTCCCATGGGAGCCCTTTTTGATCCGACTTCGAGGCATTGCTACTTCTCGATGCCGCTGCCGAGTTCGTCCCTGTGGTTGCCGGCAGGGGGATGGCCATTGCCGTTGCGCCAGCTCTCCAGCCTGTCGTGCACGCCGCGGCGCAGGCTCTTGAAGCTGGTCTCCAGGTAGTGAACTCCCACCAGGATCCCCAGGGTGACGCCGGTGAGCAGCAGGGCCTGGTGCAGCAATCCTATGCCGATGAGGGCGCCGAGGGCCGCCAGCATCCAGATGGTGGCGGCCGAGGTGACTCCCAATACCTGGCCATCCCGGGTCATCATGACGCCGGCACCGAGAAAGCCGATGCCGGTGATGAGCTGGCCCAGCACCCGGGCCTGATCGGCGGCTACCGTGCTGACGGCGGCGCCGATGGCGAGGAAACAGTAAGTGCCGAGCACGATGAGGGAGGAGGTGCGAATGCCGACCGGCTTGCCGTGGAGCTGGCGCTCCAGCCCCACCAGACCGCCGCACACCAGACAGGCCAGGATGTTCTCCCAGCCGAGGGGCGCTATGTCCCACCACTGCGTTGTCATCATGTTCACCTCTGCATTCGATCTTGTTATCCGGCCGTGCCCTGCCCCCGGTTCTCCAGTCGTTGCCGGAAGGCCCTGGCCAGGCGCTCATAGAGGTCCTTCGCCTCCTTGTCTTCAATATCGCCACGTATCCAGGGATTGTCGATGATTTCCAGCAAGACGCAGTCTCGCCCCTGCTGGCGCAGGTCCACCCCGAACAGGCCGTTGCCGAGCTGATGGACGGCGCGACGGGCGGTCTGCAGCACCCGCTCCGGCACCTCGTTCAGGGGGAGCGCCTCGATGCGGCTCAGGTCGAGGGGGTGCTTGCGGCGGCGGATCCGGTTGCCGGGCTCCGGGCGGAAGCGGCGGCAGGCGAACAGCGGCGAGCCGTCGAGGAAGCCGATGCGCCAGTCGAACTCGGCGGGGATCCGGCTCTGCACCAGCAGCAGGGCGGAGCGACCCAGCCCCTCGTCCAGCAGGCGGGCGAGCTGCTGCTCGTCACTCGCCATGGCGAGATCCCGCCCCTGGGCGCCGTCGGGGACCTTCACCATCAGCGGCAGACCGAGCCGCTGCACCAGCTCGTCCACATGGTGGCGACCGCGGCGGGTCACCACCATGGTCGGGGGCATGGGCACGCCGCTGCGCACCATCAGCTCGTAGAGATAGAGCTTGTTGCTGCAGGCGAGGATGGCGCGGGAGCTGTCGATCACTGGCATCTTGAGCTGCTCGGCGCGGCGGGCGAACTCGAAGGTGTAGTGGCCCACCGCCGTCTCGGATCTCAGCCAGAGGGTGTCGAATTCCGGCAGCCGCTCTATGGCCGAGGGGGCCAGGATCTCGGCCCGGATCCCCTGGGCTGCGGCGGCCTGGATGAAGCGGCCCAGGGCCAGCTCGTCGCTGCTGGCACGGCCATCGTTGGGATCCACCAGGATGGCGAGCTGGTAGAGCGGCGCCGCCTGCTCCTCGTCGCTGGCCCCCACCAGGGCCTGGGCGTGTTGCAGCATCAGCTCCTTCTCGCCCTGGCTCAGCTCAAGCGGTGACAGGCTCTGCTGCTGGCGCACCGACCAGCCGTGGCGGCCGCGCTTGAGGGTCAGCTCCTGCAGCGGCAACTGGCTCAGGCCGTAGTAGTAGCGGGCCAGCCCCGCCAATTCGCTCTGCTCGCACTGGCCGAAGATGGCGCGTACCCGGATCCTGTCCTCGCTCTGGCGGCTCAGCCAGCCCTGCAGCTTGCGCCACAGCTTGGCCGGCGGCTGCTGGGGTTGCAGCTGGCTGATGGCCTGCAAGCCGGGCAGGCAGTGGTGGCTGCGGGCCTGGGCCAGCAGGGAGCAGTAGTAGCCGGCGCTCAGGTGTTCCAGGCTGCGACAGAGGTTGATGATGCGGGGACGCCCCCCCGTGGTGGGCAGGCCGTGCTGCAGGTAGGTGCGGGCGGTCAGCAGGTAGTCGGCATGGCAGGGCCAGTCGCCCAACTCCTCGACGATGACATAGGTACTCATATTTTCGGCTCCACAAAAAGGACTGCCCGGATGGCAGTCTCCCCAGTGGGCTTCGATGCACCGACAAGCACGACAATGGCGCGAGGGGAAACAAGAGGTTACAGTGCCTACTATCTGCCTTGGTAACTTGTGATACAAGTCGCATTTTTGGTGCTGAGGATAAATAACCGAACGAGGACACGCCTTGTTGACCCTACGTGCCGCCCAACCCGACGATCTGGGCGCCATCACCCGGCTGGAGCGCTACTGTTTTCCCCCCGAGGTCGCCTTTGGCCGCAGCCGCTGGCACTATCTGCTCAATCAGGCCAGGGGCCGTACCCTGCTGCTGGAAGACGACAAGGCCCAGCTGATGGGCTATCTGTGCGTGCTGGAGCACAGGGGCTGGGACAGGCTCACCATCCAGACCCTCGCCATCCGCTGGACGGTGCGCCGCCAGGGCTGGGCTCGCCGCCTGCTGGAGCAGGTGATCGCCGAGGGGAGGGCCGCAGGCTGGGGGGCCATCCGCCTCGAGGTATCCGATGCCAATACCGAGGCCGGTGCCCTCTACCATGGGTTGGGATTTCGCTCCCGGCTCAGGCTGCCGGACTATTACGGGCCGGGCCAGCATGCACACCGGCTGGTGTTGTCACTGCGGCCCGCGAAGCGGGATCGGGCATGAGCTGTGATGACTGCCTCGCCACCGCCATCCGCGCCAGGCTGGGCCGCTGCCCGGTCTGCGCCGGCCAGACCTTCGCCATTGGCCTGGTCGGCTGGCTGGCCTGGTGGTGGCTGGGGGCCGATGCCTCGGTCAATGCCCTCACCGCCCTGCTGTTCGCCCTTGGGGGCTCGGGCCTGTTCGGGCTGCACCTGCTGGCGTTTCTCTGGCGACGGTTCGCTGATCCTGGACGAGATAATTGAATTACTTTTAGCTATCAACAAGATAGATGACAATGGAGGTTCAGATGATTGCAATGGTAACGGGCGCCTCGTCCGGTTTTGGTGAGGCCATCAGTCGCCTGCTGGTGAACTCGGGCTACAAGGTGATCGGTACGGGTCGGCGCGCCGACCGGCTGGCCGCCCTGGCCGAGGAGCTCGGTGAGGCGTTCCTGCCCCTGGTGTTCGACGTACAGGACAAAGCCGCCACCAAGGCCGCCATCGCTGGCCTGCCCGCCGCTTGGTCAGAAGTGGATCTGCTGGTCAACAACGCCGGGCTGGCGCTCGGGCTCGAGCCCGCCCACAAGGCGGATCTGGAGGATTGGGAGCAGATGATCGCCACCAACATCAGCGGCCTGACCCTGCTCACTCGTTTGCTGCTGCCGGGCATGGTGGAACGCAACCGCGGCCACGTGGTGAATATCGGCTCCATCGCCGGCACCTATCCCTATCCGGGCGGCAACGTCTACGGCGCCACCAAGGCGTTCGTGAAGCAGTTCAGCCTGAACCTGCGCGCGGATCTGGCGGGCACCGCCATCCGCGTCACCAACGTGGAGCCGGGCCTGTGCGGTGGCACCGAGTTCTCCAACGTGCGCTTCCACGGCGACGACGCCAAGGCGGCGATCGTCTATCAGGGGGTGCAGGCCATCCAGCCGGAAGACATAGCAGGCACAGTGCTCTGGGTCAGCCAGCAGCCCGCCCACGTCAACATCAACAGCATAGAGATCATGCCGGTGGCCCAGACCTTCGGTCCGCTCCACATCAGCCGTCGCTGAGGGCTGGTTCATTGCCGAGATGAAAAGAGGCACCCTGGGGTGCCTCTTTTTTATGCTGAAGTTTTGAGCTACAGGCTCATGATCTTCTTGAATTCCGCCTCCGAGTACTTTTTCTCGCTGCTCTTGGTGAGATCCGTCATCAGCTTGTAGCGCAGCTCTTTGGCCAGCTGATAGTTCTGCTCCAGCTGGCCGTAGGAGTAATCCGATGCCAGCCCCAGCGCCGTGGCCTTGTCGCTGGCGTAGGTCTGCTTGAGGGTTTTGTCCAGCACCGCCACCTCCTGATAGAGCTTCTGGCTCTCCTTGTCCCAGACCCCGCGCAGCAGCGGCAGGTACTTGTCCGGGTTGGTGTTGGCGAGCGCGGTCAGGCTGCGGAACTGCCAGTAGGCGGAGTCGTCGGAGTAGCTGTCACTGCCGCTGCGATAGGGCAGGGGATAGGACTCCAGAGTGTTGTAGAGGGGCATCATCACCGACTCGGCCAGCACGCCGTAGCTCTGCCAGATGAGGCCCTGCAGCTCTTTTGGCATCTCCTTGCGCAGCTGGATGATGTGGGACTCGAGCTGCCGGTCGATGCGAATGGGCCGCTCCGCCTTGCCATCGAGGGGCGTGCCTTGATAGGTGGCGCTCAGCAGTTTGGTGACGTCCGGCACGGCGATGGGGGCGTCCGGCTTCATGAACAGGGGGTATTGCGCCTGACGGGTGGCTTGCTTGTGGGAGGCGCTCAGCAGCTGCTGGCCGAGCCACTCCCTGTCCACGTTGTAGGGATCGGCGATGACCCCGAACGCCTTGGCAAAGTTGAAATCTTTCGGATCGGCGTTATCCAGCAGTTTGTGTTCGCGCACGAACTCCAGCAATTTGGGGGAGTGCAGCACATCGGCGTCGTCCAGGTTCACCCCGTGAATGCGCAGGCCGTTGGCCACCATGGCATAGCTGTCATCCGGTACCCGCACCGCGATCCAGTGGTGGCCAGATCCAATCTCCATCAGCCAGGCCTCGTTCACGTCTGCCAGATAGAGGCTGTTGCCCTCACCGGCGCCATGGGTCTCCACGTAGCGGCCGAGCAGCTCGACCCCCTCCTTCGCACTCCTCGCCTGGGGCAGGATCAGGGTGGGGATGACGGCCTCGATGACCCCGGTCTCGATCAGCGGATCGGCCTTCTGGGCCCGTTCGTTGACCTCGGCGCTGGTGGTGGCCGAGATGGCGACGTTGGCCTCGTTGATGCCGCGCTCCTCGTAGTACTTACCGGCGGGATCGCTGGTGGCGGCATCCCAGTCACGGATGGCGGAGTAGGCGAGGAAGGCCTTTGGCATGGGCACCTCGAGCCCGTTGCCGAGTTTCCACTGCTTGCCCTCGTTCTGCTGGGCGGGGTGGAAGACCAGGTGCTTGTTCCAGTTGTTGACGCCGAAGTCCTCGTTTCTGGCGATCATGATGCTGCCATCGGCGCTGGCGCCCTTGCCGACGATGAGGCCGGTGCAGGCGTCGGCGCTGGTGCCGAGCAGGCTGAGCAGGGTGGCGGAGAGGAGACTCAAGGTGTGTCTTTTCATTGGGGTGCCCGAAGCTGATAGTGAGTGTGAGTCAGGCAGGGTGATGAGATGGGGCTTGCCGCAGGCCTTGGGCGGCAACCTGGGGATGCCGGTAGATTGGTCTGCATCTTATTGATATTGCAAACACTTCATCCACAATACCGCGTCCTGACCGTATTGTGCGCTGGCATGGTATGCCTCTGTGGTTGTTTGTTTTGTGATCTGCGGTTCATTCTTGCACTTCCTTCGGTAAAACTGGGAGGAGGTGGTAACATCTGTGGTGCTGGCAGGCAAAGGCAGTGTAAACAGCAGCTCATCAAGAGTGAAAACGGCAGATGGCGGGGACTCGAACAAGTTGGCCTGCTCCTTGCTGGTCTCTGGCCATGACGGGGAAGCCTCCCCGAAGGCCGGCAAGACCGGCAGACAGCTTGGAGCCCTCATGGATATCAAACCCTATGGTCAGCAACTCGCCCAGAGCGCGTCCCAGCAACGGGCCCTGGCCACCCTCAGCGCCAGCGACAGCCCGCAGGGGGGCGGCTGGGATCAGCAGGTCAGCCTCTCCAGCCAGGTGATGACCGGCAAGGCGCAGCAGGTGCTGACCTATGAACATCTGGCCAGGAGCGGCAAGAACGCGAGCCAGAGTGGCAGCGCCAATAATGCGGTGGTGCAGCAGCTGGTGGACAAGGCCCTGGGCTTCGATCGCAAGAAATTTGACGATCTCGAGAGCCAGCTTAAAGAGGTGGCCGGCAACAAGCAGCTGTCGAGCGAGGAACGGGAGGCCCAGACCAAGGCCCTGACCGAGCAACGTGATGCCATGCTCAAGGCGGCCATGGAGAAACTCACCGGCAATAAATCGGAAGTGACGACCGCCTAGGGGGTTATGACCCAAACGGCAATCTTCTGTGTCATGGAGGCAAGAGATTGCCCGTCCGGACCGGTGAGATGAGAGGGAGGGGAAACCCCTCCCTCTCTTGGTTGAACCGCCAGCGCCTTATTTTTTCTCCGGCTCAATCCCGATGCCTATGGCCGTGGTCTGGACCGCCTTGATCTGATCCCCCTTGGCGATCAGGGCAAACTGGGCCGGGTCGTTCACCTTGACGGTGAGGGTCTTGTCCACCCCCTTCACCTTGATGGTCTGGGTCGCCTTGTCGACCTCGATGACGTCGGCGTAGATGGTCACCTGCATGCCGGCTCCGGCCCCCGGTTGATCCCCGGCGGCGGCCTTGCTGCCCTCCACCTCCACCAGGCGTTTGCGCACCCCGGCGGTGCCCTTGAGCAGCTCCAGATCCAGCAGCTGCAGGTAGCGCAGCGCCACCACGTCCCCCACCTTGATGTTCTGCAGGTTGGTGACCTCTTCCCCGGCGACCAGATCGAAGGGCTTGCCCTCGGCATTCTTCAGGCTGACCTTGCGGGTGGCCAGGTCGATGGCGGTGACCGTCGCCTTGGCGGTGACCTCCTCCGCCAGGCTCGCCTCCCCGGGGGTGACGGCCACATTGGTGGTGACCACGGCGGCCTGCACGAGGGAGACCGACGAGAGGGTGAGCAGACCAGCAATCCAAGCGTGTTTCAGTTTCATCATAAAGATCCTGTGACCAGAAAATGGTGCGCCCCGATGGCGAAGTGGCAGCGATGAGCCGACGATGGCAAGGGCCGGGTGGCCGCTTCCCGTTACCACCATAGCAAAGTCACACCTGAGTACCATCCCCTTCGCGTGGTTCCCCTCAATTTGGCAGGGTGTTCCCGTTTTTTGACCTCGCCCGTCCGGGGGCGCACAATCCCCCTGCATGCATTCAACCGAGGGCTCTGCCGTGTACAACTTCCAATATGCCAATCCGACCCGCGTCTGTTTCGGGGAGGGCCAGATAGCCAGCCTGCCAGAGCTCATTCCGGCGGGCAGTCGCCTGCTGGTGCTCTACGGGGGTGGCAGCATCAAGCAGAACGGGGTCTATCAGCAGCTGTGTGATGCCCTGGCTGGGATGGACTGGCAGGAGTTCCCCGGTATCGGTGCCAACCCCCAGTACGATCAGCTGATGGAGGCGGTGGCCCTGGTGAAGCGCGAGGACATCGACTTCTTGCTGGCGGTGGGGGGCGGCTCCGTGGTGGATGGTACCAAGTTCGTGGCCGCCGCCGCCCGCTTCGAGGGGGAGGATCCCTGGGACATGCTGCTGCACAAGGCCGAGGTCTCAGCGGCGCTGCCCCTCGGCTGCGTGCTGACCCTGCCCGCCACGGGCTCCGAGAGCAATCCCGCCGCCGTGGTGAGCCGGGGGGAGGCCAAGCTCTCCTTCATGAGCCCGCTGGTGCTGCCGCAGTTCGCCGTGCTGGATCCCACCACCACCTACAGCCTGCCGGTGCGCCAGATCGGTAACGGCGTGGTGGATGCCTTCGTCCACATCACCGAGCAGTACCTCACCTTCCCGGTGGGCGGCGAGGTGCAGGACCGGCTGGCGGAGGGCCTGCTGCAGGTGCTGGTGGATAACGGCCCCAGGGCGCTGGTGGACCCCACCGACTACCAGGTGCGGGCGAACCTGATGTGGGCCGCCAGCCTGGCGCTGAACGGCCTCATCGGCCGCGGTGTGCCCCAGGACTGGTCCACCCATGCCATCGGCCATCAGCTCACCGCCTTGCACGGGCTGGATCACGCCCAGAGCCTGGCGGTGGTGCTGCCCTCTCTGCTGCGCGAGCAGGCTGCCCAGAAGCAGGAGAAGCTGGCCCAGTTCGCCGAGCGGGTCTGGCACTCCAGCCGGGAGGACAAGGCGCTGCGCATCGAGGAGGCGATCATCCGTACCGAGCAGTTCTTCCAGCAGATGGGGGTGGGCACCCGGCTCGCCGACTATGGGCTGGACGCGCGCTGCATCCCGGGCATCTGCTCCAACCTCAAACGCTTCGGCCTGACAGCCCTCGGGGAGCATCAGGATATCGATCCCGACAAGGTAGCCAGGATCCTCTCCCACGCCTGCTGAGGTCTGCTCATCGACAAGGCGCTTCGGCCTGACGGCGCCGGGGGAGCGCCAGGATATCGATCCCGACAAGGTGGCGAGGATCCTCTCCCACGCTTGCTGAGTGGCGGGAGCCGACCGAGGATCCCGAGAGCCGCCGCCGGATCTGTCGCTCCAGCTCCAATAGAAAACGCCCCGAGTTCGGGGCGTTTTGCTGGGTAACTGTTGGGGGAAACTGGCCTCAGGCCTCCAGGGCCTGATCCAGATCCGCGAGTATGTCCTCGATGGCCTCGATCCCCACCGACAGCCGGATCATCTCGGGTTTCACCCCGGCCTTGGCCTGCTCCTCCTCGCCGAGCTGACGGTGGGTGGTGGAGGCGGGATGGCAGGCCAGGGACTTGGCATCGCCGATGTTGACCAGCCGCTTGAAGATCCTGAGGGCATCGTAGAAGCGCACCCCCGCCTCGTACCCTTCCTTCAGGCCAAAGGAGAGGATGGCCGAGGGACGGCCCTTCATGTATTGCTCAGCCAGCGGGTAGTGAGGGTGGCCCGGCAGACCGGCATAGCTGACCCAGGCCACCTTGGGGTGACCTTTAAGGTGATGGGCGACCCGCAGGGCGTTGTCCACGTGGCGCTCCATGCGCAGGCTCAGGGTCTCCAGCCCCTGCAGCAGCAGGAAGGCGTTCATGGGGGCGAGCGCCGCGCCTGTATTGCGCAGCGGCACCGTGCGCACCCGGCCGATAAAGGCCGCCGGGCCGAAGGCCTCGGTATAGACCACCCCGTGGTAGGAGGGCTCTGGCCGGGTGAGCTGGGGGAAGCGCTCGGCGTGATCCGCCCAGGGGAACTTGCCCGAGTCGACGATGACGCCGCCGAGGGAATTACCGTGGCCCCCCACGTACTTGGTGAGGCTGTGCACCACTATGTCGGCACCGTGCTCTATGGGCTTGCACAGCACCGGGGTGGCGACCGTGTTGTCGACGATGAGGGGCACGCCGCGGGCGTGGGCCACCCGGGCGAAGGCCGCCAGATCGACGATGTTGCCCGCCGGGTTGCCGATGCTCTCGCAGTAGACCGCCTTGGTCTTGTCGTCGATGAGGGCGGCGATGGCCTCGGCGCTGTCATCCTTGGCGAAGCGCACCTCGACCCCGAAGCTCGGCAGCATGTGGGCGAACAAGGTGTAGGTGCCACCGTAGAGCTGGGGGGTGGAGACGATGTTGTCCCCGGCTGCGGTCAGCGCCTGGATGGCGTAGGTGATGGCGGCGGAGCCCGCCGACACCACCAGCCCGGCTATGCCCCCCTCCAGGGCGGCGAGGCGCTGTTCCAGCACGTCGTTGGTGGGGTTCATGATGCGGGTGTAGATGTTGCCGGGCACCGCCAGGTTGAACAGATCCGCCCCGTGCTGGGCGCTGTCGAACTCGTAGGCCACCGTCTGGTAGATGGGCACGGCCACCGCCTTGGTGGTGGGGTCGCTGGAAAAGCCGTGGTGCAGGGCCAGGGTCGCATCTTTCATCACACACTCCTTGTTGGATGTTTCACGTTGCCGTTGTTATAGATGGATAGACGTCCAATCTAACAGCCTCTGCCCGGTTGTAAACAGGCAGATCCGGCAAAGCTATTGCTTCTGCTGGCGATGTGATCCGGCCCCGATCCCGGGCCGCCTCAGAGGCGGCGGCGGTACTCTCTATCGTCTATCTGGGTCATATCCCACTGCATCAGGCGGTTGAGCTGGCTCATGGGATCCTCGATCAGCGGCAGTGGGCGCGGCAGGATCCGCTGGAAGTAGCGGCGCAGGGTTTGCTGGATCCGGTTCGGTTTGGGGGAAGATGCCTGGCTCATGATGGTGCTCCTGTGAGGTTGTGCTCATGTTCGGCATCAGTATTGGGCTAAAATGAGGAAGTAAAAACTGACGACTTCATTGCCATGGATTTCCTCTTTTATGCCCAGTACTCGCCTCTATCAGCAGTTTCAACGACTCGCCCAGCAGCTGGGTTCCGACGAGCGGGAGATAAGCCTCGCCGAGGTGGCCGAGCTCTTGTGCTGCACCCCGCGCAACGCCCGCCTCTTGCTGAGACGCATGCAGGAGCAGGGCTGGCTCAGCTGGTCCGCCGAGGCGGGGCGGGGGCGTCGCTCCCGGCTGACCCTGCTCGACAATCAGGAGGGGCTGATCCGGCGCCGGCTGCGGGAGCTGCTGCAGCAGGGGCTGCTGGCCCAGGCGGTTCGGGTGGCGGAGGAGAGGCTGGATCTGCTCAGCCCGCTGCTCATCGAGCAGCTCGGCCAGGCCACCCGGGCAGGGCGCCAGATCCTGCGGGTGCCCTACTACAGGCCGTTGCCCCATCTGCTGCCCACGGCGCCGTTGCGCCGATCCGAGGTGCACCTGAGCCGGCAGATCTTCAACGGACTGACCCGGCGAAATGAGGAAAATGGGGAAATCGAGGGAGATCTGGCCCACCACTGGGAGTGCCTCTCCCCCTGCCACTGGCGCTTCTACCTGAGGCCGGCGGTGCGCTTTCACCACGGCCGCGAGCTGGGGATGGAGGACGTGATCGACAGCCTGCAGGCCCTGCGGGATCGCCCCCTGTTCGCCCATCTGGTGCGGCTGGAGAGCCCCTGGCCCCGCACCCTGGACCTGCATCTGGACAGCCCGGATCCCTGGCTGCCCCATCTGCTGGCGGAACCCGTGGCGGCCGTGTTGCCGAGGGAGCTCAAGGGGGAGCCTGGATTCCCCCTGCAGCCCGTGGGCACGGGCCCCTACCGGGTGACGGAGAACGACCCCCTGCACCTGTGCCTGAGCGCCTTCGACGACTACTTCGGCCTGCGCGCCCTGCTGGACGAGATCGACATCTGGATGCTGCCGGAGCTGGCGGAGCGGCTGGAGAGCCATCTTCAGCTGGGCAGCGACAGCCCGGAGCTCGGCACCATGTGGGGCGAATCCGAGCTGGAATCCGGCTGCTACTTCCTGCTGCAGGACGACAGATCAGCCCCCCTGCAGGATCCGGCCCTGCGCCAGTGGCTGGCCAAGCGGCTCAACCCCATCGCCCTGATGGCACGGGTCGCCCCCGAGCTGCAGCGGGGCTGGACCAGCGCCCTGGGCCTCCTGCCCCACTGGCGGGAGGCCCAGGCCGACCCCGGCCCCGAACCGGCCGAGTTGCCGACCCAGCTGGTGCTGGCCTGCTTCAGCCAGCACCTGGAGTTCAACGAATGTGGCCGTGCCATGGCCAGCCTGCTGGCCGAGCAGGGGATCGCGCTGGAGGTGCGCACCCTGGATTACGACCGCTGGGTGAGCGGGGTGGATGAGGACGTGGATCTCTGGCTCGGTACCCTGAATCTGGAGCACGAGCAGGCTTTCGCCCCCTACGCCTGGCTGCAGGGCACCCCTCTGCTGCGCCGGGTGTGGGCGGGCCAGCAGGGCCTGTGGCAGGGTCTGACGCAGTGGCGCGCCTGCGGTGTGGAGCCCGGCCCCCGTGCCCTGCTGGCCGAGGTGCAGCGACAGGGCCGCTTCGTGCCCCTGTTTCACCACTGGCTGGAGCTGGAGAGCCGGGTCGGGGTGCACGGGGTGCGCATGACGGCCCTCGGCTGGTTCGATTTTCGCAGCGCCTGGTTAAAACCCGAGCAGAGTACGAAGGGGTAAGAAAAGGGAGCCTGATCCCAGCGGGGCACCGGCAGACTTGAGTCACAACCCCGGGCGCGCTAGCCTGTGCCCGGTCCAACGACAAGGAGTCGAATAGTCATGCTGGAAATGCAGATCCAACCCCGTTTTCAAGAGACAGATGCCCTCGGCCACATCAACAACACAGTGCCGGCGGTCTGGTTCGAGTCGGCCCGGGATCCCCTGTTCCGCCTCTTCTCTCCCGAGCTGGACGTGCGCGACTGGCATCTGATCATCGCGGGCTACGAGGTGCAGTTCAAACGGGAGCTGTTCTATGGCCAGCCGGTGACCATCAAGACAGGGGTGCGCCGCATCGGCACCAGCTCCTTCACCCTGTGGCAGGAAGCCTGGCAAGAGGGGGAGCTGGCCGTCACCGGCGAGACGACCCTGATCCATTTCAACTACCAGACCCGCCAGTCCCGGCCGCTCGACGAGCGGCACAGAGAGGGACTCAAGGCCTGGTTGATAGAGCGTTAACCCAAGGCCCCTGGCCATCACAGGACACTTATGCGCAATACCCTGATCGCTCTTACGCTGGGACTCTGCTCCCTGCCTGCACTCGCGGCCTCCCTGGCCGAACAGTTCACCCTGATGGAGAAGGGGGCCGAGAGTGCCCTCGACACCCGGCTGTTCAGCCACGACGGAGTGGACATCAAGGCCTGGATCGACGGCCAGCCCGTCATCATAGCCGTGCCCATCATGAACGAGCTGGGCCAGCTGGAGGGGGAGAGCCGCTACTATTTCAAGGGCGGCAAGCTGTTCGGGGTGAAGGAACCCGCC
Source organism: Aeromonas sp. (assembly GCF_051657805.1). Taxonomy (GTDB): domain Bacteria; phylum Pseudomonadota; class Gammaproteobacteria; order Enterobacterales; family Aeromonadaceae; genus Aeromonas. The sequence goes on along the minus strand of NZ_JBOFLJ010000061.1, from coordinate 133,736 downwards.
GCCCAGTTCGCCTTCGACGACGCGGGCTCCCTGACCCAGTGGCTGGATGAGAAGGGCCAACCGGCGGAATTCGTCAGCAAGATGAGCATGCAGCAGCGTCAGGAGTGGCTCACCAAGCGGGCCGCCGAGCTGAGCCAGCTGTTCGTGCCGAGTCAGGCTGAGCAGAAGGCCGCCAAGGGGGGCGTCAAGCTGAAGGGGGCCGAGCTGGCCCAGTGGCTGTGCAGCAGCAAGCTGATGGCGCTGGCCGAGGGCGACAAGGTGGAAGTCGAGTCGCAGAAGATCAAGGTGAGCGAAGCGGGGGTGAAGGGGGAGGTCTCCCTGCGCCAGGAGAAGGGGTGGCAGGATCTCTGCTTCACCTGCGAGCTGCAGGGCACCCAGGTGACCCGCCTCACCTGGCAGCCCATGCCCGCCGCCAACAAACCGCAATAAGGCGGCCGACAAATGACAAGGGGGCCTGGGCCCCCTTGTCGTTCATATCCCCCGCGGGGTTTCTGGTCACAGGCAGCGCGCCGTGCCTGCCTATGGGGTTTCGCCGAGCCTTATCCTGGTCAGTGCCTCCACCCTTTTCCATTGCTCTGGCTGGAACCATTTGGCCAGTATCTCCTGCTGCTGTCCCAGCCTCTCATCGAGGGAAAGGGGGGTCAGCTCCCCCAGATAACCCGCCAACTGCCGATCGAACGCCTGCCGGCTCTGATCCAACTGATGCAGGCGATCCGTGGCCTCCTGCCCGAGCCGCTCCTGCAACAGGGCCGCCCGCTCCGTTTCGGGGAGCCGCTCCAGCTGTTGCAGATCCCCGAGCAGACGGCCATTGGTGTCGGCATCCCTGAACCACTGGGGCTGCTCCGCCAGCCAGAGCTCGAGCTCTGTGGCCAGCCCCGGCTTGTCGGCATCGCTTGCCTCCGCCAGCGCCTTGCGGCGCAGGGTCCATTGCTCCATCAGCCGGTCTTCGGCAAACAGCTGATCCTGCTCGGCCGGGGTGAAACTCTGCTGGCGCAGCTGCTCGCGCTCGTCGAACAACAGCTGCAGGCTGGCGAGGCCGGGATCCGCCGGCACCGTCAGGCTGCCCTCTGCCGCGAGGAAGCCCTGATATCGGCGCATCAGCGCGTCCCCCTCGCCCGTCTCTCCCTGCTCGATGCGCTGGGCCAGCTGATGGCGCAGGGCCCCGCGCTCGGGGGCGGCCGAGAGGCTGGGTTCAGGCTCAGGCCACAGGGCCAGCCCCGCCAGCAGCAGGGTGGGGCCGAGCACTCCCAGCATCAGCGTCCCCCGCTTCATAGCCCCAACCCCTGCAGGCGGTTGGCGTGCTGGCGATAGAGGGTGAGGGGATCCGTCTCGAACAGGTGGTGGATGCCGAAGGACTGGTTCACCTCGTCCAGGTGGTTCATCCGGTAGCCCGTGCCGATGACCTTGCCGAGGTGACTGCTACACACCCCCACCAGGCCGTCGTTGGGCTCCTTGAAGAAGGTGCCGGTCAGCGCCAGGGTGGGATCCACGGGATCCAGGATGTTGGTCATGTTGCCGCGCCCGCTCCAGGAGAAGTAGTAGACCCCGTTGGCGGCCCGCAGCGGCCCCTCGCCGCAATACTGGCCGGGCAGTCCCTCCGGATAGCGTTGGTTGAAGCGCTGGGCGCCGGCGCTGGTGAGGGCATCGAGGGCCTTGAGGGGATCCTGGGGCAGGCTGCTGCCCCCCGAGAGCAAGGAGATGACTCCGGACAGGGCCGAGGCCGCCGCCACCGCCAGCTGCTCGGCCGCCGAGCCGGGTTTGACGCTGGTGCGCACCAGATCCGCTATCTCGGATCCCTGGTTGACACCCCCCACGCTGGTGGCGGAGGCGACCAGCTCGGGGGCGACCGAGGCCACGTAACGGATGGTGGGGCCGCCGTGGGAGTGGCCGATGAGATTCACCTTCTCCGCCCCCGTGATGGCGAGTACCTGCTGCACCTGCTTGAGCAGCTGCTCACCGCGCAGCTCGGAACTCTGGGTGGCGGAGACCTGGGCCACGTAGACTCTGGCGCCGTCCCGGCTCAGCGCCTGGGGGATGCCGTAGAAGTAATCGACCCCGAGCAACTTGTCGAAGCCGAATAACCCGTGCACCAGCACTATGGGATAACGGGTCTGGGTGTAGCCGGCCCCCTGGGCCAGCAGGGGCAGGGCGCAGAGCAGCGCCAGAAGCCATTTTTTCATCTGCATCATCCTTGTATCGACAGACTGCCCTTGGCAGCCACCGGCCTCATGCCAGTGCCCATCAGCATGGTCGCTGAACTCGAATGTATCTGTGGGTGCGGTCACTAAACCGGCCATCTCGGTAAAACACTACCCATATGGGCAGAAGGAAGTGGCAAATCTATCCCTTGTGTTCCCCCCTCAAATAAGTTAAATAATAATTATTATCATTTCGGTGTTCAAGGCATGACAGCAAGCTGGGTGAAGGGATGGGTCGGCGCGAGTGACGCGGACAACAGCATGGCGCACTGGAAGCAGCAGACCCTGTGCGGCAACCGCCATTTCGATGCGGGAGAACATGCCAAGGCCCTCGACTGCTACCAGCAGGCGCTCTGGCTGGCCCGCCAGCAGTTCTCCTTCTGGCCGGATGCCGACGAGGCGGTGGCGGCCCTGGTGGTGGCCCATCACAACATGGCGGATCTGCTGATCGCCATGACGTTGCCGGACAGGGCCGCGGATCTCTTGTGCCATATTCACGACTGCCTGCTGGCCACCAGCCAGTCACCGGCCTGCTCCCAGTCCCTGCGCACCTCCGCCCAGCGCCATAGCCACAACACCCGTACCGAGCTGCTCGCCTTCGTGCGCAGGCACGGTAGCCACGACGGCATTCAACGCTGCCTCGGCCAATGCCTGTGCCAGGCCGAGCCGGCTTCCCGACTGCATTAACCCGATAAGAGAGACGAACATGAGCCATACCCTGCCCGCCCTTGCCTACGCCTACGATGCCCTCGAGCCCCATATCGATGCCCTGACCATGGAGATCCACCACAGTCGCCATCATCAGACCTACATCACCAACCTGAACGTCGCCCTGGAAGGGGCCCCCGAACTCGCCGCCTTGCCGGTGGAGGAGTTGCTGGCCCGTTTCGACAGCCTGCCGGCCAAGATCCAGGGGGCGGTGCGCAACCACGGCGGCGGTCACGCCAACCACAGCCTGTTCTGGCTGGTGATGAGCCCGCAGGGGGGCGGCGTGCCGAGCGGTGCCCTGGCGGCCGCCATAGAGCGGGATCTGGGGGGGCTGGATGCCTTCAAGCAGGTCTTCACCCAGGCGGCCCTGAGCCGCTTCGGCAGTGGCTGGGCCTGGCTGGTGGTGGACAAGGCCGGCAAGTTGCAGGTGGAGAGCAGTGCGAACCAGGACAGCCCATTGATGCAGGGCAACACCCCCATCCTGGGGCTGGATGTGTGGGAGCACGCCTACTACCTCAAGTATCAGAACAAGCGTCCCGACTACATCGCCGCCTTCTACAACGTCGTGGATTGGGCCGAGGTGGCGCGTCGCTACCAGCAGGCGCTGGCATAGGTGATTCCGTCACGGATGAAAAAAGAGACCCGCCAATTGGCGGGTCTCTTTTTTATGTTTCGTCGCCGAACTCAGTCGGTCGCCGCGTCGGCACTGGTGGGGGCCGCCGCACTGCTGGCGGAGGCGGCCGGGGTCAGGGTGGTGACGGCCGCACTGGCCGAGGTCGCTACCGCCGCGCTGGGCATGGGTTGAGATGGCTTCGCGGGCGTGGCCGGCGTCTTGGCCGCGGGAATGGGCAGGCAGGGCTGGCTGGCGCCCAGGGTGCTCAGGGCCTGGCAGGGGATGGGGCCGCCGATGACGATGGGCTCGCCGAGGAACTTGGGGCCCTTGTCCAGCACATAGAGATCGAGCAGCCCCATCAGGCGGGCGAACACTTCCCGTACCCGGGTGCGGATCCCCTGATAGGCGCTGGGATCCAGGGCGTTGAAGCCGACCGCGTCTATGCCGAAGTGGCGGGCGATGAAGATGGCGCGCTCGTTGTGGAAGGCCTGGGAGACCACGGTGAAGCGGGACTGGCCGAACACCTCCTTGGCCCGCACCACGGAGTCCAGGGTGCGAAAGCCCGCGTAGTCGCTGTAGATGGCGCTGGCGGGAATGCCGGCCTGGATCAGGGCCCGCCGCATCTGGCGCGGCTCGTTGTACTGCACGGTGGCGTTGTCGCCGGAGACCAGGATGTAGTCCACCTTGCCGTTGTTGTAGAGCTCGGCGGCGGCCTTGATCCTGTATTTGAAGTAGTGGTTCGGGCTGCCCCCGATCAGGTATTTGGAGGTGCCGAGCACCACGGCGACCCTGTTGTAGGGCACGGCGTCGACGTCGTCATAGGTGTAGTGACGGGCGTCCGAGACGGTCCACTCGCTGTAGCCCAGCAGCGCGGCGGCGGCGGCCAGCAGCAGGCAGAGGCAGGCGAGCAGGATCTTGGCAAACTTCTTCATGCGCGGTGCGATTCGGGTCTGAAGTAAGGGATGACAGGGAGCCATTCTATTACAAGTTGGCTGCCGGCGTCAGGCTTGATGGCCCCGAAGGATGTCACTCGGGCAGAGACTGTCGCTGGCAGGAAGGGGGCTTGGCGGGAAAATTCAGGGGCGGCATGGCCGCCCCTGTGGTGGCAAGGAGGAGACTCAGTGGGCTGAGTCGTTGCCCTGACAGGCCTCGGAGTCCTTGTTGGCCTCCCACCAGGGCAGCAGTTCACCTGCCAGCCAGTCCTGATAGGCCTCGCTGTCGCTGGCGATCAGGTTGTCCAGCTCACCCTCGAAGGCCCCCATCGCCTGAGCCTGGTCCTGGTTGCGCAGGGCCTGGGCCATGGCCAGCCAGCTGGCGCCGCGGCCGGTCTCGTTCAGGAAGCGGTGCACCGTATAGGACCAGGAGTAGACCATCTCGCCCCCCTTGTCGTAATCCAGGTGCAGGATCTCGGCGAGGCTGGGGCGCTCGCCCGCCGGGCGGGCGGCGACGTTGTCCAGGCCGCGGGCGAAGCACTGGCCGTGGGCGATGAACTCAGCCAGCCCTTCCGACCACCAGGTGGTGCGGTTGAGGGGGTAGTGACCGAAGCTGCCGTACTGGTTGAAGCGGCCGTCCAGGTAGTGGACGTACTCGTGACGCAGGTTCCACACCTGGAAGGCGGGGCGTTTCCACTCCGCCTCATAGGCGAAGAAACGGGCCTGGTTGCCTGGGCGCGCCGGATCCCCCTCGATGTAGATGCCGCCGTTGTCGGTGGAGACGCCGCCAAACAGGGCGCTGCCGTAGCGTTTCCAGTCGGCGGAGGAGTCGAAGATCACCAGCTCCAGGGCCTCGTTGAGATCGTCCGCCACCGGCTGGCCACCGGTCTGCATCTGCTGGTGGAACTGCTGCTCCTCGGCGCCGAGCTCACGGCAGATCCCCTCCGCCTGGTTCATGGTCAGATCCTGGGCCCGCAGGCGCAGGGTGGGGGAGCAGGTGTGCTCGAACGGCAGCACGTCCTCCACCCGTATGGGGGTGCACAGGCCGGCGAAGTCACCGCTGATGCAGGCCTCGCTGGTGCGATCCGTGTAGGTCAGGTAGTAGGTGGAGAGGGTCAGGGACATGTCCTCCAGCAGCGCCGGGCTCTGGCTGCCCCCCGGGATCAGGCCGTGGTGACGGATCTGGGCGATGACGGAGTCATCCAGCTGCTTGCGATAGGCTTCTGCCTCGTCCGGGCGGGTGTAGCGGGCAACCCGGTAGAGGCGGGTGTAGGCGTCCAGCACGTTGTTGAGCAGGAAGAGATCGGCGCCGTCCCGTCCTTGCCAGAGGGCGAGCTCGCTCATGCCGATGGCGTGCAACTGCTTGCGCAGTTCATCGTCCTGCTGGCGGAAGTCGGCGGCGAAGGGGGTGGCGTAGTCGCTGGCGAAGTCGATGAAGTTCAGCAGATCGAACAGGCCGGTCGCCCAGGGGTGGCGGCCGTTGATCTCGCCGGCGTGGCGGGTGCTGTAGGCCAGCATCTGGTTGAACTGGCCGAGCAGGGTGCCGAACCGGCTCTGCACCGCCGGGCTCCTGAACTGGCCGTGCAGGGCGATGCTCCAGGCACCGATGACGGCCCCCACCTCATCGCTCGCCTGCTCGGGATAGAGCAGGGGATGGGCCCCGAGGGCGGTCAGCGCCTCGGCCAGGGCCTCGGCGGCGGCGGGGCCATCCTCCCTGTGCTTGCCGTAGTTGTGATAGTTGTGGGCGCGCACGTACTCCAGCAGCAGCTTCATGGCCGGATGGGCCGGCTGATTGGCCGCCAGCAGGCTCTGGATGCCGCGGGAGACCGCCAGCAGCTTGGTGTCGTCGTGGCCGTAGTTCTCCAGCCACACCGGGGCGGGCTGGCCGCTGGCATCCTGCACTATCTTGGCCGCTTCGGCGTCCAGCAGCTCGGTACCCGGCAGATCCGGCTCGGAGCAGGCCCGGCCATCGGCGCGGCGGCAGTCGAGCTGCTCCTCCTTGCTGGCCAGTATGATGGGACGATTGAGAGTCCGGCTCTCCTGCCACTCGGCCGTCTCCGGCAGGGCCTGCCACTCGCTCCCCCCGACCGGGTATTGATAACCGGTGTCTTTCAAGACCACCTGCACCTCGCTGCCGGCGGGCAGGGTCTGGCGGCAGACCCGGTAACTGATGGTCTTGTCCCCCTCCTGGCGGGTCTGGGGCTCGTCGCACTCCTGCTGGGTTTTCGCCTCGTCCAGCAGCCAGCTGTACTGGCGCCAGACGTGCAGCTCACGTACCTGGCTGGCGGCCTGACTGCCCGCCACGGGTTGCAGGCGGAAGAAGATCTGCTCGAGTCGGCCATCCCGCTCGTTGGGGGTCTCCTCCAGCACACTCAGCTGTTGCCAGTTCTGCGGCTGATATTGCCAGGATGACTCGGCGCAGCGACCCTCGGCATTGAGCTCGCAGCGATCCAGCTCCCGTTCGCTGTGCCCCAGAACGATCCGCTCCGCCAGGGGCAGGTGATCCGGACGCGGAGCGGTCGGCGTGCCCGCCAGGGGCTCCCAGCGCCCCTGTTTCAGGCCATAGCCGAAGTCATAGCTGCTGGCCGGCACCGCCTTGCCCATCGGCACGACCTCTTCGCAGCTGAGATAGCGGATCTGCCAGCCCTGCTCGACCCGTACCCTGGGCTCACCGCACTGCTGTTCGGCCAGGGGGGCGAGATCGGCCGCCTGCCAGTCGAAGCGGCGATAGACCCTCAGCTGCTGATAGGGGGCGCCGGCGTCGCGGGCGCCCAGCTCATAGGTGACTTCGGTGATCCTGTCTCCGAGCTGGCGGCTCGATTCGCCGTTCAGTTGGTAGTGCCGCCAGTCGGCGCTGTAGTTGGCCAGCGCCGAGGTGGCGAGCAGGCTTGGGGCTGCCAACAACAGCAGCCGGGTACCCAGGTGGTTCATGGTGATCCCTTTGGTGGATGAATGGGTGTGGGGGATCGGAGAGGGTAGTGGGCTCCAAAGGAATATCAATTGGCCAGTTGGGCTGGGGCAATGATCCCTTTCACATGCAAGATGGCAAAGTCAGCCCCATTAGGGACCGCATTGATAGCAAGGACTTATCCCTATATGGGGGTAAGCATCAGAGAGAGGCCCGTACCGGGGGTGGGGAAGGCGCGCCCGACCAGGGCGGTCAGGATGCGGCGGCCAGGGTGGCGAGCCGGGTGCGGGAGGGTTTGAGGTTGCCGCCGAGATCCGGCCAGGGCAGCCAGCGATCCGGCACCATGAAGCCGGGCAGTGACTGCCTGATCCAGGCCGCCAGTTCGGCAGGAGGAAGGGCCTCCCCGTGCCAGTCGACAAAGGCGGCGGGGCGCTGGCCCCACTGCTCGTCCGGGATGGGGACCACCAGCGCCTGGGCCACGGCGGGGTGATCCACCAGCCGCTGCTCTATGGTCTCCGGCTGGATGTTCTCCCCCCCCGAGATGAAGAGGTTGTCGAGCCGCCCCTCCACCACCAGTGCCCCGTCCGGGGTGAGATGACCCTTGTCCCGGGTGTGGAACCAGCCCTCGGCGTCCAGCGGCCGCTCCAGCTCGCCCGCCTTGAAGTAGCCGGCGAACAGGGTGGCGCCGCGCACGCAGATCTCCCCCTGTTGGATGCAGATCTCCCGTCCGGGCAGGGGGCGACCCACCACGCCGGCGCCGGCGGGCTGGCCGGTGCAGACCTGGCTGCCCATCTCCGACAACCCGTAGCTCACCTTGGGGGTGAGGCCCAGGGCGCGGAGTCGGCTCACCAGAGGCTCCGGGATGGCGGCGCCGCCGAGCAGCAGCTCCCGCAACCGGGTGCGGGTTGGGTCGAAGCCCTGGGCCAGCAGGCGCCAGAGCTGGGTCGGCACCAGGGAGAGGTGGGTGATGGGCTGCTGCTCCAGCCGCTCCTTGAGGGGTCGGCTGCGGTCGTCCAGCACCAGGGCCGCCCCCGCCAGGAAGACTCTGAACAGGATGGCGTAGCCGCCGACGTGAAACAGCGGCAACGAGAGCAGCCAGCCGCACGCCTCATCCAGAGGAATGAGGGCGCCTGAGCCCCTGGCGGATGCCAGATGGTTGGCGAGGCGGTGCACCACGGCCTTGGGGGTACCGCTCGATCCCGAGGTGAGGATCATGTTGCTCGGCTGTTCGGGGGCCAGAGGCAGGGGGCGCTGACCCTGGTCCAGCTCGGCCCCGAAATCCAGCCTCAGCCCTTGCCAGGGACCGTCCGGGATCGCGGTCTCGGACCAGAAGGCGGCGACGGCGAGCTGGCTTGCCAGCTCGGCTTGTTTTGGCAGGGGGAAGGCGGGGTTGAGGGGACAGAAGACGATCTGGCTGCGAATGCAGGCCCAGGCCAGCAGCACGTCTGCCTCGGCCCCGCGTACCACGGCGGCCAGCCTGTCTCCGGCCTGCAGGCCCGCAGACTCCAGCTGCCGGCAGAGGGCGTTTAGCCTCAGATCCAGCTGCCGGTAGTCGAGGGGGCGCCCCTGCGGCGTGGGGGCGTGGATGGCGATCCGCTCTGGTGCCATCAGGGCCCAGTGGCGGACCGGGCAGGACTCGGTGGCCTGACCGATAGCGGGTGATTGGGCCTCAATCACGGTGGAACAGGGGCTTGAGCTGTGCCAGATCGGGCTGGCCCTGCTTGTCCAGCAGATCCCCGGTCAGCCAGCGGCGGGTGTCCAGGCCCGGCGCCTGATCCGGCGCCCATTCGCCTGCGAGGCGGGCGAGCTGGCCGAGGCCGACGCCGGACTCGAAGCAGGAGGAGACGATCACCTTGAGCCTCAGATCCCGGGCCTTGGCCACCAGGGCCTCGCTGTTGGCCAGGCTGCCCAGCAACATGGGTTTGAGTACCAGGGCCTTGAGCTGGGGGATGGGTTGCCAGGTTTCCCCCTGGCTCAGCAGCTCGTCCAGGGCCACCGGCATGTTGGTGCGGGCGGCCACGAAGGCGATGTCGTCGAAGCGGGCACAGGGATCTTCCAGGTATTCGATCCGGTTCGCGTCCAGATGGCCGCAGAAGGCCCAGGCCTCCTCGCGGGTCCAGCCCTGGTTCGCATCCAGCACCAGCTTGAGATTGGGGCGTCTGTCCAGCAGCAGGCGGATCAGCGCGAGTTCATCCCGCATGGGGTAGCGGGCCACCTTCAGCTTGGCCTTGAGCGGGGTCTCGTGCAGCCACAGCTTCCAGTTCTTGAGCAGCTCCTGGGGGGAGCCCTGTATGAGGGGATAGGGCTCGGGCAAGCTGGCGGTCTGTGCGGGCCACTGGCGCCGGGCGCAGTCCAGACCAAATTGCACCGAGGGCAGGCGGGGGGCAATGGTTTCACCCCTCGCCAGTTGCGTCAGGCAGGCGATGGCCTCGGTCTGTGCCTCGGCCAGGGTCTCCCTGGAGAAACCGGGCAGGGGGGCTATCTCCCCCCAGCCGTCGTTGATGCGCACCAGCAAGCCCTCGCGCGCCGCCTCCACCTTGCCGTGAAAGGTCAGAGGCTGGGTAAAAGGCAGATGGTAGCGATAGAGGGCGAGTGTCATCAGGGGTTCCGCTTGTATTTGGAGAAGTCGGGACGGCGTTTCTCGTTGAACGCGTTGCGCCCTTCCTGACCCTCTTCGGTCATGTAGAACAGCATGGTGGCATTGCCAGCCAGCTCCTGCAAGCCGGCCTGGCCGTCGCAGTCGGCGTTCAGGGCAGCCTTCAGGCAGCGCAGGGCCATGGGGCTGTTCTGCAACATCTCGCGGCACCAGCGCACGGTTTCGCGCTCCAGCTCGGCCAGGGGCACGACGGTGTTGACCAGACCCATGTCGAGGGCTTGCTGGGCGTCGTACATGCGGCACAGGAACCAGATCTCGCGGGCCTTCTTCTGGCCGACGATGCGGGCCATGTAGGAGGCGCCCCAGCCGCCGTCGAAGGAACCGACCTTCGGGCCGGTCTGGCCGAACTGGGCGTTGTCCGCCGCTATGGTCAGGTCGCACATCATGTGCAGCACGTGGCCGCCACCGACCGCGTAGCCCGCCACCATGGCCACCACGGGCTTGGGGCAGGTGCGGATGTCGCGCTGGAAGTCCAGCACGTTGAGGTGATGGGTGCCTTCGTCATCCCGGTATCCACCGTAGTCGCCGCGGATCTTCTGGTCGCCACCGGCGCAGAACGCCTTCTCGCCGAAACCGGTGAGTATGATGGTGCCGACCCGATCGTCGTAGCGCGCATCGGCCAGGGCCTGCAGCATCTCCTTGACGGTGCGGGGACGGAAGGCGTTGCGCACCTGGGGACGGTTGATGGTGATCTTGGCAATGCCATCCTGGGACTTGTGATAGAGGATGTCCTCGTAACCGGCAGAACAGTCCTGCCATTCGATAGGAGCGTAGAGTTCCGCTTCCGTCATTGCTTCAATCATGTGCACTCTCTTGTTGTTGGTCGGCCCGCGGGGGCAGGCCGGGATGGTTCATGGCCGGACGGGGCGGCCGGCTCAGGTGCTGCCGTGCCAGTCATGCAGGCAGGCGGCGAAGCGTTCGGGTTGGTCGGCGTGCAGATTATGGCCGCCATCCAGCGCCAAGTGATTGATATTGCAACCCTGCTCCACCAGCTGGCAAGCCAGGCTGTGGAATTTTTGATCCCGGCTGCCGGAGATCCAGGTCACCGGCAAGGGGGGGGCGGCCCTCGCGGCGGTCCTGAGCCAGGGGGCGAGATCCGGCTGCTTGCCCAGCGACGTGGCCCGCAGCATGGCGGCCACGGCCCGGCCATCATTGCCGAGGCGTCTGGCGATCTGCCGTGCCCGTCCATTCTCGTCGAGATCCGCGAACACCGGCTGGCGATACCAGTCCGCCAGCACCTCGGCCAGGGGTCCGTCCTCGAAGCGGCGGGCCCAGATCTCGTCGTGGGCGATGCGGGCGGCTCGCTCGGCGGCGGGCAGGCCGGGGTGGCAGTTCTCCAGCAGCAGGGCCTGCAGCCCGGCGGGGGCCTGGCTGGCGTGATAGAGCGCCAGCCGTCCACCGAGGGAGTAGCCCGCCAGCCGGTAGCGGCGGATGCCGCGAGCCGCGAGCTCGCCACAGAGCCAGGCGTTGGCCTCGTCGAAGCCGCTGACCCGATGTGAGCGGTTGCGGCCGTGACCGGGCAGATCCAGGGCGTGGCATTCGATCCCGGGCAGGGCGTCGATCACCCCCTGCCAGTCCCGACCATCGCCGAGCAGACCGTGCAGCAGTACCAGCGGCACTGCGCGATTGTCTGGATTAGAAGTCACGCGTCGCATTTCCCACTGTTTTTGGATCCTCGGTCACTTCGCCGTCACTGAAAGACTCGATGTCAGTGACCACGAATCACATTTCCCAGAGTCTTCAGATCCTCGGCCACTTCCTGGCTCGGCACCTTGATTTCAATCAGAGTTACGCCCTTTTCCAGGGCCTGCGCGTAATTTTGCTCGAACTCGGCCAGGGTGGTCGGTGCCCGGTACTGGAGGCCGAACATGGCGGCGGCGTGCTCGAAGTGCAGGCCGTGGGGCAGGCAGTAGTAGGTCTCCAGCAGCCGATCGCCGGTGGGCACCGGCAGCATGCGGAAGATGCTGCCGCCGTCGTTGTTGAGCAGGATCACCACCAGGGGCTGGCTCCCCTTGCCGAGCAGGGCCAGGCTGTTGAGATCGTGCAGGGCGCTCAAGTCCCCGAGCAGCAGGGTGGTAGGCTCCTCGCGCGATTGGGCGAAACCATAGGCCGTGGCGATGAGGCCATCGATGCCGGAGGCACCGCGATTGGTCATCACCCGGCTCGGTCCCTTGCCGGTCTCGCCGAGCATGTCCATCAGCCGGGCTGGCATGCTGTTGCCCACGAACAGCTGGCCTTCGATGAGCCGGTTCAGGCGGTGGCAGACTCCGAGCTCGGAGAAGCGATCGCAGGCGGCGTGGATCTGCTGGCTGGCCCCTTGGTGGCGCTCCCGCAGTCTGTGCCAGGGTTGCTGCGTCTCTGTCCCTCTCTCATGAACGGGGTGGGCGGTGACGAAGGCGGTGGGCTCGCACAGCAGGCGGCGGCGCAGCCGGTAGTCAGGATCCAGGCGCGCCGGCTGCGGATCCACCAGCCAGTAATCCTGCCAGGGGTGCTGTTTGATGAACTGGCCGAGGCGCTTGGAGACGAGGCGGGCGCCGAATTGCAGCAGCACCTCGGCGCGGGCCAGCTCGCTCACGAAGCAGCTGTTTTGCAGGGCGAGATCCATGTGGATGAGGTTGCGTTCATCGAAGCGGATCTGGCTCTGCAGATCCGCCAGCAGCGGCCAGCCGAGACGCTCCGCCAACTCGGCCACCGCCTTGCCCTGCACGGGATCCTGGATGCGGCCCGCGACGATGACGCCGCGCTTGCCTCTCAGCTCGGCCCAGTCGCTCTGGACGGGGCAGGCTGGCTCCCCCAGCTGCCAGGGGCTCCAGGGCTCGCCCGAGCGGAGCCAGTCGCCGAGGGGCGCCAGGTAGTCGCCGAACTCCTGATAGGTATCACCGGGGTAGAGGGGCTCCGGGTACATGCAGTTGAAGTGCACGGGGCCGGGAGTGCGCGCCTGCTGGGCCAGCGCCTGATCCACCGAGCTCAGCACGAAGGCGGCGGGAATGGTCTGGGTCGGACTCGGCAGATTGAGTTGATAGACGGGGTAGTGGCCGAAGATCCCCTGCTGATTGATGGCCTGGTTGGCGCCGTTGTCGATGAGCTCGGGCGGCCGGTCGGCCGAGAGAATGATGAGGGGCACCCCGGTCAGCTGGGCCTCGGCCACCGCGGGCCAGAGGTTCGCCACCGCCGTGCCCGAGGTCATGATCACGGCGACCGGTCGGCCCGTGCCCTTGGCGAGGCCGAGCGCCATGAAGCCGAGACCCCGCTCGTCGAAATGCAGGTGGCGGCGAAAGCCCGGGTGGGCGGCGGCGGCCATGGTGAGGGGGGCCGATCGGGAGCCGGAGGCCAGGGTGATGTCCCGCACGCCGAGACGATAGAGCTCCTCCAGCAGGAGGGAAGACCAGACGTGGTTGAAGGTGGCGTGCTGGCTGGCAAACACTCGGTGCTCAGACACTTGGCTGGCAGACATAGGGCTCTCGCAGTGAGGAATCGATGAGAAAGGCTATCCCAGCAGGGAGAGCACGTTGGCTATCTTGTTGTCGAGCTCGGCCCACTCGGCGGCGGGCTCGGAGCCCGCCACTATGCCGGCGCCGGCAAACAGGCGGAGGCTCTGCTCCTGCACCAGGGCGCTGCGGATGGCGACGGCGAACTCCGAGGTCTCCCGGCTCAGCATACCGCAGGCCCCGGCGTACCAGCCCCGTTTGTAAGGCTCATGTTCGCGGATAAAGGCGAGCGCCGACTCGCGCGGCGCCCCCCCCACCGCCGGGGTGGGATGCAGGGCGTCCAGCAACTGCCAGTCACACACCCCGGGGCCGAGCTCGGCCTCGATGTCGCACTTGAGGTGCTGCAAGAGCCGCAGCTTGAGGATGCGCGGCTCGGTCAGGCTGGCATTGCTGGTGAGGGGCGCAAGCCGGCTGAGGATGTCCGCATGAACCAGCCGATTCTCCAGCCGGTTCTTGCTGTCGGCCAGGAGCTCCGCCGCCAGCCGCTCATCGGTGGCGGCATCCCCGGAGCGGCGAATGGTGCCCGCGAGCGCCTCGGTGAAGAGGTGGCGGCCTTCCCGGCGATAGAGGCGCTCGGGGGAGCAGGAGATGAAGCTCTGCTCCGGGCTGAACTGGAAGCCGAAGTGGAAGCACTCCTGGGCCTGACCTGCCCACTGGGCCAGCAGGGACCAGGGGGAGAGGGGGGCCTGGCTGGCGTCTGCCTGATCCAGGCTGCTCTCACGGGAGAGCACCACCTTGGGGGTGTGGGCCTGGGAGGCCGGGCTGGTGACGGTCTCGACCAGCTGTTGCCACAGGGCCGGTGAGGGGCAATCCTGCCGCTGCCAGGCCCGTTTGCCAAGGGGTGGCAGGGGGGCTTCCGGCAGCAGGGCATCGAGGGCCGATCCGGCGGCCCGCAGCTCGGCATCGAATGCGCCGACCTCATCCCGTGTCGGCAACCAGAGGTTCAGGCAGAGGCTGACACATTCCCCCCGGCGCACCAGCTCGATGCGCGGCAACACGAAGCGGCAGGGGCCGAACCCAGGCCAGCCGGGCTGAGCGGGATCGAACGCCAGACCGCCATAGTAGCGGGGGCTGTCATCGCTGCCGCCGTCGATGCTGTCGCAGACCCGGCGGATGTCCTGGGGGCGGGTCAGCTCGTGGATACAGCCGAGGGCCACATACTCCGGGCTCTGGGGGCTGCGTGCCTGCCAGTAGATGCGGGGATAGAGGGTCTGCGCCGCCAGCCAGCCCAGGAAGGATTGTACCTCGACCGCCACGCGCAACCGCACGAAGCCGCTGACAGTGCCGTGACGCAGGGCGTCCAGCTGTTGCTTGATATGGGTCTGGGCCAACATGGATGTCTTGTCTGAGCCGGATAGTGGCGATCGCTCCGGGGGGAGGATGGCGCAGGTTGATGCCAAAGGGCGATGATTTCCTATATATTATCTGCCCATTCTTCCATGTAAATTGCCCGAGGGAGCCCAAAACCCCCACGGAGCCCAAGTATACCGAAATCCGGTTCGATAACCCTTAACACGATCAATATCTGATTGTTTGGCCATCACAATATGACAAATACCTTCTCTGTTTGGCTGTTGGCGGCGCGTTTGCGAACACTGCCCCTCGCCTGTTCCTCCATCTTGTTGGGGTCGGGGCTGGCCGCCAGCCGGGGTGCCTTCGATGGCGCCATCATGGGCCTCTCCCTGTTGACCGCCATCCTGCTGCAGATCCTCTCCAACCTGGCCAACGACTATGGGGATGCGGTCTCCGGCGCCGACAACGGCGAGCGCATCGGCCCCCAGCGTGCCGTGGTCTCCGGCCTCATCACCCGCAAGCAGATGTGCATCGCCATGGGGCTGACGGCGCTGGCAGCCATCGTCAGCGGCCTCGCCCTGCTGGCCTGTGCCTTCGGCGAGGCCTGGCAGCAGATACTGCTGTTCGTCCTGCTGGGGGGGGCCGCCATCATCGCGGCCATCACCTACACGGTGGGCAAGACCCCCTATGGCTATCGTGGTTTCGGCGACATCTCCGTCTTCCTGTTCTTCGGTTTGCTGGGGGTGCTCGGCTCCTACTACCTCTTCACCCACACCCTGCAGTGGGATCTGCTGTTGCCCGCCACCGCCTGCGGCCTGCTGGCGACCGCCGTGCTCAACATCAACAACGTGCGGGACATAGAGACAGACGCCGCCAGCGGCAAGATCACCCTGGCGGTGCGCCTCGGTCGCAACCGCGCCATCGCCTACCACTGGGCCCTGCTGGGGGCGGCGCTGCTGGCCACCGTCGCCTTCCTGCTGACGCAGCAGGCCGGCCTCTGGCCCTGGATCTTCCTGCCCGCCTTGAAGCCCCTCACCGATGCCGCCCGCACCCTGCGGCTGAGCTTCGATGGGGAGGTGTTGACCGGCGCCCTCAAGAAGACCGCCATCAGCGCCTTCCTCTACAGCCTGCTGCTCTCCATCGGTCTCGCCCTCTCCTGAGTGGTGATCGACAAGAGGCCCCGCGAGGGGCCTTTTTTATGGGCGTTTTTGTCGTTTTTATCAATCCATTCAGTCTCATCCGTGCAGCCCTCATCCCCTTCGCCGTGATCCGGTCGGCAATATTGAGAAATTCCCGCGGCAGGCTCAGGAGTTGTGACGGAGCCCGATTGTGGCACCCACTCGATTGCTATAGAGATGTAACCGTATCTGGCTGCTTGTGTAAAAAATCCATGGAGGGAGCACTGAATGGACAAGTTAGGGAAACATCTGGGATGGGGGTTGCTGGCGCTGGCCGGTGCCTGCTCCCTCGGCTATATCGCCCTCAATCGGGGTGAACAGATCAACGCGCTCTGGATAGTGGTGGCAGCGGTGTGCGTCTATCTGATCGCCTATCGCTACTACGGCCTCTTCATCGCCAAGCGGGTGCTGGCGGTGGACAGCAGCCGCATGACCCCGGCGGTGCGTCACAACGACGGTCTGGACTATGTGCCGACCGACAAGAAGGTGCTGTTCGGGCACCACTTTGCCGCCATCGCCGGCGCCGGCCCCTTGGTGGGCCCGGTGCTGGCGGCCCAGATGGGCTATCTGCCCGGCATGCTCTGGCTGCTGGCCGGGGTGGTGCTGGCGGGGGCGGTGCAGGACTTCATGGTGCTGTTCGTCTCCACCCGTCGGGACGGTCGTTCCCTCGGCGAGCTGATCAAGTCGGAGATGGGGCCGACGGCCGGGGTCATCGCCCTGGTGGCCACCTTCATGATCATGGTGATCATCCTGGCGGTGCTGGCGATGATAGTGGTCAAGGCGCTCGCCCACAGCCCCTGGGGCACCTACACGGTGGCCTTCACCATACCGCTCGCCATCTTCATGGGGATCTACACCCGTTACCTGAGGCCGGGTCGCATCGGTGAGGTCTCCATCATAGGCCTGGTGTGCCTCATCTTCGCCATCGTCTCCGGCGGCTGGGTGGCCGAGAGCGAGACCTGGGCCCCCTACTTCGACTTCGATGGGGTGCAACTGACCTGGATGCTGGTGGGTTACGGCTTCGTCGCCTCCGTCTTGCCGGTCTGGCTGCTGCTGGCACCGCGGGACTACCTCTCCACCTTCCTCAAGATCGGCACCATAGTCGGCCTCGCCATCGGCATACTGGTGACCCAGCCGACCCTGCAGATGCCGGCGTTGACCCAGTTCGTGGACGGCACTGGTCCGGTCTGGGCCGGGGATCTCTTCCCCTTCCTGTTCATCACCATCGCCTGTGGCGCCGTCTCCGGCTTCCACGCGCTCATCTCCTCTGGTACCACCCCCAAGATGCTGGCCAACGAGAACCAGGCCTGCTTCATCGGTTACGGCGGCATGCTGATGGAGTCCTTCGTCGCCATCATGGCCCTGGTCTCCGCCTGCGTCATCGATCCGGGCGTCTACTTCGCCATGAACAGCCCTATGGCGGTGCTGGCACCGGCGGGCACCGCAGACGTGGTGGCCTCCGCCGCCGCCGTGGTGAGCGGCTGGGGCTTCCAGATCACCCCGGATACCCTGACCCGCATCGCCAGCGAGGTGGGCGAGCAGAGCATCATCTCCCGTGCCGGCGGCGCCCCGACCCTGGCGGTGGGCATGGCCTACATACTGCACGGTGCCCTCGGCGGCCTGATGAATGTCGCCTTCTGGTACCACTTCGCCATCCTGTTCGAGGCCCTGTTCATCCTCACCGCGGTAGATGCGGGTACCCGGGCCGCGCGCTTCATGCTGCAGGATCTGATGGGGGTCATCTCCCCGTCCCTGAAACGCACCGACTCCCTGCCGGCCAACCTGCTGGCCACCGCCCTGTGCGTGCTGGCCTGGGGTTACTTCCTGCATCAGGGGGTGGTGGATCCCCTCGGTGGCATCAACACCCTGTGGCCGCTGTTTGGCATCGCCAACCAGATGTTGGCGGGGATGGCACTGATGCTGTGCGCCGTGGTGCTGGTGAAGATGAAGCGCCAGGCCTACGCCTGGGTGGCGCTGCTGCCCACCAGCTGGCTGCTCATCTGCACCCTGTCGGCGGGTTGGGAGAAGACCTTCAGCGACAATCCCAAGCTCGGCTTCCTGGCCATCGCCAACAAGTTCCAGGCCATGATCGACAGCGGCACCATTCCGGCCCAGTACACCGAATCCCAGCTGGCCCAGTTGGTGTTCAACAACCGGCTGGATGCGGGGCTGACCCTGTTCTTCATGGCGGTGGTGGTGATCCTCGCCTTCTTCTCCCTGAAGACGGCCATGAAGGCCCTGAAGAACCCGCAGCCGACCGCCAACGAGACGCCCTACCAGCCGATGCCGGCGGGCAAGGGGGCGGCCCAGTCCGAGTCTGACGACGACGGTGATCTGGCCCCCAGCCTCAAGTAACTCGACAGGCCGGCACCCCGGGGTGCCGGCCCTTATCGCGAACAAGGAGCAAGCATGTTCGATACCCTGGCCAAGGCGGGCAAATACCTGGGGCAGACCGCCAGACTCATGGTGGGGGTGCCCGATTACGACAACTATGTGCAGCACATGCGGCTGACCCATCCGGAGCAGACCCCCATGAGCCACGACGAGTTCTTTCGCGAACGCCAGGATGCCCGCTACGGCGGCAAGAATGGCGGGCGCTGCTGCTAAGGTTTTACGACTTCCCATCCCAGGACTCTCACCCTGATGCAGGCTGTGGCGGTCACCCTTTACTGATAGATTTTCTCTGTGCCAGTGAGCGATAGCGGGCACTGTTACTTATTCCCTTACCACAGGATTTCCACCATGACCCAGGCTGTAGCGGTCACCCTTTACTGATAGGTTTTCTAGGTGCCAGCGAGCGATAGCGGGCACTGCTACTTATTCCCTCACCACAGGACTCCCACCATGACCCAGGCTGTAGCGGTCACCCTGCTGACCGGTTTTCTCGGCGCCGGCAAGACCACCCTGCTCAACCACTATCTGCGCCATCACGCCGACGCCTCGGTGGCCATCCTCGAGAACGAGTTCGGCGCCGCCAATATCGACGGCGCCCTGCTGGAGGGGGGATCCGGAGTCAGCGTGGTGGAGCTCAGCAATGGCTGCGTCTGTTGCAGCGTGCGCGGGGAGTTCGGCGCGGCCCTGGCCGATCTGCTGGTCCGGCGGGCGGCGGGGGAGCTTAGCTTTGAGCGGCTGATCGTCGAGACCACAGGGCTCGCCGATCCCGCCCCCATCATCCAGACCTTCTTCGTGGAAGAAGGGTTGCGGGACGCGCTGCGCCTGGATGCCGTGGTGACTCTGGCGGATTGCGAGCACATCGGTCGCCAGCTGGACGAACACCCGGTGGCGGCGGCCCAGCTCGGCTTCGCGGATCGCATCCTGCTCACCAAGACGGACCGGGTGGACGAGGCGACCAAGCAGGCTGCCATCGCCCGCATCCACGGGATCAATCCCAGGGCGCAGATCCTCGACATCGTGCAGGGGGAGTGCCCGGCCGCGCTCTGGCTGGATCTGGACGCCTTCACCCTGAGCGACGAGCTCGGTCTGAGCTCTGGCCTGCGCATAGTGCGGGGCAGTAGTCAGGGTTTCGAGGCCTTCTCGCCGCTCTCGGCCCGGCCCCTCTCCTGGCACGACGCCATCTCGGCCCAGTTGTTCGAGGGGGGCGAGCTGGATTTGAAAAAGATCGGCACCTTTATGGCGTCCTGCGTGGAGCGGCACGGCAACGACATGCTGCGTTACAAGGGGGTGCTGGCCATCGCCGGCGAACCTCGTCGCCTCATCGTGCAGGGGATACACAGGGTGGTGGGCTTCGACTACGGCTCCCCCTGGGGGGATGAGGTGCCGCAGTCCCGGCTGGTGATCATCGGTCGCTACCTGCCCATCGACGAGTTGCGCGCCGGTTTTCTGCAGACCCAGGAGTGAGGAGTGTCCACCCATGCGTGCATCGCTGAGAGAGAAGATGATCCGGGTCTGCCAGAAGAAAATCGCCCAGAAGGGGGAGGGGGTGGGCGTCTCCTTCTACGCCTTCTTTGCCAACAAGAATGAGGATCCCGTGCTCTTGATGGAGGCGGCCACCTGGTGGATCCAGACCCATGAACTCGACCACTTCGAGAAGGCCAGCAAGATCGTCCGCCTGATTGAGGCAGAATAGTTGAGGCCGAAGAATAGGATGGGATGAAACGATAAGGGCTCCCGATGGGAGCCCTTTCTTTATTTGCTTGGCTGATGAGTATGCTGCCCGAAGGATCAGCCAGCCTGGGTCATCCCCGCCGGACGGCGGGAGAAGATCAGGGTATCCAGCAGCCAGATGACCACCATGGAGGCCCCCACCAGAGGGAATGCGATGCCGAGCAGCACCAGCACGGCGATGGCGCCACGCATGGGGGGCAGCTTGGCGGGCAGCGGCGGGGCCGCGAGGCGACCCTGTGGGCGGCGGCTCCACCAGATCCAGAGCCCGCTCAGGGCGCTCAACAGCACCATGAGGCAGATGAGGAACATGACGAGCTGGTGGAGCCAGCCGTACATCTTGCCCATGTGCAGCATGACGCCTGTCTCCACCACCTTGGCGACCGGGCCGTAGTCCTGCCAGCGAACATCCGCCAGTACCTTGCCGCTGTATTGATCGATGTGCAGGGTGGCGTCGTTGCGCGGATCGTCGGCAAAGATCGCTATGGTGTAGACACCGGTTTCCCCCGAGGGCGGCGTGATGCTGTAACCCGGGGTGACCTTGCGCTCGCTGGCGATGTCGACAACCTGCTGCAGCGGGATGCGGTGGCTGGCCATCACCATGCCCTCGTGGCCACCGTGACCCATGGCGCTGTGATCGTGACCCTCGGTGGCGGGTTGGGAGCTCGGCATGGGGGTGCTCTCCATGGCCCAGGGTACCGTCTGCTCATGGGCATGGTTGAGGCTGCGGGCCAGCGGCGCCGATTTTGGCACCTCGTTCCACATGGCGGCCGGGAAGCGATTCCAGAGGTTGGCGAACTGATCCCCCCAGAAGCCTGTCCAGGTCATGCCGCTCAAGAGCAGCAACAGCAGGAAGCCGGCTCCCCAGAAGCCGACCACCGCGTGCAGGTCCCGCCACCAGAGTCGTCCCTTCTGACCCGCCCTGGGCCAGAGGATGCCGCCGACGCCAGGCCCCTTGCGCGGCCACCACAGGTAGAGGCCGCTGATGAGCAGCACTATGCCCCAACCGGCGGCCAGCTCGATCAGCCTGTCTCCCGTGGTGCCTATCATCAGCTCGGCGTGCAGGGCCCGCGCCACCGCCTGCAGATTCCACTTGTTGTCCATGGTGCCGAGCAGGGCGCCGCTGGCGGGATCCATGAAGAGGGTCAGCTCACTGCCCTGGCGATCGACCACTATCTGGGCACTCGCATCCGGGGCTAGCGGGGGAAAGTATTTGCGCAGGCTGGCGTCCGGCATGGCGATCACCGCCTTGGCCAGCAGCTGGTCTGCACTCAGAGCCTGAGCCGACGGCTCGACCTTCATCAGCTCCGGATACATGAGATTGTCGAGCTGGGGCTTGAACAGATACACCATGCCGGTGAGGGAGAGCAGGATCAGGAAGGGCGCGACGAAGAGCCCCGCATAGAAGTGCCAGCGCCAGATCCGCTGGTAATGACTCGCGTCGTGGTTTTTCATCTCTGATCCTTGCGGTCGGGGTAAAGGTTGCAGCTGGTGGAAGGTTTGCTGGCGCGGATGATAGCAGCAACGTTTTGTTAACTGCAATAAAACACGGCTGGCCGGTCAGGGATTGACGTTTTGCCGCCGAATATGTCTGCCAAAGTTAATTCTAATCATATGATTAACATCATAATTGTCGTAATCATTACAGTGTTGATTGATTACGTTATTGCTTGTCTGTGGCATAGTGAAAGGGTGAATGGTGCACCGGAAACTCCAGGAGGAAGTTGTTGTGTATTTGCAACCGCACGGTCAATTCGAGTTGCAGCAGCGGGAACGGGTGCTGCTCTGTCGTCCGATTGGCGCGTTCAACCTGGCGGGGGCCATGGCCTACGAGGCCGAATTCAGTCGGCGGATCGCCGGCCTGAGTCAGGCCCCTTGGGGCATCGTCGAGATAGCGACCGAGTTTGAGGCCGCCGGGCCCGAGGTGCTTGCCCGATTCCGCAGCCAGTTTGACTGGTGCATCGCCAACGGCTGCGCCTTTCTGGCGGTGGTGATGGAAGGGGGCTTCAAACAGTATCTGGCGAGCAGGGTCTTCGCCGGCCTGCCATTTCAAGGGGTACATTTCTGCGAGAGCGAAGAGGAAGCCATCGACTGGGTCAGGGGGCAGCTGGCTGCACTGGACGGTAGTCCTCTTTCTGAAGAGCAGGCATCTTCTGTGTAGGGGCCGGGCATGCCCACCCGAGTGGTGGTCAGTTCAGGGTGATGAACCACTTGTCCCGTTCGTCGATACAATCGGGTTCCCCCATCTCGAACTCCCGGCAGATGAGGGGGCGTACCTCGTAGATGCGACACATCATGGTGTTGCGATCCAGGGCCGCGCACCAGCCATCCTCCAGCCTATGCATCACGGGCACCTCTCCCTCCCGCTCCTCCACATAGCGATCCGGTACACCGGTATCGGTGAACAGCATTACCTCGAGGCGGCAGCAGCAGGCCTCACAGTTCTGGCAACTCACTTCGGGTCGGGTCTGTTGGGTCATATCATCGTCTTGCTGTCATGGCATGGATAAATAAAACAGGCGCCACATCGGCGCCTGCGTCTGGCTAATGGCGGGAGCATTAACCCAGCTTGCGGGCACGATAGCTGCGGCCCTTGATCTTGCCTTCCTGCAGTCGCTTGAGGGCGGCGCTCGCCACCTGGCGCTTGACCGCCACGTAGGAGTATTGCTCGGAGATCTGGATCTTGCCGACCTCGCTGCCGGCAATGCCGCCTTCCCCGGTCAGGGCGCCCAGGATGTCGCCGGCGCGGACCTTGCTCTTGCGACCCGCATCGATGGAGAGGGTCACCATCTGCGGCATGGTCGGCTTGATCTCGCGACCGATCTCGCTCAGATCCCCTTGGGGGATGGGGGCCTGCTGGTACTCCTCGATGAAGTTGACGCGCTGGGCCTCGTTCGGCTGATAGAGGTTCAGGGCCAGACCCTGCTGGCCGGCGCGGCCGGTACGACCGATGCGATGCACGTGCACTTCCGGGTCATAGGTCAGTTCATAGTTGATGACGGCGCCCAGCTCCTTGATGTCGAGGCCACGGGCGGCCACGTCGGTGGCGACCAGTATGGTGGCGCTGCCGTTGGCGAAGCGCACCAGCACCTGATCCCGCTCCCGTTGCTCCAGATCGCCGTTCAGCGCCAGCGCCGAGAAGCCCTTGGCAGCCAGGTGATCGGCCACGTCGTTGCAGGCGCGCTTGGTGTTGCAGAACACCACGCAGGAGCTCGGCTGATAGTGGCTCAGCAACCAGGTGAGAGCGTCGAGGCGCTGACCAGCGGGCACTTCATACAGCTTCTGCTCGATGGCGCTGCCCTCGTGCAGGGACTCCACGCTCACCTCCACCGGGTTGCGCTGCACGCCGCGGCTCATCTGGGCTATCCCCTCCGGGTAGGTAGCGGAGAACAGCAGGGTCTGGCGACGGGCGGGGGCATGGCTGATGACTCTGTTGATGTCTTCACCAAAGCCCATGTCCAGCATGCGATCCGCCTCGTCCAGCACCAGTGTTTCCAGGCTGGAGAGCTCGAGGGTGCCCTGTTCCAGGTGCTTGAGGATGCGACCCGGGGTGCCGACGGCGATGTGGGCACCAAAACTCAAGGTGGCGGACTGGGGCGCGGTCGGGGTGCCGCCGCACAGGGTTACCAGCTTGACGTTGGGCAGGGTGCGCGCCAGGCGACGGATCTCGGTGGCTACCTGATCCGCCAACTCGCGGGTCGGGCAGAGCACCAGCGCCTGCACGTCGACGCGGTTGACGTTGAGGCGCGAAAGCAGGCCGAGGCCGAAGGCGGCAGTCTTGCCGCTGCCGGTTTTTGCCTTGGCGATTAGGTCCTTGCCTTCGAGTACCAGGGGCAGGCTCTGGGCCTGGATCGGGGTCATCTGCAGATAACCCAGGCTGGCGAGGTTCTCCAGCAGGGCGGGGGAGAGGTTGAGACTGCTAAATTCGCTGTTGTTCACAAAAAGACTCTATTCAAAGAAAACCGGGAGCGCGGTGCGCTTAAGGGCGCGCATTGTACCAGAAGTCGTGCTCGCTGTGATGGATTGTGGCGGATTTTTGAACGCCATGGCGACGAGCCGGCTTCGGATGAGTGAGGGAGGCGTCGCTCGACGACGGGCAAGGGTCGGGGTTATGGCCACGACTAATTATGCGCAAGAAAGATAAACGTTTTTCAGTGGTGGCGATTAAATAAGGGCCACGATAACCCCATGAATAAAGGCTCATGCTGAACAACTCTTGCACGCAGATAAACAGGTTAATATAAGCAGAAATTAATGATGAAAATTATAATGCATTGTTTTTGTTGGTGTATTTAATATTTCCCTTTAGTAGGCATCCCGTTCCTTTTTGATTAATTAATTTAAAAACGTTTGTATTATTTTGTGTGCATATTTTTACCGCAGATTGTGATGGCCATCTGATTTTTAAATATGCAATTCTCTATGATGGCGCCGGTCAAAAATTACAACTCACTCAGGTGCTACTGGTATGGAATACGTTCACTTTGTGCTCGGACTGGTGATGGTCCTCGCGCTGTCGTTGCTGGCAAACCGCCGCAACTGGAAACAGATCAAGCTGCGCTTCATCGGCCAGCTGTTGGTGGTGGAACTGGCGCTGGCCTGGTTCATGCTGAACTCCGAAGTGGGTCTGGCGGTGGTGGGTGGCTTCGCCGCCGGCTTCACCAAGCTGATGGAATTCGCCAAGCAGGGGACCGACTTCGTGTTCGGTGGCCTGATGAACGAGGGGGCCTTCTCCTTCTTCCTGATGGTGCTGATGCCCATCGTCTTCATCTCAGTGCTGATCGGTATCTTGCAGTATATCCGCCTGCTGCCCCTGGTGATCCGTGGCATCGGCACAGTGCTGGCCAAGATCAACGGCATGGGCAAGCTGGAATCCTTCAACGCCATCAGCTCCATGATCGTCGGTCAGTCCGAGAACTTCATCGCCCTCAAGAACATCTTGCCGCACCTCAACGAGAAGCAGATGTACACCCTGGCGGCGACCGCCATGTCCACCGTCTCCATGTCCATCGTCGGTGCCTACATGCAGCTCATCGAGCCGCGTTACGTGGTCGCAGCACTGGTGCTCAACATGTTCAGCACCTTCGTGGTCTTGTCCCTGATCAACCCCTACGAGCCCGACAATACCGTGACCGATGCCAAGACCCTGGCGGAAGGTGACGAACACCACAGCCCGAAGAAGGAGAACTTCTTCGAGATGCTGGGGGAATACATCATGGCCGGTTTCTCCGTGGCGGTGATCGTCGCGGCCATGCTGGTCGGCTTCATCGCCCTGATCGCCCTGGTGAACTACCTGTTTGAGATGGCCTTTGGTGTCAACTTCCAGCACGTCATGGGCTACATCTTCTACCCCATCGCCTGGATCCTGGGCATTCCGAGTGGCGAGGCCCTGCAGGCCGGTTCCATCATGGCGACCAAGCTGGTCACCAACGAATTCGTGGCCATGATGGATCTGGGCAAGATCGCCGCCGAGCTCTCTCCGCGCACCGTCGGCATCCTCTCCATCTTCATGGTGTCGTTCGCCAACTTCAGCTCCATCGGCATCATCGCCGGTGCGGTGAAGGCGCTGAACGAAGAGAAGGGCAACATGGTTTCCCGCTTCGGCCTGAAGCTGGTATACGGCTCCACCTTGGTGAGCCTGCTCTCCGCGGTGATCGCCGGCGTGATGATCTGATCGTCGCCTTGATCGTGCTGGCAAACCCCTGCCCAGGCAGGGGTTTGTTTTTTGTAGTGCTAGCCCCGCCGTTGATGAGGGAGCAGAGAAATGAAGAGGCCGCCAATGTTGGCGGCCTCTCTGCTTGCTGCACTGTCCTCATCGGGGTGGTGATGAAGACGGTGCCTTCTATCAAGGGCAGGTGATGGCGTTGCTGGTCACGCCATTGAGGGTGGCCTGGTAAGTCACCTGCTGAGTCAACAGCAGTATCTCGACGTTGTTGAGGGTAACCCCGATGACGACGCCATTCTTGCTCCAGGTGACGGTATTGCTGACATCCAGCGTGCTGGCGTCAGAGAAGGTTGCAACGGCCTTGCGGGTCACTATGTTGGCGACCGGGAGTCCGAGCAGCCCTAACTGAACCTGTGTGGTGCAGCTGGCCGCCAGACTGCTGAGGGTTGCCGCCGTGACGGTAATCGGCTTGCTGTCAGCCCCGGTCAGGAAGCTGGCGCTGATGTTGGCATTGCCCGCCGCCACCCCGTGTGCGACCCCGGTGCCGGAGACGGTCACCACGCCAGTGTTATCACTCTGCCAGTGGGCAAGGGCGCTGACATTCTGGGTGGTCAGGTCGCTGAAGGTAGCGGTCGCCTTCAACTGAACCTGGTTACCGCTCGCCAGATTGGGGATGGGGTCTATGCTGAGCCCGGTCACAGTCGCTGCCGTTGCCGCGATGCTGATGGTGGAGGTTGTGCCACCCAGGCTGCCGCTGATGATGGCAGAGCCCACGGCCAGCGCCTTGATCTGGCCGTTGGCATCCACGCTCACCAGGGTGGGCGAACTGCTGCTCCAACTGGCCTGGCTGGTGACATCCACCACCGTATTGTCGGAGTAGGTTGCCAGTGCTTTCAGCTGACCATTGGTGCCCAGTGCCAGGGAGGCCAGAGGCGTGCTGATCTGGATGGCGCTCACGGTCGCCGCCGTGACCGTGATGGTCAGGGTGCTGGTCTGCCCGCCGAAGCTACCGGTGATGGTGGCCGTTCCGGGAGCCACCGCAGTGACCTCACCACTGGTGTCGACGGTGGCAACGTTGCTGTCGCTGCTGCTCCAGGAAACCAGGCCCGTGATGTTCTGGCTGCTGCCATCGGAGTAGTTGGCAACGGCAGTCAGCTGGGTCTTGGTACCGGCCGCCAGGGTCGATGCCGTCGCAGACAAGTCGATCTGGTTCACGCTGGGATTGGTGACGCTCAGGCTGACAGGGTTGCTGGTGACACTGCCCACGCTACCGGTCAGGGTTGCACTGCCAATGGTGACAGCGGTGACTTCACCGGACAGGTTGACGGTGGCTACTCCGATATCCGAGCTGTTCCAGTCCACCAGATTGGAGATGTCCTGGGTCGTGTTATCGCTGTAGGTGGCGATCGCCGTCAGCTTGCCCTTGGTCCCCTTGGCCAGGGTCAGGGTGGGCGGAGTGATCTGGATCTGGCTGACGCTGGCGTTGGTCACCGTCAGCACAGTACCGGCGCTGGTCACACCGTTGACGCTGGCAGTGATGGTACTGGTACCTACCGCCACCCCGGTCGCCAGACCCTGGGTGTCTATGGTGACCTTGGTCGGATCGCTGCTGACCCAGGCCGCCTGATTGGAGACATCCAGGGTACTGCCATCGCTCAACACGGCCTGGGCCTTGAACTGAACCGAACTGCCCTTGGCCAGGGTGCCGTTGCCGCCGTTGAGGACGACCTGGACGCTGCTGACGGTGGCATTGGTGACCACCAGCAATACCGTATTGCTGGACACCCCATGGAAGAGGGCCGAGATGTTTGACCCCCCTGTATTGACTGCGGTTGCCTCGCCGCCAAGGTCTATGGTTGCAACGCTGATATCCGTACTGTTCCAATTGACCTGACTGGTCACATCCTGCGTGGAGTTGTCGCTGAAGGTGGCGACCGCCTGGAATTGCAGCTTGCCCCCTACGGGCAGAGAGGCATTAGGCGGCGTGACTTGCAGTGCGGTGGCGATGGCATTGGTGATGGTCAGACTGACACTGCGGCTGACGGAGCCCAGGGTAGCGGTGATGCTGGCCTGGCCTATGCCGTTACCCGAGACCTGTCCCTGACTGTCTACGCTGGCGATGACGGGGTTGTCGCTGCTCCACAGCGCCTGAGCCGATACATCCTGAGTGGATCCGTCGCTGAAGGTAGCGATAGCCTGCAACTGACTCTTGGTGCCGAGGGCAATGGTCGAGACGGCAGGAATGACTTGCAGGGCGGTAGGGCTGGCGTTGTTGACCTGGAGGTTGGTGGTGGCAGTGACACCCAGCAGCGTAGCCGAGAGTGTCACTGTGCCTGCTGCTACGCCGGTCACCAGGCCCGTGTTGTCGACGGTGGCGATGGCGTTGTTGCCGCTGAGCCAGGCCGCTTGGGTGGAGATATCCTGAGTGCTCTGGTCGGTGAAGGTCGCAATGGCGGTCAGCTGGGTGGTGGTGCCTTTGGCCAGCTGTACGGATGCCGGGATGATCTGGATCTGAGTGATGGCCAGGTTGACGGCCGAGACGGTGGTTTGGCCGGTGACCCCCTGTACGGTCGCCGTGACTGTGGCATCACCGGGGTCGTTTGCGGTGATCTTGCCCTTGCTGTCGACGCTCAGCACGGCTGGGTTGCTGCTCTGCCAGTGGGCCTGGGTCGACACATCCTGGGTGGTGTCATCGGAGAGGGTGGCGATGGCCTGCAGTTGCAGCGACAGTCCTTTGACCAGCGACGTGGTCGGAGGAATGATGGAGATCTTGGTGGCGATGGCATCAGTGATGGTCAGGGTGGAGGTGTTGCTGGTCACCCCCTGATAGCTGGCTGTGATGCCTGTGCTGCTGATCTTGAGGGTCTTGGCCAGCCCCTTTTCATCTATGATGGCGATGCTGGTATCGGCGCTGCTCCAGCTGGCGACATCCGTGATATTGGCGGTGCTGTTGTCGCTGTAGGTGGCGATGGCCAGATACTGGGTGCTGAGACCGAGGGGGGTGCTGGGGTTGGCCTCTGCACGTGCCTGATTGCCTGCCGTATCGGCAGAGATATCGATCTTGGTTAGCGTCTTGGCGGAAGGGTTCGTGGGTTTGGTGTCCCCCCCTCCACCTCCACCACCTCCACAGCTGAATAAGAAGAAGGTAAGAAACAGCGAGAGAAATACTGTCATTGGCTTGTTCATGGATATTCCCCTTTAATCTCTGTGCCTAAGGTAAGAGGGGATCCACCCTGATGAAGGGACAGCGAATCCCGCAGAGATATTTACCTCTGTTTTTGTTGAGCGACATGTTTCGTCAATCTACTGATTTATCTGGCTTTAAATCTTAACTCTGATGCTTTCTATGAGATGAAACCTCGTTATTTGCATGGGTGTGGATACTCAGGTCTGAATGTCTCTAACTTGCTATGGATAAATTTATTACTTGTGGGTTGCTAATATGTCTAGGTCAGGGGAAGGGGTATTTCAATGGTTATTGATATAATTAAAAGTATGGTTTTGTAACAAACTATAGATAACTGGTTATATTGACGAGGAGACTTGCCAGAGGATCAAGTACGAGTCGATTGGGTATTGAGTGAGTCGGCTTGCACCATAGCGGGAGCTATTTGGATTCGGTGACCAGCAGGCTGGCCGAAATCTGACGAGGGATAGCTGAACGACGTCATGGGCCTGAGGGCAAGGCCCATGAGGGGAGGCAGGAGTTGCGGAGGGTCAGGCCAGTTTGCCCTTGAGCAGCCACCTGTCCAGGGCGTTGGCGAAACGCTGTTTGTCGGCGCCGTTGAAGGGAGCTGGGCCGCCAGTCTGGACGCCGGCCGAGCGCAGTTCCTCCATGAAGTTACGCATGCCGAGCCTGGCCTGTATGGTCTCGCGGGTATAGATCTCGCCGCGAGGATTGAGTGCCTCGCCACCGGCATCGATAACCCAGGACGCCAGCGGGATGTCGCCAGTGATGACGAGATCGCCGGGTCTGACCTGCTGCGCTATCACATGATCCGCCACATCGAAGCCCTTCTCCACCTGCTGTGTCTTGATGAAGGGGGAGGGCGGCACGCGCAGACTCTGGTTGGCCACCAGCGTGGTGACGACCTGGGTGCGGTGGGCGGCACGGTAGAGGATCTCCTTGACCGGGAGAGGGCAGGCATCGGCATCGACCCAGATGGGCATGGCATGGTTTCCAGTGTTAACGCGGGGGCATATCTTAGCACGCTTGACCGCAGAGGAGTGCCCAGGGCTGAGCCGGGCCGGGCTTTAGTGTAAGCTGGCCCGATGAAATGATGCGAGAAGGATGAGTGGATGGATCGGGTGCCCAGTGATGTGATTTATGGTCTGACCCTGGATGGCAAGGGGGGCATGCAGCCCTTGCCGGCGGGGAGCGAGATACCCGGCGCAGAGCCCAGCTGGTTGCACCTGGATTATGGCAATCCGGAAGCGGCCCGCTGGCTGTTGCAGACCCCGCTCATCAACGAGGTGGTCCGCGAGTCCTTGCTCGGTCAGAGCAATCGCCCCAAGCTGGTGCGCATGGGGGAGACTGTGCTGCTGATCCTGCGGGGCATCAATCACAACAAGGATCACAGGCCAGAGGAGATGGTCGCCCTGCGCATCTACATCACGCCGGACCTCATTCTCAGCAGTCGCCGCCGCCCCCTGCTGTCGGAGCGGGACGTGTTCGAGCAGTTGAAGCTGGGAGGTGGTGCCGACTCGCCGGCCGACTGGCTGGTGGAGATCTGCGATGCCCTGACCGACCGAGCCGGGGAGTTCGTGGAGGAGCTGCACGATCAGATCCTGGAGCTGGAAGAGCAGGTGCTGCTGCGGGATCTGCCCCCCAACGGCCGTCTGGCCCGGATCCGCAAGCAGCTCATCATGATCCGCCGTTATCTCTCCCCCCAGCGGGATCTGGTGGCCCGCCTCGCCAACGAGAAGATCAGCTGGCTGGATGAGGACGACAGGCGCCGCCTGCTGGACATCGCCGATCGTCTGCGGCGCTGGCTGGACGACCTGGATGCCGGGGTGGCCCGCACTGCCGTGCTGGCGGACGAGATCAATAACCTGATGGCGGAGGCGACCAATCGCCGGGCCTACCAGATGTCGGTGATGGCGCTGCTGTTCCTACCGGCCACCTTCCTGACCGGCCTGTTCGGCATCAACCTGGGTGGCATGCCGGGGGCGGAGAGCCCGGTGGCCTTCTGGGTCTTCAGCGGAGCCTTGCTGGTGCTGGCCGTCATGCTGGCAGTTTGGCTCAAACACAGACGCTGGTGGTAAGGAGCGCAGATGACGACATGGGAATCTTTTGGCGTGACCCTGCTGCTGTTGCTGGGCCATACCCTCATTCGCGGACTTATCCACAAGAGTCTGCTGGCCCTGGCCAAGACCAAGCAGGTGAGCGAGAACCGGGTGCTCTACGTGGAGCATGTGTTCCACTTCCTGCTGGGGTGTGCGACCCTGCTGATCCTGGCCGGGGTCTGGGGGCTCGACTTCTCCCGTCTGGTGGTGCTCGCCTCCTCCTTCTTCGCCGTGCTCGGCGTCGCCATGGTGGCTCAGTGGTCGATCCTTTCCAACATCACCGCCAGCATCACCATCTTCTTCGCCTTCCCCTACAAGATTGGCGACCGGATCCGCATCCTCGACAAGGATGACTCGGTGACAGGGGTCATCACCGAAATCGGTCTCTTCTATGTGCGGGTGCGGGACGACAACGGTGACATGGTCACCTATCCGGCGAACCTGATCCTGCAAAAACCGGTCAGGAAGCTGGAGGAGAGGGAAGCCGTGCCGCTGCAGCCAGAATGAAAAAAGCTCCCGAGGGAGCTTTTTTCATGGGCAGACTGACTCAGCGTTCGAAGAAGTGGTAGAGGTGCTCGACCTGTACCGGGCAATCGGCCACCCGGTGGATATGGTCGCGGGCCTCCTCGGCGGAGGAGAAGCTCACCGGACACCCCAGGGTGTCCGTCATCTCGTACAGGCGACCATCCTGACCGCGAAACTCCACGATCCAGCCGGGCGATACCACGTCGTGCAGGATCTCCGCCTCCTTGAACCGCTGCTGCTGATGCAATGCCCGCAATTCGGTGACCGTCATGACATCCTCCTATGACCGATGACACTCACCTTCAGTCTAGTTGCCGGTGCGGCACGAGATCCTGTCTTGGGTGTTGTTGATCCTTATTGCTCGGGCTCCTTGCCCACATCCTGGCCGGGTACCTCCCGGGGCGGTTGCAGGGCGATCACCAGCTCGCCGGCCTGAGGCTGGATGGGGCCGGTAACCACCCGGGGCTGCCCCTTGGCGTCGAGCAGGAACAGCGGTATGGCACCGGGATTGGCCGCCTGATACTGGCGCCAGTCGAAGGCCTCCCGCAGCCGGGTCGCCTTGATCTGTCCTCCCCGGCTGAGCAGACCGCTAAGGCGGGCGAAGTTCATCTCGGCCCCGAACAGGTTCTGGCGGGCGCGGAAGGTGGCGCTCTCCCGGTTCGCCTTGCCGTGCTGTTCGCTGGATCGCAGGGAATAGACCTTATCCTCCCCGTAGAGATGGGCGAAGTGCAGCACGCCGAGGGCATTGTTGTGGCGGTTGGGGGAGAGGGCCAACACAGTGCTGATGCTGGTGAGGGGCAGGTGCAGCTCGGCCTGTTCCGACTGCGGATTGCCGAAGTAGCAGGGCAGGTTGCTCATGCGTGCCAGCTTGCAGTGCTCCCAGGCGGGATCGGACAGCTGCACCGGGATCCCCTGATCCGCCAGCGCCTTGGCGATGGCGCGGGCCACCGAGTTGGCCCCGATCAGCAGCCAGACATTGGGGGCGCTTTGACGCATGCCGAGCAGGCTGGCCAGGGGGGCCGAGGTGAGGCTCTGCAGCACCACGGTAAAGATGATGACGGCGAACACCAGGGGCACCAGCTTGTCGGCATCCGCAATGCCCGCCTCGTGCAGGCTGATGGCGAAGGAGGCGCTCACCGCCGCCGCCACTATGCCGCGAGGGGCGATCCAGCCGAGCAGGGCGCGGGCGCGCCAGGGAAGTTCCGACCCAAGGGTCGACACCAGGATGCAGAGCGGGCGAGCCACAAACTGCACCACGCACAGCAGGAGCAGCACCATGGGCCCGAGTTGCCACAGCTGCGCCAGGTCGAGCCTGGCCGCCAGCAGAATGAACAGGGAGGAGATGAGGATGACGGCGAGATCCTCCTTGAACGCCAGCACCTCCTCCAGATCCAGCCCCTCCTGATTGGCGAGCCAGATGCCGAAGACGGTGACCGCCAGCAGGCCGGATTCGTGGCTGAGCCAGTCAGACAGGGTGAAGGTGACCAGCACCAGCGCCAGCACACCGAACTTGTGCAGGCTGACCGGCAGCCAGTCCTTGCGGATGAGCAGGGTGGTGAGCCAGCCGGCGGCCACCCCGATCAGAGTACCGACCCCCACCGTCTTGGCCAGCGCCAGCAGGGTGTGGCCGAGCACGTCGCTCTGGCTGCCGAGGCGCACCGCCTCGAACACCAGCACCGCAAACAGGGCGCCGATGGGATCGATGACTATCCCCTCCCAGCGCAATATCTTGTCCACCTCCCGCACCGGCCGGATCACGTTGAGCATGGGGGCGACCACGGTGGGCCCGGTCACCACCAGCACGGCGCCGAGTACCATGGCGACCCGCCAGTCCAGCCCCAGCAGGAAGTAGCTGGCCCCCCCTATCACCGCGAAGCTGGCCAGCATGCCGATGGAGCAGAGGTTGCGCACCACCTTGCCGATCCCCTTGAGTTCGGCCAGGTGCAGGGTCAGCGCCCCCTCGAACAGTATGATGGCCACCGACAGGGAGACCAGGGGGAACAACAGATCCCCGAGCAGGGCATCCGGGTCGAGCATCCCTGTCACGGGGCCGAGCAGCAGGCCGCTCAGCAGCAGGAAGAGGATGGCCGGCACCCGCAGGGACCAGGCCAGCCACTGGGCCAACAGGGAGATCAGGGCGATCCCCGCCAGGGAGAGTGCGATCATGCCAACCTCGGGCAGGTGATGGGGTTGGGAGTAGTGTAGCGGGGAAGGGGGTTAAAAAAACATCCGATTGGAACAGGGGGGAGGGGCCCATGTTCCAATCGGTCTGTGGGGAAGCCATGGCCGGGTGGGTGCGACTAGATGGGGCTCTCCTTGTGAAGCTCGGTGACGCAATCGGTCACCGCCAGCACCAGGGCAGAGCGCACCATCTGATCGAGCCGGTTCAGCTGCATCTGGTAGAGGGGCCAGTCTTCCTCGTTGGCCGGGGGATCCTGCGGCATCATGCTCGCCTGGTTGATGCCATGGAGACGATCGAGCAGGTCGCGAACGGGTTTGTCGCTGAAGCGGTAATCCTTGGGATCGCGCACCAGGAAATCGCGGATCTTCATGTAGGCCTCGATGTCCTGATAGTGCTCGAGGGAGATGAGGCCGAGGGCGAAGATGAGCTTGAGGCGCACCTCCAGCTGGCCGAGGGGGCCGCTCTGGTTGAGCAGGGGTTCGATGGCGTATTTGACGGCATACTCCTCCTGGCGGAACGCGCGCCGCATCAGGGAGTCGACCGCCTCTTCCAGGATGGACACGACCTCGAGGAAGAAGCCGCGGGGGCCATCCTGCTCGTTCAGTCGCTCCAGTACTTCATCTTCCTGGTGTGTGGTCATAGGTACTTGGGGTCCAGCTGACTGGGAGAGAGCCAGGCTCTCTCCCGGTTTTTAACTTGGGGGCATCCTGGCCACCCGCGATGGGCAGGCCAGGATGCCGCCTGTGGGTCCTCACAGGGCCTGATAGCGAGCGACAATGGCGGCAACGATCTCGCTGTCTGCGTCCAGGCCAGTCACTGTTGCCAGCGTCTGGGCCGGGCCCAGCTCCGCCAGCATGGCCTGCAGCTCCACCGCCTGAGGATCATCGGCATTGCGATAATGCAGCGCCGCCGCTATGCCCTCCTGCAGATGATCGCTCGGCAGGCCGTACTCCAGAGTGCCGAGCAGGGGCTTCACCAGCCTGTCCCCCGCCGCCAGCTTGCGCAGCGGTTGGCGGCCGACCCGGTCGATCTCGTCCACCAGATAGGGGTTCGCGAAGCGGGCCAGGATCTTCTCGATATAGGCGGTATGGAGCCGTGGATCGAAGCTGTAACGCTGCACCAGCACGGCACCGCTCTCCTCCATGGCCCGGCGCACCTTGCTGCGAATGAGCGGATCCTCGATGGCTTCCCGCACCGTCTGGTAACCCCTCAGCTTGCCGAGGTAGGCGGTGACGATGTGGCCGGTGTTGAGGGTGAACAGCTTGCGCTCGACGAAGGCCATCAGGTTGTCGGTCGTCTCCATGCCCGCGACCTTGGGCAGCTCGCCCTTGAACTGGGTCTGGTCGACGATCCACTCGCTGAAGCTCTCCACAGTTACCTCCAGCGGGTCGTCGTTGGCCGCGGCCGGGGGCACTATGCGATCCACCGCCGAGTCGACGAAGCCGATGCAGGACTCGAGCCGGGGATGATACTCGACCGGCAGGTACTTGAGTACCTCCTGCTTGAGATGGCTGGTGCCGCGCACCATGTTCTCGCAGGCGATGACGTTGAGGGGGGTCTGGTTGCCGGCATCGAAGCGGGCCTGCAGCCCCTTGGCCAGGGTGCTGGCAATCTTGTCCAAGATGTTCGGCCCCACCGCCGTGGTCACCAGATCCGCGGTGACGATACGGTCGATCACCTCCTGCCCGGCTGAGCTGACGGCGGCCACGTTGCGCACCACGTCCAGCTTCTGATCCGTGCCCACCACCAGCACCTTGTACTCCTGGCGGTGGTTGAGCTGATCGATCAGGGTCTCGTTGACGTCGGCGAAGGTGACCTGGTGGCTGGCGTCGGCCAGCAGTTTACCGATGAAGCCGCGACCTATGTTGCCGGCACCAAAATGCAATGTTTTCATGATATTAACCTCTACAACCAAAGACGATGAAGACTTATGCGGCCTGTTCGGAACCCAGCAGATCCAGGAACTCCTGGGGATCCTGCGTGCTGGCCAACCGGTCGATGAGACCCGGTTCATCCAGTGCATTGGTCAGCTTGGTTATTACCTGAATGTGTTCGTCGTTGCGGGCGGCGATGCCAATCACCAGCCGTGCCACCTCGTCGGCGGACTCACCGAAGGGCACGCCGGCCGGGTACTGGCAGATGACGATGCCGGTGCGCTTCACGTGCTCCTTGGCGGCTATGGTGCCGTGGGGCACGGCGATGGACTCACCGAGATAGGTGGAGACCAGCTGCTCGCGCTCCAGCATGGCGTTGACGTAGTCCGGCGCCACGTAGCCACGCTCGGCCAGCAGCTTGCCGGCGGCCAGGATGGCGGCCTCCTTGTTGTCGGCTTTGAGGCCGAGGTGCACGTCCTGCAGGCTCAGGGTGAAGACCTCGCTCGCCTGCGGCTCGTAGCTGTCGTCGTTGGCCGCCACCAGCAGGTGCGGGTTGGCCACGTCGTCGTTGGCGGCTCTGGCCAGGCTCAGGTTCTGCACCAGTTCCTGATAGAGCGCGTTGTCGAGGAAGTTGGAGAGGGAGATATGCTGGGCGTGGGGCGCATGGCGACGGGCACGGTCGGTCAGATCCTTGTGGGTGATGACCAGATCCACCTGATCGTCCAGGCTGTTGATGGCGCGGTTGGTCACGCTGATGTCGAGACCCGCGGCCTCTACTCGCTTGCGCAGCATGCCGGCGCCCATGGCGCTGGAGCCCATGCCCGCATCGCAGGCGACCACGATGTTGCGTACCGCCATCAGCTCGCCACCCGGTTTCTTGGCCGCCGTGGCTTCGGGCTTGGCCCCCTTCATGGATTTCATCTTGCGGGTCGCTTCACCCAGGGCGTCGGCTTCATCGGCCTCCGGTTGCTGGGCGCGGACGAAGACGGCGGCGACCAGGAAGGAGACGGTGGTGGAGGCGACGATGGAGAGCAGCACCCCGATGAGGGAGGCTTTCGGTGTCATCAACAGCACGGCGAAGATGGAACCCGGTGAGGCGGGGGAGACCAGACCTGCGTTGAACAGGGTCAGGGTGAACACCCCCGTCATGCCACCGGCGATCACCGCCAGGATGAGGCGCGGGTTCATCAGCACGTAGGGGAAGTAGATCTCGTGGATGCCGCCGAAGAAGTGAATGATGGAGGCACCGGCGGCGGACTGCTTGGCATTGCCGCGGCCGAACACCATGTAGGCCAGCAACACGCCGAGGCCCGGGCCCGGGTTCGCTTCGATCAGGAAGAAGATGGAGCGGCCCTGTTCGGTGGCCTGCTGGATACCGAGCGGCGAGAAGATGCCGTGGTTGATGGCGTTGTTCAGGAACAGGATCTTGGCCGGCTCGACGAAGATGGAGGTCAGCGGCAGCAGGCTGTGGGCGACCAGGAAGTCGACACCACCGGCCAGGGCGCCGGAGAGCACCTTGACGAAGGGACCGATCACGAAGAAGGCGAGGATGGCGCACAACATGCCGATGATGCCGGCGGAGAAGTTGTTGACCAGCATCTCGAAGCCGCTCTTGACTCGACCCTCCATCGCCTTGTCGAAGCGCTTGATGGCCCAGCCTCCGAGGGGGCCGACCATCATGGCACCCATGAACATGGGGATGTCGGTACCGACGATGACGCCCATGGTGGTGATGGCGCCGACCACGGCCCCGCGCTCACCCCCGATCAGCTTGCCGCCTGTGTAGCCGATGAGCAGCGGCAGCAGATAGGTGATCATGGGACCGACCAGCTTGGCCAGCGTCTCGTTCGGCAGCCAGCCGGTGGGGATGAAGAGGGCGGTGATGAAGCCCCAGGCGATGAAGGCGCCTATGTTGGGCATGACCATATTGGACAGGAAGCGTCCAAAATTCTGTATCTTGACTTTGGTATCCGGTGATAACATGTCGGGACCCCGTTTTAAGCCTGTTTGATTAAGAGTGGTAGTCGGAGTGGTGGGTTTTGCCGAACCCCCATCCCGGTCGTCTAAGCAACTTCAATCTACCAGCTTGCGATCAAATTAGGCTGAAAACGGGGCGTCTTGTGATGTGC
Source organism: Aeromonas sp. (assembly GCF_051657805.1). Lineage (GTDB taxonomy): Bacteria > Pseudomonadota > Gammaproteobacteria > Enterobacterales > Aeromonadaceae > Aeromonas. Next base: position 95,979 of record NZ_JBOFLJ010000061.1, on the reverse strand, counting down.
CTCTCAAATACCCCTCTCCCCCCCCTCCCCGATGAGTGATCTCAATCACGATTCGGAACTGTTTTTTGGCTACTTTTCATTCTTTTCTGCTGCGAATGATGTTTTATCGTGATTTACCTCTCGTTTTTTGGTCTGGTGGGAGGCGGTGTCAATGTGACGGTGATCACGAATCGTGAATTTGAATTCAATTGGAGCTTTGTTGGCGGGGCGAGATCCGGGGGGAGCAACGATGAATAATCCGACATCTCCATTAACTGACCGATGAATCATCCCGATCTGTAACCCAGTTTCAGGTTTTCAGGGCGTTATCCGAGCATGCCTTGCCCGAGCGGGGGCCTCAGGGGATTACGGTCGAGGGTATCAGGGGAGGTGCGTGAAGCCGTGGCACGCCCATGAAAAAGGCCCGCACGGAGGCGGGCCTTTGAGGAGTGGGGATTTATTCCGCCTTGGGTGCCGGTTCGGCCGGGGTCTCGGCGTCGACGACCGGCGCCACAGGGGCCGGGCCCGGCACCAGATCCACCGCCGGTTTGGCGATGAGGGAGCGGGTTTCTTCTACCGCCTCGGTCAGCTTGACCTCGATGACCTGGCCGAGTTCGTAGACCACCTCTGTCTTGTCCAGGTAGACGCGGCCATTGTCCCAGTTGCACTCCAGCCTGTCCTTGTTGTCCAGGATGTGGCGGGCGGGCATGAAGACAACGGCGCCATTCTCCCGCAGGCGCAGCTTGAGGCCGGCGCGCATCACGTCGATGATCTCGGCGTTGAACACCTGATCGGTGCCGGCGGCAGACATCAGGTAACGGACATAGAGCCAGTCGCCGATGTCGCGCTCCACCATGCGGTGCAGGCGGCGGCAGGCGGTCAGGTGCTCGGTCAGCTCTGTGCTCGGGCGCGGGCCCGGAGTCTTGCCGGCGATGACGGCTTTCAGCAGACGATGGTTGACCATGTCGCCGTATTTGCGGATCGGGGAAGTCCAGGTGGCATAGGCATCCAGCCCCAGGCCGTAGTGGGCGCCCGGCTCGGAGGACATGAGCGCATAGCTCTGGAAGCGGCGGATCTTGCCGTCCAGCCAGCGGGTATCCAGGTTGTCTATCCAGCGGCGCAGGGCGCAGAAGCCGGACAGGCTGGCGATCTCTTCCTTCTCGAACGGGGCTTCGGCTGTCTTGAGCAGCTCGATGGCGCCGTCCAGCGACTCCTCGTCAAAACCGGTGTGGACGTTGAAGATGCCGTAACCCACCTGCTTGCCGAGCACACGGCCGGCGCAGATGTTGGCGGCGATCATCGACTCTTCCACCATGCGGTTGGCGATGCGGCGCGGCTCGACGTGGATCGCCAGCACTTCACCGTTCTCACCGAGTTCGAAGTCGTAGTCGGGGCGATCCGGGAACACCAGGGCGTGCTCGGTGCGCCACTTGATGCGCGCCTCCGTCATGGCCTTCATCAGCGGCAGCTGGGCCAGGACGCCCGCGTCTATGCTGAGCTCCTTGCCATGCTCGGCCCAGTCGGATACGTCGTCATAGGAGAGACGGGCGTGGGAGACGATGCGGGCGGCGAAGAATTCGGTCTCCTCCAGCAACAGGCCATCCTCGGCCACCAGCAGACGGGCGCACAGGGTGTTGCGCTCCTCGCCCTCTTTCAGGGAGCAGAGCTCGTCTGAGAGGGTGCGCGGGATCATGGGCACGTTGCGGCCCGGCATGTAGACGGTGAAGGCGCGCTTGGCGGCTTCCTGGTCCAGCTCGCTGCCCTCGGCGACGTAGGCGGTCGGATCGGCGATGGCCACCAGCAGCTCCCAGCCGTTGTCCAGCTTGCGGATGGCCAGGGCGTCATCCATGTCCTTGGTCTTGGCTCCGTCGATGGTGAAGAAGGGGGTAGAGGTCAGGTCGGTGCGGGGCAGCTCCTCTTCCTCGATCACCTTCCACTCCGGCAGATCGGCCGGCTCGATCTGGGCCAGGTTGTGGCGCGCCAGCACCACCCACCAGGGCACGTTGTGATCGTCCTTGTCGGCGATGAGCTGGGTGATCTCGGCGGAGAAGTTGCCGTCCACCAGGGCGTGGCGCTTGAGGGTCGCGACCACCCAGTCCCCTTCCTTGAAGGATTTCTCGTCCAGACCCTTCTTGGCGCGGGCCTTGATGGCGTCCTTGATGAGGGGGTGATCCGGCACCACGTTGAGGCGATCGCGGAACATCTTCACGCGGCCGACGAAGCGGGTCACCGCCTGCTCCAGCAGGGCATCCGGCTCGGCCACTTCCTTCTCTTTCTCGGTCCGGATCAGGGCGCTCACCCGGTCACCGTGCATCACCTTCTTCATGTAGGGAGGCGGCACGAAATAGCTGGTCTTCTCATCGACCTCCAGGAAGCCGAAGCCCCGATCGGAGGCGCGGATCACACCCTCTTTCTTGGGGATGTTCTCGCGGATTTGTTGCTTGAGCTGGGCCAGCAGCGGATTGTCTTGAAACATAAGTGAGGAACCTGAGTGGAAACCGATGAAGAATCGCCCAGCACTATACGTTTTTACCCCTCCAAAGCCAAGGTGAATGGCCCGCTCAGCGGGGTTGCAGTGCCCGGCGACCCTGCTGGATCAGGCGCGAGGAGATCCGTTTGTGCAGCCCCCGCTCCAGCACCCAGCGGTGCCAATAGAGCCGCTCTACCAGGTGATGGTCCGGGCAGAGATCGAGCAGGCTCCCCTCTGCCAGCTGGCGACGGATCTGCAGCTCGGGGATGAGGCAGCAGGCCAGCCCCTGCTCGGCCATGGCGACGAAGGCCTCGGAGGAGCGCACCGTGTGGCAGGGGTAGCCGCCGGGTTTCAGATCGAAGTGGCGGGCCATGAAGCTCACGTGCATGTCGTCCCGCTGATCGAAGGCCACCGCCGGCGCCTTGGCGAGCGCCGCAGGCGTGAGCCCCTGGGGGAAGTGGCGGGCGACGAAGGCGGGGCTCGCGGTCAGCAGGTAGCGCATCTCGCCGAGCTCGTCGACGCAGCAACCGGCGAGCGGCTGGGGCTGCAGGCTGACGGCGCCGAACGCCTGGCCCTCGCGCACCTTGTCGAGGGTGCGGCTCTCGTCATCCACCAGCAGGTTCAGCTCGATGGGATGCTGCTCAAGCAGGGGGCCGAGGGCGGGCAGGAACCAGGTGGCCAGGCTGTCGGCGTTGATGGCGATGCTGACCCGCACCGGCGCCTGGGGCTCGTCCGGGGAGAGCTCGCCGGCCAGCTCCAGCTCCAGCTGGCGTACCTGACGATAGTGGGCCAGCAACTTCTGGCCGAGCTCGGTGGCCCGCAGGGGCTGGCTGCGGATGATCAGCGGCTCGGCGAACTGCTGCTCCAGCTGCTTGATGCGCTGGGAGATGGCGGACTGGGTGAGGTGCAGGCGCTGGGCGGCCCGCTCGAAATTCTGCTCCTCCATCACGGCGTCCAGCGCCAGCAGCAGCTTGTAGTCCAGTGCCTTCATCAGCATTCCTTATGAATGTTTGGATTCCAGAAAATATGCTACTGAACCCTGGGGTTGGCAACAAGGCGAAGGGGTCCTGACAGCATTCCGGAAGCCAGGAGGGGGTGAGGTCGGTCACTGTGATAAGTGACAGTAGCGGGTGAATGAGATTCATTAGATACTCACTCGGTCCGTTTTTGCATGGGGTGGAAACGGGCCATAGCGAGAGTTTTGGTCCCGGGCCCTGTCCCGGGACTTTTTTATGGGGCGAGGGGATGACTGCCCGGCTCTCGTTTGGAAAGGATGGACTCAGGGCGTGCCGAGCAACTCGCCGGCCCGGGCATAGTGGCCCCGCAGCGGCCGGTTGACGGCGAGCTCGAAACGCTCGTCCAGCAGGAAGCGGATGCCGACCCCGCGCACCGCCCCCAGATCCACCGCCTGGCGGTGGCCGAGGCGTTCGATGGGGAGGCCGAGGCGGCGGAAGATGCGCTCCACCGGCAGGCTGACCACGGCGACCAGTTCCCGGATCCCCTGCTCCCTGGCGAAGGCATAGACCTCGCGGAAGATGACGCAGGTCAGCTCGCTGATGCCGTTGTCGAGCTGGGGAGCCCGGCTGGCATCGATGGCGAGCCGGGTCAGCTCCCACACCTCGGGGCCGCGGGGGGCCATCTCGCCGGCGAGGGCGCAGGGGAAGATGCTGGGCAGCATGTAGTCCTGGGCGCAACTGAGCAGCCGGATGCAGCCGCACAGCCCTTGCTCGTCTTCGATCAGTACCCAGTGGGTGTCCGGTTTGTCAAAACTGTCCCGCTCCAGCCCCTTGTGGGCTTCCACATCCCAGCCGAGCCGATCGGAGAAGACTCGCTTGCGAAAGCGATAAAGCTCGTTTTCGACCTCCCATTTGGGGTGTTCTTTTATTTTTCCTTTGAAAACAAGCATTCATGTCTCTCCATTTCATGTTTCGGCGCTATAATCCAAAGCCTTGGCCAGGGGGGGCTAGCCTAATGACACGCGACCAACTGCTTGAGTATCTGGAACATTTCACACTGGTGACCGATGGCAATCGGCTGGCCGAGCTGATCGGCCGCTTCACCCTGGGAATGGGCTACGACTACTATCGTTTTGCGCTCATCCTGCCCATGTCCATGCAAAGGCCCAAGGTGGTGCTGTTCAATCAATGCCCTGACTCCTGGGTACAGGCCTACACGGTCAACAACATGCTGGCCTGTGATCCCATCATCCAGCTCGCACGTAGGCAGACCTTGCCGATCTATTGGAACCGGCTGGACGAGAAGGCGCGCTTCCTGCAAGAGGGCAGCATGGATGTGATGGGGCTGGCGGCGGAGTTCGGCCTGCGCAACGGCATCTCCTTCCCCTTGCACGGGGCGGCGGGGGAGAACGGCATTCTCTCCTTCATCACCACGGAGCGGGCCTCGAGCGATCTGCTGCTGGAGTCCTCGCCCATCCTCTCCTGGATGTCCAATTACATCTTCGAGGCGGCGATCCGGATCGTGCGCAAGAGCATGCATGAGGGGGATCGGGAGGCGCTGACCGACCGGGAGACCGAGTGCCTGTTCTGGGCGAGCGAGGGCAAGACCTCGAGCGAGATCGCCTGCATCCTCGGCATCACGGAGCGTACCGTGAACTACCACCTCAATCAGGTGACCCGCAAGACCGGCTCCATGAACCGCTATCAGGCCATCGCCAAGGGGGTGAGCAGCGGCATCCTGCTGCCCAATCTGGAGCAGGTCGTGGTCACCAACTACCCCTCGCTGCTGCAATGATCTTGGGCTGAGCGACAACAAGCTGTCGTTCGGCTTCTCATGGGGCTCACCCTTACCTCTGCAGACCACTGTCCTGAAATCCTTGTTGTCGCGGGATGCCGGATTGCGTTTTGTCCCGTCTTGACGCCATTTTGTCCTGCCTGGCGCAATAACCCTGCTGATTCTCGGGTTGGGGAGGGGGGGCCACAATTGTCAGATCCTGCTATTGACAGGGGGAGGGGAATGGCGGAAGGCACTGGCTTATCAGAATGGCTAATGCATCAGAAAATGAATAAATTTCTCTGATGGCTTGGCAGGCCCTATAGTGCCGTCCATCTCCCCATTGGAACGCTTCCCCATGTTTACCACTACCCTGCAAGGCTTTACCCTCGGCCTCGCCATGATCATCCCCATCGGAGCCCAGAATGCCTTCGTGCTGAGCCGGGGCATCCATCGCAACCACCACCTGCTGACGGCCACCCTCTGCTGCCTGTGCGATCTCGTGCTGATCGGGATAGGGGTGTTCGGCGGTGCCAATTTGCTGGCGGCCAGCCCCATCGGGTTGGCGCTGCTGACTTGGGGCGGGGTGCTCTTCCTCGGCTGGTTCGGCCTGCGCTCCCTGCGCAGCGCCTGGCGCGGGCAAGGAGGGGGGATGGCAGACTCTCCCCAGCTGATGGGGGTCAAGAGCGTGCTGGCCATGACCCTGGGCGTGACCCTGCTCAACCCCCATGTCTATCTGGATACCCTGATGCTGCTCGGCTCCTTCGGCAGCCAGTTTGCCGAGGAGCTGAGACCCGCCTTCGCCGCCGGAGCCATGCTGGCCTCCCTGGTCTGGTTCTACAGCCTGGCGTTCGGCGCGGCGGCCCTCTCCCCCTGGCTCGCCCGGGGAAAGGTGCAGCAAGCCATTGATATTGTTGTCGGTATCATCATGCTGGGGCTGTCGGCCAAGCTGGCGATCGGTGCCCTGCTCGTCCCATGACGCTATTTTTGTGCCGGGCCTCATAAAAATGAGTCCCGGTTCCATGTGCTGACATATTCGTCTGTTAAATTCCCGGCGCTGGTAAAGCGTTACTCATAAGAAAAGGGAAAAGACAGTGAATAAAACTATGAAACTGGGTGCTATTGCAGCCATCGTGCTGTTGTCTGCCTGTAGCAGTGACAACGACAGCGAGGCGCAACCGGGAGCCGTCTCCCTGCGCCTCATCCAGACCTCCGATATCCACTCCAACGTGCTGGGCTATGACTACTACCAGAACAAGGAGGATCGCAAATTCGGCCTCTCCCGCACCGCCCTGCTGATCCGGGCCGCCCGGGCCGAGAACCCCAACAACCTGCTGCTCGACAACGGCGACCTCATTCAGGGCACGCCGCTGGCGGACTACATCTTCGAGCAGTCCGGCGCCGGCTACCTCGACAAGCAGGCCCACCCGGTGTTCAAGGCCATGAACGAGCTCGGCTATGACGCCGGCAACCTCGGTAACCACGAGTTCAACTACGGGCTGGACTACCTCGGCAAGGTGCTGGCGGGAGCCAAGTTCCCCTATGTGAACGCCAACGTGTTCGAGGCCGGTGCCTTCAAGCGCGATGCCAAGGGACAGATAGACTGGAGCGGCAACAAGTTCACCCCCTACCTGCTGCTGGAGCGCAAGGTGGTGGATGACAAGGGCCAGTCGCAGACCGTCAAGGTCGGTATCCTCGGCCTGACCCCGCCCCAGGTGCTGCAGTGGGACAAGCGCCACCTGGAGGGCAAGGTGGTGGTGGCCGACATGGTGGAAACCGCCAACCACTACGTGCCCGAGCTGCGTGCCAAGGGGGCCGACCTGGTGGTGGTGGTCGCTCACACCGGCATCAACGCCAACAGCTACGAGGCCATGATGGAGAACTCCGCCTGGCACCTGGCCAAGGTGAAGGGCATAGACGCCCTGATGCTGGGCCACGCCCACAAGAACTTCCCAGGTGACTTCCCGGACTTGCCGGAGGTGGACAACCAGGCCGGCACCCTGAGCGGCATCCCCACCGTCATGCCCGGTTACTGGGGCAATCACCTCGGCATCATCGACCTCAAGCTGGAGCAGGTGGATGGCAAATGGCGGGTGAAGCAGAGCCAGGCCAGCCTGCGCAAGATAGATGCCAGCGAAGGCAGCGCCGTGGATCAGCGGGTGGTGGACCTGGTGCAGGCGGATCACGACGCCACCAATCTCTGGCTGGATGAGCCCCTTGGCAAGATCACCTCCCCCATCCACAGCTTCTTCGCCCTGGTGCAGGATGACCCCTCGGTGCAACTGGTGAGCGATGCCCAGCGCCAGCATGCCGAGCAGCTGCAAAAGGACGGCCTGCTCAAGGAGTCCTACCCGATCCTCTCGGTGGCGGCGCCGTTCCGTGGCGGGCGCAACGGCATCAATGATTTCACCTATGTGGCCCAGGGCAACATCTCCCTGCGCAACGTCTCCGATCTCTACATCTACCCCAACACCCTGCAGGTGGTGGAGGTGAACGGCGCCACCGTCAAGGAGTGGCTGGAGATGAGCGCCGGCCAGTTCAACCGGATCGACGCCGCCAAGACGGAGGTACAGTGGCTGGTGAACGAGAACTTCCCCACCTACAACTTCGACGTCATCGACGGGGTCAGCTACGAGGTGGATATCACCCAGCCCGCCCGCTACAACAAGGAAGGGCTCAAGGTGAGCGACGGCCAGCGCATCAGCGGCCTGACCTTCAACGGCCAGCCCATCGACCCGGCCCAGAAGTTCTACGTGGTGACCAACAACTACCGCGCCAGCGGCGGCGGTCACTTCCCGGGGATCGACGGCAGCAACATAGTCCACGAAGATCCCTCCGAAACGCGGGAGATCATCGCCCAGTACCTGAAGTCCCAGTCAGCGGACAACCCGTCCGGCTTCAACCCGGCGGCCAACGGCAACTGGCATATGAAGGCGCTGCCCGCCGGGGTGGATGTGCGGCTCTACTCTTCCCCGCGGGATGAGGCGAAAGCACTGGCGGGGGCGGACCTGATCTATCAGTCCACCCTGCCGATGAGCGATGCCAAGCACCCTGGCTACGCCATCTACCGCCTGGTTCGCTGATAGCCCAGGCCGATAACAAAAAGCCCTCGCACTGCGAGGGCTTTTTCGTGGGGGAAGGCTTAGTAGAAACCCGCGTCCTCCGGGTTGGGGCGGGTCTTGAAGCGGCGGTGCAGCCACATGTACTGCTCGGGGGCACGGCGCACGGCGGCCTCGATTTCCCGGTTGGCGCGGGTGGCATCGGCCACGTCATCGCCGCTCGGGTAGTCCTCCAGCGGCGCCCCTATGTGCAGGGTATAGCCGGTGGCGGTGCGGATGTTGTAGCAGGGCAGAGTGACGGTGTTTTTCACCCGGGCCAGGGTGGCGGTGCCCGTGATGGTGGCCGCCTGTTCCACCGCGAAGTAGGGCACGAAGACGCTGGCGTGGGCGCCATAGTCGTGATCCGGCGCGTACCAGAGGGCGTCGCCGTTGCGCAGGGCCTTGATCATCCCCTTCACGTCCAGCCTGTCCACCAGGTATTTGTTGGAGGCGCAGCGACCGTGATACTGGGCATACTCCAGCACAGGGTTGGTGTTGGGGCGGTAAACGCCGACCCCGGGTCGCACCAGACCGAAGCAGCGGGCGTTGAGTTCAAGGGTGAGGAAGTGGCAGGAGAGCAGCAGCATGCCCTGGCCCTTCTCGATGGCGGCGATGACGTGTTCTTCCCCCTCCACCTTCATCAGGCGGCGCATCCGCCAGTCCGGCCAGAACCAGGCCATGCCCACCTCGAAGATGGCGCAACCCACGCTCTCGAAGTTCTGCAACAGCAGCGCCTCGCGCTGATCCCGGCTCAGCTCTGGCATGGCCAGTTCCAGGTTGCGGCGCGCAATCTTGACGCGGGATTTCAATATCTTGCGAGCCAGGGTGCCGAGCTGGCGGCCGAGCCACATCTGGCTGCGCCAGGGCAGCAGCACCAGCAGCCAGAGCAGGGACAGGCCGAGCCAGCTACCCCAGTAGCGGGGATGGAACAGACGGGGTTCGAGGCGGGGAGCTTGTTCTTGGGCCATGAAGGGTCTCTTGTTCTCAATCACAAATGAGCCGGGTACCAAGGGGAGCGGGGAGAGACAAGGGCAGATGAATGCCCCGCTGGCATCACTTGGCGCGCAATCTGAGGATTCTATCCGAAAAGGGGGGGCGGGTGCGAATCGCCTCATCTGGTCAGAGGGGTCAGGAGGCGGGGAGGGCCGCCACGACTGGGACCACAGCGCTTTTTTCACGCCCGGGAAAAGAGTGTGATAAAATCCGGGACTGAATTTTTCAGGTTTTGAGAGCCGATACAGATGAAGATCACCCTGCCCGAGTTTGAGAAAGCCCGCGTCCTGGTCGTTGGCGATGTCATGTTGGACCGCTACTGGCACGGCCCCACCGGCCGGATCTCCCCCGAGGCACCGGTGCCCGTGGTCAAGGTCGAACACATCGAGGAGCGCCCGGGTGGCGCCGCCAACGTGGCCCTGAACTCGGCCGCACTCGGTGCCCACGCCGTCCTGCTGGGGCTGACCGGTCAGGATGAGCCGGCCGATGCCCTGGCCGGCCAGATGGCAGGGGTCAAGGTTGCCTGTGATTTCGTTCGTCTGGCGGACTATCCGACCATCACCAAGCTGCGGGTGCTGTCCCGCAACCAGCAACTACTGCGTCTGGACTTCGAGGAGGCCTTCCACGACGTCGATGCCTCCCTGCTGATGGGCAAGGTCGAGCGGGCCCTGCCCCAGGCGGACGTGATGATCCTCTCCGACTACGGCAAGGGAGCCCTGAACGACGTGCCGGGCATGATCCAACGCGCCCGCGCCGCCGGCATCCCCGTGCTGGTGGATCCCAAGGGCACCGATTTCGAGAAGTATCGCGGCGCCACCCTGTTGACCCCCAACATGTCCGAGTTCGAAGCCGTGGTAGGCAAGGTGAAGAGCGAAGACGAGCTGGTCGCCAAGGGGCTGGAGCTGGTCAAGCGCTTCGAACTGGCCGCCCTGCTGGTGACCCGCTCCGAGAACGGCATGACCCTGATCCGCGAAGGCCAGCTCGAGCTGCACCTGCCGGCCCAGGCCCACGAGGTCTATGACGTGACCGGTGCCGGCGATACCGTCATCTCCACCCTGGCCACCTCCCTGGCCGCCGGCAAGAGCCTGGACGAGGCCTGTGCCCTGGCCAATACCGCCGCCGGCATCGTCGTCGGCAAACTGGGCACCTCCACCGTCAGCCCGGTCGAGCTCGCCAACGCGCTCTACACCGAGCAGGAGACCGGCTTCGGCGTCATGTCCGAGGCCCAGTTGAAGGTTGCCGTCCAGGCCGCCCGTCTGCGGGGTGAGAAGGTGGTGATGACCAACGGCTGCTTCGACATACTGCACGCCGGCCACGTCTCCTACCTGGCCAACGCGGGCAAGCTCGGGGATCGCCTGATCGTCGCGGTCAACACCGACGAATCCGTGCGTCGCCTGAAAGGCCCGGGTCGTCCGGTCAACCCGACCGAGCGCCGCATGACGGTGCTGGCCGCCCTGGGCGCCGTGGACTGGGTGGTGCCCTTCTCGGAAGACACCCCCCAGCGCCTGATCGCCGAGATCCTGCCGGACCTGCTGGTCAAGGGGGGTGACTACAAGCCGGAAGATATCGCCGGTTACGCCGAGGTGACTGCCAATGGCGGTGAGGTTCGCGTGCTGAACTTCGAGGATGGCTGCTCCACCAGCGACATCATCAAGACCATTCGCGAGCGCGGCTAAGCGGATACGCACCTCATGAAAAACCCGGCCAAGGCCGGGTTTTTTGATGCCCCTCGCGGCCATGATGGCGCGGCGAGCAGGCAACAAAAAGGCGACCCAGAGGTCGCCTTTTTCATGGAGCCAGTGTGACTCAGGACTGCTTGGTGACCTGAGGAGCGGGCATCAGCCCCTGGTTCACGTCTTCCAGATCCTTCTGCTCCAGGATGCCGGCGGCCTGCTTGAGAGAGAGGATGCTGAGGATGTAGTTGTAGCGCGCCTCGGAGAGCTTCTGCTTGGCTTCGTACAGCTTGCGGGTGGAGTCCAGCACGTCGACGATAGTGCGGGTACCCACCTCGTAACCGGCTTCGGTCGCCTTCAGGGCGCTGTCGGCGGAGATGACGGACTGGCCGTAGGCGCGTACCGAGCCGATGCTGGCGTTCACGTTGTTGTAGGAGGAGCGCACCGTGCTCTGCACCGAGCGGAAGCTGCGCTCCAGCTGCTCGCTGGCGGCCACATAGTTGAACTGCGCCTGCTTGACCTGGGAGGTCGTCGCACCGCCGGTGTAGAGCGGCAGGTTGAAGTTCAGGCCTATGTTGCCCTGATTGCTGTTGCTGTCCGGATTGCGGATCTCGTCCTTGTAGTCGTTGTAACCGGCGGTGAGGCCGGCACCGAGATCCAGGGTCGGCTCATGACCTGTCTTGGCCAGGTCGATCTGCTCCTTGGCGATGTCCTTGCCGATGCGGGCGCTGTGCAGCTCCAGGTTCTTGTCCAGGGCCAGTTCCAGCCACTTGTCGGAGTTGAACGGCGTCTTCTGGGGGGCGAAGCGCTCGGTGTTGAGCACGTCCAGCTGACGGTGATCGATCCCGGTCAGCTCACGCAGGCTCTCGTAGCTGTTGTCCAGGGAGTTCTCGGCATTGATCTCGTCTGCCAGCGCCTGATCGCGCTCGGCCTCGGCCTCGTGCACGTCTGTGATGGCGGTCAGGCCCACTTCGAAGCGCTGCTGGGTCTGCTCGAGTTGACGCTCGACCGCGACCTTGTTGGCCCGCACGAATTCCAGGGTATCCATGGCCTTCAACACGTTGAAATAGGCCTGGGCGGTGCGCAGCATCAGGTTTTGAATTTCGAGGTTGTAGCCCACGTCGGACTGGGTGGCGCTCTTCTCGGTGAGATCCAGGTTGACCCAGTTGCTGCGACGATAGACGGATTGATCCAGGGTGACCGAACCGGTGGCGCCGGTATTGGTCATGGTGTCATTCTTGTTCTGCAGATAGTTCAGGCCGGCACCCAGATTGATCTGTGGCAACAGGGCCGCGCGGGATTCGTTGATCTTCTCGAAGGCTTGGTCTCGTCTCGCCTTGGACTCCAGCAGCTGGGTGTCCTTGACCTGAGCCTGTTGGTATATATCGAGCAGGTTTTCGGCATGAGCAGCGGTGCTCACACCCAGCATCACCATGACTGACAAGAGTGTTCTTTTCATATGATAGTTTTAACCTTATGTATCAACCCAAAGCTGTCCGCTGGATGAAGAGGGGGAGGAGATTGTCACCGAGCAAGCTTGATTTCAGCTTAACCACTCTACTATAAGCAAATTTGAATGCGAACTGTCTCTTTTCCAGCAGCAGTAATGTCAATGTTCAGGGGGGATTTTCTGGGCTGCGCGCCTAGCCAAATACCCTGTGGCTGCTAAAATCCATCCCCTATCGCCAGCGAGAACGAGTGAATGAACGTTCATTCATGTTCCCGAATATTATGGTCAAACCTCGCCAAGTCAAGCTGGCAGGAGTGTCGTATGTCGCAGCAAACCTTGCCACAAACCAGTCACTACTCGGGTAGTGATGTGAAAATCATCGAAAAATCATCCGGATACAACGGGTTCTTCAAGGTCAACGTCTACCGCCTGCAGCACAGATTATTTGCCGGTGGCTGGAATGAGCCCATAGTCCGCGAGCTGTTCGAGCGGGGTCATGCCGCCGCCCTGCTGCCCTATGATCCGGTGCGCGACCAGATAGTGCTGGTGGAGCAGTTCCGCATCGGCGCCATGGAGACCGGCGCCACCCCCTGGCTGCTGGAACTGGTGGCCGGGATCATAGATGAAGGGGAGACCCCGGAGGCCGTGGTGCGCCGGGAGGCGGTGGAAGAGGCGGGCCTCGAGGTGGGTCGCTGCGAGCATGCCATCAGCTACCTGGTGAGCCCGGGCGGCAGCACCGAGCGCATCGAGGTCTATGTGGGTGAGGTGGATGCCAGTCAGGCCACCGGGATCCACGGTCTGGCGGAAGAGGGGGAAGACATCCGGGTGCACGTGGTGAGCCGCGAGCAGGCCTACGCCTGGCTGAAAGAGGGGCGCATCGACAACGCCGCCTCCGTCATCGCCCTGCAATGGTTGGCCCTCAACCATGGCGAGCTGCGGGCCCGCTGGCTGGCAGGGCGCTGAGATGTCCGTACTCCTGGCCAAGCGCCATGTGCCCGACCTGATGTCCTTGCAGCGTACCTGCGAGGTGAACTACATGGCCCTGATGAAGCTGTTGCCGCCGGGGGGGACTGTGGGGGACGAGCGCCGCTATCAGGTGGGCAACGGCCTGCAGTTCAGGCTGACCGTCAGCGATGAGAGCCGCTTCACCAGCCAGGTGATCCTGAGTCAGCACAACCCCGAGTTGCCGAGCTACCTGCAGGCCCGAATAGAGATTCGTTTGTATCATGACGTGCGCATGGCGGAAGTGTGTGCCGCGCAACAGATTTCGATGTTGCAACCACGTTATGATTATCCCAATCAAAAAATGCACCACAGGGATGAAAAAGAGCAGGTAAATCTGTTTCTGGCCGACTGGCTAAAATTTTGTCTCAAGCATGGCACCAGCCTGATTAACATCCTCTAGTTGAACTCATAAAAAGAAGCGTGATTTTGGAAACAGAGCTACCTCAGGCGCCGGACGGAAACGTGCGTCTGTTACAGATTACCGATACCCATCTCTTCGCCAGCGCCGAAGGGCGGCTGCTGGCCGTGCGCACCGCCGAGAGTCTGGACGCCGTGCTGGCGCGGGTGCGGGACAATGCACATCCGTTTGACCTGGTGCTCGCGACCGGGGATCTCTCCCAGGATCACAGCCCCGAGTCCTATCAGCGCTTCGCCTCCATGATGGCCCCCCTTGGCCGCCCCATCTACTGGCTGCCCGGCAACCACGACGACGCCCCCCTGATGACCGAGTACCTGCATGCCGCCGGGATCAGCGAGGCCAAGCAGCTGGTGGGGGATCACTGGCAGATCATACTGCTCGACACCCAGGTGCGCGGCAAACCCCACGGCCTGCTCGGGGATCACCAGCTGGCAGCCCTGGACAGCGCATTGCGTCAGCATCCCGACCGCCACGCCCTCATCGCCCTGCACCATCAGGCGGTGCCCGTGGGCTGTGCCTGGCTGGATCAGCACAACCTCAAGAACGCCGACGAGCTGTTCGCCGTGCTGGCCCGCCACCCCCAGCAGAAGACCATCTTGTTTGGCCACGTCCACCAGGAGTTTGACGAGATGCGCCGCGGGGTGCGACTCATCGCCAGCCCCTCCACCTGCATCCAGTTCAAGCCCCTGTCAGACGGCTTCGCGCTGGACGAGTCCGGCCCGGGCTGGCGTTACCTGACCCTGTATCCGGATGGCCGGCTCGACAGCCAGGTCTGGCGCCTGCCCATGGGGCAGTTTGTGCCCGACCCCAATGCCACCGGTTACTGAGGGGGCGGCATGAAATCGGTCCTACTCTACCTGCACGGCTTCAACTCGTCGCCGGGATCCGCCAAGGCGCAGCAGATGGCGTCCTGGGTGGCGGCGCATAGACCCGATATAGAAGTCATCATCCCGGCCCAGCCCAATACCCCGGCGGCGGCCTGGGCCGCCATCGAGCGGCAGATTGAAACCCTCAAGGCTCGCCATGGTGACGGGCTGCGGCTCGGCGCCGTGGGCAGTTCCCTGGGGGGCTTTATGGCGACCAGAGTGAGCGAGCTCCATGGCTGCCGCGCGGCACTGATCAATCCGGCGGTGCGTCCCCATGAGCTGCTCTGCGACTACCTGGGCCCCCAGACCAACCCCTACACCGGCGAGCGCTACGAGCTGTTGCCCGCCCATATGGAGGAGTTGCGTGCGCTGGCGGTGAAGGTGAGCGCCCCCGAGCGGCTCTGGATCCTGCAGCAGCAGGAGGACGAGGTGCTCGACTATCGCAAGGCGCTGGAGGAGTACCGCTTCGCCCGCCTCTCCCTAGAGTGCGGCGGTGACCACGCCTTCGTCGGCTTCGAGCGCTATCCCGCGCAGATCATCCGCTTCCTCGGGCTCTAGCCGTGCAACCGCCGTTGGCCGCCTTCCTCGAACAGGTGCTGGCCACGGCCCAGGCCGGACTCACCTATTCCAAGGATCCCTTCGATATTGGCCGCTTCGAGGCGCTGCGAAATGCGGCTGCCTCGCTTATCGCCAGCCAGAGCGAGTTGGATCCCGAGGCCATCGCCCACTGGATTGCCCTGGATAGCGGCTACCCCACCCCCAAGCTGGATGTGCGTGCGCTGATCCTCGATGACGTGGGTAGGCTGCTGCTGGTGCAGGAGCGCAGCGATGGCTGCTGGACCCTGCCGGGGGGCTGGTGCGACATCGGCGACTCTCCCGCAGGGGCCGTGGTGCGGGAGGTGGAGGAGGAGACGGGCCTGGTCTGCCGCGCGGTGCGACTGCTAGCACTGTTCGACAAGCACAAGCATCCCCATCCCCCCCAGCTGCCCCATGCCCACAAGGCCTTCTTCCTGTGCGAGGCGACGGGGGGCGAGTTGCTCACCCAGACCGACGAGACCCGGGGCGCCGCCTACTTCTCCATCGATCAATTGCCTGAACTCTCCCGCCACCGGGTGGTGGAGAGCCAGCTGCGCACCCTGCATGAGCATGTGCTGCAAGGGCGAACGGAGACATTGTTCGACTGACGTCGTGTGATACCGACGGGCAAGGAGGCCAGATGATCAAGCGAATAGGCAGTACCCCCATTCTGGAGAAGCACAGGGCCAGCTGCCACTGCGGGGCCGTGGTGCTGGAACTCAGCCAGCCGGACGGCGTGGTGGATCCGCGCCGTTGCGATTGCTCCCTGTGCCGGCGGCGCGGAGCCATAGTCGCGTCCGTGCCGCTCGCCGGCATCCGCATCCTGCAGGGAGAGGCGGTGCTGCGCTGCTATCAGTTCAACACCCACACTGCGAAACACTACTTCTGCGGCGTCTGCGGCATCTACACCCATCACCAGCGCCGCTCCAACCCGGCCGAGTACGGCTACAACCTCGCCTGCCTCGAGGGAGTCAACCCGTTCGAACTCGGCGAGGTGCCCCTGCGAGACGGCATCAACCACCCGGCGGATCGTCTGGTCTGACCATAAAGGGGCTCATCTGCTTCTGTAGCACCCCGGGTGGCTGTGGTACCCTTGGCAGGCCCGCCATGGCGGGCTTTCCGGTCTTCCTCTGCCCATAGGGAGCATGCCATTGCCGACCGCTTCTGCTCTGCCCGATCTCATCCTTGGCGCCACGCTCTACTTCCCGCCCCTGTTCAAGGCGGTGCTGCTCGGCCTGCTGGGCTGGCTGCCGGTGCACCATCTGTTGCGGGACTGGCTCTACAGCGGGGATGTCTGGCACCCCCTGCTGATGGATCTCTCCCTCTTCATTCTCGCCGTCAGTGGCGCTTTCTGGATCCTGCTTCATGGCTAAATCACCCCTGGCTACCCTCAAATACTTCTCCACCCTGCTGGTGTGCGCCTTGGCGCTGGCGGCGGGCTGGTGGCTGTGGAACTACTACATGCAGGGGCCCTGGACCCGGGATGGCAAGGTGCGGGCCGAGCTGGTCAGCATCACCCCCGAGGTGTCGGGCAAGATAGTGGCCATCCCGGTGCGGGACAACCAGCTGGTGAAGGCGGGGGAGGTGCTGTTCAACCTGGATCCCGTGCCCTATCGCATCGCCCTGGACAACGCCAGTGCGGCGCTCGCCAAGGCCAAATCAGATCTGGACAAGGCGGAGCATGAGGCGAGCCGTCGCCAGCATCTCTCCCGCACCGTCATCTCCGCCGAGGCGGTGGACGAGGCGCGCCTCAACGCCCAGGCCATGAAGGCCGCCTATCAGGTGGCCGAGGCGAACCTGGAACAGGCCAAATGGTCGCTGACCAAGACGACGGTCAAGGCCTCGAGCGACGGCTACATCACCAACCTGCAGGCCCGGGTCGGCAACTACGCCAGCGCCGGCGTGCCCCTGGTGGCCCTGGTGGACATCCACTCCTTCTACGTGCAGGGCTACTTCGAGGAGACCAAGCTCGGCCACATCCAGGTGGGCAGACCCGCGACCATGGTGCTCTACAGCGGTGAACAGGTGCTGAAAGGGGAGGTGGAGAGCATAGGACGCGCCATTCACGATCAGAGCCTGGAGGGGGGTGACAGCCTGCTGCTGGACGTCAAGCCGAACGTGCCCTGGGTGCGGCTGGCCCAGCGGGTGCCGGTGCGGATCCGCCTGCTGGAGGCACCACCCGAGCTTGCGCTCATCGCGGGCACCACCTGCACCATCACCATAGGTCAATAAGATGGCTGCGGGGGCATCCCTCTGGCGGCGCACACCCTGGGGTCAGGCCAACGGGGGCCAGTGGCGCTATGCCCTGCGCAACAGCCTGGCCATGTGCCTGTCGCTCTGGCTGGCCTTCGTGCTGCAGCTGGACTCTCCCTACTGGGCCATGACCTCGGCCGCCGTGGTGAGCTTCCCCACCGTCGGCGGCGTCATCAGCAAGAGCCTGGGACGGGTGGTGGGCAGCTTCATCGGTGCCATGGCCGCCGTGATGCTGGCGGGTCTTGGCCTCGCAGACCCCTGGCTCTTTACTTTCCTCATCGCGCTCTGGCTCGGGCTCTGCACCTATGTCTCGAACCACTACCAGAACAACGTCTCCTATGCCTTCGCCCTGGCGGGTTACACCGCGGCCATCATCGCCTTCGCCTGCGTCAACGTGGACGATCCCCGCCACATCTTCGACATCGCCCAGGCGCGGGTGAGCGAGGTGATCACCGGCATCCTCTGCGGCGGCCTGATGATGATGATTTTGCCGAGCACCTCGGACGGGGAGACCCTGCTCGCCTCCCTGCACCGCAGCCAGGCCCGGCTGCTGGAACACGCGCGGCTGCTCTGGCTGGGGGAGGCGAGTGCCGACGTGCGCGCCGCCCACGAGGGGGTGATAGGCCAGATCCTCACCCTGAACCTGCTGCGCATCCAGGCGGTCTGGAGCCACCACAGGCTCAGGCGCCACAACAAGCTGCTCAACTTCCTGCTGCACCGTCAGCTGCGCATGGTCAGCCTGCTGTCGGGCCAGCGCCGCATGCTGCACAACCTGCCGGGGCAGGAGGCTCGGCTGCAACCCCTGCTCACCGAGGTGCTCAATGCCTTGAGCGATCCCGCTTGCGACAAGGTGCGCATCGCCCGCCTGCTGGCCCCCCTGGCTGTGGGCTCCGACGACTATCGGCTGCAGACCTTCTGGCGGCGGCTCAGGGCCTTCTGCTGGACCTATCTGGAGTGCCAGCGCTGGCTCAGCCGGCTGGCTCGCTACGAGGGGCAGGAGTGGCCAACCCCGCCGCGCCACAGCTCGCTCACCAGCCACACCGACAGCCTGGAGGCGGCCTACAACGGCCTTCGCACCTTCGCCAGCGTGGTGCTGGGCTGCGCCTTCTGGATCAACACCCAATGGGATTCGGGGGCAGCGGCGCTCACCATGCTCTCCATCTGCTGCGTGCTCTACTCGTCGGGGACGGCGCCCCTGAAGGGGATAGGCAACATGCAGAACGCCATCCTGCTGCTGAGCCTCGCCTGCTTCGCCATCAAGTTCGGCCTGATGATCCAGATCGATGACTTCTGGGTCTTCTGCGCCCTGCTGTTCCCGGCCCTGGTGACCATGCAGATGTTCAAGCTGCAGAGACCCGCCTCGGCGGCGCTCTGGGGCCAGCTCATAGTGCTATCTGGCTCCTTCCTCGCCATCACCAATCCGCCGAGCTACGACTATCAGGGCTTCGTCAACGACAGCATCGCCAAGGTGCTGGGGGTCATGGTGGCCGGGCTGGCGTTCCAGATCCTCAGACCCAGCTCGGACGGTCGCAAGAGCCGGCGCCTCATTCGCCGCCTGCGGCTCGACTTCATGGATCAGCTGGCCCCCCGTCCCCATCAGAGCGAGCCCGAGTTCGAGTCCAGGGTTTATCACCTCATCGGCCAGCTTGGCCAGGGGACGGATCAGAGCGCCCGGCTCTGGGGGCTGCGCTGGGGCGTGGTGCTGCTCAATTGCAGCCACATCGTCTGGCAGCTGCGCCAGTGGCGGGGCAAGGATCCGGCGCTCTACCTGGTGCGGGACGGCTGCATCCGCTCCCTCAAGGGGATACTGACCGCAGGCGGGGTGCAGCATGACTCTCTCGGTCGCACCTTGGCCGAGCTGGGACGGATCAGCCAGGGGTTGGCCGCCAACCCCGAGCCGGCGGCCCAGACCCTGGCGGGGCTGGTGTGGCGGCTGCAATGCTCGCTTTCCCAGCTGCAATTGGCGCTACCCGGTTCGACCGACGCCCGCTGATCCGGGTCTGGAGGGGCGGCTTGTCCCCTCTGGATCACCCTTTGCCACAGACGGGTTTGTCCAACGCCGTCCCAGCGAGTAAGATCCTCCCCAAACGTCAATTCGCAAGGCCCTCCATGTCTACTCAATACAATGCGGATGCCATTGAGGTCCTCAATGGCCTCGAGCCGGTGCGTCGCCGCCCCGGCATGTACACGGACACCACCCGGCCCAATCACCTCGGCCAGGAAGTCATAGATAACAGCGTCGATGAGGCGCTGGCGGGCCATGCCCGTACCCTGGAGGTGATCCTGCACGAGGATCAGTCCCTCGAGGTGATCGATGACGGTCGCGGCATGCCGGTCGATATCCACCCGGAGGAAGGGGTCTCGGGGGTCGAGCTCATCCTCTGCAAGCTGCACGCGGGGGGCAAGTTCTCAAACAAGAACTACCAGTTCTCCGGTGGTCTGCACGGGGTGGGCATCTCTGTGGTGAATGCGCTGTCCGATCGGGTCGAGGTGACGGTGCGCCGGGACGGTCAGATCTATGACATCGCCTTCGAGCGCGGCGACAAGGTGCAGGAGCTGACCATCACCGGCACCTGCGGGCGCCGCAATACGGGTACCCGGGTGCGCTTCTGGCCCCAGGCGAGCTACTTCGACTCGCCGCGCTTCTCGGTCTCCAAGCTCGAGCACCTGCTCAAGGCCAAGGCCGTGCTCTGCCCGGGCCTCACCATCAAGTTCCTGGACAAGAACACCGGCATCCGGCTTGAGTGGTGCTATGAGGATGGCCTCAAGGATTACCTCATCGATGCGGTCAAGCAGTTCACCTGCCTGCCGGAGCAGCCCTTCGTCGGCACCTTCAGCACAGAGCAATCGGCGGTGGACTGGGCCCTGTGCTGGCTGCCGGAGGGGGGCGAGTGCCTCGCCGAATCCTATGTGAACCTCATTCCTACCGCGCTCGGCGGCACCCACGTCAACGGCCTGCGCCAGGGTCTGCTGGACGCCATGCGCGAGTTCTGCGAGTTCCGCAACCTGCTGCCACGCGGGGTCAAGCTCACGCCGGAAGACATCTGGGATCGCTGCGCCTACATCCTCTCCATCAAGATGCAGGATCCCCAGTTCGCCGGTCAGACCAAGGAGCGGCTGTCGTCGCGCCAGAGCTCGGCCTTCGTGTCCGGGGTGGTGAAGGATGCCTTCAGCCTTTACTTAAACAGCAACACAGAGCTGGCGGAGCAGCTGGCCGAGCTCTGTATCTCCAGCGCCCAGCGCCGGATGCGCGCCGCCAAGACGGTGGTGCGCAAGAAGATAACGCAAGGCCCGGCCCTGCCCGGCAAGCTCACCGACTGTGGCTGCGCCGATCCCATGCAGGGGGAGCTGTTCCTGGTGGAGGGCGACTCCGCGGGCGGCAGTGCCAAGCAGGCTCGGGATCGCGAGTTTCAGGCCATCATGCCCCTTCGCGGCAAGATCCTGAACACCTGGGAGGTGGAGGCCGGTCAGGTGCTCGCCTCCCAGGAGGTGCACGACATCTCGGTGGCCATCGGCTTGGATCCGGACTCCGAGGATCTCTCCGGCCTGCGCTACGGCAAGGTGTGCATCCTCGCGGATGCGGACTCGGATGGTCTGCACATCGCCACCCTGTTGTGCGCTCTCTTTGTTAAGCATTTCAGAACCTTGGTCAAGCAGGGCCACGTCTATGTGGCCATGCCGCCGCTCTACCGGATCGACATCGGCAAGGAGGTGTTCTACGCCCTCGACGAGGACGAGAAGAACGGCGTGCTGCAGCGGGTCGAGGCCGAGAAGAAGAAGGGCAAGGTGATGGTGACCCGATTCAAGGGGCTGGGTGAGATGAACCCCAAGCAGCTGCGGGAAACCACCATGGATCCCAACACCCGTCGCCTGGTGCAGCTCACCATGGACGACGAAGGGGAGTCAGGGGACGAGACCCTGGCGCTGATGGACATGCTGCTGGCCAAGAAGCGCGCCTCCGATCGCCGCGAGTGGCTGGAAGAGAAGGGCAACCTGGCCATCATCTAAGCCGTCGACCGGCCCTGTCGGGGCCGGTAAGCATTTAGCCGGAGTCGCCAGCAGGCGGCTCCCGAACCGGAAGAGAACTATCACATGAGTGATGCTATCGAGCTCAGTCTGGACGGGGTAGAGCGTCAGCCGATGCGCACCTTTACCGAACAGGCTTACTTGAACTACTCCATGTACGTCATCATGGATCGGGCCTTGCCGCACATCGGCGATGGCCTCAAACCCGTGCAGCGGCGCATCATCTACGCCATGAGCGAGCTGGGGCTGTCCGCCCTCTCCAAGCACAAGAAGTCCGCCCGTACCGTGGGTGACGTGCTGGGTAAGTACCATCCCCACGGCGACAGCGCCTGCTACGAAGCCATGGTGCTGATGGCCCAGCCCTTCTCCTACCGCTACCCGCTGGTGGACGGTCAGGGCAACTGGGGGGCGCCGGACGATCCCAAGTCCTTCGCCGCCATGCGTTATACCGAGGCGCGACTGTCCCGCTTCTCCGAGCTGCTGCTCTCCGAGCTCGGCCAAGGGACTGTGGAGTGGACCCCGAACTTCGACGGCACCATGAAAGAACCCGTGGTGCTGCCGGCCCGTCTGCCGCACATCCTGCTCAACGGGGTGACCGGTATCGCGGTGGGCATGGCGACGGATATCCCGCCCCACAACGCGCGGGAAGTGGCTTATGCGTGCGCCGAGCTGCTGGACAACCCAAACACCGGTCTGGATGTGCTGATGCAGCATATTCAAGGGCCGGACTACCCGACCAACGCCGAGATCATCACCCCTCGCGACGACATCCGCAAAATCTACGAGACCGGCAAGGGCTCCATCAAGCAGCGGGCGGTCTGGAGCGAGGAGGATGGGGACATCGTCATCACGGCGCTGCCCCATCAGGCGTCTGGCGCCAAGATCATGGAGCAGATCGCCGCCCAGATGGTGGCCAAGAAGTTGCCCATGGTCACGGATCTGCGGGACGAATCGGACCATGAGAACCCGACCCGTCTGGTGATAGTGCCCCGCTCCAACCGGGTGGACGTGGAGGGGCTGATGGCCCACCTGTTCGCCACCACGGATCTGGAGAAGAACTATCGGGTCAACCTCAACATCCTGGGTCTGGACAACAGGCCCCAGGTGAAAGATCTCAAGATGATCCTCTCCGAGTGGATCAGCTTCCGCCGCGAGACGGTGCGCCGCCGCCTGCAGTTCCGCCTGGACAAGGTGCTGGCCCGCCTGCACATCTTGGAAGGCTTGCTGATCGCCTACCTCAACATCGACGAGGTGATCGAGATCATCCGCACCGAGGATGAGCCGGGCAAGGTGATGGTGGAGCGCTTCAACATCAGCGATACCCAGGCCGAGGCGATCCTCGAGCTCAAACTGCGCCACCTGGCCAAGCTCGAAGAGTTCAAGCTGCGTGCCGAGCAAGAAGAGCTGGCCGAGGAGCGCGACAAGCTGGAACTCATCCTGGGCTCCGAGCGTCGCCTCAACACCCTGCTCAAGAAAGAGCTGCTGGCGGATGCCGAGAAGTACGGCGACGAGCGCCGCACCCCGCTGGTGGAACGCGCCACCGCAGTGGCGCTCACCGAAAAAGAGCTGACCCCGAGCGAGCCGGTCACCGTCATCCTCTCTGACAAGGGTTGGGTTCGCGCAGCCAAGGGCCACGACGTGGATGTGGAGGGGCTCTCCTACAAGGCGGGAGACAGCTACCTCGCCCACGCCCCCGGTCGCAGCAACCAGCAGGCGGTGTTCCTCTCCACCCTGGGGCGTACCTACGCCCTGGAGGCCCATACCCTGCCCTCTGCCCGCAGTCAGGGTGAGCCGCTCACCGGCCGCTTCGCGCTCGGCGCAGGCGAGGAGGTGCGTCATCTGGTGATGGGCAACGAGGGTGAGCCTTACCTGATCTGCTCCGACGCCGGTTATGGGTTCGTCTGCAACTACGACGACCTCATCGGCAAGAACAAGAACGGCAAGGCGCTGCTGACCGTGCCGGAAGGGGGCCTGGTGATGGCGCCCCAGAAGATTGGCTCTCCTGAGACGGATCTGTGCATGGCCATCTCCAACGAGGGCCGCATGCTGCTGTTCCCCTTGAACACCTTGCCGGTGCTCGGCAAGGGCAAGGGCAACAAGCTCATCAGCATACCGTCCGCTCGCGTCAAGGCGCGGGAGGAGTTTGTGGTGATGGCCGCGGTGATCCCTCAGGGCCAGTCGGTGACCCTGTTCGCCGGCAAGCGCAAGCTGACCCTCAAGCCCTCCGATCTCGACTACTACCGCGGCGAGCGCGGCCGCCGCGGCGCCAAGCTGCCCCGCGGTCTGCAGCGAGTCGATCGCATCGAGATTGAAACCGTCGTTGGCGCCGAGCCGGTAGCCGGGGAAAGTCAGGAAGGGTGATTAATAGAGAAGGGCGCGAAAGCGCCCTTCTTATTTAAAGATATAAAAATATTTTTGATGCTTATTTAATGATTTTGTCGGCTGTATTTATAACTGATTGAATAGCTAGCATCCCGACCATGACATAACCAAGAAATATTATTAAAGTGATAAGAATACTTTCTGCTGCTATTAACTTATGGTTTTTAAATATGAACTTAAAATATTCCCTGTGGTATTTCGAACCTTTTATGTTATTGGATTTCAGGAGTTGGTGATAGTTTTTTAAACTTTTGTCATATGATGCAAAAAAATGCTCTTTAAATAACGTCATGCTAGCAAAGAATGCGATAAAGAAGGTGATTGCTAACCCACATGAAACTGTCAGCATAGTTGTTTTTTCAAATGTAGAGTTTAACTTGTCAGCCTTCATAAAAGTCAGTATAGATATACTCAAAACTACGGATTGAGAGGGTATGTTTCTCAAGAATGTTAGAAATGGCTCTCGTCCTGCTTTCAATATATGCATAATAATGTCTCCTATAAATATAACATTCATTATGAACAAGAAATTGTGATTGTATGTTTTATTTAATGGGCTTAATCAGGTGTTAGTTAACGATAAAGCTGAGCCCTCCTTTTTGATATCGTCAGCGCTAAATGTAACCTGTTGAATATCATCCGGTTTTAGTTACCTATAATTTGTGAGAATCTGCCGTATATAGTCAATAAATACGCGCGTTTTAGCCGGTAGATATTGACGGTTTGCATAAACAGCAAACAACTGCAATGGCGCGGCGGGTAACTCAAGTTCAATTTCGACCAAGCTGTCATCATCAATAAACTCCTGGCAAGATACCTTGGCTAGAATGGCAAACCCGACACCGGCGATCGCGGCTTTTAGCGCCAGTTCACCACTATTGACCCGGTAATGTTCATTGACCTGAACGGTGGAAAATTCAGCGTTGGGTAGGGTGAACTGCCAAGGCATTCCCCTCAGGGCGCTTACCGTGGTGATACAGGGAAGGTTTTGTAGCTGCGTCGTGTGGATGGGAAGCCCGCACCGCTGAATAAGAGCAGGGGAGCCAACAACGGTACAGGGAATGGTGGTCAGGTGGCTGGCGATATAATCGCTGTCATCCAGCTTTCCTCTGTGAATGATGACGGCTATATCCAGATCCTCTCTTAATGTCTCAAATCCTGACAGGTTGGTAATACAGCTGATCTTTATTTCGGGATGCTGACAGGCAAAGTCCGCTATCGCGGCACCGAGCAGCCTGGGGCCGGCTTCATTGGGAATGCACAGGCGCAGTGGCCCTTTTAGCTGAATCTGCTGTGATGTCAATTCAGCCTCGGTTTGCTCCAGTGATTCCAACAATGGTTTTACTCGGGTATAGAGCAGTTGGCCCGCTTGAGTGAGTTTCATGTGCCGAGTACTGCGTTCAATAAGCTGGAGTGACAGTCTCTCTTCCAGCTGAGCAATACTCCTGCTGATGTTGGAGGTAGGTATTTCAAGAGTTTTGGATGCACCGATAAAACTGCCTTGTTCAACCACGGCAATAAATATCCTTGATGAAGTAAAGTCCAGACCGGTGCGCATCTATTGTCCCTGATATGATAACAGTCTGTGCCATTCTAAAGGATAAAAATAGATGATGATAGTGGGTATGCTGTCTGCCTCTAAATATTGAGCATGAACACTATGACGTCAGAAAAAAACAAATTAGGTAAGACACCTCATTTTAATGGTACGGTAATGGATGTGGGTAGCGTCTGGCTGGCCGCCTTTATCCAATTGGTGAGTGCGCTGGATTTTATGATGATCATGCCGCTTGGGCCTGATTTATCTCGTGCGCTCGATATCAGCCCTACTTATATAGGATATTTGGGGGGAGGGTATGCACTGGCCGCCGCCTTATCATCTTTATTATGTGCCAGATATATTGACCGATTTGATAGAAAACACGTGGCATTGCTCTCATTGCTGGGTGTCACGCTATCCACCTGGGCCTGTACCTTGGCGTGGAATATGGAAAGTCTGTTCTTTGCCCGTTTGCTGGCAGGCATATTTTCCGGTCCGGCAACGTCGATAGCGATGGCGATCGTCGTGGATGCCACGCCAGTCCCACAACGTGGTCGGGCGATGGCGATAGTGATGGGATCTTTCTCATTGTCAGCTATTGCCGGTGTGCCCTTGGGATTGGAGCTGGCCATGTGGAAAGGGTGGAGCGCACCTTTTTATGTCGTTGGTGGTTTGGGGTTGTGCGTCAGCGTGGTGGTATCTATGAGGCTGCCTAATATGACTTCCCACTTGGGGCGAGACCAAAAGGCTTTTTCAATCACGGGTATGTTGAAACGAGCTGTGGTATGGAATGCTTTTATGGCAATCGGGTTGGCTATTTTTAGTACCTTCCTTATTGTCCCAAATATGGCAGCCTATTTTCAGTTTAATCTCGGTGTGCCTCGCAGCGATATGAGTCAGTACTATGTCATGGGTGGCGTTTTCAGCGTGCTCGCGATGCAGTTGGGTGGCTATTTGATGGACCGTGTTGGCGCAATGCGCATCACTATGTGGGTGGGGGGATTGATTATCGCCATTGTCTGGGATGGTTTCTTGGGGTCCCCCTTGTTGCCGACCATGATGATTTTTACCTTGTTTATGGTGGTGACGTCGACGCGGACGATCACTGCTGCTGCTGTTAATAGTCAGGTCGCGGAGCCCGGGGAACGAGCAGGGTTCATGTCATTGCAGAATGTCTTCCAACATATATTCAGTGGTTCGGCCGCCGTAGTTTCTTCGATGATGTTGACGGATGTCGATGGTCACCTTGGTAACATGGCTACCGTGGCCTGGCTGGCCATAGCGCTGACGTTTATTCAACCCGTCTTTCTCCATCAGCTGCTTAAACGTTTATGTGTGGTGACTGATTAACGTCATGTTTTATTAATAATGAGGAAGCAGGGCCGCAGGTTTGATTGGCGAGGCGTGAGCAGATGAGCGCGAAAGCCGGTTGCTGCAACATGGTTGGTGATTGCTTTTTGTCCCCTCTCCCCTTGGGAGAGGGCCAGGGTGAGGGGAGCTGGCCGGTTGGGTGTCGCAATCAGGCTGCATGACACCGCTGAACCATCAGTTATTGAAATTCCAGGCAATCGGCAGCTCAAAGTCGAAGACAAGCACATCCCCGTCGAGGCTAAAGGGAAGGCTGGTCTGATGCTGGTCGTATTCGTTGATAATTAGGCAGCTCTCGGCAAAGTTGGACTCGTAGTTGAGTTGGGCTACACCCCCAGCTTCATTGTCAGCGATCTCGATGCTGAGCACCCGCAGCGGGTTCTCCTGGCTCAAGTTAACCCGGGTATCTCCCACGTCCACCAGCCGCTCCAGCAGGGGGAAGAAGTCCTGCTTGTGGGTCTCGATGGCCCGGGTTATGGCCTGCTTGAGCTCACTCTGGCTGGCGAAGGGGCCGCCCAAGGGGTAGCGGGTCTGGATCCTTTCCTGAGTCATGGGGTGTCCTCCTGAATTGAGATGTGAGAATGGCTTGAGCCGCTTTGGAGGCCCTTGATACTGGACCCGAGATCGGCCTGTTTTATTGCAAACTATCGACTCTACCCTATCCCATCAGGGTATTCCTCGCCCTGATAGCTGAAACGATCTGTAAAATCACCATAAGGCAGCTGTTTATAAAACATCAGGCTGGGATGCGGCCATTGCGCACTAGGGCCCGGCGGATGTTCTTGCACAGTTTGCCGAAGCGGTAGAGCTCATCGAAGGTCGGCGGTATGCCGCGATTGATCTGATATTGCCAGTAGCAAAGATCCGTATCCACCAGCTCCATCAGCTTCTTGGGGCAGCCGATGCAGGTGTTGTCGGGGCCGCATTTGAAGGTGTCCGGCTGGTAGAGCGGGAATTCTTGTTTCACGGCGTCGATGATCTGCTGCATGGCGGTGATACGGTCGGGTTTTCTGCTCATGGCTGGCCCCTGCTGCCGGTGGAAAGGCGCCATTATAACCCTGACAAACTGCAGGCCTATGACGCTTAGGGGGTAGTGCCGTACCCACGGCGCCTGTGAGTTCCCTCTTTCTCTTTCCCCTACTTCCCAGCACTTTTCCACTTTTTATGTAAAGAGCGAGAAGGGGCCCAGATCCTGGCCAGATGGGAAAGCGCGAGCATGGCGGCTTCTCTCCGGCGCGGTTTTTGGGCATGATAAAAGCTCCAATCGAACCATTAATGGCGGTCTCAACCTCGGGAGATGCGATGAGAAGATATGCCCCCCTCTTGCTGTGCGGCTGGATCTGGTGCGCACAGGCCGCGTCGCCAGAGCCGGCAGCGCCGGTACAGGAAGGTACCCTGGCCAACCAGAAGCTGATCCAGGATGCCATGGTAGGGGTGGCGGCCTGGGTCGCCACCAAGGGTTGTCAGGCGCCGGAGCGCTTCGTGCCCGTGGTGCTGGAGCCCTCCAGGGGTGAGCCGGGCAGCCGCTACTGGCAGGAGCGTTGGACCGTGATTGGCTGCGGCGCCGAGTATCCCGTGGTCATCGATTTTCGCGAGACCGGGCTGGAAAGCGCCATGTGGACCATTGCTCGCTGAGTGCCAGCTGTGGGCTGCCACAGCCCTATAAGAAGGGCATGATCGTGTTCAGATTGACCTAGTTCGGCGACGCCGCCTGAATGGCAGGGTGCCATCTCATCCCACAGCGAGAGCACGGCAAGCGAGAGAGCGATAAACGAGAGGCCCCCGCAACCTGAGTTGCGGGGGTCTCTGCGCTATTTCAGCACTGTGTCTGCGTCATTGAGTGGTCACGCAGGGTCGTCGATGGCGACGCCAGCCCCTCGTCAGGCGGAGACGGGCACGGCCGAGGGGGTGAGCCTGGCGGCGATCAGCAGGCGCAGGCGAGGCACCAGCAGCAGCAGGATCAGGCCGCCCGCCAGGGAGCCCCAACCCAGCATATTGAACACGGCGCCGTATCCCGGGTTGGTGGCGATCGGGGTGCTGCCGCTGTTTTGCGGCATGGCGGCGGAGACATAGCCCGCCAGCACGGAGGCGACGCCGGTCACCATCATCCAGCAGCCCATCATCAGCCCCTGCAATCTGGCGGGGGCCAGCTTGCCTATCATGGCGTAGCCGATGGGGGAGATAAGCAGCTCCCCCAGGCTCTGCAGCACATAGCTGATGGCTATCCACTTGAAGGCGACCAGGCCGTCGGCCCCCGCGAGCTGGATGCCCACCGGCAGCACCAGCATCCCCAGCCCCATGCAGAACAGGGAGGCGGCAAACTGGGAGGGGATGTCGATGCGCCAGCCCTGCTCGCGCAGGCGCTTGAACAGCAAGGCCATCAGGGGGCCGCCGATGACGATGACCAGGGTGTTGATGTTCTGGATCCACTGGGGGGCCACTTGCCAGCCGAACACATTGAGGTTGATGTTGTGCTCGGAGAACAGCATCAGCCCCATGGGCGCCAGCTGATAGAGGGACCAGAAGATGAGGGAGCCGAGGGCCAGGATGAGGTAGGCCACCATGCGGCTGCGCTCGGCCGGATCCCGATGGCGCGCCGCCATCACGCAGAGCAGCACCAGCACCATGGCTCCCAGTAGCAGCACGAAGCTGCCGCTGAAGCTGGCGTGGGTCAGCAGCAGGCGCAGGGCCGGCACCAGCAGGGCCAGGATGGCGAGGCCGCCGAGCATGCGCAGGTAGAAGCCGCGCCCCTTGATGTGGCGCAGGGGGGTATTGATATCCGCCAGGATGGGCCAGAAGCAGAGGGTGGCTATGATGGCCAGCACGTTGCCCAGGGTGGCGAACAGGAACAGGGTGCGGTAGTCCTCGGTCAGCTGGAAGTAGCCCGCCACCGAGAAGCCGATGAAGAAGCCCAGGTTCATGCCGGCGTAGTTCCAGAGGAAGGCGCTCTCGCGGCGGTGATCGTCCGGGGCGAAGCGCTGGGTCAGCATCATGTTGAGGCAGGTGACGTTGAGGCCGCTGCCGGTGAGGAACATGGCGAGCCCCCAGTAGAGGCCATCGACCCCCATCTCGGCGATGAGGTAGCAGCCGATCACCTGCAACACCATGCCCATGACGAACAGGTTGCGGTTGCTGAGGTAGCGCCCGCCAAGGTAACCGCCAAACAGGTGCAGACCGTAGTTGAAGGCGCCGAAGATCCCCATCATGGCGTTGGCCTGGGATTCGCTGAAGCCGAGCCGCTTGGTGGCGTAGAGCACCAGGGTGGAATAGAGCACGGCAAAGCCCAAGGTGGCGAAGGTCTGGATAAAGAACAGGGCACCCGAGCCCGGGGGGACGCTGGCGTGATGAGAAGCTGGAATCGAAGCGCTCACGGTTTGTCTCCTGTGAGAGGGAAAGTCACAACTCATCCTGAGAGCGTACCGGTCTGTCGCCGGCCAGCCTGTCGCGCGTCCATGCGGGTTGCAAGGCTGGTCGGCCATTTAGCGACCAGCCCGGATAAATAGCCAGACCCTAAATTTAATCGCTTGCGATTAATTTATTTTTATTAACTTAATCTGACTATCTATTCTTCCGGTTGTTGCGTATTGGTAACGCTCAGGTAGGTGAGGATGGCGCCAGTTCGGCTCTATTGATGGCTGTTCGACACTCGTTGGCTCAAGACGACAAGGTCCCTGTCACCTTTGTCGTGTTATTGCCGTCAGGGATACAGGGAAAGGGGGAGTACGCTATCCGGGTGTTTTACTAGCCGGAGTGCATAACTATCCGAATATCACTGTCTGGATCATGGCGCCGCTTTGCCGTGGCCCTGGCGTGGATAACAGAACGCCCGGCGAACCGGGCGTTGGATAAGGGGGCAAACCACGGACGGGATCAGAAGTCGTGGTAGAGGGGCCAGCCGAGCAGTGGGTGCTTGAGACCGGCGCGCATCTCCATGTTGTCGAGCTTCTCCGGCGAGGCGTTCTCCTGCTGCAACTGCTGGTACTGGCGCACGAAGCTCAGGGTATGCAGCAGGTTGGGCACGAAGCCCGGGCTCAGCTCCTGGCGCAGGGCGGTCGCCATGTCGGCGGGCAGCTCGCCGAGCAGCTGTTCGAGCTGGACGGCGATATGATCCTTGTCCAGCCAGGCATCTTGCAGCACGACATCCCGTGCGAGGCGGCGCTTGAGATCCTGCTTCACCTTCAAACCGGCACCGCACAGGATGCGATAGAGCAGGGCCTCCGCCAGCTTGTCTTCCATGGTGGGGTGGTCGTTGTCATAGGCGAAGAAGTGGCTGTCCAGCAGACCCATCAGGCGGGTCTTGTTGTGCTCGGCCAGGGCCTTTTCATACTCCTGCCAGCCTTGCCACTCCTCCACGTCCGGCGGGCTCGAGATCTTGTCCAGCAGGCGTGCATCCACGTCCCCATAGAGGCTGTTTCCCGCCTGCTTGGGGCTGACGGTGATGAGCATGGACCAGCCCTTCTGGAACGGCTTGATGGGTCCCTCCGGCGCCTGCAACAGGGCCAGCGCCTTGGCGGCATCTCGCCCAGAGAGCTCCTGCAAGCCGAGGCTGACCACGCCGATGACGTCGTGGGCGGCCTGCTCCAGCAGGTGCATCTTGTACTTGTTGTAGTACTTGTCGGCGAATTTCAGGCTCATCAGCACCGCCTTGCCCTTGATGGCGGCAAGCTGTTGGGAGCTCAGGCGTTCGTTGTCGCGACCGAAGCGCAACACCTGGCTGAGGAAGGGGCCTTCGTTGGCCTCGCGAATGACGAGTTGCATGGGTCTCTACCTCAATCCAGGAAGCTGAACATGTCGTCGACGTCGCCGTACTCGTCTTCCTCGACCTTGTTCTTCTCCTTGGCCTGCATCACCAGCTCGGCGGCGAACTTGTTGATGATGCCATCCCAGGAGGAGTGCTCATTGCGCAGCAACGCCTTGATGGACTTCTCCACCTCGGGGGCCAGCTCGCGGATGAGCATCAACAGGCTTCTCGGGTCATCCAGGGAGTAGTCGTGGGTGCCCTCGGCCTGCTGGCGCTCGCTGTAGCGCAGGGACTCCTCGAGATCTTCCTCTTCGGCGTGCAGCACGTCGCCATAGCCTTCGTCCTCCTCGTAGCGATCGCCGCGATAGAACTCGATGAAGGGGATGGCTAGGTAGAAGAGACCGGCGGGATCCTCGGCCACGCATTCGAGGATCTCCCGTTGCTTGGCTTCGCTGTCCTGGGTGCGGATCAGGTAGTTGAGGAAGTCGAAGGTGTGTTGCTGTAGCTCGTCGGCGTTGTTCTTGATCGCCTCCTCCCAGTAGAGGGGCTGCTGGCAGACGATGTCACGGATCCGCTCCGGGGTCATCAGCTCGGAGATGATGGACGGGAAGGAGATGTCGTGCTGGCCGTTGATCTGGGTCAGGGTGACGATATCAATATTTTCAATGACTTCGGCCAACTGCTCGTCGGACATCGTCTTGGCGATCAGTTCGAACTTCTCGCTGGCCTGCTTCGGCTCGATCACCGCCAGCTCTTTGATCTCGATGGCGGTAATTTCTATCAGACTGTTGCTCATGCTCTTATCCACTGCTGGCCCCAATTAGAAACGTACTTCGTCGTACATGTCCTGATCGTCTTCCTCGCCGGATCCGCCATGGTAGTCGGCGTCGGCGTCTTCCCCGTCCTCGTCATCCTCGTCGCGCAGCTCATAGTCGTCATCGGCATGACGGCCACCGCGTGGCAGCGGGTTGTCCAGCAGATAGACCACGGCGCATGCCTCGATAAGCTGCTCCTCGCTCTGGGCCCGCACCGCCTTGACCAGGGGCAGGTCTGCGTTGTTGAACGCCACCGACACCTTGAACTCGTCCCAGGAGGGCTGGACGCCGCTTGCGAGCCACTTGGCCCACTCCAGCTTGGCCTTGGGGGGGAACTGCACCCGGCCATAGAGGGCCAGCGGCAGGTATTCGGGCATGAACTCCAGCATGCTGATGTCCGCCAGCAGCAGGGCCTTCATCTTGCCGGTGAACTGTTCCAGCGCCTTGGGCTGATCCTGATCCCGGTAGGATTCGATGTTTTCGCCGGCATCGCTTTGCAGCGCCTTGAGCCGCGCCTGGTCCCATTTTTTTTGCATATCAGCCTCAGGGGTAGAATTGGTCCCACATCTCCTGCATGGCAGCAGCGGGATCGGTCACGATGACGTTGTTGAAATCCTTGATAAAAGCGGCGCGCGCCTTGGGGTCGGAAAGCACCTCGTAGGCCTTCTTCACCTGATGCAGCCGGATGGCAGCCTGCTCTTTCTCTT
This sequence comes from Aeromonas sp., assembly GCF_051657805.1. GTDB lineage: Bacteria > Pseudomonadota > Gammaproteobacteria > Enterobacterales > Aeromonadaceae > Aeromonas. Next base: position 62,889 of record NZ_JBOFLJ010000061.1, on the reverse strand, counting down.
CTTCACTCGCCCCGATCAGCTTGTCGGGGTGGAACTGGTTCGAGAGCCGTCGATAGGCTTTCTTGATGTCGTTTTCACTGGCGTTGGACTTGACGCCCAGCACCCGAAAGTAGTTGTTCATGGCAGATCCTGCATCACTGGCATCATCAGAGTCACAAGGCTGGCGCCGGATGGGGCTTGGGGAACCAGGCACGGTAAAAACTCGCCATTTTAACGGAAAGCCGTCACCACTGCCACGAGCGTGCGGCCCTCCTGCACGAAAAGTGATGACCAATGGGACTCGGCGGCGGGACTACACTGGCAGAAGGGATGGCGGTCGGAACTCTTTGGTCGCCCCGTTGCCCAACTGCGAGACCGGGTGCCTGGCCGGCGCTCGGTTTGAGTCTCATCATTCAGGGCCCGGCCTACCGGGTCAGCATAAGGAATCATCGCCATGTTCAAACCTTGCCTTCTGGCCCTCGCGCTCTTCAGCGGCTTTACCTTTGCCACCGATGCCTTGCCCTCCACCCCCATGATGGGGGACATCACCAAGGCCCAGTTCATGGAGCGAGCCGAGCAGCGCTTCGCCCTGCAGGACAAGAACGGGGACGGCGTGCTCTCCGTCGCCGAGAAGGAGGACTCCCTCGCCAAGATAGAGGGGGTGATGAAGCAGGCGGGCAAGCCGATGCCGGAGCGGATGGCGCAGCTCAAGCCGAGACGTGACACCACCAAGGCACAGTTTATGGCGCGCCAGGAGAAGATCTTCGAACGCCTCGACAAGAACGGGGACGGGGTGATTGGCGAGAGTGAGCGGGCCGAGATCAAGGCCAACCTAGAGAAGCGGGCCATGGAGGCCGCGCAATAGCTTGATGTGCCGCGAGCAACCCTAGCGGTCAGAGAAACACCCCCAGTCAGATAAAAAGAGCCCGGTCTTGTGACCGGGCTCTTGGCATTGCGGGGATATTGAGTCTGTGGGGCGCTACCAGCGCGCCCACAGCAGCCGCAGCTTGAGTCCCCAGCGGCTGCTCCAGCCCGTGGTGGTGCTTGTCAGCTTGCCATCCTTGATGATGAGGAAGGTCGGGGTGACGCCGACCTGCCACTTGGCTGCCAGATCGCCCTGCTCATCGTTGTGGGTGGGGAAACTCAACCCCTTCTTGCCCATCCCCAGTTGCAGCTGAGTGGCGTCGCCGGAGCGCAGCGCCACCGTCAGCACGTTCTCCCCCTCCTGCCACAGCTGCTCCACCGTCGGGCTGGTGAAGCGGCAGACGGCGCACCAGCTCGCCCAGTAGTAGACCAGCAGCGGCTTGTCCCGGCTCAGTTCGGCCAGGCTGGTCTGGGTACCATCTTGCAGGGTGAAGGGGGCCTCCATGGCCCCGTCCGGCAGGCTGGGGCCGCGCCAGAGATCCAGCAGGGTGGAGACGACCAGGGCCATCAGCAGCAGCCAGAGCGCCTCCTTGCCCCAGCGTCGCCAGCGCGGTGCCTTCGCAATCACATCTTCGGCCATGGCTTAGCTCCGCTTGGCCAGCTCGGTCTTGACCAGCTGCTCCAGCTGCTCATAGGGCAGGGCGCCCGGCACCAGCTGGTTGCCGATCAGGGTCGCCGGGGTGCCTTGTACGCCCAGGAGCGTACCGATGCGCAGGCTGTTGCGCAGCTCCTCGGTGGCCTTGGCATCGGGCTTGAGCGCCACGTTGCCGGTGGCGGCCAGCGCCTTGTTGATGTCCGCCTCGGTCAGCATGCCCTGCTTGCTCATCAGTTTGTCGTGCAGGGGGAGGAAGCGTGCCGGATCCTGCTGCCACAGGGTCAGGCTGTACTGGGCCGCCTTGGCGGAGGTCTGCCCCTTGAACGGCAGCAGCTTGATCACCAGCCCCAGATCGTTCGGGTAGGCCTTGAGCAGCCTGGTCACCTCGGGGTCGAACTGCTTGCAGTAGGGGCAGTTGTAGTCGGTGAACAGCACCAGGGTCAGCTTGGGATTCTTGGCGCCGAGGCGCGGGCTGGTGGCGCTGTTGAACAGCACGTCCTGGTTGCCCTTGATGAAGTTGCCGATCTGGGCCTCCTGGGAGGCGGCGTTCTGCTTCTCCCAGGATTCGGCCGCCTCGTCGAGGATCTTGGGGTTCTGTACCAGGGTCTCGCGGATGAGCTCCTTGATGCGGGCCTCCTGCTCCGGGGTGAAGGGGGCGGCGTGCAGGGCCGGGGCCAGCAGGCTGGCCGAGAGGGCGGCGATCAGGGTCAGGGTAGGCAGTTTCATGGCATTCTCCTTAGAAGTGGGAGGCGGGCTGGATGAGGCCGGCCTTGTTCAAGACGTTGAGCAGATCGCCCTTGTCCAGCAGCGGTGAGAGGGTTTCCCCCTCTGGCAGGCCGGGGCCGTAGATCTGGTTGAAGGGCACGGCGGCCGCCCCCCGCTTGCGCAGGAAGGCGGAGATGGTGTCGCTCGGCTTGCTCCAGTCTCCGCGCAGGGCCACCACGTCCGGGGCCGAGAGGGCGGTTTGCACCTCATCGCGCAGCAAAACGTTGTATTTGTTGGCCTTGCAGGTCACGCACCAGTCGGCGGTGACATCCACGAAGACTCGCTTTTTCTGGGCCAATGCCTGAGTGATAGCCTGCTCGGACAGGGGTTGCCAGGCCACCCGATCGCTACCCCCGGTCCCTTGTGCGGTGAAGGCGCCACCCAGCAGCAGGGCGCCGCCCACCAGGGCCGAGAGGGAGAGCGCCAGGGTGAAGCCGCGCACGCCATAACGCCAGACGATGCCCACCAACAGGGCCAGCAGCAGGGCCACCATCAGCCAGCCCGTGGTGATGGCGCCGAGGTGATTGGCGAGCAGGCTCAGCAGCCAGAGGCTGGATCCCAGCATCATCAGGCCGAGCAGCAGGCGCAGGTGTCCCATCCAGCGCCCCGGCTTCGGCAACCAGAGGGCGAGCCGTGGCAGGGCTGCCACCAGCAGCCAGGGCAGGCTCATACCGAGCCCCAGCGCCGTGAAGATGAGCCAGAGCTCCCCAAGCGGCGCCGCCAGGGCGAAGGCGACGGCGGTGCCGAGGAAGGGGGCCGAGCAGGGGGTCGCCAGCAGGGTGGCGAAGCTGCCTTGCAGGAAGTGCCCACCGAGGCCATTGCCGCCGCTGGTGGCGAGCCGGGTGCTGAGAGCGCTCGGCAGGCGGATCTCGAACAGGCCCAGCAGGTTGGCGCAAAACAGCGCCGTCACCAGCACCATGAAGCCGATGAAACCGGCGCTCTGGAACTGGATGCCCCAGCCGACGGCGCCCTGGGTGGCACGCAGCAGGCTGCTCATGGCCGCCAGCAGCCAGAAGGAGACCAAGATACCGGCACTGGCGGCGAGGAACTGCTTGCGCACCTCGGTCTGCTGTTGGTTTTGCTGTTGCAGCACCGAGCCGAGCTTGAGGGCCAGCACCGGCAGCACGCAGGGCATCAGGTTGAGGATGAGGCCGCCGAGCAGCGCCAGGCCCAGCAACCAGATCAGCGAGTTGCTCTGACTGGGCAGGGGGAGGGGGGCGCCTATAGAGGCCGAGCCCTGCCAGGCCTGTTCGCCACTGGTGAGCAGCAAGCCCAGGGTCTGGCCACGCAGATCCGGTGCATCCCCCTGCCAGCCATCGCTGGCTGGCACCCGGGCTATCAGGGTATGGCCACGCACCTCCAGCTCGGGCTTGCCGAATTCGGCTCCCTCCAGGGCATCGATAAAGAGGGCCGGGGACTGCCAGGCCTCGGACCCCGGGGCCAGCTCAGCCATCAGTTGCAGCTGGTTGCGCCCATAACCGACCCGCACTCTGGTATCGGCAGGCAGGGGCTGGGGTAGGGCGCTCATGGCCTTGGCCCAGGCGAAGTCGAAACCCGCCGGCGCCGACTTGTCCGCATCCAGGACGAAGGGGTAATCGGTCAGGATGCAGACGTTGCTGCAGGTGGAGAGGCGCAGCGTGCCCCTGAGCGGCTCATCGGCCGGATGGCGCAGGCTGAGGGGGAAGCTGACGCTCTGCTGGTAACCCTGGGTGCTGAGCCCCGCCACCTCGAAGTGGCGTGGGGTGGGCCAGTGCCACTGGAAGTTCGTGACCGGCCCATCCCACAGGATCTGGGGCGCTATGCCCCCTTCACCCGGGCTGTGCCAGTAGGTCTTCCAGCCCGACTCCAGGGCTATGTCGAGCAGGATGCGGCTCTGCGCTGGGTCGCTGCGATCGGCTTGCAGCCTGACCTTGGCGTGATCGTTCTGGGGGCTGGTGAGCCAGCCCGTGTCGCTGGCCAACCCTGAGGATTGCCACAGCAAGCAGCCCAATAACAGGGTTGCCTTGAAGAAATTTGACATCGATAGTCTCTCGCAAAAATGAATGACGGCTAATGGCTAGCAGTCGAACTCATTCTCGCCAGACGCAGAGACGAAGGTGCAGGCGCCGCTCGGGCGGGGAGATGACCCTCGGGGGAGGCAAGGGGGGCGTGTGGCGCCAGAGCGGGGCCAACAGGGCGATCACCAGGGCGATGGCGAAGAACAGCTGTTCGACGCAGAGCAGGGTGGCGGCACTCAGCCACTTGCCGTTGAGCTGGCAGCTGTTCGGCTGCGGGCTGGTGACGCTATCCTGATCCTCGGCATCGGCGAGCTGGGGCAGTGCCTGGCAACTGAGGGCATGGTCGAGCATGGCCAGCCGGGCCAGCGGCTGGGCCGCACAATTGAGCACCAGCAGGCAAACCAGCAGCAGGAGTCGTTTCGCCATGCGTTGTTGGTGGATCATGCTAGCCCCGTTCATCAAGATGGCCACATCCTAACGGCCAATGGCGAGGGGAGCAAGCCAGGCCCGGTAAATGGGACCCGCATGAGAGGTCCGTTCTGTTTGGCGAACGCTTGTTCGCTAAAAGGGGGACCAGTATACTGCGCCGAGTTAAATTCCGAGGTGTTCGATGCTCAAACTTGCCCGTGTGCTGCTGCTAACCCTGCTGCTCGTCTTCTGGTTCGTGTTTGGTCTGCTGCTCTGTCTGGTGCGCCCGCGCCACCCCAACAACGTCTATGTGTTCGCCCGCATGTATCATGCGGTCTGCCCGCTCATCGGGCTCAAGGTCAGGGTCACCATTCCCGACGAGATCAAGTCGGTCGGGCCTGCCGTCTATGTCTGCAATCACCAGAGCAACTTCGACATCTTCACCGTGACCGGCGCCGTGGTGCCCGGCGTGGTGGCGGTGGGCAAGAAGAGCCTGCTGTGGCTGCCCTTCTTCGGCCTCATCTTCTGGCTCTCCGGCAACGTGCTGATCGACAGATCCAACCGCTCCCGCGCCATCGGCACCATAGGCCAGGTGGTGGATCGCATCAAGCGCCGTGGCACCTCCATCTGGATGTTCCCGGAGGGGACCCGCTCCCAGGGCCGCGGCCTGCTGCCGTTCAAGGCCGGCGCCTTCCATACCGCCGTGCAGGCCGAGGTGCCCGTGGTGCCCATCGTCTGCTCCAGCTACTTCGGTCAGGTGGATCTGAACCGCTGGGACAACGGCGAGGTGCTGCTGGAGATGCTGCCCCCCCTGTGCAGCAAGGAGCACGGCGCCGCCGGCATCCGCGAACTCTCCGACAACTGCCGGGCCCGGATGGAGGCCAAGCTGGCGGAGCTGGATGCCAGGCTCGGCCATCACAAGGCCGCCTGATGACACGACGATGAAGAGGGAGCCGAGGCTCCCTTTTTTATTGGTGAAAATCACCATCAAGTTGGTTTTTTTCACCATGCTCGGCCCGTTGAATTCCCGCCTGTAATCCCCATCTACTTGTAAATAGAAGAGAAATTATATTGGCACGGCTCTTGTAATGTCTTGGGAAGAGAGTGACATCCCATCTACAAGGAGCCAGACCATGAGCGTATTTAGCCGCCTGACCGACGTGATCAACGCCAACCTGCACAGCCTGCTCGACAAGAGTGAAGAGCCGGAGAAGATGCTGCGGCTGATGATAGAGGAGATGGAGCAGGTACAGGTCGAGATGAGAACTCAGGCCGCCCGCGTCATCGCCGAGCAGAAACAGCTGGAGCGCCATCAACAGGCGCTGCGCCACCAGATCCAGGAGTGGTCCGCCAAGGCCGAGCTCGCCATCCAGAAGGGTCGCGAGGATCTGGCCCGCGCCGCCCTCACCGAGAAGCTGGCCGAGGTCAAGAAATGCGAACAGCTGGAGCAGGACAAGGCCAGAGTGGCCGAGGTGCTGGCCCAACTGACAGCCGACAGCGAGCGCTTGGCGGCCAAGCTGACCGAGGCGCGGGAGAAGCAGAAGATGCTGACCCTGCGCGAGCAGACCGCCCACAGCCGGATCCGGGCCCGTGCCCAGGTGGACAACCAGCGCATGCACGAGCTGATGGCCCGTTTCGACGGCTTCCAGGGCCGGGTGGATCAGCTGGAAGCCCAGCTGGAGGCCGCGACCCTGGGGCAGAACCCGTCTCTCGAGGCCCAGTTCCGCGAGCTGGAGCTCAACGACGAGATCGAACGCGAGCTGGCCCGTCTGAAGGGCCAGAAAGTGGAGGTGTGATCATGACCCCCTGGCCGAAAGACCTGGCCCACCGCAAGCTGACCGGCGTCTGCGCCGGCCTTGCCAACGGGTTTGGGCTCTCCAGGGTGACGGTGCGGGTGGTGGCGCTGCTCGCCCTGATCCTGGTGCCGCCCCTGGCCCTGGCGGCCTATCTGCTGGCGGTGCTCATCATGCCGCCGCGCCGTGAATTGAAGCGCTGGCTGGATTGACCTTGGGTCTTCCCGCCAACAAGTGAGATGCGTGAGGAGCATAACATGCTGGAATTTATCGTCTTGATGCTGGTGCTGGTGACCATGGCGCTGACCGGATTCACCGTGTTGGCCATGCTGCTGGTGAGCGGGGTCTTCGTGCTGTTTGGCGCCCTGGCCGGCATGTTTGCCCTCATCATCAAGCTGGCGCCCTGGTTGCTGTTGCTGCTGGTGGTGTGCTGGTTGCTCAGCAACAGGCGCAGGCATTCCAATCCCTATCGTTAGGCCTCCCTGGCACGTTTCCGGCCACCTTAGCGGTGGCCTTTTTTATGGCGCCGGGCTGACTGAGCCGGATTGGGGGAGGCAGCTCAGCCAGGATCTCTGCCACTCATCCCACAGGGCAGGATCTTGCACCAGTCGTTCCTTGAAGACCTTGCTCTGCTGCTTGAGGCGATATTCGAGGCGAAGGGCCTGACCCTTGTCGTCGACTTGCTGGCGCCACACCAGAGCCAGGGGGCCTTTGCCACGCAGGGCGCGAGCCCCCTTGCCGCTCTGATGCTGGCGCAGACGCCTGTCCGGATCCGTGCTGATACCCGCGTAGAGGGCGCCCGCTCCGGTGCGCACCAGATAGATAAACCAGCGCGCGGCTGGCTTGTCTGCGGCTGTCATGACTCTTTCCAATGCACCTGACTGCGCCTGAGCCGATGCAGGGGCAGCAGGCTGACCAGCAGGCCCGCCCAGACGAAGGCGAAGCCCACGGATTTCACCGGATCCGGCGTCTCCCCGAACCAGAAGATGGCGAGCAGGAAGGCGAGGCTCGGCTCGATATATTGCAACAGCCCCACAGTGCTCATGCGGGTGCGGGCCACCGCGTAGCAGAACAGCCCAACCGGCAGCAGAGTGGCGGGGGCGCTGCCCATCAAGAGCAGGCGCTCGCTCCAGTCGCCGGCCGCGAACAGGCTGCTTCCCTGCAGGGTCAGATAGCCGATGACCAGCAGGGCGATGGGGAGTTGTACCAGAGATTCGAGATAGAGGCTGACCCCGGCGTCATAGCGCACCTTCTTCTTGATGAGGCCGTAGAAGGCGAAGTTGGCCCCCATGATGAGGGAGAACCAGGGCAGCTCACCGTAGGAGAACAGCATATAGGCGAGCCCCGCCAGCGCCAGGGCCACCGCCAGGTGCTTCTGGGGGGTGAGCCTTTCTTTGAGGAAGAGGACGGCGAAGACGATGTTGAACAGGGGCGTCATGAAGAAGGCGAGGCTGGTGGCCAGCACCTGGCCCGTGGTCAGACACCAGGTGAACATGCACCAGCTGATGGACATGATGGGGCCCGCCAGCAGGATGAGGCCGAGCTGGCGCGGCTCGCTGCGCAGGCGCGCCCAAGGTACCCGTACTCCGAGCAGCAGGAAGAGCCCGCCGAGCAGGACGACGGACCAGAGCACCCGGTGGGAGAGCAGCTCCCACATGTTGACCTCGGGCATGAACTGGTAATAGAGCGGCAGCATGCCCCAGAGCACGAAGGAGAGGGCCGCACTGCCAGGGCCCATCCAGTTCTTCATCGAATTCCGTTTATTAAATTAAACAAATGTGCGCGCATGATAGGTATCCGTCGTCGGTTTCACAAGCGGGATCGGGATGAAAACTCTGCTACCATGGCCCCCATGAATCGACTCGACGTCCTGTTTGAACAGATCCGGGCCTGCCACCTGTGCGAGGCCCACTTGCCGCTCGGGCCGCGGCCGGTGATCCGCGGATCGGCATCTGCCCGCCTGCTTATCATCGGCCAGGCCCCGGGCACCCGGGTTCATGCCAGCGGCATTCCCTGGGACGATCCCTCTGGCGATCGGCTGCGCCACTGGCTCGGGGTGGACAAGGCCACCTTCTACGACGAGTCCCGCATCGCCATCATGCCCATGGGGCTCTGCTATCCGGGCCGGGGCAAGTCGGGGGATCTGCCGCCCCGTCCCGAGTGCGCGCCCACCTGGCACGACAAGGTGTTGATGCTGCTGCCCAATATCGAGCTGACCCTACTCATCGGCCAATATTCCCAGCATCATTATCTGGGCAAGGCAGGCAAGGGGACCCTCACCGAGACGGTCAGACACTGGGCCGACTACGGCCCCGCCTGGCTGCCAGTGCCCCATCCCTCGCCGCGCAACACCCTCTGGCTCAAGAAGAATCCCTGGTTCGAACAGGATGTGGTCCCGCACCTGAGACAGAGGGTCACCCCACTGCTGGGGTGACCCTATGATCATCGGGATCAGGTGGCGGGCTCGGCCAGCGGCTTGGGCTTGTTGCGGGCCATGGCGACCAGGGGCAGCACTATGCACAGGCAGCCCAGCAGCAGCGGCAGACCGGGCTGCTCGTCGAACAGCCAGACCCCGATGGCGACCGCCATCAAGAGACCCGTGTACTCCGCCGAGGCGATCTTGCTCGCCTCCGCCTTGCGATAGGCCACCACGCAGAGCCCGGCGTAGACCATGATCAGCGCCGAGGAGCCGAAGGCGGGCCACCACATCTGCCACTGCCAATCGCCCCCCTCCCACCAGGCCAGGGCTAGTATGATGGGCATGCTCAGTACATTGGTGAAGAAGAGGGTCTGGGCGATGGGCTGCTTGAGCGGGATCCGCTTGATCAGCAGGTTGTTGACCGCCATGGAGAGTGCCACCCCGAGCGCTGCCAGCGCCGCCCAGTTCACCTCGGTCGGTCGCAGCACGATCAGCACCCCGATGAAGCCCACCAGGGCCGTCAGCACCTTCTGGCGCGAGAGCGCCTCCCCCGCCAGCCAGACCGCGAGCGGCACCATCAGCAAGGGTGCTGCGTAGAAGAGCGCGTTGGCGGTGGCGAGCGGCAAGCGGGTGAGGGCGACCACCATCAGGCAGACGCCGATGGCCCAGATATGGGCCCGCAGCAGGTGCCACCTGATAGCGACCGGCGGGTGACGGCGCCAGGACCAGAGCAGCCAAGGGGCCAGCAGGAGGGCGGCGGAGAGTTGGCGAAAGAAGACGAACTGGAACACCGGCTGATCCGGCTCCAGCACCTTGACCAGCGCATCGGAGAAGACCGCCACCATGTTGCCGAGCACCAGATAGAGGATGCCTATTCCTACTGCGTTCATACCGCCTCCCATGTTTGATGAGGGAAGGGTAGCCCTCCGTTCGTTATCCAGTAAAATGATAAAAAGTCACCACCCATGAGAATTTTGGATAATGAAGCTGCCTCCCCTGCGTGCCGTCCAATACTTCGAGGCGGTCGCCCGTCTGCTCAGTTTCTCTCGCGCGGCCCTCGAGCTGAACGTCAGCCAGAGCGCGGTCAGCCATCAGATCCGCCTGCTCGAAGACTTTCTGGGTGAGCGGTTGCTGCTGCGCCAGGGCCGGTTGCTCTCCTTGACCCAGCAGGGGGAGCTCTACTTCGAGGGAATTTCTGCCGGGCTCGGCCAGATCGCCCAGAGCAGCGAGCAGCTGCGCGGCGGAGGAGAGATGCGGCTGCGGCTCGCGGTCTACAGCTCCTTCGCGGTGAAGTGGCTGATCCCGCGCCTGGCCGGCCTGCGCCAGCTCTACCCCGAGCTGGATCTCAGCCTGGAGATGGTGGCGGAGGATCCCGAACTCTCCGATCGGGTGGCGGACTGCTTCATCACCGTCTCCCCCCATGGGCGTGGCTACAGCCACGATCTCATCTATCTGGAGCGACTGTTTCCGGTGTGCAGCCGCCGTCTGCTGCAACAGGTGGAAGGGGAGTGGCCGGCAGCCATCTGGCAGTTGCCGTTGTTGTCGGTGCAGTCCATCTACAAGGCGCGGGGGGAGGACTGGCAGCGCTGGGCCAAGGCGGGGGATCTGGTGATCCCGGAGGAGGCGCGCATGCACCACTTCAGCCACGTGCTGCTGGCCATGGAGGCGGCGGCCTGGGATCAGGGGGTGGCGTTCGTGAATGACTACATGCTGCGGCCGGACGATCCCCAGCTGGTGGCCCTGCCGGTGCATCAGTTGGTGACGGGAGATGCGTTCTACTTTACCTGCAAGCGCTCGCGGGCCCACGAGCCCGCCATCAGTCGATTGCGCCAGTGGCTGATGATGGAGACGAGGCAGAGCATCAGCCAGGTTTGATAAGAGAGTTTCACTGCATAATTGTAGAAAAACAGTTCGAATGGACTGCTTTAGGTGGGGTGGTTTCGCAATGTGGCTATAGGGCCGGATAGAGGTGGTGATTACCCCTATCCGGCCCTTTGCTATCTAGGCTCGTTTGAACTGATTCAGTACAAAAAGGCTCGTTGTACAGACCACGACTGGGGGCGAGATTTGAAGTGGCCTGATAGCAACGATCAGGCCACCCGAGATTCAGGCTTTCTTGAACTGGCTCAGCACAAACAGGCTGGTGGCGCAGACCACGACGGACGGACCGGCCGGAGTATCCTGATACCAGGAGAGCGAGAGCCCTCCCAGCACTGCCAGGCAGCCGATGAGCGCGGCCAGGCCGGCCATCTGCTCCGGCGTCTGGCTGAAGCGCCGGGCGGTGGCGGCGGGGATGATCAGCAGGGAGGTGATGATAAGGGCCCCTACGAACTTCATGGCCACGGCGATCACCAGGCCGATCAGCAGCATCAGTACGCAGCGCAGCACATCGACCCGCACCCCTTCTACCCGTGCCAGCTCCTCGGAGATGGTCATGGAGAGCAGGGGATCCCACAGCCGCCACAGGGTGAGCAGCACCAGGGCGCCGCCGCCGTAGATCCAGAGCAGATCCATGGGCTGCACCGAGAGCAGGTCGCCGAACAGGTAGGCCATCAGATCCACCCGCACGTTGTCCATAAAGCTCAGGGTCACCAGACCCAGCGACAGGGCGCTGTGGGCCAGGATGCCGAGCAGGGTGTCGGTGGCTACCTGCTGGTTACGGCTCATGATGACCAGCAGCATGGCCATGGCGAGGCAGCAGACCACCACCGCCAGGGTGAGATCCACCTGCAGCAGTATGCCGAGCGCTATGCCGAACAGGCAGGCGTGGGAGAGGGTGTCGCCAAAATAGGCCATCTTGCGCCACACCACGAAGCTGCCGAGGGGGCCGGCCAGCAGGGCGATGCCGAGGCCGGCTGCGAGGGCGTATAACAGAAAGCTGTCCACTGGAATGTCCTATTGCTTGGCTATTTGTTGCGAGAAGGCAGGCGGATGATCGGGGCCTGCGGTTCGTGATGATGGTGTTCGCCGTCGCAGTGGTGATGGTGGGTGTAGACCGCCAGCACCTCCTGCTCCGGGCGCCCGAACAGGCGGGCGAATTCCGGGTGGCGGGCCACGCTCTCCGGTTCGCCGTGACAGCAGACGTGGCGATTGAGGCAGATCACCTCGTGAGTGCTGGCCATCACCAGGTGCAGGTCGTGGGAGACCATGAGCACGGCGCAGTGCAGCTCGGCGGCGAGTTTACTGATGAGGGCGTAGAGCTCGATCTGGCCGTTGATGTCCACCCCCTGTACCGGCTCGTCCAGCACCAGCAGCTCGGGTTTGACCAGCAGGGCGCGGGCCAGCAACACCCGCTGCATCTCGCCGCCGGAGAGCTTCTGCATCCGGTTGTCCAGCAGCTCCTGGGCACCGACCCGATTGAGCGCCTCTTCGATGGAGAGGCGACCATTCTTGCCGAGCTGCAGGAAGCGGCGCACCGTCAGCGGCAGGGTGGGATCCAGGTAGAGGCGCTGGGGCACGTAACCGACCCTCAGATCCCGGCGGCGCAGGATCTCGCCGGAGTCCGGGCTGAGCAGGCCCAGCACCAGCTTGCTCAGGGTACTCTTGCCCGCCCCGTTGGGGCCGACCAGGGTAGTGATTTTGCCTTTGTTCAGGGTAAAGGAGACCTTGTCGAGCACTGAGCGTCCGTCAAACGAGAGACAGACATCTTTTAGCTCCACCAGTTGGGTCATGACAGCTCCGGGGTTTACAGCCTGTGAGAGTTATAATATAACAACAGCATTGGCTGTTATATTATCACACACATACTTCCTGACGAGACCCCTATGCGCATTCTTGCCCTGATCACTGCCTTGCTGGCGGTGAGCCTGCCTGTTCGTGCCCTCGAGGTGCTGACCACCATCAAACCCCTGGGCTTCATCGCGGCTGCCATCACCGACGGGGTGAGCGAGCCCAGGGTGTTGCTGCCGACCGGCGCCTCTCCCCACGACTTCGCCCTGCGCCCCTCCGACATTCGCAGCATCAATGAGGCCGATCTGGTGGTCTGGGTCGGCCCCGAGCTGGAAGGCTTCATGGCCAAGCCCCTGGCCCAGCATCCTCATGTGCTGACTCTGACTCAGGTACCGGGCATGCCGCTGTTCGACTACCGCAAGCAGGCTGGGCACGAGGAGGATGGCGATGAGGAGCACGAGGGTCATGATCATGACGGCCACGAGGGACATCACCATGAGGGTATTGATCCTCACATCTGGTTGGGGCCGACCCAGGCGTTGGTGATCGCCAAGGCGTTGAGTGACACGCTGAGCACCCAGGATCCGGCCAATGCCGCCCGTTACGGTGCCAATCTGAAGGCCTTTACAGACAAGGTCGATGCCAAGGACAAGGTCATCGCCGAGCAGATGAAGGTGGTCAACCAGAAGGGCTACTTCGTCTTCCACGAGGCCTATGGCTATTGGGAGCGCCACTACGGCATGAGCTCCAGGGGCCACTTCACCGTGAGCCCGGAGCGCCGTCCCGGTGCCAGGACTCTGGTGGAGATCCGCAAGGCGCTGGAAGAGAAGCAGGCGAGCTGCATCTATGCCGAGCCGCAGTTCTCTCCTGCGGTGATCGAGTCCGTCGCCCGCAACACCGGGGCCAGGGTGCTCTTGCTGGATGAGGTGGGTGAAAAAGTGCCGCTCGGGCCCGATGGCTATCCGCAATTCATGCAGCAACTGGCCGATGCCTTTGCCGAGTGCCGCTAAGGGCCCGATGTGACCATCAGGGCTGACTATACTGACCTCCAGCGCATGCCATGGAGTGTCCAGTATGAAATGGATTGTCCCCGCCTGCATGGTGGCACTGGCCAGTGTCCCATTGCAGGCTTCCCAGCTCTCCAGCTATATCGCCAGCCCTGAGCTCAAGTCCAAGTTGCAGGAGGTCTACGGCCCGCGAGCGTTGCAGCGGGCGGAGGCGTTTGCCCGTCTGCTCACCCCGAGGGCCGGCACCACGGACCAGCAGAAACTGGATCTGGTCAACAACTACTTCAACAACCTGACCTACAGCGATGATCCCAGATTATGGGGAGAGGAAGACTACTGGGCCAACCCGCTGGAATTCATCGGGGCTCGGGGTGGGGATTGCGAGGACTACAGCATCTCCAAGTACTACACCCTGATGGAGCTCGGGGTGGATGAGAAGAAGCTGCGGCTGGCCTATGTGAAGGCCATTAGATACAACCAGTTTCACATGGTGACGCTTTACTTCCCGACCGCCAAGTCCGATCCCCTGGTGCTCGACAACATCAATGGACGCATCCTGCCGGGCAGCAAGCGCAATGACCTGCAGCCTGTCTACAGCTTCGATGCCAAGAGCATCTGGGTGATGAAGTCACGGCGTGAGGGTACCCTGGCGGGGAGTGCCGATCGTCTGACCCAGTGGACCTCGATGCAGAGCCGCTTCTCCAGCGAGCATCTGCGCTCCCCCCGTCGTCAGTTATAGCTTGCCCGCCGCCTTCAACTCCTCGAAGTACCTTGCTGCCCCCGGATGCTGATCGATGCTCAGCACCGGGCCGACCTTGTTGCGCGCCTTGTGAAACAGGTTGGCGTAGCCATAGGTCTGTTCGTTGAAGCTGGTCTGCTGGCTCAGCATGGCTTTGGTCAGGCGATAGACATCGGCATCGGCTGCGCTGGCATTGGTTACCAGGGTCGCGGCGATGGCGAAGGTGGGGGTGGCCTTGAGGTTGCCCGTATAGATGCGGGCCGGTACCTGGCTGCGCTGGTAATACTTCACCCCCTGCAGCAGGCGATCGCGGACCTCTCCCTCGATGGGCAAGAACCGGATGGCACAGCGCTTCGAGGTGTCAAGTACGATGCGATTGGGGTGGCCCATCACCAGCCCGAAGGCATCTATCTGCTTGCTGCACAGGGCCTCGGCCTGGTTGGCCACGCTTTTGAGATCGAGATCTTGCTCGGTGGCGCCCAGCACGGCGAACAATGCCAACGCCGTCTGGCGGGTGCCAGAATGCTTCAGACCCATGTCGATGGGGGCCAGCTTGAGTTGATCCAGCCTGGTGATATCGCCATCGGCTCGCACCACTATGGTGAAAGGTTCGGCATGGGTGGCGAACAGCGCTCGCAATTCGGGTTGGGGCTGTTTGGCGAAGGGACCGCTGCCATGGCTGGCCTGATAGAGCCAGTCGGACTGCACCAGCGCATAGGGGAGCTCCCCAGCCTGCAACTGACGCAGATTCTCGATGGAACCAGAGCTGGCCTGCGGCTTGCATTGGAGGTCGGGGTCGCTCTTGTTGGCCAGTCGGCAGAACTCCTTGATGACCTGATAATAGATACCCTGCTCACCCCCGGTGCCGATGGGAATGGTGCTGGCATGGGAGGCCGAGGCCCAGAGCAGGGGCAGCAACAGCAAGGGGAGTCTCATACTGCCTCCTGGCTGGCATAGCCATCTATGCCCCAGCTGCGCAAGATGCTGATGTCGCTCACCTCGCTGGCTTCCGCCAACAGGGTGTAGCCGGAGGCGTGGAGGCACTGGGAGAGCAGATTCCAGTAAAGAGGGGCCTCGGTGAGCTGGCAGCTGATGAACACGGGTTTGACTGGGTCGAGCCGGGTCAGGTTGTCGTTGTTCATGGGGACATTGCTGAACGCCATCTCGACTCCCTGAGCTGACAGGGCCGACAATCGCTCCTCGGCAAGGGGAGGGAAGGCCGGCTGATCCCAGCGCCAGTCGAGGGTCTTGCCCTTGCCGCTGGTCAGCGTCGCCGCAAACTGCCCCCAGTCAGGGTGGGTGAGCAGGCTGAGGGGGAGCTGTATCCCCTCTGCCTTGTGGGCCAGCCAGTCGTTGAGCAGGGCCCGGATCTCGTCCGGTGAACTGTCCGTACTCGGCGGGGTTTGGGGGAGCAGGCGGCTGTAGAGCCGGATATCTCCCTGGGTGGAGACGAAGTGTTGCAGGTGCATGCCGCTCGCGGTCTCCGTCAGCCCCATCAGGGGTTGGCCGGTCTTGGTCTCGTGCTGCTTGCCGAGCTGGGTGATCTTGAGCCGCTGTTGCAGCAGATCCCGTTTGCGCTCGGAGACCAGCTGGTTGATGGAGGAGACTACCTCCCGCAGCTCTCGCAGCCAGGGGGTGGGCAAGTTGCCACTGAACTGGCGCTGGCGCACCTGCAACAGTTGCAGACTCACCTGCTCGAGGGGGCGCAGCAGCCGGTTGCATACCCAGTGAATGATTAGGGTCAGCACCAGCAGGCCACCGAGTAGGGCCAGCCCGGTACGGCTGATGGCGTTCCACAGATGCTGGTAGGCATAGCCTTCATGCCCCACCAGAGTGAGGGTGCCGAGGATGCGCCAGCCGTCGGTGAGTTCCTGCTCCACCTTGACCGGCGGCATGGAGATGACGCTCGGCAGCCAGCCGGGGATGTTCTGCTGCGCCGTGTGGAAGGCCTTCTGGAACAACAGCTGGCCATCCGGATCCAGCAGGGTGACCGAGCTGACGAAACCGCCGTCGAACATGGCGTTGACTATGGTCTCCGCCAGCACCTTGTCGTCGTTGAGCAGGGTGCCTTGCAGCACCAGGCCGAGGGCTGTGATGGCCGTCTCAAGATTGGCGGACATCTGGTCGAGGATGGATTGCCGCACCGTGGTGATCTCCAGCATGAACAGCAGGATGGCGCCAATGGTGAACAAGATCAGGATGATTACATTTAACAATCTTGCTAATGACATATCCACTCCATGGAAATGTTCTTGCAACATTTGGCCGTTCAGGAGCCAGAACAACCGGACTTGGTTCTTAAAAATAGAAAAAAATGGCTAAAAGAGGCGATCATTTCTGCCCATGAAGGAAGGTTATGCATAAAATGTGAGGTTCGTGCATATAGCTATGAACTTTTTGTAAGTATTTAGGTCTAACTGCCAGATGCTCGGTTTTCATAATAAAAAATCATAAAGACAGACACTCAACTACCACCCTTAGATCTAATGACAGGATAGCGGATGAAACGTCTCCGTCCCTTGGTAGCACAGGCTGCCAACTGGGAACCCCCGGTTCCCCGCAAGCATTTTTATGCCATGTTACTGCTCACGGCCATGACGCTGTCTGCGGTAGCCGTATTGCCAGCACCAGGTGACATCCTGGAGCGGCCACTGCGTCTCGAGTTGCCCATCGCCACCCCGGGTACCGCGACCAACGAAGACAACACCGATTTTAACGATATCCCGGACCACGAACTGGTGGAGGCGGCTGCCCCGGAGGATGACATCCCGGCGGATGTGACCCCCCAGTGGCAGGACTACCGGGTGCGCAACGGTGAAAACCTGACGGCCATCTTCAACAATCTGGGGCTCTCCACCACCACCCTCTACAAGGTGCTGGATGCGGATGCCAAGAATCATCTGGCCCGCCTCAAGCCCGGCCAGACCATAGAGTTGCTGATCGATCAGGACAACATACTGCAGCAGCTCAAGATCCGCCTGAACATCAAGCAGACCCTGGTGCTGGAGCGTACCGACGACACTTACAGTGCCAACATGCTCAACGAGAAGGTGGAGTGGCAGAAGAAGAGTTATGACGGTGTCATCAACGGCAGCTTCTACGTCAGCGCCCGCAACGCCGGCATCCCGGCGAACCATATCCAGAAGATTGCCAACCTGTTCCAGTGGCGGATGAACTTCGCGAAAGATCTGCAGAAGGGTGACAAGTTCAAGGTGCTGGTGCGCCAGGAGACGGTCGAGGGCAAGAGCACGGGCAACACCCAGCTGCTGGGGGTCGAGGTGTTCAGCCAGGGCAAGACGGTGTCTGCCTGGCTGTCGGAGGATGGCAACTACTATGACGGTCAGGCGAACAGCCTGGAGCGCGGTTTCCGCCGCTATCCGACCCATAGCCGCTACCGGATCAGCTCGAACTTCAACCCCGCCAGACGTCACCCCATCACGGGGCAGGTTCGTCCCCACGAGGGCACCGACTTCGCCCTGCCGGTGGGTACCGCCGTCATGGCGACCGGCGACGGCGTCGTGCTCAAGGCGACCCGCCACCCGCTGGCCGGCACCTATGTGGTGATCAAGCATGGCCGCACCCTGATGACCCGCTATCTGCACCTGAGTAAGTTGCTGGTGAAACCCGGTCAGAAGGTGAAAATGGGTGACAAGATTGCGCTTTCCGGCAACACCGGGCGTTCCACGGGGGCCCACCTGCACTACGAGGTGCGGATCAACAACCGCCCGGTGAACCCCATGACGGTCAAGCTGCCGATGGCCGAGCCCCTGAGTGGCAAGGAGAAACGCCAGTTCCTCGCCAAGGTGAAGAGCTATCGCCAGGAGATGGAGGCGGGTTGACCCCCTCTCTTTCCCTGATAGAAAAAGGCCCCGCCATCATGGCGGGGCCTTTTTCGTTGGCGGGCTTCAGTAACCCTTGTCGAAGTCGATGCGGCCATCGAGCTGCTGGCCGTCGATGAAGCGGATGTAGTTGCGGATGAAGATCTGGGCCACATCCTCCGGGAAGCTGTAGGCGCTGTTGTGGGGGGTGACGATGAGATTGGGCTGATGCCAGAGGGGGCTGGTGGGAGCCAGGGGCTCCTGCTCGAACACATCCAGCACGGCGGTGGCGAGCCTGCCGCTTTGCAGCGCCGCCAGCAGCTCCTCCTCGTGCACCGCATTGCCCCGGCCGACGTTGAAGAAGATGGCGCCCGGCTTGCAGTGGTTGAAACGATCGGCGGTGAACAGGTGGCGGGTCTCCCGGGTCGCCGGCAGCACGCTGACGATGACGTCGGCCTGGGCCAGCATCTTGTTCAGGGCCGGCAACTGATACACCTGATCGAAGCCCGCCCGCTCGCGGCCGCTGTGGCTGATGCCGAGCACGCGCATGCCGAAGTGTTTGCCGGTGTGGGCGATGTGCTGGCCTATGCTGCCGGTGCCGAGCAGCAGCAGGGTCTTGCCCTTGAGTCCCTGATAGGGGTGACTCTGCCACAGCTGTTGCTGTTGCTGTTCGCGATAGAGCGGCAGCTGGCGGGTCAGGCTCAGGAGATGGCCAAACACATATTCGCTCATCAGGGGGCCGAAGATGCCGCGCACATTGGTGAGCAGGTAGTCGCGCCGGCAGCTGGCATCCAGCAGCACGTCGACCCCGGCATAGGTGGATTGCAACCAGCCGAGCTTGCCGGCCTTGGGGAGCAAGGGTTTGGCGCGAGCCGGTTCGGCCATCAGGATGTGAGCCTCGCCGATCAGCTTCTCGGCATCGCTCTGGTTGTCGGCCCGCAGAATGCGCAGATGGGGGAGGTGAGCCGCCTTGAGCAGACGTTCGTAGTGGGCGTTGTCCTGGCTGAGCAGAAGCAGGGTACGTTGGCTCATACTCTTGTTCCTTATCATGTTTATGGCACGGCGAAGGGGTGTCTGTCCCCATCTTACCCCAGTTGATCGGGCAAGATAGCCGACCAGGGCGCTTTTTCGTTTTCGCCGGCCCCCTCGTGGGCTACAATCTGCCCCACATTTTGCAAAGGATCAGACTCCAGTGTTTGGTGACAAGTTTTATAAGCGACTGGCCGAGCTGCAGCCTTGGCAGCAGACCGTCTACACCCTGGCGCTGGCAGAGCGCATGTACCCCAACTATGTGCTGTTTACCCAGGCGTCCGGTTTCGGCGATGCCAGGGCATTTCGTCACGCGCTGGATCAGATGTGGAACTACCTCACGGTGAAGGGTTCTCGGGTCAATCTGGGGGCCATCCTGGAGGCGTTCGAGGTCTACATTCCCGAACCCAGCAAGTTCGAATCCTACGGCGCCTATCCGGCGCTGGATGCCTGCGTCGCATTGGGCTGTGCCTACAACTCGGTGATCTGCCGGGTCGGGGAAGAGGCCATGGATGCCAGCCATGCCTCCGTGGGGACAGTGGCCGGCTTTATCGAGATGCTGGAAGAGCGCGATCTGACCGATGAGGAGCTCTACGAGCACGAGTACATCGAGGCGGAGCTGGAGTTTCAGGTCGAGCTGCTCAAGCGCGTGGCCTTCGAGCGCGACAGCGACCGCATCCTGGCTATCCGGGAGTTTGCGGCCCAGGGCGGGGTCTCCAACATCGGCATCAGCTTGGAAGAGTGATGCCCTCGCGGCGACATCCCGGCTCTTGCCCATAAAAAAAGCTCCCGTTTGGGAGCTTTTTTTATGCCCGCTCTTCGGTGAGGGGCCTGACGCTCAACACAGGGGCGGCGTCTATGCCATCGGCATTCATCATGGAGGAGATCCGCTGCAGGGAGGAGAGCAGCAGGGTCTGCTCCCAGATTTCCAGGGCCTGGAAGCGTTGGATGAAGCTCTCTTGCAGCGGGGTCGGCGCCTGCTCCAGCAGGGCGCGCCCTGCGTCAGTCAGCGTCGCGTGCACCTTGCGCTTGTCGGTCTCGCTGCGGATCCGTTGCACCAGCTGGCGGCTCTCGAGCCGGTCCATGATGGTGGTGGCGGTGGCCTGGCTCATGTTGGTGTGATCCGCCAGCTGGCGCATGGAGATCTGCCCCAGTTCGTCGATCCCCTTGAGTAGCAGGAGCTGCGGTGAGGTCAGCCCGGCTTCCTTGATCAAGCGTTTGGAGTGCATGTCGATGGCACGGATGATCTGGCGCAGGGCGACCAGCACTTCATCATGTTTTTCCACAGGGGTCCGGCTCATGGCCTGGTAGTTGAGAGGCGCAAGATTTTCCGCCTAATTCCACACAAGGTCAATATGGTTTTTGGTCTAATGATTTCTGCTCTAATCATTTTTGTGTTAGGTTGTCCCGCTGTTTTCGAAATTTAATCCGATCTTTGAGGAGCGAAATGATGCAGAACGACCTGGATATCAAGTCCCTTGTGAGCGAGCTACGGGTAGTCAGAGTTCGCTATGAACTGCCAGATACCTCGGCATTCGTGCGTTACCAGCCCGCCTATGACGAAGACCCGAACAACCTCAAGGTGCATCACTACGATGGTGAATTGCCCCTCTCCTGCAGCAACACTGGTGCTTTTAGCTTAAAGGAGTTGGTGAACGAACTGCGCTACGCCTATGTACTGGTACACCTCTTCCCCGACGAGAGCGCCATGAACTTTTACCTGGCGGGTCTCGACAACGGCCTGGCCCAGCTCGAATTCATCGGCGGCTCCTACGACTTCAACCGGCTCTGGATCACCAGCGGCGTCTCCAGCCTGGGGGTCCCCATGGCCATCTTCCTCGGCAAGCGCCACGCGGTGAACGGCCAGCCGTCCGTCAGTCTGGTGGATCACCGCGAGCAGGTGGCGGGTCGCCTGGTCTACCGCGCCATCGGCGGGGCGGGCGATCACGTCGGCGAAGACTTTTTCAACCACGACTAAGGAGGCCAGATGAGAGCAACCAAAGGGCTGTTGAAAGGCCTCAATCCCACCATGGCCATGACGGCCCTGACCGTCGTGACCCTGTTCCTGCTGTTCGGCGTCTTCGATCCCGATACCGCAGGAACCTGGTTTACCGGCGCCAAGGACACCATCATCGCCGGCTTCAAGTGGTACTACATTCTGGTGGTTGCCCTGTTCCTGTTCTTCGCCGTCTACCTGATGTTCAGTCGCTTCGGCAGCATCCGGCTGGGCGACGACGACCAGGTACCGGAATTTGGCTACTTCGCCTGGTTCTCCATGCTGTTCAGCGCCGGCATGGGCATAGGCCTGGTGTTCTGGAGCATCGCCGAGCCCATGTACCACCTGCAGAGCAATCCCTTCATCACCGAGGGGATGACGCCGGAGGCGGCCCAGATCGCCATGCGCCTCACCTTCTTCCACTGGGGCCTGCATCCCTGGGCCATCTATGTGATCGTCGGCCTGTCGCTCGCGTTCTTCAGCTATCGCCGCAAGCTGCCGCTGGCGATCCGCTCCGTGCTCTATCCCATCCTCGGTGAGCGCATCTACGGCTTCTGGGGCCACGCGGCCGACGTGCTGGCGGTGTTTGGCACAGTATTCGGGGTGGCAACCTCCCTGGGGCTCGGGGTCTCCCAGATGAACACGGGCCTGAACCAGATGTTCGGCATGGGGGTCTCCCAGACCAACCAGCTCTGGCTCATCGGGGTCATCAGCGTGATCGCGACCCTGTCGGCCATCTCGGGGGTGGGGCGCGGGGTGAAGATCCTCTCCGAGCTCAACATCTGGCTCAGCGTCTTCGTGCTCGCCCTCTTCCTGGCGCTGGGGCCGACCACCTACCTGCTCAACGCCTATGTGCAGAACATCGGCGACTACCTGCAGAACATCGTCAAGTTGAGCTTCTGGACGAACACCGAGGCCAACGGCACCTCGGCCTGGCAGTCGAGCTGGACCGCCTTCTACTGGGGCTGGTGGATCGCCTGGGCACCCTTTGTCGGCATGTTCATCGCCCGCATCTCCAAGGGCCGTACCATCCGCGAGTTCGTGCTCGGCGTCTTGCTGGTGCCCTCCCTGCTCGGCATGCTCTGGCTCACCGTGTTCGGCGGCACCGCCATGAACCTCGAGCTGTTCGGCAGTGGCGGCGTGGTGGAGGCGGTCAACCAGGACGTGACCCTGGCGCTCTACAAGACGGTGGAGCTGCTGCACTGGGAGACCTTCGGCTGGATCGCCAAGGGGGTGCTGACCCTGCTCATCTGCACCTACTTCATCACCTCCAGCGACTCGGGCACGCTCGTGATTACGACGCTGCTCTCCATCGGCGATCAGGATCCCCCCGTGCTACACCGCGCCATCTGGGGGCTGGGTCAGGGATTGGTGGCGGCCATACTGCTGGTCTCCGGTGGTCTGGCGGCCCTGCAGGCGGCCAGCATCATAGCGGCGCTGCCCTTCTCCCTGATCATGCTGGCCATGTGCTACTCCCTGATGCTGGGGCTCAAGCAGGAGAGCCAACGCCAGTTCGAGTACAGGCAGAACCTCAAGCGTCACGACGGCTCAACCCATATGAGCCTGATTGACCGGATTGGACCGGCCTGACGGGCAAGCGGCAAGAGATGCAATAAAAAAGGGGAACCGCGAGGTTCCCCTTTTTGCATTCCGCAGCCTGCCTGTCAGAGCAACTGCTTGAGGCGATAGAGCAGATCCAGCGCCTGGCGGGGGCTCAGCTCATCCGGACGCACTGCCGCCAGCTCCTCCACCACAGGGTGGGGCTGGGGGGCCAACGTCACGGGGAACGGGCGCGCTTCGCCGGCGGGGGCCGGGGTGGCGCTCTCCAGCTCCGCCAGCTTGTGGCGCGCCTGATGGATCACCGCTTTCGGCACCCCTGCCAGGGCCGCCACCTGCAGGCCATAGGAGCGGCTGGCCGCTCCCTCCTGCACCGCATGCATGAAGGCGATGGTATCCCCGTGTTCAACGGCGTCCAGATGGACGTTGGCCAATCCCTCCATGAGTGCCGGCAGCTGGGTCAGCTCGAAGTAGTGGGTGGCGAACAGTGTGTAGGCGCCTATCTTGCTCGCCAGCTGCTCGGCGCAGGCCCAGGCGAGCGACAGCCCGTCGTAGGTGCTGGTGCCGCGGCCGATCTCGTCCATCAGCACCAGGCTGCGGGCGGTGGCGTTGTTGAGGATGTTGGCGGTCTCGGTCATCTCCACCATAAAGGTGGAGCGGCCCGATGCCAGATCGTCCGACGCGCCGATGCGGGTGAAGATGCGATCGATGGGGCCGATGCGGGCGCTGCTCGCCGGCACATAGGCACCGATGTGGGCCAGCAGCACGATGAGGGCAGTCTGGCGCATGTAGGTGGACTTACCCCCCATGTTCGGGCCCGTGATGATCAGCATGCGACGACTGCGTTGCAGGTTTATCGGGTTGGCGATAAAGGGATCCGTCATCACCTGCTCTACCACGGGGTGGCGACCCGCCTCGATCAGGATCTGATCCTCCTCGATCAGGGTGGGGCAGCGGTAGTCCAGGGTCTCGGCCCGCTCCGCCAGGTTCGCCAGCACGTCCAGCTCGGCGAGGGCGGCGGCGGACTCCTGCAGTTCGCCGAGGTGGGGCAAGAGGCTGTCGAGCAGCTCCTCGTAGAGCCGTTTCTCCAGCGCCAGCGCCTGGGCCTGGGCGGTGAGCACCTTGTCTTCGTACTTCTTGAGCTCATCGATGATGTAGCGCTCGTTGTTCTTGAGGGTCTGACGGCGGATGTAGTGGGCCGGCACCAGGTGGCTGTTGGCGCGGCTCACCTCGATGTAGAAGCCGTGCACCTTGTTGTAGCCGACCTTGAGGGTATTGATGCCGGTGAGCGCCTTCTCCCGCTCCTCGATACGGGCGAGGCTCGCGGTGGCGCCGTTGGCGAGATCCCGCAGCTCGTCCAGCTCTTGGTTGAAGCCGTCGCGGATGACGCCACCATCGCGGATCAGCACAGGCGGCACCTCCATCACGGCCCGCTCCAGCAGCTCCAGCAGCTCGGGGAAGGTGCTGGCACGCTCAGCAAGCTGTTGCACCGCCTCGTGCTCGCTGTCCGCCAGCAGCCGTTGCAGCTCGGGCAACTGGCCGAAGGCCTGGCGCAGCCGGGTGAGATCGCGGGGACGGGCACTGCGCAGGGCAAGGCGCGCCAGCACTCGCTCCACGTCGCCGACTTGGCGCAGCAGACCCCCCAGGTCGTCGTAGAGGTTCTGCTCGATGAGCTCGGCTATGGTGCTCTGGCGCCCCTTGAGGATCACCCGATCCCGGATCGGCTGGTGGATCCAGCGCTTGAGCAACCGGCTGCCCATAGGGGTGGCGGTCCTGTCCAGCACCTCGGCCAGGGTATTGTCGTAACCGCCCGCCAGGTTCTGGGTCAGCTCCAGGTTGCGGCGGGTGGCGGCGTCCATGATGACGGCGTGATCCGGCTGCTCGAGGCGCACACCGCGGATGTGGGGCAGGGCGGTGCGCTGGGTGTCTTTCACGTACTGCATCAGGCAGCCGGCGGCGCACAGGGCGGTCTCGCTCTGCTCGACGCCGAACCCCACCAGATCCTGGGTGCCGAACTGCTGGCACAAGAGCTTGCGGGCAGTCCCCAGTTCGAACTCCCACTCCGGACGGCGGCGCAGGCCGCGGCGGCCCTCCACGTGGCGCAGGAACTCGAAGGATTCCGGGTAGAGCAGCTCCGCCGGGTTGGTGCGCTGCAGCTCAGCCAGCAGGGTCTCTTCCTTGTCGAACTGGTTGATGAAGAAGCGGCCGGAGCCGATGTCCAGGGTGCCGTAGCCGAAGCGACGGCCGTCGTGATAGACGGCGGCGATCAGGTTGTCCTGACGTTCACTGAGCAGCGCCTCGTCGGAGACGGTACCTGGGGTGATGATGCGCACCACCTTGCGCTCCACCGGCCCCTTGCTGGTGGCGGGATCCCCTACCTGCTCGCAGATGGCGGCAGACTCGCCGAGCTGCACCAGCTTGGCCAGATATCCCTCGATGGCGTGATAGGGCACCCCGGCCATGGGGATGGGGCTGCCGGCGGACTGGCCGCGCTTGGTCAGGGAGATGTCGAGCAGCTGGGAGGCCTTGCGGGCATCGTCGTAGAAGAGCTCGTAGAAGTCGCCCATCCGGTAGAACAGCAGTATCTCCGGGTTCTCGGCCTTGAGGGTCAGGTACTGCTGCATCATGGGGGTATGGGCGCTGAGGGTGGCGCCGCTGACTGGGTGCTGTGCTGTCATGTGCTATTCCAGAAGGTGCTCTGGCAGGGAAGCGTCTGCCATCTTGGGTCTGAATCTGGCAGCCATTCTACATGCTCGGGGGCGGATGGTGAGGGGGAATCTCCGTCTTGGGGGCAAAGTGGCGTCCCGTCGCGGATTTGTGCATCCGGAGAAGCTGACCTGAGTGGGCCTGGGCCGGCGTCAGGTCGAGAGAGTCGTGGGGGAGGGGAAATAAGATCCCCGCACGGATGCGGGGATGGGGGAAACGGGGGAGAGCCGCCCTTAGTACATGGCCTCGCCGCCGCTCAGCATCTCGTGCAGCTTGGCCTTCTGCTCGGCGGTCAGCACCTTGCTCACCTCGAACAGGTAGTGGGCACGGTAGTAGCGAGCCTCGGCCTGGACGTTGCTGATGGTCTGCAGCTGCTTCTTGGCCGCCGCCTCGTCCCACTTGCCGCTCTTGATCATGTTGATGATGACGTCCTGACCGATGGCATCGAGCTTGACCGAGCCCAGTTCCTTGGCCGCCTGCTCCCGCAGCCCCTTGATCTGTTCAACCTGGGCGCTGGAGAGGTTCAGCTCCTGGGCCAGGGTGGTTTCGGTCTGCAACTCGGGGGCGTTCTCCGCGGCGAAGGTCTGGGTGCTCACACAGATCGCCAGCGCGGCCATGGCAACTTTAAACTGATGCTTCATCTGTCTTTCTCCATGTTTTCATAGGCATGTATTCATCAAATGGATACCGCCAACGAGGCGGTGCCTGTTGATTATAGAGAGCCCCCCATGTACTGGAGCTTAAGCGCCGGTCATTTGCCGAGGCGTTCACCAGGCTCATCCGGATAGTGGCCACGGGGGGCACCTGAACCAGGCTGACGCAGCGATGGCCTGGCGGGTTGTCCACGGGTGGGGGCAATTGCATAATGAGGCCCATATTTCGCCCGAACGGGCCAACGAGGGCATGATGATGGGGCTTGATGCAGAGATCGCCCGCCTATCCCGGGATCTGGGAGAGGCGCTGACCGCGCGGGGCTGGCTGGCCGCCACGGCGGAGTCCTGTACCGGCGGCGGCGTGGCCACCGCCATCACCGACATCGCCGGCAGTTCGGGTTGGTTCGATCGAGGATTCGTCACCTACACCAACGAGGCCAAGCAGCAGATGCTGGGGGTCAGCATCGACAGCCTGCTGCGCCACGGTGCCGTCAGCGAGGCCGTGGTGCTGGAGATGGCCAGGGGCGCCCTGGCACGCTCCGATGCGGGCATCAGCGTGGCCATCAGTGGCATCGCCGGCCCCGGGGGCGGCAGCGACGATAAGCCGGTCGGAACCGTCTGGTTCGCCTGGGCGGACAAGAGCGGTCGCCAGCACTCCCTGCTGGCCCGCTTCGACGGCGACCGGCAGCAGGTGCGGCAACAGGCCGTTAGACAGGCCCTCTCCGGTTTGTTGGCCCTGCTCAGATAATTTGGGCTTGATACTGTATGCATAAACAGTATACTTAGCCCAACTTCATTTCTTTATCACGATTCCCAGCGGAGATTGGCATGGATCAGAACAAACAGAAGGCACTGGCGGCTGCGCTGGGGCAGATCGAGAAGCAGTTCGGCAAGGGTTCCATTATGCGTCTGGGCGACAGCAAGACCATGGACATCGAAGCCATCTCCACCGGCTCCCTCTCCCTGGACGTGGCGCTGGGGATCGGTGGTCTGCCCTGCGGCCGTATCGTCGAGATCTACGGTCCGGAGTCTTCCGGCAAGACCACCCTGACCCTGCAGGTGATCGCCGAGGCCCAGAAGAAGGGCAAGACCTGTGCCTTCGTCGATGCGGAGCACGCGCTGGACCCCATCTATGCTGCCAAGCTCGGGGTCAACGTCGATGATCTGCTGATCTCCCAGCCGGACACCGGTGAGCAGGCTCTCGAGATCTGCGACATGCTGGTGCGCTCTAACGCCGTTGACGTCATCATCGTCGACTCCGTGGCCGCCCTGACTCCGAAGGCGGAAATCGAAGGCGAGATGGGGGATTCCCACGTCGGCCTGCAGGCCCGCCTGATGTCCCAGGCCCTGCGCAAGCTGACCGCGAACATCAAGAACGCGAACTGCTTGTGCATCTTCATCAACCAGATCCGGATGAAGATCGGCGTCATGTTCGGCAGCCCGGAAACCACCACGGGTGGTAACGCCCTGAAGTTCTACGCCTCCGTACGCCTCGACATCCGTCGCACCGGCGCCATCAAGGAAGGGGACGAAGTGGTCGGTAACGAGACCCGAGTTAAGGTCGTCAAGAACAAGGTGGCGCCTCCCTTCAAGCAGGCAGAGTTCCAGATCTTCTACGGGGCCGGTATCTCCAAGGAAGGCGAGCTGGTGGACTTGGGCGTCAAGCACAAGCTGATCGACAAGGCCGGTGCCTGGTACAGCTACAGCGGCGAGAAAATTGGTCAGGGCAAGGCCAACGTGATGAAGCTGTTCTCCGAGAACAAGGCGATGGCGGCGGAAGTGGAAGCCCGTTTGCGCGAGCTGCTGCTGTCGGGAGCCATCCCGCAGGAAGGCAAGGCCGAGGTGGTCGAGGCCGATGAGTTCGAGCCTGAAAACGAGCAAGAATACGAGTAACAAAGAGGCCGGGTTGATACCCGGCCTTCTCATTTATGGTCGGTGCATCCATGTCAGAACCCGTAGATCCCCCACTCCCCGAACTCTCGTTTGAGGAGCAGTTTGCCGCGGCTCGCGCCTTTGCCATGCGCAGTCTGGCGCGGCGGGAGAGCGCCGAGTCCGAGCTGGCGAACCGGCTGCGCAAGCAGGGCTTCGATGAGACCGTGGTGGAGGCCGTCCTCGACTACTGTCGCGGCCATCGCTGGGTCGATGACGAACGCTACGGTGCCATGGCGGTGCGGGCCGGTGCCGCCAAGGGGCACGGCCCCATCAAGATCCGCTTCGACCTGCGCCGCAAGGGGCTGGACGACGGCCAGATAGAGGCGGCGTTCGAGCAACCCGAGCTGGATTGGTTCGAACTGGCGGCCGAGCTGCTGCAGCGGCGCGCCAGGGTGGCCGATCTCGCGGACTTCAAGTTGCGCATGAAGTGGCTCAAAAACCTGCTGAGGCGGGGCTTCAATCAGGAGCAGGCCCGGTATGCCATCGCCCAGATGCAGGAGCAGGAAGAGTAGCCCCTGAGGGCGAGTCAGTGACGGCCTCTGGCTTGGTGCCTTGGCCGTCTCTCTATCACCAGCTATCGCCAGAGTGATCTGCCCAGCGCCCTTGCCGTCACAGGGCGCTCGCAATCCATATAGAGTCGCCGCCTGCAGCGGTTGTCGTGGCCTGCGACCGCGGTTTTTGCCCCCAATTTTCCTCTTTCTCGCCCCGCCATTCACGAGGGCCTGTCAGCATCCTTCCCGAACGGGGCTTTTTCACCCATCAGGGGCCGGCACGTTTTACTTTACCCCGCAGAAAACTTACATTATTGCGATTAAAAGTCCGTATCCGAATCAAGCAGGATTTTCCATGTATATGTCCACGTCAGAGTTACGCGCCGCGTTTCTCGAGTATTTCCGCTCCCAGGGGCATCAGGTTGTCTCCTCCAGCTCCCTGGTCCCCCACAACGACCCGACTCTGCTGTTCACCAACGCAGGGATGAACCAGTTCAAGGACGTGTTCCTTGGCGCAGACAAGCGTGCCTATCATCGTGCCACCACGGCCCAGCGCTGCGTACGGGCCGGCGGCAAGCACAATGACCTGGAAAACGTGGGCTATACCGCCCGTCACCACACCTTCTTCGAGATGCTGGGCAACTTCAGCTTCGGTGACTACTTCAAGCAGGACGCCATCCGTTTTGCCTGGGAATTCCTGACCGGTACCCTCAAGCTGCCCAAAGAGCGTCTGCTGGTGACCGTGTACGAGACGGACGACGAAGCATTCAACATCTGGGCCAACGAAATCGGCGTACCCACCGATCGCATCGTGCGCATCGGTGACAACAAGGGCGCGGCCTTTGCCTCCGATAACTTCTGGCAGATGGGTGACACCGGCCCCTGCGGCCCCTGCACCGAGATCTTCTACGACCACGGCGATCACATCCAGGGTGGCCCTCCCGGCTCCCCGGATGAGGACGGCGACCGCTTCATCGAGATCTGGAACGTGGTCTTCATGCAGTTCAACCGCCAGGCCGACGGCACCATGGAGCCGCTGCCCCGCCCGTCCGTGGATACCGGCATGGGCCTTGAGCGTATCTCCGCCATCCTGCAGGGGGTGCACTCCAACTACGAGATCGACATCTTCCAGGCGCTGATCAAGAAGGCCGCCGAGATCGTCGGCACCGAAGATCTGAGCAATCAATCCCTGCGCGTCATCGCCGACCACATCCGCTCCTGCGCCTTCCTGGTGGCTGACGGTGTCATGCCCTCCAACGAAGGCCGTGGCTATGTGCTGCGCCGCATCATTCGCCGTGCCGTGCGTCACGGTCGCAAGCTGGGCGCCACCGAGGTGTTCTTCTACAAGCTGGCCGCCGAACTGGCGGTGCAGATGAAGGACGTGGCCGCCGAGCTCATCGCCCAGCTGCCCCTGGTGGAGCGCGTGCTGCGCATCGAGGAAGAGCAGTTCGTCCGCACCTTGGACCGTGGTCTGCTGCTGCTGGAAGACGTGCTGGCCAACTTGGGGGATGCCAAGGTGATCCCGGGCGAGGTGGTGTTCAAGCTGTATGACACTTACGGCTTCCCGGCCGATCTGACCGCAGACGTGGTGCGCGAGCGCGAGATCGGCATCGACGAGGAAGGCTTCCACGTCGAGATGGCCAAGCAGCGTGCCCGTGCCAAAGAGGCCTCCAGCTTCGGCGTAAACTACAACGATGTCTTGAAACTCGACTTCGAGACACCATTTACCGGTTACAAGCAGCTCAGCGAAAAAACCACTGTCGTCGGCATCTACAAGGATGGCGTCGAGGTGAATGGCCTGATCGCCGGCGAAGAGGCTGTGGTGGTGCTGGCAGAGACCCCCTTCTACGCCGAGTCCGGCGGTCAGGTGGGTGACAGCGGTGTGCTCAAGGTGGACGACGGCATCTTCGCCGTGACAGATACCCAGAAGGCGGGCAAGGCCATCATCCACAAGGGCTACCTGGAACTGGGTACCCTGGAGAAGGGCGCCGAGGTGGAAGCCGAGGTCGATGGGGAACGCCGTCAGGCCGTGGCCCTGAACCACTCGGTCACTCACCTGTTGCACGCAGCCCTGCGCCAGGCGCTGGGGGATCACGTGACCCAGAAGGGTTCTCTGGTGGGGGCCGAGCGCATGCGCTTCGACTTCTCTCACTTCGAAGGCCTGACCATGGCGACCATTCGCCGCATCGAGGAGCTGGTCAACGCCCAGATCCGCGCGAACCACGACGTCACTACCCAGGTCATGGATCTGGAGGAGGCCAAGTCCGCCGGCGCCATGGCGCTGTTTGGCGAGAAGTACGAAGACGACGTGCGCGTGGTGCGCATGGGTGACTACTCCACCGAGCTGTGTGGCGGTACCCACGCCAAGCGCACCGGTGATATCGGCTTCTTCAAGATCATCGCCGAGAGCGGCATCGCCGCCGGGGTGCGTCGCATCGAGGCGGTGACCGGCAAGGGTGCCATCGACTTCATGCACCAGCTGGGTGAGCAGATCGAAGAGGCGGCCGCTCTGGTGAAGGGGGATCAGTTCTCCATCGCCGACAAGGTACGCCAGCTGATGGACAAGGCCAAGCTGATGGAGCGCGAGCTGGAACAGCTCAAGGCCAAGCTGGCGGCCCAGGCGGGCAGCGACCTGCTGAGCCAGGTGATCGAGATCAACGGCCAGAAGGTGCTGGTTGCGGCCCTGGACGGCGCGGATCCCAAGTCCCTGCGCGGCATGCTGGACGAGCTGAAGAACAAGATGAAATCCGGTGTCGTGCTGCTGGCGACCAGCAGCGATGACAAGGTCAATCTGATCGCCGGTGTCACCAACGATCTGATCGCCAAGGTGAAGGCCGGCGAGCTGGTCAACCTGGTGGCCCAGCAGGTGGGTGGCAAGGGCGGTGGTCGTCCCGACATGGCGCAGGCGGGGGGTACCCAGCCCGAGGCCGTGCCGGC
The DNA here is from genome assembly GCF_051657805.1 of Aeromonas sp. Lineage (GTDB taxonomy): Bacteria > Pseudomonadota > Gammaproteobacteria > Enterobacterales > Aeromonadaceae > Aeromonas. Next base: position 31,475 of record NZ_JBOFLJ010000061.1, on the reverse strand, counting down.
GGCACTGCAATCCGTACACTCCTGGCTGGAAGAGCGCCTGTAAACGGGCGAGGTGATCTGTGGCACTCTATGTACAGAAGTACGGCGGCACCTCGGTCGGCACGCTGGAACGAATAGCGGCTGTCGCCGAACGGGTGGCCCTGACCCGCGCCCAGGGACATGATGTGGTGGTGGTCGTCTCCGCCATGTCGGGTGAGACCAACCGGTTGCTGGGCATGGCCCAGCAGCTGGATCCGGATGCCAACCGGCGCGAGATGGACGTGCTGGTCTCCACCGGTGAGCAGGTCACCATAGCGTTGCTGGCCATCGCATTGAACCAACGGGGTTGCCCCGCGGTCTCAATGACCGGTGATCAGGTGCGCATTCACACCGATTCCGCCTATGGCAAGGCGCGTATCACCCACATCGATACCGAGCAGGTGCAGGCCGCACTGGGTGAGGGCAAGGTGGTGGTGATCGCCGGTTTCCAGGGGCGTGATGAGCATAATGCCATCACCACCCTGGGCCGGGGTGGGTCGGATACCACTGCGGTGGCGGTGGCGGCGGCCATCAAGGCCGATGAATGCCAGATCTTTACCGATGTGGATGGGGTCTATACCACGGATCCGCGCATCGAGCCCAAGGCCAGACGCCTCTCTACCATCACCTTCGAGGAGATGCTGGAGATGGCTAGTCTGGGGGCCAAGGTGCTACAGATCCGTTCGGTGGAATTCGCGGGCAAGTACCGCGTACCGCTGCGGGTGCTGTCGAGTTTCGTCGACGGAGAGGGAACCTTAATCACATATGGAGATGAGAGGATGGAAGCACCCCTGGTTTCCGGCATTGCGTTCAACCGCAACGAGGCGAGCCTGACCATTCTGGGTGTGCCGGACAGACCCACGGTGGCGGCGCAGATCCTGAATCCGATCAGCGATGCCAACATAGATGTCGACATGATAGTGCAGAACACCCTGGGGGATGGCACCGCCGACTTCACCTTCACGGTGAATCGCGATGACTACCGTCGGGCCCGTGCCCTGCTGGAGCAGACCGCCACCGAACTGGGGGCTGCCTGCGTACAGGGCAACGGGGAGATCGCCAAGGTCTCCATCGTCGGGGTCGGCATGTGGAATCACCCGGGCGTCGCGCGCACCATGTTCAAGGTATTGGGTGAGGAGGGGATCAACATGCAGCTGATCTCCACCTCTGAAATCAAGATATCCGTGGTGATTGACGAGAAGTACCTGGAGCTGGCGGTGCGCTCGTTGCACGCCGCATTCGGGTTGGATCAAGAGCCCCATGAGCAGCCCTTGGGCAACAATCCCTGATTGATTTAGTTTCAACCATTTACCATATCGGTATCTTTGTAAGATAATGGCCATATCGATATAAATACAAAACAGGATACAGGAGCAAGCGAATGCTTATTTTGACTCGTCGAGTAGGGGAAACCCTGATGATCGGTGACGAAGTGACCGTGACCGTACTGGGTGTGAAAGGCAATCAGGTACGTATCGGTGTGAACGCACCGAAAGAGGTCTCCGTGCACCGCGAAGAGATCTACATGCGGATACAGGCCGAGAAAGTGCCGGGTCAACCGAACTTCTAAGCCGCATCCCCAAGCTGCTATAAGGCGACATATCATGTGTCGCCTTTTGTTTTTCCGGGCTTTGCAAACGGCTTGCAGGGCGCGAAAGTCGTGGGTAAGTGCCCATATTGCTTGAATATTCCACTCTTTGGCCAAATGCTGAGCGAACGCTCTGTTTTCTCCAAAAAAGTGTTTGACTAAAAATCCCTGTGAAGTATTATCAGCCCCGCAAACGGAGAGGTGGCCGAGAGGCTGAAGGCGCTCCCCTGCTAAGGGAGTATGCGGCTTATACCCGCATCGGGGGTTCGAATCCCCCCTTCTCCGCCATTTGCGCCCGTAGCTCAGCTGGATAGAGTACCTGGCTACGAACCAGGTGGTCAGAGGTTCGAATCCTCTCGGGCGCACCATATTAGACTCACGATGAGTCATGTATCGACCTTCAGCACGTCGGTACGCTATAAAAGGCTTACTGTTGAGTAAGCTTTTTTTATCGCTTTAAATCAGGGCGCCCGTAGCTCAGCTGGATAGAGTACCTGGCTACGAACCAGGTGGTCAGAGGTTCGAATCCTCTCGGGCGCACCATTTAAAGTGAAATCAATGATTTATGAGCGCCCGTAGCTCAGCTGGATAGAGTACCTGGCTACGAACCAGGTGGTCAGAGGTTCGAATCCTCTCGGGCGCACCATATAGACAGCCCCGACTCAGGTCGGGGCTGTTTTTTTATGTGTCAAAATTCTCCCCCTGGCATGCAGCTATCTGCCTGCTCGTCCCTATTTTCCTCCGCTCTGCGAGCAGCGCTGCCGTCTGGTCACGATCTCCCGGTGTTTCCCATGCCGCCTAAGACGCCCACCACAGCGCTGAGCGCATTCTCACTGCCCACGCCCCCCATGCCGTCCCCATCCCCTGATCGCGACCCAGACAGGCTGGGGAGGCCTGTGCGCCCCGCCTCCCGTACGCTGGCAGGGTCTGTCATGCCTCAAGGTAGGTTTGGACAGGGGCCGAGTGTACTTCATCTCTTGACCCTCCCATCATCTGTGCGGGTCTGGATGGTCGATGAGGGCGTCCGCGCAATAAAAAAGGATGCCTTGGCATCCTTTTTTACGTTTCAGCGTCCGCTCAGCTCTTGAGCCACTTGCGAATGCGGTTCGCATCGCCGATGGGGGTGCGCTTGCCCACCGAGTTGAGCAGCACTATGGCCAGCTCCTGGCGATCCGGCTTGGCGCGCATCAGCAGGCAGCGGCCCGCCTCGTCGGTGTAGCCGGTCTTGGAGAGGCGCACGTCCCAGTCCGGGTTCTTCACCAGGGGGTTGGTGTTGTTGAACATCAGGCTGTAGGAGGGGTTGGAGAAGCGCATCTCCATGCTGTCGTTCTGGGTGAACTGGCGGATCAGCGGCTGGCGATAGGCCACCGAGATGAGTTTGGCCAGATCCTGGGCGGTGGAGACGTTGCGGGTCGACAGGCCGGTGGAGTCATAGTAGCGGGTGTTGCGCATGCCAAGCTGCCTGGCCTTGTTGTTCATGGCCCGCACGAAGGCGGCGCGGCCACCGGGATAGTGGCGGGCGAGCGCCGAGGCCATGCGATTTTCGGAGGACATCAGGGCCAGGTGCAGGGCATCCCGGCGGCTCACCTTGGTGCCGAAGCGCACCCGGGAGTAGGTGTGCTTGAGGTTGTCCCTGTCGTTATGATCCACCGTCAGGGTCTGGCTCAGGTTCTGCTTGGCATCCAGCACCACCAGGGCCGTCATCAGCTTGGTGAGGGAGGCGATGGGGCGCACCTGAGTGGGGTTCTTCTGGTAGAGGGTCTTGCCCGTGTTGACGTCCATCACCAGGGCGCTGCCCGATTTCAGTTGCAGCTTGGCCGGGTTGGGGGCCGCCATGGCTGCGGGCAGCCCCAGCATGCCCATCAGGCCACACACCAGCGCGATTGCGCGAATCCGACACCCCATACAACGACTCCATCCACGGCGAAAAAAAGGCGCTAGATTCACTCATTTTTGCCCTTGCTTTACAAGAGCGCGAGGGGGGAATTCGTTATTTATTTCCATAAAAAAGGGCCGCCCTCTGGCGACCCCTTTTCGTAGCCTCACGGCTTGGAGACGGTGGCCTTGCGTTTGCTCCACCAGCGCCAGACCAGGGCGATCAGGCCGCCGACCAGCAGCACCAGCGGCAGGCAGAGGATGATGCTGAGGAACTGGGACTCGTACTGCGCGGCCAGCTTGGTGTGGCTCAGGTAGTAGCCCAGGCCCACCAGGGGGCAGATCCACATGATGGAGCTGATGAGGTTCACCACCAGGAAGCGGCCCTGGGGGATCTCGTTGGCCCCGACGATGTAGGGGTAGGCGGTGCGCACGAAGGCGATGTAGCGGGCGGTGATCAGGGTGATGATGCCGTACTTGTTCAGCAGGTAGTAGACCTTCTCCTTGTGCCGCTCTTCCAGATGAGACATCAGCCTGTGGTACATCTGGGTATGGCCGAGGAAGCGCCCCTGCATGTAGCCGAGCCAGGTACCGACGAAGGTGGCCAGGATCAGCAGCGGGATCACCGCGAGCGGTAGTACCCCCTGATAGATCAGCACGCCGGTCAGGATCAGCAGGGTATCCCCTGGCAGGAAGGCGGTCGGGATGAAGCCATTCTCCAGCACCAGGAAGGTCAGCAGGACGACATAGACCATGAAGACCATCTTGGGATCGGACAGGGCCGCCAGATCCTGATTAATGAAGGCGTGAGCCAGGTGGTAAAACTGCTCCATACAAGCAAACTCCGCAGGTTAGCTGGGTTGGTCGGTCAGCGGCATGGCGAGCACCTTGTCGATGCGCAGGCCGTCCATATCCACGATTTCCAGTTGCCACTGCTCCAGGGTGACGATGTCTCCGGTCTGGGGCAGGCGGCCAAGGAGCAGCATGATAAGCCCTCCGAGGGTGTGATAGTGATGTTTTTCTTCTTCCGGCAGGCGAACCAGCTCCAGACAGTCCTTCAATTCGGGCAGGGGGATGAGGCCATCCAGCAGCCAGCTGCCGTCCGCGCGCTGGAAGGCCCAGTTGTCTTCGGCCCCCTCCTGCTGGAAGTCTCCGGCCAGGGTCTCCAGCAGATCCTGCTGGGTCACCAGCCCCTGCAGCTCCCCGTATTCGTCCACCACCAGCACCATGTGCTCCGAGTGGGTTCTGAAATGGTTGAGCAGTTCCAGGCCGTTGAGGGTCTCCGGCAGCAGGCTGCCGTCCTGGGTCAGGGCCGCCAGATCGATGGGTTCCCCCTTGATGTAGGCGTGCAGCACCCGGCTGACGTTGAGGATGCCCACCAGATCCGACAGGCTGCCGTCGCAGACCGGGAAGAAGCCGTGGCGATACTCCACCAGACGCTGCAGGTTGACCTCCAGCGGCAGGGAGAGGTCGATGTAGCGGATGTCGCTGCGGGGCACCATGAGGGAGGCCAGGCTGCGTTCGTCAAGGCGGAACACGTTGCGCAGCATAGTGTGCTCGTGGTCTTCGATGATGCCGGCCTCGGAGCCCTCCACCAGCATGGCGTGGATCTCCTCCTGGGTGACGTTGTTGCTGTTGCTCTGATCCACCCGTAGTAAGCGCAGGCTGGCATGGGTGGAGGCGGAGAGCAGCCAGACGAAGGGACGGGTCAGGGTCGCCAGCCACAGCATGGGGCGGGCCACCAGGCAGGCGATGCGCTCGGCGCTGAGCTGACCGAGACGCTTGGGCACCAGTTCCCCCACCACGATGGAGAGATAGGTCACCAGCACCACGACGACGACGGTGGAGATCAGGCTGCTGCTCTTGGGGGAGAGCCCCCACTCCTGCAGCCAGAGCGCGAACGGCTGGGCCAGCAGGGATTCTCCGTAGATACCGTTGAGCAGGCCTATGCTGGTGATGCCGATCTGGACGGCAGAGAGGAAATGGGTCGGATTCTCCCCCAGTTTGAGGGCGATGGCGGCGGAGCGGCTCCCCTCGCTGGCCATTTTGCCAAGGCGCGCCTTGCGGGCGGTGACGATGGCGATTTCCGACATGGCGAAGACGCCATTGAGCAAAATCAATCCAAGCAGGATCAATATTTCCATACTGCGACAGCACTCCTGATAGAAAAGGTCGCTGGCAGTGTAATGAATTTGCGGGCGATACGCTTGTGAAAGCAGGGGATCCGGCTCGTGAATTTTTGAATTTCATGCGTGGCATGGGCAGAAGAGAGGGGGGATCGGCTCGGCCCAGCCGTGCTGGGGCAGGGGCTGGAGACGAGAATAGAAGCAGGTGTGGAGGCGGACCAACTCGGCGCAGGGGAGGGTGGTAAATAAAAAAGCCCCCGCAAGGCGGGGGCTTTTGGCTGGTGATGGCGTCGCTTAGAGGGCGGCGATCTCGGCCTGCTGGGCTTCCAGCTTGACCAGCTGGAGGCGGTAGTCTTCCAGCTTCTCGCGCTCCTTGGCGATGACGGCATCCGGCGCCTTGGCCACGAAGGCCTCGTTGCCGAGCTTGCCTTCGATGCGGGCGCACTCGCCGGTGAGCTTGGCGAGCTCTTTCGCCAGACGGGCCAGCTCGGCCTCCTTGTCGATGAGGCCCGCCATGGGGATCATCAACTCGGTGGCGCCGATCAGCTTCTTCACCGACAGGGGGGCGGCTTCACCTTCGCCCAGCACGCGGATGGACTCCAGACGGGCCAGAGACTTCAGGAAGGCCTCGTTGTCCGCGGCACGGCCGGCATCCTTGGCGTCGCACTTGAGCAGCACGTTCAGCCCCACGCTCGGCGCCACGTTCATCTCGGCACGGATGTTGCGGATGCCGACGATGAATTCCTTCACCCACTCCTGATCCGCCATGGCGGTTTCGTCCAGCTTGGCGCCGTCGAACTCCGGGAAGGCCTGCAGCATGATGGTATCGGCATGCACGCCGGCCAGCGGGGCCACCGACTTCCAGATGGTCTCTGTGATGAAGGGGATGATGGGGTGCGCGAGGCGCAGCAGGGTTTCCAGCACGTTCACCAGGGTGTGGCGGGTGGCGCGCTGCTCAGGCGCAGAGCCCTTGCCCAGCACCGGCTTGGTCAGCTCCAGATACCAGTCGCAGAACTGGTTCCAGATAAACTCGTACAGCACGCCGGCGGCCATGTCGAAGCGATAGGTGTCGAGGGCGGTGCGGAAGTCGCGGATGGCGACCTGCAGCTGGGACTGGATCCAGCGATCCGCCAGGCTGAACTGCATCTCGCCGCCGTTCAGGCCGCAATCCTGCTCTTCGGTGTTCATCAGCACGTAGCGGGAGGCGTTCCACAGCTTGTTGCAGAAGTTGTTGTAGCCATCCAGGCGCTTCATGTCCCAGTTGATGTCACGACCGGTAGAGGCCAGCGCCGCCAGGGTGAAGCGCAGGGCGTCGGTACCGTGGGCGTCGATCCCTTCCGGGAACTGCTTGGCGGTACGCTTGGCGATCTTCTCGGCCATCTGCGGCTGCATCATGTTGCCGGTGCGCTTCTCAAGCAGGTCCGGCAGGGAGATGCCATCGATCATGTCGAGGGGATCCAGCACGTTGCCCTTGGACTTGGACATCTTCTGGCCCTCTTCATCCCGGATGAGGCCGGTGATGTAGACGGTCTTGAACGGTACCTGCGGAGTGCCATCTTCGTTTTTGATGAAGTGCATGGTCATCATGATCATCCGGGCGATCCAGAAGAAGATGATGTCGAAGCCGCTCATCAGCACGTCGGTGGGGTGGAAGGTCTTGAGCGCCTCTGTGTTGTTCGGCCAGCCCAGGGTGGAGAAGGTCCACAGGGCGGAGCTGAACCAGGTGTCCAGCACGTCTTCGTCCTGACGCAGCACGGTCACGGACGGGATATTGTGCTTGGCGCGCACCTCGGCCTCGTCGCGGCCGACATAGACCTTGCCGGCCTCGTCATACCAGGCCGGGATGCGGTGACCCCACCACAGCTGACGGGAGACACACCAGTCCTGAATGTCGCGCATCCAGGAGAAGTACATGTTCTCGTATTGCTTGGGCACGAACTGGATGCGGCCATCTTCCACCGCCTCGATGGCGGTCTTGGCCATGGGGGCCACACGCACATACCACTGGTCGGTCAGCATGGGCTCGATGGGCACGCCGCCACGATCGCCGTAGGGCTGTTGCAGCACGTGATCCTTGGTCTCGGCCAGCAAGCCCAGCTCGTCCAGCTTGGCCAGGATGGCCTTGCGGGCGGCGAAGCGCTCAAGCCCCGCGAACTCGCTCGGCAGGGCCGCATCGTAGGCGGTGCTCGGGTTGCCGTTGGTGTCGACCACTTCGGCCTCGGCGCGCACGTGGGCGTCCAGGGTGAAGATGTTGATCATCGGCAGGTTGTGGCGCTTGCCCACTTCGTTGTCGTTGAAGTCGTGGGCCGGGGTGATCTTCACGCAGCCGGTGCCCTTCTCCATGTCGGCGTGCTCGTCGGCGACGATGGGGATCAGACGGTTGGTCAGCGGCAGCAGGATGTGCTGGCCGATCAGTGCCTTGTAGCGCGGATCTTCCGGGTTCACGGCGACGGCGGTGTCACCCAGCATGGTCTCCGGGCGGGTGGTGGCGACGATCAGGTGATCCTGACCCTCGGCGGTCTTGGCGCCGTTCGCCAGCGGGTAACGCAGGTGCCACATGTGGCCCTTGATCTCGCGGTTCTCCACTTCCAGATCGGATATGGCGGTGTTGAGCTTGGGATCCCAGTTCACCAGGCGCTTGCCACGGTACATCAGGCCATCTTCGTACAGGCGCACGAACACTTCCTGCACGGCTTCGGAGAGGCCCGGATCCATGGTGAAGCGCTCGCGCTCCCAGTCCACGGAGTCGCCGAGGCGGCGCATCTGGCGGGTGATGGTGCCACCGGACTCTTCCTTCCACTGCCAGATCTTGTCGATGAAGGCGTCGCGGCCGTAGTCGTGACGGGTCTTGCCCTCTTCGGCGGCGATCTTGCGCTCCACCACCATCTGGGTGGCGATACCGGCGTGGTCACAGCCCGCCTGCCACAGGGTGTTCTTGCCCTGCATGCGGTTGTAGCGGATCAAGGTGTCCATCAGGGTCTGCTGGAAGGCGTGGCCCATGTGCAGGCTGCCGGTGACGTTCGGCGGCGGGATCATGATGCAGAAGGAGTCTTTGCTGGTGTCACCGTGGGGCTTGAAGTAACCCTGGGATTCCCAGTGCTGGTAGAGCGCCTGTTCGATGGCGTTGTGATTGAAGGTCTTTTCCATGGTCTCGCCGTATTCTGGATGGATGCTGGTGTGAATGGATTCGGGATACGCGGGGGCGGCCGTCAGGGCTGCGCCGGATCCGGTGCGGCAGCGGGCTGATCCCTCATCTCGAGGGTGTGCCCCGCCTGGCGATACTGCTTGTAGCGCTCGCGGGCTTGCTGCTTCTGCGTTTCCTCAGTGGGGACAAAATCTACCACTTGAGCGAAGTGTCCTGCAAACAAAGGTGTCTGCTCGGTCAGGTTGATGAGGCGGGCGTAGCGCCGCTTCGGCGGCTGATGGCCTATCTCCACCGGCGCCTGGCCGGTTTCCCCCTGCAGCTGATGGGGCACGAAGCGATCCGGCGGCAACTGCCAGAGCAGTTCGTCGAGGCGCTGTGCTTGGGCGTCATCGGCGCAGAACAGGTAGAGATGGCCCGAACTCCAGCTGTCGGCTGCCAGCTGACAGGCGAGGCGCTCACAGGCGCTGCCGCGTTCGTCATCCTGTTTGTTCATCAGATAAAAGGTCACTTGGCTCATCAGGTCAGTCCCGTTTGGCTGTGACGGACAGCGATTGGCCGTCTTCTGGGGCGCCGTGCGGTGCGCGGTTTCCCAATGTTCTCAATGAAACAAGGAAGAGGCGAGCCTCTTCCTTGTGATACCACTCTCCTGACGGGGCGTAGAAGAGAAGGTTTATTCCTTGTCTTCGACGTCCGCCACACCGGCTCGATTGAGCAGGAACTGGGTCAGCAGGGGCACGGGGCGACCGGTGGAGCCCTTCTCCTTGCCGCTCTTCCAGGCGGTCCCGGCGATATCCAGGTGGGCCCAGTTGTACTTCTTGGTGAAGCGCGACAGGAAGGCGGCGGCCGTGATGGTGCCGGCCGGACGACCACCGATGTTGGCCATGTCGGCGAACGGACTCTCCAGCTGCTCCTGATACTCCTCGAACAGGGGCAGGCGCCAGGCGCGATCGCCGGCCTGCTCGGAGGCGTTCAGCAGTTCGTGGGCCAAGGGGTTGTGGTTCGCCAGCAGCCCGGAGGTGTGGTGACCTAGGGCTATGATGCAGGCGCCGGTCAGGGTGGCCACGTCGATGACGGTCTCGGGATCGTAGCGGTCCACGTAGGTGAGGGCATCGCACAGCACCAGGCGACCCTCTGCGTCGGTGTTGAGCACCTCGACGGTTTGGCCTGACATGGTGGTGAGGATGTCACCGGGACGATAGGCGTTGCCACCCGGCATGTTCTCGCAGCCCGCCAGCACGCCGATGACGTTGATGGGTAGCTGCAACTGGGCCAGGGCGTGCATGGTGCCGAGCACGGAGGCGGCGCCACCCATGTCGTACTTCATCTCGTCCATGCCCTCGGCCGGCTTGATGGAGATGCCGCCGGAGTCGAAGGTCAGACCCTTGCCCACCAGGACCACGGGCTTGGCGTCGCCGTTGCCCTTGTACTCGATGATGGCCATCATGGCTTCATTCTCGGAGCCGCGGGCCACCGCCAGGTAGGAGTTCATGCCGAGCTCGGCCATCTCCTGCTCGCCGATCACCTTGGTGGTGATGTTGTCATAGGCATCCGCCAGACGACGGGCCTGGGAGGCCAGGTAGGCCGGGTTGCAGACGTTGGGCGGCATGTTCGCCACGTCGCGGCAGACGCGCACCCCTTTCGCCACGGCCAGGCCGTGGGTGATGGCGCGCTCGCCTATGGTCAATTCCCGACGTGTCGGCACGTTGAACACCAGCTTGCGCAGGGGACGACGGGGCTCGGCCTTGTTGGTCTTGAACTGATCGAAGCTGTAGAGGCCCGCCTTGGTGGTTTCCACCGCCTGACGCACCTTCCAGTAGGTGTCACGACCCTTGACGTGCAGCTCGGTCAGGAAGCAGACGGCTTCCATGGACCCGGTCTCGTTCAGGGTGGTGATGGTCTTGTTGATGATCTGCTTGTACTGGCGTTCGTCGAGTTCCCGCTCCTTGCCACAACCCACCAGCAGCACGCGCTCGCTGAGCACGCCCGGTACTTGATGCAGCAACAGCATCTGGCCTGGTTTGCCTTCCAGATCGCCGCGGCGCAGCAGCGAGCTGAGGTAGCCGTCGCTGATCTTGTCCAGTTGTTCGGCAACCGGAGAGAGGCGACGGGGTTCAAACACGCCGACCACGACGCAGGCACTGCGTTGCTTCTCAGGACTGCCACTCTTTACACTGAACTCCATGGAATCTCCTACATCCTAAAGACAAAAGGCACCAATTATTGAATAATGCGGTGCTTGTTGGGGTATCAGAGGCGGAGCGAACAGCCACAGGCTCCGCAGTTCAAACTGGTAAAAATCCAATATAGGGCCCTATTTTTCAGGCATTCGACTAAAAACACAAGTTTACTTGGGAATGACTGTGATCGTTTTCCGATATTTGTTCAGGGAAACCCTGAAAACCCAGCTGGCGGTGTTATTCGTCCTGCTGCTTATCTTCGTCAGCCAGCAATTTATCCAGATCATCGGCGATGCCGCCGATGGCGAGGTGCCGACGCGCCTGGTCTCCACCCTGCTGCTGCTCAACCTGCCGAACATGGCGCTGTTGATGCTGCCCATCAGCCTGTTTTTAGCCATTTTGTTTGCTCACGGTCGCCTGTATGCCGAAAGCGAGATGACGGTGATGCATGCGGTGGGCTTCAGCCACCGCTTCGTGATGCGCAGCGCCCTGGTGCTGGCCCTGTTGACCGCCGCCGTGGCGGCCTTCAACACGGGTTGGGTCGCCCCCCAGGCCAAGGAGCGCGAATACCAGGTGATCGACGAATTCAAGGCGGATCCCGGCATATCCTTCCTGCAGGCGGGCCGCTTCATGGAGCTCGACAAGGGCCGGCTGGTCGCCTACATCCAGGACCTCAATGACAAGGGTTCAGAGCTGCAGAAGATCTTCGTGCTGCAGCGGGCCGAAGGGACCTCCCCTCCTTCCGTGGTGGTGGCCAGCGAAGGCCATGTGACCGCCGACAGCAACGGCCTGCAGTGGTTGACCCTGATCGACGGCTCCCGCTACGAGGGGCAGTTCACCGGCAAGAAATTCCAGGTCTCCGAGTTCAGCGAGTACAGCCTGGTGATCCGCCAGCAGGAGATGGAGCGCTCCAACCGCAAGGCGGCGGCCAAGCCGACCATGGAACTGCTCGGCACCCAGGACAATCAGCTGATGGCCGAGTTGCAGTGGCGCCTGTCGCTGCCGCTCTCCATCCTGGTGCTTACCTTCCTGGTGGTGCCCCTGGCCCGGGTCAACCCGCGTCAGGGTCGTTACGCCAAGCTGCTGCCGGCCATCCTGCTCTATCTCTCCTACTTCCTGTTGCTCAGTGCCGCCCGCTCGGCCATCGACAGCGGTCGTCTGCCCCATTGGCCCGGCATGTTCCTGGTGCCCCTGGCCTATCTGCTGTTCATCGGTCTGCCTTTGAACCTGCAGGGGACCAGCTGGTGGAACGGGGTGAAAGGCCACTTTTTCAAAGGCAAATCAGCATGATGCTGCAACATAGGAATTACTGCTGATGTTTGGCATTCTCGATAGATACATCGGCCGGGTCATCTTCATGTCGATCCTGCTGTGCGAGCTGACCCTGGTCGGGCTGGCGGCGCTCATCAAGTATGTGGAGCAGCTCAAGGCGGTCGGGGAGGGCAACTATGACATGATCAACGCCCTCTATTTCGTGGTGCTCTCCATGCCGAAAGAGGCGGTGCTCTTCTTCCCGCTGGCGGCCCTGCTCGGCGGCCTCATCGGCCTCGGCCAGCTGGCGACCACCTCGGAACTGGTGGTGATGCAGGCGGCGGGCCGCTCCAAGATCAGCATCGTCATGGCGGCCCTCAAGACGGCGATCCCCCTGATGCTGCTGGTGGGGCTGATGGGGGAGTATGTGGCCCCCGTCGCCAAGCGGATGGCGGATGATATCAAGGCGGGCGCCATGTCCGAAGGCCGGCTGACGGTCTCGGCCTACGGGGTCTGGGCCCGGGATGGCAACAACTTCGTCAACATCAACGGGGTGCGCAACGACGGTGCCCTGACCGGCATCACCCTGTACCGGTTCACCCCGTCCCGCAACCTCATCGACGTGATCCAGGCGCAGGAGGGGGTGTTCGAGCAGCATCACTGGCTGCTCAAGGGGGTGCACATCACCCGCTTCGACGATCCCAAACAGATCCAGGACGAGCAGCACGCCCAGATGGAGTGGAGCTCTGAACTGACTCCCAAGCAGCTCGGGGTGGTCAGCGTGGATCCGGAAAACCTGCCCATCTCCGGGCTGAGGGACTACATCGGCTATCTGGATGCGAACAAGCAGGATGCCGGCCGCTACAAGCTGGAGATGTGGCGCAAGCTGCTGTCGCCGCTCTCCGTGGTGGCCATGATACTGCTCGCTTCCTCCTTCATCTTCGGGCCCCTGCGCTCGGTGAGCATGGGGGCGCGGATGCTGATGGGGATCATGACCGGCTTTGCCGTCTATGTGAGCGATCGGGTGTTCGGCCCGGTGAGCCTGGTCTATGCGGTGCCGCCTATCCTGGCGGCCATCGCCCCCAGCCTGCTGTTTGGCGGTATCTCCTTCTATATCCTGAGCCGCAAGCAGTAGCGATATGAGGCGGGGGCGATGCCTCCCCTCATCCTGCCCCGCAAGCGGCGAGCACTGAATGGAAATCGAAAGGATCCGACGGGTCCTTTTTTTATTGGGCGTTGCGACAAGTGGCGCTGGCGCCTCAGACGAGAAAAAGGGCCCGATGGGCCCTTTTTTTCTGTATGTGCATGGACTGCTTGCCGCCTCGGCTCTTTAAACCGGCTGCCTTATTTGTTCAGCTGATCCAGGTTGTCCTGCTTGCCGAGTACCACCACCTCGCACTCTGCCCAGATGTCCTGGAAGGCGCGGGGCCGCTCGCGGTTGAAGACGCACAACAGGTTGCCGAGCCCGAAGGCAGCTGTGCCGAGCCGGATCAGGGCCTGGGTGATGCGGATGTTGCTGCCATCCACGTTCTGGATGCGCAGGCGCCAGGCGCGCATGCCGATGGTCTGGCCGGCGCGGGTCCAGAACCAGGTGTAGAAGCCGCAGATCACCAGGGCCAGCCAGGCGCTGTAGAGCGGGCTGGTGAGCAGCCAGGACGCATCCTTGCCCTCGGGCACGGTCGCCATGCCGGTGGCCAGCAACAGGTGTGCCACCCCCATGCCGATGAAGCCCGCGATGATGAGCAGGGAGATGACCACCAGATAGTCATAGAGCAGGGCGCCGAGGCGGCGCAGCAAGCCGGCCGAGGGGTACTTGTGCTGGGGGGGAGGCTGGAGAGGGGGAACTGTCTTGCGCTTGGCCATGGTGTTTATTCCATTAATACGATGGGGGCATTCTATGTAACTGGCCAAGCGTCGGCAAGGCGTTGAATAAATGAGCAAACAACAGTGGGCGAGAGAAAAACACCTTGCATGCCAAAACGCCATTCGTATAATCCCTCGCAGTTGCCCGGGTGGCGAAATCGGTAGACGCAGCGGATTCAAAATCCGCCGTTGCAAGACGTGTCGGTTCGAGTCCGACCCCGGGCACCATTTAGAATTCAATGACTTAAGGCCACCCAAGCGGGTGGCCTTAAGTTTTTCTGGTCCCAAGTGGCGGCAAAATGGCGGCAGAAATTTAAGCCGGATAAGCCACTCTCTTGTTTTTGGTGCTGATAGCACCCTCTTGTATGATGCCGCTCTGCCTGATGGCGCACTTCATGCGGCGCCTTTCCCTGGCCATGTCTCGGTGCGTTGTCAGTCAGAATGAGGAAGGCCCCACATTGTGGGGCCTTTTTCGCATCCGGTTGTCACTCCGGTAGTTCTTCCAGTTTCACTTCGAGTTGCAGGCGGTTGGTGTAGCCCTGATCGGTGAGGTCGTGTACCACCTGGGTAAGTAGCCAGTCGGCCTCGTCGATTTGTGGTTTGAAGCCCCTGACCGTGGTTGGTTGTTCCGGGTAGAGCTCTGGCCGGCCCTTGGCCAGGGTGATGTCAAACTCGGCAACCCCGCGCTGGATCCGTTCCCACTCTGCCCTGGCCGCCCGCATGGCGTTGGCCTGGTTGGCGTAGACGTGGCGCAGCTCCTTGACGTTCTCGCTGCTGCCGACCAGCAGCTCGTTCTCTTTCTTGTTGACCACGACGCCTGGTGGCACTGGCCGTTCTGTTTTCGGCTTGGTCTTTCTCTTGCGCTTCACCTCGACTTTCTTTTTCTCTGCGGCCTTGTTGTCTTGCCAGTAGGCCGTCACGCCGGTGTAGGCGTCGCGGTCTGCCACTGAGAAACGGTGCTGATCGCCATCTTGGCGGGTGATGGTGATGGCCGGCAGCGGCTGGCCGCTGGCGGTGGTGCCCTGGCCTGCCTTGATGAACATCAGGCGGCCAGATTTGACGGTGGCGATGGCATCGCACTGGCCCGCCAGGCGGGTGAGAAAGGCCAGATCACTTTCGTTGGCCTGGTCGATGTGGTCGATCAGTTGCCCCTTGAGCGAGTCACCCACGCAGGGGGTGAGCTGGTAGTTGGCGGCCACCTGCTCGACAATGCTGCTGACGGTGGTCTGGTGCCAGCTGCGCTCGCGCAGTTTGTTCATGCCCCCGCGTAGATCAGCCGACTTGCCCCGGATGGTGAGTACATCCGGGGCGCCGCCGTGTTCCACCTCGTCAATGTTGAAGGTGCCTTTATCGACCAGTGAGCCGCCTTGCCAGCCGATGCTGGCTTGCAGGGTGGCCCCACGGCGCGGCATGGCCAGCTTGCCGTCGCTGTCATCGAGGGCGATCTCGATGGTATCGGCAGAAAAGCCCCGGTTATCGGTAATGGTCATGTGCATCAGGCGCTGGCGCAGGGTTCCCGAGATGTCAGAACCATCGACCCGCACCTGATAGGCAGGCGCCGGATGCTGCTGGCGCAGGGCATCCAGCTGGCTGGTGATACCAAGGTTTTCAGCCAAGCGGGTACCGAACTGGTCGAATGCCCCCATCAGAGCAGCCCCCCGAGTTTGCCGCCCACCGTGTTCAGCAGCTTGCCAACGCCCAATCGACCGAGCAGGTTGCCCGCGGTGCGACCGAACAAGGTATTGCCGAGGGAGTTGTCGTTGTCATCGACACGCTTGAGCTTGATGCTGAACTCGATTTTTCGGGCGCTGCCATCCTGAAAGAACTCGCTGCGGGTGGTACTGATCCCCTCTATCACGAACGAACCGCGCATCACGCCATCGCCCTGGATCAGGGGGAAGGCTTGGCCGCTGTCGCCCATGCTATTGAGCATGTCGAGGGAGACTGGCCCACCGGTGAGCTCTGGATAGAGCACACCGCTTAGGGTGCTGAGCTCGTCATCAGGCCCGAGGTACTGATATGAGGGGCGGGCGCCGATCCGGTTATTGCCCGGGTGGCGCCATGATTTTTCGTCTTGTTGGGATTGGGGGGCCACAGTCGAGCGCATAAACACGAACCAGCCCAGGGTCATCATCATGGTGGTTGCTCCTTAGTTGCGGTCGGTCAGGGAAGCACGGCCACTTGCGGCCGCCTGGCGTTCGCGTCGGTCCAGTTCGCGGCGCACCTCTTGCGCCACATCGGTGGCTGACTGTCCCGGCTGCTGGGTGATATAGATCGGGGCTTGGATCTGGGTGGTGCTGTTGCCTCTGGCCACTGGTCGCACCGGGGTGACGATGCGCGGGCCATAGCCCGACCCGCCCGCCGTGGCCGGGGGGTTGTAGTTACCGGTGAGGTAGCCTGACGGATTGACATTGGCGGTGACCGAGCCGCCCCCCTTCATCCAGTCCGGCAGCAGGTCGGTGAGGGCCTTGATCTTGTTCTTCAAGCTCTCCCACTTGGCACTGATGCCACCAATCAGGCCGTCGATGATAGCCTTACCCTTGTTGGCGGCCCCTGCTGGCAGGGTATCGAAGAAGGCCCAGATCTCGTTCCAGTGCATGATCAGCATGCCGATGGGGGTCCATGAGAAGAGCTCCTTTAACAGATCCCAGAAGGCGAGAGCAGGGGCCTTGCACTGTGCCCAGAGTTCGCTGAACCACTTGGTGACCCCATCCCAATTTTTGTAGAGCAGGAAGGCCCCGGCAGCGATTGCCGCAATCCCCATGATGAACCAGCCGAGCGGGGTGGTGAGCATGGCAATCCCGAGCCTGACCATGCCCATGGTCAGCGCCTTGATGAAGGTCAGCAGCGGGCCGCTATAAACCAGCAGGGTTGAAAGCCCCATTTTGATGGCGGCCAGCGGCCCCAGCAGACCCGCCACAATCAGCAGCAGTGACCCGCCAGCGGCAGCCGCTACGGCGGTGACCGCCGCGATACGGGTCAGGGTAGAGGTCAGCTCTGGGTTGGCCCGCATCCAGTCGCCAGTGACCTGAATGATCTCGGTGACGCGCTGGATAATGCCGCGCAGTGGGCCGTTCTCGGTCTCCATCATCTGGATTCCTACGTCATCCCAGGCAGAGGTGAGGTTGTCCAGATCGCCGATGGCGTTATCGGCCATCACTTTGGCGACCTTGCCCGCTTCCCCCTGAGTTTGCTTCAACGTGGCGATCAGCTCCTGCAGTTTGCCGGAACCTGCCTGTTCGGTCAGCACGGTCAGGGCGGCAAATGCCTCTTCGCCCGCGATGGCCTTGAAGTAGCCCGAGCGGGTGGCGTCCCCCATCTTGTTGGTTTTCTTGTAGAGCTCGTCCAGGATATCCGGCAACGAGCGCAGGTTGCCCGCCGCATCGGCGGTCTTGACGTTGAGGGCGGCCAGCGCATCGTGCGCCGCCTTGGGCGGGGAGGCCAAGCGGCCGAGAATGGCGCGGATCGCGGTACCGCCCATGCTGCCCTGAATACCCGCATCCCCCAGCTTGCCTGCCATGGCGGAGGCGGTTTCAAGGTCGACCCCGAGCCCTGCCGCCACCGGCCCCACGTATTTCATGGTTTCACCCAGCATCTGCAAGTCGACGTTGGCTCGGGTGAAGGTGCCGACCATCACATCCCCCAAGCGGTTCATCTGGTTGGCCGGCAGCTTGAAGCCGGTCAGGATGTTGGATCCGATATCGGCAGCGGCGGCAATCTCGACGCCGCCCGCTTTGGCGATATCGAGCACCCCTGGCATGGCGTCACGGATCGCCTTGGGGGTGAAACCTGCCATGGCCAGAAAGCCCTGGCCCTGCGCCGCTTCACCCGCAGTAAAGGCGGTATTGGCGCCGAGTTCTCGTGCCTGGGCCCGCAGGGCGGCCAGTTCGCCGCTTCCTTTGTCCAGCCGGGTGATCGCCTGCACCTTGGACATATCGACATCAAAGCCCATCGCCTTGCCTGCAATATTGGTCCCCTTGTAGATGGCGGCGGCCCCGGTGGCCATACTGGCAGCGCCATAGCCCGCCATAGAACTGCGCATCGACATGGTTTTGTCGTAGTTGGCTTTGATCTGGTTAAGGCGCTTTTGCTGGTCGGCCAGCTGGCCCAGCTTGGCCCGCTGCTGGTCGAGCTGGCTGTTGGCTGCGGCCAGATCGCTCTTGAGCTGGCGCTGGTGCTGGCCCAGCTGTTTGGTGTTGATGCCTGCCTCGCCCATGGCCCGTTTCAGGCTGCTGTGACGGGCGACCATTTCCCTCTCTTGTTGGGAGAGGTCGCGTACTTTCTGCTTGGCTTGCTCCATGGCGCGGGTCATGGCCTTGGTTGGTTGTTCGACCTTGGCGAACTGCTGGGCCATCTGCTGGGCTTCGCGCTGGGCAGCGGTTAGCTGGGCGCGGGTTGCACCGATTTGCTGGCCGAGGGTGCGATAGCCATCAATCTGGCTGCTCTGGGCTTCCAGCTCCTTGATGCGCTTTTTCGTTTCGACCAGGTCTTTGGCGGTGATACGGCTCTGGCCGCTGGCTGCCTTGAGTGGGGCGGTGAGCTTGTCGACCGCCCCGAGCAGGATTTGAAGTTTGAGAGGGTTCATTGTTCTGTTGCCCCGTTGATGCGGTTGTGAGTCTCAACGAGGTTTTGGTGCCAGCCCATCAGCTCGCTGATTCCCATGACCGCCATCTCGGACGGCGGCCAGTGGGCGATGATGGCCAGATCGGCCATCACCTCGTCTACGCAATGAGGTAGGCCATTTTCTTCGGTACCAAAAAAGCGCTTACCTCGCTGCCCAGCTGCATCAGGTCAGCAGGGTCCAGGTTGCCAATCTCGGCTTCGGTCAAGATGGGAGTGGTGATGCGGGGCAGCAGTTTGGTGAGGGCGTTGACGTCCATCTGCACTACATCGGTCATATTGAGGCCGCGCATTTCGCCCGCCTTGGGCTTGCGCAGCTGGATCTCGGTGATGGTGGTGTCGCCGCGCTGGATGGCTTGGTCGAGGGTAACGGTCTTGTTTTCCATGGTGTTTGTTCCTGACGTTGATGTGGTGAGGGCGGCGGTTCGCCACCCATTGGGTTGTTGGGTGGGTTAGAGGCCGATGGCTTTGCGGTGCTCGGCCATCAGGTCGACGCCATCGACTATCCAGACCATGTTGAGCAGGTCGATTTCGACCAGGTCGAGGCCGTTCATGGTCTCTTTGTAGTAGGTGTTGACCATGCTGACTTTGCTCTGGGAGTTGTCGCCACTCTTGAGGGTGCCCCGGTCGAGCTCTTTGAAGCGGCCGCGCTGGACGATTTCGACAGCAACCACCTCACTGGTGTCGTCGCGCTGGACTGAGCCGGCAAAGCGGAGGGAGACCCCGTCAATCTTCGGCGTTCCCATACGCTTGACCAGATCGGCCTCAAGGCCGCCGAAGGTGAAGGAGGTGTCGAGGGCGCCATCTTCCAGCCCCATGTGGATGTTGGCGGCGCCTATCATGCCGCCGCCACGGTAGGCTTCGAATTTCTGGCTCAATTTGGGCGGGGTGAAGTCTTCGGCGACGCCGAGCCAGTTGCCGCCATCGAGAAACACGTTCAGGTGCTTGAGTTTTTTAGGCAGTGCCATGGTGGCTCCTTATGCTGCGGCCGCGACGCGGGCGCCGAAGTCGATCAGGTAGTGGTCGGTGATGCGCTGCTGGAAGCCGAGGTCTTCAAGCGGTGGCACCGGGGTGTAGTTGTAATCGATGCGCAGCTTGCCAGCCTTGAGGGTGTCTTTGTCGTTGAGCTCCTCGTTGTACCAGCAGTCAAAGCCGAGCAGGTATCCGCCGGTTACCAGTTCGCGACCCTTGGCCTTGATACCCTCGATGATGTCTTTCACCAGGGTGGGGGTCATGGGCTTGTCGTTGGCCCACATGTGCGCCTCGGCCATGGTGTCGGCCAGGATCTGGGCGGTGCGGGTGTAGTTCTCGAAGGCGAACAGCGGGTTATCGGAGCAGGTGCGGTTGCCCCAGTAGCGGAAGCCATCGGCCCGGATCTGGGCGGTGATCTCGTTGGCGTTGAGCAGGCCGACCTCGGTGTCGGGGTCTTGCAGATCCCAGAACAGGGCCTTGGTCATGCCGTCCACCCCGGTCACGCCGACGTTCGACAGGGTCTTGTGCCAGCCGATCTCCTTGTCGATGAGCGCCCGCATGGCGGCTGCCTTGAGGCAGGCATCGAGTTTTACGCTGGCATTGGTGGCAACATCCCACGCCGTCCAGTCACCATGGATCAGCATCAGCTCACGGCTGGAGAAGTTTTCGCGGAAGGCCAGGGCGGCTTCGATGGTGTCGGCGATGGTCGGCACGTAGGCGAAGGCGCGCAGCTTCTTGGCCACACCGCCCAGAGCTGTGGATACCGGCAGGGTGCAGTTGTCCGGCACGCTGAGGATACGCGGCTTGACGCCGGTCATTGGGGCGGCTCGTTCCAGCGCTTTGAGGCCGGTGTAGCTGCCATCCGGCTTGATGGTGCCGATGATATTGCTGGTCAGGGCGGCGGCGTCGGCCCCCTTGGCCACGCGCACGGCAATGACGATGGTGTTGACGGTGTCATAGATGGTTTGCAGCGACTTCTTGAGGTTGCCCTCGCTGCCCGCTTTGGCGATGGCAACCGGCAGGTTGGCGATCAGCACGGGTTTGTCGAGGGGAAAGTAGGTGGCGTCCGCGTCTTCGCTGGTACAGACAATGCCGATCACCGCCGTGGCGACGGTGCGGATGGTGCGGGTGCCCTCGTTGATTTCCACGACGCGCACGCCGTGGTGAAATTGGTCCAGTGCCATAGGTTCTCCTGTTGTCCGGACGGAGCTTTTGCAAGGTGATGTGAGCAGGGTCAGGATGCAGGGGGCGGGGATGGCAGGCGAGCGGCCACCATTGTGTATTGGCGTTACACAATGGCCCGGCGGTGACAAGGTGACTGACGGCGGCAGTAACGAAACACCCCGCACGGGGCGGGGTGGTTGGTTAGATGACCTTCTCCGGTTCGGCGGGCCACTGCGGCTCCGCTGGCCAGCCGAGTTGCTCCGGCACCAGCGTCAGCTCGTAGCGGCAGCGCTGCCAGTCGGCCAATAATTGCTTGTGCTCCGGCTTGGCGTAGCCGCCATCGACAGCGGGTTTGAGGATGGCTATTTGCTGGTTGGCATTAGCAAGTCGTGTTGATTGTTCAGTCTTGGCTGCTTTCAGCTTAGCTTGTTGCTCTGCTGTCGAGTCAGGTTCCCATATTTGAGCTTGTTCATTCCAGCTGTCAAATGGGGATATCGGCGCCAACAGTGTGTGAGTGTCAGGTATCGGGCCAAGCTCGGTGATTTCCATCTTGGCTCGAGTTGCCTTGCCATAGGCGGTTTTACCGCAATGGTCTTCCACTCTGCACCAATCTGCATCGTCGCTATCTCGGCACCAGGCATAGCTATCACCTGAGTCACCTTTCGGGCCGTCCAAATAGCTGTTTGGTGCAAGTCCAGTGCCAACGCTCATAAACTCATTGTGTGCCCCGAGCCAGCGCTTTGTCTCAGGATCACTGCGGTGAACGGACATATAACCAGACGATAGCGCATATCCGTTTTTATCAAACTCGATTGTCATAAATCACCTATTCGCAGCGGCAGAGGATGAGTGCACCAACGTAACGTGGGTTTGTCTCCGACCCACCGGTGGGAGTGACATCACTATGAAATCCGTTGCCAGCTGAGTGGTCATAATCAGGGGTTGCTGATGAAAACCCCTTGCCGAAAATGAGGCATTCCTCGTCTTTCTGTATGTAGTTACCGCCACCTGGGTTTGTTCTGTCATAGCCCTTTCGTACCAAGTGAGAGTGTGAGCGAAGCTGATCTGGTTTGCTCATCATAGGAAACAAACCGGCCACAATGCCGCGCCCCTCGTCAGCCCCCCGGATAAATTCGCTTCGCAAGTCCGCAGGCAAACGCCCTGTAGGCCACTTTTTTGCCAGTTTTGGGTAACGAGCGGGGTCAAACGACTGGGCTTTGTAGACGATGAATCGCTCATTCGGCACGGTTGGTCCGTCGTAGTAGATGAGCTGTCCAATCGGGCAAATTATGTCGAACAGCGCCTCCATTGCTTCTCGCATCTGTTTTGGTGCCACGGCAACATCATCTTTTACTCCAGCCACAGCCTCTTCCGTTGTGGCTAATCGCAACATGCCCTTCTCGGCTTTGGTTCCAGCAGGGTGGTCACGGCTCAGTTTGTGGGCCGCCATCACATCATCGACATATTTGCGGGTGGCCAGCACCACGGACGGGTCAATCTTGAGCTCTACCGCGCTGGTGTCGCTGACGATCAGCACCATGCGGATGGTCTGGGTGCGGCCTGAACCTTCCGACAGCTGAGGCTTGTAGGTGTCCGGGCTGTTGGCAATGGCGATCAGGGTGCCACTGTCATCGAACAGACCCACTTCACGGATCCACCACCCGCCAACGGTCTCAGGGATGATCTGTTCCGCGACCAGTTGCGCCGGGTTGAGCGGGTCTTGAAACAAGGTGTTGAGCGGGGCGCGGCGTTGCTCCCGAACCAGTGAGAGCTGTGCTGGGTTGGGGGTGACCGGCTGGCCGTTACCGTCGCCCACTGCCATGTGGGTGATTTTCAGCGGGATACCCAGCGCGATGGCGTTGGCAATTTTGGCCTGCCCCGCATGGGTGGGGATGGCGAAATAGATGGCGCTCAAGCAGCACCTCCTGTCGGTTGCGGGTGAATGGTCATGGTGTCGATGCTGTGCAGAATGCCGCCGTGCCACTGCTGGCCGTGGATTTCGATGGATTCGGGGCTGTAGGGGTAGATGGTTAGCTCGTCCCCCAGGTAGCAGGCGGCCCCCAGATAGAGCTGGCCACGGGTTTCCATGCTGATGGCAAGGCCGGTCAGCTGGCGGGTCATGGGCTTGGCGTCGGCAATCAGCCGCTCCAGCTCCTGATACATGGCTTCGGTGATACCGGTGTCGAGTACGCCGATGTCGAGCTTGAAAGTGCCTGGCGTTGCTTGTGGGGTTTCTTGCCACCACTCCAGCACCTTGATCAGAAAGCCGAGGGGTTCCACCACCCGACGAATGGCACCGATGGTACCTTTGCGGCTATGCACAAAGTAGCTGTTGGCGATGACCTGGCGCTTGGTGGCTTCTGACCATTTGTCATCCCAGCGATCGACACTCCAACTGGCAGCCAGATAGGGCAGCAGGTGGGCTGGGCAAGTCCAGGGGGACCAGAGTGTGCGAAACGGGATCGGCAACTGCTGGGCGGTTACGCCCGCCGTGGCCAGGTTGCGTTCGGTGAGGCTGGTGCTGGGTGGCAGCATGGTATTCATAGGGCTCGCTCAACCGTGAAGCCGGTGCAGTAGGCGGCTTGGGTGGCGCTAGGGGTGATGTCCGCCCAGCCGATCAGGTCAACCTTGCTCACCCCCTGCACGTGCAGGGCGGCATCAATGGCAGAGCGGGGCACTTCGATCCCGATGCGGCGGCGTGGGTTGATGAAGGTGGCGAGCTTGTCGCGGGCAGCCTGCAGGATCACGTCACCCTCTGCCCCCTGGCTGCTGATGTGCAGCATGGCGGTGATGGTGTAGTGGATGATGCCGGCGCTCTGCACTGTGAGCCGGTCGGCTACCGGCCGCTTGTCTTCATGGCTCAGGGCTTGGGTGACCTTGGCGATCAGCGCCGCGTCGGCAGTGCCGTCCCCCTCAGTGCTGAGGATGGTGACCAGTGCTTCTGCTGGCGCAGGGCTGGATCCTTTGGCGTCAGCCACCTTGCCGTCTGCCGAGAGGGCAAAATACTCATAGGCGCCAGTCGGACCCGCTACGCTGAGGCCATCCCACGCCATCAGAGCTCGCAGGGTCAGGGCTTCGTCATCTTCTTGGATTTCCGGTACCGGCGGGCTGGCGGTGGGGTCACCCGGTTGGATGATGAGGCGCTGCACATTCCAGTTGGCCACCAGGTTGTCGAGGTCGCTCCCCTTGGCCCACGCCAGCATGTTGGCCACTGCCGCATCGTTGATGCGTTGACGCAGGATCAGCTCCCGGTAGGCATTCTCTTGCAGCAGCTTGGTGATGGGCTCGGACTCGAGCGCCAGGGTCGCGGCGATGGTGGCTTGCTGGTCTGCCGGGTAGAGGCTGATGAGATACGCCTTGCGCTCGGCCAGGATGGCTTCGTAATCCAGCAACTCAATCACATCGGGCTGGGGTAGTTGGGAGAGGGTGATGGTGCTCACTGGGCGGCTCCGGTTGGGATGGTGATTGAGGCAGACTCCGGCGCGCCGCCATCTTTGCGCTGCCAGGTGAGCTCGACGGTGAGGGCGCCATTCATGCCGCCGCCTAGCACATCGACCCGGGTGATGGTGATGCGGGGTTCCCAGTTGATGAGGGCCTGCACGGTGGCAGCCATCAGACGCAGGCGGGTGGCCTGATGCTGGGGCTGGTCGATGAGGTAGAACAGCTCGCTGCCGTAGTCGCGGCGCATGACCCGGGAACCCACCGGGGTGATCAGGATGTCGCGCACCGACTGGATGATGTGGTCGGTGGCGCTGATGGCGCGGCCAGTGGCGGCATTCATGCCAAACCAGTTCATACCGGCCCCCCTGACTGACCACTGCCTGGTTGTACCTTTTCATGGCCGTGGGTAGTGACCTCGACTGCGCCGACTTTGGCTGTTTCGCTGATCACGCGCTTGGCCTGCAGCAGGTTGGTGCAGATTACTTTGGGGGAGTCGAACGTCACGCTGACGCTGGCCTTGATCCTGGCCGCCATGATGCCGGTGGCATTGAGCTCGCCGGTTTGCGGGTTGTATTCGATGACGGCGCCATCGCTGTATTCGGTGCGATCGAGATTTGGGTTGTCATCGTCAGCCAGTGGCTCGTCTGCGGCGGTGGCATTGAGGGAGGCGATGACGTACGCATTGCGCAGATCGCCACTGACTGACAACAAGATGACCTGTTCACCGATGCTCAGGCGGTGACGGGTACGGTTAGCCCCGGCCCTTCCTGTGGTGTAGGGCCGCCAGTTGGTGATGATGTCGCCGGTTTTGACGCGACATGCCTTGGATCGCACTTCGGTTACAGTACCGATGCGGATCAGGTTGTCGATCAGGCGTTGGAGCTCGGTCAGGGTCGGTTGCATGGGGCCATTGTTTTGGGCAATGGCCGAGAAGGCGAGCAGGCGCCATTGTGTAATGCTGTTTCACAATGGCATTGGTGGTTATAGGCCTTTGGTGAGTTGAACGAGCAACAGGTCTTCGACCTTGTCGATGTCTTTGGCATCCATGCCCAACAGGGGCCGTTCCGGGTACTGGATATCTTGTCCCTTGCTGCCTTTGTCTTTCAGGCCGTAGTGATGGATATGGGCCACCTTTTCGGCGGTGCTGGCAAAGTAGACCTCGGCGCGATCGCTGTAGCCCTTGGCCTTGAGCCATTTTGACTTGATCAGGCGGGAGAACATTTTGCGCTTAATCTTGCTCTTGTTGATGGTGTCAGCCTTGCTGGCATCGACCTTGATGAAGCGTTTGATACGGGAGCGTTTGAAGGTGCGGATCCCGCCCCGCATGATGTCAAATCCGATGATGTAGCTGCGGGTACCGCGCCAGCTTTTCAGGTGGCGGACTTCGTTGTCACTGGTGGTGTAGATGAATTTGATTTCGCGGTTGCCATGTTGCGGCTTGCGCGGATCCATCTGGTCACCTTCCGTGGTGACGTTGGCCTTGATGCGCTGGGCGTTGCTCTCGCGCATCTCTTTTGCCATCTGATCGGCAAAGCGGGCCAGCTCCTGCTGTGACAGGTTGGCCCGGATCAATTCTACCCTAGCGGCAAAGTGGGTCAGTCGGTCGAGATCGGCGGCCATGGTAATTATTCTCCGCTGATAGCCAGTTCCCAGGTGATGCCGTCGTAGGGGTCTTCTGGCGGCTCTGGCAGGTGTTCGTAGTGCATGCCCTGCTCATCCTTCCAGACCTTGACCCGTTCGGTCAGCGTCAGTTTGATTTCGATGTCGCAGGTTTCGTTGTTCTGGATCTCTACTTCGAACCGCATGGCGTTTTCACGCTTGTCGTTGTTCATCATCAGTTCCGGCTGGTTCTGCCTGATCCATGCCAACAGTGGCACCATGACAGTGTTCACGTTCTGAGCAAAGTCGGCCACGATGATGGTCAGTTCGTACTGGTATTCAAACGACAGGCTGGCGGCGCCGGTGGCAACCAGCTTGCCCTTGTCGACGAATATCATCATGTGATCCGGGTTCTGGCGCAGTAGCGGGACGCATTGCTGCAGCACCTCACGGATCTGTTTTGGCTTTTCCATCTTCACTCCCTTGTTGCTTCTGCCGTTGTTGGCAGGTGATGAGAATATTGACCTGAGCGGCGCAGCTGGCCCAAGCGGCCTCGGTCTGGGTCAGTTGGTCGAGCAGATCGCCGTTATTGGCCGGGCTGGCCGGTGGCAGCTGGCAGGGTGTCAGGCTTTGACAGGTGAGCCTGATAATCTGCGGCGCCGGTGAGGGCGGGGCGCTGGAGCAGCCGGATAACAGGGTTAGGCAGAGGGCTATCAGCCCAGGCTTGGAGCTCGGCATTTTCACGTTTGAGCCTCTTGATGGTGTCGGCCCGGGTGGCGGCCGTGATGGTCAGATCGCCAAGCTGGCGCTGCAGCTGTGCGGCAGCGGTTGCCTGGATGTCCAGCTCACTGTTGAGGGTGCTGATGGTCCCGTCTTTGAGCTTTTCCCGCCGCTCGGCTTCGTTGGCCTTGTCGTCGGCAGCCTTGAGGTCACGTTGTAGGGTAGTGACCTTACCCTTGGCGGCCGCCGCCGAGGTGGCCGCCCAGCCCCAGCCGCCCAAGGCGATGGCCAGGGCCAGCAACAACCAGGTGAGGGGGGAGCGCAGTAATGCCATTACGGTTTCCTCGGTGGAGGTGTGAGTTGCGGCTGATTCTGGCTACATCCCCTGAACGGGCAGACCACGCAGCCACCAAGCCAACGTAATTCCAGACACTTCGCATCCAGCTTGATGCAGGTTTTCCCTGACAAGTGACCGCACTTAGGCCGAGGCATCTGCCACCTCCTGCACCGGATAAACCTTGGCAAAGTGGTCATATGCCTTGGCCAACTTGGTGTCGTAGTCGTTTTCCTTGAACGCCGGGCCGTTGTAGCGGCGGGCGAAGTCGGCCCATTTACGCCCCAGCAGGGCCTTGTGCATGGCTGGGTCTTGCTGGATGAAGCGGCACAGGGTGGTGAGGTGTTCGACCTCGCTGCGTTGCATAGCCTCCTGCCAGTCGCTGGCGGAGGCAAAGCCCAGGGCCTGCCAGTGGTAACCCATGACCTGAAACATGCCCCAGCTGGCTGACTCGATGGCGGCATCTCGATGCAGGCTGATGGCCAGTTGCAGCCGCTCCCACTCTGCCGCCCCGCCCGCATAGCCGCCGCGTTTGGGGTTGACCAGATTGGGGTAATTGGCGGCCATCTGGTCGGCGACGGCTTTGCCCTGGTGCTTGGTGAGCTGCTTGTAGAACACATGGCGCTCGAACAGCACCACTGGGCGCATGGCATTGGTGAAGCCTTCGCCGATGCTCTCGACCTGGGCAACGGTGGCCATGGTGGCGAGCGGCAGGCCCAGCATGTCAGCCCCGCTCTGCATGTGGTTGATGGTCAGCTGGTTACCGCGTTCGCTGCCGAGCAGGGCGGTCATGGTGCGGGGGCCTGCCTGGCCGATGGCGGCGATCATGTAGTCCTGCTGAAAGGCGAGCAGGGCGCGCTCGGTGTCAGCGCCAAACCAGCCGTCAGGCTCGACCGGATAGCCGGCATTGGTCAGGCGACGCTGCAGATCGGCGACGGCGGTGCCGGTATCCCCCTTTTTCAGGCTCATGGTTGAAACCTCCCGTTCAGGTGGCTGGCGGTGGTCGCCTGCTGGCGGCGGCGTGGCAGCAGGCGCATGACGGATCCGCGAGAGCCGATCAGGGCGGTGAGCAGCACGGCGGCCAGCAGCACAGCGGCTGGATCGGGCGCGGGCATGACACCGAGCAGGACGCGCAGCGGCACAGACCCGGCGGCGACGGTGATGACCCATGCCAGCAGGGCCGGCAGGGGGCGATAGTCACCCCCGTTGCGGTTGAAGGTGGCGATGCGCATGGCGATCGCGGCGCAGATCATGGCGTAGAGGATGGTCAGCATGTCAGCCCCCTTTGCGGAGTTTGAGCAGGTCTTCTGGCGTTTTGCGCAGGACCCACTGCAGCAGGTGGACGGCCAGTGCCGAGGCCAGCATTGCGCCGACAGCCCTGGGGACTTCGACATTGAGCGGCAGCACGCTGGCCAGCATGGCGGCAACCAGCGGCGCCGCCAGCGCGCCCGCCACGAAGGCGGCAACGAACAGGCCCACCTTGCGCAGGTTGCCAAGCTCGGCGGTGGTGGCGATGAACACCAGCGCCCCGGCGAATGCACCTAGCAGGACGCCGGGATCAACGCCCGGGAAGAGGGACAGCAGCGCCAGACCGGTGAGGGTGCTGGTTGCTGCACTGGATGAGATCGGTTCTGGCATCGTGCTCTCCTGTTTTTATCGTTTGCTGCCGTAGTGGCGAGCGGTTTGGAATTCGTGGATGGTCTGGCACTCTGCGCAGCGTTCGCAGCCCCGGATAGCTTCACGGCGCGCCTGCGGGATGGGGTTTTCGCAGTCGATGCAATAGTGCGGGCCGGTGCCACTGATACGGGCGGCGTGGATACGGGCAGCGAGCTGCTGCTCGCTGATGTCGGCCAGTCGTTCGAGTTCGTCGTCGAGGCGGCTCATGGTCAGTCCCATAGCTGGATCAGCGGCTGCTCGGCCTGAGTCGGGGCCGCTGGCATTGTGATGAGGGTTCCGGTCGGGAGGATGGGGCCGAGCTCGGCCAAACCGGGGTTGAGTTCGAGCACCTGCTCGGTGATGCCTGCGGTGTAGCCGTAATGCCGAAACAGGATGAGATCGAGGGTGTCGCCCTGTTGGCTGCGCAGTTGCATCAGATCAGCTCCACGGTGTTGTGGGTGGTGCCGAGGACATCGCGGATGGCAAAACGAGCGTCGCGGTAGAGGTCGTCAGAGCTCATGACCTTGGCATCGGCCCCTTTGACGCCGTCACCGGTGGCGCTGTAGTCGGTGTAGCGTTCCAGCAGGTTGGCGCGGGTCATGGCATAGACGGCGCGCCGGTAGCTGTGAAGGTGCGCCGATTCGTTGTTGATGAGTTCGCCCGGCACGGCGGTCAGGGTGGCGTGGCCTTCTGCCTGGCGGGCGCTGCGCCATTCGGCCAGATCTCGGTTGACGCTGGTGATGGCGTCGATCACGGTATGGGTGAGGCGCGCGGTGGTGACGGTGCCATCCAGCCGGACGGTCTCGCGCAGGTCAGTCAGCGAGATCGCCGGCCAGAAGGGGCTGGAGGTTATCTCCCCTTCGGCTGGCGACGTTGGTGCATTGGCAATGAATCCGGTGGTCATGTTGTTCCTTCTCCGCTTGTTGGGCGGTGGTCGGGCCGTCTGGTATGCCGTTGGCATTCGTCAGGCCCGAGCCGCCCAGGGTGCGGGGTTCGCTCGGTTAGCTACCGCCGCCTTTGGCGTCGGGCTGCTGTTCGTTTTTCAGGGCACGCTCGAGCACTTCGAGCTCTTTCTTGATGCCCACCTTGTCGTGTAGTTCTATGGCGCGCCGGTAGTGCTCAGCGGCCTGCTGCTTGAGCCCATCGGCGAGGCAGGCACGGCCCAGCGCCTTGTGCAGCTTGGCGCGCACCTGGTCGAAGATGTCGGAGTCGGCCAACAGGGCCTGGTAGCTATTGAGCAGGTGCAGGGAGGGGCCCGCGCCGGCTTCTTGCTGCTTGATAGCGGTGTCGGCCACCTCTTCGGCGATCATGGTGGCGGCGGTGCGCTCGTAGCGATCGGGGGTGCTGAGGCCGTGGCGGATCACGTAGTCCGCCATGGGGAGGGCTCCCTCGAGATCGCCGGTGTCGAGGTGCCAGAGCATGACGGTCACCAGGACGTCATCCTGACCGCCCCGGTCGGCGGCTAGTACGCCATCAATCCAAGGTCGGTAGACGGCCAGCATGGGGCGTTTGGCGTCGATCTTGCGCTCGATGCTTTGGATGCCTTTGAGGGTGCGGCGGTGTTCGGCCAGCTGCATCAGCTGCAGCTCGTAGGCGTTGGCGCGTACCTGGTCGAATTGGGGAGAGGCCGCCCCTTGCAGGGCGGCCAGTGCTTTTTCCCGGTGGCGACGAGCGGGAGTCATGTCACCCCCTTATGCGCCGGGGGCCGGGTTCGGCCCCATGACGATGTTTTCGACCAGGGCGACACAGTCGTAATCCTCCACCACGTAGGCGTCGTTGGAGCTTTCGTAGTTGACGATGCGGTTGCGCTTGGGTTCTTCCTCGATGTGGCGACGGCGGGCACCGTCTTGCCAGTAGATGGAGAGGTTACTGAGCTTGGTGATCAGCAGGGCATTGTCGGGGAAGAAGGGGACGCGCACGGCCTTGAGGCCGCCAATTTGCTTCTGGCTCACAAGTACCTGCCCGGCCAATTTGTTCTGGTTGTCGCCCGCGTCGTTGATGATGGGGAAATACTTGTCGGACAGCAGTTTGCGGCCGCAGATGACCACCAGTTCGGTGTCGTCCTGGAACCAGGGCTTGATCAGCTCGTTGACGGCGTCGAACACCAGCGCGTCGAGGTTCTTGTAGTCGCCGTCGGCGGCATCCACGTAGATCTTGCCGCTTCCATCGGTGCCTTCGCTCATGACCTGGGCCGGGGCATCGGTGCGGATGTGCTGTAGCCAGCCGATGTTGACGTCTTGCAGCAAGGGGTTGGCATTGCGATCGGTGTCGGGCGCCGCGCTGGTGCCGTGCCAGCCGATCATGATCCGGTCCAGCCCCTGCCGGGTGATGATGGCGTCGCGGATCCGGGTCTGGAAGTCAGGGAACTTGGCCCACGAATCGAGCTGGGCGTAGCCGATCATGGTGTCGTAGTTGGTTTGGGCGCACTCGTAGTTGTGGTCATACAGGGCGGCGGGGTTGTTGGGCTGACGGTCCTTGTTATCGGTATTGGTACGGCCCGCGATGGTGCTGCTGATGCCGATGCCGACTTTTTGCCCCTTGAGTTCATCTACCGGCACCATGTTGATCATGGAGAGGAAGGCGACCGACTCCTGCATCTTGGTTTCCAGGGTCTGTTGGACGCTGGGCTGCACGTTGAACTGCACCATGGCGCTGGTGATGGCGTTGAGCTTTGCCACCTTGCCGGTGAACTCGTTGAACTTCTGGCGGGTTTCGTTACGCATGAATGGGGTCCTTAGCAGTCGGTTTCGATGGTGGTGCCTTGGGCGCCGGTGGCGGGCTGGCGCTTGTGGCTGAAATCTTCCTGGCCTTCCAGTTGGGTGGTGATGTCTGCCAGCGCCTTGGCTGTGGCGTCCAGCTTGCTGGTCAGCTCGGTGATGGTCTGGGCCTGTTCGGCAAATTTCTTCTGCATGCCAGCATCGAGGCT
>NZ_JBOFLJ010000060.1:0-1937 GCF_051657805.1 Aeromonas sp. | reverse complement strand
CCCTTCTCCACCGCCTCTCATCCCTGATTGCCCGTGACAAGGCACGGCTTCTTTGGTCCACCCGCCAACGGTTCTCAGTGGATGCTACTTTCTCTGAGGCCTTACACCACCTCCTCACATATGTGGAGTCCTCCAGTTCCCCTTGGGAGACCCCCCTTGGCATGATCATCCCCCGTGACCCCCATTTCTGGTCTCGCGGCGATGCCAGCCTCCTCGGTGGCGGCGCCTTCTGCCCCGGCCTCCGATTCTGGTTTGACATCTCCTGGAGCCCCACCATCC
Organism: Aeromonas sp.; assembly: GCF_051657805.1. Taxonomy (GTDB): domain Bacteria; phylum Pseudomonadota; class Gammaproteobacteria; order Enterobacterales; family Aeromonadaceae; genus Aeromonas. The sequence goes on along the minus strand of NZ_JBOFLJ010000060.1, from coordinate 1,658 downwards.
TCCATGGTGTCCGTTCCATTAAACCCGGCTCCCCAGGGTTTGTCCACATCAACTCCCTGGAGTTCCTCATCCTCATCCTCCAGCTCGCAGCCATCCACACCAGGCTGTCCACATCGTCCCACCTGGAGGCCCTTACCTTTTTCCCTTCAGGGGTACCGGATATCCCGGTTTGGCGTGGTGAAACAGACAACACTGTCTCCATGTCCTGGGAAAACAGAGCTACAGCCCGCACATCCCAAAACCAAGCACTTGTCTCTGTCTACTCTGAACTCCTGCGGACATCCCTTGTCCACACCCAGTGCACTCACTTGGCCGGTGTCCTCAACACTGTTGCTGATGACATCTCACGCAATGATTTTTCTCTTGATTCTTCTATCCGCTGTTCCCAGCTGTTTCTGAAGCATCCCTCACTCGCATCCTTGGATTATTTCCTCCCGAGTCCCGAGCTCTTACAGCTCCTTACCTCACGGCTGTTCTCACCGCCCAATCCGGGTCCATGCGGTCTCCCGCCAGTATTGGGACAGTTCGTACCCGCCGGTTGCACTACCTTTGGTTCTGCCACCATATGAAGTGGCAGGACAACCTGTTGCTTGAGGGCAACACCCCGGGGCTCGCCGAACGTGGCCAGTTTCAATTGGCCATGTACGCCCTCCACCTCAGCTCCGGTCACTCCATTTACTGCCGCAGCATTCGAGTTGCCACCATTGAGCAGTACCTCCTCGGGGCGGCTAGTTTTGTGGCCTCCTTCACTGGTGAGGACTTCCGGAAGGACCACCCTACACACACACATATGGGATCTATTTTGGCCCCTGTCCTCCGGGACCTCAAAAAGTTTGAATCTATCCCCAACCGCCGGGAACCCTATGACCCACAAATGCACTTAGCTGCCCGCCTGGTCGCTGCAAACCACCATGAGGATAGCCTAGCTTGTGCCCTTACTGATGGTTTCGAACAAGGGTTTTGTGCTGGTTTCAGACTCTCGGAGTGGGCCCAACCTTCTGGCCTCTCCAACCCGTCCTCCCCCCAACTCCACCACTTGGTGGCCGCTGCCATTCGCACCCGGGCCTTTGTCCCTGACGACTTCCGTGTCCTCACCACCTCCAGGCACCGGGCCTCTGGCCTGGCAATCCTCAACATTCCCCTCCACCAAATCACCCGCATGTGGGTTACCTGGCGCACCCAGAAAAACGGGCAGCATGGCGAGGATAAACTCTTTGCACACAACCCCACCCCTGGTGGCCTCTGTCTTGTGTCCTCTGCCTATCGGTCCCTTGCCCGCTTCAAGCGCCTTTCTGTGCTCGACCCACGGCTGCAGCCCAATTCCACCCCCCTTTCTGTTTACTGGTCCCACTCTCACCGCCGACGAGATTGAGGGCTTCATGCGCCAACTGGCCTGTGATGTCTACCACCTCCACCCTGTGCGCGACGCCAAAGACGTCAGCCGATGGAGCTCCCACTCCCTCCGTGTTGGGGCTTGTGTGGCCCTCCATGCCATGGGTTTCTCCTCTGTGGATATCCAGTGGATCTTACGCTGGCGGTCCACAGCCTTTATGGCTTACCTCCGCAATGTTGCTGTCCTTGCCATCAGGCAAAACCAAGCCCTGGATCGAGCCCTAGCTCTTCCCTTCCTCTAAGACCAACTGTGTCTCTTACCCCCT
>NZ_JBOFLJ010000059.1:0-159576 GCF_051657805.1 Aeromonas sp. | reverse complement strand
GCAGCTGATCCTCCATCCGCAGCAGCTTGTCCCGCGCCCCTTCCAGCAGCCGCTGGACCGGGATCCCGGTCCAGCGCGCCAAGACGTCTGCGATCTCCACGTCGGTGACCCGGTTGCGCAGCAGACTGGTCTCCTGCATCTCCGCCTGGGTGGCGAGATCCAGCTGTTTCTCCAGCTCAGGAATGCGGCCGTACTGCAGCTCGGACATGCGAGCCAAGTCCCCTGCCCGGCGCGCCACCTCGAGATCCTGACGGGCCTGCTCCAGCGCCGCCTTGATGTGCTGGGTACCGGCAAGGGCGGCCTTCTCGGCCTTCCACACCTCTTCCAGCTCGTTGTATTCCCGCTCTTTTTCGGAGAGTTCCTGGTTCAGCAGATCCAGACGCTTGCGACTGGCGTCGTCGTCTTCCTTCATCAACGCCTGCTGCTCCAGTTTCAACTGGATGATGCGCCGCTCGAGCCGATCCAGGGACTCCGGTTTGGAGTCTATCTGCAGCCGGATGCTGGCAGCCGCCTCGTCGATGAGGTCGATGGCCTTGTCCGGCAGCTGGCGATCCGCGATGTAGCGGTGGGACAGCTGGGCCGCCGCGACTATGGCCGGGTCCGTGATCTGCACGTGGTGGTGCAGCTCGTAGCGTTCTTTAAGGCCGCGCAGGATGGCGATGGTGTCCTCCACCGAGGGCTCCTCCACCAACACCTTCTGGAAGCGGCGCTCCAGGGCGGCATCCTTCTCCACGTACTGTCTGTACTCATCGAGGGTGGTGGCGCCGACGCAGTGCAGCTCACCGCGCGCCAGGGCGGGTTTGAGCATGTTGCCCGCGTCCATGGCCCCCTCGCCCTTGCCGGCGCCGACCATAGTATGCAGCTCGTCCACGAACAGGATGACGCTGCCCTCCTCCTTGGCGAGATCGTTCAGGACCGCCTTGAGGCGCTCCTCGAACTCGCCGCGATACTTGGCACCGGCCACCAGGGCCCCCATGTCCAGGGAGAGCACCCGCTTGTTCTTGAGCCCCTCCGGCACCTCACCGTTGATGATGCGCTGAGCCAGCCCCTCGACGATGGCGGTCTTGCCCACACCGGGGGCACCGATCAGCACAGGGTTGTTTTTGGTACGGCGCTGCAGCACCTGGATGGTGCGGCGGATCTCGTCATCCCGCCCGATGACGGGGTCGAGCTTGCCGAGCTCGGCCCGCTCGGTGAGATCGATTGTGTATTTCTCCAGCGCCTGGCGATTCTCCTCGGCGTTGGCGTCATCCACCTTCTTGCCACCACGCACCTTGTCGATGGCGGCTTCGAGTTTCTCCTTGGTCAGCCCCTGGGCGCGCAGCAGCTCGCCAAGGGTGCCCTTCTCGTCGAGGGCAGCCAGCACGAACAGTTCGGATGAGATGAACTGGTCCTTGCGCTGCTGGGCCAGCTTGTCACAGACGTTGAGCAGGCGGCCGAGGCCATTGGAGAGCTGAACGTCCCCCTCGACACCGCTGACGCGGGGCAGACGGTCTAGCTCTTCACCCAGGCGCGAGCGCAGGGCATTGATGTCGAGCCCGGTCAGGGTCAGCAGCGGGCGAATGGAGCCACCATCCTGGTTGACCAATGCGGTCATCAGGTGGACGGGTTCGATGAATTGATGATCACGACCCAGTGCCAATGACTGGGCGTCGGAAATAGCGACTTGGAATTTGCTGGTCAGGCGATCGAGGCGCATTGCACTCCCCCTCTTCAGACAGACGCCGCCGAGGCGGCAAACAACATAACTTTCTGACAAGGAAGATGAGGTCTTGGAATGGGATTTCAAGGGGTGGCTGTTTATTTTTCCCTCAATAGCGGTGCCAAAAGAGCGCCGCCCCGTATCACAGGGCGGCGCCGGGGAAGGCTCTCATGGGTGTCGGCGAGCGCTTCTCGGTTTATTCCGCCAACCAGATGATGGAGGCCATGCGGCCGGTCTGGCCGTCACGGCGATAGGAGTAGAAACGCTCGGGATCGCTATAGGTGCAGAGCTCACCGCCATAGAGGGCGGTCACGCCGGCGCGGGCCAGTCGCAACCTGGCCAGCTGGTAGATATCCGCCAGCCACTTGCCCTCGTTGCTAGAAGGAGTAAAAGCGGCTGCGGCCTCAATCTGCTCGGCCATAAAGGCATCGCGCACCTCGCCCCCCACCTCAAACGCGGTGGGGCCTATGGCCGGGCCGAGCCAGGCGAGAATATCGTTTGGCGCACAGCCCATGGCCGCTATGCTCTCCTCCAGCACGCCGGCATGGAGGCTGCGCCAGCCGGCGTGGGCGGCGGCCACCCGGGTGCCAGCCCTGTCACAGAACAGCACGGGCAGGCAGTCGGCTGTCATGACGATGCAGGCCAGCCCGGCTTGCAGGGCGCAGGCTGCATCCGCATCCGGCGCCACGCCGTACTCATGGCCGACGGGATGGACGGCGACGCCGTGCACCTGATTGAGCCAGTTGAGCCGACCCGGGATCCCGGCGGCCTGTTGCAGCAGGACCCGATTCGCCTCGACCCTAGCAGGCTCGTCACCCACATGGGCACCCAGGTTCAGACCCTGAAAGACGCCCTCGCTGATGCCACCATCCCGGGTGGTCGACAGCGCCCGCACACGGGCTGGCGCCGGCCAGTCCGGTTCGATCCAGTTCATCTGCGACTCCTTCATTGATTCACCTCATATGAAAGCGGGGCTCCTCATCGGCCGAGAGGGAGCCCCGCTTGGGATCTTATGTGGGCCCGGTTACGGCAAAAACCGACGCAGGCCTGCTGTTATCAGTTCCAGACCAGATCGTCCGGGTTGGCCAGGGTATCTGCCCGCAGCACTTCCATCAGATCCAGCATGTCCTGCGGGGTGGAGGAGTGCCACTCCATGACTTCGCCCGTGATGGGGTGAGCCAGCTTCAGCATGGTGGCGTGCAGGGCCTGACGGTTGAAGTTGCGCAGGGCCAGGGTCAGCTCGGGGGTCGCATTGCGCAGCAGGCGCAGACGGCCACCGTAGGCGGGATCCCCCACCAGCGGGTGCTTGATGTGAGCCATGTGCACACGGATCTGGTGGGTACGACCGGTCTCGAGACGCAGCCGCAGGCGGGTGTGGCCGCGGAACTTCTCGTGCACCCGGAAGTGGGTTACGGACGGACGGCCATTGGGCACCACAGCCATGTGGGTACGCTGGGTCGGGTGACGGCCGATGGGGGCGTCGACGGTGCCACCTGCGGTCATGTGGCCGATGGCGATGGCCTCGTACTCACGGGTGATCTGGCGCGCCTGCAGGGCCTCCACCAGATGGGTCTGGGCCGGTACCGTCTTGGCCACCACCATCAAGCCTGTGGTGTCCTTGTCCAGACGGTGCACTATGCCGGCACGGGGCACCTCGGCGATGCCGGGGTAGCGGTGAAGCAGGGCGTTGAGAATGGTGCCATCCGGCGTGCCGGCGCCCGGATGGACCACCAGGCCGGCGGGCTTGTCGATCACCAGGATGTGTTCGTCTTCATAGACGATGTTGAGCTCGATGTTCTGGGCGTCCCAGCGGGTATCCGCCTCCAACTCGACATTTACATGTACCTGTTGCCCGGCCAGCACTTTCTCGCGCGGGGTATTGGCAACCTGACCGTCCAGGGTCACTCTGTCCTGTAAAATCCACTCCTTGATACGGGTTCTGGAGTAGTCGGGAAACAATTCGGCCAGGGCCTGGTCGAGCCGTTGCCCGAATTGGTGATCCTGAAATTCGCCTGTCAGTTCAATATGCTGGCTCATGTATGGTCTCTTGAGCGGGGGTATCAATTCGAAATAATCCGGGTATTCTAGCTTTTCTTTTAGCCAAGCATAACGGATACTTTGCCAATTTCGTGGAAATGGACCGGATGTTGTTGATGGGAAAGAAGTCTCACCTGCTGATGTCACTCGCCTTGATCGCTACCCTGATCACTGGTTGTTCCAGCACCAAACCCAAGGTTCCCGACGAACCGCCGGAAGTTCTGTACCAGCAGGCCCGTCTCAAACTGGACACAGGTAACTACCTGAACGCCATTGAATTGCTGGAAGCCCTCGACTCTCGCTACCCGTTCGGCGCCTACTCAAACCAGGTCCAGCTCGATCTCATCTACGCCTACTACAAGCAGGACGATACTGCTCAGGCCATCGCCAATATCGACCGCTTCATCCGCCTGAACCCGGCCCACAAGAACATAGATTACGTGTTCTACATGCGCGGCCTGACCAACATGGCGGCGGATTATAACTTCTTCCAGGACTTCCTCGGCATCAATCGGGATGACAAGGATCCGGCCTACGCCCGCCAGGCCTTCCAGGACTTCAAGACACTGCTGCAGAACTACCCGAACAGCCAGTACGCCGCCGATGCCCGTGCCCGCATGGTCGGTCTGAAGACCCGTCTCGCCCGCTACGACCTGAGCGTGGCCGAGTATTACGTCAAGCGTGACGCCCTGATCGCCGCCGCCAACCGCGCCAAGATGATCGTCGAGACCTACCCCGATACCGTCGAGACCGAGAAGGCGCTGGAGATCATGGTGAACTCCTACGAGACCCTGAAGATGCCGACCCTGGCTCGCCACGCCCGCGAAGTGCTGGCCAAGAACTACCCGGACAATCGTCTCGGCCGCGGCTGAGAGCGCACCTTCTGCAATGAAAACCGGAGCCTCAGGCTCCGGTTTTTTTATGGGTGGCTGCCGGCGATCCGCACCCAATCTCCCCCCGGCGAAGAGGAGTACAGGCGCCTCCCCATATAAAGAAGAGAGCATATTGCACACCCTTTTGAGCCCATCGCCGGTGCGGTAAGAATGGAGCGGCACGTCCATGCGCCGCCTCGCGCCTTACCTGGCGACGTTGCCCGCCACGTTGAGTACATCCCAGGTGCGGGAGAAGGGAGGGGCATAGGCGAAGTCCAGCATGCCGAGCTGCTCTGTGGTGACCCCCATGGTGATGGCGACCGCCAGGGCATCGATGCGGTGCACCGCCCCCTTGCGACCCAGGATCTGGCCGCCCAGCAGTCGCTTGCTGCCTGCCTCATACACCAGCTTGACATGGATGTCGGACTGGCCCGGGCAGTAGTTGGTGTGACACTTGTCCTTAATGACCACGGTGTGATAGTCGATGCCCATTTGCTGGGCCTCTTTCTCGGAGAGCCCGGTACGGCCCGCCTCCAGCCCCAGCACCTTGAGGGCCGCCGAGCCTAGGGTGCCCGGGAATGCCTGCTCGGCCCCCGCCAGGTTCTCCCCCACCATGCGCCCCAGCTTGTTGGCTATGGTGGCCAGCGGCACATAGACCTGCCGTTCCTTGACGCTGTGCCAGACGCTGGCGCAATCCCCCGCCGACCAGACGTTCGGCAGCGAGCTGCGGCCCTGACGGTCCACCTCGATGGCGCCGTTGGCCAGCCGCACTATGCCGGTCTCCGCCAGGAACTCGGTGTTGGGTCTGACCCCGGTGCAGACCACGACGATATCGGCCTCGTATTCGCCCCGATCGGTGCGCACGCCGGTCACCCATCCCTCCCCCAGCAGGGCCTCGACCCGCTCGCCGAGATGCAGGCTGACCCCCTGCTCCTTCAGCTCGGTCTCGATATGCTGGGTGATCTCGCCATCGAACGCATCCGGGATGACCCGCTCTGCCAGCTCGATGAGGCGCACCTCCTTGCCCTGATGGACCAGGGCCTCCACCACCTCCAGCCCGATGAAGCCGGAGCCGATCACTACGGCCTTGCGCTTGCCCGCATCCTGCACCGCCGCCTTGAGCGCCAGACCGTCGGCCATGCGGCGAAGGCCAAATACACCCTCCTGCTGCAGGCCGGGGATGGGGGGCATCACCTCACGGGCGCCGGTGGCGATCATCAGTCGATCGTAGCGATCGCTGAAGGTGTCGCCATTGTGCTCGACGACCAGGGTCTGGGCGGCCGCGTCCAGGCTCAGCACCCTGTGGCCGATCTTTACCTCTATCCCCTTGGCGGAGAACTGCTCGACGCTGAGCTCGGCCATGAAGCCGGGCTCCTGGAAGTCGTCACCGACGAAGTAGGGCAGGCCGCAGGCCCCGAAGGAGATCACCTCGGACGCCTCATAGACCACTATCTCGGCGTCCCTGGCCAGACGACGGGCCTTGGCGGCCGCACTCATGCCGGCGGCTTCGCCGCCAATGATCACAATACGCATTGCTTGACTCCTGTAACGACGGGGGAGGCCTCGCCTCCCCCTCACATAGTTCATTGATCCGCTGCCGGGAACCCGGGGATCAGACCCTGGACTCTTCCCCATCCAGGCTTACCTCGGCGTCGCTGTTGAACACCGTCATGTCGGTCTGTCCCATCAAGCGGCTGGTGACGGTACCGGCCGTGATGGAGCCGGAGACGTTGAGGGCGGTGCGCCCCATGTCGATAAGGGGCTCGATGGAGATGAGCAGGCCCGCCAGGGCCACCGGGAAGTCCAGGGCGGAGAGCACGATCAGCGCCGCGAAGGTGGCGCCGCCCCCCACACCGGCCACCCCGAAGGAGCTGACGGTGATGATGGCGATGAGTGTCATGATGAAGCCGGGATCCATGGGATTGACCCCCACGGTCGGGGCTATCATCACCGCCAGCATGGCCGGATAGATGCCGGCACAGCCGTTCTGGCCTATGGTGGCGCCGAAGGAGGCGGCGAAGTTCGCGATGCCTTCCGGCACGCCGAGGGCCCTGGTCTGGGTCTGCACGTTCATCGGGATGGAGCCCGCGCTGGTGCGGGAGGTGAAGGCGAAGGCCAGCACCGGCATGATCTTCTTCAGGAAGCGGGCCGGGTTGATCCCCACCAGGCTCACCAGCAGCAGGTGCACGGCGAACATGATGGCGATGGCGCCGTAGGAGGCCAGCACGAAGTTCAGCAGGTTCAGTATGTCCGCATAGTTGGAGCCGGACACCACCTTGGCCATCAGCGCCAGCACGCCATAGGGGGTGAGGCGCAGCACCAGGGTCACCATCCGCATGACGATGACGTGGGCGACCTGCATGAAGCGCTCGAAGCTCGCGAAGATCTCGGGCTGCTTGCGGGCGATGCCGGTGGCCGACAGGCCGATGAAGATGGAGAAGATCACCACGGCTATGGTCGAGGTCTTGCGGGCCCCCGTCATGTCGAGGAAGGGGTTGGCGGGGATGAACTCCAGCACCATCTTGGCGAAGGACATGCTCTCGACGCTGCCGAGGCTGGTCTGCAGGGCCGCACCACGGGCGGTCTCGGCGGCGCCGGCGGTGAGCCCCTCGGCGGTCAGGCCGAACAGGTTAGACATCAGGATGCCCGCCCCGGCGGCGATCATGGTGGTGAAGATCAGCACCCCTATGGTCAGGCCGCTGATCTTGCCGAGGGCGCTGCCGCCGGAGAGCTTCAGGATGGCGCCTATGATGGAGACCATGATGAGGGGGATGATGATCATCTGCAGCAGTTTCACATAGCCGCTGCCAACGATGTCCAGGTAGTCGCTGGTCTTCACCAGGACGTCGGAGCCGACCCCGTACAACAGCTGCAGGGCGCCGCCGAACAGTATGCCGAGGCCGAGACCGGCGAAGACCCGGCGGGTGAAGCTGACGTGGGTTTGCTGCAGGCGATAGAGAAACAGCAGCAACATGACCAGGATGGCCAGATTACCGATAACGCTAAGTGTCATGATATTCCCCAAAATGACGGGCGGGGCCCGAGGTGAAAGGACGAGCACCTCATGTGCATCCGCCCTGAAACTGGCCGCATCGTGGCGGCACGCCCCCCGGTATGGCCGGGGTGGCGTCAGTCAAAAACAGAGGGTGGCCTGTGCCACCCTCCTCATCAGCTCGCCTTGCCTTGCTGCTTGGCCCGCATGATGTTGATGATCTCGATGTCGGTATCCAGCATCCCCTGCTTGGAGAGGCGGCCCAGGTTGGCGATGGTCTGATCCACGTCGTCGGAGACTATGCCCTCGCTCTGGGGCACCCTCAGGTTGTTGATGGCCATCAGAGAGGACTTGACCGCCGCCGAGGTGGAGGTGGAGACCTTCATGGAGCAGGCGCTGCCCGCCCCGTCACAGATAATACCGGAAACGTCGCCAATCATGTTGTTGATGCAGTGGCTGATCTGCTCGAACTGGCCCCCGAGCAGCCAGGTGATGGCGGCCCCCGAGCCCATGGCGGCTGTGCTGGCGGCGCACAGGGCCGACAGCTTGTTCTGATAGGCCTTGATGTAGATGGCCACCAGGTGGCTCATCACCAGGGCCCGTGCCAGCTGCTCGTCGCTCGCCTTGAGGAAGCGGGCGGCGGCGACCACCGGCATGGTGGCGGCTATGCCCTGGTTGCCGGAGCCCGAGTTGGACATGGCGGGCAGCATGGCGCCGTCCATGCGCGCGTCCGATGCGGCCGAGGAGAGGCGCATGGCCAGCGTCATCAGATCGTCCGACAGCAGCTTGCGCTCCACCTGTTCGGTCAGGATCTTGCCGATGCGCAGGCCATAGCCCTGCAGCCCTTCATCTGCCAGCGCCTGGTTCATGCTGGCCGCCTCGCGGATAAAGTCGATGTCGGCGATGGGGGCCAGCAGCGCGAAGTCGACTATCTCCTTCAGGGTCATGGTGGGCTTGTCGGACTTGGCGGGTTGGATCTGCACCCCGGGAGCGCTGGCCTGCTCCATCAGCACCTCGCCATCCTTCTCCATCAGCACGATGCGGGTGTGATCGGTACAGATCACCACCCGGGCGCTGTGGCCCTCGGCCTCCACCAGCACCTCGGCGTAGAGCACGTCCGGCACGTCCTTCACATCCACCTGGATGATGGGCAGCAGCCCCTTGGCGGCTTCCACCTGGGCCGGGGTCAGGGTCTTCAACACCTCGAGGCCGGCGTCCGGGTTGCCTCCCGTGATGCCGACGGCGGCGGCCACCGGCAGGCCTATCATGCCGGTGCCGGGCACCCCGACCCCCATGCCGTTCTTGAACAGGTTGCCGCTGACCCAGACGCTGATGCGGGCCGGATCCCGCCCCAGCAGCCTGCGGCAGTTGGCCGCCGCCAGGGCGACCGACATGGGTTCGGTGCAGCCAAGGGCCGGCACCACTTCACGCTTGAGCAAGGTTATGAAATCGGTCCATTGTGCTTTCATCTGTGGTTCTCGTATTCACTGTGCCGCGTGACATTGCTGGCCCGGCCGGATGGATCTGGTGGGAGGGTGGCCAGCCGCTGGCCTGCCCCCTCCTGTAACTTTATTTGATTTTAATGACGTCAGAATCAAATAAAATTGAACCCGTTCGCCTTTTGTCGCCATTATGCCTTCCAGCAGCAGGAACGTCACCGGATTGCGAACTGGATCACGATTGAGGCTCCAAACAAGCCCACCCATTGCCCGCCGGCGAACGACAACTTCCCCACCGAACCCCAGGTCAACTAGCCCGGGGCTCAAGCCAGCCGCCGGATCCCGGGCAATAAAAAAGGAGGCCTGAGCCTCCTTTTTACATTCCTTGCAACGCTTACAGCGCCTTGAGGATCGCCTCGACGCTGGCCTTGGCATCGCCAAACAGCATCTGGGTATTTTCCTTGAAGAACAGCGGGTTCTGGACACCAGCGTAGCCGGTATTCATGGAGCGCTTGAAGCCGATGACGTTCTGCGCCTTCCACACTTCCAGCACCGGCATGCCGGCGATGGGGCTGCCCGGATCTTCCATGGCGGCGGGGTTGACGGTGTCGTTCGCACCGATCACCAGCACCACGTCGGTATCGCCGAAGTCCTCGTTGATCTCGTCCATTTCCAGAACGATGTCGTAGGGGACCTTGGCCTCCGCCAGCAGCACGTTCATGTGGCCCGGCAGACGACCGGCAACCGGGTGGATACCGAAGCGCACCTTGACGCCGCGATCACGCAGCTTCTGGGTGATCTCGGCCACCGGATACTGAGCCTGTGCCACCGCCATGCCGTAGCCCGGGGTGATGATGACGGAGCTGGCGCTTTTCAGCATGTCGGCCACGTCTTCGGCGTTGGTCTCGCGGTACTCGCCCAGTTCCTGGTCGGCCGTGGAGGCCACGCCGTCGGAGCCGAAGCCACCGGCGATCACCGAGATGAAGGAGCGGTTCATCGCCTTGCACATGATGTAAGACAGGATGGCACCGGAGGAACCCACCAGGGCACCGGTCACGATCAGCAGGTCATTGGAGAGCATGAAGCCCGCCGCCGCCGCCGCCCAACCGGAGTAGGAGTTCAGCATGGAGACCACCACCGGCATATCCGCGCCGCCGATGGAGGCGACCAGGTGCCAGCCGAACGCGAAGGCGATCAGGGTCATCAGCAGCAGGGCGAAGGTGGAGCCACCGGCGTTGACGAAGTGGATCATCAGCGCCAGGGAGACCACCACGGCCAGCAGATTCAGCTTGTGGCGATGGGGCAGTTGCAGCGGCTTGGAGGAGATCAGGCCACGCAGCTTGCCGAACGCGACTATGGAGCCGGTGAAGGTCACGGCACCGATAAAGACGCCTAAAAATACCTCGACCAAGTGGATGTTCAGCATGGCGCCGGACAGGTGCTCGACCTGGGCGATGCTGGCCGCCTGCTCGAACGCCGCCCTGGCAGCCGCCAGAGTCGCATCCAGGTTGGAACCGACGGAGACCACCACCTCGGCGGGTGCAGACGGGTGCAGATCGATGAAGCTGTTGAAGCCCACCAGCACCGCCGCCATGCCCACGAAACTGTGCAGCACGGCCACCAGCTCGGGCATCTCTGTCATCTCGACCTTGAGCGCCAGACGCACGCCGATGGCGCCGCCGATGACCATGGCCAGGATGATCCAGTGCACGCCACTGGTTTCCGGGTTGAACACGGTGGCGAGCAGGGCGATGGCCATACCCGCGATACCGAACAGGTTGCCATGCTTGGCCGTCTCTTGCTTCGACAGTCCCGCGAGACTGAGGATGAAGAGCACGGCGGCAACGATATAGGATGCTGTTACCAGTCCTTGAGACACGTTAAACCCCCTTAATCCTTACGGAACATCTTCAGCATGCGCTGAGTAACGGTGAAGCCACCGAAGATGTTGATACTGGCAATCAGCACGGCGATAAAGGCCAACACGGTGACCAGGGTCGACCCTTGCCCTATCTGCAGCAGGGCACCGACCACGATAATGCCGGAGATGGCATTGGTGACCGACATCAGCGGCGTGTGCAGGGAGTGGGAGACGTTCCACACCACGTAGTAACCGACCACGCAGGCCAGGATGAAGACGGTGAAGTGGGAGAGGAAGGCGGCAGGGGCCACCGCAGCCACCCAACCGAAGGCCGCGATGCCGAGGGCACCCCAGACGAACTTCTTGTTGGAGGGTTTCTTCTCTTCAGCCTTCTTCGGCGCGGCCTTGGCGGCCGGCTTCTGGGGGGCGGCGGAGACGGAAATCGCGGGGGGCGGGAAGGTCACTTCACCGGCCTGGATCACCGTCATGTTGCGCTGGACCACGTCCTCGAAGTCGATGGCGACCTGGCCGTCCTTCTCCTTGCACATCAGCTTCATCAGGTTGACCAGGTTGGTACCGTAGAGCTGGGAGGATTGGGCGGGCAGACGACCCGGCAGATCGGTGTAGCCGATCACCTTGACGCCATTCGGGGTGACGAACAGCTCGGTCGGCACAGTGTATTCGCAGTTGCCGCCGGTGGCAGCCGCCAGATCCACGATCACCGAACCCGGCTTCATGCTGTCCACCATCTCTTTGGTGATGAGCTTGGGAGCGGGGCGGCCCGGGATCAGGGCGGTGGTGATGATGATGTCCACTTCCTTGGCCTGCTGGGCGAACAGCTCCATCTCGGCCTTGATGAATTCGTCGGACATGACCTTGGCGTAGCCGTCGCTGGAGGCGCCATCTTCGCCGCCGAAGTCCAGCTTGAGGAACTCACCCCCCATGGACTCGATCTGCTCGGCCACTTCCAGACGGGTGTCGAAGGCACGCACGATAGCGCCGAGGGAACCGGCGGTCCCGATGGCGGCCAGGCCAGCAACGCCGGCACCGATCACCAATACCTTGGCAGGGGGAACCTTGCCGGCGGCGGTGATCTGACCGGTGAAGAAGCGACCGAACTGGTGGGCGGCTTCGACCACGGCGCGATAGCCACCGATGTTGGCCATGGAGGAGAGGGCATCCAGGGACTGGGCACGGGAGATCCGCGGCACCATGTCCATCGCCATCACATTGATGTTGCGCGCGGACAGCTTCTCGACCAGCTCGGGGTTCTGTGCGGGCCAGATGAAGCTCACCAGGGTGGCACCATCCTTAATTTGTGCGATCTCGGCGTCGGTCGGCGCATTGACCTTGAAGATGAGGTCGGCTTGCCAGACGCTCGGCACCACGCTGGCACCGGCAGCCTCGAAGGCGGCATCATCGAAGCTGGCCAGCTGGCCGGCACCGGCCTCGACAGCAACCTCGAAGCCGAGCTTTTTCAGCTGCTCGACGGTGGCCGGGGTCGCTGCGACCCGGGTCTCACCGGCGAGACTCTCTCTCGGTATTCCAATCTGCATGACTATTCCCTGATGGTTAATAAACAATCATTGCCCAGTCTCTCATGTCTGAGCCGACAAGGCATGACCAAAGTGCAGGTCACGGGCCCTTTGTTATGAAAATCAGCAGGCTTTACCTCAACCTCCTGTCATGGTCAGGCCCCCGCTTTTCAGGCGCGAAGGTGATTAGTATCAAATTTTGGAGTTTTATTACAACCGCAGCCCGGACGGCGCCGGTACAGATTTCAGCCCACCGAGGGCCATGATTAAAAAAAACAAACTAAATTAGCAACTTATACCAGCAAAAAGCACCAAAAAAAGTGATCCAACCAGTCAAAAAAAATGTTTAACCGGCCCTCTATCTTAGCGTTTTTTGTTCTTACGAAATCTGCCGTTGGCGCATGGGATGAGACGAAGCGGAAAAAAGTAACCGTTTTGTAACGTTAAGGGGCCGCTTCCCCGCCCGCAGGCAGAGGAAGGGCCCCGCTATTCATCTGTGGCCGGCGCCATCGGTGGGCATGTGCCCCTTACCAGGCCGCCTCATAAATATGCTTGCTCTGGGCGAGATCGATGTCGCCGTGCTCCCCGAGGGCGGTCATGCCGTGCTCTTCCAGCTTGGCCAGCAGGGTGTCGATCTGGGCGTCGGCCATGCCGTAGTCCCGCAGCCGGGTCTTGATCCCCATGCGCTCGAAGAAGTCGCGGGTGGCGGCGATGGCGCCGTCGATGCGCTCCTCCTCGCTGCCGCTGCGCAGATCCCAGACCCGCTCGGCGTATTGCAGCAGCTTGGCGCGTTTCTGCTCACGCTTGGCATCGAGCAGGGCCGGCAGTACCACGGCCAGGGTCTGGGCGTGGTCGAGGCCGTGCAGGGCGGTGATCTCGTGGCCCAGCATGTGGGTCGCCCAGTCCTGCGGCACGCCGGCACCGATCAGGCCGTTCAGGGCCAGGGTGGCGCTCCACATGATGTTGGCGCGCACATCGTAGTTTTCCGGCTCCACCAGCGCCTTGGGGCCCTCCTCGGCCAGGGTCAGCAGCAGGCCTTCGGAGAAGCGATCCTGCACCTTGGCGTCGACCGGGTAGGTGAGGTACTGCTCCAGGGTGTGGACGAAGGCATCCACCACGCCATTGGCGACCTGACGGGCCGGCAGGGTGTAGGTGAGCACGGGATCCAGCACGGCGAAGCGCGGCATCACGAAGGGGGAGAAGAAGTGCTGCTTGTCGCCACTGCTCTTGCGGGTGATGACGGCCCCCATGTTCATCTCGGAGCCGGTGGCCGGCAGGGTCAGCACGGCGCCGAGGGGAATGGCGGAGGCCACGTCACCGCCGACTGTCTCTAGGATGTGCCAGGGATCCTTGGCCAGATCGTAGTGGGCGGCGGCGGCGATGAACTTGGTGCCGTCCAGCACGGAACCACCACCGACCGCCAAGAGGAAGTCCACCTTCTCGGCGCGGGCCAGTTCGACGGCGCCCATCAGGGTCTCGTAGGTGGGGTTCGGCTCGATGCCGCCGAATTCGAACAGGGTCATGCCCGTCAGATCCTGTTTGATCTGGGCCAGCAGGCCGCTGCGCACCACGCTGCCACCGCCGTAGGTGATCAGGATGCGAGCGTCGTTAGGGAGCTGCTCGCGCAGATGGGCGACCTGGCCCTTGCCGAACAGGACCTTGGTCGGGGTGTGCAGAGTGAAGTTGTGCATGGGGATTACCTCGGGATGACTGCGCGGCCTGGCCGCAAAATGATGGTTGCATTTTTCTACAGCACCCCCTTACCATCAAGGCAACATTCTGCACATTGCTTGCCTATTTCTACAAAGATTGAAAATCACTGGAGTCACCATGTCTGACCGCTACGCCGAACTCGCCGCCAGGCTGACCCGCCACGTGGCGGCCCCCGGCATCACCCCCTCCCCGGTGGCCCAGGTCAATCTCATCTATACCACCGAGCCCCACGGCCGCCTGCCGGTGCTCTATCAGCCGCGGATGATAGTGATCCTGCAGGGGCACAAGGTGGGCTATCTGGCGGATCAGGTGTTTCGCTACGATCCCAACCACTACCTGCTGATGACCCTGCCCCTGCCGTGCGAGTGCGAGTGCTTCGCCTCCCCCGAGCAGCCCCTCATCGGCTTCTCCCTGGAGATCAATGTCGCCACCCTGCAGGAGCTGCTGCTGGAGCTGGGGGACGGCCTGCCTCCCCCGCCGCCCCAGAAGAGCGGTGTGCTGGCGGTGCCCCTCTCGGAGCAGATGTTCTGCGCCGCCGAGCGGCTCATCGACCTGATGGACAAGCCCCAGCACGCCCGGGTGCTGGGGCCCCAGACGGTGCGCGAGATGCTGTTCTACGCCCTGCACGAGGGGGGCGGCCCGGCGTTGCAGGCGCTCGCCAACCGCCACAACCACATGGGGCAGATTGCCCGGGTACTGCGTCTCATCGAGCAGCGCTACGCCGATACCCTGACCATGGAGGAGCTGGCCCGGGAGGTGAACATGAGCGTGTCGGCCTTCCATCACCACTTCAAGGCAGTCACCGCCACCTCGCCCCTGCAGTACATCAAGTCGTTCCGGTTGCACAAGGCGCGGCTCATGATGCTGCACGACGGCATCAAGGCCGGGGCGGCGGCGGCCCGGGTCGGCTACGAGAGCAACTCCCAGTTCAGCCGGGAGTACAAACGCTACTTCGGCAGCACCCCCACGGATCAGGCCTCCCGCTTCCGGGACGGTCAGCTGCGCATCATGGAAGGATGAGAGCCTGACCTGCAGGGCTGCGAACGCCCTGCGTCAGTTTCTGCAACCCGGTCGACGATGAATTGACCTGCCGCAAGCAAGGGGGAGAGAGGGTCACGGTCCCCTCGCCAACGCGCCCGGGAGCCCTTACCCTCTCCCAGGCCCGCGCATAGTCAGAGCGACGAGCCGCTCTCCCTTCCCTGCACCATCCCACAAGGAGCCGCCTGTGAACATCCTCCAAGCCAGAATCGACGACATCCCTCGCGTCGCCCCCCTGTTCGTGCAGTACCGCGAGTTCTACCGGGTACCCGCCGAGCCCGCCGCGGCCGAAGCTTTCCTGCAGGCGCGCTGCGCCCGCCAGGAGTCGGTGTTGTTCCTCGCCGAGCACGAGGACGGCGAGGTGCTGGGCTTCGCCCATCTCTACCCCCTGTTCTGCTCCCTCGAGCTCAAGCCCATCTGGCTGTTGTACGGCCTGTTCGTGGCACCGAGTGCCCGCAAGCAGGGGGTCGCCCAGGCCCTGCTCGACCGGGCGGACGAACACGGTCACGCCACCGGCGCCGCCTTCCTGATGCTGAGCACGGCCACCGACAACCTGGGGGCCCAGTCCCTCTACGAGGGCCACGGCTATCACAGGGATCTCGAGTTCTCCAGCTACATCAAGCCGCTCTGAGGCCCCCTCTCGACCGGGCCGGATGACGGCTCATCATTCATTCGGTGCATGGGCTTTGTATGTCCATGCTCACCATGAATAAAGGCGGCCCGAGCCGCCTTTATTCATCGTCATGGTACCGCCATCAGAGCCTGAAGCGGCCGATCTCCTGCTCCAGTCGCTCAGTCAGGGCCTTGAGGGCCGCCGCCTGCCTGGCCTCCTCCCGCGCCTGCTCCGCCAGATCCTGGGAGACGTGGCGAATGTTCTCGGTGTTGCGGCTGATCTCGCCGGTGACCGAGGTCTGCTCCTCCGCCGCCGCCGCTATCTGGGTCGCCATGTCGCTGATGGCGCCGATGGCCTCGTTGATCTGGCCTAGGCTGAGGTTCGCTGCTTCGGCGTCCTCCACGCTGGTGCCCGCCAGCTGACGGCTGCTCTCCATGCCGCTGACGGCACGGCGGGTGGTCTGTTGCAGCGCCTCTATCATCTGCTGGATCTCGGCGGTGGAGTCGTGAGTGCGACGCGACAGCACCCGCACCTCGTCCGCCACCACGGCGAAGCCACGCCCCTGCTCCCCGGCCCGTGCCGCCTCGATGGCGGCATTCAGGGCCAGCAGATTGGTCTGCTCGGCGATGCCGCTGATGGTGGCCAGGATGCCGCTGATCTTCTGGGCATGGGTATCCAGCTCGTGGATGGTCTGGCTGGCATCGGCCACCTCATCGGCAAGCCCCGTGATGCTGCGCTGGCTCTGGCCGACCTGGGACTGGCCCGCGACCGCGAGACGCACCGCATCCCCCGAGGTGGTGGCGGCAAACTCGGCGTTGCCGGCGATCTCCTGGGTCGCAGAGGCCATCTCGGTCACCGCGGTCGCCACCATGACGATCTCGTCCTGCTGCTGGCGCACCCGCTCGCTGCGGGACTCGGCGCCCTGGGCCTGGGCCCTGGATTGAGCCGCCAGTTCAGTGGTCACATCCCGCAACCGGCTGACGATGCCGTGCAGCCTGGCCACGAACTGGTTGAAGCTCTGGGCCAGCTGGCCCACCTCGTCCTGGCTGCGGGTGGCGATCTGCACCGTCAGATCCCCCTCCCCGTGGGCGATGTTGGCCAGCGCCTTGGACACCCGGCCGAGATCCGCGAACAGGTAGTTGAAGGTGGCGATGAGCAGGGCGCTGAACAGCAGCAGGAGCACCAGGGTCAACCCCACCAGCTGCCACAGAAGGGTGGCGAAGGGAGCCTCCAGCACATCCTTGTACATCACCATGGCCAGCAGCCAGTCGGTGCCGGGTACCCCCTGCACCGACAGCAGCACGGCGCGGCCGTCTATGGTGGCAGGGTGCAGCTCGCCGCTCTGGCTCCAGCCATCCAGGATGGTTCCCGAGAGATCCGGCGACAGCTCGGCCACCTGCTTGAGGGCCAGCTCCTTCTGGGGGTGGCCGACGATGAGGCCGGAGCGGTCCAGCAGCATGGCATAGCCCTCCCCCTGCACCTTCATGGCCAGCACCTCGTCGATCAACTTGTCGAGCGCCAGATTGGCCCCCACAGCCCCCACCAGCTCGCCCTGATGGCTCACCGGTTCCGAGAGGGTCACCACCAGCTTCTGCATGGTCACACTCACATAGGGAGCGGTGACGATCAGCTGGCCCGCTTTCACCGCATCCTGATACCAGGGGCGTTCGCGCGGGTCATAGTTGCCGGTGTTGAGGGCGGGGTCCTGCCGGGTCATCACTCCCTGGGTGGAACCAAAGTAGGTGAGACCGAAGCCGCCCGAGGTGTAGGCCTGCTTCAGGTGTGGTACCAGCTCGGCCTGCGGGTTTTCGGCGATCAGGTTCACCAGGGCGTGTACCGCGTTCTTGCGATCCGCCATCCAGTCGCCGATGGCCACCCCGTGGGCATGACCGTAGTTGACGGCCTCGCTCTGGATGGCCGCCTGAGAGCGGGACTTGAGGGTATGGAAGGCGACCACGCCGAGCAGCGCCGCCATCAACAGCACTACCCCCAGGCTGGTCGCGAGCAGCTTGCCGCGTAACGAGAGTGTCATGACTACAGATCCTTGTGGTGACTGGAGGCCAACAGAGTCCCCATATTCTTCAAGGCTATCGGCGCTCCGACACCGGGACTTTAGTGGCTCCGTTCAGTTTGTGCCTTTTAAGCCGCAGGACGTGCTGCGGATCACGGAAACGGCGACATCCTTGGCTACCGGCCTCCGCGTCGGTGAGCAGGGTACCAAGGGTCGTCGAGTCGATGGGAACACGGCGGCATCAGAGCCGGGGCTCACCTCCCAGCTCGACCAACAGCAGCTCCAGCAGCGCGGGCGGGCGCTCCCCGTGCCAGGCCAGCGCCGTGGTCACCACCTGCACTTCCCCCGCCAGGGGGCGGATCACCACGTTAGACGGGGCGCTCTTGTGCAGGGTCTCGGGTACCAGGGCCACCCCCTGGCCGCAGCCGACGAAAGCCACCTGGGACGCCACGGTGCGCGCCTCGTGCAGCACCCGGGGGGCGAAGCCCGCCTCGTGGCAGCAGGCCATCAGGGTATCGAAGTAGGCCGGGTTGAGGGCGCGGGGGAAGAGCACGAAGGGATCCTCCGCCAGGGCCGCCAGGGGCACGGACGCCTCCCCCGCAAGGGGATGGGCCAGGGGCAGGGCCACCGCCAGCCTGTCCTGCTTCAGGGGGTGCACTCGTATGCTGCCTTCATCCCGCCCGGCCAGCCGTACCAGGGCCAGATCCAGCTCGCCGCTCTCCAGCGCGGGTATGGCGTCGGCGCTGTCTATCTCCCGCACCGAGACGGTGACGCCGGGGTGACTCAACTTGAGTCGCTCTATCACCCCGGGCAGCTCGTCCAGCATGGCTGAGGTGATGGCCCCTATGGTCAGCAGCCCCACCTGACCGGAGGCCGCCTCCCGCACCGCCAGCTCCAGGTGTTCGAGCTGATCCGCCAGCCGCCGCACCGCGGGCAGGATCGCCTGCCCCGCCGGGGTGAGCTGCACCCCCTTTGGAGTGCGATCGAACAGCTTCACCCGCAGGGCGTGTTCCAGCACCTTGATCTGCTCGGTCAGGGGGGGTTGGGTCATGCCGAGGCGACGGGCGGCGCGGCCGAAGTGGCGCTCCTCGGCCACAGCCAGAAACAGCCAGAGATGGCGAACGAGTCGGAAATTGATCATGTCGATAGCCTGTTCGAATCGGGTCGTTACTTTCTTTGGATTTTACGTATAGGCATAGGCTCACAACAATGGCGCCGACCCTCTCAACGGCATAGGACGCGACGTGCAAGCCTACCTGATGTTTATCGCCATGGCGGGGCTCACCATACTGAGCCCCGGCCCCAGCACCCTCAAGTCCCTCACCAATGCCCTCAACCACGGGCTGGGACCGGCCCTCGTCGGCATGGCCGGCCTCACCTGCGGGGTGCTGGGGGTGGCCACCCTCTCCGCCACCAGCCTGGGGGTGCTCCTTGCCACCTCCCCCACCGCCTTCGAGTGGGTGCGCTACGGCGGCGTGCTCTACCTGGCCTGGCTCGGGGTGAAGCTGTGGCGCAGCCCCCCTCCCAGGATGAGTGAGAACCCGCCATCGGCCCGCCACCGGCTGTTCTGGGAGGGCGTCATGCTGCAATTCACGAATCCCAATGCGCTGATCTTCTTTCTCTCCATACTGCCCCAGTTTATCGACCATCGGCGCGCCTATTTGCCGCAGTTCCTGCTGCTGGTTTCCAGCTTCTGCCTGCTGATGGTACTGGTGCACGGCGGCTACATCCTCTCGGCCCGCAAGGCGCGGCGCTGGCTGCAAGGGGGTGGCGGGCGCTGGATCAACCGCCTCGGCGCCCTCGCCTTCGGGTTGCTCGCCATGGTGCTGCTGCGGGGCTAGAAAGTCCCCGTACTCTCGATGCCCGCCAGGGGCGCGCATCACCCGGCGGCCATGTAGCGCTCGCTCTCCTCGAAGAACTCGGCCAGCGCCCACCACATCAGCACAGGGTTCGAATACATGGGGAAGTGGCCGCAGCGGGGGATCTCGGTCAGCCTTACCCCGGCCTGAGACAGCGCCCCCAGATAGGAGAGGTGGGCGTTCTGCTCCCCGTACAGGAAGTGCCGGGGGCACGGCAGGGCGAGGAACTTGCCGAGCAGGTCCCCCTCATCCGAATGGGCCACCATGGAGCGGAAGATGGGGCGCACCGCCTCGGTGCGTACCTTGTGACGCAGGCTGGCGGCATAGAGGGCGCTCGCCATGTCCCGGCCGTGGCGGGTGCGTTCGATGAAGGCGGCGAAGAAGGCCTCGTCACTCTCGGCCGGATGGGCCTGCACCTGACGACTCAGGAAGCAATCCTCCGGCGCCAGATTGCCCTCCATGCTGGTGAAGCTGAGCACCCGCTCGGGATGACGATATGCCAGCAGCAGGGCGGTCAGCCCGCCCATGGAGTGGCCCACCAGATGGAAGCGCTCGAACCCCTTGCTCTCGATCATCTGGAGTGCCGTCAGCACCAGTAGCTCCAGATCGATGCGATCCGGCCTGTCCAGGGTGGTTGCCCCGCAGCCGGGGGCATCCCAGGCGAGGAAGGGGCGATCGTCGAAGTCGGGGTGGTGGACGAGGTCGGCGTAATCCTCCTTGGTGGAACCGAAGCCGTGCAGGAAGACGACGGGGGCACGCGTACCCGGGCGGCCGATGGCGGCGATGTCGAGCCGCACCTCCCCCAGTTGCAGGGCTTGGGTCCATTCGGTGAAACGGGGGGACATGGGATCTCCTTGGTATGGGTGGGCCAACGATGGCGGCCCCGATTATGGCCAGCCCCGGCGAGCCGGTGAATTTTGATCAGCGTATCGACATCATTCGCTTAGGCTATGACGATGACGCAGTCCATTCGATTGACCAGCCCCTCGCACCAATGAAAAAGGCCGCCAGATGGCGGCCTTTTGAGGCAACATTATCCCTATTTCACCCTGGCGATGGCGGTGTTGAGCCTCATGTTGGTGGCATCCAGGCTCGGGGTCTGGCCATAGAAGTCGAACGCCAGCTCCACCCCCTTGCGAAACACCAGGCAGTGAGTCGAGCCGCCGAAGTGGAACATGCCGAGCTGATCCCCCTTCTTCACCCTGTCCCCCGCCTTCACCGTGATGTCGCAGCTCGACACCTCGGCCATGCCCACCGGCACCACGCACATCAGGCCGATCTTGGGGTTGTCCGCCTCGATGAAGATCAGCGCCCGGGTCGCCACCGAGGTGAGGAAGGGCTGGGAGTTGTTGGGGGCGCTGGGATCCGCCCCATCGGCATCGAGGAAGCCCTCGTACTGGTTCTCCAGATAGTAGGTGCCGTTGACGACGCGCACCTTGCGGATGGTGCCACTCACCGGACTGTGCCAGCGGTGGTAGCTCAAGGCGCTGAGGAAGGCCTGGTAGACGGTGCCGCCGTCGAACAGGGGCGCCGTGTCGTCGAAGTCCAGCATGTTGTCCAGGGAATAGGGCTGGCCCTTGAGCCAGAAGCGATCGCTGCGGCTCACCCCCGTCTTCACCTGCAGGGGCGCCGACTCGCAGGCATTGACGATGACGCTGTCATCCTCCGGGGAGGAGACCGGCCGCACGCCGGGGCGGAAGGTGCGGGTGAAGAAGTCATCCCAGCATCCGAAGCCATGGTAGTCCGCCGCCGGATCGCACTGGAAGATGGCATCGAAACGGGTCGGGGTCGGATTGCTGCCCGCCCCCAGGGCAGAGCCGGCGACCTTCACCATCTCGGCCTGAGCCACCTCGCCGAGCCAGGGGACGATCAGGGTCTCCCTGTCCAGCCGGCTGACCGGCTCGGTCAGCACGTAGCGGGAGGCCTGGCTTTGCAGAAACTGCGACCAGTAGCCGAGGATCTTCTTGAACTGCTGGTTGACCAGGGCGTTGGCGAAGAACAGGTAACCGGATCGGGTCGCCATGGGCCAGTCCAGCAGGGCGTTGATGGGGAAGCCGATGAGGCCGGAGGGCTCGTGGGTCGGGATATCCTGATAGGCTTCCGGGGCTGTGGTCATGATGCCGTTGAGCAGGACCAGGAACTCGTCGAAATTCTTCAACGCTATCTGCCCGATAGGCGTCAGGTGCTCGTGGCGCCAGGCCTCCTTGAACATGGCGTCGGCCTGGGCGTGCAACAGGGGATCGGACTTCACCAGATCCTGCAGCTGGGCGATGGGCGCCACCAGCGGCCTCGGCTGCTGCGCCACATAACGCTGCAACCGCTTGACCCAACGATCGATGTGGGCCTGATCCTGCGGTACCCAGCCACCGGGGCGGGACTTGTTCAATCGGGTTTCAACGGCCTTGTTCATCACTCATCTCCTCGCTCTCGCTTCGCGCTCCCCGTTGTCGGTCGGAACGCCCGGTTGCTTGTGCGCCCGCGTGAGGCGCAGCCCATGTGGTGTAGCACAGGGCGCAAGAACGTACGATTGCCAGAAACGACAGGGCAGAAAGCGACAAGAGCGGCTAGCGAAGAAGGACTGGGCCAAGCCGTTGAGGCTCAAGGGATAAGACGGGAAGGCAGATCCGCGAGAACGGTCGGCGGCGGCAGCCGGGCTGAGGAAGGCAGGAAAATGCGGATAACAGAAATGCGAAAGGCCAGCTCGATGAGCTGGCCTCTCTGAAAAATGGCAGGGGCGGCAGGACTCGAACCCGCAACCATCGGTTTTGGAGACCGCTGTTCTACCAATTGGAACTACGCCCCTGCAACAAACGAGGCGAATTATACAAAGCCGGGATCAAAGGTAAAGGCTTTTTTCGCACTTTCGATGCGATTGCGCAAATCACGAGCAGATGCCGCCGATTTTAGCAGCCTCAGGGGGTAACTCGCTGTATTTACAGCCTTGTCAGGGTAGGAAAGCCACCGAAATGGGGGTAGGGTGGGATCGGGAGCGAGGCAAGAGGAGGATGCTCATGCTCAATTACCGCTTACTTCAACAACTTGCACCACTCAACTTCAGGGATGAGAGCAAAACCGAGGCCCTGCCCGACTACCTGGCACGGGTCGGTCCCCAGGTCCCCTTCATTCCTTCCAACGTGCTGACCCAGTGGATTTATCGCCATTGGCGCGGTTTCGAGTCCAACTGGAGCTTTATCGATCTCGCCAGCCACAGCTTCGAGTGCGAACACTGGCCCACAGAGCGCGTGCTGACCGACATCGACTCCCGTCACATGGAGGTGATCGATCGCTGGGGAGAGCTGCTGCGCCACAATCGCTACGTGCGCCGCTCCTGGCTCGGGGAGAAGATGCTGGCCCTGGGCACCTGGTCCGAGCCCATCATAGTGCTGGAACCCGAGCCCGATGCCTGCTACCCCGACGGCCAGCCCCTGCCCCGCCCTTATTGCCTGTTGGAGGGACACCACAGGCTCGGCTACCTGCGCAGCATGGCGCAGGATGGCCTGCCCCTGGAGTCGCACCACCAGCTCTGGGTTTGTCGACCCGTTCGCGCCAGTTAAACGTTTTTTTGACGAAAAAGTGCCCATAAAATAAATTTTTGACAATTCAAAAACCGACTCTATAATCGTTGCGGTTTTGAAAAAGGTCGGGACAGGACGATGCCGTTTTTGATGAAAAAAGCAGCCTTGCAGACGGGGGGAGCGCACCAGAGCGGCCCCGTTGTTTCCGGTTCCCGACCCACAGATCCCCAATTGTTTTTAAAAAGAGCCCCTGTTTCAGGGGCTTTTTTTTGTGCCCGAAAAACCCTCATCAACGCCAAAGGGAATGCAGACGATGACCAATCCTCTCTATAAAAAACACGTCATCTCCATCTCGGATCTGACCCGCTCCGACATGGAACTGGTGGTCGCCACCGCACAGCGGTTGAAGGCCGAACCCGACACCCGCCTGCTGAAAGACAAGCTGGTCGCCAGCTGCTTCTTCGAGGCCTCCACCCGCACCCGCCTGTCGTTCGAGACCGCGGTGCAGCGCCTTGGCGGCAACATCATCGGCTTCGCCGACGGCGGCAACACCAGCGCCAAGAAAGGGGAGACCCTGGCGGACTCCATCAAGATCATCGGCTCCTACAGCGATGCGGTGGTGATGCGCCACCCGAAGGAGGGGGCCGCCCGCCTCGCCTCCGAGTTCTCCCGGGTGCCTGTCATCAACGGCGGTGACGGCTCCAACCAGCATCCGACCCAGACCCTGCTCGACCTCTTCTCCATCCACGAGACCCAGGGCAAGCTGGATGGCCTCAACGTCGCCTTCGTCGGCGACCTGAAATACGGCCGTACCGTCCACTCCCTGGCCCAGGCCCTGAGCCTGTTCAACTGCCGCTTCTTCTTCATCTCCCCCGAGGCGCTGGCGATGCCGGACTACTTGTGCGAGGAGCTGGAGGAGAAGGGCATCCAGTTCAGCGTGCACGAGACCATGGAAGAGGTGATGCCTGAGCTAGACATCCTCTACATGACCCGAGTCCAGAAGGAGCGCTTCGACGAGACCGAGTACAAGCACATGGCCGCCAAGTTCGTGCTGGAAGTGGCCACTCTGGAAGGGGCCAAGCCGACCATGAAGATCCTGCATCCCCTGCCCCGGGTCGACGAGATCGAGGTCGCCGTCGACCAGACCCCCCACGCCTACTACTTCCAGCAGGCGGAGAACGGGGTCTATGCGCGCCAGGCACTGCTGGCACTTGTACTGAACGAAACCGTCTAAGGGAAAGGGGAACATCATGTCCGAGAAGAACCAACTGCAAGTCGAAGCCATCCGTCAGGGCTCCGTCATCGACCACATCCCCGCCGGCCAGGGCATCAAGATCCTCAAGCTGTTCCAGCTGATCGAGACCCAGGAGCGGATCACCGTCGGTTTCAACCTGAAATCCGGCGCCCTCGGCAAGAAGGATCTCATCAAGATCGAGCACACCCGGTTGACCGAACAGCAGGCGAACCAGCTGGCCCTGTTTGCCCCCAAGGCGACCGTCAACATCATCGAAGACTTCGTGGTGGTGAAGAAGCACCAGCTGGCACTGCCCGAGTTCATCACCGGGGTGTTCCACTGCCCGAACTCCAACTGCATCTCCCACAACGAGCCGGTGGACAGCTACTTCCGGGTGCGCGAGGTGAAGGGGGCGGTGCGCATGAAGTGCAAATACTGCGAGAAGTCCTTCACCCAGGACATCGTCAGCGAACGTTACTAATAGCCAGCTGGGCCCCACGGGGCCCATTTTTGACCCCTGTCACATCACTTATTCCCCCTTTGGTTATAATTTGCCATCCCATAACGGCTAAACCCCGCTCATTCGCTGCCTGATTCTTTTTCAACAGCATCTTTTGCTAATAAACAGATGAATGGCAGATGTGGCGCATAGCCTCCGGCCATCATCAAAGGACATTCCCGTGGTCAAGATCCTCAGCCGTCCCGCCGAAACCGAGTCCGACCAGGCCCAGCTGGATGCCTGTCGCCAGATCATCGGTCAGCACTGTTACAGCACCCAGGAAGAGATCCGCCGCGAGCTGGCAGAACGGGGCTTCGCCGACATCAGCCAGTCCACCATCTCCCGCCTGCTGCGCCGCCTCGGGGTGGCCAAGGCCCAGAATGCCAACGGCAAGAAGGTCTACACCCTGGTGGACGAGCAGCTGGAGCCCGCCGGCAGCACCCGCTCCATCCACGACATGGTACGCGGCGTGGTCCACAACCAGCAGATGGTGCTGGTGCACACCACCCCGGGAGCCGCCACAGTGGTGGCCCGCCTGCTGGATCGCAACGCCGACCCGGAGATCCTGGGAGCCGTGGCCGGCAACGATGTGGTGCTGGTCGCCCCCCGTCATATCAGCCGCACCCGCCAGGCCCATGCCGCCGTGGTGCGCACCCTGGCCCAGGCACGCTGAGCCTTTCCCCCAGAATACGAATGAAAAAGGCGACCCGGGGTCGCCTTTTTCACGCTTGTGCCTTTATCTACTTCCGCCAGCCCTTCCTGCCACCGAACCAGCCCGCACAACCATCCGGGCCCTGCACACCCACTGCCATAACCACAAGGGCCGCTCTCCTGACTCAATAAAAAACGGGAGCCAGCGGCTCCCGTTTCATTGCAGTACTTGTTTATCAGGCCAGCAGAGCCCCCAGGCTCAGGCAGATCACGATCAGCACGGTCAGGATGCCAAGCAGCGGGGCCACCCACTTCAGCCAGCGCACATAGGGCACCTTGGCGATGGCCAGGCCACCCATGACCACGGCGGAGGTCGGGGTCACCAGGTTCACCAGGCCGGAGGCAGACTGGTAGGCGGTGACCACCAGCTCGCGACCCACGTTGGCGAAGTCGGCGAGGGGTGCCATGATCGGCATGGTCAGCACCGCCAGACCGGAGGAGGACGGCACCAGGAAGGAGAGCACCACTTCCAGCACGAACATCACGTTGATGAACACCACTGTGGAGAGGCCGGTCACTATGCCTTCCGCACTGTGCAAGATGGTGTGGGTGATCATGCCGTTGTCCATCACCACCACGATACCGCGGGCGATACCTATGATGAGGGCCACGCCGAGCAGGTCACGGGCACCGTCGATGAAGTTGGAGGTCAGCTCCTCCTCGCTCATGCGGGAGATGACGCCCACTATGATGGCGGCGGCCAGGAAGACACCGGAGATCTGTGCCATCCACCAGCCGAGCACGGCCACCCCGTAGATCATCACGGCGAAGGCGGCGACGAAGATACCCAGCACGATTTTGCGGGTCAGGGTGAACTCCAGCATCTCGTCACTCTTGTTGCCGAGGAAGTGGGCACGGTTCTCATCCCACTTGTCGGCCACCAGGGACTTGCTGGGATCGTTGCGCACCATCTTGGCGTAACGCATCACATAGGCCACGCACAGCAGCCAGCCGGCCACCAGCATGGCGACCCGCAGCCAGATCCCGTCGGTGAAGGAGATGCCGGCAGCGTTGGCGGCGATCACGGTCGCAAACGGGTTGATGGTGGAGCCCAGGGTACCGATACCGGCACCGAGCAGCACGGTGGCAGCCGCCACGACCGGGTCGAAGCGGGCGGCCATCATCACGGGCACCAGCAGGGTGTAGAACGGCAGGGACTCTTCCGCCATGCCGTAGATGGTGCCCCCTGCGGCGAACAGCGCCATCAGGATGGGGATCATCCACTCCTCGCGGCCACGCAGACGATCGGTGACGCGCTCGATACCGGCATCGATGGCCCCTGTCTTGGTCACTATGCCGAGGAAGCCGCCGATGATCAGGATGAAGAGGGAGACGTCGATGGCGCCCGCCTCATAGGTGTCGTGGTTGTAGAGGCCGTCGATGGGTGCCAGCAGCACGTCGACTATCCCCTGAGGATTGGCATCCACCAGCTTGTAGGTACCGGCTACCGGTACTTCCTTGCCGAGGGACTCGTTCATGGTCATGTCATATTTGCCCGCCGGCACTATCCAGCTCAGGGCGGCCACCAGGGCGATCAGCACAAACAGTATCGTGTAGGCTGACGGGAACTTGAATTTGGTCATGGTCCAGCTTCCTTCTGTGGGTGTGGTATCCATGTATCTGCGGGTTGTAGGGTTAGAGGTATTATGCCGCTGTCACATGGTCGAAAAGCCGGGGGTCACCCCCCGGCACCACTACTGCGACCTTAGTCGCCCAGCGTAGCAACCATCACTGCCTTGATGGTGTGCATCCGGTTTTCGGCCTCGTCGAATACGATGCTGTGCTCGGATTCGAACACGTCCTCTGTCACTTCCAGACCCTTCATGCCGTACTTGTCGGCCACTTCCTTGCCCATGGTGGTCTCATCGTTGTGGAACGCCGGCAGGCAGTGCATGAATTTCACATCCGGGTTCTTGGTGGCGTTGATGACGTCCATGTTGACCTGATAGGGGGTCATCAGCTTGACGCGTTGATCCCAGGCTTCTTTCGCTTCACCCATGGAGACCCAGACGTCGGTGTAGAGGAAGTCGGCACCCAGCACACCCTCTTTCACGTCTTCGGTCAGGTGGATGCGAGCGCCTGTCTCTTCGGCGATCTGGCGGCACTGGGCGACCAGCTCTTCTTCCGGCCAGAAGGCCTTGGGCGCAACCAGACGGATGTCCATGCCCATCTTGGCGGCACCGACCATCAGGGAGTTACCCATGTTGTTGCGGGCGTCACCCAGGTAGGCGAACTTGATCTGATCCAGGCGCTTGCCCTTGCCGTGTTCCAGCATGGTCATGAAGTCGGCCAGGATCTGGGTCGGGTGGAATTCGTTGGTCAGGCCGTTCCAGACCGGGACACCGGCGTAGGCACCCAGCTCTTCGACGATTTCCTGGCCGTAGCCACGGTATTCGATGCCGTCATACATGCGGCCGAGGACGCGAGCGGTGTCCTTCATGGACTCCTTGTGACCGATCTGGGAACCGCTTGGGCCGAGGTAGGAGACCTGGGCGCCCTGGTCGAAGGCCGCCACTTCGAACGCACAGCGGGTGCGGGTGGAGGTCTTCTCGAAGATCAGGGCGATGTTCTTGCCGGTCAGGTGCTTGCGCTCATAGCCACCGTATTTGGCCTTCTTCAGGTCGATGGCCAGATCGATCATGTATTGGATTTCGCGCGGGGTGAAGTCCAGCAGTTTCAGGAAGTTACGGTTACGCAGATTAAAAGCCATGATGAGTTCTCTCTATATTTGTTCAGACCAATTTGGGCAGTGTTGTTAACTACGCAGTGATTCAACGACTCAGGCATTCACGGTATTGGTAGCAACGATATTGGTGCCGGCTTCGCCTCTGAGGATGGCCAGACCATCTTCCAGGGAGCCGATGCCGACCATGCCGCCGGTCGCCTTGACGAATTCACAGGACGCTTCGACCTTGGGCCCCATGGAGCCTGCATCGAACTTGACCCCTGCCAGCTCGTCCGGGCTGGTGACCCGCAGCGGACGCTGGGTCGGCTTGCCCCAATCCAGGTAGACGGCATCGGCGTCGGTCAGGATCAGCAGGGCGTCGGCCTTGATCTGCTTGGCCAGGTAGGCGGCAGACATGTCCTTGTCGATGACGGCTTCGATACCGGTCAAGCACTGGCCATCCCAAGTCACCGGAATGCCACCACCACCGGTACAGATGATGAGGTGACCCTGGGCGATCAGGGTTTCGATGGCGTCGCCTTCGACGATGCGCTGGGGCAGCGGGGACGGAACCACGCGGCGGAAGAACTTGCCGTCGGCCTTGACGCTCCACTGCTTCTCGGCAGCCAGGGCGCGGGCTTCAGCTTCTTCATAAACCGGGCCGATAAACTTGGTCGGGTTGGCGAAGGCAGGATCCTTGGGATCGACCTGGACCTGGGTCAGCAACGCGGTGACGTTGCGGCTCGGCATCAGGTTCTTCAGTTCCTGGATCAGCATGTAGCCGATCATGCCCTGGGACTCGGCGCCCAGCACATCCAGCGGATAGGGTGCGACCTTGGTGTAGGCGCTGTTTTGCAGGGCCAGCAGGCCGACTTGTGGGCCGTTGCCATGCACCAGTACCACGTTGTAATCCTCGGCGATGCGGGCGATGGTCTTGGCGGCGGTGGCGATGTTCTTGCGCTGGATGTCAGCTTCAAGCGGCTCGCCGCGACGGAGCAGGGCATTGCCCCCCAGGGCGACGACGACAGTTGGTTTTTTCATAGCATTGATCTCGAGTGTGAGTCTGTGTGGCGCCAGCCTCCGCCGGCGCCACGCCGTCTTGTTAGATGCCGTCACGTTCCATCGGGCAGCTCATGCAGCGGGCGCCGCCGCGACCACGTCCCAGCTCTTCACCCGGGATGGGCAGCACTGTGATGCCGGCCTTGTCGTATTTCTCGTTGGTGTAGGTGTTGCGCTCGTAGCCTACGACGACCCCTGGACGCACGGTCAGCACGTTGTTGGCGTCGTTCCACTGCTCGCGCTCAGCCTCGAAGGTGTCGCCGCCGGTGGTGATGAGCTTCAGCTGATCCACACCCAGCGCCTTCTCGATGGCGGTCACGAAGTAGCCTTCTTCCTTGATGTTCATGCCGGTGGCACCGCCCGGGGTCAGGCTCCAGCAGTTCACATCCTTGCGGATGACTTCCGGATAGACGGAGAAGGTGTCTATGTCCATGTGGGTCATGACGGTATCCAGGTGCATGCAGCTGCGGTGTTTCGGCAGTTGCATGGCGATGACCTGCTTGGCCTGGCCGTGCTTGAACAGACCGCGCGCCAGGTGTTCGACACCTTGTGGCGTGGTGCGCTCGGACATGCCGATGAGCACGGCGCCGCGTCCGATGACCAGGACGTCACCCCCTTCGATGGTGGAGTTGTCGTAGTCGCGCTCTTCGTCACCGAAGTATTTGATGAAGTCCTGACCGGCAAACTGCGGGTGCCAGCGGTAGATGGCCTTCACGTGGTTGGTTTCGCGGCGACGGGCGGCCTTGGCCATGGGGTTGATGGAGACGCCACCGTAGACCCAGCAGGAGGTGTCACGGGTAAAGAGGTGGTTGGGCAGCGGCTCGATGATGAAATCGGTCGGTGCGTGCATGCCCACTACCATGTTGACGCCGCTGTAGGGCATCTCGGAGTAGGTCAGGCCGCCGGAGAGGATGCGAGCCAGCTCGCGGTGCGGCATGTCGGCCAGGAAGCAGCGCACGTCGTTGGCCAGTGCGGTGCCGAGGCGATAATCGGAGACCTGGTTTTGCAGCAGCCAGGCTTTGGCTTCCGGTACGTCCAGGGTTTCGGCCAGCAGGTTGGTCAGCAGGAAGACTTCGACATTCTGATCGCGCAGCACTTGAGCGAATTTGTCGTGCTCCTGGCCGGCGCGTTCCACGGACAGGACGTCATCGAACAGCAGATCCTGACAGTTGGAAGGGGTCAGACGCTTCAGACTGAGGTTGGGGCGGTGCAGCATGACACGGCGCAATTGGCCAACTTCAGAACCTACATAAAATTTGCTCATGATTATATTCCGTCTAGCAGTGGTCCCTGCGAGTGATTGAATAGATTCCTTCTATTCTGGCTCGTGGCTAAGGCGGGATATTCTTTATGTAGGGTACTCGGCTTGTGTTCTATCCTGCCCTTGCCTTTCGACGCAGAGATTAGGCCTGCCAAGTACCACAAACTTAGACATTGATCACATTCAATCGGAACTGAATAAAACCATGAGTTAATTTTTGATGGAGTTTACATAAATGACATTTCCCCATTCACTCCATCTCAATAAATAAGCAAAAAAGACCTCTTAAATTTCAACGAGAGAGCGTTTTCATTCATTGAAAATATCTACAAAGGGATATGCCAAATAATAAATATCAATATAAATCAATATGATAAAAACAAATTACATGTGAATTGAATTTTCTGTGCCTATGAGTGAATGGATCTTCGAAAAAGTCCCATTTGGCCTCCACATAAATAGTCACTCTCATCACCTGGCTTGCATAATCAGTTTCTTGTTCCAGATCATGGCAATGACCCCGACCCGCTTCGGCGGCTCCTCAAATGACGGGCGTCGTCCTATGTCTCTTATATGGATATGCATTTTGTCCGCATCCGGATGATGCTTTTTTCAACCGTGCCGTTGGCGCCCGTTTTTAAACTTTTTTCATTAGTTGAATTTATCGTGCCTCCTTGCGGCGCCACCCACCTCGGCTTAACTCAAACAGTGATCAGTATCACACCGAGTCCTGTCACCAAGGAGATATCCATGAAGGTCAAATCGCTGTTTCTGTTCATCGCCCTGGTCTTGCCCGCCACTCCGGCTCTGGTCAGCGCTCAGGGCGCCCCCGCCATGCCTCTGGTGGTCTGCCACGTCGACCAGGCTCCCCAGATGCTGGTACCCGAATATGTGTGCCTATGGCATGGCGGCAGCCAGCACTACTAACCCCTGAGTCCAAGGGGAGGTCTCCTCCTCTTGGCCAGACCCGTGACTCCTCCCCTCTTATTCCTTGTTCTTCCCTCACTTCGTTTATCCCGATCACCCGGTTTATGAATGGTGGCGGCAACTATGAGCGCTTCCTGCTCAGGCCGTTGATGCCCTCCTCCTCTGGCCTCATCCCCAAGCCGCCATCTGCCGGCAGGCTGACTTGCTCCAGGGCGGGTTGCCGGATCCCCCTTTAGCCTTGGGCAATATGGCGCCGAGGCCAGGGCCGGAGGACAGGCGTTCAAGCTACCTTCGCAAACGGCTCTGCCATTTGTTACGTTCCTGAACCTCAGTTAAATGATGCGTGAGACATTCGCCATACAATGCGTGAGCAAAGCTCCCATCAAGATCCCGCCATAGTCGGAAGATAAGATCGAAAAACCTGCCATAAAAAATCACAACATGATGATTAATAAAGACAAACCAATGCCATCGTTTCCTGGGAAACGAGTTAGGTAAAAACGTTTTTCAGCGTGCCGTTGTCGTCCCTCCCGAAATCCTTATAGTTACTCCTGCACGGACGCAATGAAGTCGGTCAGAAAGACTGGCTGCCAGGGTTGGGCAAATGGACTCACCACAGGATGTGGTAAAGGACACCTCCCAGGACGGAGAAAGTGCGACGGGAATGGATGACTCGTCAGGCCATGATGGCTAAAGGACACCCCAAAGGATTGGGAAGGGGAAACCTAAAGGAAGAGGTATAGTCAGGGATTGCAGGGAGCAACTTCGTTCAAGGACATGAGCGATAAGACTATCGGGGGCGACGCAAGTCGCCCCCATCTTTTTTGCCCGTTTTCTGGTTTTTCCGATGCGCCGGCCAGGGCGATCCCGGCCAGCCGATGCTTCTCTTCGCTGATGACCGCCTCACAGCAAAGGGTCATTGCAAGCGTTCATTGCAAACGGAAGTGCCCCACTATCTCCCTCAGCCTGTCGTAGGTGCGCTGCATGGACGCCGAGCTATGCACCGTCCGCTCGCCGTTGCCCTTGAGCTGGGTGATCACCTCGGCGATGGCACTCATGTTGCGGTTGATCTCCTCGGCCACCGCGCTCTGTTGTTCCGCCGCCGTGGCGATGTGGCTGATGAGATCGTTGATCTCCACCACCTCCCCCGCCATGGCATCCAGAGACGCATTCACCCTGCTGGTGTTCTCTGCCGCATCCTGACAACTCTGGCGGGTGTTGCCCATGGCCTCCACCACAGTCTGGGTGCCCCGCTGCAGCCGGCTCAGCATGGTCTGGATCTCGGCGGTGCTCTGCTGGGTGCGCCCGGCCAGGGAGCGCACCTCGTCGGCCACCACGGCGAAGCCGCGCCCCTGCTCGCCTGCACGGGCCGCCTCGATGGCCGCGTTGAGGGCCAGCAGATTGGTCTGCTCGGCGATGCCGCCGATGACTCCCAGGATGGAGCCAATCTGCTGCACATCCTGCTGCATGGCGGCGATGGAGCTGGCGGTGGTCTCCACCTCGGCCACCAGCGCGGTCACACTATCCATGGCCCTGTCCACCACCTGCCGTGACTCGCTGGCCAGCTGCTGGCTCTGGCCCGTCAGCTGGGCCGTGCTGGCCGCACTCTCCGACACCGAGATGGCGGTACGGCTCATCTCGTTGATGGCGGTGACCACCTGCTCCGTCTCCCGCACATGCTCCGCCAGCAGCCCCTGGGCCGAGCCTGTCTGCCTGGCGAGATCCGAGATCCCCTCGTTGAGCTGACCGCTGGCCTTGCTCACCTCCCCCATCATCTCCTGCAGCCGCTCGATGAAGCGGTTGATACCGGCGGAGATCTGGCCGAGATCGTCCTTGCTGGTGACCGCCAGGCGGCGGGTCAGATCCCCACTGCCTTGAGACAGCTCCTGCACCAGATCCCGCAGGGAGAGGATGGGCCTATAGGCCAGATTGAGGGCCACCATGGAGAGGATCAGCACCAGAACCGCCACCCCCAGCAGGGCCAGGGTGATCTTGCCGTTGAGGGCCTGGGTCATGGTCCGGATATGGTCCAGATCCACGTAGCCGGTCAGGGTCCACTGGCTGCCCCGGATGTCCAGCGAATTGGGACGCGCCTCGCTCTCCCCCTGGGGCTTGCCGTCGTGGAGCACGTGCCCCTGGCTGTCGGTCAGGGAGAAGTAGCGCCCCTCCCCGCTCACCTGCTCCAGCAACGTCTTGAACTCGCTCATGTCGAGGTAATAGAGGTAGGCGGAATCCGCCCCCCGCGGCACCAGGATGGAGATGACCGGCTTGCCGTCCAGCTGCTCCAGAGGGCTGACGGTGATCCGATTGTTGGCGGCGGGGATCAACTTGCGCAGGGTCTCGACCCTGGCCGGGTCGTCGATGACCCCGTTCACGTCGAACGCCATGTTGCCCACCAGCTTGACGATGTTGTGGAAGCCGGTCTCCTGCAGGGCCTTCTTGACGCTGGTCACCCCCAGATTGAGGTTGGCCGCCAGCAGCACCCGCTGGTTGATGTCCCCCGCCAGCTTCTCCTTGACCAAGGTGATCTGCTCGTTGATGTTCTCGGTGGCCTGGGTGCGGATGTAGCCGCTGATGAAGTGATTGACGCTGAGCCAGGCGGTGCCGATGGTGACCAGGATGGCGAGCAGCAGGAGGACGTTGATCTTGACTTTGAATGGCATGGGATGGGTCCCTCCAAATAGAGAGGGCCGGAATTGCTCCAGCCCTCTCTGCCAATGCTTACTTCTTCTTGGCGTACTTCATGGAGTCCAGTGCGACCGCCAGTATGATGATGCCGCCCTTGATGATGAACTGCCAGTAGGGGCTGACGCCGATATAGGTCAGACCGTAGTTGATCAGGGTGAAGATGAGCACCCCCGTGATGACCCCGGCCACCGTCCCCACGCCGCCGGCGAAGGAGACCCCGCCCACCACGCAGGCCGCGATGGCATCGAGCTCATACATGAAGCCCAGGTTGTTGGTGGCGCTGCCGATTCGGCCCGCTTCCAGCATGCCGCCGAAGGCGTAGAAGACACCGGCAAGAGCATAGATCATCACCAGGTTGACGGCCACGTTGACGCCGGACACCTTGGCGGCTTCCGGGTTGCCACCGATGGCGAAGATGTTCTTGCCGAAGCGGGTCTTGTTCCACAGCACCCAGACGAACACGCTGGCGATGGCCGCATAGAAGGTCAGGTACGATAGTTTAAAGCCCCCAATCCGGATAAACCCCTGCGCGAAGCTGGAGAAGCGGGGATCGAAGCCGGCCACCGGGGAGGCGCCCACGGAGTCGAAGTACAGCGAGTTGATGCCGTAGACGATGATCATGGTGCCCAGTGTGGTGATGAAGGGGGTCACGTTCAGGTAGGCCACGATCAGGCCGTTGATGAGACCGATCACGGCACCCACGGCGCAGACCAGCAGGATCACCACCGGGATGGGTACCTCCCCCAGGCTGGGGAACACCTTGTTGACGTTGGTCAGGGCCTGCAGCATGGTGGCCGCAATCAGGGCCGCCAGGCCCACCTGGCGGCCGGCCGACAGGTCAGTCCCCTGGGTGATGATGATGCCCGCCACCCCGAGGGCGATGATGATCCGCACCGAGGACTGGGTCAGGATGTTGCTGAAGTTGGTGAGGCTCAGGAAGGAGGGCTCCTTGATCACGATGACCATGAGCAGCACCAGCAGCACCACATAGATGCCGTTCTCTTTGAGCGCCTGCATCAGATTGAATTTTTTAGCCGACTCCATAAATGTCTTCCTGTCTTATAGGTACAGAGATGCCAGGCGCAGGATCTCGCTCTGGTCAGTTTCTTTGGTGTTGACGATCCCCGCGACCCGGCCATTGCTCATGACCATGATGCGGTCCGTGATCCCCAGCAGCTCGGGCATTTCGGAGGAGATGATGACGATCCCCTTGTCCTTCTTGGCCAGCTCCAGAATGAGCTGATAGATCTCGAACTTGGCCCCCACGTCGATGCCGCGGGTCGGTTCGTCCAGCATCAGGATCTCGGGCTGGGTCAGCAGCCAGCGGCCTATGATGACCTTCTGCTGATTGCCGCCGGAGAGGCTGCCGATCTGGGTCTGCTGGGTCGGTGTCTTGACCCGCATGGAGTCGATGACCCACTGGGTGTCGCTCTTCATCTTGTTGTCGCTGAGCAGCCCCATGGAGCCCTTGTAGCTGTCCATGTTGGCGATCAGGGAGTTGAAGGCGATGTCGAGGCGGGAGTAGATGCCGGTGGAGCGGCGCTCCTCGGTCACCAGGGCGAAGCCGTTCTGGATCGCCTCGTGGGCGGTATGGTTCGCCACCTCTTTGCCGTGCAGCCTGATGCTTCCTTCGCTGCGATCGCGGATACCGAACAGGGTCTCGACGATGTCGGTGCGCTTGGCCCCCACCAGACCGGCGATGCCGAGGATCTCCCCCTTGTGCAGGTTGAAGGTGATGTCCTGGATGGAGGGCTGGTTCTTGGCCGTCAGGTGCTCGACCTCGAGGATCACCTCTTTCGGCTCATTGGTTTTTTCCGGGAAGCGCTGGGTCAGCTCACGCCCGACCATCATGCCGATGATCTGATCCATGGTCATGCCCTGGAGCGGCCGGGTATCCACCCACTGCCCATCCCGCAATATGGTGATCTCGTCGCACAGCTGGAAGATCTCTTCCATCTTGTGGGAGATGTAGACGATGCCGCAGCCTTTCTCCTTGAGCTTGTTGATGATCTTGAAGAGGTGATTGACCTCCTTCTCGGTCAGGGAGGAGGTGGGCTCATCCATGATGACGATCTTGGCGTCATAGGAGAACGCCTTGGCGATCTCGATCATCTGCATCTGGGAAACGGACAGGGTGCCGACCTTGACCCTGGGGTCTATGTCGATGTCCAGCTCATCGAAGATGTGTTTGGTCTCTTCATACATCTTGCCGTGGTCAACGAACCACCCCTTGGTGGGGTAGCGGCCGAGCCACATGTTGTCCATCACGGTGCGTTGCAACACCAGGTTCAGCTCCTGGTGCACCATGGAGACGCCATTCTCCAGCGCCTCCTTGGAGGAGGTGAAGTTGATCTCCTCCCCCTTGAAGAAGATCTTGCCCTCATCCTTCTCATAGATGCCGAACAAGCACTTGAGCAGCGTGGATTTTCCCGCGCCATTCTCGCCCATCAACGCATGCACAGAATGAGGACGGACCCGTAAATTGACTTTATCGAGTGCCTTGACGCCAGGGAAACTCTTACTGACGTCAATCATCTCCAACAGCCATTCTGATTGTTGCCGTGTTGTCATATCAGCCATCACATCTGGTTGGAACAGAGGGCAAGGGGGTCACCCTTGCCCGGGAGGAGGGAATTACTCGAACTGGGACAGGTTGTCTTTATCCACGCCCACGTAAGGAACACGGACGATCTTGTTGTCGATCTTCCAGTTGGTGCCTTCACCGGCCGGCTTGCCTTCGGCCAGGTTCTTGGACAGATCGAAGGTGGCCTTGGCCTGGTTGGCCGCATCGTTCAGCACAGTCCCCGCCATGGCACCGCTCTTGACCATGGCCAGGGCTTCCGGCAGGGCGTCGACGCCGAACACCGGGATGGCGCTCTTGCCCTGGGCTTTCAGGGATTCAACAGCCCCCATCGCCATGCCGTCGTTGTTGGCGATGACCACTTCGATCTTGTTGGCGTTCGGGCCGGAGATCCAGGCGTCCATCTTGTCTTTCGCCATGGCGGTATCCCACATACCGGTATCCATGTGCAGCTGCTGGGTCTTGATGCCGCCATCGTTCAGGGTCTTGACGACATAGGTGGTACGGGCTTCCGCATCCGGGTGGCCCGGCTCGCCCTTGAGCAGCACGAACTGGATGACGCCATCCTTGTTCAGATCCCACTCCGGGTGTGCCTTCCAGTGCTTGGCGATCAGCTGGCCCTGGATGATGCCTGACTCCTTGGAATCGGTGCCCACGTAGTAGGCCTTGTCATAGCTGGCCATGTCCGCCGCGCTCGGTTCCTTGTTGTAGAACACCACGGGGATCTCGTCGGCACGGGCCTTCTCGATCACGACAGAGGCCGCCGCCGGGTCGACCAGGTTGATGGCCAGCGCCTTCACGCCCTTGGCCAGCAGCACGTCGATCTGGTCATTCTGCTTGGACTGGTCGTTCTGGGAGTCGTTCATCAGCAGCTCGACACCCGGGTTCGCCGCCGCTTCCTTCTCGATGGCCTTGCGCACTACCGCCATGAAGTTGTCGTCATACTTGTAGACGGTGACCCCGATGCGGGTGTCGGCCTGGGCTTGGGCTCCCGCCATCAGTCCCATCAGCAGGGTGGCGACTGTCGTGAGTTTTTTCATTGTTATGCTCCGATCTCTGTATCTGTTTTTGTAGGGAATGCTGTACACCATCTGAGCTGGCGCCAGCCTAATGTAATCAATTTGTTGTCCGATGTTCTGTGATCCTGACAACAAAATGAAAACGTTTACACTCTGTTACATAGACATGAAACCCATAAGAATCAATGAAATACAAAACGTAGAGACTCTATTGGATTCCTATGCCATTACCAGGGGATCAGACTCAGCGTAGAACACAGTTCCAATAGTAGCTCCCCGGTTGCAACCAATATTCCGGCCGCACGCTCTGGCTCCAGGAGTCATCCCCGCCCACCCC
The DNA here is from genome assembly GCF_051657805.1 of Aeromonas sp. GTDB lineage: Bacteria > Pseudomonadota > Gammaproteobacteria > Enterobacterales > Aeromonadaceae > Aeromonas. The sequence goes on along the minus strand of NZ_JBOFLJ010000059.1, from coordinate 121,408 downwards.
CATGTGGAAGCCGTCGAGGCACAGATGCAGACCCCCCTCGGCCACCAGGTCGGTCTGGTGGCGGGCCGCCGCAAGCTGCTGCTGGCTGTAGCGGCTGAGACTGAAGTGGAAGCGGCCCCGGATGTCGAGCTCCCCCAACCGCAGCTGGCGGGTGTCGCAGCGCAGCCCGTTGTCGGTCGGGAACACATAGGGGGTGTGCAGGGCGTCTAGCGGCAGCTGCCAGCGGCCCTGGTCGGCGGCGAGCAAGCGGTCCGGGTAGTTCTCGTGGGGGCCGCGCCCCAGCCAGCTCACCTCATCCGTCTTGGCCATCACCTCATCCACCAGCCAGAGCCGGACGCCGATGCGAGGCAGGGAAGGCATGTCGGCGGCGACCTCCACCTCGATCTCCAGTGCCATGGCACCGTCCGCGCCGAAGCGATGACGCCATAGGGTCAGGATCTTCAAGTCGTCGCCGGCGAAGTAGCCGTGGGTCACCACTATCACCCCCTGCTCCGGGCTCGCCGTCATGGCGAGGCAGCGGTGCTGCAGCGTGTTCAGGCCCGCCTCCTGCCAACGGGCAATCCAGGCGTTGGGATCCGCGTGATCCGCCTCGCTGGTGCCGATGTCGTTGTCGAGCGGTGCCCGGTAGAAGTGATCGGCGATGGCGCCCTTCAGTTGCTCGCGGCCCTGTTTGCGCCAGTGGCGGATGCGACCGCTGATCTTGTCCAGTTGCCACTCACTGCCTGCGGCGGTGGCCAGCCAGTGATCCGGCTGCTCCAGCAAGGCCGTGCTGTGGAATGCCTCTGGCAATGCCAGGGGGGATGGCAGAATGAATTGCTGACGGGCCGCCTCGTGCCCCGCCTCGGCCCAGGCCGTGGCATCCGGCTGCACTATGGCCAGATCCAGGGAGACCAGGGCTCCCGGGGTGAAGGCCGGCGGCTGCTCGAGCAGGGTCAGCGTCACGCCGGTCAGGGGAGCCAGGCTGAGTGGGCATTCACCTTCCTGCAGCACCCGACCATCCTCCCGCAGCTGCCAGCGCAGCCGCTCGTTGTCCGTGGTGCGGAACAGATAGTCGCTCAATACCTCCACCACCAGCGGCTGCTGGCTCACCAGCCTCATCTCGAACGGCTGTTGGGCCCGCTTCGCTTCAACCAGGGCGGGATGGGGCGTCCGGTCCGGGAACAGCAGGCCGTTGCAGCAGAACTGGCGGTCGTTGGGGCTGTCACCGAAGTCGCCGCCATAGGCCCAGAAATGGCGGCCGTCGTCGGTCCGTTTGTCGAGCCCCTGATCCACCCAATCCCAGACGAAGCCGCCTTGCAGGCGAGGATGGGTGCGAAACGCCTGCCAATACTCGGCATAGCCCCCCAGGCTGTTGCCCATGGCGTGGGCGTATTCACACAGGATCAGCGGCCGGGTCTCGCCGGGCAGGCCGATCCACTTGGCCAGCGCCCACTTGGGCACCGCTGGGAAGGGTTGATCCTGATGGGTGCGGGCATACATGGGGCAGATGATGTCTGTGGCCGGGGTGTCGGCACCGCCCCCCTCGTACTGAACGGGGCGGCTGGGGTCGCTCCCCTTGACCCACTGGTACATGGCGTCGTGGGCCGGGCCGTAACCGGACTCGTTGCCGAGGGACCAGATAATGACGCTGGGATGGTTGAAGTCCCGCGCCACCATGCGGGTCACCCGCTCGAGGAAGGCGCCGCTCCAGGCGGGATCCCGCGCCAGCCTGCCCATGGGGGTCATGCCATGGGTCTCCAGGTTCGCCTCGTCCACCACGTAGAGGCCGAGGCGATCGCACAGGCGATAGAACTCAGGGTGATTGGGGTAGTGGGAGCAGCGCACCGCGTTGAAGTTGTTCTGCTTCATCAGCCGCAGATCCTGCTCCATGGCGGCCCGGGTCACCACGTGGCCGAGGGCGGGATCGTGTTCGTGGCGGTTGGCGCCGCGAATGAGCAGGGGCTGGCCGTTGACCCGCAGCAGACCGCCACGGATCTCCACCGCCCGAAAGCCCACGTCATAGGCCTCGCACTCGATGCACTCACCCTGCTCGTCCAGCAGGGTCAGCGTCAGCCGGTAGAGATAAGGGGTCTCGGCACTCCACTTGTGGGGGGCGGCGACCTCCAGCCAGAGCTCGCTCCTGTCCTCAAAGGCCCCCTTCTCGTCGATGGGCGCCGTGCCGAGGGGTTGGCGCTTGCTCACCACCAGGGCGTCGCCGAAATAGAGGGCTGCCTCCACCCTAAGCCCGGCGCCGTCATTCACCTGCACCTCCAGCTTGAGGCGGGCATCCCGGTAGCAGGCATCCAGCACCGGGGTCAGCCGCACGTCCATCAGCTGGCGCACCGGTTTGTGCAACAGGCTGACGGAGCGGAAGATGCCGGAGAGGCGCCACATGTCCTGATCTTCGAGGTAGGAGCCATCGGACCAGCGCAGCACCAGGGCCGCCAGCCGGTTCTGGCCAGCCTGCAGGAAGGGGGCCAGATCGAATTCGGCGGGCAACCGGCTGTCCTGGGAGTAGCCGACCCAGCGGCCGTTGCAGAACAGATGGAAGGCGCTGTCCACCCCGTCGAAGATGATGCGGGTCTGGCCGCTGGCCAGCCAGTGGGCGGGCAGTTCAAATTCCCGGGAATAGCAGCCGGTGGGATTCTGCGCCGGCACCCTGGGGGGATCGCAGGGGAAGGGGTACTTGATATTGGTGTAGATGGGGCGATCGAAGCCCTGCAACTGCCAGTTGCCGGGTACCCGAACCGTGGTGGCATCCGCCAGATCCTGCTCGAGCCACTCGCCCGGCACCTGCTCCGGCGCCTCGAAGAAGGAGAACTGCCAGTCACCATCCAGCAGCAGGCGCGAGGGAGACGGGGTCCCGGCCCGGGCATCCGCCTCGCTGCGCCAGCTGGACAGGGGAGTATGAGCGGGCAAGCGGTTGACGGCGGTGATCGCCTGGGTCTGCCAATCCTGACGGGCCAAGATCTCCCTGAGCATCCTTATCTCTCCCTGCATTGAGTCGCGTCGATGAAAACGTCTGCAGTGTAGGAGAGTTTGATGCGGGAAACGGCGATCCCGCTCACACAGGTGTAAACGATTACACTGCAAATGTTAAGTAAAACGGGGTAAAAATGATTAAAGATGAGTAAAAATCCGATCCTCGCCATGGGGGCGCCGGGAACGAGGAAAAACAGGGAAACGGGGGAAGGGGGAAGAAGCGCCTGACGCAGTGAAGAGGCTGAGTGTTCAACCTGGAGGCTGGGGAGCGAATGGCGGTTGCCAGACTAGGCATTGTGGGACTGTGCCATGCCAACCGCCATCGACACAGGCATCAGGAGATACATTGGTGCCGCCAAGGCGACGGTCCGGCTAAGGCTTGATATGCAGCCATGGCGCATATGGTGATCGCGGCTGGCACTTGACCGGAGGCCTTGGAGTGGGGATTGATCGGTGGTTTGGCGTGCTGGCGCGACATAGAGCCATCCATCACGCTGTCGCCATCGAGGCTGACTCAGAGCCCGGCGCCACCGAATGACGATTGATCAGCGGTTTGGCGTACAGGCGCGACATAGAGCCATCCATCACGCCCCTGTCATCGAGGTGGGCTCAGAGCCTGACCGGCGCCACCGAATGACGATGGATCAGCGGCTGTAGACGCGGCATAGGGCTATCCATTACGCCGCCACCATCGAGGCTGACTCAGAACCTGACCGGCGCCACCGAATGACGATGGATCAGCGGCTTGGCGTGTAGACGCGACATAGGGCTATCCATTACGCCGCGGCCATCAAGGTGGCCTCAGAGCCTGACTGGTGCCACCGAGTGACGATTGATCAGGGTCGGGGTGTAGACACGGCTTGCCACCGCCTCGCTCTCGCCGGCCGCCAGTTGCAGCGCCAGCTTGGCGGCCTGGGCCGCCATCAACTCGATGGGGTAGCGCATGGTGGAGAGCTTGGGTCTCAGATACCTGGCATAGATGATGTCATCGAAGCCCACCACCGAGACCTCTTCCGGCACCTTGAGGCCGTTGTCCGCCAGCACAGAGATGGCCCCCGCCGCCATGGCGTCGTTATAGGCCACCACGGCGGTGATGGGCAGCCCCTTGGCCAGCAGGTTGAGCATGGCACGCTCCCCCCCCTCTTCATTAGGTACACCGCTCTCCACCAGCTCGGGGTCCACCGGAATGCCGGCCTCCAGCAGGGCATCCTGATAGCCCTGATGGCGCAAGATCGCATCCTCGATCGCGTGATCCGAGCTGACGAAGGCGATATGGCGGTGGCCCAGATCCAGCAGATGACGGGTGGCCGTCGCGGCCCCCTGCCGGTTGTTGAGGGAGATGCAGCGTCCCTTCAGCGCCGGAATGTCGCGGTTGATCAGCACCATGCCGGGGGAACGATGGGCATAGTCGATCAGCTCCTCATCGCTCAGCGCCTTGCTGTGCACCACCAGCGCATCGCAGCGTTTGCCGATCAGCAGCTCGATGGCGGCCCGCTCCGACTCTGCCTTGTGAAAACCATTACCCATCAAGAGGTGCAACCCCTGTTCCACCGCCACCCCGGCAACCCCCTTGACCAGGGCGCCGAAGAAGGGATCGGCCACGTCACCCACCACCACACCCATGGTGTCGCAGGTCTGGCTGACCAGCGCCCGCGCGTTGGCATTGGGGGTATAGCCCAGCTCGGCCATGGCTTTCTGGACGACCTCGCGAGAGGCGGCGCTGGCCTTGGGTGAGTTGTTCATCACCCGTGAAACCGTTGCCACCGAAACATTGGCCAAACGGGCGACATCCTTGATGGTGCTCATGCTGTTTTCACTTATTTCACTGTGCAAGACGAGGTCATTATACCGAGCAATCCCACTGATAACAGGGGAAAAACCGAGATGACCCCGGTTTTGCTCCTCCCAAGAAGTGTAATCGTTTACACAAAATGTTACCCCGCTCACAGTTTGGGAGTGAACCCCTCGGCTAGACTCCTGCTCAGACAGTTCAAGCAGGGAGAACAAACGTGGAGAAGAGGATGAAGGTACTGGTCACCGGCGGTTGCGGCTATATCGGCAGCCACACCTGTCTCGCCTTGCAGGCCGCCGGCATGGAGCCCGTGGTGGTAGACAACCTGTGCAACAGCAAGCGAGCCGTCTTGGCCAGGATAGCCGCCATCAGTGGCCGGGAGCCCCTGTTTTACGAGGGAGACATCCGTGACGAGGCGCTGCTGACGCGCATCTTCGGCGAGCAGGAGATAGCCGCCGTCATCCACTTCGCCGCCCTCAAGGCAGTCGGTGAGTCCACCCGCATTCCCCTCGCCTACTACCAGAACAACCTCAGCGGCACCCTGGTGCTGTTGGAAGCCATGAAGAAGGCCGGCGTCCACAACCTGGTGTTCAGCTCCTCCGCCACCGTCTACGGCGATCCGGCAACGACTCCCATCCGGGAGGAGTTCCCCCGCAGCGCCACCAATCCCTACGGGCGATCCAAGCTGATCATCGAGGAGATCCTCGAGGATCTGCAGGCGGCCGAGCCCCACTGGAGCATGACGCTGCTGCGCTACTTCAACCCGGTCGGCGCCCATGAATCCGGCACCCTGGGGGAGGATCCGCAAGGCACACCGAACAATCTCATGCCCTTCCTGACCCAGGTCGCCATCGGCCGCCGTGACCACCTCTCCATATTTGGAAACGATTACAACACACCGGACGGCACCGGGGTGCGCGACTACATCCATGTGATGGATCTCGCCGAGGGGCACGTCAAGGCACTGCACCACTGCGCAAACCGGGGCGGCGTTCACACCTACAATCTGGGGACGGGCCAGGGCCAGAGCGTGCTGCAGATGGTCGCGGCCTTCGAGCTGGCCAGCGGCCGCCCCCTGCCCTATCGCATCGAGCCGAGGCGCCCGGGGGACATCGCCGAGTGCTGGGCCGATCCGGCCAAGGCCGAACGCGAGCTGGGCTGGCATGCCAGCCGGGATCTCGCGGCCATGTGCGCCGACAGCTGGCGCTGGCAGTCCGCCAACCCGAACGGTTACGAGGCGTGATATCCGTTTTGCGCCCTTCTCTCCTCCCGGGAGAAGGGCCGGGGATGAGGGGCGTCAAATCCCCTTCTCCGCAACCCTTTCATTCAGCTTTGAGGAGTGATGATGTTCAACCCGGTTGATCACCCCCACCGTCGTTTCAACCCGCTGACCGGCCAATATGTGCTGGTCTCCCCCCACAGGGCCAAGCGCCCCTGGCAGGGACAGGTCGAGAAGATAAGCCAGGCGCCGAGCCAGGCCCATGACCCCGACTGCTTCCTCTGCGCGGGCAACAAACGCGTCACCGGCGACCAGAACCCCGACTATCGGGACACCTTCGTCTTCACCAACGACTTCGCCGCCCTGATGCAGGACACCCCGGCCGCCGCTGGCGAGCAGGATCCACTGCTCAAGCTGGAGGCCGCCCGGGGCACCAGCCGGGTCATCTGCTTCTCGCCGGATCACGGCAAGACCCTGCCCGAGCTGCCATTGCCCGCCATCGAGGCGGTGATCCACACCTGGATGAGCCAGGTTGCCGAGCTGTCACAGCAGTGGGAATGGGTGCAAGTGTTCGAAAACAAGGGCGCCGTCATGGGCTGCTCCAACCCGCACCCCCACGGCCAGCTGTGGGGCAGCGACTTCCTACCCAACGAAATCGCCCGCGAAGAAGAGAATCAGCGTGCCTGGCGGGCCGAGCATGGCAGCCCGCTGCTGCTGGACTATGTAAAGCGGGAGCTGGCGGATCGCAACCGCATCGTGGTGGAGACCGAGCACTGGCTGGCGGTGGTGCCGTTCTGGGCCGCCTGGCCGTTCGAGACCCTGCTGCTGCCCAAGGCCCATGTGCCCTCCATGCTGGATCTCAGCCCGGCCCAGCAACAGGATCTTGCTGTGGCGCTCAAGGAGCTCACCAGCCGCTACGACAACCTGTTCGAGTGCAGCTTCCCTTACTCTATGGGCTGGCACTTCGCACCGCCGAACTCGGATTGCCCCGAGGCCTGGCAGTTGCACGCCCACTTCTACCCGCCCCTGCTGCGCTCCGCGACCGTGCGCAAATTCATGGTGGGCTTCGAGATGCTGGCGGAGACCCAGCGCGATCTCACCCCGGAACAGGCGGCAGAGCGGCTGCGGGCGCTCTCCCCCATTCACTACAACCAGACCAATCAAGCCAATGAGGTGACCCCATGACCCCCAGCCAACGCGTCAGCGCCGTCTATGCCGAGCAGTTTGAGCAGCAGCCCGACCTGCTGGTGCGCGCCCCCGGCCGCGTCAACCTCATCGGCGAGCACACCGACTACAACGACGGTTTCGTGCTGCCCTGTGCCATCGACTACGAGACCTGCGTCGCCATCGGCCTGCGCGGCGACAACCTGGTCCATGTGATCGCCGCCGACTACGGCAACCAGCGGGATATCTTCGATCTCGCCCAACCCATCGGGCACCACCCGGATCAGCGTTGGAGCGACTACATCCGCGGCGTGGTGAAGTACTTGCAGGAGCGCGGCCATGCCCTGCGCGGCCTCAACCTGGTGGTCTCCGGCAACGTGCCCCAGGGCACAGGCCTCTCCTCCTCCGCCTCGCTGGAGGTGGCCATAGGCCAGGCCTTCAAGGAGGCGCTGGGGCTGGACATCAGCCAGGCCGAGATAGCCCTCAACGGCCAGCAGGCGGAGAACCAGTTCGTCGGCTGCAACTGCGGCATCATGGATCAGATGATCTCCGCCAGCGGAGAGGTAGATCACGCCCTGCTGCTGGATTGCCGCTCCCTAGAGACCCGCCTCATCCCCATGCCGACGGATCTGGCGGTGCTGATCGTCAACTCCAACGTACGTCGTGGCCTGGTGGACAGCGAATACAACACCCGTCGCCAGCAGTGCGAGCACGCCGCTCGTCACTACGGGGTCAAGGCTCTGCGGGATCTGGATCTGGCGGCGCTGGAGGCGGGCAAGGTTGGACTCGATGAGATCAGCTATCGCCGCGCCCGCCACGTGGTCGGCGAGAATGCCCGCACCCTGGCCGCCGCCGATGCCCTGGCGAGCGGCGATCTGGTGCGCCTCGGCGAGCTGATGGCCGAGTCCCACGCCGCCATGCGCGACGACTTCGAGATAACGGTGCCGGCCATCGACGGCCTGGTGGAGATCATCAAGGGGCAGATCGGAACCCAGGGAGGCGTGCGCATGACAGGCGGCGGCTTCGGCGGCTGCGTGGTCGCCCTGCTGCGCCCGGAGCAGGTGGAGGCGGTGATCGCCAGGGTCGAGGCCGAATACCCGGCCCGCTTCGGCCTCAAGGCCGACTGCTATGTCTGCCGCGCCACCGCAGGGGCGGGACGGCTATGACCCGCACAGGACAGGAGGGGGCCATGACCCCCTTCGTACTGGAGAACGAGGCGGGATTGCGCCTGCGCGGCCTCGACTTCGGCGCGACCCTGACCTCCCTCAGCCTGCCCGTGGGTGGGGAGCGGCGGGAAGTGTTGCTCGGCTGTGCCGATGAGGATTATCCGCTCCAACAGGTGTGGCTCGGAGCCGTGGCGGGACGCTTCGCCAACCGCATCGGCAACGCCGAGCTGGTGCGAGACGGCCAGCGCTGGCCCCTGGATGCCAACCAGCCCCCACACTGCCTGCACGGCGGTCGGGACGGCTTTCACCGCCGCCGCTGGCAGCAGGTCGAGCAGGGTGCGGACAGCGTCCGGCTGAGCCTGCTCTCCCCGGCGGGGGATCAGGGCTTCCCCGGCCAGCTGCGGGTGACCCTGGAGTACCGGCTGGAGGGGCAGGATCTGGTGATCGACTTTGACGCCACCAGCGACGCCCCCACCCCGGTCAGCCTCACCAGCCACGCCTACTTCAACCTGGACGGTGATGGCCCCGAGGGGGATGTGCGTCAGCACGCCATTACCCTGCGGGCGGATCACTTCCTGCCCACGGATGCCAGCGGCCTGCCCCTCGCCATCAGCCCGGTGGAGGGACCCTTCGATCTGCGCGCCGAGCGCCTCATCGGCCAGGCCTGGCTGAGCCACTCCCAGCAGATGCAGGCCAAGGGCTATGACCACGCCTATCTGCTGCACGGGGCCGATCGATTTAGCAAGTTCGGGCAGGCCTGGGCGGCCCGCGTGCTCTCCGCCGATCGGCAACTGGCGATGGAGGTCTATACCAATCAGCCCTCCTTGCAGTTCTACAGCGGCAACTGGCTCGCCAACACGCCGGATCGCACCGGCAGGAGCCATCGGGATCACGCCGGCTTCTGTCTGGAGGCCCAGCAGCTACCGGACAGCCCGAATCGCCCCGAGCTGGGGGATCCCTGGCTGCTGCCGGGCCAGCGCTATCATCACCAGACCCGTTACCGCTTTATCCCCGCCCGCTGACGCCGGTGCCCGGGCCGGCTCTCCTCGCGGGAAGCGGCCCCGACCAGGCCGATGCCGAATCATCACAGGAGTCTTGATGGACATGGAAGCTCACTACCAGGCCGCCGCCGATCGCTATCAGCGTCAGCCCTACCGGCCCGCCGGCCGCCACGGCCTGCACCTGCCCGGCATAGGTCTCGGTCTCTGGCACAACTTCGGCGGGGGGAGCGATCCCGCCAGGGTGAAGGCCATGGTGCACCAGGCCTTCGATCTGGGGATCACCCACTTCGATCTCGCCAACAACTATGGTCCCCCGCCGGGCAGCGCCGAGACCACCTTCGGCGCCCTGCTCAAGGGCAGCCTGGCTCCCTATAGAGACGAGCTCATCATCGCCAGCAAGGCGGGTTATGTGATGTGGGACGGCCCCTACGGCGATGGCGGCAGCGCCAAGTACCTGTTTGCCAGCCTGCACCAGAGCCTGCGTCGGCTCGGCCTCGACTATGTGGATATCTTCTATCACCACAGGCCGGATCCCCGCACCCCGCTGGAGGAGACCTGCCAGGCCCTGGCGCTGATGGTGCGTCAGGGCAAGGCGCTCTACATAGGCCTCTCCAACTACCCAGCCGAGCTGGCCGCCAAGGCGGCGGCCCGGCTGGCCGAGCTCGGCACCCCCTGCCTGGTCAATCAGCTCAAATACTCCTTGTTCCAGCGGGAGATCGAGGCGCAGACGCTGCCGGTCTGCCGTGAGCAGGGGATGGGGGTGGTCGCCTTCTCTCCCCTGGCGGGCGGCTTGCTGAGCGATCGCTATCTGGCCGGAATCCCGAGCGATTCTCGCGCCGCCAGCGCCAGCCCCTTCCTGCAACCGGACCAGATCACCGAGGAGAAGCTTGCGAAGATCCGCGCCCTGCACGCCCTGGCGCGTCAGCGGGGACAAGCCCTATCACAACTCGCCCTGCAGTGGGTGCTGCGCGACCCCGTGGTGAGCTGCGCCCTGATCGGTGCCAGCAGTCCCCAACAGATTGTCAGCGCGGTGGACGCCCTGAGCCTGCCCCCCCTGGAGGATGAACTGCAGCAAAAGATCCTGTCCGTCATGAGCTGAGCAGAATGTTCGCGAGGTTAATTCTTCCTTAACTATCCCCATGCCATCATGGGGCCATGAATGGCAGCGAAAGACACCCGGCCGCACCAGCGAATGACGCCAAAATATTCTCTGGTTGCCCGCGTGCTTTTCCGCCATCATTGGCTGCCCCGACTCCGCTCGGGGCTGATTTTATCCGGCACCATCAACCAAGAGACTGACCCATGACCGATTCCTACGCCCTGTTTGTCGCCTTTGTGCTGGGCATAGTGGAAGGCCTGACCGAATTTTTACCCGTATCCTCCACCGGCCACATGATCATCGTCGGCCACCTGCTCGGATTCGAGGGCCCCAAGGCCGCCACCTTCGAGGTCGTGATCCAGCTGGGCTCCATCCTGGCGGTGGTCGCCGTGTTCTGGCGCCGCCTGTTCGGGCTGATCGGTATCCATTTTGGTCAGAAACCGGCGCCTGGCCATGCCACCCTCTCCCTGGTGCACATCCTCCTCGGCATGATGCCCGCCGTGATCATCGGCCTGGCCATCCACAGCTGGATCAAGGCCCATCTGTTCGGACCGGAAACCGTCATGTATGCCCTGGTGGCCGGCGGCATCCTGCTCATCATCGCCGAGAAGTGCCGCCCCGCCGTGCGCTCCGAGACCCTGGATGACATCAGCTACAAGCAGGCGCTCGGCATAGGCCTGTTCCAGTGTCTGGCGCTCTGGCCCGGCTTCTCCCGCTCCGGCGCCACCATCAGCGGCGGCATGCTGATGGGGATCAGCCGTCAGGCGGCGGCCGAGTTCTCCTTCATCCTGGCGGTGCCCATGATGGTGGCCGCGAGCGGCCTGGATCTCTACAAGAGCCGCGACTTCCTCTCCTGGGCGGACTTCCCCATGTTCGCGGTAGGCTTCGTCACCGCCTTCGTGGTGGCCATGATCGCCATCAAGACCTTCCTCGCGCTGATCCGCCGCCTCGACTTCATCCCGTTCGCCATCTACCGCTTCGTGGTGGCCTTCGCCGTCTATCTGGTGTTCGTCGCCTGATAGACCCACAACACGAAAAAAGGGACCGCACTGGTCCCTTTTTCATTGGCCCTATGATTCAGTAGAGTCGATGGCTGATGCGGTTGAGCAGCCGTGGCAACCCCTTGGTGAAGCGGATGGGGGCATCCTGCACCGTGTAGCAGAGGCAGCCATCCGGGGTATGGGGGCTGTGGTGGTGGCTGGCGTCCCGCCAGATGAAGTCCCCCGCCTGATAGCGCACCTCCCCTTCTTGCAAGTTGCCCGCCAGCAGCAGGGTCAGCTCGTAGCCCTGGTGGGTGTGATCCGGGATCTGCCCCCCCGCCTCCACGTGCAGCAGGCCGGCCCGTACCCCCTGCTCCGTCAGCGGCAGCCGGCAGTGGCGGATGCCACCGAGGCGACGCCAGTTGGCTTGATGATAGCGGGCGAGGGCTCTGGGCAAGGGGTAGCCGCGCTCCCCGACCCTCAGCTCGGTGGCCGGCTGGATCTGGGCCTCCTGATGGGAGACCGGCTGCTGCAAGATGGCCGCCAGCATGGCATCCAGTTCGGGAGCCTCCGCAGCCGCCGGCGCCCCCAGATGGCTGGCCGCCAGTTCCGCCTCCCAGGCGCTCAGACCGGCGCCACACTCGGCGCAGAGCTCGCAATGGGCGGCGATCCCGACCGTCAGCGGCAGCGGCAGTTCGTCGGCCGCGAAGGCACGCAACAGGGCCTGGGTGGGATGGGCTTTAATCATGGTCTTGCTCCACTTGTTCCTTGAGCTTCTGCAGTGCCAGCCGCAGCCGCGATTTGATGGTCCCGAGCGGGACGCCGAGCAGCGCCGCCAGCTCCTGCTGGGAGAGCTCCTGCAGATAGATGCCGCGCACCACCTGCTGCTGTGTCGGCGGCAGGGTGGCGAGGTGATGGGCCATCTGGCTCGTCAGCACGACTCCCTCCCCATCGCTCAGCTGCTCCTCCTGCGCCTTGAACTCCAGCAGGGGCCACAGCTCCTCGGCACAGAGATCCTCCTTGCTGGCACGACGGCGACGCAGCATGTCGAAGCACTGGTTGCGCATGACGGTGTAAATCCAGGTGGTGGGAGCCCCCTTGTCGGGACGATAGAGGCGCGCCTTCTGCCACACCAGCAACATGGTCTCCTGCACCAGTTCGAGGGCATTGGCCTCGCTGCCGAGGTGGCGCAGGCCATAGCCCCGGATGCGCGGCGCGAAGTGGTGGAACAGGCTGGCGAAGGCGGCCTTGTCGGCCCGCTCCGCCACCCGCAGCAACTGGGCGGTCAGATCACCATCGGGATTATCCATGGGGGACTCGGTCCTGAATGGAACATTTGATGGTTGGCTAGTATATGTCATCTCGCCCTACCTCGATGGTCACCCTCCCCTAGATGCAGAGAGATACGGCGCCCACCCGAAAAGGATCACCCTGGCCCGTATTCAGTGGCTCGCCACCAGCAGGCCGCTCAGCAGGGAGAGCGCCGGCTGGTTGTTCTCCGCCGCCACCAGCCACTGTTTGTGTTCCACCGGGATCGGCAGCACCTCGAGCCAGCGCTGCACCACCCAGCTGGCATCGTCCCAGTCTGGCTGGGTATAGAGGGCGGCGTACTCGGGGTAGTCGTTGAACACATCCTGCAGCGCCTTGGCCAGGGAGTGTTGATCGGCGTTGAGCCGACTGGTCTGCCAGGGCGGCAGGGGCTCCACCTCCCCCACTCGCAGGCCATCGGACTCCTGCCAGAGATCGGTGATCCGCACCCGGCTCACCCCGAGCACGGTGATGCCGAGCAGGCCCTCCGGCAGCAGATCGAAGTCGACGATCCGCACCCGGGTGGCGATGGGGTACATGTTGCGTAGCGCCTCGGGCTGGCGGGGATCCAGCATGCAGAGCGCGAACTCCCGGCGCTGGGCCTCGGCGACCATGCGCTGATAGCGGGGCTCGAAGATGCGCAGCGGCATCATGCCGCCGGGCAGCAGGTGAGCGGAGAGGGGGAACAGCGCCAGTTTCATCGAAATCATCCTCGGTCGATGTCACCTAATGATACGACCACAGGGCGCGGGGAGATCATTCAAAGTCGCGGCGGTCGAAAGACCCTTTAACAAACAGGGGAAAATAGCCTGGACAACGCGCTTCGATATGCAGTAGAAATGGATAACCACCAGTTATTCCACGCAATATTCTGGAATATGGTGGAAAAAGCAGTTAAATATCCGCCACCCCAAGAGGGGCGGGCCATTCCTGTAGTTTTCTCGGCCCGATGCGGGTAAAATTCACGCCCTTATCCAGTCAGTCATTTTTCGACGCGCAACCTCGGTGGTCAGTTATGAAAGAGCATATTCATCATCTACTTGAACAAACGGTAGCCAATCTCAAGTCCGCAGGCGTCCTGCCCGCCGACCTGGAAGCCCGGGTGCAAGTGGACCGATGCAAGGAAAAAGCTCACGGTGACCTGGCCACCAACCTGGCCATGCTGCTGGCCAAACCGGCCCGCAAGAACCCCCGCGAGCTGGCTGCCGCCATCATCGAACATCTGCCTGCCTCCGACCTCGTCGCCAAGGTGGAGATCGCCGGTCCCGGTTTCATCAACTTCTTCTTCGACACCAACTGGCTGGCCGGTCAGGTCGAGACCATGGTGCAGAGCGCCAACGCCAACGTGAAGCTGCCCGCGCCGCAGACAGTGGTGGTGGACTACTCCGCCCCCAACGTGGCGAAAGAGATGGCGGTGCACCACATCCGCTCCACCGTCCTCGGTGACGTGGCGGCCCGCGCCCTGGAGTTCCTCGGCCACAAGGTGGTGCGCGCCAACCACATCGGCGACTGGGGCACCCAGTTCGGCATGCTGATCGCCTATCTGGAGAAGATGGAGAACGAGCACGCCAGCGACATGCAGCTCAAGGATCTGGAGGCCTTCTACACCCAGGCCAAGCGCCTGTATGACGAAGACGAAGCCTTCGCCGAGCGTGCCCGCAACTACGTGGTCAAGCTGCAGGGCGGCGATGAGTACTGCCGCACCATGTGGAAGAAGCTGGTCGACATGACCATGGAGCAGAACCAGCGCAACTACGACCGCCTGAATGTCTCCCTGACCAGCAAGGACATCATGGGCGAGTCCATGTACAACGACATGCTGCCGGAGATAGTCGCCGACCTGAAGGCCCGTGGCCTGGCGGTCGAGAGCGAAGGCGCCACCGTCGTCTACCTGGACGAGTACAAGAACAAGGATGGGGAGCCCATGGGGGTCATCATCCAGAAGAGCGATGGCGGTTTCCTCTACACCACCACCGACATCGCCTGTGCCAAGTACCGTTACGAGACCCTCAAGGCGGATCGGGTGATGTACTTCATCGACTCCCGTCAGCACCAGCACCTGATGCAGGCCTGGACCATCACCCGCAAGGCAGGCTATGTGCCGGCATCCGTGCCCCTCGAGCACCACGCCTTCGGCATGATGCTGGGCAAGGATGGCCGTCCCTACAAGACCCGCTCCGGCGGCACCGTCAAGCTGGTCGAGCTGCTGAACGAGGCCGAGGATCGTGCCAAGGCCCTGCTGGAGAGCCGCAACAGCGACCTTTCTGCCGAGGAGAAGGCCAAGGTGGTGCACGCCATCGCCATGGGCGCGGTCAAGTATGCGGATCTCTCCAAGAACCGCACCACCGACTACATCTTCGACTGGGATCTGATGCTCTCCTTCGAAGGCAACACCGCACCGTATCTGCAGTACGCCTACACCCGTATCCAGTCCATCTTCCGCAAGGCCGGCGTCGATGAAGGCAGCCTGACCGGCAAGATAGTGCTGAACGAGGAAGCGGAAGAGACCCTGGCCCAGAAGCTGATCCAGTTCTCCGACGTGGTCAACGGCGTGGCGGACAAGGGCATGCCGCACCTGCTCTGTACCTATCTGTACGAGCTGTCCGGCAACTTCATGACCTTCTACGAAGCCTGCCCGATCAACAAGGATGGCGTCGACGAAGCCACCCGCAACAGCCGTCTGCTGCTGTGCGCCGCCACCGCCAAGGTCCTGAAACTCGGCCTGGGCGTGCTGGGCATCCACACCCTGGAGCGCATGTAATAGATGGCAACCCGGGATTACGTCGGCAACAGCCCGAGACGTCGGGCCGGTGGTCGTAACACCAAGAAAGCGGCGCCTCGCCGCTTTCCTGTTATCCCGGCACTGCTGGCCGGGGCCCTGGTGGTCGGCTTTGGCGCCTTCCTCTACCTGATCAACGGCAAGGGAGCGGACGCCCCCACCATCGAAGAGCAGGTGAAGGCGAACAAACCGAAGGCCCAGGGCAATGGCCTGCCCCAGGAGAAGTGGAGCTACATAGAACGGCTGGAGAACAAGCAGGTGGATGTCATCGAGCCGCCGCCCCAGCCGGGTGTGCTGCCACCGCCTCCAGCGGAGACCCTGACCCTGCAGCCCGAGAAGCTGCCCAAGCCGGTGGAGACCGCCATCCCGCAGCCGGGCACCCCCATAGGTCAGGTGAAGCCTTATCAGCCGCAACCTGTGCAGCCGACCAAGCCCGCCACCGGCGCCCCTGTGGCCAGCGCCCAGGAGCAGGTGATCGATCGCAAGGCCGAGCGTGACCGCATGGAGCGCGAGCTGCGCGCCGAGATGGAGCGGGAGCAGGCCGCCAAGGCCAAGGCTGCCTCCCAGACCGCGGCAGCCGCCGACGGTGGTCGCTACATGATGCAGTGCGCCGCCCTGCGCTCGCAGGATTCTGCCGAGTCGCTCAAGGCCCGCATCGCCTTCACCGCCGGGCTCTCCTCCAGCCTGCAGGTGGTGAATGGTGGCGGTGGCACCGTCTACAAGGTGATGGTCGGCCCCTTCAACGGCAAGGCCGCCGCCGATGGCGCCAACCGCAAGCTGCAAGGAGCCGGCATCAGCGGCTGTATCCCCAAGAAGGGTTGATCCCCTTCACCGGAAATCAGAAGGCAGGGCCGGCGCCCTGCCTTCTTTTTTATCTGTAAATGACGCTCAGTCCAAACGAGCCCCTTTTCTGCCCCTTGCGGCTCAGGGTTGAAAAGCCCGGATCCGACCCCCATCTTTCTTGCCATGCACAGTCAGGCCGTCTTTCGGCTCAAGCGAGGTAAGTAAAGTGACTACCATAGTTTCTGTCCGCCGCAACGGCCAGGTGGTGATCGGTGGCGATGGCCAGGTCTCCCTCGGCAACACCGTCATGAAGGGCAACGCCCGCAAGGTTCACCGTCTCTACAACGGCAAGGTACTGGCAGGCTTCGCCGGCGGTACCGCCGATGCCTTCACCCTGCTCGAGCGCTTCGAAGCCAAGCTGCAGGCCCACCAGGGCAACCTGGAACGCGCCGCCGTGGCACTGGCGAAAGACTGGCGCACCGATCGCGCCCTGCGCCGTCTCGAGGCCCTGCTGGCGGTCGCCGACGAGCACAAGTCCTTCATCATCACGGGCAACGGTGACGTGGTGCAGCCGGAGCACGATCTCATCGCCATCGGCTCGGGCGGCAACTTCGCCCAGTCCGCCGCCACCGCCCTGCTGGAGAACACGGATCTCGACGCCAAGAGCATCGTCGAGAAGGCCCTCAAGATCGCCGGTGACATCTGCGTCTTCACCAACCAGCACCACACGGTCGAAGTGTTGAATTACGATCCGAAAGAGGCCGAGCCCAAGTAAGGCCCTATTTTTCAAGGGGTGGGTCCTGCCCGCCCCGGATACAGGAATGCCATCATGTCCGAGATGACCCCGAGAGAAATCGTCCACGAGCTGGACAGGCACATCATTGGTCAGGCCGACGCCAAGCGCGCAGTGGCCGTGGCCCTGCGCAACCGCTGGCGCCGCATGCAGCTCTCTGAGGAGATGCGCCACGAGGTGACCCCCAAGAACATCCTGATGATAGGCCCGACCGGCGTCGGCAAGACCGAGATCGCCCGTCGTCTGGCCAAGCTGGCCAACGCCCCCTTCATCAAGGTAGAAGCCACCAAGTTCACCGAGGTGGGCTATGTGGGCAAGGAAGTGGACAGCATCATCCGTGACCTGACCGATGTCGCCATCAAGCTGGTGCGCGAGACCGAGATGGAGAAGATGAAATTCCGCGCCGAGGAAGCCGCCGAGGAGCGCATCCTCGACGCCTTGCTGCCGAACCCGCGCAACAGCTGGGGTGAAGAAGAAAAGGCCGACAACTCCAACACCCGCCAGATCTTCCGCAAGAAGTTGCGGGAGGGTCAGCTGGATGACAAGGAGATCGAGCTGGAACTCTCCGCCAGCCCCATGGGCGTCGACATCATGACTCCGCCGGGCATGGAAGAGATGGCGAACCAGCTGCAGGGCCTGTTCCAGAACCTGGGCCAGCAGCAGAAGAAGAAGCGCAAGATCAAGGTCAAAGAGGCCATGAAGGCGCTGATCGAAGAGGAAGCCGCCCGTCTGGTCAACCCGGAAGAGCTGAAGCAAAAAGCCATCCACGCGGTGGAGAACAACGGCATCGTCTTCCTCGACGAGATCGACAAGATCTGCAAACGCGGCGAGAGCTCGGGCCCCGACGTCTCCCGCGAGGGTGTGCAGCGTGATCTGCTGCCTTTGGTGGAAGGTTGCACCGTTAACACCAAGCACGGCATGGTGAAGACGGATCATATCCTGTTTGTCGCCTCCGGTGCCTTCCAGGTCGCACGTCCGTCCGACCTCATCCCAGAGCTGCAGGGTCGTTTGCCGATCCGGGTCGAGCTGACCGCGCTCACCACCGAAGACTTCGAGCGCATCCTGACCGAGCCGAACGCCTCCCTGACCGATCAGTACCAGGCGCTGATGGCCACCGAAGGGGTCAAGATCGAGTTCACCCAGGACGGTATCCGCCGTCTGGCCGAGGCCGCCTGGCAGGTCAACGAGCGCACCGAGAATATCGGTGCCCGTCGTCTGCATACCGTGATGGAACGGCTGATGGAAGACATCTCCTACGATGCCTCCGAGAAGTCCGGCGAGACCTTCGTGATCAATGCGGACTACGTCAACGCCCACCTCGGCAAGCTGATCGAGGACGAGGATCTGAGCCGCTTTATCCTGTAACAGGTTGATCGAAGACGAGGATCTGAGCTGTTTTATATCCTCTAAGCGCAGACGCTCTCATATCAAAACGCCTCCCTTGTGGAGGCGTTTGTCTATCTGCCGTTAATCCAGCGCCAGCGCGCGCCTTGCCTGCCCGCCAGCGACCCGGAGGCTCAATCCAGTCAGCAGCCCCGCCAGCGCGAAGCTGATCTGCATACCCGATCGCAGCGCAGCCGCACTGGCGTCCCCCAGGTTCTCAACCCCCACCAGCATGGCGAACAGGCCACCCAGCCCGGCCGCCCCCGTGAGTTGACCCAGGTTGCGGGCCAGGGTCAGCAGACCCGCCACGGCGCCCCTGTGCTGCCCGCTCGCGGCCCCCACCACGGCGCCGTTGTTGGCGGTCTGAAACAGGGCATAACCCGTCGTCAGCAGCAAGATGGGCAACAGATAACCAAGCGGTCCCCAGGAGATGGGGAAAGTCGCCAGCCCCAGAGTGGCGATCAGCATGGTCCCCAGACCGAGTCGCACCACGGCCCTTGCCCCCAAACGGTCCACCAGCCAACCGGCCGGCAGGCCTGTGCATGCCGCCAGCAGGGGGCCACCCGAGATCCAGAGCCCCACCTCGGTCAGGCCCAGACCAAACACCCCGCGCAGATAGAAGGGACCGATCAGCAGGGTCAACACCATCACGCTCGCCACCAGGGCGCTGCCGAGCAGGCCAACCCGCAGCGCAGGTTCATGCAGCAGCGTCAGTGGCAGCAAAGGGGCGCTGGCATGGCGTTCACTTCGCACCAACAGCCAGACGGCGAGCCCTACGGCAGGAACCAAGCCATACCAGTACTCACGCCCCACACTCAGCAGCACGCCATAGCAGAGCAGCATGCTCGTCAATGCCAGCAGACTGCCTGGGTTGGTGCCTTCTCCCTCCCGCTCTTGCTCATCCGCCGGCAAGCCAATCATGCCTGCGACCAGCGCCAGCAGGCCGAGAGGCACCAGCAACAGGAAGGGAGCCTGCCAGCCGAGGTTTTCCACCAGCAGGCCACCCATCGAGGGGCCGAGGGCCGTGCCGCAGGCCGACAGGGTGCCGAGCAGCCCCATGCCCCAGCCGCGCCGACCCGCCGGCACCAGCAGCCCCACCATGGCGAGCGCCAGGGAGAGCATGCAGGCAGCTCCCGCCCCTTGCAGGGCTCGCGCCGCGATAAGCCAACCCATACTCGGCGCCAGGGCACAGAGCAGGGAAGCCATCATAAACAGGGTCGTGCCTGCGAGCAGCAGACGGCGGCGACCCAGCCTGTCACCGAGCCGCCCTGCCACCAGGGTCAGGCAGGTGATCCCCAGCAGGTAAGCCACCAGCACCCATTGCAGGCTGGCGAAGGGCACGGCAAAGGCCGCTCCCAGCGCCGGCAGCACCAGGTTGGCCATGCTCCCCGCCAGCATGGCCAGCAGAGTGCAGAGCCCGAGCGCCAGCAGGCCGGTGCAGCGGGTCGTAGCGGCAGAGAGTGAGATGGGATGGAACATGGCATGTACTCGGCGAGGAAAGATGTCGACAAGGCTAGCCAGCGTGCCGAGCGGGCGGAAGACGCATGGCTTGCAGCTTATCCGTGCGCCTCACGCCATATACGGTGACACCGCATCCTGTATGCTAAGCACTGAGGGCCCGGAGATTCACTCGCAGGCTCCAACTCGGCGAAGGCACGCTCATGACAACACCGGACTTCAACCTGCTGTTAACCCTCGATGCCCTGCTCGAGGAGGGCAGCGTGGCCGGCGCCGCCAGACGACTGCGGCTCAGCCCCTCCGCCATGAGCCGGGCCCTGGCCCGGCTGCGCGACACCACGGGGGATCCCCTGCTGGTGCGAGCGGGCCGAGGCCTGGTCCCCACCCCGCGCGCACTGATGCTACGCGACCAGGTCGCCCGCCTGGTGCAGGAGGCAGAAGCCGTGTTGCGGCCCCAGCAGGAGATAGATCCGGCCCATCTGGTGCGCACCTTTCGCCTGCGCGCCAGCGACGGCTTCGTGGAGACGCTCGGCCCCACCCTGCTGGCCCGGCTCGCGATCGAGGCGCCCGGGGTTCGACTGCACTTCATGGCCAAGCCCGACAAGGAGAATGGCCCATTGCGCCGCGGTGAGCTGGATTTCGAAACAGGGGTGATTGGCGCCAATACGGCACCCGAGCTGCATACCCAGGCCCTGTTCCGGGATCGCTTCGTCGCCGTGGTGCGCCCCGGCCACTCCCTGTGTGAAGGGCCCCTGACCGCCGCCCGCTACGCCGCCGCCCACCACATACTGATATCGCGCCGTGGCCAGGAGCATGGCCCCATAGACCAGGCGCTGGCAGCCCTCAAGCTGGAGCGCCATGTCACGACTCTGGTGCCCGGCTTTGCCACGGCGCTGGCCCTGGTTCAACACAGCGCTCTGGTGGCGACCGTGCCCGAGCTGCACTGCGCCAGCCTGTATGGGGATCTGGTGCGACTCCCCCTGCCCTTCCCCCTGCCCGGCATCACCCTGGCCCTGCTCTGGCACCCCAGACTGGACGCAGATCCGGCCCATCGCTGGCTGCGCCACCTCATTCGCGAGATCTGTGCACAACCCCCTTATGCTTAAGCCCAGTGACGAAAGTTAACGACCAGGCGCTCAGGAATGAGTAGCAGCCCCCTAACCCCCTTCTTTCTTCCGGCCACTGACCCGTGACCCTGGCCCAGACCCGGCATTAGACCCCGCATTTCGATCTGGTCCCATCAGGGGCCTAATTACACCATCAAAATACCCATTTATAGATAGAGTTTAATTTCATCAACTTACCCCTGAGGGGATATATAAATAGACACTTGATTTGCATCAATTGCCCACCCCCTCCGACTGGGTAGCCTAACCCCAGAATGATGTTTTATTACTCCAATCCAGAGGCAATCATGAGCAAAGTCAGACTGGCCGTCATAGGTAACGGCATGGTGGGGCACCGCTTCATCGAAGAGTTGATCGAGCGGTCCGATCCCGGCCAGTTCGAGATCACCGTCTTCGGTGCAGAACCCCGTCCCGCCTACGATCGTGTCCATCTCTCTTCCTATTTCTCCCACCACACCAGCGAAGATCTCTCCCTCGTCAAACCCGGTTTCTACGAGAAGCACGGCATCCGCCTGCTGCTCGGCGAGGCGGTCAAGCTGATCGACCGCGCCAAGGGCGAAGTGCATTCCAACAAGGGTACTGTGGTCGCGTACGACAAGCTGGTGCTGGCAACCGGCTCCTACCCCTGGGTGCCGCCGATCAAGGGTAGCGAGCACCACGAGTGCTTCGTCTACCGCACCATCGAAGATCTGAAAGCTATCCGCAGCGCCGCCAAGAGTGGCAAGAGCGGAGTGGTGATAGGCGGCGGTCTGCTCGGCCTCGAAGCCGCTGGCGCCCTCAAGGCCCTGGGCCTCGAGACCCATGTGGTGGAATTTGCCCCGGTATTGATGGCGGAACAGCTCGACGGTCAGGGTGGCCAGCTGCTGCGCCGCAAGATCGAATCCATGGGCGTGCAGGTGCACACCAGCAAGAGCACCAGCGAGATCCTGATGCACGGCGGCAAGGAGGCCAAGCATCGCCTCGTCTTCGCCGACGGCAGCATGCTTGAAGTAGACGTGGTGGTCTTCTCCACCGGCATACGCCCGCAAGATACCCTGGGCCGTTACTCTGAGCTGGCCATCGCCGACCGTGGCGGTGTGCTGATCGACGACAGCTGCCTCACCTCGGATCCCGACATCTATGCCATCGGCGAGTGCGCCGCCTGGCAGGGTCGCTTCTTCGGCCTGGTGGCCCCTGGCTACAAGATGGCCCAGGTCACCGTCGATCACCTGCTCGGCGGCGACAGCCGCTTCGAAGGGGCGGACATGAGCGCCAAGCTCAAGCTGCTCGGCGTCTCCGTCGGCTCCATCGGCGATGCCCACGGCCGCACTCCCGGCAGCCACAGCTATGTGTTCCAGGACGACCAGGCCGGCGTCTACAAGAAAATCGTGGTGAGCGAAGACAACAGCCGATTGCTCGGTGCCGTGCTGGTGGGTGACGTGGACGACTACGGCAACCTGTTGCAGCTGATGCTCAACGCCATGCCGTTGCCCGCCCACCCGGATACCCTGATCCTGCCCGCCTACGCCGGTGCCAAACCGACCCTGGGGGTCGACGCCCTGCCCGCCAGCGCCCAGATCTGCTCCTGCTTCGACGTCTCCAAGGGCGACATCGCCCAGGCGGTCGCGGAGGGTCACACCACCCTGGCCGCCATCAAGCAGCACACCAAGGCCGGTACCGGCTGCGGCGGCTGTGTGCCCCTCATCAGCCAGGTGCTCAATGCCGAGTTGGTGAAGCAGGGCATCGAGGTCAACAACCACCTCTGCGGCCACTTCTCCTACTCCCGTCAGGAGCTGTTCCACCTGGTCAAGGTGGAAGGGATCAAGAGCTTCGACGAGCTGCTGCGCAAGCACGGTCAGGGCCGTGGCTGCGAGGTGTGCAAACCCACGGTCGGCTCCATCCTCGCCTCCTGCTGGAATGACTATGTGCTGACCCCGCAGAACACCCAACTGCAGGACACCAACGACATCTTCCTCGGCAACATGCAAAAGGACGGCACCTACTCCGTCATCCCGCGTATGGCCGGTGGTGAGGTGACCCCGGAAGGCCTGCTGGCGGTGGCCGAAGTAGCCCGCGACTACCGGCTCTACACCAAGATCACCGGCGCCCAGCGCATCGGCCTGTTCGGCGCCCAGAAAGACGATCTGCCCGCCATCTGGCGCAAGTTGCTGGCCGCCGGCTTTGAGACCGGCCAGGCCTACGCCAAGGCGCTGCGCATGGCCAAGACCTGTGTCGGCAGCACATGGTGCCGCTTCGGCGTGCAGGACAGCGTCGGCCTCGGGGTCTTCCTCGAGAACCGCTACAAGGGCATCCGCACCCCGCACAAGATGAAGTTCGGTGTCTCCGGCTGCACCCGCGAATGCGCGGAAGCCCAGGGCAAGGACGTCGGCATCATCGCCACGGACGCGGGCTGGAACCTCTATGTGGGCGGCAACGGCGGCATGAAGCCGCGCCACGCCGACCTGCTCGCCTCGGATCTGGACCGCGAAGAATTAGTCCGGTTGATAGACCGCTTTATGATGTTCTACGTCACCAGCGCCGACAAACTGCAGCGCACCTCGGTCTGGCTCGGCAACCTGGAAGGGGGCGTCGACTACCTGCGTGAGGTCATCGTCGACGACAAGCTGGGACTGAATGCCACCCTGGAGCACGACATCCAGGTGTTGATCGACAGCTACGAATGCGAGTGGTCCCGCACCCTGAATGAAGAGGAGCAGCTCAAGCGCTTCAGCCACTTCATCAACAGCGACAAGCGCGATCCGGACGTGCAGTTCGTCACCGAACGTGAGCAGCACAGACCGGCTACCCCGGCCGAGCGCATCCCCGTCTACCAGATCGAGGTGGAGACAAAATGATGAAATTAGCCTGCCAACTCAATGACATATTCCCTGGCACCGGCGTCTGCGCCCTGATCGAAGGACGTCAGGTAGCCCTGTTCCGCCCGAGCGAAGCGGCCGAGGTGTTCGCCATCGACAACCGGGACCCCTTCTTCGCCGCCAACGTGCTGTCGCGGGGCATCATCTGCGAACACGAGGGCGAGCTCTGGGTCGCCAGCCCGCTCAAGAAGCAGCACTTCCGGCTGAGCGACGGCCACTGCCTCGAAAACGCGGCCATGTCGGTGCAGGGCTACCCCGTCGAAGTACGTGACCAACAGGTCTGGGTCACCGTCTAACACCATGAATATCAGGGCTGCCCGCGGGGGGCCCCTCTAAAGAGAATCCATATGTATACCGACAGCATCAACAAGTGCGCCGCCAACGCGGCCCGCATCAACCGCTTCGAGCGCAGCGACAAGCTCGGCTTCTGGCTCAGCTCCGCCATGGCGGGGGCCTATGTGGGCCTCGGCATCATACTCATCTTCACCCTGGGCAACCTGGTGGATCCCAGCGTGCGTCCGCTGGTGATGGGGGCCACCTTCGGCATCGCCCTGACCCTGGTGATCATCGCCGGCTCCGAGCTGTTCACCGGCCACACCATGTTCCTCACCTTCGGGGTGAAGACCGGCAAGATCTCCATGGGGGATCTGCTGCGCATCCTGCCCCAGACCTGGGCCGGCAACCTGCTCGGCTCCATCGCGGTGGCGCTGATCTACTCCTACGGCGGCAGCCTGCTGCCGGACGCGGGCAGCCTGGCCCACAAGGTGGCGCTGGCCAAGACCCAGGCGCCAGCCCTGACCCTGTTCATGAAAGGGATCCTCTGCAACTGGCTGGTCTGCCTCGCCATCTGGATGGCGCTGCGCACCGAAGGCGCCGCCAAATTCATCGCCATCTGGTGGTGTCTGCTGGCCTTCATCGCCTCCGGCTACGAGCACTCGGTCGCCAACATGACCCTGTTCGCCCTCTCCTGGTTCGGCGCTCACTCAGACGCCTACACCCTGGGCGGCATCGGCCACAACCTGCTGTGGGTGACCCTGGGCAACACCGTCTCCGGCGCCCTCTTCATGGGGCTGGGCTACTGGTATGCCACCCCCAAGGCGGAACGCCCGGTTGCTGTGACCGAGCAAACCGCCAGCCAGACTCAAGCCGCCTGATCCGGAGGTCCCATGGACTACTTGCCCATCTTCTGTCGACTCGATAACAAACCCGTGCTGCTGGTCGGCGGCGGCGACGTGGCGGAGCGCAAGGCGCGCCTGCTGCTGGACGCCGGTGCCCACCTGACTGTGGTGGCCCCACAGCTTGATCCCGAGCTGGCGGCCCTGGCCGACAACGGAACAATCGACTGGTTGGCTGCTGAATTCGAGCCAAAACAACTGGTAGGCAAGTGGTTGGTGGTGGCTGCTACCAACAGGCGCGAGGTCAATGCGCTGGTGTACCAGAGCGCCAACCAGGCGGGGATCTTCGCCAACGTGGTTGATGACCCCAAGCGCTCCAGCTTCATCATGCCGTCGATCATCGACCGCTCGCCCCTGATGGTGGCCATCTCCTCCGGCGGCAAGGCCCCTGTGCTCGCCCGCTTGCTGCGCGAGAAGCTTGAGGCTCTGCTGCCCCAACATCTCGGCGCCGTGGCGGCCTTCGCCGGCGGCCTGCGGGATAGGGTCAAGGCCCGCTTCGCCACCATGGGGGAGCGGCGCCAGTTCTGGGAGCGGCTGCTCGGCGCCGATCGCCTCGGCCAGGCCCTGGCCCGGGGCGACAAGGCGGCCGCCAATCAGCTGGCCGACAACCTGTTTGCCGATGATGCCGTTGCCAAGGGGGAAGTGATCCTGGTGGGCGCCGGCCCCGGCGATCCCGGTCTGCTGACCCTGCACGCCCTGCGCCAGATGCAACAGGCGGACGTGGTGGTCTATGACCGACTGGTATCGGACGAGGTGATGGCACTGGTGCGCCGGGATGCCAAACGCATCTTCGTCGGCAAGCAGGCGGGCAACCACTGCGTGCCCCAGGAGGGCATCAACCAGCTGCTGCTGGATGAAGCGAAAAAGGGGCAGCGAGTGGTGCGGCTGAAGGGGGGCGACCCCTTCATCTTCGGTCGTGGCGGCGAGGAGCTGGAGACCCTGGTCGGCAGCGGCGTGGGCTTCCATGTGGTACCGGGCATCACGGCGGCGAGCGGCTGCGCCGCCTACGCGGGTATTCCGCTGACCCACCGGGATCACGCCCAGAGCGTGCGCTTCGTCACCGCCCACGGCAAGGGTGGCACCCAGGATCTCGACTGGCCCCTGCTGGCCAGAGACAAGCAGACACTGGTGTTCTATATGGGACTATCAAGCTGCGCCACCATCAGCGAGCGCCTGATGACCCACGGCAAGGCGGGCAGCACACCGGTAGCGCTGATCGAGCGCGGTACCCAGCCCTGCCAGCGGGTCATTCGCGGCACCCTGGATCGGCTGGCCGAACTGGCAATCGGCGTCGAGAGTCCGGCCCTCATCATGGTGGGATCCGTCGTCACCCTGGCCGATCAGCTCGCCTGGTTCGGTCAGGCTGATATGCCTGTACTGGCCAGCGCATAATCTCTGCTCCGATACGGCTGGCGGTTAAAGAGCCAGCCTCATTTCTCTGATGCCACTCCTATTCAGAGTCAAAAGCCACCCGAGTTTGTACTCATCCGTAACGGCCAATAGTGTTAAAAACCGAGATTGACTGTGACAGCCCTTCGGTTGGCTCCCCGATATCATTCCCATCATTGATGCGATATGCATTCACTCCTAGATGGGTAGAAATGATGAATATTACACAAGCCAGCCAACACATACCGGCTTCAACCCCTGCCCCCCAGGCCCCAGCCAAGCAGGTGAGGATAGCCAACAATGAAGGCCCGCTGGCAAAACATACATTGCAAAATGCCAGCCCGCGTCCGGGCCTGCTGCAGCGACTCTCCGCGGCGGTGCAACGCAACATGCCGGGCAACTCCTTGCTTGATCGCCAACTGACCAGCGATGGCAAGCCGAATCAGACCAGCCGTTTCAGTTTCAGCATGATCAAGGATCGATTGATCCATCTGGGTGTGCGTATGTTCTTGGGCACAGTACGTGACTCCGTGCCTCAACACGGTGGTTCAGTCACCTTCAAGTTTGCCCAGACCAAGGGGGCCTTTCTTGGGGAAATAATGAAACACAGCGAGACCTCAGGGGGGGTCTGCGAATCCATCTCGGCTCATTGGATCAGCGCCCACGCCAAGGGAGCGAGCATCTTCGACCAACTCTATACCGGGGGACAGAAGGGGCAGTTCCAAATCGACACCCTGGTTTCCATCAAACAACTGCAGATGGACGGTATCCAGGGGGATGATCAAGCCAGGGTAACCAGCAACTGGCTCAAAGAGAACAATGTTAAACCACGGATGGCGACGAATGATTACCCGGCGATGAGAGCATCTGGTGACACGGGCGCACAGGGCCCGGCCAGATTGATAGCAGCCATTCTGGATACCAATGGCGAGACCTCCGAGTACAAGAAAATAAGCTTTATGGGCAAGATGGCCGGGCACACTGTGGCCGCCCATGTGGATGAGCATCAAGGGGTCACCTTCTTTGACCCCAATTTCGGCGAGTTCCATTTCCCCGACAAGCAGAGTTTCGGAACCTGGTTCTCCGATGCATTCTGGCCGGGATCCAAATACAACATGGAGATCGGGTTGGGCCAGGAGTATGAGGTCTACAGCTTTAAAGGCGGTGCGGCATGAACGACAAAGCCTACCACGAGCTGCTCTCAGGGCTTTTCGAGCACTTGGGATTAGCCGCCATCAGCAGCGAAGAAGGTGTGTATACGCTGGAGGTCAATGGCCAGTTTCAAGTGCTGATAGGCTGCTATCAGAAAGAGTGGTTGCAGCTCTATTGTGAGCTGGGGCCGCAAGCGTCTCAAAGCGATAACCTTTTCGGGGCCCATTGGCCTGCCCATGTCCAAGGGAACCTGGATGGGCAATCCATCCTCTGGTCTCAACAGCCTTTGCAAGGCATCGACAGAAGCGCCTTGGAGGCCTGGCTTGAGCGCTTCATCGATGATGTGGAACAGAGACTGAAGCCCATCCCCAAGAACACCTCATTTGACCCGGCACCTAATTTGCTGAGGATCTAGATAGAACAGTCGCCACGGAGGACTCTCGTCGACGATCCATCCCGTGGCTCTTGTCTCGCGACAGGAAGGTCTGCTCAAGCAGGCCTTCCTGTTCATGCTATGGTCCCCTCCCATTGTCCAAATACCTCACTTTCCTTGCCTTGCCGTCATAACCTCTTGTTTTGAGTCTGGTATCCTATGGTGCATGGCCATAGGGTCCACCGTATTCGAATTCAGGAATCTTGTTGCATGTCTCTCCCCGCCAAGAACAACGCCAAACAGCGTGAACAAGACAGATCCCGCATCCTCACCCTGCTGCTGGCCGACGATGCGCTCACCGACAGCCTGCTGGACCCGCAAGGGGGGCAGGATCCCGAGCTGCGAGACCAGACCCGCGAGCTGACCCAACTGGTCAACAACCTGCCCGCCGCCGACGTTGCCGATGCCCTGGAGTCCCTGCCGCCGGACGAGCGCCACGTGCTCTGGCAGCAGGTGGACCCCGAACGCCACGGCCAGATCCTGGTGGAGGCGTCGGAGACGGTGTGGGACAGCCTCATCAGCGGCATGAGCGACAAGGAGCTGCTGCACGCCCTGCGCAGCCTCGACATCGACGACCAGATCTATCTCGGCCAATACTTGCCCCGCAACCTGATGGGACGGCTGCTCACCTCCATGGCCCCGGAGCAGCGCGACCGGGTGCGGGAGGTGATCCGTTACGGCAAGCACACGGTCGGCGCCATGATGGACTTCGA
This sequence comes from Aeromonas sp., assembly GCF_051657805.1. Classification (GTDB taxonomy): domain Bacteria; phylum Pseudomonadota; class Gammaproteobacteria; order Enterobacterales; family Aeromonadaceae; genus Aeromonas. The sequence continues at coordinate 92,678 of NZ_JBOFLJ010000059.1, read as the reverse complement.
ACTCATCACGGTGCGGGCCGAGATAAGCCTGGCGACGGTGCAGCGCTACCTGCGCCTGCGCGGCCAGATCCCCGCCAACACCGACAAGCTGTTCGTCACCGACCGCCGCAACCGGCTGCAGGGGGAGCTGCCGCTGACCACAGTGCTGCTGCACAAGCCGGAAACCCTGGTCAAAGAGGTGATGGAGAAGGACCCCGTCACCTTCGATCCGGAAGACAACGACGAGGCGGCGGCCCGTACCTTCGAGCGGGACGACCTGGTCTCCGCCGCCGTGGTGGATGCCAAGGGCAAGCTGATGGGCCGGCTCACCGTCGCCGAGGTGGTGGACCTGGTCTATGAGGAGAGCGACACCGATCTGCGTCGCATGGGGGGGATCAGCGAGGATGAAGACGTGTTCGCCCCCGTCACCAAGGCGGTGAAGACGCGCTGGGCCTGGCTCGCCATCAACCTCTGCACCGCCTTCATGGCCTCCCGGGTCATCGGTCTGTTCGAGCACAGCATCTCGCAACTGGTGGCCCTCGCGGCCCTGATGCCCATCGTCGCGGGCATAGGCGGCAACACGGGCAACCAGACCATCACCATGATAGTGCGGGCGCTGGCGCTGCAGCAGATCCAGACCGGCAACGTCTCCTTCCTGCTGTGGCGCGAACTGGGGGTAGCGCTGGTCAACGGCCTGGTGTGGGGGGGAACCATGGGGGTCGTCACCTACTTCCTCTATCAGGATGCGGCGCTCGGCGCCGTGATGACCCTCGCCATGGTGCTGAACCTGCTGGTGGCGGCCCTGATGGGGGTCATCATCCCCATGACCATGACCCGGCTGGGGCGGGATCCCGCCCTCGGTGCCAGCGTGATGATCACCGCCATCACCGACACCGGCGGCTTCTTCATCTTCCTTGGCCTCGCGACTCTGTTCCTGCTCTAGACCTCCTCGTCGCCCATGAAAAAGGGAGCCATTATGGCTCCCTTTTCAATTCCAGCAGTTCGCCGCCTCACACCCGGTATTGCTCCACCGCCCGGTTCAGCAGCCTGGCCTGTTCGCTCAGCCCCTGGCTGGAGTGGGCGTTGTCTTGTGCCATCAGGCTCGACGCTTGGGCGATGTCGCGGATGCTGCTGACGTTGCGGTTCACCTCGTTGGCCACCAGGCTCTGCTGTTCGATGGCGGCAGCGATCTGGGTGCTCATGTCCATGATGCGGGTGACATCCTCCGTGATCTGGCCGAGCAGTTCCCCTGCCTGAGCCGCCTGTTGCGAGCTGCTCTCCCCCTGCTCCCGGCAGAGTGCCATCCTCCCCACTATGTTGTCGGTCTGCTGCTGCAGGGAACCTATGATGACGGCAATCTCCTGGGTCGACTGCTGGGTGCGGATGGCGAGGCTGCGCACCTCGTCCGCCACCACGGCAAAACCACGGCCCTGCTCCCCCGCCCGCGCCGCCTCGATGGCCGCATTGAGGGCCAGCAAATTGGTCTGATCCGCTATGCCCCGGATCACCCCCAGCACTGAACCTATGGTCTCGCTCTCCTTCTGCAACTGGGCCACCTCATCGGAAGCCTGCTCCAGCTGAGTCGCCAGGCTGTGGATCCGGTTCACAGTCTGCTGCACCGCGCCGCGCCCCTCGCTGGCCTTGTGATTGGTCGCGGCGGCATCGCTGGCGGCCTGCTCGGTGCTGCGGGCTATCTCCTCTATGGTGGAGCCCATCTCGGTGGAAGCCGTCGCCACCTGATCCGTCTCCAGCAGTTGGCGCTGGGCCCCCTCGCTGGTTCGGCGCACGTTGTCCGAGAGGTGATCCGCCGCCCCGGTCAGGGTATTGACGCTCTGCTTCACATCCCCGATCAGATGACGGAAGCCATCCAGCATCACGTCCAGATTGCCCGCCAGCTGCGCCATCTCGTCATCCCCCTTCAAAGCGATGCGCAGGCGCAGATCGTTGTCCTGGCGGATGCGATTGACTGTGTCATTGACCCGAGCGATGGGCCTGTCGATGCTGCGACCCAGCAGCACGCTCATAAAGCCGATGACGAGGATGATCAGGGCACCGCAGATCAACATCAGGCGGTTGAAACTCGTGGTCTGGCGGGCCAGCTCGTCGGCGATCTGCCGGCTCACGGCATTGAGTCCCTGCTCGGCCTGCTGCACCAGGGTGTGCATCTGACCGCGCAGCCCGGATGTCTCGTTCAGCCCCAACACCTGCATGCCCTGCACCAAGGCGACGAAGCCCTGCCTGTACTGCTCGCTGGCCTGCTCAAGCCCGCTGCGCTGCTCCTCGGGCAAGCCGCCGAGCCCCTGCTGGAAGGCGTCATGCAGGGTCTGGAAACGGCCGAGGTACTGGATGTCCGAGCGCAGCATGAAATCCTTCTCCGCCCGCCTCAGTTGCAGCATGGTGATGAGCAACCCTTGCTGATCCTGCGCCTTGAGGGCCTCCTCCACCTTGTGTACCGCCCCCCTCAGCTGGCCGTAGAGGCCATCCTCCGGTCCCAACCCTATCTTCTGCTGCTGGGCGACCAGTTCGTTGAAGGCCTTGCCGTAGGCGCTGACCTGAGTATCCAGCCCCGCCAGGCCGGCCCGGACTGAGCCCAGGCTCTCATCGGTCTCTAGGGCCTCCTCGAGTACATGGGTTTCCGTCAGCACGGCGTTGAATCTGTCGATGACAGCCAGATCCTTGTGCAGCAAGAAGTCTTGCTCGGCCCGCCTCAGTTGCAACATGGAGAGCTCGAGTCCATCGACCCTGCGCTGTGCCTCCATCAGGTGGCCGCTCTCCTGGCTGGCGTAGAGGAAGAGCCCGCTCAGGGTCAGCATGGCCGTGGCAACCAGGGCGGTATTCAGTATCAATTTTTGGCGGATCAGCACGATAAACCTCTGGGGATCTGGGGTGGACTGCATCGATCGCGGGCAGAATACGATATCCAGATGTCCGTTCAAGGAATATTCATTGAAATGCCCCCCCCACTCCTTATACTGGTTCCACCTGTTTCCAGCGGTGGATCTGACACAATGGAATACAACACTTCAGAACTGTGCGACATCTATCAGGACATGGTGGATGTGCTCGAGCCCATGCTCTGCTCCTTCGGCGGCCGCGCCTCTTTCGGCGGCGTCATCACCACGGTCAAATGCTTCGAATCCAACGGCCTGATCCGTGAACTCGTGAAAGAGAACGGCGCCGGTCGCGTGCTGCTGATCGACGGCGGTGGCTCCATGCGTCGCGCCCTGATCGACAGCGAGATCGCCACCACGGCGGCGGAGAACGAGTGGGAAGGGATCGTCTGCTACGGCTGCGTGCGCGAGGTCGACATCCTCGAGGATCTCGACATCGGCATCCAGGCCCTGGCCGCCATCCCGGTCGGCGCCGACAGCAAGGAGGTCGGTGAGACGGATCTGCCGGTGAACTTCGGCGGCGTCACCTTCCTGCCTGACGATCACCTCTATGCCGACACCACAGGGGTGATCCTCTCCCCCGATGCCCTCGACATCGAATGAGCAGACACAGACCGAAGATGGGAGCCCTGGCTCCCATTTTTTATGGCCGACATTCGGGTGCAGGGGGCTGCAAAAAGACAAAAAAAGAGGGCCAGTAAACTACTGGCCCCTTAACTGGAAGCAATGTGAGCAATGTCGTGCCTTCACAAGAAGTCCATCACGTTGGAACAAATGAAGTCTTTCCCGGAAAACAAGTTAACAATAATCATTCTCATTTAACTGTGCAAGTTTTATTTGCAAGAAATGCGAAAAAAATGACCACCCTGGGGTGGTCATCTTCAATCAGGCCTGACGGGCCGCGGTTTGCAGGCCGTCCAGTCCGGCCTCCCCCACCAGCTTGCGGCTGAGGTAGCGCAGCAAGACGCCGTAGAGCGGCACGAACAATCCCAGGCTTATCAGCAGCTTGAACACATAGTCCACGGTCGCTATCTCGACCCAGTGCTCGGCCATGAAGGGATCCGTGCTGCGCCAGAAGGCGATGCTGAAGAAGGCGATGGTGTCCACCAGGTTGCCGAACAGGGTCGAGGCCGCCGGTGCCACCCACCAGGCCCTGAGCAGCCGCAGACGGTTGAACACCACCACGTCCATGAACTGGCCCACCAGGTAAGCCATAAAGCTGGCCAGGGCGATACGCGCCACGAACAGGTTGAACTCGGCCAGGTGGCTCACCCCCTGATAGCTGCCCTCGAAGAACAGCACGGAGAGCACGTAGGAGACCGCCAGCGCCGGCAGCATCACGGTCTGGATGATCTTGCGGGCCAGACCGGCGCCAAAGATCCGTACCGTCAGATCGGTGGCCAGGAAGATGAACGGGAAGCTGAAGGCACCCCAGGTGGTGTGGAAGCCGAGAATGGTGATCGGCAGCTGCACCAGATAGTTGCTGCTGGCGATGATCAGGATGTGGAACAAAGAGAGACGCACCAGCGCCGTCTGGTGCTGAGCAGGGGTCAGATTCATATTGTGACCTTTTTGGTTAATGGGGTTAGGGAACCCATACCGCCACCATGGCGATAATTGAGGGGCGAGATTATACGCCCCAACACCGATAGTTCAATCCTTATGCGATTGTTCCGGCTGGGGCAACAACCATCAAACGGCGAGCTAGCAGGCATCAGACCGCTAGCTCATGTCGGCGAGACTAGGCCTGGTGCTGGCGACCGAGCCAGAGCACCACCTCTCCATCGGCCGGATGCACCGCCTCCAGCCAGCAGCCGCTGTGATGCTCATACTCCAACCGCAGCGGGCTGCCTTCGAATGCCAACTGCCAACTGTGACGATCGGCCCCCCAGTCCCGCTCGACGAGTTCGAGCTCCCACTCCCGCAACAGGGCCTCGGCCAGCACCGGGAAGCTGTCCCAGTCCAGACCCGGGCAATCCAGCATCAGCACGGCTGATTCAGTGTCTATCTGCGTGATACGCCAATTCATCTTTTTTATCCCTCAACTGCTGCAAGAGAGCTCGCCGCCGCAATACCAGGCGGGAGCCGGGGTGGCGAGGTCCTCGTATTCCGGTTGCTCGTCATAGGGGCGCTGCAGGGCCGCAAACAGCCGCTCGAACGGTGCCATGTCGCCCCGTTCCGCCGCATCTATCACCTGCTGGGCCAGGGCGTTGCGCAGCACGTACTTGGGATTGACCGCATCCATCCGCCCCTTGCGGGCCGTATCGTCGCTGCCTTCCCGGGCCAACCGCTCCCGATACTGAGTCAGCCAATCCTGCCAGAGGGCGGGATCCGGCAGCAGGGCCAGCAGGGGGGCAGGCCAGTCGCCTTGGGCGGTCAGCTCACCGAGCCGGCGCAGGAAGAGGTGATAGTCCACTCGCTGGTTTGCCAGCAGCCGGAACAGCTCGCGGAACAGGGCCGGATCCTGATCTTCCCAAGTGCCCAGGCCGAGCTTTTCCCGCATCAACTCGGAGTAGTGCAACATCAGCTGGTGCTCATACTGGGCCAGCGCTCCGGCCAGCGCCTCGCCGTCCACCTGATCCGCCAGCGCCTGGGCGAGCTTCTGCAGGTTCCAGTAACCGACCGCCGACTGCTGATCCAGGGCGTAGCGACCGCCCGGGTCCGAGTGGTTGCAGACGAAGTCCGGCACATAGGCGTCGATGAAGCCGTAGGGGCCGTAATCCAGGGTCAGCCCGAGCAGGGACATATTGTCGGTGTTCATCACCCCGTGGCAGAAACCGGCCGCCTGCCACGTGGCGATGAGCCGCGCGGTGCGGCGCACCACCTCGGTGAACAGCTCGGCCCCGTCGGCGAGCTCCGGGAAGTGGTGGCGCAGCGCATAGTCTATGAGGGCGGGAATCTTCTCCCCCTGGCCGCTCCAGGCGAAGTATTCGAAGTGGCCGAAGCGCAGGTGGCTCGGTGCGGTGCGCAGCACAGTCGCCCCGCTCTCGGTCTGTTCCCGGTAGACGGGCTCATCGCTGCCCACCAGCACCAGGGCGCGGGTGGTGGGGATACCGAGGGCGTGCAGCGCCTCTGAGGCCAGATACTCGCGGATGCTGGAGCGCAGCACGGCGCGGCCGTCGCCGAAGCGGGAGAAGGGGGTCTTGCCCGCCCCCTTCAGGTGCAGGTCCCAGCGGCCGCCATCCGGGGCCGTCTGCTCCCCCAGCAGCATGGCGCGGCCATCGCCGAGGCGCGGGCTGTAGCCGCCGAACTGATGACCCGCATAGACCTGGGCCACCGGCTGCATGCCCGCCAGGGGCTGACCCAGGCCGCAGCAGGCGAGCCAGTCCGCCTCGCTCACCCCCTCCAGCCCCAGCTCGCGCAGCAAGCCGTGGTTGAGATGCAAGATCCTGGCCCCTTGCAGGGGCTGGGGGGCCACGGGTTCACAGGCCCAGGGCAGTTCAGTGGCGAAAGTGTTGATCAACTTCATGGTGATGGGGGTAGTCCCTGCGTATGCTCGTGTCTCTCTTTATACCGCCACCAGCCCCTCTCGGGCCAACGGTCGATACCGCTATTTCAATTCGAGGAAGTGAAGATGCAAAGATGGGTCTATGCCCTGCCCCTGCTGGCACTGATGTCCGGCCAACCCGCCAGCGCGGCCGATGTGGCGGCGGGCAAGGCGAAGGCCGTGCTGTGCGCCGCCTGTCACGGCCCTGAGGGCAAGGCCAGCGTGCCCGTCTATCCCAACCTGGCGGGCCAGAACGCCCCCTACCTCGTCAAGCAGTTGAAGGCGTTCAAGGAGGGGCAGCGCAAGGATCTCATGATGGCGCCCTTTATGGCGGCGCTCACCGAGGCGGACATGGAGAACCTGGCCGCCTACTACGCCAGCCTGCAGCAGTGAGAAATATCGTCTTGGCCGTGAATTGATCCACTGGATATAGACAAGGCAGCTCGTCATCCTGAGCGGCTCTGCTATCGGCGGCAATACTCGATGATCAGGTCCATAAAGGCCTCACCGAAGCGCTCCAGCTTGCGGTGGCCGACGCCGTTGACCGCCAGCAGCTCGTCCTCCGTCATGGGCATCAGCTGCGCCATCTCCACCAGGGTGCTGTCGTTGAACACCACATAGGGGGGCACCTCCTCCTCCTCGGCGATCTGCTTGCGCAGGGCGCGCAGCTCCTTGAACAGCCGCTTGTCGTAGTTGGCGCTGTCGAGCAGGCTGCTGCGCTTCTCCTTGCGACTGGAGATGGGCTGCAGCCGCGGCACCGCCAGGGTCAGGGGCAGCTCGCCGCGCAGCACCGGGCGGGCCGCCTCGGTCAGCTGCAGCACCAGGTTGCGGGTGATGTTCTGTGTCAGCAGCCCCTTGTGGATCAGCTGGCGGATGACGCTCATCCAGTATTCGTGGCTCTGATCCTTGCCGATGCCATAGGTCGACAGCTTGTCGTGGCCGTGATCCTTGATGCGCTGGTTCAGCGACCCGCGCAGCACCTCCACCACGTAGCCCACCCCGAAATTCTGCCCCACCCGCCAGACGCAGGAGAGCGCCTTCTGGGCGTCCTCGGTACCGTCGTAGCTCTTTGGGGGATCCAGGCAGATGTCACAGTTGCCACAGGGCTTGTCGTTGTACTCGCCGAAGTAGTTCAGCAGCACCTGGCGGCGGCAGGTCTGCGCCTCCGCAAAGGCCGCCATCACGTTCAGCTTGTACTGCTCTACCTGCAACTGCTGGGGGTTTTCGATGTTGTCGAGCAGCCGGCGCACCCGGCCGATGTCGGCGGGATCGTACAGCAGCAGCGCCTCCGCCGGGGTGCCGTCACGGCCGGCCCGGCCCGTCTCCTGGTAGTAGGACTCGATGTTCTTGGGGATGTCGTAGTGCACCACGAAGCGCACGTTCGGCTTGTCTATGCCCATGCCGAACGCCACCGTCGCCACCACTATCTCGATGTCGTCCTTGAGGAAGGCCTCCTGGGTCTGCTGACGCAGTTCCAGCGGCAGACCCGCATGATAGGGGGCCGCCTTGCAGCCGTGGCGGGAGAGACGCTCCGCCACCTCCTCCACCCGATTGCGGCTGGAGCAGTAGACAATGCCACAGTTGCCCTTCTGGCTCTGCACATAGCGCAGCAGTTGCTCCGCCGCCTTGAACTTCTCCACCAGGCTGTAGCGGATGTTGGGCCGGTCGAAGCTGGCGGTGTGGATGAAGGGATCCTGCAACTCGAGGCGATGTAGCATATCGCTGCGGGTCGCCTCGTCGGCGGTGGCGGTGAGCGCCACCACGGGCACCTGGGGGAACCACTGCTTGAGCCGCCCCAGCGCCGCGTACTCCGGCCGGAAATCGTGGCCCCACTGGGAGACGCAGTGCGCCTCGTCGATGGCGAACAAGCCCAGCGGCAGCTCCGCCAGCCGATCCATGAATTCGTGTTGCAGCAGCCGCTCGGGGGAGACGTAAACCAGTTTGATCTCGCCGCGGCGCATGGCGGCGAAGTTCTGGATCATCTCCTCCCGGCTCAGGGCCGAGTTGATGTAGACCGCCGCCACCCCGTTGGCACGCAGGCTGTCCACCTGATCCTTCATCAGGGAGATGAGGGGCGAGACCACCACCCCCAGTCCGGGCCGCAGCAGGGCCGGGATCTGGTAGCAGAGGGACTTGCCGCCACCGGTGGGCTTGAGCACCAGAGCATCGCGCCCCGCCACTATCTGCTCGATGATCTCCAGCTGGCCCGGCCGGAATTGCTGGTAGCCGAACACCGCCTGCAACAGGGCGAGCGGCGTCTCTGGCACAGCATCGGATTGGGAGTCAGGCTGAATGTCGGCAATGGCGGTCATGGGCACTCCTTTGGGGTCGCCATTCTAAAGCAGCCGCCGCTCACAATAAACCTGCCATTGCGACTGTTACGGAAGTGTTGCAGACTGGCTGGAGTTTTTACTCGGCTTGCCGCCAGGGATTGGGATCAGGGAATGAAACACATGCTGAAGAAGATGGCGCTCAGTGGCATCGCCAACCTGTTTGCCGAGAGGATGCCGTTCAACAAGCTGATCGGCATGCAGGTGACCCACTACGACTTCGACAAGGTGGAGCTGCGCATCAAGATGGAGGAGAAGCTCATCGGCAACCCCTTCCACAACATCCTGCACGGGGGCGTCACCGCCAGCCTGCTGGACGTGGCGGGGGGCATGATAGTGGCGGCCTCCTGCATCGACGAGCTGGAGGATTTCTCCCCCAGCTACCTCAAGGAGCGCTTCTCCCGCCTCGGCACCATAGATCTGCGGGTCGACTACCTGCGCCCCGGCCGTGGCAACGAGTTCATCGCCACCGCCCACATCATCCGCGCCGGCAGCAAGGTGGCCGTCGCCCGTATGGAGCTGCACAACGAGGAGGGGACTCACATCGCCTTCGGAACCGGTACTTATCTCGTCGGCTAAGGGCTTTATTGCATAAAAACTGCACTTCTAAGCCGATTTTAATCATTAGAATCCCTACCCCCTGCACCGGTTCGAGGTCCATACTGAAAGTCGGGATTGTGTGCAGAGGGAGGATTGCAGACCATGAGCGCGATACTGGCGACCAAACCATCCAGAGCCTTGCTGACACAGATCGAGTGCATGCTCGACGAGGTGCATACTCCCGAGTGTCGTCACTGGTTGGAACAGGAGCTAGAGGGGTATTCTCTGTGTTCACCCCTGCCTTGGTATCGCATCATCGCCTGTCGGCAACGCGGTCACTTCTTGGATCTGAAGACGGGGAAATATTTGACTTGCCATATCGGTAGTCAAACGCTTAGCCAACGCGACCTGGCCCAAGTTCAGTTCATCTATGCCCGTAAACCCGCCGCCCACTATTTACTGCGACATGATTCCGGTATCGAACCCTGGCCAGAACATCTGCTGGAAGCGTATCGAGAGCAGTTGATCCCCGGCCATCTCTGCCTGCAAGCCTGGCATGAGCCCGTGTCTTCGTTGCGCTCACAACTGATGGAGGGTCTCGACCACTTCATCAGCGAGTACCCCAAGCATGCGACTCTGCAGACTCAACGTGGCTTCAAGGCATTGTGCCATCAACACTGGCACATCTGAGCAAGCGCCCAAGGCGCAAGGAGGGCACCATAAAGCAGAACCACAACGAGATTGCCACAACTTAGAGTGCCGGAGTCAGGATCAGACTCCACCCATGGGCCACCGAGCGGTGGCCCTTTTATTGGCCGCAGCCTGTCCGGTATTCGTGGCCTAATCCCCCCAAAAAGTCCTTGTGTTCCACTCCGTCGCGGAGTGGCCAAATACCCGTCTGTGAATAAGCCGCCTGTTGCGCGGTTCTTCCATGTGGGGCAAGAACGTTGAAGCCGCCCCGGTAGAGAAACCGGCCCCTTGCCCACCCGGCCCCGCCTCTCACCGACCTCGGCCACACAGGCAGCATCTGTGATAACTCACCGCATCCACCCAATCCCATTCCGTATTCCACACCGCCAATACCGCCATGGGCCCGCTGCGGGATGGACGTGACATTACACAGCCGGCTTCTGACCACCCAAGAACACAGACCGACACGGCAGCCGCATCGAGCCATGCTGTGTCCTCCAAGACCTGTGGTTCACCGCAGCCTATGACGTGGCCATTGCCGGATGTTGCACATTCCGATGCAAGGTATCGAGTGGTACCGATATCGCTGTCGCTGGTATAGCGGGCTCGCAGGCCCATCCCCCTGGAATACGTATTGGGATGCCGGGGATGGGTGGATGTCAACGCGAACCTGAGAGCAGGGACACCATTGCCCTTGTCGGCAAAGGCGCGAGTGTCCCCGCCGGCAGACATTGAACAGAAAAGGGCCCGGCTTATGCCGGGCCCTCTGCTTGCATTCAACTCCCTTGCGCCGTTACGGTCCCGTGCACAGGTAGTTGTTGTTGTACCGATCCAGCGTCGTGGCGAGGTTGTTCGCCTCGGTCACGAATTGGCCCTTCTTCGGATAGTCCCCCGTCCCGGTGAAGTTCACCGCATAGCTCGGCGGGGGCCCGTCAAGGATGGCCTGGCCTGCAACCATCGCCGTGACTGCACTCGGGCATTGGCCGGCGCCGGCCTGCACGTTCAACTTGGCCGCAAGCAATTGTGCCGCCATGTTGAACGCCGCATCACTCGACTTCTGCTTGCCGCTCGCGACATCCTGCTTGCTCAGGATGCGTACGGCTTCCTGGCAGGTATCCACAAACAGCTTGCCGATGTAGACGCCACCACCGGCAAAGGATGCCAGCGTCTGGTCGAGCACGGGTTTCTGCTTGCCGTTGGAGTTGGCGCAGGATGCCCAGTTCCGCCAGTAGCCGATGGTCAACGCGCGGCCACCCGGTGGCGGTCTGTTGTCGATGTTGAACGCGTAGGTCTGACCCGGATTGACCGAGAAGTCGACGCAGAGAATGCTGTTGTCGACATTCGGGTTGGGGGCCACACCATCAGGCGGCATGAAGGCCGTGGGCACGAAGCTCCCAAGCGTGCTGAGCCACCCCGGCCCGACGATCTCGCACATCTGGTAGGTCTGGCCCGGGACGAGCAGCGTCGTGAACACGACAGTACCACCATTGCCGGCAGTGGCCGCCTTGGTCTCCAGGATCTGGCCGTTGGCCACTGTGGTGGCCCCTTGCCGCAGCTGGAAGTTGAAGGTGTAACTGCCCAGATCGGCGCTACCGCTCAGGGTCTTGAGGACCTGTGCCTTGCCGCGTTCGCGGTTCAGGAAGGAGCAGGAGAAGGTTTTGCCAAGATCCTCCGGATAGTCGACCACGAAGTCACAGACCTTGTTCTTCGGATCCGAATCCGGATCCGCCGAGATGAGGTCCCAACCCGTCTTGGTCGTTTCCACGACTGTGTAGGTCCCTTCGGCCAGTAGCAGCAGATCGCCGCCCCCATCCTGGAACTTACCATAGCCGGCACCCGCACCCACAACTTGCGTGCTCAGCAAGCCGCCACCCGGGCCGTACAGCCCGAAGCTCCAGTTGTAATCGGCGTCAGAGCTCTCCAGTGCGGGCTCCGTCGTCTTCTGCACCTGTGCCTTGGCATAGCCGGCAGCAGGCTCGTTCTGGAAGTCGATGGTTGCCGCACAACGGGTGGCAATCCCGTCTACCAGCCTCAGGTCCACCGGCCTGGGGTTCGGATACAAGGCGGGATCACGCAGGTCGACCAGGTTGACTGGCTCCCCTGTGCTGCTGCCGGCGGCGAAGAAGGTGTTGCCCTGCTCCTCGACGTAATAAAGGTCGGGAACCAGGCCCCAGGCCGTGACGGACTGCGCTACCGCGCCGCCCCCGGTGAAGGTGATGACCTTGGTCTTGCTGAAGCTCGGGTCACTCGCGCGGGTGATGTGGAAGGTCACCTCGAGTTTCTCGCCCGTATCCAGGAAGTTCGGAATGCTCTTCTGGATCGTCAGCTTGGCCTTGACCGAGGAAGCGATCGGGATCTGCAGCTCGTTGGTGCTGGCCTTGAATCCATCGGACGCGGACAGCGTGGCCGTATCCCGCAACACGCCAGTGGTGACGCGTTTCGGATTATCCAGATACACCACCTTGTCGAAGGTAATGGAGCCACCGTCCGTCTGACCCAGCGTCTCCCAGCCTACCTCGCCGGCCGTCTGCGTATCCGCGACATAGCCAGCCAGGAAGCTGCCAAACGACGGCGCCTTGACGGCATACTTCAGACCCTCACCATCGATATCCTCCAGATCCTTGACCGCCGTCGAGGCATTGGTGATGGCCCCCTGCTGGATCTGTGCGTTGGCGGTAGCCGTGGTCGTACCGGGAACAGGAATGCCGGTGGCTTTATCCGTATAGGTCCCTGATACCTCGTTGTGCAGCCAGTCACCGACCTTGCCCGCCGTCGCCGCGTCGAATTCGGCCGTGAATTCGGCGACCATGCCGTTGAAGCCGGCGGCGAGATCGAATGGCCCTTCCATATAGGTGTCGAGCAGGGTGCCAGCGTTGGTTGACCCCTTGTAGAGCTTGTCTGTCAGCTCGACGGTGATGGTACGCGCCGCCGGGTTCTTCGCGTTCAGCACTATGTTGACCGCAACCTTGCCGCCGATGACCTCCGCCTTGGTCCAGGTGACGGTGATCTGCACGGGGAGGGACGCAGGCGCGTCACTGCGGCAGACGTTGCCGAAGTCCAGAGTATCTTCGGTCCCCTTGGAAATGTTCCAGGTCTGCTCGGCCCCTTGATGAGCCGTCATCGTCTTGGAGATCTCCTGTGGCTCGATCTCCTTCACCGGGATGGAGACGTCCCGCGCACCGGATCCGGCGGTGCTGAGATCTTCATTCAGCAGGTTGGCGTGCAGGGATGACCCCGGGTACAGATGCGACCCCAGAGCCAGCCGGCCGTAGTAGTCGTACACGCAGGTCGTGTTCTTCAACTGCGTGACCGTGATGCTGCGGTAGATAGACACATCTGTGCCGCCAACCCCTGGCGATAGGGTCATCTGTGCCGACGAGCTAGCGGAACAGGACGCGCTGGACTTCGCCACGTTCAACACGGGGGCTGAGATGAGGTCGTAGCCCGGCTTGCCGGCATCTTCGCGATCCAGCGTCAGGGCCTGGGTATAGGTCTGGGTAGCCGGGGCGGCCTGGCCCGCCTCGAAGGTGATCCTGTACGGCACCAGGTCCAACTCATTCCAGGTCTTGCCGAGGTTGCCCGTCGTGTAGTCCGTGTCGGGGCAGATATAGGGCCCGCCGTCCGGGAAGGTGAACCCCGCGACCTTGCGACAACCCTCCAGGGTCTTCTGTATGTTGTTGGGATCGGCGGCCTGCGCCGATGTCATGCCGAGCAACCCCAGCGTTAGCAGGGCCCCCAGCACTCTTATCCATCGCTGACTGACTAACATGTCGATGCCTCCTCTGACGTTCATCCTTGTGTGGCCAGGTGGCGCCGATCGACGCGGGCACCTGCGACCGCCGGTCATCATGACGAGACCGATAGAGCAAGCCCTGTGCCAGCAGACATGACTTGTAAAAACAAGGAGTTAGGAAGAGGCCACGCCAGGAGTGTCACAGGCGTGAGACAGGTGCCTGAGAAGATGAACCTCAAGTCATTGATAACGGGGCAGATCGAGCCAGACGCACACTGTTTCGCGTCTGATACAGATCGGGGTGTCTGAGGCGGGCCCTTCGAACAGGTCCGGGTGCATGTCACTCGCCGGATGATCGAGCCGCAGCACCAGGCAGACTCGTCATGGTCTGAAGTGGTCATCGATGGAGATATTCCGTCGATAAAATAAGGGGAGGATAGGAACTGACGAAGATTCCGGGACAGACAAGGCATGAAGAGAGAATGCAGGGAAGGCGTCCCCATGCTCTCGGCACGGAAGCCTTCCAGACGCGAAAAGGCCGCTCATTGAGCGGCCTTTTCTAATGTGGTCGGTGTGAGAGGATTCGAACCTCCGACCCCTTCGTCCCGAACGAAGTGCGCTACCAAGCTGCGCTACACACCGATGTCTGCGGGGCGAGAATTTACCGAAAGCCCCGACATGACACAAGCCTTTTTTGCTGTTCAGCGGAAAAAAATGGCTTTTCGCTCAACAATTCAGCGATTTGCGCAAAGCTTGGCAAGACGCAGCTCCCCTCCTCTGCACCCAGGCTATTGCGGCGGCAACTGGAACTCTGCCGGCCCCAGCAGACGTCGCCGCCAATCGGCCACCACCCCGTGCTCCAGCCAATGGGCCGCATGCTGGCGCCAGTTCGGCGAGAGGGCCGGGTTGTCCAGCATCAGTTGCAGATCCGCTTCGTTGCGCACCTGGTTGAACAGGATGTCGGCGGCCCGTTTCACCGTCAGCTCGGGGTAGGGTCTGTCCGCCAGCTGCAGCTCCGCATCCGGCGCCACCTCCCCCTCCTCCAGTACCCGCAGCAGCCAGCCGCAGCGGCCGCTCACCTGCATCACCTGAGAGAAGTGGGGATAACCGAAGCGCTGATTGAGCTTGAAGCAGGGGGATCTCGGCTGGCTTATCTGCACCAGGGCCTCCCCGAGGCGGAACACATCGCCGATGCAGGCATCGGCTTCCGTCAGCCCAAGGCCGGAGAGGTTCTCGCCGAAGGCGGCCGGTTGCCAGGGCGTGCGCGGGGCCGGCAGGCCCATGGCGGTTTGCCAGGTCTGCCACCAGGGATAGTGATCGGCGGGGTAGTAATGGAGCGCCCGCTCCGGGCCGCCGTGGTGGCGCCGATCGCTCTGCTCATCCCCGGCCAGGCCGAGAAAACCGCACCACAGGGGGCTGTCGACGACTTGCTTGTGGATGGCACTGATCAGGCCGGGAGCCTGCTCGGGATTCAATTCGGCGCCCAGGCCGATAAAGAGGGAGATCCGCATTCTATCCTCCTGATGGATGGGAGAATGCGGATCTTATCATGGGCTGGGTCAGGCGACTGCCTGCATCTGGGTGGTCATGGCGATCTCGGCGCGGCGGCGTTTCTCCGCCTTGGCCATCAGATACCAGCTGCCGAAGGTGAACAGGGATACCGATAACAGGATCAGGCTGGCCACCGCGTTGATCTCGGGTTTCACGCCGAGGCGCACCGCCGAGAACACCTCCATCGGCAGGGTGGTGGAGCCAGGACCGGAGACGAAGCTCGCCAGCACCAGATCATCCAGCGACAGGGCGAACGACATCATGCCCCCCGCCGCCAGCGAGGGCGCGATCATGGGGATGGTGATCAGGAAGAACACCTTCCAGGGCTTGGCCCCGAGATCCATGGCCGCCTCCTCGATGGAGAGATCCAGCTCCCGCAACCGCGCCGACACCACGATCGCCACATAGGCGGTACAGAAGGTGGTGTGGGCGATCCAGATGGTCACCATGCCCCGCTCCGCCGGCCAACCCACCAGCTGGGCCATGGCCACGAACAGCAGCAGTAGGGAGAGACCGGTGATCACCTCCGGCATGACCAGGGGCGCCGTCACCAGGCCGCCGAACAGGGTGCGGCCGCGGAAGTGCGGGATCCGGGTCAGCACAAAGGCCGCCACCGTCCCCAGCGCCACCGCCGCGATGGCGGTGTAGAAGGCGATCTCGAGGGATCGCAGCACGGATCCTATCAGCTGCTTGTTGTCGAGCAGACCGAAGTACCACTTCAGGGACCAGCCACCCCACACCGTCACCAGCTTGGAGGCGTTGAAGGAGTAGATCACCATGATGACCATGGGAAGGTAGATGAACAGCAGCCCCAGCCACAGCATCAGGGTGGAAAAACTGAAACGCTTCATACCTTGCCCTCCAGTTCCTTCGCCTGGTTGCGGTTGAACAGAATGATCGGGACTATCAAGACCGCCAGCATCACCACCGCCAGGGCGGACGCCACCGGCCAGTCGCGGTTGTTGAAGAACTCCTGCCACAGCACCTTGCCGATCATCAGAGTCTCGGGGCCACCGAGCAGTTCCGGGATCACAAACTCACCGACCACGGGGATGAACACCAGCATGCAGCCGGCGATGATGCCGTTCTTGGAGAGCGGCACGGTTATCTGCCAGAACCGGGTCAGGTTGCGGGCGCCGAGGTCGGAGGCCGCCTCCAGCAGGCTCTGGTCGTGCTTCACCAGGTTGGCGTAGAGCGGCAGCACCATAAACGGCAGGTAGGAGTAGACGATGCCGATATAGACCGCCAGGTTGGTGTTGAGGATGGTCAGCGGCTCGTTGATCAGGCCTATGCCCATCAGCAGGCTGTTGAGCAGCCCGTTATTGCTGAGGATCCCCATCCAGGCGTAAACCCGGATCAGGATGGCCGTCCAGGTCGGCATCATGATGAGCAGCAGCAGGACGGTCTGGGTCTCCTTCTTCGCCCGGGCGATGGAGTAGGCCATGGGATAGCCGATCAGCAGACAGAGGATGGTGCTGACGAAGGCCATCTTGAGGGAGCCCAGGTAGGCGGCCAGATAGAGCTCATCCTCCTGCAACAGCAGGTAGTTGCCCATGTGCAGCAGGATGGTGAGCTGATCGTCCGCCCAGCTCACCACGTCGGTGTAGGGCGGGATGGCCACGTCCGCTTCCGCGAAGCTGATCTTCACGACGATGATGAAGGGCAGCAGGAAGAAGAGGAACAGCCAGAAGAAGGGGATGCCGATCACCAGCTGGCGCCCGCCCAGTTTCTTCAGTCTTCGCAATGACTTCATGATTGCAGCACCACGCCGCTGTCATCTTCCCAATAGAGGAACACCTGGTCATCCCAGGTCGGCCGCTTGCCGTGGCGTTCGGCGTTGGCGATGAAGGCCTGCACGATTTTGCCCGAGGGCAGCTGGATGTGATAAACGGAGTGACCGCCCAGATAGGCGATGTCGTAGACCTGCCCCTTGGTCCAGTTGAAGTCCGGATGCTCGATCTCCACCGGCTTTTGCAGGCTCATCAGCAGCTTCTCGGGCCGCAGGGCATAGGTCACCTTCTTGTTCTCGGCGCGAGAGCTGATGCCGTGGCCCACGTAGATGGGCTGCTCCAGATCCGCACAGGCGATGGTGGCATGGTCCTGCTCATCCTCCACCAGCAGGCCATCAAACAGGTTGACGTTGCCGATGAACTCGCACACCAGCCGGCTGGCCGGGGTCTCGTAGATGTCCATGGGGCTGCCGATCTGCTCGATGCAACCCAGGTGCATGATGGCGATCCGCTCGGCCATGGTCATGGCCTCTTCCTGATCGTGGGTCACCATGACGCAGGTCACGCCGACCCGCTCGATGATCTCCACCAGCTCGAGCTGCATCTGGGAGCGCAGCTTCTTGTCCAGGGCCCCCATGGGTTCATCCAGCAGCAGCAGCTTGGGACGCTTGGCCAGGGAGCGCGCCAGTGCCACCCGCTGGCGCTGACCACCGGAGAGCTGGTGCGGCTTGCGGCGGGCATACTGGGTCATCTGCACCAGCTTGAGCATCTCCTCCACCCTGGCGTCGATCTCGGCCCTGGGCAGACCATCCTGCTTGAGGCCGAAGGCGATGTTCTGCGCCACCGTCATGTGGGGGAACAGGGCATAGGACTGGAACATCATGTTGATCGGACGCTCATAGGGCGGCATGTCGGTAATGTCGACCCCGTCCAGGAACAGACGCCCCTCGGTGGGGCGCTCGAACCCGGCCAGCATCCGCAGCAAGGTGGACTTGCCGGAACCGGACCCTCCCAGCAGGGCGAAGATCTCCCCCTTGTGGATGTTGAGGGACACGTTGTCGACCGCCAGCGTTTCGTCGAACTGCTTGCTTACCCTGTCTATTTTGACCAGCACTTCTTTACGCTGCTGGCTGCCCTCGAGGGCTTTCTTGTAGGCACTGGAGGCTATCGCCATCACCAAACTCCCAAACGTGATACCGGCCGGGGCCGATCCATCAATACAATCTGGCGCCCCGGGATGGGCGCCAAGGTTAGGTTCCGGACTTGATCTTGGTCCAACTCCGGGTGATCAGGCGCTGCACCGAACGGGGATGGGCTTCCTGCACATACAGCCGTTCCAGCACCGCCTGGGGGGGATAGACTGACTCATCATCACGCACCTGCTTGTCCATATACTCGCCCGCCTTGGTATTGGGGTTCGCATATCCCACGTAGTCGCTCACCTTGGCGATCACCTGGGGGTCGAGTATGTAGTTGATCAGGGCATGGGCCTCTTTGACATTGGTGGCGTCCGAGGGGATCGCCATCATGTCGAACCAGAGGTTGCCACCCTCCTTCGGAATGCTGTAGGCGATGTCGATCCCCTTGCCAGCCTCCTTGGCCCTGGCCGCCGCCTGCAAGATGTCACCGGAGAAGCCCGCGGCCACGCAGATGTCGCCGTTGGCGAGATCGCCGATGTACTTGGAGGAGTGGAAGTAGGCCACATAGGGACGCACCTTGAGCAGCTGCGCTTCGGCCCGCTTGATGTCCGCCGGCTCATGGCTGTTGGGGTTGAGTCCCAGATAGTTGAGCGCCGCCGGGATCATCTCGTCCGCAGAGTCGAGGAAGGCCACCCCGCAACTGGAGAGCTTCTTCATGTTTTCCGGCTCGAAGATGGTCGCCCAGGAGTCGATCTTGTCGACCCCCAGCACGGCTTTCACCTTCTCGACGTTGTAGCCGATACCGTTGGTGCCCCACAGGTAGGGCACGGCGTACTGGTGACCCGGATCCACCTTGTCGAGCTGCTTGAGCAGCAAGGGATCCAGATTGACCATGTTGGGCAGCAGGGCGGGATCCAGCTTCTGGAAGGCCCCCGCCTTGATCTGTTTGGCCAGGAAATTGTTGGAGGGCACGACCAGATCGTAACCGGTACGGCCGGTCAGCAGCTTGCCTTCCAGCGTCTCGTTGGAGTCAAACACGTCGTAGACGGTCTTGATCCCGGTTTTCTGCTGGAAGTCGCTGAGGGTGGTCTCGCCGATATAGTCGGACCAGTTGTAAAAATGAACCACAGGGGCTGCCTGGGCCAGATTTGCAAACCCCAGGGTCAGGGCCAGCGTCGCTATCTTGGTCGTGTGCACTTGTTCAGTCCTCTCGTTGTGTGATTTATCCGTCGCGCATCCTTACGCGCCGTCCATCCTAATCGGGTGGCTCACAGCCCTCCCGGCCGAACTGCGGACCGGGAGGGGTATTCGTCACTTACTTACCCGATTTGATCTTGGTCCAGCTGCGGGTCATCAGACGCTGTACCTTGGCCGGCAGCGCCGGGAAGGTGTAGATCTTCGCCAGGGTTTCACCGGACGGGTAGACCCCCGGGTCAGAGCTGATGGCCTTGTCGACCAGCTGGGTCGATGCGCTATTGCCATTGGGTGCATGAATCTGGTTGGTGATGTTGGCGATCACCTCAGGCTTCATGAGGTAGTTCAGGAACACATGGGCCTCTTCCACGTTCTTCGCATCCGCCGGAATGGCCAGCATGTCGAAGAAGCTGCCTGCCCCCTCTTTCGGGATCACATAGGTCAGATTGACGCCGTTCTTGGCCTCGATCGCCCGGGCCTTGGACTGTTGCAGGTCCATGGAGTACCCGACGGCCACGCAGATGTTGCCGTTGGCCAGATCCGAAATGTACTTGGAGGAGTGGAAATAGGCGGTATAGGGACGGATGGAGAGGAACAGCTCCTCAGCCTTCTTCAGCTCGTCCGGCTTCTGGCTGTTCGGATCGAAGCCCAGATATTTCAGGGCGGCCGGCAGCATTTCGGTCGGTGAGTCGAGGAAGGAGACACCGCACTCCTTCAACTTGGCCATGTTTTCCGGCTTGAACACCAGATCCCAGGAGTCCAGCGGCGCGTCCGCCCCCAACACCGCCTTTACCTTGTCGATGTTGTAGGCGTAGCCGATGGTGCCCCACAGATAAGGCGCCGAGTACTGGTTACCCGGATCGCTCGGCTCGAGCGCCTTCAGCAAGGCGGTATCCAGGTTTTTCCAGTTGGAGATTTTGGACTTGTCCAGCTTCTGGAAGACGCCCGCCTGGATCTGCTTGGCCAGGAAGGAGTTCGACGGCACCACGATGTCATAGCCCGAACTGCCTGCCAGCAACTTGGCTTCCAGCACCTCGTTGCTGTCGAACACGTCATAGACCACCTTGATGCCCGTCTCTTTCTGGAAATCTTCCAGGGTGTTCGGCGCGATGTAATCGCTCCAGTTATAGACGTGCAGCACCTTGTCCTCGGCCATCGCCCCGGAACTCATCATGACCAGCGCCACGGAAGCAGCCATCATTCCCTTTTTAAAAGACATAGTCCTTGTCTCCTAAGCAAATTGTATGCGTAAGCCAATCTGCCCGGTTGCAGCCTATTCCCGCAGCTTTGCCGCTGTCAGATCCAGACTGATCCTGGCCAGTTTGACCAATTCATCCACCTGTTCCTCGGTGATCACCAAGGGGGGCGATATGATCATGGTATCGCCGACCGCCCTCATCACCAAGCCATTGTTAAAGCAGAACTCCCGACAGGTCATCCCGGCTTGAAGCTCGGCCGGGAAACGGCGTTTCGTCTGTTTGTCCTGCACTATTTCCAGCGCGGCGACCAGACCCTTGCCCCGGGTTTCCCCCACCAGCGGGTGATCGGCCAGCTCGCTCCAGCGGCGCTGCAAATAGGGGCCGATGTTATCATGAACGCGCTTAACTATGCTCTCACTTTGCATAAGCTGGATGTTGGCGATGGCCACGGCGCAGGCCACGGGATGGCCGGAGTAGGTGAAGCCGTGATTGAACTCGCCCCCCTCTTCCACCAGCACCCTGGCGACCCTGTCCCCCACCATCACGGCCCCCATCGGCAGGTAGCCGGAGGTGATGCCCTTGGCCAGGCACATGAGATCCGGCTTGATGCCGAAACCTTCGCTCGCAAACCAGTGGCCGGTGCGCCCGAAGCCGCAGATGACCTCGTCGGCGATGAGCAGGATGCCGTACTTGTCGCAGATGCGCTGGATCTCGGGCCAGTAGCTGGCAGGAGGGATGATGACGCCGCCGGCCCCCTGGATGGGTTCGCCGATGAAGGCGGCCACCTTGTCCACCCCCAGCTCCAGAATTTTCTGTTCGAGTTGGCCGGCGCGCTCCAGTCCGAACTCGTGGGCGCTCATCCCCTGCCCCTCACCGAAGTGATAGGGCTGATCGATGTGGACTATGCCCGGAATGGGCAGGCCGCCCTGGGCGTGCATGCCCTTCATGCCGCCGAGGCTGGCGCCGGCCACGGTGGAACCGTGGTAGGCGTTGTGGCGGCTGATGATCACCTGCTTGTCCGGTTGCCCCTTGCTGGCCCAGTAGTGGCGCACCATGCGCAGCACGGTGTCGTTGCACTCGGAGCCCGAGCCGGTGAAAAAGACGTGGTTGAGGTGGGCCGGAGCCACCTCAGCCAGCAGGGTCGCGAGCTCGGCTGCGGGTGGGTGGCTGGTCTGGAAGAAGAGGTTGTAGTAGGGCAGTTGCTGCATCTGCCGGGTGGCGGCATCCACCAGCTCCTGACGGCCGTAGCCCATGTTGACGCACCACAGGCCCGCCATCCCGTCCAGGATGCGCTTGCCGTCGGAATCTTCCAGATAGACGCCCTCGGCCTTGGTGATGATGCGGCTGCCCTTCTTGTTCAGGGCCTTAAAATCGGTAAAGGGGTGCAGATGGTGGCTGGCATCCAGTTGTTGCCACTCACGGGTACTGTGCTGCATTGCTTGCTCCTCGGTTCCTTCGATTTAAGCGATGTTCTTTATGAAGTTCTTTATGAATCAATGAGGTGATCAGCAAGGCACGGGCGAACTGCTGCACTGGCTGCACCTCGGTTCCATCATTCTGAAGCGAAATATTGTTGTGCTGCCGTGACGGGGTGAGCCCTGTCACGACGACAGCCTCGGCGGCTGCTTGTTGACGAGGGAAGCCGGCGCCGGCTTCCCTCGAAGCAGGGTCACACGTTCAGCAGCAGGAATTCCCGTTCCCAGCGGCTGATCACCCCGAAGTAGGTCTCGTACTCCTTGCGCTTGACCGCGACGAAGGCGCGGATGAAACGCTCGCCCAGCATGTCCTTGATGGGCTCACACTGCTCCAGATGGCTCAGCGACTCCTCCAGTGAACGGGGCAGGCTGTAGGGCAGATCATAGGCGCTCGCCTTCATCTCCTGCATGGGCTCCAGCTTCTCCAGCATGCCGAGGTAGCCGCAGGCCAGGGTCGCCGCCAGGGCCAAATAGGGATTGGCGTCGGCGCCGGCGAAGCGGTTCTCCACCCGCCGAGCGCTCGGATCGGAGAAGGGCACCCGCAGGCCGCAGGTCCGGTTCTCTACCCCCCACTGGACGTTGCGCGGCGCGCTCTCGCCGAAGGTGAGGCGACGGTAGGAGTTGACGTTTGGCGCCAGCAGCGCGGTCACCGCCGGGGTGTACTTCTGCAGACCGGCGATGAAGTGCATGAAGAGGGCGGAGTTGCCCCCTTCGCTGGTGCCGAACAGGTTGTGACCGTCCATGTCCTCCAGGCTCTGGTGGATGTGCATGGCGGAGCCCGGCTCGTCGCTCATGGGCTTGGCCATAAAGGTGGCATAGATGCCGTGTCTGTGGGCCGCTTCCCGCATGGTGCGCTTGAACAGGAACACCTGGTCCGCCAGATCGATGGCGTCGCCGTGCAGGAAGTTGATCTCCATCTGGGCGGCACCGGACTCGTGGATCAGGGTGTCCACCTCCAGCTCCTGGGCCTCGCAGTAGTCGTACATGTCCTCGAAGATGGGATCGAACTCGTTGACCGCATCGATGCTGAAGGACTGGCGCGCCGTCTCGGGGCGGCCGTTGCGGCCCACCGGCGGCACCAGGGGGTAGTCGGGGTCTTCGTTGCGCTTGACCAGATAGAATTCGAGCTCTGGCGCCACCACCGGCTTCCAGCCCTGCTTCTCGTAAAATGACAGGACCCGGCGCAGCACGGAGCGCGGCGCTATATCGATGAGCTTGCCATTGATGTCGAAACAGTCGTGGATCACCTGAGCGGTCGGCTCGAGGGCCCAGGGCACGAAACGAATGGTGTTGGGATCGGGGTAGAGCTGCATGTCCCGCTCCAGCGGGTCTATCATGCTGTCGTCATCCGGATACTCGCCGGTCACCGTCTGGGTGAAGATGACCTCGGGTAGCCGCATGCCCCCTTCGCGCAGGAATTTGTTGGCTGGGATGATCTTGCCTCGGGCATTGCCGGTGAAATCCGGAAACAAACACTCCACCTCAGTGATGCGATTGCTCTCCATCCAGCCCTTGATACTGTCCATGTTAAACCCCGACTCTACGGTTGCCATTGGCAAGGGTGTCTAATATAAGGAACACCCTTGTTAAGAAAATGTAATCAGCACCACCATAAAAGCCCGCGACAACGCCCCTTGTCAAGCGGTGGTGTTTAAAAAACTATAAACAACGGCCTATATAATGACCACGCCGACACCAAATACTAAACACCTTGTATCACGATCAGCCCACTGCAAAGGGGATGCCAACGACCGCTATTCCGGCGCGGGTTCTCAGTCATACCTTGTCAGATGAGGACCATTTCTTTGCAAGGGCGCACAATCCTTATCCGATGTGCTTTGCATGCCTGCATTTTTTTGGTACAAGGCCCGCCCTGATTTGCACTCTCCTGCATGGATTTGGTGCAAATCGGGATACAAGGGCTTGGTCTGCAGGCAGACAGCCCCCATAAATGGGAAAAATTGGGAAACTGACTGGTAGAAAACCATATGTGTGATTTCATGACTGAAGACCAACTGACCTTCTACAAGGGTCAGATCGAGCGCCAAATCATCGAGCTCGAGGAGCGTCTCAACTCTCAAGCCAGCCAGGCCATCGCCACCGATACCAACGAGATGGCCGATGAGATCGACCGTGCCAGCATCGAGGAGGCCCGCCGTCTGGAGCTGAACCGCATCGAGCACGACAAGCTGCACCTGCGCAAACTGAAAGGGGCGTTGAAACGCATCAACGAAGGGGACTTTGGCTACTGCGAGTCCTGCGGTGACGAGATCTCTCTCAAGCGGTTGCAGGCCCGTCCTGAATCCCGCTTCTGCGTCGAGTGTCAGAGCACCAAGGAATTCAACGATACCCACGTGTTCCGCCGGGTCGCCTGACTCGGCCTGACGCCGCCCGGCGCATCGGGATGCGGGCGGCACCACCGGCTCACTCACGGCAGCACAGCCAGAGCATGGCAAGTTCTGTTAGACTCCGGGCAAGTCTTGGAATCTAACAGGAGCGCAGAGAGTGAAATGGCTCATCAGGCTGTGTTTGTGCCTGCCACTGCTGGCACAAGCACAGACTCTCACCGTCAAGGTCCCCAGCCGACCGATCAACCACCTCGATAACGAATATCAGCTCAAGTTGCTGGAGCTGGCGCTCACCCGTGCCGGTCAGCCGTTCAAGCTGGAACAGGTCGAGCTCAACCTCAACCAGTTCAGCCTGCAGCAGGAGCTCAGCAAGGGCAAGAACATCAATGTGTACTGGATGGGGACGTCCAGCGCCCTCGAATCCTCCCTCATCCCTGTGCCGATCCCGCTGTTCCGTGGCCTGGAAGGGCTGCGACTCTCCTTCATCCACGCCGATGCCCAGGAGAAGTTCAACCAGGTCAACGGCCTCACCGACCTCAAGAAGCTGAAGGCGGCGCAAGGTGTCGGCTGGGCCGACAACAAGATCCTGGAGCTGGCAGGCATCCCCACCTATGCCGGCCGCTACAGCAACCTGTTCCGCATCATCAACGACGGCGACAAGCTCGACTTCTTCCCCCGCAATGTGGTGGAGATCTTCGCCGAGCGCGCCGAGCTGAGCGCCCGGTATCCCAACCTCGCCATCGAGCAGCATCTGCTGCTGCGCTACCCCTTCGCGGAGTTCTTCTTCGTCAGTCCCGAATACCCCAAGCTGGCCAAGGCGATCCAGACCGGGCTAGAGCGCGCCTACGCCGACGGCAGCTTCATACGGTTCTTCCGCGAGAATCCCAAGATCCGCGAGGCCCTGGCCAGCGCCAATCTGGATGGCCGCCTCACCATCCCCCTGACCAACCCGGACATGACCCCCCTGCTCAGGAGCATCCCGGCCCAATATTGGGATTACCCGCCCCAGCAAGGGCAGTAACATTCCAGCCCCCCTGTTGGGAGCATCCCCCGGCAAGGGCAGTAGCATTCCGGCACCCTTGCTGGGACTATCCGCCGGTGCAGGAGGCGCAGCCCGCCCCCTGAGGGCGCAAGCCGCCCCCTCGATGACCCGGCCGAGAGGCACACCGTCAGGCAAGCGAGCCGTCCGGGATGGACGGCAAACCGGTTTCACCCACAGCACCAGGGAGGTGCCATGAAACGACTCGAACAATGGTTCAGCGACTACGGCCAGAGCCACCGCCACCCGGTCAACATCGCCATCCACAAGGTGGCGGTGCCCGGCATCTATCTGTGCGGGCTGGCCCTGCTCTGGTGCCTGCCCAATGGACCTCTGCCATCAAGCATCAACTGGGCCATGGTGGCGGCCGTGCCCGTGCTGCTGTTCTACCTGCGCCTCTCGCCCCCCCTGTGCCTCGGCATGACGGTGCTCACCGGCCTCGGCCTGCTGGCCTGCCAGTGGTGGCAGGGGCCTCTTCTGCTGCCGGCGCTCATCGGCTTCGTGCTACTCTGGGTCGCCCAGTTTGTCGGCCACCGGATCGAGGGCAAACGCCCCTCCTTCCTCGCCGACCTGCAATTTCTGCTGATCGGCCCCGCCTGGGTGCTGGCCAGCCTCTATCGTCGCTTGGGCCTCCCTTACTGAGGCCAGGAGAAACCCCATGTCCTACTCACGCCCCCTGCCCCTGTTGCTGACCGCCCTGCTCGCCGCGCCCGCCCTCGCGGACAAGGCCGATCCCATCGGCGAGGTGAGCACCGCCTTCAAGCTGGTCGGGCCGAATCACAAGATAGTGATAGAGGCGTTCGACGATCCCAAGATCGCCGGCATCGCCTGTTATCTGGCACGCCCCAAGACCGGCGGCGTCAAGGGCGGGCTCGGGCTGGCGGAGGATCCCTCCCACGCATCCCTCTCCTGCCACCAGACGGGCCCGATCACCCTGCCCGCCAAGCTGAAGGCCGGGGAGGAGGTGTTCGACGTCAACACGTCCCTGGTGTTCAAGGAGCAGAAAGTGGTGCGTTTTTACGACGAGAAGCGCAATGCCTTGGTTTATCTGACTTACAGCACCAAATTGGTGGATGGTTCTTATAAAAGCGCCGTCAGCGCGGTTCCCATCATGCCCTGGGGTTAATTCCCCACCATTTATCCCGTGATGAAGGCCGGCGGTTGTTGTAATTTAACCACATCGATATCTGCGGAGAGCGCACCATGAAAGTCGCCGTTTTCAGTACCAAGAGCTATGACAAGGAACACTTCACTCAAGCCAACAGCCAGTACGGGTTCGAACTGGAGTTCTTCGACGTGCGGCTGGAGGCCAAGACCGCCCGTCTCGCCCATCAGTTCCCCGTGGTCTGCCTGTTCGTCAACGACGATGCCGACCGGGAGGTGCTGACCGAGCTGGCCGCCAACGGCACCAAGGTGATCGCCCTGCGCTGTGCCGGTTACAACAACGTGGATCTGGTCGCCGCCAAGGAGCTGGGGCTCAAGGTGGTACGAGTCCCCGCCTACTCCCCGGAGGCGGTGGCCGAGCACGCGGTGGGGCTGATGATGACCCTCAACCGCCGCATCCATAAGGCCTATCAGCGCACCCGTGACGCCAACTTCTCCCTGGAAGGGCTGGTGGGCTTCAACATGCACGGCCGCACCGCCGGCATCATAGGCACCGGCAAGATCGGCATCGCCACCCTGCGTATCCTCAAGGGCTTCGGCATGCGCCTGCTGGTGAGCGACCCCTATCCGAACCAGGCGGCCATCGATCTCGGCGCCGAGTACGTGGATCTCGACACCCTGTTCCGCCAGTCCGACGTCATCAGCCTGCACTGCCCCCTGTTCAAGGAGAACTACCACCTGTTGAACAAGGAGGCGTTCGCCAAGATGAAGGACGGTGTGATGATCATCAACACCAGCCGTGGCGGCCTGCTCGACTCCAACGCCGCCATCGAGGCCCTCAAGACCGCCCGCATCGGCGCCCTGGGGCTGGACGTCTACGAGGAAGAAGAAGATCTCTTCTTCGAGGACAAGTCCAACGAGGTGATCACCGACGACGTGTTCCGCCGCCTCTCCGCCTGCCACAACGTGCTGTTCACCGGTCACCAGGCCTTCCTGACCCGGGAGGCGCTGCACGCCATCGCCGACACCACCCTCAGCAACATCCAGGCCATCGAGCGCCAGGGCCACAGCGACAACGAAGTGGAATAAAGCGCCCGCCATTCAGCCACGCCGGGTTGTGAGACCCGGCGCCTTCGGGTAGGCTACCAGCCCTTTTTTGAACAGGAGCCTGGCCGCCTATGTTTATCGGATTTGATTACGGTACCTCCAACTGCGCCGTCGCCGTGATGGAACAAGGCAGCCCCCGGCTGCTGACCCTGTCAGGCTCCCGCTACCTCCCCTCCACCCTGCACGCCCCCCACAGGGACGCCATCGCCGGCCTGCTGGCGGAGCGGCTGACACCTGCCCGGCAGAGCGAATACCTCAAGCTGCGCGGCCCCGTGGTGCCCCGTGCCCAGGCGGTGCGTCGCCAGATGCGCGAAGAAGGCTTGATCGACGAGCTCAGCTTCGGCAATGCTGCCCTCGAGCGCTATCTGGAGGAGCCGGACGACGGCTACTACATCAAGTCGCCGAAATCCTTCCTCGGTGCCTATGGCCTCAAGGCCCCCCAGATCGCCCTGTTCGAGGACATCGTCTGCGCCATGATGCTGCAGGTGCGCGAGGAGGCGGAGCAGCAGCTCGGCCAGCCGGTGCGCGGCGCCGTCATCGGTCGTCCGGTCAACTTCCAGGGGCTGGCGGGAGAGGAGAGCAACCGCCAGGCCATCGCCATCCTGACCGAAGCGGCTCGCCTCGCCGGCTTCGAGCAGGTGGAGTTCCTGTATGAACCCGTGGCGGCCGGCTTCGAATTCGAGGCACGCCTGACCGAGGATGCCGTGGTGCTGGTGGTGGACATCGGCGGCGGCACCACGGACTGCTCCATGCTGCGCATGGGCCCGAGCCACCGAGATCAGCTGGATCGCGGCGGCGACCTGCTCAGCCACAGCGGTCAGCGCATCGGCGGCAACGACTTCGACATCCGGCTGACGGTGGAGGGCATGATGCCGCTGCTCGGCATGCACGAGACCCTCAAGACCGGCAAGCCCCTGCCCCACCCTCTGTTCTGGGATGCGGCCGCCATCAACGACGTCAGCGCCCAGAGCCGCTTCTACAGCCTGGACACAGCGCGCCAGCTGCAGGATCTGCAGCTCGACAGCCAGCCCGGCAGCAAGCTCGCCCGCCTCGCGAGCCTGCGGGCCCACAAGCTGAGCCACCAGCTGGTGTGGCGCGCCGAACAGGGCAAGATCGCCCTCTCCGACCACGAACTCAACCAGCAATCCCTGAGCGAGCTGGAGAAGGGGCTGGCGGCCGAGCTCAACCGCGGCCAGTTGGCCTCCGCCTCGGCCCCCCTGCTGGAGAAGATAGGCGAATTGATGGATGAGGCCATCACCGCCGCCGGCGTGCAGCCGGATCGGGTCTTCATCACAGGCGGCAGCGCCAAGTCTCCCCTCATCAAAGACTTCATCCGCCAGAAGCTCCCCGCCATCCCGCTGGAAGGGGGAGATGACTTCGGCTCTGTGGCCTCGGGTCTCGCCCGTTACGCCGAGCGTTTGTTCGCCGGCGCATAAGCAGCAGTCTGAGGACAAAGGGGCCACATTGTGGCCCCTTTTTGCGGACGGTGAGCCTCGGCCGGGGCAGGTGTTGCCATTTACCGACACCCCTCCCAGCCAAAGGGCGACAGAAGCGGTCGGTGCCCCCCCTGTCCGCCCTGCCCCGGGGCCCCGGGTGAAGGTATGCTTGTCACTCCCACCACCGGAGCCCTGCAATGCCCAGAATGTTGTTACTCCTGCTCGCCCTGCTTCTGCTCAGCGCCTGCAGCAGTACGCCTCGATTCGCCCAGCAAGACTTGCAGCACCACCACTGGGTGCTCGACAAGCTGGATGGCCAACCCGTGGCCAACGGCCCGGACAACCGCCCCGATATCGAGATTGGCGAACACTTCACCGTCAACGGCATCGCCGGTTGCAACCGCTATTTCGGCCAGGGCAACCTCGAGGGGAACAGATTCTGGGTCAGCAGCCTGGGCAGCACCGCCATGGCCTGCCAGCCGCAGCTCGATCTGGTCGAGCAGGCTGTCCTCGCCACCCTGATGGAAGGGGCTACCCTGAGCGGCGACACGGAGACGCTGATCTTGAAGGGAAAACGGCACCGTTTGGAATACAAGCTGCGGGACTGGGTGTTCTAGGAGCGTCCCAGGCTCACGAAATCTGCACCCTCACAGGAACAACTGACCAGGCTGTGGCACAATATGAGGCACTGTTCGCAATGGAGGCTGCCTCAGCCATGTCGATGGATCGCCTGTTTGACAAGATCAAACAACTGCCCACAATCCCCAAGCTGCTGCACGAGCTAATGCAGAGCTTCAGCGACGAGAATGCCCGCATCGACGAGATCGCGGCCAAGATCGCCATGGACCAGGTGATCAGCGTCAAGGTGCTGCGCATGGCCAACTCGGCCGCCCTGCGCCGGGGCAATGAGGTCACCTCCATCGAACAGGCGGTGATCCGGCTCGGCTTCAACCGGTTGCGTTCCGTGGTGGTCGCCTCCGGCATCATCAGCAGCTTCAAGGCCCCCCCCAGCTTCGACAAACACCATTTCTGGACCCAGACCTTCCAGGTCGCCACCATAGCCCGCACCCTGGCCCAGCAGACCAAGGTCGTGGATGCGGAGACCGCCTTCACCTGCGCCCTCATCCACAACATCGGCGAGCTTTTGATCCAGAGCACCTTGCCGGAAGAGGCCGAGCTCATCAGCCTGGCCATCGAGAAGGGCAGCAGCCGGGTCGAGGCCCAGCGGGAGATGCTGGGCTACGACTACGCCCAGCTCGGCGCCGAACTGGCGCGGCGCTGGAACCTGTCGGAATCCTTCGTCGATGCCATCGCCCAGCAGTTGGATCCCCTCTCCTATCAGCCGGTCAGCAAGGAGGCCGTGCTGATCCGGCTCGCCGTCTTCGTCTCCTTCGCCTGGCATGCCGGGGTGCCGGCCCAGGCCATCATCAGCCGCTTCCCCAAGCCGCTGGCCAATGAGCTGGGACTGGATCCCGCCACCCTGGCGGATCAGCTCGAACAGCTCCATGAACAGGGCAACGCCCTGGCCGATCTGCTGACCCAGTAGACTCACGCCCGGTCGACCAGAGCGGACAGGGGCCTTGTCCCATTCCGGCCGACCGGCACACACAAGATCACAAACGGGGTAATATCCCCCTGGCCAACCTTTGACGCAGTAGAGACCATGACCCATCCCTTCCTGTTTCATCCCCAGGTGGCACCCTGGTTCAAAGAGAGTGCCGACACCCTGCAGCTCACCCTGTTCAGCGAGCTGGACGCCCCCATCCGGGAGGTTTGGCTGCGCCACGAGCCGGACAACGAAGAGTACCTGCTGGCCATGCGCCCGGTCTCGACCCGTGACAGGCTGCAGGTGTGGCAGGTCGAGCTGCCCCTCCTCAGGGGCCAGGAGACCCACCTCTACTGCTTCAAGTGCATCACCGACGAGGCGCAATGGTGGCTGCACGGGGCCGGCGTCAGTGCCGCCATGCCGCCACGGGAACAGCATTTCCGCTTCAACAGCCGCCATCAGCCGCCGACCTGGGTGCAGGATCAGGTGTTCTACCAGATCTTCCCCGACCGCTTCTGCAACGGCGACCCATCCCTGAGCGTGCGTCACCACGAATACGAATACAGGGGCAAGGCCGTCATCAGCAAGGCCTGGGGTGAGCCGGTCAGCCGCCACGACGAGGGGCACGGTGCCTGCGAGTTCTACGGCGGGGATCTGGCGGGGATCGACGCCAAGCTGCACTACCTGCAATCCCTCGGCATCACGGCGCTCTACCTCAACCCCATCTTCGACTCGCCGAGCAACCACAAGTACGACACCCAGGACTACTTCAAGGTGGACGCCCACCTTGGCACCAACGAGCAGTTCGCCGAGCTGACCCGCAACCTGCACCAGCGCGGCATGAAGATCATCCTGGACGCCGTGGTCAACCACACCTCCACCGAGCACCCCTGGTTCTGCCCGCCGCTCGGCGCCCAGCAGAATCCGGACTCCCCCTGGCGCAGCTTCTACACCTTCGATAAAGAAGGGGATTATGTCAGCTGGAAGGGCATCCGCAGTTTGCCCAAGCTGGATTTCTCCAGCGAGCAGGTGCAAGACGCCGTCTATCGCGCCGATAACGCCATCCTGCGCTACTGGATGCGGGCTCCCTACCAGATAGACGGCTGGCGCTTCGACGTCATCCACATGCTGGGGGAGCGCGGCTCGGCCATCGGCAACAGCGGCCATGTGCGCGCCATTCGCGGTGCCGTGAAGCAGGAGAACCCGGACGCCTACGTGCTCGGCGAACACTTCTTCGAGGCGAGCCAGTGGCTGCAGGGGGATCAGGAGGACGGCGCCATGAACTACTACGGCTTCGCCCACCCCATCCGCGCCTTCCTGGCGGGACAGGACATCGCCTACCACCCCATCAAGATCAGCGCCGAGGAGCTGGACCGCTGGCTCAAGCTGGCGCGGGCCCATATCCCGTTCAAGAACCAGCTGGCCCAGTTCAACCTGCTGGACAGCCACGACACCGCTCGCTTCCTGCACCTGCTGGGGGAGGACAAGCAGCGCATGCGCCTCGCCGCCACCCTGCTCATCACCTATATCGGCGTGCCCTCCATCTACTACGGCGACGAGGTGGGGCTCTCCGGCGGCAACGATCCGGACTGCCGCCGCTGCTTCCCCTGGGAAACCACGGACTGGGATCACGTGCTGCACGATCACTACCGCCGCCTGATCCAGTTGCGCCGCCAGCGCCCGGCCCTGCGCCGGGGGGACATCCAGACCCTCTACGCCGGCCCCCACAGCTATGTGTTCGCCCGCACCCTGCAAAGCGATCAGGTGGTGGTGGCCTGCAACCGCCACCCTACGGAGCCGCGCACCATCAGCCTGCCCCTGTGGCAGACCGCGAGCCCCGCCAGCCGCTTCACCGACGCCTTCAATGGCGACAAGTTCGAGGTGGTGCAGGGGGAGGTGCAGCTCACCATACCGGCCAATTCGGCCAGGGTGCTGTTGTCGAGCTGAGGGGCGCGACCATAAAAAACCGGAGCCTCAAGCTCCGGTTTTTCTTGTGCATCTTAGATCGACCCTATGGCAGACCCCTTGGCGTCAGTAGTTGATGCTGACATAGGGCACTTCCGGCACGTCCCAGTGCAGCTTGAGGAAGACGGTCAGCACGAAGAAGAAGTTCGCCAGCAGGTTCGCGAAGCGGTAGAGGATGGGATCGAAGCACACCCCGCTCTCCTCGAGACGCACCAGCAGCCGCACCACCTTCTTGCTGCCGCAGCGGCACAGGTGCAAGGTGGGGATGGGCTGGGGCCCCTGGGGCAGCACGAAGCCGGTCACCCGGCCGCGACTCGCCTCGTTGTAGTGGTCATAGCGCCCCTTCAGCCAGTCCAGGTCTTCCTCGAAGATGCCGAGCCGGCCACGCACCGAGCCGTTCAGGTTGTAGATGAGCCGCTGCAGGGTCGCCAGATCCGCCACCATCTCGCGGGTCTCGGCCTCGGCGGGCAGCGCGGCGAGCACGGCCCCCACCTGGCAGCAGAGCTCGTCGGTGGCGATCTCGTAGTCGCACTGGAACTGGGTCTCGAAGATGAAGGGGTAGCAGAGCTCGCGCTTGTCTCTTGGCTTCTTGGGGTTCATGGCCGCATCTGGTCAGGGAAAAGGGCAGTGTGCCAGCCCGGCCATTGTCTAGCAAACAGGGCTGGCAAACCGCTCAAGTCATGGTTTGGCGTCAGACCTGGCCGAGCAGGCGCGCGGCCTCCAGCATCCGCTGGTTGAAGCCCATAAAGCCGGCACCCTGTCCATCGGTCTGGCCCCGTGCCGCCAGCACCGCGGGGGTGAGAGCCTGCTGTTGGGATTCCGGCAGCAGGGCATCGGCCTGCAGCTGCCACTGGCCGAGCCTCGGCAGGTAGTCCGCCAGGGGCTTGAGGCTCTCCTGCAAAGAGTGGGCCCCCTGATAGGTCTGACTGAGGCGGGCCGACTGCTTGAGCTTGAGGGAGTAGGACGCCAGCTGGCTGTCATCCAGCGGCAAGCCGCTCAGCTTGTCCGCCAGGGTCTGGCCGTCTGCGCCGAAGAACTTGCCCGCCAGTTCGTCCAGCCCCTTCACCAGCCGGCCCATGGCCTCTATCTCGTCGCCGTCGAGCTCCCCTTCGAGGGAAAAATCGAAGCCCTGGCTCGACTTCAGGCTGAGCTGACTCCCCCCTTCCCCGCTCTGGGACTTGAACTGCCAGCTGTCGCTGAAGCGCAGTATCACCTTGTCACCGTCCCGCGTCTCGATCTCCAGGGCCCCCTGACGGCGGCTCGCCATCTCGGCATCCCCGAGTTCGGTGGGGGAGAGCTGGCCGAAGAACTCCTTCTCGAAGGACTCCAGCCCCTCCTGAATCAGCTTGTAGCTCTGATCCATGCCGGTCTTGATGTCCTCGTTGTCCGCCCAGCTGCCGAGCTGCTCCCTGGCGCCGCCGAAGCCCATGTCCACCCCCTTGCGGGCTTGGGCCATCATCTCGGCCAGATCCTCGTCGCTCTTGCCGTCCGCCCGCGCCGCCCCCAGCCGCCCGGTGACGAACTGCAGCACGTTGTCCGCCACCGACTGGTAGTCGAACAGGGTCTCCGGGGTGATCGCCTCCGGTGGCTCCAGTTTGAACTCCTGGCTCTTGGGGGCCTGATAGTGCTGGCCGTTGATCTTCAGGGCGAACTGCAACGCCTGCTCAATCAGCCGCTGAGCCCATTTCGGCGGCTGGTTGAGGGAGACTTGATCCCCCTCCTCCGCCGGTCTGCTCTGGGTTGTCTGAGCTGCCTTGGGGGAGGTGCCCACTCCCTTGGGTTGGGTCGCGCCCACGCCATCGATCTGCATCATTCTTCCTCCCGCCAATAGTGGTGGATCGGTTATCGGCCCGACTGGATACTTCTTGACCATAAAAACTTGGAGAATCTGCGGCCGCCTCTTACAATCTTGCCCCTTTGGTTGGCCAAGGCCTTCCCCCGGTTTTCACCCGGCTTTGCCCGGCGCATGCGAGGTATCCATGACTCAATCCCAGCGAACTCCTGCTGACTACCAGGCCCAGCTCGACGAGAAGAGCGTCCGTCTCACCGGATTGTTCGCAGGCTTCAACCCGCCGGCCCTGGAAGTGCATGCCTCCCCCGCCGAGCACTACCGGATGCGTGCCGAGTTTCGCATCTGGCACGAGGGGGATGACCTCTTCCACTGCATGTATGCCCCGGCCACCAAGGAGATCATCCGGGTCGACCAGTTCCCCACCGCCAGCCTGCTCATCAACCACCTGATGCCGGTACTCGTCGAGGGGCTGCGCCCGCACCCGGTGCTGCGCAAGAAGCTGTTCCAGATCGACTACCTCTCCACCCAGTCCGGCCAGATCTGCGTCAGCCTGCTCTACCACCGCAAGCTGGAAGCCGAGTGGCAGCAGGCCGCCGAGGCCCTGCAGGCCGACCTGCGGGCCCTGGGCTTCGATCTGCGACTGATCGGCCGCGCCCACAAGCAGAAGATCTGTCTGGGGGAGGAGTTCGTCATCGAGCGGTTGAATGTGCAGGGGCGCGAGCTGGTTTACAAGCAGGTGGAGAACAGCTTCACCCAGCCCAATGCCGCCATAAACGAACAGATGCTGGGTTGGGCGCTGGACGTGACTCGGGGCAGCGAGGGGGATCTGCTGGAGCTCTACTGCGGCAACGGCAACTTCTCCATCGCCCTGGCCCGGAACTTCCGCAAGGTGCTGGCCACCGAGATCGCCAAGCCGAGCGTGGACTCCGCCCAGTTCAACATCGCCGCGAACGGTGTGGATAACCTCATCATACTGCGCATGTCCGCCGAGGAGTTCACCCTGGCCATGCGCGGCGAGCGGGAGTTCAACCGCCTCAAGGGGGTGGAGCTCAAGAGCTACCAGTGCAACACCATCTTCGTGGATCCCCCCCGCGCCGGGCTGGACGATGCGACCGTCAAACTGGTGCAGGAGTACGACAACATCCTCTACATCTCCTGCAACCCTGAGACCCTGCAGGCCAACATGGCGGTGCTCGGCGAGACTCACGAGATCGCCCGCTTCGCCCTGTTCGACCAGTTCCCCTGGACCCACCATATGGAGGCCGGGGTCTATCTGAAACGCAAGGCGAGTTAACACCTTCCCCTCATCCCCAGCCCTTCTCCCGCTAGGGGAGAAGGGCGCCAAGGGCTTCGAGCCAGGGTGGGAATACCGCCGACAAGCTCGCCAGCATAACGACAGGGCCCTTGGGCCCTGTCCGATTATTTAACCCTGTGCATGTGGCAACGGGAGCCGTTATGCTGGCGGCACGCGCATTCGCGCCATTGCCGGGGTGCCACGCCACCATGCCACGCGTTCTCTTTGTTGAAGATGATCCCGAAATAGGCCAGCTCATCAGCGGCTGGCTCGGTCGCCATGATATGGAAGTCCTGCTGGAGACCCGGGGGGACAGGGCGCTGGCCCGCATCGAGGCGGAGCAGCCGGATCTGGTGCTGCTGGACATCATGCTGCCGGGTCAGGATGGCCTCTCCCTGTGCCGGGATCTGCGCCCACGCTTCGCCGGCCCCATCGTCATGCTCACCTCCCTCGATAGCGACATGAACCAGATCCTGAGCCTGGAGCTCGGTGCCAACGACTACATCCTCAAGACCACGCCGCCCCCCGTGCTGCTGGCCCGGCTGCGGGTCCAGTTCCGCCAGCAGGGCCAAGCACCACAATCGGCCCCTGCCAGCCCGCCCCCCCAGCGCCTACAATTTGGCCGCTTGCAGATCGATGGCCCGGCACGGGACGTGCGCCTCGAGGGCCACAGCATCCCCCTCTCCACCGCCGACTTCGATCTCTTGTGGGAGCTCGCCTGCCATGCCGGTCAGATCCTGGGGCGGGAGGCGCTGTTTCGCAGCCTGCGGGGCCGTGACTACGACGGCCAGGATCGCAGCATGGACGTGGCCATCTCCCGCCTGCGCCGCAAGCTGGGGGACGATCCCAACAACCCCAGCCGGATCAAGACGGTACGCCAGAAGGGTTATCTGCTGGTACCCCAGGCCTGGGAGTAAATGTGCATTCGCCCACCTGCATGTAGGCATCCCGGGCGACGACCCCGGCAACCTCAGCCGGACCGAGACGCTGCGTCAGAAGGGTTATCTGCCGGTGCCCCAGGCCAGGGAGTAGACAGGCAACGGGTCTTTAGATACCACGCAGGCCAGGAGGTCAGCATAGAAAGTAAGGATGCCGTCATCGATCCATCGCCAGAGGAAGAGACCCCATGCGTCGCCTGTTTATCCAGTTCTACCTCCTGCTGATCGGCTGCTTCGGCCTCGCCATCCTGCTGATCGGCCTGGTCTATCAGGTCAGCGCCGAGCGGGCGGGGGATCGCTATCTGGAGCACATGATGCAAGGCTCCCTCGGCCTGCTCACCGGCGAGCTGGCGCGGCTACCGCCTGAACGCTGGCCCGCCCGCATGGGAGAGCAGAGCCGTCAGCTCAACCTGCCGCTGCAGGCCGGGACCCTCACCAGCCAGCCCCTGGCCCGCGAAGATCAGGCCTTCCTCGAGGCGGGCAACATCGTCATCGTCGAGGAGGACGACACCTTCCTGCAGCGCATCTCGGGCACGGATCAGGTGCTGATCGTCGGCCCCGTCCCCTATCTCTCCTACCTGCACGAGCTGCACTGGGTGGACGTGGGGCTGCTGCTGCTCATCGGCCTCTCCCTCGGCCTGCCTATCCTGCTCTGGCTGAGACCCCACTGGCGCGGCCTGCAACAGCTGGAGCAGACCGCCCGCCGGGTCGGCGACGGGGATCTCTCCAGCCGCACCGGCCTGCCCGCCAGCAGCAGCCTCGCCAGGGTCGGTCGCACCTTCGATCAGATGGCGGAGCAACTTCAGGCCATGCTGGCGAGCCGCAAACAGCTGACGGACGCCATCGCCCACGAGCTGCGTACCCCCCTGGTGCGGCTGAGATACCGGCTCGCCATGCTGGAGCCCCAGCCGGGCGAGGCCGACAGGCAGGGGCTTGAACGGGATCTCGGCGTGCTGGATGCCCTCATCGAGGAGATGCTCACCTATGCGCGCCTCGATCGCCCCGAGCTGCCCCTGCAGTGCAGCGATCTGGAGCTGGGTGGCTGGGCGGCGGAGCACCTGGCCGACTGGCAGGCGCTGCGGCCGGAGAAGCAGCTCGAGTTCGTTCCCCCCGCCAGCCCCCTACCCTGGC
The DNA here is from genome assembly GCF_051657805.1 of Aeromonas sp. GTDB lineage: Bacteria > Pseudomonadota > Gammaproteobacteria > Enterobacterales > Aeromonadaceae > Aeromonas. The sequence goes on along the minus strand of NZ_JBOFLJ010000059.1, from coordinate 55,040 downwards.
GCGGGGATGCCCGCCTGCTGGCCCGGGCCCTGGAGAACCTCATCGGCAACGCCCTGCGTCACGCCGTCAGTCGGGTGACCCTGTGCATGGAACAACAGCAGGAACAGTATCTGCTGACGGTGAGCGACGACGGCCCCGGCATAGATCCGGCGCTGGCCCCCCAGATCTTCGAGCCCTTCGTGCGCCTCGACCAGAGCCGGGACAGACGCACCGGCGGGGCCGGGCTCGGGCTCGCCATAGTGCGCAGTATAGCCCGCCACCACGGCGGCGAGGTGCAGCTCCTGCCCAGCGAAACGGGGGCCCGCTTCTGCCTGGCCCTGCCCGTACATTTGGATACAAGCCGTCACCAGCCACTCACTGAAGCCGGGGCCGAGTCCCCCTAGGATGAAGCCATGGAGAAACGCTCCATGTCATCAACCCGAATGAGGAACTGGAATATGAACAAGCTGATCCCCCTGAGCCTGGCCGCTGTCTTCGCCCTGACCTCCGGCTTCACCATGGCTGCCACCCCGACCAAGGCCGCCGCCCCCAAGGCCACCCAGACCAAGGTCGTGAAGAAGCATCACAAGAGCACCAAGGCGCCTGCCGTCAAGGTGGCCCCCAAGACCAAATAACGGTCGCACAAGCTCCCAGGAAGGGGTCCGTCAGGACCCCTTCTTCTTTTGGTTTCTCCGCCCGCTGGTGTCGTACATCCGGATACAAACCGTCACCAGCCGCTCACGGAAGCGCTTCCTGCCTTGCCTTAGGATGAAGTCATGGAGAAACGCTCCATAACATCCAACGAGGTAGTGAATATGAACAAGCTGATCCCACTGAGCCTTGCCGCCGTCTTCGCCCTGACCTCCGGCTTCACCATGGCCGCCACCCCGACCCAGGCTGCCGCCCCCCACGCCACCCAGACCAAGGTGGTGAAGAAACACCACAAGGCGACCCACACCAAGGCCGCCCCCAGCGCCAAGAAGGCCACTCCCAAGAGCGCCTGATCTCATCAGCAACCGCCAATGAAAAGGGGCCCCATTGCGGGGCCCCTTCTGTTTTCACCGGCTCAGCGCCAAGCCTGGGCTCAGCCCTGCATATAGTCCGCCGGCAGGGCGATGCGCGCCACCCCGGACTCCACGGCAGCCAGCGCCACGGCGCGGGCCACCCGCGGCAGCAGGCGGGCATCCATCGGCTTGGGAATGACGTAATCCTTGCCAAAGTGCAGCTCGCTCACCCCGGCGGCGGTCAGCACCTCGGCCGGCACGGGTTCTTTCACCAGGGCACGGATGGCCTCCACCGCCGCCACCTTCATGGCGTCGTTGATGCGGCTGGCGCGGGCGTCCAGGGCGCCGCGGAAGATGAAGGGGAAGCAGATGACGTTGTTGATCTGGTTCGGATAGTCGGAACGGCCCGTGCCCATGATGAGGTCGTCGCGCACGGCGTGGGCCAGGGCGGGCTTGATCTCGGGATCCGGGTTGGAGCAGGCGAAGATCACCGGGCGCGGCGCCATCAGGGCCACCGCCTCGGGGGGCAGCACGTCCGGACCCGAGACGCCGACGAACACGTCCGCCCCCTCGATGACATCCATCAGGGTGCGCAACGGGGTGTCGTTGGCGAAGCGCTGCTTGTACTGGTTCAGGTCGGTACGGCCGGTGTGGATCACCCCCTGGCGGTCCAGCATGAAGATGTTCTGCAGCGCTGCCCCGCACTTGATCAGCAGATCCATACAGGCGGTGGCGGCGGCGCCAGCCCCCATGCAGACGATGCGGCTCTGTTCGATGCGCTTGCCCTGCACCTCCAGGGCGTTGAGCAGGCCGGCGGCGGTGACAATGGCGGTGCCGTGCTGGTCATCGTGGAATACCGGGATGTCGCAGCGTTCGATGAGCTCCCGCTCTATCTCGAAGCACTCAGGGGCCTTGATGTCTTCCAGGTTGATGCCACCGAAGGTGTCGGCGATGGCCGCGACCGTGTCGATGAACTGGGCGCTGGTCTCGTGCTTCACCTCGATGTCGATGGCGTCGATGCCGGCGAAGCGCTTGAACAGCAGGGCCTTGCCCTCCATCACCGGCTTGGAGGCCAGCGGCCCCAGGTTGCCCAGCCCCAGGATGGCGGTACCGTTGGAGATGACGGCCACCAGGTTGCCCTTGCCGGTATAGCGATAGGCGTCATCCGGATTGGCGGCGATCTCGCGCACCGGCTCGGCCACCCCCGGACTGTAGGCCAGCGCCAGATCGCGGGCGGTCTCGGCGGGCTTGGTGAGGGCGATGGCAATCTTGCCGGGAATGGGTTGAGCGTGGTAATCGAGCGCTTCTTGACGCAGATCGGACATGGGGAACCCCGATACGGAAGTGAATGTGGTGGTGCATGACTCGCCAGGGACGAGGGCCCGGGATCATAAAGAAAAGCGACGCCCTTTCACAGCATAAACTATCGCCCTTCTCTACTGACAAGCCAGTTGTCAGCATGTCACACCACCCACAGATACCTATTTAGTTATAGATATGGTTTCAATCCATCACGGGTATGCCGGCCCTCTGCTCCGCCTGGCGGGCGATCGCCTCCGTCATGCCCTGGAAGATGAAGAGGTGGAACGGCAGCATGGCGAGCCAGTAGGCCAGTCCCCAGGCCCCCTGTGGATGCCAGTGGGCCGTCACCCTCAGCTGGGTCAGACCGGACTCCAGCGGCTGGATGTTGAACTCCAGCCGCCCCACCCCGGGGGCCTTCATGTTGAACAACAGATCCAGCCTGCGCCCCTCGTCCACCCCCAGGATCTGCCAGGAGTCCAGCATGTCTCCCTTCACGAAGCGATCGGGATTGGTGCGCCCCCGGGTCAGGGCCGGGCCGCCGATCAGGTGATCCATCCATTCGCGCACTACCCAGAGCTCGTTCATGTAGAAGTAGCGCTGCTCGCCCCCGAGCTGCTGCAACACCTGCCACACCACCTCGGGGGAGGCGAGGCACACCGCCTCACCGCTCGCGGTGCGATCGTAGAAACCGTACTCCGGATGGCGCCAACGCAAGCCCAGCGGCGTCTCCTCCCCCTGTTGCTCGGCACCCAGCTTCTGCTCCAGCGCCAGGCTCTCGGTCAGCGCCTCGTCGAAGCTGAGCAGGGGCTGGGGCAGCAGGGCCCGCAGCGGGCCGTCGTCCGCCGGGATGTCGTGCTTGAGGCCCCCCACCAGCGCCTTGGCCACCGGCTGGGGCACAGAGGTGGCGAACTGCAGCCACCAGGCGGACAGACGCGGGCTCAGGAAGGGGAGCGGAATGATGGGGCAACGCTTGCCGATATGGGCGGCGAATTTCTGCAACTGCTGCTGGTAGCTGAGGAGCTCGGGGCCGGCGGCGTTAAACACCTGGCCGTCCACCCCCTCTGCCTCCACCAGCCCTACCAGGTAGTGCAGCAGGTTGGAGAGGGCGATGGGGGGGGTGCGGGAGCGCACCCACTTGGGGGTAACCATCATGGGCAGGTTGAACACCAGATCCCGCATCACCTCAAAGGCCGCCGAGCCGGGCCCTATGATGATGCCGGCCCTCAGCTCCACCGTGGGTACTCCGGCTTCTCGAAACAGCTCCCCGCAGTGGCGGCGGGAGTTGAGGTGGCGGCTGTTGCAGGGGTTAGGCTGGATGGCGCCGAGATAGATGATGCGCCTCACCCCGGCGGCACGGGCGGCGGCGGCGAAGTTCTTCACCCCCTGCTGCTCCAGCCGATGGAATCCGGCGCCGGCCCCCATGGCGTGCACCAGGTAGAAGACGGTATCGACCCCGGCCAGGGCGGGCAGCAGGGTGATGGGCTTGAGGCTGTCGGCGAGGCGAAACTCCACCCCCTCCGGCAGACGGCAGGGGCGCCTGGCCCCGGCGATCACCCGGTAACCCAGCCCCTGCAGGTGGGGCACCAGATAAGATCCTATGTAGCCCGCCGCCCCCATCACCAGACAATCACGCATTTGCACACTCCCCCGTATTTCCCATTGGCGCCCCTCATTCTCCCTTCTCCCGCAAGGGGAGGAGAGAGAGTCCCACCATAGGACAAAGCGGGACAATACAGAACGCCGAGCAACAAAAAAGGCGCCCATTGGGCGCCTTTTTCAGAATGCTTTAGAAGTATGATTACTTCTTGGTGGTCATCGCACCGAAACGCTTGTTGAACTTGTCTACGCGGCCGCCGCTAGAAACTTCTTTCTGCTTGCCGGTATAGAACGGGTGGCACTCGGAGCACACGTCCAGGTTCAGATCTTTACCAATGGTAGAGAAGGTGTTGATGACGTTACCGCAAGAGCACTTGGCGGTGATGGCTACGTAGTCAGGATGGATACCAGCTTTCATGGACAACCTCGATAATAGGCCGTGTCGCCATCCGATCTCTTGTCGGACACCACACGATTGTTGAACACAGTTTCAAAGGCTGCGAATAATATAGGAAATGCCTGAGTTCAGGCAAGTGGCTTCGCAGAAAAAATAGGCAACCTCTGGTGAATTCTTCCCAAATCCTGGATCTGGTTCGTGTCGCTGTACCGGTGCCCCTGCGCCGCCATTTCGACTATCTCTCCCCCCTGCCCTTGCCTGCCCCCGGTTGCCGGGTCGAGATCCCCTTCGGCCCCCAGACCCTGGTCGGTCTGGTGGTGGCACACCCCGCCGAGAGCCAGGTGCCGCGTAGCAAACTCAAGCCCTTGAAGAGGGTACTGGACGCAGAACCCGTGCTCGGGCCGGACATACTGGCGCTGATGGCCTGGAGCGCCAACTACTACCAGCATCCGCTGGGGGAAGTCTTGCCCCACGCCCTGCCGGTGCTGGTGCGCAAGGGGGAGCCCGCCGCCTATCGGGAGCTGGAGTTCTGGTTCGCCACCGAGGCGGGGATGGCGATCGATCTCAACGAGCTCAAGCGTGCCGCCAAGCAGCAGCAGGCCCTCGCCTTCCTGCGCAAGGGGCCCCAGACTCCCTCCGTCCTCAAGCAGGAGGAGATCCAGAGTACCGCCCTCACCGCCCTGGAGAAGAAGGGCTTGCTGGAGAAGCGCTCGCTGGAACCGAGCCACGAAGGGGACTGGGCCACCCGTTTCGATGCAGGGGAAGGGCTGCGCCTCAACGGCGAGCAGGCGCTGGCGGTGGCCGCCGTCACCAGCCAGAGCGACCGCTTCGGCGCCTTCCTGCTGGACGGCATCACGGGATCGGGCAAGACAGAGGTCTACCTCAGCATCCTCGAGCCCCTGCTCAAGGCGGGCAAGCAGGCCCTGGTGATGGTGCCGGAGATAGGCCTCACCCCCCAGACCATCAACCGCTTCCGCCGCCGTTTCAACGTGCCCGTGGTGGCCATGAACTCCGCCATGAACGACAGGGAGCGGCTCGATGCCTGGCTCGCCTGCCGGGATGGCGGTGCCGCCATCCTCATCGGCACTCGCTCCGCCGTGTTCACCCCGTTCAAGAACCTCGGCATCATCATCATCGACGAGGAGCACGACGGCTCCTTCAAGCAGCAGGACGGCTTCCGCTACCACGCCCGGGATCTCGCCGTGATGCGGGCCCACCGCGCCGACATTCCCATCTTGCTCGGCTCCGCCACCCCCTCCCTGGAGACACTGCACAACGCCCGCAGCGGCAAGTATCACCACCTGCACCTGACGAGGCGCGCCGGCAACGCCCAGACCGCCCGCCAGGTGATCCTGGACATCAAGAACGTACGGCTGCAGGCCGGCCTCTCCCCCCAGCTGGAGCAGCTGATGGCGGAGCACCTTGGGGCGGGCAATCAGGTGATGCTGTTCCTGAACCGCCGCGGCTATGCCCCGGCCCTCATCTGCCACCAGTGCGGTTGGAGCGCCGCCTGCGAGCGCTGCGACGCCTGGTACACCTGGCATCAGGCCGGGCGGCGACTGCACTGCCACCACTGCGACAGCGTCCGGCCCCTGCCCCACCACTGCCCGGAATGCGGCAGCAGCGAGCTGATCGGCTCCGGGGTGGGCACGGAGCAGCTGGAACAGCTGCTGACCACCGTCTTCCCGCACTACCCCGTGGTGCGCATCGATAGAGACAACACCCGCCGCAAGGGGGAACTGGAGACCCATCTCGGCGACATCAAGGCCGGCAAGTACAAGATCCTCATCGGCACCCAGATGCTGGCCAAGGGCCACCACTTCCCGGATGTGACCTTGGTGGGCCTGCTGGATGTGGATGGCGCCCTGTTCAGCGCCGATTTTCGCGCCGCCGAGAAGCTGGCCCAGCTCTACACCCAGGTTGCGGGCCGGGCCGGACGCGCCAGCAAACCGGGCCTGGTGGTGCTGCAGAGCCACCATCCGGAGCACGCCCTGCTGCAGGATCTGACCCAGAACGGCTATGGCCACTTCGCCGACACGGCGCTGAAGGAGCGCCGCCTGCTGGGGCTGCCGCCCTTCAGCTATCAGGGGCTGTTCCGGGCCGAGGCCAACGGCCGGGACGAGGTGCAGCTGTTCCTCGGCCGCCTCGCCGACACCCTGCGCAGCGCCCGCTACCCCCAGGTGCAGGTGCTGGGACCCATCAGCGGCTTCATGGAGCGCAAGGCGGGCAAGTTCCGCATGCAGTTGCTGGTGCAGGGGCCGAACCGGGCTCCCCTGTCCCAGCTGCTGGACTGGGCGGTCAAGGAGCTGGACGGCTGGCCCGAGACCAAGAAGGTGCGCTGGAGCCTGGATATAGACCCCACTGAGTTGAACTAGCCCGCTTCACCCAATATGGTCTGTGCCAGCTGCCTGGCCTGATCCAGGGCCAGAGGTTGTTGATAGCTGTGGGCCATCACCACGGCCCCCTCCAGCAACAGGCATAACCCTGTGGCCTGTGGCACCGAGCACCCCAGCTCATTCCTGATCCACTCCAGCAGGGCCTGCTTGTGTGCCACCACCAGCTTGCGTACCGGGTGACGTGGGTCGGCAAACTCGGCGCTGGCGTTGATGAAGTTGCAGCCGTAGAAGTCACTGCGGCCAAACCAGTCGGCAAAACCCGCAAACAGGGCCTGCAACCTGGCTTCTTGTCCCGAGGCGCCAGCCAGTCGGACTTCTAGCAGCGCAAAGAACTCTCTATCCCGTTCAGTGAGCACCGCCTCGATCAGGGCATCCTTGGTGGGGAAGTGGCGATACAGAGTTCGCTTGGTACTACCCGCCTCGGCCCAGATCCGATCAATGCCGGTGGCATGAAAGCCGTGGCGATTGAACAGGCGGTAGGCCGTCGCCATCAGTTGCTGACGCTTCTCGCTCATGGTGAAAACCTCTTGAAGTACACCGATCTGTCTACCTAATGTCGCAGGCTGGATCAAGTCATCCGGTGCAAACAAGGAGATAGAAGATGGAAACGAGACGATGGCGAGGGGCCTGGCTGGCGGGGTTCGGGGCCAGTCTGGCCATAGCCCTGCTCGGATGGCTGGATCTGAGCTGGCAACTGACCCTGGTGATGGCACCGTTCGGGGCAAGCTGTGTGCTGCTCTTCTCCCTGCCGGACAGTCCCCTGGCACGCCCGCAGAACGTGCTGGGAGGCCACCTGTTATCGGCCACCGTGGGTCTGGTGGTGCAACTGCTCCCTCTGCCGATGGAACTCAAGCTGGCCCTTGGTGTAGGTCTATCCATTGCGCTCATGCAGGGATTGGGGTTGATACACCCACCCGCCGGGGCCAATCCACTGCTGGTTCTACTCACCGCCCAATCCTGGCCCTTCCTCTGGCAAACCGTCCTGCCCGGCGCCTTGTTGCTGATCATGGTGAGTCATTGTGCCAGACGGTTGAAAACATGGCGGCCGAGTCCCGTATAAACAACGAGGGGGCCATGGCCCCCTCATTGTTTTTACCCCATGACTGCACCAGCTTATTCGGCGGCCTGGGAGACCCCAGTCAGCCGCACCTCGACCCGGCGATCCGGGGCCAGGCAGGCGATCATCTGTGCCTTGGCCGCATTCGGGCAGCTGCCGCCGGTCACCGGCTCAGACTCGCCGCGCCCCTCGGCGCGCACCTTGTCGGCAAACAGCCCCTTGGCGATGAGATAATCCGCTACCGTGCGGGCACGCTGCTCGGACAGGGACTGGTTGTAGGCATCGGAGCCCAGGCGATCGGTATGACCGATGACGGTGGCGATCCCGTCCTTCGGATTGGCGGCCAGGATCTGGGCGAACAGGTTGTCCAGCGCCTGGCTCGCCTCCGGCTTCAGGGTGGCCCTGTTAAACTCGAACAGCACGTCGGAGTCCAGGCTGAACTGCTTCTCCACCAGCACGGGGGCCGGCGCGGGTTCAGGGGCCGGAGTCGGCGCCACCGGCTCGTCCCCTACCTGGCCAAAGCGGTAGAGCATGCCGACCGACAGCAGGCCGTTGTCCATCTCTATGCCGGACTCCCCGGGGGAGGTCTTGCCGAGGGGGGTGGTGTACTGATACTCGAAGCGGGCGGCCCAATCCTTGTCGATGGCGTATTCCACCCCGAGCGCGCCCACGAAGGCGGCCCCGTGGTAGTTGCCGCTGTTCGACTCCGACAGGGAATTGACGCCGTCCCGGTACCAGGCGTTGATGGAGCTGTCGGTCCAGGCGTAGGCGCCCCCCAGGCGGCCATAGATGTCCAGGGCCGAGGTCGCGGGCAGGATGATCCTCATGGTGGCCTGCACCATCTGGGCCTTGGCCTCACCCTCCAGTCCGGAATCTATGCCATTGCCCGCGTAGTGTCTGTCCACCTCGTACTTGCCGAGCCAGTCATAGCCCAGCTCGACGGCCAGGTTGCGATTGATCTGATAGCCCGCGAAGGCCCCCAGCCCCAGATCGTCGCTGTTTTCGTTCACCCTGGCGGCATCCAGCATATTCTCGATCTGGGAGTCGTAATCCACCCCGTAGTAGTTGGACCAGCCAGCCTTGCCGCCGACATACCAGGTGTTGTCCTGGGCGGCGGCCGACGCCGCCCCCGATGCCATCAGACCGCCGATGAGGGCGGCGAGCATAGACTTGTTCATGATGAGCCCCTGCAATGAATTGTTATGACGCTGGATGCGCCTCTCTTCCCTGACGGGGCCCCGAACGCAAGCCCCGCGCCCAGATTATCCCATCTGTGACCAGCCTCAAATGACCAGGGACTCAGGAGTGTGATATTGGCGACATTATCGACCCACACAAGCCCCTTTCCCCGTACCGCCCATAAAAAACGAAGGGCAAAGCCCTTCGTTTTCAGACGGTTGCCAGCAACCAAGTCTAGCTCGCCAGGAACAACCGTGCAGATGGGATCCTCGTTCATCTCCTGCCAACCATCGCCGACCTCGTGCAACGCACCATAAAAAACCGGAGAGCGAGGCTCTCCGGTCGTGGATCAGGGCTAGGCGTTCAGTCCCTCCGACTCTCGCTTGCCAGGAATAACCTGTAGGCGGGATCCTCGCTCACCTCCTTCCAGCCATACCCCAGCTCGTGCAGGTAGTCGTGGAAGGCGGCCACGTCCTCGTCCGGCAGTTCGAAGGCGCAGAGCACCCGGCCATAGTCGGCGCCGTGGTTGCGGTAGTGGAACAGGCTGATGTTCCAGCGACAGCCGAGGGTCTCCAGGAAGCGCATCAGGGCCCCCGGTTGCTCCGGGAACTTGAAGCTGTAGAGCCTCTCGCCCAGCGGCCGCGCCGGGCGGCCGCCAATCATGTAGCGCACGTGATTCTTGGCCAGCTCGCTCTCGGTCATGTTGACCACGGGGTAGCCGTTGCCGCCGAGCTGATCGATGATCTGGCCCAGCTCCTCGTCACCGCCGGTGAGGCGCACCGAGACAAACAGGGAGGCCTGTTCGGCGTCCGCGTAACGGTAGTTGAACTCGGTCACCATGCGGGGCCCGAGCTGGCGGCAGAAGTCGAGGAAGGCCCCCTTGCGCTCCGGGATGGTCACCGCCAGCATGCCCTCACGCTTCTCGCCGATCTCGCAGCGCTCCGACACGTAGCGCAGGCTGTGGAAGTTGACGTTGGCGCCGGACAAGATAGCCGCCATTCTCCCCCCCTTGACCTGCTCCCGCTCGCTGTAAGCCTTGAGGCCTGCAAGGGACAAAGCCCCCGACGGCTCGGCGATGGCGCGGCAGTCATCGAAGATGTCCTTGAGGGCCGCGCAGATCTGGTCGTTGGAGACGGTCACCACCTCGTCCAGATACTGGTTGCACAGGCGGAAGGTCTCCTCGCCGATGCGCTTGACCGCCACCCCGTCCGCAAACAACGAGACCCGCTCCAGATTGACCGGCTCACCGGCCGCCAGCGCGGCCTTGAGGCAGGCGGAGCCCTCCGCCTCCACCCCGATCACCTTGACGTCCGGCAGCAGCTGCTTGATGTAGACCGCCACCCCGGCGGCCAGGCCGCCGCCCCCCACCGGCACGAACACATGGGTGAGGTGGGTATCCTGCTCCAGCAGCTCCTTGCCTATGGTGCCCTGGCCCGCGATCACCTCGACGTCGTCGAACGGCGGGATCAGGGAATAGCCCTCGCGCTCGGCGAGGCGGCGGCTCTCGCCGTAGGCCTCGTCGAAGCTGTTGCCAAACAGCAGCACGTTGCCACCCTGGCGGCGCACCGCGTCGATCTTGATGTCCGGGGTGGTGGTGGGCATCACTATGATGGCCTTGATGCCGAGCTTGGCCGCCGACAGGGCGACCCCCTGGGCGTGGTTGCCGGCGGAGGCGGCGATGACGCCGCGCTCCTTCTGCTCCTGGGTCAGGGTCGCGATCTTGTGATAGGCGCCCCTCAGCTTGAAGGAGTGCACCGGCTGCAGGTCCTCCCGCTTGAGGGCCACGTGGTTGCCGAGCCGTTCGGACAACTTCTTGAGGGTTTGCAGCGGTGTCACTCGCGCCGCCTCATAGACGGGGGAGAGCAACACCTTGCGTAGATAATCCGCCGCAGAGACCATGGCTCACTCCTCCAGCTTGCTGAGATCGCGCACCGCGCCCTTGTCGGCGCTGGTGGCGAGCATGGCGTAGGCACGCAGGGCGTAGGAGACCTGACGCTGGCGATTGAGCGGCTTCCAGCCACGGGCTTCGACGGCGGCGCGGCGGCTGGCCAGCACGCTGTCGGCCACTTCCAGCACCATGCTGCGAGCCGGGATGTCGATGTTGATGATGTCCCCGTCCTCCACCAGACCTATGGTGCCGCCGGAGGCCGCCTCCGGGGAGACGTGGCCGATGGAGAGGCCCGAGGTACCGCCGGAGAAGCGACCGTCCGTGATGAGGGCGCAGACCTTGCCGAGCCCCATCGACTTGAGATAGGTGGTGGGATAGAGCATCTCCTGCATGCCCGGGCCCCCTTTCGGCCCCTCGTAGCGGATCACCACGACCTCGCCGGCCTTGACTGTGCCGTCCAGAATGCCCGCCACTGCGGTGTCCTGGCTCTCGAACACCCTGGCCGGGCCACGGAAGCGGAGGTTCTCCTCATCCACCCCGGCGGTCTTGACGATGGCACCATTGATGGCGAGGTTGCCGGAGAGCACGGCCAGGCCCCCCTCCAGGCTGTAGGCGTTGTCCAGGGAACGGATGCAGCCCTCGGCGCGGTCCAGATCCAGCTCGGGCCAGCGGCAGTCCTGGCTGAACGCCTTGGTGGTGCGGATGCCCGCCGGGCCCGCGCGGTAGAAGTCGTGCACCGCCTGGTCGTCGCAGCGGCTCACGTCGTATTGCGCCAGCAGCTCGACGAGGGAGGTGCCGAGCACGTTGCGGGCATCCCCGTGCACCAGACCGGCCTTCTCCAGCTGACCCAGGATGGCGACCACGCCACCGGCGCGGTGCACGTCCTCCATGTGGTATTTCTGGGTGGAAGGGGCCACCTTGCACAGCTGGGGCACCTTGCGGGACATGCGATCGATGTCGGCCATGGTGAAGTCCACCCCGGCCTCCTGGGCCGCCGCCAGCAGGTGCAGCACGGTATTGGTGGAGCCGCCCATGGCGATGTCCAGCGCCATGGCGTTCTCGAACGCCGCCTTGGTGGCGATGTTGCGCGGCAGGGCGGTCGGGTCTTCCTGCTCATACCAGCGTTTGGCCAGGGAGACGATGCGCTGGCCCGCCAGCTTGAACAGCTGCTCCCGATCCGCGTGGGTCGCCAGCATGGAGCCGTTGCCCGGCTGGGAGAGGCCGAGGGCTTCGGTCAGGCAGTTCATGGAGTTGGCGGTGAACATGCCGGAGCAGGAGCCGCAGGTGGGGCAGGCGCTGCGCTCGACCTGTTCGCTCTGGGCGTCGGAGACCTTGGGATCGGCCCCCTGGATCATGGCATCCACCAGATCCAGCTTGATGATCTGATCCGACAGCTTGGTCTTGCCCGCCTCCATGGGGCCGCCGGAGACGAAGATCACCGGAATGTTGATGCGCAGGGCGGCCATCAGCATCCCGGGGGTGATCTTGTCGCAGTTGGAGATGCAGACCATGGCGTCGGCGCAGTGGGCGTTGACCATGTATTCCACGGAATCGGCGATGAGCTCCCGGGACGGCAGGGAATAGAGCATGCCGCCATGGCCCATGGCGATGCCGTCATCCACGGCTATGGTGTTGAATTCCTTGGCGACCCCGCCGGCGGCCTCGATCTCGCGGGCCACCAGCTGGCCGAGATCCTTGAGGTGCACGTGACCCGGCACGAACTGGGTGAAGGAGTTGACCACGGCGATGATGGGCTTGCCGAAATCCTGATCGGTCATGCCGGTGGCACGCCAGAGCGCGCGGGCCCCGGCCATGTTACGTCCGTGGGTGGTGGTGGCGGATCTCAACTTCGGCATTGTCTCTACTCCCTGAATGCCCATGGGGCTCATTATCTTTGAAACATGAATGTGACTCGCGAGTCGGCAATCGACTCTGCTCAATGCACGCCGGCGCCACTGAGCGGAGGCGACTCGGGGAGGCCTGGCCTCCCCGTTCTCGTCAATCCCTGACCGGGGTCAGCCAGCCCCACTTGTCCTCGGTCTGCCCGTTGAACAAGCCGAAGAAGGCGTTCTGCAGTTGCTCGGTCACCGGACCGCGACGACCGGCACCGACCTGCATCCGATCTACCGAGCGCACCGGGGTCACCTCGGCGGCGGTGCCGGTCATAAAGATCTCGTCGGCCACATAGAGGGCTTCGCGCGGCAGCGCCTGCTCCCGCACCTCGTAACCCAGGTCACGGGCGAGGGTCATGATGGTGTCGCGGGTGATGCCGGGCAGGATGGCGGCGGTGGCGGGCGGGGTAAACAGCACGCCGTTCTTCACCAGGAAGAGGTTCTCCCCCGCCCCCTCGCTCAGGTAGCCGTTCACGTCCAGCGCCAGCCCCTCAGCGAAGCCGTTGCGCTTGGCTTCCCGGCTGATGAGCTGGGACGACAGATAGTTGCCACCGGCCTTGGCACCGGTCGGTATGGTGTTCGGCGCGAGCCGGTTCCAGGAGGTGACGCACACATCCACCCCGTTCTTCAGCCCCTCTTCCCCCAGATAGGCGCCCCAGGGAACGGCGGCGACCATGAGATCGGCCTTGGCATCCAGCGGCGGGTGCAGCCCCAGCCCCACGTTGCCGATGAAGGCCAGGGGACGCAGATAGCCGCTCTTCAGACCGTTCTCACGCACCACGGCGCGGCAGGCCTCGTTCACCTCGGCCTCGTCGTAGGGCACGTCCATCCAGTAGATCTTGGCGGAGTCGAGCAGACGGCGGGTGTGCTCCTGCAGGCGGAAGATGCAGGTCCCCTTGGGGGTGTCGTAGGCACGCACTCCCTCGAACACGGAGGAACCATAGTGCAGGGCATGGCTCATGACGTGGACCTGGGCATCCTGCCAGGGCACCATCTTGCCGTTGAACCAGATGTATTGAGGGTGAGAAGGCTGTGACATTGGCTTGGCTCCTTAAGCGCTGATCCGGGATGGCTGTTCCAGTGCATCGACCCGGGATACGTCCACCAGCTTATTCAGCTGGCTCCACAACTGCTGGATGGGACGCTCCGACTCGACAGTAACCGTGATCCGCAGCTGTTGGCAATCCTGCTCCATATGCAGGGCATTGAGGGCGAAGCCGCGGTGGCGGACCACCCGCAGCACCCGTTCCATCACTTCGGGTCTAGGCTGGGCGTGGATATGCAAGGTGTGCTGGTGCTGACTGTGCTGGTTCATGGGCGTTGCTCCATCATCTTGTGGTTCGCGACTCCCGGGGGGACCAGGGGCCAGACGTTTTCTTCCTCTGAAATCGCCACATGCAGCAGGTAGGCGCTCTCGCTCGCCAGCAGACGATCCAGGGCACCGGCTATCTGCTCCTTGCATGTGATGGTCTCGCCCGGGATGCCGAAGGCGGCGGCCAGGGCGACGAAGTCGGGGTTGTCGGAGAGTATGGTCTCGCTGTAGCGGCCATCGAAGAACAGCTCCTGCCACTGGCGCACCATGCCGAGACGCTGATTGTCCAGCAGCACCATCTTCACCTTGAGTTGGGCGCGGCGAATGGTGCCGAGCTCCTGCACATTCATCATGAAGGAGCCGTCGCCGCTCACCAGCACCGCTTCATCCTCCGGGCGCGACATCTTGGCGCCGATGGCGGCGGGCAGGCCGAACCCCATGGTGCCGAGACCGGCGCTGGAGAGGTGGTTGCGCGGACTGGTGAAGCGCATGTGCTGGGCCACCCACATCTGGTGCTGGCCCACGTCGCAGGCCACCACGCTGCTCTCGGGCAGACGAGAAGAAAGCTCTTTGAGCAGGGCCGGGGCATAGATGGCCTGGCCCGGGTGGTCGTAGCGAAACGCGTATTCCCTGGCCATGGCGGCGCAGTGCTCCCGCCAGGGAGTTATGTCGAGAGCCATGGCGAGCGCGGGCAGCACCAGGGTCAGATCCGTGGTGATTCCTACCTCGGCGGTGCGGCGCTTGCCGAACTCGGCGGCGTCCACGTCCAGATGGATCACCTTGGCGTGGGGAGCGAACTCGTCCAGCTTGCCGGTCACCCGATCATCGAAACGGGCCCCCACCACCAGCAGCAGATCGCACTGCTGCACCGCGTAATTCGCGGCCTTGGTGCCGTGCATGCCGAGCATGCCCAGATAAACGGCGCTGTCGGGATCCAGCGCCCCTATACCCTTGAGGGTGGTGACCGCCGGCATGCCGGTGGTGGCGGCGAAGTCACGTAACTCAGCCTCCGCATTGGCCATGCCCACCCCGCCACCGACGTAGAGCACGGGGCGTTCGGCGGCATCCAGCAGGGTGCGGGCAACCGTCAATTCCGACGGGTTGAGCGCCTGCGGCTCCTCCACCGCGAACAGCGGGCTCAGCTTCGGTACGGCGGCCAACTGCACATCTTTGGGCAGATCGATGAGCACGGGGCCGGGACGGCCCGAGGTGGCGATGACGAAGGCTTCCGCCAGCACCTGCCCCAGATCCGCCGCATCCGTGACCATGAAGGAGTGCTTGGTACAGGAGAGGGACATGCCGAGCACGTCGACCTCCTGGAAGGCATCGGTGCCCACGGCGGCGCAGGGCACCTGACCGCTGATGGCCACCAGGGGGACGGAGTCCAGCAGCGCCTCCGCCAGCCCGGTCACCAGGTTGGTGGCGCCCGGACCCGAGGTGGCAATGCAGACCCCCACCTGGCCGGAGGCACGGGCATAACCCACGGCGGCCATGGCAGCCCCCTGCTCGTGGCGGCAGAGCTGATGGGCCAGGCCACCGTCATACAGGGCGTCGTAGACCGGCATGATGGCCCCGCCCGGGTAGCCAAACACCTGGGTCACACCCTGTTTCTTGAGAGCCTGTACCAAAAACTGCGCGCCGTTCATGTGGAAAATCCTGTCCTTTGGTCGAAAAAAAACCCCCGGGCCGTGAGGCTCGGGGGTCGCTTGTTTTCGTTCTGTCCGGTGGTGGGTCTATCCCTTGTTCCGTGCAGCTAAACGAGCCCCGAGCGGTGAGATAATAATCACCACTAGGACCACAATAATGCTGACGAAACGGGAGGCCATGTTCATAGTTACAACCGGAAATCCTGTGAAATTGGGCGGTTCTTACCGCGAATGGCTATTAGAACTAGCACGGTGATTTTCATTGGGCAAGCACTTTTTACCTGACAAGACTCTGTATAAACGCAAGCCCAGTGCCCATTACTGGAACAAAAAACTAATAAAAAACGGTTAACCAGCATATACATCAAACCAAGGACGGGATTTATGTCATTAGCTGTGGTTTATAGCCGTGCCAGCCTGGGCATCTCTGCCCCTCAGGTGACGGTGGAGGTCCACCTCTCCAACGGCCTGCCCGCCTTCAACATGGTGGGGCTGCCGGAAACCTCGGTGAAGGAGTCCCGGGACAGGGTGCGCAGCGCCCTGCTCAACGGCAACTTCGAGTTTCCGAGCAAACACATCACGGTCAACCTGGCCCCCGCCGATCTGCCCAAGGAGGGGGGCCGTTTCGATCTGGCCATCGCCATCGGTATTCTCGCCGCTTCCAAGCAGATACCTGCAAAATATCTGCTCGATCACGAATTTTTAGGGGAGCTCGCCCTGACCGGCGAGATCCGCCCCGTGCTCGGGGTACTGCCCGCAGTGCTCGCCTGCCGGGATGCGGGGCGCACCCTGCTGGTACCGCGGGAGAATGGCCAGGAGGCCTCTCTCATCCAGGATGCCGAGGTGCGCACCGCCCACCAGCTGCTGGCGGTCACCGCCTGGCTGGCGGGCCAGTATGAGCTGCCTCTGCCCGAGCTCCAGAGCACGGAGATCTTGCCCGATATCCCGGATCTGCAGGATGTGATCGGCCAGTCCCAGGCCAAGCGGGCGCTGGAGATCGCCGCCGCTGGCAGCCACAACCTGCTGTTCATCGGCCCGCCAGGCACAGGCAAGAGCATGCTGGCGAGCCGCTTGCCCGGCATCTTGCCGCCGCTGAGCGAGCAGGAGGCGCAGCAGACCGCCGCCATCCACTCCATCGGCGGCCTGACCCCGCGGGCCGGTCACTGGCACCACAGGCCCTATCGCACGCCCCATCACAGCGCCTCCGCCGTGGCCCTGGTGGGCGGTGGCAGCCACCCCAGGCCAGGGGAGATCTCCCTCGCCCACAATGGCGTGTTGTTCCTGGACGAGTTGCCGGAGTTCGAGCGCAAGGTGCTGGACGCCCTGCGCGAACCCCTGGAGACCGGCCATATCACCATCAGCCGGGCCGCCCGTAAGGTGGATTTTCCCGCCCGTTTCCAGCTCATCGGCGCCATGAATCCCAGCCCCTGCGGCCATTACGGGGACGGCCAGACCCGCTCCAGCCCGGATCAGATCCTGCGCTACCTCGGCAAGCTCTCCGGCCCCTTCCTCGACCGCTTCGATCTGACGGTGGAGGTGCCGCTGCTGCCCAAGGGCAGCCTCACCGGCAAGGCGGAGCGCGGCGAATCGAGCCGGCAGGTCCGCGAGCGGGTGCTGGGGGCGAGAGCGCGCATGCTGGCCCGCGGTGGAAAGTTCAACAACCTGCTGGATAGCCGTGAAATCGATGTCGTTTGCCGATTATCGCCACAGAACGCCGAATTTCTGGAGAACGCCATCCAGCGGCTCGGCCTCAGCATACGGGCCTGGCACCGCATACTGCGGGTGTCCCGCACCATAGCTGATCTGGCGGGGCGGCCCGATATCGGCAAGGAACACCTGATCGAGGCCCTCGGTTACCGGGCCATGGACAGGCTGCTCTCCCGGCTGCGCAGCGGCTGAGCGAGAGGATGTCATGACGGCAAGGGCCTCGTTCGAGATGGACCCTGCATGGTTTAACGGGCCAGCGGCTGATAATATGGGCACAGATCTGACCACTTGCTGGTCATCCACAGACAAGAAACGGACCCGACTCATGGCCAACAAGCTGATAGAGGGGCTGCGCGGCAGCCTCTCGACCCTGCTCTATTTCCTCAACACTCTGTTCTGGTTTGTCCCCATACTGCTGCTGGGCCTGCTCAAGCTGCTGCTGCCCCTCAAGGGGTGGCGCACCCTGTGCAACGCGCTGCTGGACGGCAGCGCTGGCTGCTGGATAGGTTTCAACAATCTGATCCAGAAAGTCATCATCAGAACCCCCTTTGAGGTGGTCGGAGTGGACAAAGGGAGCCGGAATGAGTGGTATATGGTCATCGCCAACCATCAATCCTGGGTCGACATACTGGTATTGCAGCGGATTTTTAATCAGAAAATCCCCTTCCTGAAGTTTTTCCTCAAGAAAGAACTGATTTGGGTACCTTTTCTCGGCCTGGCCTGGTGGGCGCTGGATTTCCCCTTCATGCGGCGTTATTCCCGTAAATTTCTGGAAAAACACCCCCATCTGAAGGGAAAAGACATAGAAACTACCCGCAAGGCCTGTGCCAAGTTCCGCCATATTCCGGTGAGTGTGATGAACTTCGTGGAGGGCACCCGCTTCACCGCCCGCAAGCATGACAAACAGGCCGCCCCCTACCGTCACCTGCTGCATCCGAGGGCCGGCGGGGTCGCCTTTACCCTGGCGGCCATGGGGGATCAACTGCACAAGCTGGTGGATGTCACCATCGCCTATCCGGGCGGCATCCCCAGTTACTGGGACTTCATGTGCGGTCGAGTCAGGGAGATCAAGGTTCGGGTCCGCTTCTTGCCGATCGAACGCAATCTGGTGGGGGATTACTTCAATGACCCCGAGTTCCAACAAGAGTTTCAGCAGTGGTTGAACGGGATCTGGCATGAGAAGGACCTGACCCTGAACCAGCTGCTGGCGAACGAGACGCCCTAAAGGACGCCATGCTAAGCCTGCTCCCCGGCCCCCTGGTGCTGCTCATCAGCGCCGGCCTGACCATTTTGTTCACCGCCCTGTGCGCCAGCCTGATCCTGCTGGTCTCCCTGGCGAAACTGCTGCTGCCCATTCCGGCCTTCGGCCGCGCCTGCAGCCGCCTCAACAACCGTTTCATGCGCCTGTGGCTGGCCTGCAATGCCCTGGTGATCCGCCTCACCACCCGCATCCAGTGGCAGGTGGAGGACGACACCCGGCTGCGCAAGGATGGCTGGTACCTCATCGTCAGCAACCACATGAGCTGGACCGACATAGTGGTGCTGGGTCACCTGTTCCGGGACAGGCTGCCGGTGCCCAAGTTCTTCATGAAGCACGAGCTCATCTACATCCCCCTGCTGGGGCTCGCCTGCTGGGGGCTGGACATGCCCTTCATGCGCCGCTATTCACGGTCGTTCCTGCTGAAAAACCCTCACCTGAGAGGTAAAGACATCGAAACGACTCGCAGCGCCTGTGAGAAATTCCGCCACATCCCGACCACAGTCATCAACTTCGTGGAGGGCACCCGATTTACCGAGCCCAAGCGGGATGCGGTGCACTCCCCCTATCGCCACCTGATGCCCCCCAAGGCGGCGGGGCTCGCCTTCACACTGGCGGCCATGGGGGATCAGTTCGACAGCCTGATCAACGTCACCATCAGCTATCCGGACAACATGGAGACGCCGTTCAAGGACTTCCTGATGGGGCGGATGAAGCGCATTCGGGTGCGCATCGAGGAGCTGCCGGTGGACGAGCAGCTGGTGGGGGATTACTTCAACGACAAGCAGTTCAAGCGCGGTTTCCAGCAGTGGCTGAACCAGCGCTGGCAGGAAAAAGATCGGGTGCTGAGCCAGTGGCAGGGAGCAGAGGCCACTCAGGCCGAGCCTGCCCCCGCGCCCAAGGCGGTGGCAGACGAGAGCGCCGAGGCCAACTCGGGCAGCTGATCCTCCGAGAAGACGCGGATACCGTGGCGGCGCAACAGGGCCGTGGTCTTGCCCGCCCCCGTCACCGAGATCCCCTCGAAGCGGCCGTTGTAGATGCGGCCGCTGCCACAGGAGGGGCTCCCTTCTTTGAGCAGGGCGAAGCGAATGCCCTGAGCCTGGCAGAGTTGCAACGCCAGTTCGGCGCCGCGATCGAACTCGGCCGTCACATCCAGCCCGCTCTCTGTCAGCACCCGCTCACCCTGGCGCTCGGCCGGGGGGCGCGGGGTCGGCAGGCCGCCCGCCACCTCGGGGCAGAACGAGAGCACCCGCCCCTCGGCCCCCAGGGCCGCCAGCCAGTCGCTGACGATGCCCTTGCTCTGGCCGTCGTAACGCACCGGCTGCCCCAGCAAACAGGCGCTCACCAATACCCTCTGCACACCCGCCTCACTCATGCTTTGACTCCCTGTTTGCCGATAGGATAGCCACTTACCCGATCACCATAACGCCATGCAGCCGGGTTTGGCGGATAGACATTCGACCACTGTAGTCGGCACACCTTCATGCCTCAGCCCCGTTCATCACCTGATCGAACATCACGCAGCTGGGATTCTCCAGCCGATAGAGGATGGCGGGGCGCTGCTTGCCGGTGCGCTTGCGGCCGGTATCCACCAGGACGTCGGCACGGTGGATGCGCTTGCGAAAGGCCGCCGTGTTCATGGGGGTCTGCAGAATGATTTCGAAGGCGCGCTGCACCTCGGAGAGGGTGAACTCGCTCCCCAGCAGTTGCAGCGGCAGCGTGCTGTAGCGGCTCTTGATCCTGAGTCGTTCCAGTCCCTTGGCGATGAGCTGGACATGGTCGAAGGCGAGGCCCAGCCCCGGCAGGGCCGAGAGCGGGTGCCAGCAACCGTGCACCGCCTCCACCTCGGGCTCCACCAGACAGAGATAGACCAGGGTGGTGGACCAGCCGCGGGGATCCCGCTCCAGATTGCCGAGGGTACACACCTGCTCGCTGTAGCAGTCCCCCAGGCCCCACTCCGTCAGCAGGCGATGGCGGGCAGCGTCCAGATCCCGGTCGCGGGTCTCGTCGATGCGCAGGGCAGGCAGTTGCCAGCATTGGGCAAAGGGGGGGCGATCGCGGGTCTCGAGGAGCAGCTCGAGCCGCTCCTCGTTCAGCCGCAGCACCACCATATCCAGACTCATTCTCGGCATCTCGGTCGACCTGCTCGCCTTCTAATAATGTTTGGTAGATAATATCACAAGAATATTATGTGCAGGAGCCACCCATGGGAATCGTCGCCAGCCTGGATATTGATGCGCAGAAGGGATTCAGCCCCCTCTGCCCGAACGAACTGCCCGTCGCGGGCGGGGATGAGATAGCGGCTGCGCTCAACGCCCAGGCGGCCCTCGCCAGCCTGCGAGCCGGCAGCAAGGATGCCCACCCCCGCAACGCCGCCTGGGTCGTGACCGATCCCGCCGGCATGTTGCTGCCCCTGGACTTACCGAACGCCGACCTCACCTGGCCGGCCCACTGCGTACCGGGCACCCCGGGCTTCGAGCTGCTGGACGGCCTGCCCGCCCCCATCGACTACGACTTCTTCATCTGGAAGGGGGTCGAGCCGGATCTGCATCCCTACGGCGCCTGCTTCCACGATCTGGCGGAGCGACGCAGCACCGGGCTCATCGAGTTCCTGCTGGCTCGCGACGTCGATACCGTGCTGGTCGGCGGCCTGGCCACCGACTACTGCGTCAAGACCAGCGTGCTGCAGCTGCGCCGCGCCGGCTTCAGGGTCATCGTCCACCTCGACGCCTGCCGTGGCATAGCCCCCGAGACGGTCGCCCAGGCCCGCACCCAGATGATCGAGGCCGGGGCCGAGCTGGCCCAGACCCTGACCCATGTACAACAGCTGCTGGATGCCTGATATGCCTTCCATTCGCCACTGCCCATCCGATACCGGCGCCCGCGAGCTACCCATGCAGCAGGGGAGCGATACCGTTCGCTCCCGCCTGCGAGGAGTCTGATATGCCTCCCATTCTCAACAGCCTGCTCGACACCGATGCCTACAAGCTGCACATGCAGCAGGCGGTGTTCCATCGCTACCCCGATGCCGAGGTGGTAGCCGAGTTCCACAGCCGCAACGAGGAAGATCTGCTGCCCATGATGGGGGAGATCGAGGAGCAGCTGCGCCTCGCCGGCTCATTGCGGCTCACCAGGCCCGAGCTCAACTTCCTGGCAGAGCGTCCCTTCTTTACCGCCGACTACCTGGACCACCTGCGCAGAAAGCCGCTGGATGCCTCATTGTTGCGGGTATTCGAGCAAGATGGCCGTATCAACGTGCGGGTCGAAGGCCCCTGGCAGGACGTTATCCTGTGGGAGATCCCGGTGCTCGCCATCATCAGCGAGATGCGCAACCGCTTCCGCTATCCCCAGTTCGGGGTGAGCCTGGCCCTGACCCGGCTGGATCAGAAGATAGACAAGCTGGAGCGGACCCTGAGCCCGGCGGAGATGAAGGAGTTCAACCTCATCGACTTCGGCACCCGTCGCCGTTTCTCCCACGCGGTGCAAGATGCCGTGGTGGGTCGCCTCAAGGAACGGCTGCCGGCGTTTCGCGGCACCAGCAACTACCAGCTGGCCCAGAAGTACGGGCTGCCGGCAGTAGGCACCCAGGCCCACGAGTGGTTCCAGGCCCACCAGCAGCTCGGCTTCCCGCTGGAGCACAGCCAGCGCGCCGCCCTCATCAGCTGGCTGGACGAATTCACCAACCACCTCGGCATCGCCCTGACCGATTGCATCACCATGGATGCCTTCCTGCGGGACTTCGACTTCGAGCTGGCCAGCCGCTATCAGGGGCTGCGCCACGACTCCGGCGATCCCGTGGTGTGGGGGGAGAAGGCCATCAGCCACTACCAGCGCCTCGGCATCGACCCCACCGAGAAGACGCTGGTGTTCTCCGATGGCCTCAACTTGGACAAGGCGGTGGAGCTGTTCCGTCACTTCCGCGGCCGCATCAACACCAGCTTCGGCATCGGCACCAAGCTCACCTGCGATCTGCCGGGAGTCAGCCCCATGAACATCGTGTTCAAGCTGATGGAGTGCAATGGCGGCCCGGTCGCCAAGATCTCCGACAGCCCGGGCAAGACCCTCTGCCGGGACGCGGACTTCATCCGCAACCTCAAGCAGGCCTTCCACGTCGGCGTCTGATCCCCGATAAACAAAAAGCCCGCCGGTTTGCACCGGCGGGCTTTTTTCATGGGCTCAGTCTGGATCAGTCTTTCTTGGCCAGCAGGAATTTCACCAGCTGGTTGAACTGCTCCTGGGAGGTGATGGATTCAATCTTCACCATGTACTTGCCGTTGACCAGGAAGGCCGGCACACCGCGCACGTTGTAGGTCTCGGTGTTGCGATCGAACTGGGAGACCATGCCGGAGACGGCGAAGCTGTCGACGGCGCCGTCGAACTCTTCGGCCGGCACACCGTTATCCACGAAGATCTGCTTCACGTCGGCACGGCTCTGCGGGATCTGGCGCTGGGTATGGATCTTGTCGAAGATGGCCGGGGTCAGCTTGCCTTCCACGTTCAGCAGGTTGGCGACCGCATAGGCGCGCTGCATCTCGGGACCCATTTCGCGGCCGAGGAAGGCCACAGGGTTCTTCTTCATGGGCACGCCTTCCGGCAGGTTCTTCTTCAGATCCTCGGCGATCGGTTCGAACTTGGCGCAGTGCGGGCAGAAGTAGGAGAAGAACTCCAGCACTTCCGGCTGGGCGCTGCCGGTCTGGGTGACCACGTCATAGTTGACGCCTTCCTTGAATTGCGGGGCGGCGTGAACCATGGGGATCATCAGCATGGCAGCGAGGAAAAATAGTACTTTTTTCATGACGTTTCCTGTTAAGGGATCACAGTGAGGCACGCCCGGCGAACCGAAGCAGTCCAAGCCTATTGCGTCCCCCCGCCAACGTCAATGGCAAAGGCACGCCGGCGGGCCGCCCCTCCCCATCCGTTGGCAGGGCAAAGAACCTCACCAATTCGGCATCAGGCTGAGCGGCGGCGCCTTGAGGGCCTCCAGCTGATCGTGCAGGGTCGCTATCTGCTGGCGCCAGTAGTGATCGCTGTTGAACCAGGGGAAGTGACGGGGGAAGGCCGGATCCTCCCAGCGCCGGGCCAGCCAGGCCATGTAGTGGACGATGCGCATGGCCCGCAGCGGCTCGATCAAGGCCAACTCCCTCGGGTCGAACTCCATGAACTCCTCATACCCCGCCAGCAGGGTGTCGAGCTGGATCTGCTGCTCGTTGCGATCCCCGGACAGCAGCATCCAGAGATCCTGGACGGCGGGGCCGGTGCGACAGTCGTCCAGATCCACGAACATGGGGCCGTCGCGCCACAGTATGTTTCCCGGGTGGCAATCCCCGTGCAGGGAGATCTGGGCCACGTCCAGGGTCATGGCGTCGCACACGTGGCGGATCAGCTCGTCCAGCACCCCGTAAAACTGCTTGGCCAGTCCGCTCGGCACCCACTCGCCGGATGCCAGCAGCTGGCGCGGCTCGTGCAGCATGGTCTCCACGTCCAGCCGGACGCGATGGTGGAAGGGGTGGCTGGCCCCGACCCTGTGGATGCGGCCGAGGTAGCGCCCCACCCACTCCAGCTGATCCAGGTTGTCCACCTCGAACTGGCGACCGCCGACGCTCTGCCAGATGGCGAAGGGGTAACCCTGATGCTCCAGCAGGGTCTCGCCGGCGAAGGCGAGCGGTGCCGCCACCGGTATCTCCTCATCGTTGAGGCGGGCGGCGAACGCGTGTTCCTCCAGGATCTGGGCCCGATCCCAGCGGCCGGGGCGATAGAACTTCACCACGTAGCGGCGACGATCCTCGTCCTGAAACTGGTAGACCCGGTTCTCGTAGCTGTTGAGCTCGATGAGGCCGGAGTCGATGCGCAGGCCGCTGAGATCGATGGCATCCATGATGAGATCGGGATTGAGGTCGGAATAGTTGAAACGCATGTCATCCACCATGAGAAAGGGGCGCTGTTGCGCCCCATACTATCACCACTCCCCCCATAGCGGGTTGTGCATCATAACCGGCTGATAAACTTGCTGGCCTGGCGCAAGGAGCCCTTGCTGTCGTCCTCTGCGGTCCCCTCTCGCTTCAGCACGAACTGGATGTCCAGGGTGGGCCGCTTCAGGTTGAAGGGATCCACCGCCAGGCTCACCGGCAGGGTGTAGATCTCGCCCGGTTTCAGGGTCACCTCCCGCGGGCCGAACCACTGATACTCAGGCAAGCCTTCCACATCCAGCCGATAGCGCTGGGACTGCAGGGTCTTGTTGAGGATCTTCAGGGTATAGGTGTTCTCGATGAGCCCCTCGCTGTTCTCCCGGAACAGCTGGTTGCGATCCCGCAGGATATCGAGCCCCATGGGCATGATGGACATGGCGTTGTAGACGAAGACCCCCAGCATGATCACCATCACCAGGCCATAACCGAGCAGCTTGGGCCGCGCCACCTTGGTGTTGTGGTGGGCCAGCTTGTGCTCGGTGGTGTAGCTGATGAGCCCCTTGGGGTAACCCATCCTGTCCATGGTCTGGTCACAGGCGTCGACGCAGGCACCGCAGTTGATGCACTCGTACTGCAGGCCATCGCGGATGTCGATGCCGGTCGGACAGACCTGGACGCAGAGATCACAGTCGATGCAGTCCCCCAGCCCCAGCGCCTTGGGATCCGCCTTGCGGGAGCGGGCTCCCCGGGTTTCGCCACGCAGGGTGTCATAGCCGACGATATAGGTGTCCTTGTCGAACATGGCGGACTGGAAGCGGGCATAGGGGCACATGTGGATACACATGATGGCGCGCATCCAGCCGGCGTTGCCGTAGGTGCAGGCGGCGAAGAAGAGCACCCAGAAGATGACCCAGCCGCCCGCGGCCAGGGTGAAGAACTCGGGCACCAGCCGGTACACATCCTGGAAGTAGGCGACGAAGGTGAGGCCGGTGCCGAGGGACAGCAGGATCCAGGCCAGGTGCTTGGTGCCCTTGCGGGCCAGCTTCTCCCCACTCCAGGGGGCGGCATCCAGCTTGCGGCGCTTGTTGGCCGACCCTTCCAGCTTCTCCTCGAACCAGATGAACATGAAGGTCCACACCGTCTGCGGGCAGAGATAGCCGCACCAGACCCGGCCGAGGAAGGTGGTCACGAAGAAGAGGGCGAAGGCGGCGATCATGAAGACCCAGGCCAGCAGGGTCAGGTCCTGCGGCCAGATGGTGGCGCCGAAGATGTGGAACTGCTGGTGTTCGAGATCGAACAGCACCGCCTGACGGCCGTCGTAGCGCAGCCAGGGCAGGGCGACGAAGAGGGCGACGAAGAACCAGCCCATGACCTTGCGCACGCGCTGCCAGTAGCCGGTCTGGGACCTCACATAGATGCGGTTGCCGGGGT
The DNA here is from genome assembly GCF_051657805.1 of Aeromonas sp. Taxonomy (GTDB): domain Bacteria; phylum Pseudomonadota; class Gammaproteobacteria; order Enterobacterales; family Aeromonadaceae; genus Aeromonas. The sequence goes on along the minus strand of NZ_JBOFLJ010000059.1, from coordinate 29,090 downwards.
TGAACCTGTCATCACCGGCCTTGAACGTGTGGGGATTGAAGGTCCCGGTGACATCGCCGGTGACATCCTTGATATCGATCTTGTCGGCCATTACAACACATCGCTCCACTCATATTGTTATGAAGCCGATTATATCTTAAACAACCTGCTAATTGTGTGGGTTAAATGTATCTATAGTTCGAGTCCCGTCGCAATTTCAGATAACAAAAAAGGCCCATCGTCAGTTGACTGATGGACCTTATTCAGGGCCTCTTTTGAAAACCATCAAGCTTCCAGCAGGAGCAGGCTTTACTTGATGCCGCGGGCCTTGAGCAGGGCTTCCTTGAAGTCGGGCACATGATCCTTGGCAAGCCCCGGGATCATCGCCTGCTTGTCGGACTCGCGCATCTTGAGGTGGTAGATCAGCATGTCGTCGGTCAGATCGGACAGGGCTCCGTCATAACCGGCCTCCGCCGCCAACTTGGCGATGAACTGCACCAGGCTCAGATCCTGCTCCTTGATCCAGGCGGGTTGCAGCAGCTCCAGCAGCTCTTCGATACGATGACATTGCATAGACGACCTCTTTAAATCTGTCTTGTGAAACTCAGGCAACCTTACCCATCAAGGCTACTTCGATACGATCCCGCCCATTATGCTTGGCCTGATACAGCGCCGCATCCGCTTTTTGGACAAGCTCGGCCATGGAGAGGCTCTGATCCGGCACCAGGGTCGCCACCCCGAAGCTGCAACTGACCCGACCGGAGACCAGCGACTTGTGGTGGGGGATGTTCAGGGCGCGCAGGGCGGCGCGCACCTGCTCGGCGATCTGGACCGCCCCCTGCTGGCTGGTACAGGGTAGCAGCAGGGCAAACTCCTCACCGCCGTAACGGGCCGCGAGATCGTCCTCCCGCCTCAGCACCTCCGCCAGCAGGCAGCCCACCTGCTGCAGGCACTCATCCCCCAACTGATGGCCGTAGTGATCGTTGAACTGCTTGAAGTAGTCCACGTCCACCAGCACCAGGGAGAGGGGCGCCCGCGCCCGATGGCAGCGGCGCCAGGCCCGGGCCAGGCTGTCGTCCAGGTGAGCCCGGTTGGCGATGCCGGTCAGCCCGTCGAGGCGGGAGGTGAGTCTGAGGTGTTCGGAGACCGCCTTGAGCTCGGCCACCAGATCCGCATTGGAGAAGCGGTGATAGAGGGTGGCGATCTGATCCCGCCGCAAGCGGCGCAACAGGGTCGGCAGGAAGACAAACAGGTAGCCCGCCAGCATGCAGGAGACGATGCGCTCCTGCTCGTTGCCACCGCTCAGCTCGAACAGCATGGCGAACCCCAGTGGCAGCACGGCCCCATAGAGGGTGCGGCGACTGCCAAACAACATGATGGCGCTGCCGGTGAGGATCAGGCTGGAGAGCATCAGCATGGCGGCACGGTAAGTGTCGGGGAGCTTGTCCATGTAGAGCAGCACCCCGAGCGCCCAGACGATGGAGGTGATGGTGGCCCCGATGAAGAGCTCCCGCTCCAGCATCGGCAAGGGCAGTTGCATCAGGCGGGTGCGTCGCCAGCGCAGGTGCCACCAGCGCACCAGCAACAGCAGGCTGACCAGCCCCAGCCAGCCCAGCGCCTCCGCGGCCGGCAGGTAGTCGTGAAACAGCAGGCTCCAGCCAACCGCCAGCAGCGCCAGACAAGGCTGGCTGAATGAGGCATTGGCATAGAGCTGGCCCATGATGGCCTGCTGCACCTGACGTGTGACGCTCTGGGTCAACGGCTTGCTCCCTGTACACTAGCCGACCAGTCTACCACTGCCCCTTCAATGCCAACAATCAATCGCCCGCTATTAAGCTGCGACTCAGCCCGGCAGTCATGCCGGGCTCATCGGATACAGATCGCCTGCCAGCTCCCCCCCCCTCAGCCCCGCTCCAATTCGTCCAGGATAGGGCACTCAGGGCTCGCATCCCCGTGGCAGCAACCCACCACCTCCTCGAGGGAGGCCAACATGGCCTGCAGGCCGGCGATGCGGGCTCGCAGATCGACGATCTTCTCCTGAGCCAGCTTTTTGACCTGGGCGCTGGTCCTGTGCTCATCCCGATAGAGCGCCAGCAACTCCTGGCACTCCTCCAGATTGAAGCCGGTCTCCCGTGCCCGCTTGACGAAGCGAAGCTCCCGCAGGGCCCCGTCGCTGTAGCTGCGGTAGCCGTTGTCGCTGCGCACCGGTGCCGAGATGAGGCCGATGCTCTCGTAGTAGCGGATGGTCTTGGCGGTCAGTCCCGTCGCCTTGGCAACCTTGCTGATGTTCATGCGTGCCTCCTTAAACGTGCGAATGAGTGCTGACATGGGAACCCGCCTTGGGCTGCCAGCGTTTCAATAACAAAGAGTTGCTGAGTACAGTGATGCTGCTCAGGGCCATGGCCGCCCCCGCCAGCTCGGGGCTGAGGTAGCCCAGCGCCGCCAGCGGTATGCCGATGATGTTGAACACGAAGGCCCAGAACAGGTTCTGCTGTATGGTACGCCAGGTCGCCGCCGAGATGTCGATGGCGTCCGCCACCAGCCGCGGGTCGGATCGCATAAGCGTGATGGAGGCCGTCTCCATCGCCACATCCGAGCCCGAGCCCATGGCGATCCCCACGTCCGCCGCCGCCAGGGCCGGCGCGTCGTTCACTCCGTCCCCCACCATGGCCACCAGGCCATCGACCTGGCTGCGCAGCGCCTCGACCTTCTCCACCTTGCCCGCAGGCAGCACGGAGTCGAAGGCCCCGTCCAGCCCCAGCTTGGCGGCGATGTGGGCCACGGGTGCCGGCGCATCGCCGCTCACCAGCCAACTGGCGATGCCACGCTGTCGCAGGGTAGCGATGGCGTCCGGGCTCTCGGGCCTAAGGGTGTCCGCCAGGGCGGCGATGCCGACAGCAACGCCGTCGATGGCGACCCAGACCCGGGTCGCCCCGTCCTTGTCCGCATCCGGTTCGGCTTGGGTCAGCACGGAAATGCCGAGCCCGGCCAGCAGGGAGGGGTTGCCGATGGCCACCTCGTGACCCGCCACCTTGCCGAGGATGCCAGCGCCGACGCGCACCTCCACGGCTTCCGGTTGGGGCAACTCTGCCCCAGTCACCGCCTCCCGCATGGCCAGCGCCAGCGGGTGTTCGCTCGCCTGTTGCAGGGCGGCGGCCAGACGCAGCTGCTCATCGTTGCCGCTCCAGCTCGCCAGCACAGGTTTGCCTTGGGTCAGGGTACCTGTCTTGTCGAAGATCAGCGCCTTGATGCCGTGAGCCTTCTGCAGGGTATCCACGTCCTTGATCAGGATGCCGTGACGGGCCGCCACCCCGGTACCGGTGACGATGGCGGCCGGCGTGGCCAGTCCGAGGGCACAGGGGCAGGCGATGACCAGCACGGCCACCGCCGCCAGCAGGGCCTGACCGAAGTCGTTGGTGATGGCGTACCACACCAGCAGGGTAAACAGGGCGATGACCATCACCACAGGCACGAACACGGCGGAGACCTTGTCCACCAGCTGCTGCAGCGGGGCCTTGCCCATCTGGGCGTTTTCCACCAGGGCGATGATCTTGCTGAGGCTGGAATCTTCCCCCACTGTCGTGGCTTCGATCTCCAGCACGCCGGAGCGGTTGATGGCCCCCCCCAGCACGTTGTCACCCGGGGTGCGCAGCACCGGCAGGCTCTCGCCGGTGAGGATGGACTCATCCAGTTCGCTCTCGCCGCTCACTATCTTGCCATCCACCGGCACCCGCTCACCGACCAGCACCCGCAGCCTGTCGCCGCGCAGCACCTCGTCGACGGAGAGGCTCTGCCACTCCCCCCCGCGCCAGACGGTGGCACTCTCGGGGCGCAGGGCCATCAGCTCGCGAATGGCGGACTGGGTGCTGCGTCTCGCGCGAGCCTCCAGCAATTTACCGAGCGAGATCAGGGTGATGATGATGGCGCTCGCCTCGAAGTAGAGCTTGCCGCTGGCGGCCATCCCCAGGGTCGCCAACAGATAGAGGCTGTAGAAGTAGGCGGCGCTGGTACCGGTGGCCACCAGCACGTCCATATTGGCGGAGCGGTTCTTGATGGCGAGCCAGGCGCCACGATAGAAGCGGGCCCCGATCCAGAACTGCACCGGGGTGGCCAGCACCAGCTCCAACCAGGCCGGCAGATGCCAGGGCAGCAGCCCCGCCATGGCCAGCATCCCCACCAGCAGCGGCAGGGTCAGCAAGGCCGAGATGCTGACCTGGATCAGCGCCTTGTGGGCGGCGGCGGATTCCTGCTCCTCCCGGGCGAGCAGTTGCTGACGGCGCGCGCTGGCGCTCCCCTGTGCCAGTTGTGCACCGAAGCCCAGAGCTTCAATCTGCTCGCGCAACGAGGCCGGGGTCTGGGCGCCGGGCACTAGGGTGATGCGGGCCTGCTCCAGAGAGAAGTTAACGTCTGCCGTGATGACCCCAGGCAGCGCGCTCAGCATCTTGCTGAGCCGAGCCGAGCAACCGGCGCAGGTCATGCCGGTAATTTGAAACAACAGGGTCTCTTCGCCGTACTCGTAACCCTGGGACTTGATGCTCTCCAGCACCGCCGGCAGCTGGGCAGCCTGGCTCAGCTCGATGGCCGCCTGCTCCAGCGCGAAGTTGACGGTGGCGTCGACTCCGTCGAGTTTATTGAGAGCGGTGGTGATCCGGCTGGCGCAGTTGGCACAGCTCATGCCGCTGATGGGAAGTTGAATGTGCATGGTCATAACGATGCTCCTCAAATCTGACCATCAAACATTAACCTTTACTGTAAGGGTAAGCTCAAGCACCTGTCCGAACTTTTTTGTGCAAATAAAATACGGCGCCTTTTGGCGCCGCATTTTCGTTCCTGTCGGCCCATGTCGATCTTCGCTTGAACCAGGCAAAGAACGGGACCCCAGGGCATCAGATACCGTACTGGGCGCGATAGGCCTTCATGGCCGCTAGCTGCTCCGCCAGTTCGGGGCGCTCTGCCTGCTGCTCCTCCAGATAGGCGATGAGATCCGCCATCTGGATGATGGCGATGATGTGGGCACCGTAGTCGCGCTCCACTTCCTGGATGGCGGAGAGTTCCCCCTTGCCCTTCTCCTGACGGTCCAGGGCGATCAGCACCCCGGCCAGGGAGGCGCCGTTGGCCTGGATCAGATCCATGGACTCGCGGATGGCGGTGCCAGCCGTGATGACGTCGTCCACCAGCATGATGCGTCCCTTGAGGGGGCTGCCCACCAGGTTGCCGCCCTCCCCGTGATCCTTGGCCTCCTTGCGGTTGAAGCACCAGGGCACATCCACGTCGTGCTGCTCCACCAGCTGCACCGCGGTGGCGGAGGCGATGGGGATCCCCTTGTAGGCCGGGCCAAACAGCACGTCGAATGCTATGCCCGCATCCATCAGGGCGGCGGCATAGAAGCGGCCGAGGCGGGCCAGGTCGCGACCGCTGTTGAACAGGCCGGCGTTGAAGAAGTAGGGGCTCTTGCGGCCGGATTTCAGGGTGAACTCACCGAATTTGAGGACCTGCTTCTCCAGGGCGAACTCGATAAATTGACGCTGGTAGGCTTTCATTCTGGCTCCTTGCTTGGCTTGTCTTTCACTTGTGTGGGGGTATAAAAAAACGCGGTCAATGCCGCGTTTTTCAAAACAGAAATCAGGAGAGCGACTGCTTCTGCAGCGCTATGATATCGGCGATACCGTCCTTGGCGAGCGCCAGCATGGCCAGCAGCTCCTCATGGGTGAAGGGCTCGGCCTCCGCGGTGCCCTGCACCTCTATGATGCGACCGTCGTCGGTCATCACCACGTTCATGTCGGTCTCGGCGGCGGAATCTTCGATGTACTCCAGATCGCAGATGGCTTCCCCTTCGAACATGCCGACGGAGACGGCGGCGATCATCTGCTTGAGCGGGCTCTGCTTGAGCATGCCCTTCTCCACCATCCAGTTCAGCGCATCCACCAGGGCCACACAGGCACCGGTGATGGCGGCGGTACGGGTGCCGCCGTCGGCCTGCAGCACGTCGCAATCCACTGTGATGGAATGCTCACCCAGGGCGGTCAGGTCCACGGCGGCGCGCAGGGAACGGGCGATCAGGCGGGAGATCTCCAGGGTGCGACCACTCTGCTTGCCGGCGGCCGCTTCGCGGTTCATGCGCGAATGGGTGGAGCGCGGCAGCATGCCGTACTCGGCGGTGACCCAGCCCTGACCCTTGCCCTTCAGGAAACGCGGCACGCTGGTGTCGACGCTGGCGGTGCACAGCACCCGGGTGTTGCCGAATTCCACCAGTACTGAGCCTTCGGCATGCTTGGTGAAGTGGCGGGTGATGGTAACCGGGCGCACTTGCGCGGCACTGCGATCGCTGGGACGTGGCATGGAATGGACCTCTGGGCTGGCTGAATTGGCGCAGGAGTATAAGTGATCCCAGCCCAAATATCAGCCGCTAAAACCGAGGCTGCGGCTGACGGGGGGAGCCCGGCTGGGTATACTGGCCCCACACTTCATCAAGCCCGGAACAATCAATGATTCACAGCATGACCGCCTACGCCCGCAAGGAACTCAAGGGCGATTGGGGCACAGCCGTTTGGGAAATTCGTTCGGTCAACCAGCGCTATCTGGAGACCTACATCCGGCTGCCGGAGCAGCTGCGCAGCCTGGAGCCGGTCCTGCGTGAGCGTTTCCGTGCCAAGCTGCAGCGCGGCAAGGTGGAGTGCAACCTGCGTTTCGAGGCCGCCCAGGCCGCCGCCAGCCAGCTGCACATCAATGAAGAGCTGGCCAAGCTCATCATCGACAGCGCTAGCTGGGTGATGAAAGAGGCCGGTCAGGGTCAACTCAACCCGGTGGACGTGCTGCGCTGGCCCGGCGTCATGGCCGCCGCCGAGCAGGACATGGACCTGGTCGCCACCGAGCTGATGAGCGGCTTCGACCTGACCCTCGACGACTTCCTCGCCTCCCGCGCCAGCGAAGGGGCCAACCTCAAGGCCCTGATCGAACAGCGCCTCGACGGCATCCAGGTGGAAGTGAAGAAGGTGCGCGTGCACCTCCCCCAGATCATCGAGTGGCAGCGCCAGAAGCTCACCGACCGCCTGGCCGAGGCCAAGGTGGAGCTGGATCCCGCCCGCATCGAGCAGGAGATCGTGCTGCTGGCCCAGAAGATCGACGTGGCCGAAGAGCTGGATCGCCTGGAGATGCACATCGGCGAGACCATCAAGATCATGAAGAAGGGGGGCGCCTGCGGCCGCCGTCTCGACTTCATGATGCAGGAGTTCAACCGCGAATCGAACACGCTCGGCTCCAAGTCCATCAACGCCGAGGTGACCCAGTCCGCCGTCGAGCTGAAGGTCCTCATCGAGCAGATGCGCGAGCAGATCCAGAATATCGAGTGATCGAAATCTGCTGCTGAGCCATTGAAAAAGCCCTTGTTAACAAGGGCTTTTTTGTCTGTTTTGAACGGGCGGCTTGTCGCCGCGATATGAGTTCAGCCGCCGAGCAGGAAGCCGGACTTCTCTTTCGCTGGTTGAGGTGCGGCCTTCAGCGCCGCGGCCAGATCCTGCGCCTCCTCGCACTGGCCGCACAGCTCCTGCAGGATCTGCAGCTGCTGCCGGGCCTTCTCGCGCTCGCCGTTTTGCAGATAAGCCTCTCCCAGGTATTCGTGGGCCCCACGGTGTTTCGGGTCTATTGCCAGCGCCTTGTCGTAATAGGGGAAGGCCTGCGCCAACCGACCCGACTTGCGGGCCACATAGCCGGACCAGTTCCAGACGTCGGCCGAGTTCGCCGCATCCTGGCGCAGATCCCGCAGCAGTGCCTCGGCCTGCTGCCACTGCTGCGCCTTCACCAGCTGTTCGACCCGCTGCAGCTTCTGCTGGGTCATGGACCCGCCACTGCTCCCTCCACCACCACTGCCTCCTCCGCTGCTACCGCCGCCCCCCGCCGCCAGTGCCAACCCGCTTATGAGACAGAGGGCAACCGCCAACACTCGTTTCCTGGCTTTCATGGCTCGCCTCCCCAAGTTTGGTATCAGGATCCCACCTACTAGGTTAGACCCCTCTTCGCTCTGAACAGCGGCACGCTTCTGCCGATGGATGGGCTGGGATAGAGAGCGGGGTGATGGATGGGAGGGGCGGGATAGCGGCGGGCGCCATATGACTGGCATGGCACCTGGAGAGGAGGGTGGCGGGAAGGCAGGCGGGGCCGGCAGTGGGCCGGCCCTCGGATTCAGTCATTTTCCAGGCTGGCGAGGCAGTGGGACAGGGTGCGGGCCAGGGCCCCCTGATTGCGCAGCACCACGGCGCGGGCCTGTTCCCCCATCTCGCGCCTGGCACCCTCGTCCGTCAGCAGGGCGCTGACCCTGTCACCGAGCTCGGCGCCATCCGCCACCAGGGCGGCTCCCCCCTGATCCAGCAGTTGGCGGGTGATGTCGCTGAAGTTGAAGTAGGCGGGGCCGGTCAGGCAGGGCTTGCCGAGCGCCGCCGGCTCCAGCAGGTTGTGGCCGCCGATGGGCACCAGGCTGCCACCGACAAACGCCAAGTCCGCCGCCGCCAGCATCAGCGGCAGCTCCCCCATGGTGTCGCCGAGGTAGACGCCATCGGTCGGCTTGAGCGGCTCTCCCTGCTGGCGGGTGCGCCGCACGCAGCCATAGGGGGCGCACAGCTCGGCTACCCGATCGAACCGCTCCGGGTGACGTGGTACCAGGATGAGCAAGGCCTGTGGATGATCCCGCTGCACCCGCGCGAAGGCGGCCAGCACCTGCTCATCCTCCCCCTGATGGGTGCTGGCGGCGATCCAGACCGGCCGCTCCTGCCCGAGCTGCTGGCGCAGGGCGCGGCCCCGGGTACTCACCTCGTCACCCAGCTGGATGTCGAACTTGATGGAGCCGGTCACCACCAGCCGCTCGCGGCCGATGCCTAGGCGATGGAAGCGATCCCCGTCGTCCTGATGCTGGCAGAGCAGGTGGCTCAGGGGTCGGCTCAGGGCATCGAAGGCCCCCTGGAAGCGGGCGTAGCGCTGGCAGGAGCGCTCCGACAGACGCGCGTTGAGTATGGTCACCGGTAGGTGGCGCGCCTCGCAGGCCGCCAGCCAGTTTGGCCACAGCTCGGTCTCCACCACCCAGAGGGCGCGGGGTTTGAAGGCGTTGAGAAAGCCCGCCACCGCCCAGGGGTAGTCGAGGGGAGCGTAGCGATGCACCACTAGCTCCCCGAGCTTCTCGGCCTGCTCGGCCCCGGTGCGGGTGGTGGTGGTGAGCAGTATGGGGAGATCCGGCCGCTCCGCCTTGAGGGCGCGGATGAAGGGGGTGATGGCGAGGGTCTCCCCCACACTCACCGCATGGATCCAGAGCGGCGCGTCCTGCTGCTCACTCAGGCGGGCACTGGCCGGGAAGCGGCCAAGGTGCTCGGCCCAGCGCGCACCGAAGCCCGGTTTGCCCTTCTTCGGCCGATAGAGGGCCAGCAGCGCCAGGGGCAGGCCCAGGTGGATCAGCAGGTTGTAGAGCAGCCGATAGATCATGTTAGGTGGCTCCGGGTTTGGTGGCAGGCCCATCCACCGGCTGCAGCGCTATGGTCAGATCCGCAGTCCCCCCCTGCTCCAGCCGCTTGCCCGCCGCGATGACCTGCTCCGGCATCAGCTCGATCAGGCACTTGAGGTGGCCGAACTTGCAGGTGCGCTTGAAGCAGGGGCGGCACTCGATGTCGGTGTGCACGATTTCCACCCTGTCCGCCAGGGGCGGGGTGTAGAGGGGCGAGGTGGAGCCGTAGACGCCGATCAGCGGCCGGTTGAGGGCGGCGGCGACGTGCATCAGGCCGGAGTCATTGGCGATGACCCGTCCGGCCAGCGCCATCAGATCGATCGCCTCGTGCAGGCTGGTCTTGCCCGCCAGCACGTGACAGTTGGGGCGCGACAGGGGATTGATGCGATCGCGGATGGTGTTGGCCACCTCCACGTCCTTGCCGGAGCCGAAGATCCACACCTGCCAGCCCTCGTCCAGGTGCTTCTGGGCCACCACGGCGTAGTGCCCCTCGGGCCAGCGCTTGGCCGGGCCGAACTCGGCCCCCGGGCAGAGCACCAGCACGGGGCGGGCGCGATCCAGTCCGAGCCTCTCCAGCGCCTTGTCCTGATTGATGAGGTCCACGTGCAGTGACGGATGGGGGATGGTCGGGATGTCGGCCCGGCTCTTCATCTGCGCCTTGGGGTAGGCCAGGGCCAGGTAGCCCTCCACCATCAGCGGGAAGGCCTTCTTGTTGCTGCGCAGGTCGTTGAGCAGGCCGAAGCGATGCTCCCCCTTCCAGCCGGTGCGCACCGGGATATTGGCGAACCAGGGGATCAGCGCCGACTTCATGGAGTTGGGCTGGATGATGGCCTGATCGTAGCCCTCGGCCGCCAGCTGCTTGCCGAGCCGACGGCGGGCCCCCAGCTTGAAGTCACCGTGGCCAAGGGGCATGGGGATGGCCTTGTCCACCTCGGGCATCCGCTCCAGCAGGGCCACGCACCAGGCCGGCGCCATCACATGCAGCTCGCAGTCCGGGTGGTTGCTCTTGAGGGCCTTGTAGAGGCTCTGGGACATCACCATGTCGCCGACCCAGGAGGGGCCGATCACCAATATCTTCATCTCACACATCTCTCGGGTCAGGCCCGGCGGTTAATCGTTACTGGTCGAGATTATGCCCCAAGAATGGCCGGAGAAATAACAGAAGATCCCTCTCCCCCTCGCAAACAAGGCCCCCCAGGAGCGAATTGCACAGCCCTCTCCCGCTGCCCCGGCCGCGGTTTTAGGCTAGAATGGGCCCCAATTTGACCGTGGCCCGCCAGCCGGGCGCCAACGAGAGCCCATACCCGTGAACAAACCGACCCTGGCGGCCGTCCTGATCGTCAAGAATGAAGCCGACAACCTGCGCGCCTGCCTCGCCTCCCTCGGGGAGTTGGTGGATGAGATCGTCATCCTCGACTCCGGCAGCCAGGATGAGACCCCCACCATCGCCGCCGAATACGGCGCCCGCTTCTTCGTCAACGCCAACTGGCCGGGTTTCGGTCGCCAGCGCCGCCTCGCCCAGTCCCACGTGCAATCCGACTGGGTGCTGTGGCTGGATGCGGACGAGCGCCTCAGCCCCGAGCTCAAGGCCGCCATCACCGCCGTCATGGCCAACCCGGCCGAGGAGACCATCTACTCCATCCCGCGCCTCTCCTGGGTGTTCGGTCGCTTCATCCGCCACAGCGGCTGGTATCCGGACCGGGTGCTGCGGCTCTATCCCAAGGCGCTCACCAGCTACAACGAGGCCCTGGTACACGAGAAGGTGGAGGTACGCGCCAACATGAAGATCGTCAACCTGCACGGCGACCTGCTGCACTTCACCTACCGGGATCTGGAGCACTACCTGGTGAAGTCTGCCGGCTATGCCAGGGCCTGGGCCGATCAGCGCACCGCCCGCGGCAAGAAGGGCTCCCTCGGCCAGGGGCTGGTCCATGCACTGGGCTGCTTCCTCAAGATGTACCTGCTCAAAGCGGGCTTCCTCGACGGCAAGCAGGGGCTGCTGCTGGCCATCCTCTCCGCCCACTCCACCTTCGTGAAGTACGCCGACCTCTGGATCCGCCAGCAACCCCAGGCGCCGAAACAGGCGGGTAAGTAAGCCGCCACACAGACGGCGGCGGCGCGGCGGGCAAGAGACCGCACACCATGCTGCCACACCTAAAAAAACAGGGCCCATGACGGGCCCTGTTTGCATTCATCCGTTTTTTGTCTGCCAGAAGGGGGGAGCCCAGCGAGCGATCGCCGCCGCCATGGTCTTGGGATCGAGCTGGCTCATGTCCTCCGGGTGATCGCTGTCCTCCGGCGGGCTGAACGCCAGGTGACGGCCCTCGCTGTTGAGGGGGCGCCAGCGCAGCGGAGTGGCGGAGCGGTGACCCGGGAAGAAGCCTATGGTCGGCACATCCAGGGCTGCGGCGATGTGCAGCGGCCCGGTACTGCCCGCCACGAACAGGGCCGCATTGGCCATCACCTGGCAGAACTTCGGCAGCCCCTCGTCGGAGCGGTAGATCCAGCCGTTGCCACCGTGTGCTAGCAGCTCCGCCGCCAGTTGCTCGGCCTTGCCCTCCTCCCCCGGCCCCGCCGTCAGCACGCACTGCAGCTCGGGGCAGGCCTGGTTGAGCTTGATGATGAGGCGGGCATATTGCGGGATGGAGAGGTTGTTGGCCGAGCCGCCGCTGCCCGCGTGCACCATCAGCCAGGGACGGCTGGCATCCAGTTTCAGGCGGGTGGCGACCTGCTCACGCACCTGCTGCAGGCAGGCGGCATCGAAGCTGAGGTAGGGGGCGCTGGGCTCCACCGCGCTCAGCTGCTGGTCGGCGAGGAAGCGGCGGATGAGATCCAGGTTGTATTCATACTCCGGCTTCTGGGAGCGGGAGCGGCGCTGGACCAGGCGCTGGTTGTAGAGCACCTGAGCCAGCTTGGTGGCGGGTGCCAGCCGGTAGGGGATGTGCGCCTTCCACACCAGTTTGGCGTTGCGGGTGTTGGAGAAGAGGCAGATGGCGGCGTCGAAGGCGGCCGCCTTGATGCGGGCCAGCAGGGCACGCTGCTGCTCCTTGTCGGCCCGGGCGCCCGGATCCAGGATCACCTCGTCAATCCAGGGGCAGAGGCGGGCAAGGGGCGCCGTGTAGGCGGGCACCAGGGCAGTCACATGACAATCCATGGAGTCCTTGAGCATGGCGAAACTCGGCCAGGCCAGCATGAAGTCACCAATCTTGTCATTGCGTACTACCAGAATGCGTTTCATAAAAAATCCCTTTGCCTCCTGTCACCAATGCAGGATGGCTTGCTGCGCGGTGCCGGTATTCTTGCCTGATGGCGGGCTATTCTCAAGCGATGCGGCTCTCTCAGGCCAATTTGGGCTGCCAAAGGGGCCATCACACGCCAGATCCCGCACAAAACTCCGGCCATCCCAGTCGCGGCGACCCCGCAACTGCCCCTATAATGCGACCAAATTTCCCGGCTGCAGGAATCAGCGCCATGACCAACAAGGTAATTTATCCAGGCACCTTCGATCCCATCACCAACGGCCACACCGATCTGATCGAGCGGGCCGCCAGGCTGTTTGACGAGGTCGTGGTCGGGGTCGCCAACAGCCCGAGCAAGCGCCCCCTGTTCGATCTGGCGGAGCGCGTCCTGCTTGCCCAGCAGGTGACGGCACACCTGCCCAACGTCAAGGTGGTGGGCTTCTCCGGCCTGTTGGTGGATTTCGCCAAGACTCACCAGGCCAACGTGCTGATCCGGGGGCTGCGCGCCGTCTCGGACTTCGAGTACGAATTCCAGCTCGCCAACATGAACCGCCACCTGATGCCGGAACTGGAGAGCGTCTTCCTCACCCCATCGGCGGAGAACTCCTTCATCTCCTCCACCCTGGTGAAGGAAGTTGCCCTGCACGGCGGCGACATCCACCAGTTTGTCGCCCCCCTGGTGGCCAAGGCCATAGGCGCCAAGCTCGGAAAATGAAACAGGGAGGCTCGCCTCCCTGGTTGATCTTCTCCGCTCAGTCGCGGGCAAGGGCCTGCTGGCAAGCCAGCGCCAGCTCATCCAGCCACTGGTAGCGACGCCGGTACATGGCTCGCTTCTTGGTGGCCACCTCCTCCAGCGGCGTGCGCCCCGCCGGTTGCAGCCGCACGAAGTTCTCGTCCTGATCGACGGCGCCAAACTCCTGCCACAACTCGTCATAGTCGGCCTGCAGGCAGGCCTTCTTGCGCTTGCTGTAGCGTCTGGCCTGATAGATGTGCGCCTTCATCCGCACCGCCGTGACCCGGCTCGCCCCCATGGCCTGCCCCAGCGCCAGTACCATGATCACCACCAGCGACTTGGGCCTCAGGCCATGGCCGGCCTTGGTCAGCGCCCGCACCTGTTCCTGGGGCTGATGGACACAGGGCTCGGGTCCCTGTACCGAACCGATCACCACCGCCAGCTCGGCATCGCTGCCGGCCAGGGAGAAGGCGCAGCTATAGAGCCGCTCACCCCGTTCGTTGACGATGGAGAGGGCCAGCTCGGCCTCCCGGCGAAAGGTGCCGTCATGGCGCAGCACTATGCGGTAGTCGTGCTGGGGGAAACGCCCCAGCTCGATCCCCTCCCCCAGATAGAGTTGCTCGATGAGCGCCGGGTAGCGAGCCAGCAGCAGACGATAATGATCCTCCACCATGGCAGCCCGCTGGCTGACGGTGGAGCAGGCGAAGCGATAGGGGCGCATCGGCTTGTCGAGCAGCTCGGGGTAGTGAGCGGGCAGCGCCCTCAGCGGCTCGGTCAGGAACAGCTCGTACACCCGGCTCAGCTGGGTGCGATAGAGCAGGCTGCGCAGCACAAACTTGGTGCGATTGAAGGTCTTGCGGGCGCTCTCCTCGGGGTAGAGGTAGCGGGCCATTTTTTGGGCACAAAAGTGCCCCTGCCGGGACAAATGATCCCAGTCTATTGATTTTGTTGTCATTTTTCATCTCGTCTTGCCTGAACGGACGAGATACTAGAAATGAGCGGTCAAATTCTCAACAGACTGGCAATACTCTCTTACAACATCGCCGTTTTAGCGAAAAATAGTGCCCATCACCGCTGGCAATGTGAACAAAATACGGTCGTTCGTTGTCCAAGGCGGATTTCGCTCAGCAGGGTGTGGCAGTGGAAGCAGGGCTGACCCCCACGGCCATAGACCTGCAACTGCTGCACGAAGTAACCCGGCTTGCCGTCGGCGCTGGTGAAATCCTTGAGGGTGGTGCCCCCCTGCACGATGGCCGCCGCCAGCACCCGCTTGATCTCGGCCACCAGGGTCCCCAGCCTCTCGGCACTGATGTTGCCCACCGCTCGCTTGGGGTGAATGCCGGCGGCATAGAGCGCCTCGTTGGCGTAGATGTTGCCGACTCCCACCACCACGTGATTGTCCATCAGGAAGGTCTTGATGGCGGTGCTGCGCCCCTTGGCCCGCTCCCGCAGATAGTCGGCGCTGAACGCATCGGTGAGGGGTTCGGGGCCGAGCTTGGCCAGCAGGGCGTGCGCCTCCGCCGGCTCGCGGGTCCACAGCAGGGCGCCGAAGCGGCGGGGATCGTTGAGCCGCAGCAGCTTGCCGTTGGCGAGCTCGATATCCACATGGTCGTGCTTCTCGGCCGGGGTGCCGATGTCCAGCACCCGCAGGCTGCCGGACATGCCCAGGTGCAGGATGGCGGTGCCAAAATCGGTCTCCAGCAGCAGGTACTTGGCACGGCGGCTGACCCTGTGGATGGTGAGATCCACCAGCTCCTGGATCTCCCCGGGCACCGGCCAGCGCAGCCGACCGTCCCGCACCACCACCCGGGTGACCTTGATGCCGGTGAGCCAGGGAGAGATGCCCTGGCGGCTGACTTCGACTTCCGGTAATTCAGGCATAAGTGACTCTCGCGCTAACAGTGGATCAGGGGGTGGGCCGCAGCAGGTTGCGGTACTGCTCCGGGCTCAGCTCGAGCCAGGTCGAGGGAGGGAGCAGGGCGGCAAACTTGCCGTTGTCCTGATAGAGCCCCACCTCGATGGGATCGCTCTGGCCGGCGACCCAGATCTTGAGACTGACGGGGTTGCCGCGCACCGGCTGGCCGGGGGGCAGCAGCCAGCCCTGCCAGGCCTCGATATGGGCGGCCAGCTGATCGCTGCCAAGCCCGAGATCCGGCCCGCTGCGCCAGCCCTGACCGATGCGTTCTATCTGCCAGCTCGGCCCCTGCCAGGTCAACACCACGGCGGCCTCCGGCAGCAGGGGGCGTGACCGCTTGGCGCTGTTCTCCTGCTGGGCCTGATCCAGCCGGTGCAGCAGGGTAATCACGATCAGCACCGCCACTATGATCACGTTATTCCAGCCTTTGCGGCTCAATTTGAACATGGCAACTCTCCCTTTGAAGCGGCAGTGTACTGAATTGCGGCCATAAAAAAACCCGGCACAAGGCCGGGTTTTTAAGCAAATTCAAGTAATTACTTGATTTTGCCTTCTTTGTAGATCACATGCTGACGAATAACGGGATCAAATTTCTTGATCTCCATTTTTTCGGGCATGGTGCGCTTGTTCTTGGTAGTGGTATAGAAGTGACCAGTACCGGCGCTGGAGTTCAGGCGAATCTTATCGCGAATACCTTTAGCCATGATCTAATTCCTTATACCTTAACGCCGCTGGCACGCAGTTCAGCCAGAACCACTTCAACGCCGCGCTTGTCGATGATACGCATGCCTTTTGCGGATACGCGCAGGCTCACGAAGCGTTTTTCACTCTCAACCCAGAAACGGTGAGTGTGCAGGTTCGGCAGGAAACGACGCTTGGTAGCGTTGTTAGCGTGCGAACGGTTGTTACCAACTGCCGGGCGCTTGCCGGTTACTTGGCATACTCTAGACATGTCAGTCTCTCCAAATCTTACTTCATTGCTCGAGCAAATATCTGCCCCGCTGGCCTTCGATTGCGGGGCAAACAGAAGGCGGCATTTTATACAGCATCCGTGATCAAAGATCAACTAATACAGTGCCAGAGCCCAGTTTATAGCCAACCACGCTCTGCAAAAGAAACCGTGATGCCGTCACCGATCACCAAGTGATCCAGCACTCTGATATCGACCAGGGCCAGTGCGGCCAGGATACGATCCGTGATCTGGCGGTCGGCCCGGCTGGGCTCGGCCACGCCGGACGGGTGATTATGCGCCAGAATCACGGCGGCTGCATTATGTTTGAGCGCGATCTGCACGATTTCTCTGGGCCAGACGCTCGCCGCGTCCAGGGTGCCGTAAAAAAGTTCGACGAATTGAATGACTCTGTGCTGGTTATCCAGCAGCAGCAGGGCAAAGACCTCCCGCGGCCGATCCCGCAGCTGAGCTTGCAGATAGTCCCGGGTCAGCCGGGGCGAGGTGAGGGCCTCCCCCCGTTGCAACTGCTCCGCGAGATGGCGTTTGCCCATCTCCAGCACCGCCTGCAGCTGGGCATACTTGGCAGGCCCCAACCCATATGCCTCGCAGAAGACCCGCTGCTCGGCGCCGAGCAGCGCCCTCAGCGATCCGAACTGCTGCAGCAACTGGCGGGAGAGATCCACCGCGCTCAGGCCGTTGACCCCGGTGCGCAGGAAGATCGCCAGCAACTCCGCATCGGACAACGTCCCGGCTCCCCGCCGCAGCAGCTTCTCTCTGGGGCGCTCGTCCTCGGGCCACTCCTTGATGCTCATTTGTCTCTCCCTGCAGGCTGTTGAGGAAAAACATAGCAAAAAATCGCGGGAGCCCGAGCACAACTCCCCCATGTCAGCCTCTGTCGTCATCCCCAGCCTGTGGTATCTTAGCCGACCAGTTGAACCGCAAGAGATGGTGCAGATGAGATTGGCCGATAAACGCATCCTGTTGGGTGTCAGTGGTGGCATCGCCGCCTACAAGAGTGCCGAGCTGGTACGCCGCCTGAAGGATCAGGGGGCCGAGGTGCGGGTGGTCATGACCCGCTCCGCCAAGGAGTTCATCACCCCGCTGACCCTGCAGGCCGTCTCCGGTCATCCGGTCGCCGACAGCCTGCTGGATCCGGCCGCCGAGGCGGGTATGGGCCACATCGAGCTGGCCAAATGGGCCGATCTGGTGCTGATCGCCCCCGCCAGCGCCAACCTGATGGCCCGCATGGCCGCCGGCATGGCGGACGAGCTGCTGACCACCCTCTGTCTGGCCACCCCGGCAACCGTGGCGCTGGCCCCCGCCATGAACCAGCAGATGTATCGCAACGCCGCCACCCAGGCCAATCTGGAGACCCTGGCCGGCCGTGGCATCCTGCTGTGGGGGCCGGATTCCGGCAGCCAGGCCTGCGGCGACGTGGGTCCGGGCAGGATGCTGGATCCCCTCGAGCTGGTGGAGCGCTGCTGCCAGCAGCTCGCCGCCGACCCCCTGCTGGCCGGCGTCCGTCTGCTGCTCACCGCCGGCCCGACCCGGGAGGCGCTGGATCCGGTGCGCTACATCAGCAACCACAGCTCCGGCAAGATGGGCTACGCCATCGCCCGCGCCGCCCGTGAGGCAGGCGCCGAGGTGACCCTGGTGAGTGGCCCAGTCGCTCTGGCCACGCCGCAAGGGGTGGAGCGAGTCGATGTGGAGAGCGCCGAGCAGATGCATCAGGCGGTGATGAGCCGGGTGGGCGAGTGCGATCTCTTCATCGGCTGCGCCGCCGTGGCGGACTACCGCCCCGAACGGGTGGCCGAGCAGAAGATCAAGAAGACGGGCGACAACGACCGGATGGCGCTGACCCTGGTCAAGAACCCGGACATCATCGCCGCCGTGGGGGCGCTGGCAGACAAGCCCTTCACCGTCGGATTTGCCGCCGAAACCGTGGATGTGGAACAATACGCCCTCGACAAACTTCGACGCAAACGGCTGGACATGATCGCCGCCAACGACGTGTCCCGCGCGGGCCAGGGCTTCAATGCCGATGACAACGCCCTGACGGTGTTCTGGCAAGGGGGTCAAGCCCCGCTGCCCCTTGCCGATAAGCTGACGCTGGCCCGTCATCTCATCGCCTTGATCGCGCGCCACTATCGCTCCTGAGCAGCGGCGCCAAGCGATCCGATCGCCCTTCGCGATCCCGACAAACCGATTCAGCGAGAGCTGGCGCAGCCTGCACCAGCTCTCGCAGCAAAATTCACTGTTCCATTCGATCGTCACAGTGCGATCTCATTGAAAAGCGATTCATGAACACACAAATTGAACTGAAAATCCTGGATGCCCGCATCGGCACCGACTTCCCGCTGCCTGCCTACGCCACCCCGGGATCCGCCGGCATGGATCTGCGCGCCCTGCTGGATGCCCCCCTGATCCTGGCACCGGGTGACACCACCTTGGTACCGACCGGCCTGGCCATCCACATCCAGGATCCCGGCCTGTGCGCCACCATACTGCCCCGCTCCGGTCTGGGCCATAAGCACGGCATAGTGCTTGGCAACCTGGTGGGTCTCATCGACTCCGACTACCAGGGTCAGCTGATGGTCTCGGTCTGGAACCGCGGCAACGACAGCTTCACCATGCAGCCCGGCGAGCGCATCGCCCAGCTGGTGATCCTGCCGGTGGTGCAGGCCAGCTTCCAGCTGGTCGACGAGTTCAACCAGAGTGAACGGGGTGAAGGCGGGTTTGGTTCTTCTGGTCGCCAATAACAAGACCACACGGGCCCCTTGGGCCTGTGCCTAATAACGGAATCAAGCCATTGTTTTTTTAGGGGAATCCATGGCAAGCAGTAACCAGAAACAGAGTCGGCGCGATCAGATCCTGCAGGCACTCGCCCATATGCTGGAAACCAGCCCGGGCCAGCGCATCACCACCGCCCGCCTCGCGGCCGAGGTGGGCGTATCCGAGGCGGCGCTCTATCGGCACTTTCCCAGCAAGGCTCGGATGTTTGAGGGGCTGATCGACTTTATCGAGGATTCCCTGCTGTCACGGGTCAACCTGATCATGGCCGAAGAGAAGGACACCATGGCCCGCTGCCATCACATCCTGCAGCTGCTGCTGGTGTTCGCCGAGCGCAATCCCGGCATCACCCGCATCCTCAATGGCGACGCCCTGCTGGGGGAGCATGACCGGCTGCGGGATCGCATCAGCGCTCTGTTCGACAAGCTGGAGACCCAGCTCAAGCAGGCGCTGCGGGAGAAGCGGTTGCGGGAGGGTCAAGGCTTCCAGCTCGACGAGACCATGCTGGCCAACCTGTTGCTGGCCTACGCCGAAGGCCGCATCAGCCAGTTCGTCCGCTCCGAGTTCAAGCTCAAGCCCACCGCCGGCTTCGAAGATCAGTGGCAGTTTATGCGCAGCCAGCTGCTGCAAAGCTGAGTCAGAGGGGCGAAGCGACCACGGCAACCGCCCAGTCCCATCACGGGGTTTGAGGATCGGTGGCCGTCGATGGGCAGCTCCTTGCTGCCAGGCTGAGCCATACTGGTGGGTGCGAAGCGGGAGGCCTTGGCCTCCCTTGTTTTTTGTGGCAAAAAAGAACGGGTGAGCACCAGATGCGACCCAAGCTGTCGCGTTCCAGTGTTAGATTCACGCGCCATAAACCTTTACACCAACAGGAAATCCTATGGAACCCGAGATCATCACAGAAGCGCAGACCTGGCTGGTCAACAACCAGGGACTGATCATCGAGTACGCGGTCAACATCGCCGCCGCCCTGCTCACCCTGCTGGTCGGTTACATCGCCGCCAATATCATCAGCGGTGGCGTCACCAAGGTGATGCACACCCGCAAGCTGGACACCACTGTCACCCACTTCGTCGGCAGCATCCTCAAGTACACCATCCTGGTGTTCGTGGTGATCGCGGCCCTGGGCCGGGTCGGGGTGCAGACCGCCTCCTTCGTCGCCATCATAGGTGCCGCCGGTCTGGCCATCGGTCTGGCGCTGCAGGGGTCCCTCTCCAACTTCGCCGCCGGTTTCCTGCTGATCATCTTCCGTCCCATCAAGGCCGGTGAATTCATCGAGGTGGCTGGTACCAACGGCGTGGTGCAGGCCGTGCAGCTGTTCACCACCACTCTCACCTCCGCCGACAACAAGATGGTGGTGGTACCGAACTCCGCCATCCTCAACGGCACCATAGTCAACTATTCCCGCATGGACACCCGTCGGGTCGACATGACCTTCGGCATCGGCTATGGCTCGGATCTGCGCAAGGCCAAGCAGATCCTGGAGCGTCTGGTGAATGAAGAGGCCCGCATCCTGAAGGATCCGGCCGTCACCATCGCCGTCGCCGCCCTGGCGGACTCCTCGGTCAATATCGTGGTGCGTCCCTGGGTCAAGACCGCCGACTATTGGGGCGTCTGGTTCGACTTCCACGAGAAGGTGAAGCTGGCGTTCGATGCCGAAGGCGTCGAGATCCCCTTCCCCCAGATGGTCATGCACATGCAAAAGCCCCAGGCTTGATAGCAGATCTGATGACGACAATGCCAGCCTTCGGGCTGGCATTGTCGTTTCTGGCGTTCGGCCACAAAACCGGCCACCCGGCCGGCATCGGATTCAGCTCGGATCAGCCGGCGGCCGGGCCGCACTCAGGCCAGCCGGCGCGCCACCCGGTTGAGCAGCGGCTGCACCAGCACATAACCCCCCAGCACGGCCCCCATCGCCGCCAGCACCCGCATCTCCAGGGTCGGGGCAGCCGTGGTCAATGCCAGGGTCAGCAGGCCGATGAGGCCGGTGGCGATCAGGCTCAGGGCAAACAGGGACAATACGCGTTTCATGTCGATCTCCTCGTTCCAACAACAGTGGCCATCCCTGGGAGAATCGTCCATCCGGGCAAATAGTAACCGGCTCCGGACGGAGCAAGTTTGCGTTTGCGCATAAAACAGGCGAAAAGATGTCTTGCCGGGAGTGCTTTACGGGAATGGGAGCCAATCCTCCCCAGCCCAGAACTGAAAGCCTTTTCGCCACCGCCAAGACGGGTGAAGCATGCGCAAACGCAAGATCCCGGCGGCTTTGCTGACTCATAATCACCGCGTTTTGGTTGTAAACTCCCTCGATGACAGACAATTGGTAATGCTCTGTTACACGAGCCGCACAATGGGCTCGGTATAATGGGCCCGGTATAGTGCTCGAATAATAAGGTTTGGCGGGAGCCTTGCCTGCAGGGTTCAAACACAACGTGGAAGACTGATAATCCTATGAAAAACATCAATCCAACCCAGACCCAGGCCTGGCAGGCGCTGGAAACCCACTTCGCGGCGCACAAAGAGACGCGTCTCAAGGATCTGTTCGCACAGGATCCCAAGCGCTTCGACAAGTTCTCCCTCACCTTCGGTGGCGACATCCTGGTCGACTACTCCAAGAACCTGATCACCGAGGAGACACTCGGTCTGCTGATCGATCTGGCCAAGGAGACCGATCTGCGCGGTGCCATCGACGCCATGTTCAACGGTGACAAGATCAACATGACCGAAGGCCGCGCCGTGCTGCACACCGCCCTGCGCAACCGCTCCGATCGTCCGGTTCTGGTGGATGGCAAGGATGTGATGCCGGACGTGAACGCCGTGCTGGCCAAGATGAAGGGCTTCTGCGAGAAGGTGATCGGTGGCGAGTGGAAGGGCTACACCGGCAAACCGATCCAGCACGTGGTCAACATCGGCATCGGCGGCTCGGACCTCGGCCCCGTCATGATCACCGAGGCGCTGCGTCCCTACAAGAATCACCTGGAGATGCACTTCGTCTCCAACGTCGACGGCACCCACATCGCCGAGACGCTCAAGAAGATCGATCCGGAAACCACCTTGTTCCTGGTGGCCTCCAAGACCTTCACCACCCAGGAGACCATGACCAACGCCCTGACCGCCCGCGACTGGTTCATCCAGATCGCCGGTGACAAGGCCCACGTCGCCAAGCACTTCGCGGCGCTCTCCACCAACGGCAAGGCCGTGGCCGAGTTCGGCATCGATACCGACAACATGTTCGAGTTCTGGGACTGGGTCGGCGGTCGCTACTCCTCCTGGTCCGCCATCGGCATGCCCATCGCGCTGTCCCTCGGTTTCGAGCACTTCGAAGCCCTGCTGCAAGGCGCCTTCGAGATGGACATGCACTTCGCCACCTCCGCCTTCGAGCAGAACGTGCCCGTGCTGCTGGCGCTCATTGGCCTCTGGTACAACAACTTCCACGGTGCCGAGTCCGAGGCGATCCTGCCGTACGATCAGTACATGCACCGCTTCCCTGCCTACTTCCAGCAGGGCAACATGGAGTCCAACGGCAAGTTCACCGATCGCAACGGCAACAAGGTCGACTACCAGACCGGCCCCATCATCTGGGGTGAGCCGGGCACCAACGGCCAGCACGCCTTCTACCAGCTGATCCACCAGGGCACCAAGCTGATCCCCTGCGATTTCCTGGCGCCTGCCATCAGCCACAACCCCATCGGCGACCACCATCCGAAACTGCTGGCCAACTTCTTCGCCCAGACCGAGGCCCTGGCCTTCGGCAAGAACAAGGAACAGGTCGAGGCCGAGTTCCTGGCCGCCGGCAAGACGCTGGAGCAGGTTAAAGACCTGGTGCCGTTCAAGGTGTTCGAAGGCAACCGCCCGACCAACAGCATCTTGTTCAAGAGCCTGACCCCGAAGACGCTGGGTGCCCTGATCGCCATGTACGAGCACAAGATCTTCGTGCAGGGCGCCATCCTGAACATCTTCAGCTTCGATCAGTGGGGCGTGGAGCTGGGCAAGCAGCTGGCCAACAAGATACTGCCGGAGCTGACCACAGACGCGGCCGTCACCAGCCACGACTGCTCCACCAATGGCCTCATCAACACCTGGAAAGCCTGGAAAGCCTGAGTTCTCTCGCCTTCCTGAATGCAAAAGCCCCGCTCATTGAGCGGGGCTTTTTTATTGCCGGTCACGATCGTCTGCGGCCAAGCTGACGGCTGCACGATTCGGACATCCGGCCAGGTGTCTAAGCCAGCCAGTAACGGGGATCGTCATCCCCGCCCCTCCTCATGCCTGTTCGTTAAGGCTTAACCGCCGACGGCGATACGTTTCATGTCCTTCATGTAGCCGCGCAGGGTATGGCCGATCGCTTCGATCGGGTGGCTACGGGTCGCCTCGTTGGCGGCCAGCAGGGCCAGGTTGTCCACCGCCTTCGGCTCGGCGCGGCCGCTGCCCAGGTCCCCTGCTTGCAGGGTCGGCATAAAGTGCTCGCGCAGCAACGGTACGGCGGCGTTGGCGAACAGGTAGTTACCGTATTCGGCGGTATCGGAGATCACCACGTTCATCTCGTACAGGCGCTTGCGGGCGACGGTATTGGCGATGAGCGGCAGCTCGTGCAGGGATTCGTAGTAGGCGGACTCCTCATAGATGCCGGAAGCCACCATGGTCTCGAACGCCAGCTCCACACCCGCCTTGACCATGGCCACCATGACCACGCCATTGTCGAAGTACTCCTGCTCGGCAATCTTGCCAGCAAAAGCCGGGGCATTCTCGAAGGCAGACTTGCCGGTCTCTTCGCGCCAGCCAAACAGCTTGGCGTCGTCTTCGGCCCAGTCGGCCATCATGCCACGGGAGAACTCGCCGGCGATGATGTCGTCCATGTGCTTCTCGAACAGCGGGCGCATCAGGGTACGCAGTTGCTCGGACAGCTCGAAGGCACGCAGCTTGGCCGGGTTGGACAGACGGTCCATCATCAGGCTGATGCCACCCTGCTTCAGGGCTTCGGTGATGGTTTCCCAGCCGAACTGGATCAGCTTGCCGGCGTAGGCCGGGTCTGTGCCCTCGGCGACCAGCTTGTCATAGCACAGCAGGGAACCGGCCTGCAGCATGCCGCACAGAATGGTCTGCTCGCCCATCAGGTCTGATTTCACTTCCGCCACGAAGGAGGACTCCAGCACCCCGGCACGGTCGCCGCCGGTGGCGGAGGCCCAGGCCTTGGCGATGGCCATGCCCTCGCCCTGGGGATCGTTCTCCGGGTGTACCGCGATCAGGGTCGGTACGCCGAAGCCACGCTTGTACTCCTCACGCACCTCGGTACCCGGGCACTTGGGCGCCACCATGACGACGGTGATGTCGGAGCGGATCTGCTGACCCTCTTCCACCACGTTGAAGCCGTGGGAGTAGCCCAGGGCCGCCCCCTGCTTCATCAGCGGCATCACGGTCTTGACCACGTCGGAGTGCTGCTTGTCAGGGGTCAGGTTCAGCACCAGATCGGCGGCGGGGATCAGCTCCTCATAGGTGCCGACCACGAAACCATTGTCGGTGGCCTTCTGCCAGGAGGCGCGCTTCTCGGTGATGGCGGCCTTGCGCAGGGCGTAGGAAATATCCAGCCCGGAGTCGCGCATGTTCAGCCCCTGGTTCAGACCCTGGGCGCCACAACCCACAATCACCACCTGCTTGCCCTTGAGCGCCGCACAACCGTCAGCGAACTCTTCGCGCTGCATGAAACGACACTTGCCCAGCTGGGCCAACTGCTGACGCAGGTTCAGGGTGTTGAAATAATTAGCCATGGTGATTGCTCCGTTCGATTGATTCCATGCCGGATGACGGCGTTGTCGAAACCACTATAGCGCGGGACACTTATTGCCTGAACTGATATATTCGAAACAGTACGTTGCAAGAATTGAAAGATGATTCTGCGCAACCTCACCGATTTCTCCCCCCACATCGGCGGCCGCCGCTGCAGGAATTGAAAGATGGATCTTCGCAATCTCGAGCTGTTTCTCCACCTCGCCGACTCTCTCCACTTCGGCAAGAGTGCCGACGCCATGGCGGTCAGCCCCTCCACCCTGAGCCGCGCCATCCAGCGGTTGGAGCAGGAGACCGGCTGCGTGCTGTTCGAGCGGGACAACCGCAGCGTGCGGCTCACCCCCGCCGGCGAGAAGCTGCGGGAGTTCGGCGGCAGCCTGCTGCAGGAGTGGCGGCGACTCAAGCAGGAGCTCAGACGCAGCGATGAGCCTCTGCAGGGGCGGCTGCGGGTGTTCTGCTCTGTCACCGCCAGCTACTTCCTGCTACCCGAGGTGCTTGAACGCTTTCGTCGCCGCTATCCCCAACTCGAAATAAAACTCGAGACCGGTGACCCTGCGCTGGCGGTGGACAAGATACTGGCGGACGAGGCGGATCTCGCCATCGCCGCGCGCCCCGATGCGCTCTCCGCCAAGCTGGAATTCGCCAGCCTGCAGCAGGTGCCCCTGGTGTTTATCGCCCCCAGGAGTACGCCTCCCGCCCACTGGTACCACAATGGCGCGCCGGACTGGGAGCGGATGCCCCTCATCCTCTCCGAGCAAGGGCTGGCTCGAAAGCGCTGCGATCAGTGGCTGCGCAACAAGGGCATAGCCCCCAACATCTACGCCGAGGTCGCCGGCAACGAGGGCATAGTCGCCATGGTGGCGCTCGGTTTCGGGGTAGGCCTGGTACCTGCGGCGGTGATCGATCACAGCCCCATGGGGGACAAGGTGCGCATCGTCGAGCCCAAACCGGCGCTCAAACCGTTCGATGTGGGCATCGCCGTGCTCAAGAAACGGCTGGAGGAGCCACTGATCCGCGCCTTCTGGGACACGGCCCGCGGCCAAGGGGGCCGCTGAAGCCATGGGCAGCTCATTTACGCCACAATACCAGTGTCAAATGTATCAGTATGAAAGCGGCAAAGAAGGTAAGAGACTGACGCGACGTGACCAGCCTGCGAAGAAGGAGCGCGCCATGCAACATCTTGTCGAGATCAAGGGTTCCCATCTGTTTGAAGAGTACCTCCACAGCCTGGGGGTCAGCCGCTGCAAGCTCGATAGGGAGCAGGAGATCTATGTGCAGGACAAGCACCTGGCCACGGTGCGGCGCATACAGGGGGAGCTGAGGTTTTATCTGCGCGCCAGTGCCCTAGTCCGGTCGTGATCCGCAATGGGTCACAGTAAGCACTCAAAAAGCGTATTAGACTGGCACCATCCGTCACCCTCGTCCCGGGGGTAGCCAAGAGGTGTGCCCATGAAACCAAGCGGCCTGGACCGGCTCTTCAAACCCCAATCCATCGCCGTCATCGGCGCCTCCAGCGATCCGCAGAAGGCCGGCCAGGTGGTGATAAGACACCTGCTGGCGGGCCAGTTCAAGGGCCCCATACTGCCGGTCAGCCCCCACAGCCAGGCCATCGCCGGCGTGCTCGCCTATCCCGATATCCCGAGCCTGCCGCTCGCGCCCGATCTCGCCATCGTCTGCACCAAACGCGAGCGGGTGTTGGGGATCATCGAGGAGCTCGGCATGAAGGGAGCTGGTGCCGCCATCATTTTGGCCGCCCAGTTTCCGGCCGAGGATCGCCTGCAGTTGAAACGGCTCTGCCGCCAGTACGGTATCCGCCTGCTCGGTCCCAACAGCATGGGGATGCTGCTGCCGGGTCAGGGCATCAACGCCAGCTTCTCCCCCATCGCCGCCACCCCGGGGCAAGTGGCCTTTTTGTCCCAATCCGCGGCGGTCAGCACCACCATTCTCGACTGGGCCAAGCAGCGTGAACTCGGCTTCTCGGCCTTCGTGTCTCTCGGGGATCACTGCGACATCGACTTCGGCCAGCTGCTGGATCAGCTCTCTCGCGACGGCACCACCCGCGCCATCCTGATCTACATGGACAAGCTGCACGATGCGCGCCACTTCCTCTCGGCGGCACGGGCAGCCTCGCGCAACAAGCCGATCCTGGTGCTCAAGAGCGGCCGCCACGATCCGACCAACGGCCTCGACAACGTCTATGACGCCGCCATCCGCCGGGCCGGCATGCTACGGGTGCGGGACACCCACGAGCTGTTCGCCACCGTCGAGACCCTGAGCCACTCCTTGACCCTCAAGGGGGAGCGGCTCGCCATCCTCTCCAATGGCCGTGGCCTCGCCAACATGGCCGCCGACGTGCTGCTGGAGCGCGGTGGCAAGCTGGCCATGGCACCGCTGGACATCGGCAGTGACGCCGACATAGAGGCGTATCGCGGCACCTTGGACGAGCTGCTGCAAGGGGACAAGGCCGACGCCATATTGCTGATCCACGCCCCTTCGCTGACCGCCCGCGGCGCCACCCTGGCCGATAACCTGATCACCTTCATCAAGCAGCACCCCAGGGCCAGGCGCTTCAACATCCTCACCAACTGGGCGGGAGAGTATTCTGCCCAGGAGGGCCGCCGCCTGTTTAACGAGGCGGGGATCCCGACTTATCGCACCCCGGAGAGCGCCGTCGCCGCCTTCATGCACATGGTGGAATATCGCCGCAACCAGAAGCAGCTGATGGAGACGCCCGCCTCCCTGCAGGGGGGAAGACTCGATGTCGAGCGTTGCCAGCAGCTGATCCGCCAGGCGCAGGAACGCAAACAGAGGGTACTCGATACCCATCTGGCCCAACCCATCATGCAGGCCGCCGGCCTCGCCACCCTGCCGACCTGGATCGTCTCGGACGCCATCGAGGCAGCCCTGACCGCAGAGCAGATAGGCTACCCGGTGGCGGTGAAACTGCGCTCCCCGGACATTGCCCATAAATCCGATGTTCACGGTGTCATGTTGAACTTGCGCACCTCGGCCGAGGTAGCCCAGGCGGCGGATGCCATCCTGGACCGGGTACGCCAACACGATCCGGGCGCGCGTATAGAAGGCCTGCTGGTGCAACGCATGGCACGCCGCAGCGGCGGCCTGGAACTGCGTATTCGCCTGCAACAGGACCCCGTGTTCGGCCCCGTCATCCTGCTCGGGGAATCCGGCGCCGAGCCACACCAGATGGTCGCGGCTCTGCCGCCGCTGAACCAGGCGCTGGCTCGCGACCAGATCATCGGCGCCCTCAAGAGCGGCAAGATCCGCGAGCAGGCCACCCCCGTGCGGCTCGATATGGATGCGCTCGGCCAGGTGCTGTGCCAGCTGTCGGAGCTGCTGCTAGCCTTCCCCGAGATCCAGGAACTGGACCTGCATCCGCTGCAGGCCTGCGGCGAGGAGATGGTGATCCTGGATGCCAGACTGGTGCTGATGGAAAAAGGCCAGCAAGCGCTGCCACTGGCCATCCGCCCCTATCCCACCGAGCTGGAAGAGGGCGCCTGGCTCAAGGATCAGAGCCATGTCCTGCTGCGCCCGATCCGGCCGGAAGACGAGCCCGCCCACAAGGCGTTCGTGCTCCAGGTCTCCGATGAAGATAGGTACAAGCGTTTCTTCGCCGATGTTGGGGAGCTGGGCCATGAAGAGCTGGCCCGCATGACCCAGATCGACTACGACCGGGAGATGGCCTTCGTCGCCGTTGGCCAGGATGGCGCCTTCGACCAGCAGATCCTGGGGGTGGTGCGGGCCATCTCCACACCGGATCTCGCCGATGCGGAATTTGCCATCCTGGTGCGCTCCGACTTGAAGGGAATGGGTCTCGGCAAGCTGATGATGGAGAAGATCGCCCGTTACGCCCGCGAACGCGGCATAGGTCAGCTCTCCGGCATGACCATGCCGAGCAATCGCGGCATGATCAACCTGGCCAAGCGGCTGGGTTTCCAGATCGATATCCAGCTAGAGGACGGGGTCGTGAATATGCTGCTACCCTGCGGAGAGCAGAGCTAACATGATCGGTAAAATGGTGGGAAGGCAGGGATTTATAGCGTAAAAATGATAAATTTCAGCCAATAAAAAAGCCCGCTCAGATGAGCGGGCTTCTTCAATTGGGTGCCTGGCAGTGTCCTACTCTCGCATGGCGAATGCCACACTACCATCGGCGCTACCGCGTTTCACTTCTGAGTTCGGCATGGGATCAGGTGGTT
>NZ_JBOFLJ010000058.1:0-81622 GCF_051657805.1 Aeromonas sp. | reverse complement strand
TTTGCCTGGCGGCCATAGCGCCGTGGAACCACCTGATCCCATGCCGAACTCAGAAGTGAAACGCGGTAGCGCCGATGGTAGTGTGGCATTCGCCATGCGAGAGTAGGACACTGCCAGGCACCCAATTAAACAGCGATGTGCAAAATCACATCACTGGCTGCGAGGATGACACCTCATGGAAGCGGCACATGATTTAGCGAAAGCTAACCGAATGCGGAGCGGTAGTTCAGTCGGTTAGAATACCGGCCTGTCACGCCGGGGGTCGCGGGTTCGAGTCCCGTCCGCTCCGCCACTAACAAGAAGCCCAGTCTAACGACTGGGCTTTTTTATGTCCGGGATTCCCACCATTTCTTATATCCCCAATCCCCTACATCTCCTGTTTTCTCTGCCTATGTGCCACGTGCTGGATAGAAATGCCAAATACATTCAGTAAGTTGGCTGAGATAGTTATAGCAGCGGCAGGATCAGCACGATCGAGACGAGATAAGGCAGCAGCACTCTCAACCCCAGCTTGTGCCCCCCTATGGCAAGTGCCAACAGACCCTTGACCAACGAATTGACCAGACCGGCGAGCAGGATGCCGCGGGCCGCGACGTCCAGCAGCAGATCCTTGTGGGCTAGCTGGGAGAGGGAGAGGGTGATGGCGTCCACGTCCGTGATCCCCGATACCAGCGCCAGCAGGTAGACCCCGGAGTTGCCCACTTTGCTCTGCAGCAGGGTCGCCATGAAGCCGATCAGTGCCAGCAGCAGGCCGAACTTGATGGCGGTGGCGAGATCCAGGGGATTGCTGGTCTCGGGCTGTACCGGGTTGTCCACCACCTCTTCCCGTTGGCGCCAGAACCAGAAGGCGAAGCCATAGACGATGGCCGCCAATACCAGCAAGGGGGTGGCGAGGTGCTGGGCCAGCTCGGCGTGGATCAGCAGTACCAGCACCAGCAGGCGCAACCACATGGTGGCCCCCGCCAGCAGTATGCCGGTAGCCAGCAGTCGCTCCAGACCGGACTGCGCCTTGTTGAGACGGGCGAACTGCAGGGTAAGGGCGGTGGAGGAGGCGAGCCCCGCGAGCATGCTGGTCAGCACCAGGCCGGAGCGGGTGCCGAGCAGCCGCACCGCGAAGTGGCCGCAGAAGGAGATGCCGGCGATCACCACTACCATTAGCCAGATCTTGAACGGATTGAAGGCGTTGAGGGGGCCCATCTCGGCGTCGGGCAATACGGGCAGCAGCACCAGGGAGATGAGCAGGAAGCGCAGGGTGGCGTGAAACTCCGTCTCGCTCAGGAACAGCATTCCCTGCTGGATCTGGCCCTTGAGCCCCATCAACAGGGCTGCCAGCACGGCGCAGGCCACCGCCTCGCTCGGGCTCTGCAACACAGACATCAGCCCCAGCAGGTAGGTGAGCAGCATGGCCACCGAGCTGGTAAGGCCGAACTCCCCCTGCCAGCGCAGGGCCAGCCAGACCGAGAGGCCGCAGCCCGTCACTACCGCCAGCAGACCGAACAGGGCCAACCAGGGCCCCAGTGTGGGCAGCAACAGGGCGCAGACACCGCCGAGCAGGCCGATGAGCCCATAGGTACGCATGCCGGCGATGCGCTGGTTGTCGCCGAGCCGGCGTACCTGCCAGCCCCGCTCCAGCCCGATGATGAGCCCTATGGCCAGGGAGACCAGGGCGCCATAGACGGGCTCGGCCTCGATCCACATGTCGCTTCCTCCATGTCGTTGCCGCCTCGTCTCATGATGGCACAAGGGGAAACTGGGCTGAGGGCGCTGGCTCACAGTGTGAGCAGCGGGTCGTGGACTAATATGCGTAAAAGAGATAAGCAAAGCGCTATTTCTTTCTTCCTGGTATATCGAAGAGGCGGCATGCTGTACTCAATCCAACGATAAGGAGTATCACCATGAAACTGCGAATGACCGCACTCTCCCTGTTATCCCTGCTGGCGCTCGGCCAGGCCAATGCCGCCGAAGTCCGTTTGCTCAACGTCTCCTACGACCCGACCCGCGAGCTGTTCCAGGAGTACAACACGGCGTTTGCCAAGGAGTGGAAGACCAAGACAGGGGACGACGTGGTGGTCAGCCAGTCTCACGGGGGCTCCGGCAAGCAGGCGCGCGCCGTGGTGGACGGTCTGGAGGCGGATGTGGTCTCCCTGGCGCTGGCCTATGACGTCGATGCCGTGGCCAAGGCAGGCCTCACCGCCAGCGACTGGGAAGGGCGTCTCGCCAATAACGCTTCTCCCTATACCTCCACCATCGTCTTCTTGGTGCGCAAGGGGAACCCCAAGCAGATCAAGGACTGGGGCGATCTGGTGCGCAAGGATGTCTCCATCATCACCCCGAACCCCAAGACCTCCGGCGGAGCGCGCTGGAACTATCTGGCCGCCTGGGGCTATGCCCTGAAGAAGAGTGGCAGCGAGGACGGCGCCAAGCAGTTCGTCGGTGACCTGTTCAAGAACGTGAAGGTGCTGGATTCCGGTGCTCGCGGCGCCACCACCAGCTTCATCGAGCGCGGCTTGGGTGATGTGCTGCTGGCCTGGGAGAACGAGGCCCTGCTGGTGCTGAATCAGCCGGGGACCAGCGACAAGTTTGAACTGGTGGTACCGTCCGTCTCCATCTTGGCGGAGCCGCCGGTCACCGTCGTGGACAAGGTGGCCAAGAAGCACGGCACCGAGGCGGTCGCCAAGGCGTACCTTGATTATCTCTACTCGGATGAAGGCCAGCGCATCATCGCCAAGTATCACTATCGTCCCAGCAACCCGGCGATCCTGAAGGA
This sequence comes from Aeromonas sp., assembly GCF_051657805.1. Taxonomy (GTDB): domain Bacteria; phylum Pseudomonadota; class Gammaproteobacteria; order Enterobacterales; family Aeromonadaceae; genus Aeromonas. The sequence goes on along the minus strand of NZ_JBOFLJ010000058.1, from coordinate 78,855 downwards.
GACCTCGGCCCAGTTCCCGACCCTGAGCCTGTTCACCGTCAAGGATCTGGAAGGGGATTGGGACAAGGCCCAGAAGAAACACTTCGCCCAGGGCGGTCTGTTCGACCAGATCTATCAGCCGGGCAGCTAAGTTTTCTGGCCCACTGTGACAACGGATAGGAGCACCACGATGAACAAGATCCTCCTGGTTCCCGGTCTGCACAACAGCGGGCCGGATCACTGGCAGAGCCGCTGGCACCAGCATTTCCCCCAGTGGCAGCGCATGGTTGGCCTGCCCTGGGACAAGCCGGACCTGACGGTCTGGAGTGCCAAGCTGGCGAGCAAGCTCAGGAGCAGGCGCGGCCGAGTCCATCTAGTGGCGCACTCCTTTGGTGCCCTGACCGCCATCGCCGCCGCCAGGCTGCAACCGGAGAAGGTCTCCTCCATCCTGATCGTGGCCCCCGCCGATCCGGCCCGTTTCGGCATCCCGGACGAGCTACTGGCGGGGTCGGTCAAGGTTTCCGCCCAGCTCATCGCCAGTCGCAACGATCCTTGGATGTCGTTCGAGCGGGCCGAGTACTGGAGTCGTCAATGGCAGGTGCCCTTGTTCGACGCAGGGGAAGTGGGTCACATCAATGCCCAGTCCGGTCACGGGGAGTGGAGTCAGGGTCTCAACCTGCTCGGCACCCTGCATCGGCGAGCCGAGATGGTGGTCGAGCCGGCCCAGGCCGAGTGGGGCAAGCGGGCGGCTCTCAGTGTTCGTTAGTCATCGATAGTCACAGCACGACAGTTAAGGAGGCGACACACAGCAATGGCGGGCAGATCGGCTCGCACCCAGGTTTCGTATTTATGGCAGCAACTTCCGGTTTTGGTTTCACGGCTCCGTTTGGTTAGGTCTTTTATTTATATAAAAGACCTTTTTTTTTATTTGTCGCTCTAAAAGCCTTGTTCCACCGTTGTTAGACAAAAAAGTGATTAGTAAAGGCGTTATTGGTGTTTGTTGCATCTGGCAGCTATGAGCAGAATCGCTATATCGAAAGTTATTTATAACAAACGGATGTGTTATGCGATTAAGTTCTTATTCCGTCCTGCCAGGCCTGGGGCCGACCCTGGGCTTCAGCCTGCTCTACCTGAGCATACTGGTGCTGCTGCCGCTCTCCGCCCTGGTGTTGTTCGCCATCAACAACCTGAGTGCCACCGACTTCTGGCAGGTGATCAGCTCCCCCCGGGTGCTGGCCTCGTTTCGCCTGAGCTTCGGCGCCGCCTTTATCGCCGCCCTGCTCAACAGCCTGTTTGGCCTCATCCTGGCCTGGGTGCTGGTGCGCTACAGCTTCCCGGGCCGCCGTCTGGTGGATGCCCTCATCGATCTGCCGTTCGCCATGCCGACCGCCGTCTCCGGCATCGCCCTGTGCGCCATCTTCGCCCCCAACGGCTGGATCGGTCAGTGGGTCGCCCCCTTCGGCATAGAGCTCGCCTACAACCCCATAGGGGTGGTGATAGCGCTGACCTTCATCGGCCTGCCCTTCGTGGTGCGTACCCTGCAACCCGTGCTGCGTGAAGCCGAGACCGAGCAGGAAGAGGCGGCGGCGAGCCTCGGCGCCAACCGCTGGCAGACCTTCGCCCGGGTGCTCTGGCCGACCCTGATCCCGGCGCTGCTGACCGGTTTCGCCCTGGCCTTCGCCCGCGGGGTGGGGGAGTACGGCTCCGTCATCTTTATCGCCGGCAACTTGCCCATGGTGTCGGAGATTGCACCCCTGATGATCATGAGCCACCTGGAGGAGTATGACTACGCAGGGGCCTCCGCCATCGCCGCCGTCATGCTGCTCATCTCATTCATCTTGCTGTTGATCATCAACAAGTTGCAGGCCTGGAGCTGGGCCCGTATCGGAGGGAGCCGCATATGACCGCATCCACAATCGCACTCGACAAGGCACCCCAAGTGGCCGTGGTCGTGACCCATCAACCCGTGACCCGCGAGCCGGTCTGGGTCAAGTGGCTGCTCATCACAGTGGGGCTGGGCTGGTTCGCCGCCCTGCTGTTGTTGCCGCTCGCAACCGTCTTCATTCAGGCGCTGACTCCGGGCCTGGCCTTCTTCTGGCACGCCATCAGCGAGCCGGATGCTTTGAGCGCCCTCGGCCTCACCGCCCTGGTGACCCTCTGCTCGGTGCCGCTCAACGTGCTGTTCGGTCTGGCGGCCGCCTGGGCCATCGCCCGCTTCCGCTTCCCGGGCCGGCAACTGCTCATCACCATCATCGATCTGCCGTTCTCGGTGTCTCCTGTCATCGCGGGCCTGATGTTCGTGCTGATGTTCGGGAGCCGCGGCTGGTTTGGCGACTGGCTGAGCGAGCACGACATCAAGATCATCTTCGCGACCCCTGGGATCATACTCGCGACCACCTTCATTACGGTGCCCTTCGTGGTGCGCGAGCTGCTGCCCCAGATGGAGGCGCGCGGACCAGAGGAAGAGGAAGCCGCCATCATGCTGGGGGCGAGCGGCTTGCAGATGTTCTGGCGGGTGACCCTGCCCGGCATCCGCTGGAGCCTGATGTATGGCGTGTTGCTCTGTACCGCACGGGCGGTGGGGGAGTTTGGCGCCGTGTCCGTGGTCTCGGGCCATATCCGCGGCCAGACCAATACCCTGCCGCTGCACATCGAGATCCTCTACAACGAGTACCAGACGGGCGCTGCCTTCGCGGTAGCCAGCCTGTTGGCCCTGTTCGGGATCTTTACCCTGTTGGGGGAAACCCTGTTGGCCCGGCTGCGTGGTCAGCCCACTAAATCTCACTGATTTCACAGTTTCAACGAGGCAGCCATGAGCATTCAGGTTCAACAACTCAACAAGCATTTCAATCAGTACGCGGCCCTTGCCGACATCAACCTGGACTTCCACGACGGCGAGCTGGTCGCCCTGCTGGGGCCTTCCGGCTGCGGCAAGACCACCTTGCTGCGGATCATCGCCGGGCTGGAGCAGGCGGACAGCGGCAGCGTCATCATCCGGGGGGAGGATGCCTCCGCCCTGCACGTGCGTGAGCGCAACGTCGGCTTCGTGTTCCAGCATTACGCCCTGTTCCGCCACATGACGGTGTTCGAGAACGTGGCATTCGGCCTGCGGGTAAAGCCGCGCAGCGAACGCCCGAACGAAGCCGCCATCCGCGCCCGGGTCAAGGAGCTGCTGGATCTGGTGCAGCTCAGCCACGTGGCCGGGCGCTACCCGACCCAGCTCTCCGGTGGTCAGCGCCAGCGGGTCGCCCTGGCGCGGGCCCTGGCGGTGCAGCCCAAGGTGCTGCTGCTGGACGAGCCGTTCGGCGCCCTCGATGCCCAGGTGCGCAAGGAGTTGCGTCGCTGGCTGCGGGAACTGCACAACGAGCTGCACGTCACCAGCCTCTTCGTGACCCACGATCAGGAGGAGGCGCTGGAGGTGGCGGATCGAGTGGTGCTGATGAACGCCGGTCGGGTGGAGCAGGTCGGCACCCCGGCCGAGGTCTATGACCAGCCGGCCAGCTCCTTCGTGCACAGTTTCCTCGGCAGCGTGAACCTGTTCCATGGCCGGGTGGCGGAGCAGGGACTCGGCATCGGCGAGCAGTGGCTGGGGGGGGCGAGCGATTCTCAGCTGGCCCATGGCAGCGCGGCCATCGCCTATGTGCGCCCCCACGAGCTGGAGATCCTGCCGGCGGACGCAGCGGGTGGCATCAGCGCCACCATCACCCGATTGCTGCCCATGGGGCCGCGGATCCGGGTCGAGCTCAGGGGCAACGGTGACGCCGGCACTCCAAATGGCAAGGGGGCTCACTACGAGGCCGAGCTTAGCAAGGAGTCCGCCCGTGCCCTGGTGCCGGGTCAGGAGGTGCGCCTGGTGGCCAGGCAGGCCCAGCTCTACCCGGATTACCAGATCTAGGTTCCGAGGCGCCCGGTGCGACATTTCAGGCTTGAGACAGAGAACAAGGCCCCGGGGTCAATCCCACAGGGCCGGTCAGCGCAGGAGGCGATGACGTGAATTTTCAGCAACTACGCATTATTCGTGAGGCGGCGCGGCGGGACTACAATCTGACCGAGGTCGCCAATGCCTTGTTTACCTCCCAGTCCGGGGTCAGCCGACACATTCGCGAGCTGGAGGAGGAGCTGGGGCTGGAGCTCTTCATCCGCTACGGCAAGCGGCTGCTCGGCATGACGGAGCCGGGCAAGGAGCTGCTGGTGATCGCCGAGCGCATCCTCAACGACGCCAACAACATCCGCAAACTGGCCAGCACCTTCGCCAACCGCGACTCGGGCCGGCTGCTGGTCGCGACCACTCACACCCAGGCGCGCTATGCCCTGCCGCGGGTGGTGAAGGCGTTTCGCGAACAGTTCCCGCTGGTGCAGCTGGAGCTGCGTCAGGGCAGCCCGGAGGAGATAGTGCGGCTGGTGCAGACCGGCGAGGTGGACATCGGCATCAGCAGCGAGCAGCTCGACAAGAGCGAAGGGGTGGTCGCCTTCCCCTACTACCGCTGGCACCACAACATAGTGGTGCCGGAGCAGCACCCCCTCACCGCCGAGCGGGAGCTGACCCTGGCGGCCCTGGCCCACTGGCCCATCGTCACCTATCAGGCCGGATTGACCGGTCGGGTGCGGGTGGACGAAGCCTTTGCCGAGGCCGGCATAGTGCCGCAGATCCTGCTGACGGCTCAGGATTCCGACGTCATCAAGACCTATGTCGAGCTGGAGATGGGGGTGGGCATACTGGCGGATATGGCCTTCAACGGCCAGCGGGACAAGGGGCTGGTGCAGCTCGACGGCAGCCGGCTGTTTGCCCCCCACACCGCCTGGATCGGCCTCAAGCAGGGGCAGTTCCAGCACAACTTCGCCTGGCAGTTCATCCAGCTCTGCAACCCGGAACTGGCCCTCGCGGACATACAGGCGCGGGCCCTGCGCAACGATGGGGTGCTGGACTACCAGATCTGAGGCCGTTGCCATAAAAAACAGGGAGCCGAGGCTCCCTGTTTGCGTTCTGGACGCTTATGGCAGTTGGGTCCAGGCCTCTTGCCAGTGGGAGCCGACGCCCGGCTCATACTGGGTGGCCGTGCTAGCCCACTGGCTGCACCAGCCGCTGTAGGGGAAGGGTTTGCACTGGTAGATCTTGCCGTTCTTGGGTTGCAGCACCTTGGTGCCGGCGGTGTAGGACTTCAGCCCCTCGGGGAAGCTGTACTGATAGTCGCCGCCGCTGGCGGGGTCGTTGAGCATCAGATCCAGGGTCTGCTGCACGGTGGCGCCGCCGGACTTGGGCTTGCCCTCGATCACCAGCTGATGGTGGCCCGCACTCAGGCCGGTCAGCGGCATGGTGAAGCTCTGGCTGCTGTCCTTGATGTCGGCACTGCTCTGGCCCTTGGCGACGCCGCCATGGTCATAGAGGGTATTGGTGACCGCGAGATCCCCCTGGGCCGCGACCGTGAAATTCAGGGTCAGCTTGCCGTTGTCGAGCAGGTATTCGCGCTCCAGGCCGCTCACGCTGACGCTGTCACCGATGGGCGGTTGTTCCTGCTCGAGCTGGATCTCGACCCGTTGCAGGTTGCTGCCCGCCTTCAGGTAGACGGGGTTCTGGCCGTAGACAGGGTTGAACTGGCCGTCAGTCCCCTGCTGGCCGGCGCGGATCTGGCTCTGCTCCGCGTTGATCTTGCTGGACAGGGCGTGGGCCCAGTTGTTCTTCTGGCCCTGTTCGGTATTGGCGATGGTCAGCACCGTCTGCAGATCCGTGCGCTCGCCGTTCGCGTCGAACACCCGGGTCATGGCCTTGTCACCGGCCGCCAGATCGATGGAGGGATAGATGGTCCCGCCCTGGCTCCAGTTCAGGGGGGGCTGGGTGCCACCCTCGAAGCGGGCATCGATCAGGTTGTAGAAGCTGTTGGTGGTATCCCCCACCTCCCAGACCCCCAGGATCACCTGATAGCCGGTGCGGGCCGGCAGGGTGCAGTTATGGGTGACCTGCATGGCGGGTTTTTCCATCTTCCCGTCGATCACGCAGAAGGGGTTGAGATCGAAGGAGGCCCGGGTCAGCGGCTGGTTCGGGTTCCAGTCCTGCTTGGTGAGGTAGTAGCGCCAGTTGCGGGTGACGTGATTGGCGGTGAAGGTCCAGCCGATGGCGAAGGGACCGGCCTGGACGTTGCGCTTGGTCCAGCGGTCGCTGGTCTGGGCGTTGAGTTCACCAAACTGGGTGTGACCGGCGGAGGCTATCTGGCCGTCGGCCGGGCCGCCATTGGGGAAGCCGGACGCTGCCTCCAGGCTCTGGGGCTCCCACTGGATGGCGCCACACTGGATGTTGCCGCCGGTCTTGCACAGGTAGTTGCGTCCTTCCGGCTGATTGATATAGCCGTGGGCAAGCACGCCGCCGCTGGCCAGCAGCGCCAGCGCGGCCGCGAGGCGATTGAGTTGAATAGTTGCTGCCATACATTCCTCTGTTCGATAGATGTGGGCAGTCAAGTTGGCAGGGGAGTTCCCCGAAACACGGTGTTGCAACCCCGCTATCCTGGACATCATGTCTTTAGACCGGAGGCTTTGCGTCCTGGCCTTTCAACCAGTTTGCCAAATGACTACAAAAAGGGTCATGGTGTCGCATTTGACTACGACCTTCCTATCATGACTTCTTTTGATTGAATTATTAAGTGTAAATCTTTACAGCTTGACCTCATCGGAGTAGAGCCAATACGTAAGATTTTGTTTTTCTTTTTAAATTTTAACTCTATTCGATATGCCGGCGGCTTCCGTGAATATTAAACATGGCGATGCGAATGCATCTTCAGGCCTTGCTCCGTAATCCACTCCCCGGCTGCTTCCCTGAGTGGAGAGGGTGGCTGGAGAGGCGGAGTGGGTGTGGCCGACGGGCCGGCAAGGGATCAGAGTGGGGGCAATGCTCGTCCCTTGCGCAGATAATCCCCGCATTCGGCAGACAGCAGAGCCCGCTTTTGCTAGCGTGATGGGGCGCATCCCGGCGCACCCTGCCCTGTCCCGTGAGGACGGGGCATCACTAAAAAGGAACGGCTGGCCCGAGGCCGCCGATAAAGAGGGATCTTATGACTTCCAATGCCAGGAATTACCTGAACCAGCTCAACGCCGACTACCTGCAGGTACACAGGCGCAAGGAGGACCTGTTCTGGTCCACCTACATGGGCACCAGCGACGATCAGGCCGGTTTCACCGCCGCCGAGCAGGCCTACAAGGCCTTCTGCGCCGATCCGGCTCGCCTGCCGATATTGCGGGCCATGCTGGCCGAGGCCGAGGGGGCGGATCTCAAGCGCGGGCTCGGGGGCTGGATCGCCTTCTTCGAGTGCAACGTGATCGAGGATCCCGCCGCCGCCGCCCTGATGGACGAGCTGGTGGCCGCCGAGGCAGCCCTGTTCGCCCGCCGCAAGGAGCTCAAACTCAGCCTGCTCGATGAGCAGGGGCGCCAGGTGGCCGGCAGCCTGCCGGCGGCCAGCACCTCGCTGGCGGCCAGCCAGAACGAGGCGGTCCGCCAGAGTGCGATCGCCATGTTCCACACCCTGGAGCAGTGGGTGGTGGACAACAGTTTCCTCGAGGTGGTGGCACTTCGCAACCGCTTCGCCTGCACCATGGGCTATCGGGACTACTTCGACTACAAGGTGCACAAGAACGAGCAGATGAGCCCGGAGCAGCTGTTCGCCGTGCTGGATGACTTTATCGCCCGCACCGAGGAGAGGGTGCACCTGGGCCTCGCCGAGTTGAAGGCGGCCAAGGGGGAGGCTGCGCTGTTGCCCCACAACCTGCGCTATTTCGTGAGCGGCGACGTGACCCGTCAGCTCGATCCCTATGTGCCCTTCTCCCGGGCTCTGAAGGATTGGGTCGAGAGCTTCCGCCGCCTCGGTATCCAGTACAGGGATGCGACCCTGACCCTGGATCTGCTGACCCGGGAGGGGAAATACGAGAACGGCTTCTGTCACGGCCCGGTGCCGAGCTTCTGGCAGGAGGGGCAGTGGGTGCCGGCCGTGGTCAATTTCACCAGCCTGGCGGATCCAGCCCAGGTGGGCAGTGGCTGGAGCGGCCTCAACACCCTGTTCCACGAGGGGGGCCACGCGGCCCACTTTGCCAATGTGACCGGCAATGCGCCCTGCTTCTCCCAGGAGTTCCCGCCCACCTCCATGGCCTATGCGGAGACTCAGTCCATGTTCTGCGACAGCCTGCTGGACGATGCGGACTGGCTCAAGCGTTACGCCCGCAACGCGGCCGGGGAGGTGATCCCGGACACCCTCATCAAGGCCATGATAGAGGCACGCCAGCCGTTCAGGGCCTTCAACGAGCGCCAGATAGCCCTGGTGGCCTACTTCGAGCGGGATCTCTACGCCATGGACGAAGCCGAGCGCACCCCGGCGGCCGTGCTGGCCCTGGCCCGCCAGTGGGAGCGCAAGATCCTGGGGGTGGAGAGCCCTCGCCCACTGCTCGCCATTCCCCATCTGCTCAATCAGGAGTCGGCCTGCGCCTATCACGGCTACCTGCTGGCCCTGATGGCGGTGGAGCAGACCCGCGCCTACTTCCTGCGCCGGGACGGTTACCTCACCGACAACCCGCGTATCGGCCCGGACTTGGCGGCCCACTACTGGGGGCCGGGCAACGGCATGACCCATGACCAGACCCTGCAGAGCCTGACCGGCGAGGGCTTCAGCGCGGCGCCCCTGGCACGGGTGTGCAACCAGAACGTGGAGGATGCCTGGGCGACCGCCTCGGCCTGCATGGCGGCGGCGCGTCAGCGCCCACCGGTCGGTGACGGCGCTCCCCTCAACGCCCACATCCGGGTGGTGCACGGGGAGACGCTGATCGCCGACAACAGTCACTCGGAGGCGCAGATGTTGGCGGACTTCGAGGCCTGGATCCATCGCCACTACCAGAGTGAGGGTCAGCCCGCCTAGGGGGTCAGGCAGCCACAGTGACGCACAAGAAAGAGCTCCGTAAGGGGCTCTTTTTATGGGTTAGGCCGCAGATATGGAGACGCGTCGGGGCCGTATCTTATGTCGACAATCTGTCTCTATGGGTGATGGGTTGGTTTCTAAATGACGCTTTTCTGAGCATGCAAACGCTTGTGACGGCGACACAGACTGTCACAGCGACCTCATGGCCACTCGTTCATTCCAACCGCCGACCGCCGGCACAAAGATGCCTTCCCGACACCATTTAACCCCACTGATACCAATGTTTTGTTAAGAGTTTCAGTGCTTTTTTTCGTCTATTTACCCCTCCCCAACAGCCTGGGTTCAGCCGAGGTTCATAAAATCCCCCCATTGACTAATGTCGGAACAGACTCAAAATCGGCCGCCTCGCCACCCCCGATGTGAGTCGGGTTCGGAAAGTCGCAGATCTCCTCGTGAGATGGCTGGACCGCACATACGAAGGGCGGGCTCCGCCTTTCACCCTCAAATCCCGAGCGTCCATGTCCCACTGAATGATCAGGGTCAACCCTGATCCGCCATGACTGGTGCCACGAAATCTGGGTGTATGTTGCGAATGAATCGCATGTTTTGTCTTATGGCGTTGTTGCCCGGTCTGGCCTGGGCGGGAGCGCTCGATCAGGAGAGAGAGGCCTGGGTCATCCAGGCGCGGCAGGGCCAGCTCGAGCAGGCCGCCGCAGGCCTGGATGCCCTCTATCGGCGTAGCCGGGATGGCAAGGTGCTCGACGATCTCATCGCGGTGCAACTCTGGCGCAAGGATCCGGCGGCGGCGCTGACGAGCTGCGAGCCCTGCGAATTCAAACCCATCTCCAATACCTCCCTCGAAGCCCTCGCCAGGGCGGCGCGGGATGAGCGTCGCTATCCGCTTGCCATCAGTTATTACCGCATCTTGCAGGGGCGGGCACCGGACAACCGCAACGCCTGGCTCGGTCTCTACCTGAGTGCCAGCGATCAGGGCAATCTGACCCTGGCCCGTCAGGCGGCCAGCGACTATGAGGCGCGCTTCGGTCGGGATCAGGCCATCCTGGATGCCCGCATCTATGGCGCGCGCAGGCAGGGGGATGCCATGGGGGAGATGCTGGCCCGTCAGCAGTGGCTGGAGCAGGATCCTGGCAACCCAGAGCAGTTGCTGGCCCTCTATCGCGTCGCCGTGAGCCTGGGGGCCGGCCCGGCGGCCGCGGATCTGATGCGCCAGCACCCTTCGCTGTTCACACCCGTCGACCGGCTATGGCTGGCGCACTATGAGGCGGTCAGCCTGCTGCGCAGCGTCGCTCAGACCGAGGATCCCGCGCTCACCACCCGCGCATTGCAGCGGGCGCTGGCGTTGCAGGAGCGGATCCTGCGGGAGGCCCCCCAGGATCACCCCCTCCATCTGAGCAACGAGCGGGATCGTATCGTGACCCTGGCGGCGCTCGGGCGCTTCGCGCTGGCCGAGCGCGACTCCGCCGCCCTGCTGGCCAGGGAGGCCCAGCCCGATTATGTGCTGATGGCCCGCGCCGATGCCCTGGCGGGTCTTGGGCGCAGCCGTGAGGCCAGCCTCATCTACGATGAGCTGGCTCCGCGGATGCCGGCGGACAAGGAGCTGCGAGAGAAGCGCTTCTATGCCTACACGGATCAGGAGCGTTACGACGCGGCGGCCGGGCTGCTGACCCGGTGGCAGGAACCCCTGACCCGTTGGGACTTCACCGGCAACACCCGCATGGACAACGACGATTACGAGCGGCTGTTGCAGCTGCAAAACCTGCTGGGTGCCTGGTGCGGCCAGGCCGATGAGGCCGAGCGCCAGCTGCTCGGCTGGCTCGAGAGTGCGCCGGCCAACCCCTGGCTCTGGATGCAGCTCGGGGATCTGCGCCGCTGGCGGGGCCATCCCGATGAGGCCGATGAGGCCTATGCCGAGGCGGCTCGCTGGTTGCAGCCCGCCAGTCAGGTTCAGCTCGAACCCGGGGGGCTCAATGCCCGCCTCGATCGGGGGCAGTGGCAGCAGACGCCCGCCCGCATCCGCGCCCTGGGGGAGGGCAACCGGGATCGCAAGGAGCTGGGCCAGCGCCTCAGGCGGGAGCAGGCACCGACCCTGGTGAGTGAATTCAATCACGGCAGCAGCGAGGGGGGCTCAGTGCTGGCGAGTCGGGACTGGCGCTACGACGCCCGCCTCTACGGCCCCCGCAGCGACGAGGGTCATCGCCTGTTCGTGCGCCGTCAGGGTGGCTTTGGCGAGTTCGACAATGAACCCGAGCGCGCGGCCTATAGCGGCCTTGGCATGGAGCTCTCCCTCTACCCGCTGCAATGGACTGTGGAAGGGGGGATGGGATCCGAGCTCAATCACAGGGGCTATCTGTGGAACCGGCTGGACTGGCGGCTCGGGGATCACTGGTCTCTGGGTGGCGCCGTCAACTTCAACAGCGCCGACACCCCACTGCGGGCCCTGGCCCGGGGTGACTATGCAGACCAGTATCAACTCGCGCTGAGCTGGCGCCAGGACGAGAGCCGGGAGGCGGGGGCCCAGATCGAGCTGATGGATCTGAGCGATGGCAACCTGCGCAAGAGCGTCTCCGGCTTCGTGCGCCAGGATCTGTGGCGCCGGGATCGCTGGTGGCTCGATGGCACCCTGCGCGCCGCCAGCTCCCGCAACGAGGCGGTGGAGGTGGACTACTTCAATCCCCTCGAGGATCGCAATCTGGAGCTGGAACTGGGCGCCCGCTATCGCCTGCCCTTTGACGCCAACCGTGTGCTGGTACAGGGCCTCTTCCTGTCCACCAACAGTTACTGGCAGCAGGGCTATGGCGGCAGTCAGGGCTGGCAGCTCAGCTACCGCCATGACTGGGAACTCTCCCCGGCCCTGAGCCTGGGCTACGGCCTCGGCCGTAGCAAGGCCACCTATGACGGCGATGCCGAGTACGGCGATTTCGTCTTTGCCAATCTGCAATGGAGCTTCCTGTGATGCGCCGACTGCTCACCCCGTTCTGCCTGCTCATCTCCCTGCTGCTGCCCTGGACAACCCAGGCCGCCCGTCAGGGGGACGACTATGTGGTGCTCTGCTACCACGACATCATCGACCTCAAGCTGACGCCGGATCGCAAGCTCTACCCCCAGACCATGCGTCGCGACACCCTGATCCGCCACTTCAACTGGATCCGGCAGCAGGGCTACCAGCCGGTCAGCTTCCAGCAGATCCTGGATGCCAAGGCGGGCAAGGCCCCCCTGCCACCCAAGGCCATACTGCTCAGCTTCGACGACGGCTACGAGAGCTTCTATCGCCTGGTCTATCCCCTGCTCAAGCTCTATCAGTACCCGGCTGTGTTCGCCCTGGTGGGCAGCTGGCTGGATGTACCCCGGGATCAGATGGTGCCCTATGGCGACGACAAGCTGCCCAGGGATTACTTCGTCGGCTGGCCGCAGATCCAGGAGATGCAGGCCTCCGGCTTGGTGGAGATCGCCTCCCATACCTTCGCTTCCCACTTCGGCCTGCTGGCGAACCCCCAGGGCAATGTGCAACCCGCTGTGACCACGGCGGGCTGGAGTCCCAAGGGTTACGAGAGTCAGGCGCAGTACAGGGCGCGGCTCAAGGCGGATTTCGAGGCGTCGAGCCAGCAGATCCGCCAGCACCTCGGCCAGCGTCCGCGCATCATGGTCTGGCCCTATGGCGCCTTCAACGAGGTCGCCCTCGCCGTGGCCAAGGAGGCGGGCATGCCCTACACCTTCACCCTGGATGACGGGGTCAACCGGCTAGGGGAGTCGGGCAGCCAGGTGCGCCGTTACTTGCTGGAGGAGGAGACCAGTCTGCAGAATCTCGACGAGATCATGGGGGGCAATACCTGGTCCCAGCCGGTGCAGCGGCTGGTGCACGTTGATCTCGACTACGTCTACGACAAGGATCCGGTGCAGCAGGGCAAGAACCTCGACAAGCTGCTGGATCGCATCAAGAACTACGGCATCACCACCGTCTACCTGCAGGCCTATGCCGATGACAACGGCGACGGGGTGGCGGAGGCGCTCTACTTCCCGAATCGTCACATGCCGATGAAGGCGGATCTGTTCAACCGGGTCGCCTGGCAACTGCGCACCCGGGCCGGGGTCAAGGTCTACGCCTGGATGCCGGTGCTGGCCTACGATCTCGGCCCGGGTCATCCCTATGTCACCGACAGCCGTACCGGCAAGCCGGCCCCGGATCAGTTCCTGCGCCTGGCCCCCTGGAACCAGGCCAATCGTCGGCTTATCGCAGATATCTACGAGGATCTCGGCTTTTACACCAAGTTCGATGGTCTGCTGTTCCACGACGATGCCTTCCTCGGGGATTACGAGGGGGAGGGGCTGCTGTCCCGCAGTCCGGCGGCGCTCGAGGCTCAGGGGGAGCAGAAGACCCGCCAGCTCATCGACTTCACCCTGGAGCTGAAAGCGGCGGCGGCCCGCTATCGACAGGGGGGACAGGATGGACTGATGACGGCGCGCAACATCTACGCCGCCCTCATCACGGAGCCCGAATCCCAGCAGTGGTTTGCCCAGAGCATGGAGGACTTTGCCCGTGCCTATGACTACACCGCCGTGATGGCCATGCCCTACATGGAGCAGGCTGGGGAGCCGGATGCCTGGCTCGCTCAGCTGGCGAAGGATGCGCTGGCAGTGGTGCCGGCCGACAAGTTGGTGTTCGAGCTGCAGAGCCGCAACTGGCGCACCGAGCAGCCCATCCCGGATGCGGAGCTGGCGCGCTGGATGCGCATCATCCGCGAGCAGGGAGTGAACAACTTTGGCTACTACCCGGACGATTTTCACAACAACCAGCCGGATCCGGCTGTGCTCAAACCCGTCTTCTCGGCCGCCAGTCAACCCGGGCCCATGGCGCAGCCCGCACCAGCCGCTGAGGCCAGCCGCACTGGCTCACCGGGGCCGCAACCATGATGGACTTCCTCGATGGACTGGCGGTCTTCACCCTGGCCTATCCCAGCCTGATGGCCATGGTCTGGATGTGCGGTGGCCTCTATTACTACTTCCAGTGGGAGCGCCGGGATCTGGCGCTGGCCAGGCGCGGCTTGACGCTGCCGAGCCACCCCAGGGTGACCCTGATGGTGCCCTGCTACAACGAGGGGGCCAATGTGGAGGAGACCATAGGCCACCTGCTGCGCCAGCGTTACCCCAACTTCGAGGTGCTGGCCATCAACGATGGCAGCCGGGATGACACAGGGGCGCGGCTCGACAGGCTGGCGCTGGGGGATGCACGGCTACGGGTGTTGCATCAGCCCAATCAGGGCAAGGCCATGGCGCTCAACCATGCCCTGGGGGAGGCCGATGGGGAGATCCTGGTGGGGATCGACGGCGACGCCGTGCTCGATCACGACGCCGTGATGTGGATGGTGAAGCACTTCCTGGAGAGCCCCAGGGTGGGGGCCGTGACCGGCAACCCCAGGGTGCGCACCCGCTCCACCATCATCGGCAAGATCCAGACCGGGGAGTTCAGCTCCATCATAGGGCTCATCAAGCGGGCCCAGCGCATCTATGGCACCGTCTTCACCGTGTCCGGGGTGGTGGTGGCGTTTCGCAAGAGCGCGGTAGAGGCGGTCGGCGGCTGGAGCACCGACATGGTGACCGAGGACATCGACATCAGCTGGAAGCTGCAACTGGGTGGCTGGCTCATTCACTATCAGCCCCAGGCCCTGTGCTGGGTGCTGATGCCGGAGACGGTGCGCGGCCTCTACAAGCAGCGGCTGCGCTGGGCCCAGGGGGGCGCCGAGGTGATGTTGCGCTACGGCGCCCAGGTGCTGCGCTGGCGGAACCGACGCTTCTGGCTGCTGCTGCTGGAATACGCCGCCAGCGTAATCTGGTGTTACGGCATGCTGTTTCTGGCCCTGAGCTGGCTGCTGCACCCGAACCTGACCACCCTGGCGGAGGGACACTTCTTCGCCTGGTCCGGGGTGCTGATGACCGGCATCTGCCTCTTGCAGTTCGGGATCAGTATCTTCATCGACAGCCATTACGATCGCACCATGCAGCGCAGCTTCATCTGGTGCGCCTGGTATCCCCTGATCTACTGGCTGCTCAACCTGGTGACCGTGATCGTCGCCGTGCCCAAGGCCCTGCTGCGCCGCCGCGGCCAGCTGGCGGTGTGGGAGAGCCCGGACAGAGGAGAATCCTTCCGTGAGTAAGCATCAGCTTGGCAAAGAGATGATCATCCGCAATGGCAGCCGGCGCAGCTGGGGCTATCGGCTACGGGACCTGCTGCTGTTGCTGCTGACCTGGGGCAGCTGGTTGTTTCTGGCGCTGCAACCCTGGTTCAACTACCTCGACAGCGGGGATGAGGTGAGCTTCATCGGCTCCCTCGGCTGGCAGGGGTTGGGGCAGTGGTTTCTGGCGCTGATCATCGGTCTGTTTCTGCTGATCCACTCCTGGGCCAGGTACAACAAGCTGCTTCATCGGCTGCTGCAGCGGCGCATCAGGTCGCGTAGCGAGCCGCGCCGGCGGGATTGAGGGGAGCAAACAGCAGGCCCTACGGATGGGCAGGGCCTGGCCGGGGCGCTCGGCCCTAGATCTTCAGCAGGGTGACCGGCTTGTCCTTGAGGGCGACCAGCAGCTGGTGACCCGGCAGCTTGTGCCCATCGATCAGGATGCTGCCCTTGCCGAAGTTCGCCACCAGCCGGCTGCCGTCGGAGAAGCGGGTCTCCTGCACCCGTCCTACCCCGTCGCGCCAGCGGAATCCCACCAGGGCCTTGTCCCACAGCGCCTCGTGCAGGGGGGCGAACTGGGCATCCAGCCTGATCAGCTCGGGCAACCGACTCTTGAGGGTGCTGCGGCTCAGGTTGACCAGGGGGGGCGTGTTGTAGAGCAGGCCGAGCAGGGCCCGCTCCTCCCGGATGGCGGGGAACTTGAGGTTGTCCAGCAGCCAGTGGTGGCTGTTGATCACCGAATCGTGGAACACCGCCTGATAGAGGGGCAGCCTGTCCGTCGGGTTGAACACCGTCTTGAGGTAGCGCGGCTTGAGGCGGGCGGGCTGGAAGAAGACCTGGGGCGCCTCGTCCGGCCACCACTTGCCGAGGTAGTAGGGGGACTTGGCCTGCTTGCGCATGGCGGCGTCTTCCCAGCCAAAGCCCCAGCTCTGGATGCCGTGGGCGAACATCAGTGGCTTGCTGGTGAGGGCGTTGCCATCCTCCGAACCCAGCACCAGGCCGAGTCGCTCTCCCACCCAACTCATGCGGGCGTTGCGGGCGGCTATCATGGCCGCGCTGCCCTGCTGGTGGGCCGGGCTGTAGTCGCTGGAGGCCATGGCGGTGCCGTCCACATCGAGGAAGAGGCTGTTGATGGCGCTGGCCCTGGCCAGCTCCCCCATGCGCTCCTTGGCAAAGGGCAGGGTGCAGCCAGGGTTGAGATAGACCCCTTCGCCGCCAAAGCCGGGCCTGGGTTTGCCGTCTGCTTCCACGATGGCGCAGCGCTTGCCGAGCTCGGTGGGCAGCTGGGCGGTGAGCCAGCTGTCGTTGCTGCCCGGGGGGATGGCGGTGTCGTAGGAGTCGTAGCTCCCCACCAGATAACCCAGCCGTTTGGCGGCGGTGATGGCCTGATCCTGCTGCAGGGCGGCGGTCCATTGGGGCGTGCCGAGCCAGAGCTTGCGCAGCCCCGCCTCGTGTAGCGTCTCTATGACCGGCAGGGACAACCCCTGGCCCCAGCGAGCCTGTGACACCAGCTGAGCCCCAAACTGGCTCTTGACCCACTGCTGGCGCAGGGCCAGCACCTTGCCCTGCAGGAGGGGACCCTGCTGGGCGGGCAGGGGTAGCTGGCGGGCTATCAGCCGGTTGAGCCCCTCCATGATCTGGGCCTGTTGCCAGATCTGGGGGCCGGGGACCGCCAGGGCGGCTTGTTCCTCCTTGCTGAACACCTTGAGCCATTCCGGCTTGCTCGCGATCCTGGCCTGCAGGCCGGCCCAATCGGTCACATCCTGCCGATCCAGCAGGGCATCCCCCCACAGGTAGAGGTGGCTGGCACCGATGAGGCGCCGTCCGGCCGGCAGCCGGGCGAACTTGTCGGTGAGGGACTGCCAGCCGCCTTCGGCCTGGAGCCACTCCCGATAACGCCGCGCCCCCGCCAGCCAGTCATCCCCCACGCTCAGGCGCACCACCAGGGGATCCCGGTTGAAGTGATTGAAGGCGTGGCTGGCGGTCAGCTGCAGCCGGCCTCCCTTGCGGCTGAAGCTGAGGTGGTTGTCATAGGGGCTCTGCAGGATCCAGCTGTAGGTCTGCTTGCCCGCATCCTGGCTCCACATCGGCAGCTTGAGATCATAGTGGGTGTCGAGTTCGCTCAGCTCGTCGCCGATATAGCCGAGCCAGTCGCTGTCACGGACCGAGAAGCGGCTCCCCTCGCCAAAGGCCATGGAGAGGTGGGTCTGGTTCTTCGGCAGGCTGTACCAGCCAAGCTGGCGAGGGCCGTCGCTGGTGAGGGTGAGCAGCAGATCGTCGCCGTCCAGCTCCGCCTCGACCTGGGTCTCCTGGGCGGGCCAGCGCCAGCGTATGCCCTGATCGTCCTGTTGCAGGTGACTGACCTGGCGGGCCGCCTGTCCCGCGTTGACCGGCACGTCCCCCACCGAGATGGCGAGGGTGTCCGGATCGATGCGATAGCTTTGATGTTCCCCTTGCAGCAGCAAGGGGGCGGCGGCCAGGGGGGCTGCCAGCGCGATCAGCAGACCGCCCAGCCAGAGTACTTTGGTACGCAAACCGTTCATCCAACCTCTTTGACTGAATCGAGGGCACAGGGTACGCCTTCGCCCACCGGGCGGTACAGTCAAATCCACTCTCCCCATATGGGGTGGAAGTATCAAATCACCCCGCATTTGGGTCCCATCTGGCGATGGTTGAACAAATTAATCGATCCATGGCTTCAACCCACGCCGGCCCTGCCTTTGCTACGCATTATTGATGCATAAATATACGTTTTTGATTTTTACAAAGCCCCATATAGGGGGGGGCAGACTCGAAAACACTTTCTAGCATGCTTCTTCTGAAATCAATCAACATGTTGTTTTTTAAGGATTGTTTTTGATTGAGGTATCAATATGCGAAAGGTGAAACTTGGGGTTTTAATGGGTCTCTTGATCCTGGGAGTGGGTGTGGTTGCATGGAATATTCAGACAATTAAACGACCGGATGTCGCGACCATGGACCCGGTGAGCGATGCCATGCCGGCATCACCCACACTGGTCGATCCCAGCCCCCTGCCCAGTGTGCCAGAGCCCCAGTTGCAGCCGCTGGCACTGGCATCCCCCTCACCCAACCGTCTCAGCCAGGACGGCGGTCATGCCCTGGAGAGCCCCTGGCAGGCCGCCGAGGTGGATGCCGCGTTTCCGCTGGCGGAGCCCGGAGAGGGGGTCGAGCAGCCTCAGCCCATCGCCCTGCAGGGGAGCGGTCTGGGGCGGGCCCAGGTGGGGGACAGCGTGACCCTGCCACTGCCCGATGGCAGCACTCTGGTGGCCAGGGTGACCAAGGTGCAGTTGCAGCGTGGGGGCGAGCGTAACTGGCAGGGAGAAGTGCGGATCGACGGTGACAGTTACCCGGTCAATTTCACCGTCGGCAAGCAAGCCACCTTCGGCTTCATCGGAACGCCGCAAGGCAGCTACTCCGTTGAGACCTTGGGCGGCAAGGGCTGGGTTTACAAGAACCCGCCACTGGATCGGGGTCATGGCGGTACTGACGGCCTGATCCCGACTCATCCATAACGACAAAGAAGGAATACCACATGCAGAAAACCACATTGGGGATCCTGGTCGCGGGCCTGATCGGCGCCACACCGGCCTTGGCCGAGACCCTAGATCTCATGGTGTTGCACAGCCCCGGATTGGCGGCCCGTTATCAAGGGGATGCCCAGACCCGGATCCAGCACATGGTCAATGTCACCAACCAGATCTATGCCGCCAGTGGCCTGGATCTGACGGTGCGGACTGTGCACAGTGCCGAGGTGGCCTATCCGGACGAGGGCAGGGATCGCCTCGCGCTCAATGCCGTGACCAAACAGACCCACGAGGCGTTCACCGAGGTCCCCAACCTGCGCACCCGCTACGGCGCCGACATGGTGGTACTGATGCGCCCGAACACCGGGGATCACGGCAGTTGCGGGCTGGCCTGGGTCGGTGGCTCCGCCACCTATAGCGATGGTCGCAAGGCGTATGCCGACGGCGACGTCTCCAAGGACGCGCACAACATGTTCAGCCATGTCACCGCCACGGGTTGCGGGGATGTGGTGCTGGCCCATGAATTGGGTCACAACATGGGGCTCAACCACTCCAGGCTGCAAGACGGGGCAGGGGGCACCTACCACTATGCCCTGGGGCACGGAGTGGAGCGCTCTTTTGCCACCATCATGGCCTATCCCTCCAGCTTCGGAGTCCGCAATCACGAGTACAAGTTCTCCAGCCCGGACCTGATCT
Organism: Aeromonas sp.; assembly: GCF_051657805.1. GTDB lineage: Bacteria > Pseudomonadota > Gammaproteobacteria > Enterobacterales > Aeromonadaceae > Aeromonas. The sequence goes on along the minus strand of NZ_JBOFLJ010000058.1, from coordinate 59,559 downwards.
GCCAGGGCCAGCCTTGCGGGGTGGACCACGAGGACGAGGCCAATGGCGCCGATGCGGTGCGCGCCCTGCGCGTGACTACGCCTCAGATCGCCAATTTCTACCCCACCATGGTGACGGAAGAGTTGCCGGATCTGGAGGCGCTGGAGCTCTCCCTCGAGCAGCGCCGGCAGGATCTGGAAGCCGCACGGACCCTCTACAGCCAGCAACTGGATGCGCAAGGTGCCCTGAAAAACCGCCAGCAGACACTGCTGGCCAACTTCGAGCGCTACAAGGGGGAGCTGGCCACCCTCAACCAGAGTCGCAACCAGGCGATCACCGAGAGCAACCGCTTGGTGCAGCAATACAACAGCTATAACGGTCGCTACAGCGCCGCCGAGTACCAGCGGATCCGCACCATCCAGGAGGGGCTGCTCGCCCGCATCAACCAGTTGCGTAGCGAGAGCAACCAGCTGAGCCAGCAGTACAATCAGCTGGCCCAGCGTTATCGCGATGAGGTGACCGAGTACAACGGCAGCTGGAACCAGTACAACCAGCTGACCGCCGCGGTCAGGAGTGCCGAGGGCAAGGTGGAGGAGGCTCGCCGGGAGGTAGAGCTGGCCGAACACAGATACCAGCTGGCCCTGGCTCGTCTGCCGGCCGATGTGCTGCCGGCGTGAAAGCCATCGTGAGCCCCTAGCGCGAACGCCTGTATGAATGAGCCAGTCGGTGCCAAGGGCCCTGACTGGCTTAGTGGTTTACGGGTCGGGGCTTTGTCGCAGGCAAGTCCGACGGGCATCCAGCGCAATATGCTGAGAGCGCAGCAGATCCCTTCATCCGGGGCGGTGAGAAGAGCCATCATGGGATGGCGAAGGGGAGTGGCCGTTGGAAAGTGCCACGATGAGGAGGATTCAAAGCGTGCCTGATAACGAAAATATGACCATCTATCATCTTGTTAGCATGGCGCCATGGCGCCTGATAAAAGATGGCCTCAGATATGTTTCTCTGGATATATTGAGTATTGACGGCGATCCAATATCATGGCGCTCGCTTGCCACTGTGCCCTCCTCAGGGCGTGGCGACATTCAGATGATGTGCTAACAAAAAAAGCCCCAAAGGCTTGTCGAGGGATGGAATGAGAGCCGTATTACTGTGTTTGCTGGGGCTGTGGCCCGCATTGAGTTTTGCCAGCCTGTCTGCGGACATGGTGGTGGTCAAGAAGTCGAACTATAGCCTGACCCTGATGAAGGATGGCAAAGAGGTCAAACGCTACTGGATCGCCCTGGGCCCGGCCCCCATGGGTCACAAGCAGAAGGAAGGGGATCAGCGTACGCCGGAAGGGCGTTACATCCTCGACTACAAGAAGACCAACTCGGGCTTCTACAAGGCCATCCACATCAACTACCCGAATCTGGACGACATCAAGGCGGCCAACGAGAAGGGGGTCAACCCGGGTGGCATGATCATGATCCATGGTCAGCGTAACGACATCGGCAACCGCCGTCTGCAGCCGTCCAACTGGACCAATGGCTGCATCGCCATGCTGAACCACGATCTGGACGAGGTGTGGAACGCCATCGAACCCGGTACCCCCATCGTCATTCAGCCCTGATCCCGCCAGTACCAGCCCGCCTCGCCGCCTCATCGGCGAGGCGGGCTGCTCCTTGTTCCGCCTCCTCCGCCTCTACGGTGGCATGGCATCTCCCCCCGCGCTGTGATAGGTTTTTCGGTTCTCGTTGACAGGACAAGGATGACCTCATGATTTCCCAAGCTCGCCCCCAGCCGTCCGGGGCCGAGAGCACGGGTGCGCTCTGGTGGCGCGCCTCCCTCGATATTCTTCCGCTTTCCGTCTCGGTCATTCCCTGGGGAATACTGTGCGGCGCCCTGGCGCTGCAGGTGGGCCTGAGCCCCATTCAGGCCCAGCTGATGTCCCTGCTGGTCTATGCCGGCGCGGCCCAGCTCTCGGCTACCACTCTGTTCGGGGCCGGCACGCCGCTGTTGCCCATCGTCGGTTCCACCTTCGTCATCACCTCCCAGCACCTGCTGTACGGCTTCACCTTCCGCCGGGACGTGCTGTCGCTGCCCCTGCGCTGGCGCGCCAGCCTGGCCTTCTTCCTGACCGACGAGATGTTCGCGGTGGCCCTCAAGGACAGGGAGCGTAGCGGCGCCTTCAACCACGCCTACGCGCTGATCGCGGGCTTCGTGTTCTACCTGTTCTGGAATCTCGCGACCCTGCTCGGCATCGCCGCCGGCCAGTACATCGAGGGGCTGGATCACATGGGGCTGGACTTCGCCATCGCGGCCACCTTCATCGCCATGACGATCCCGGCCATGAAGAACCTGCCCATGGTGGCGGCGACCCTGGTGAGCGGCGGCACTGCCCTCGTCACCAAGCCGCTCTTGGCGGAGATCCACATCATCGTCTCGGCCCTGGCCGGCATGGTGGTGGGGTATGTGCTGCACCGGATGAGGAGGTAGTCATGGCCTGGCTGATGATAGGGCTGCTGACCCTGATCACCTTCTTCAACCGCTTCGCCTTCTTCTCGCGGCTGACCCGCTACCAGCCCGGCGCCGAGATGGGGGCCTTCCTCAGCTTCTCGGCCCAGTCGGTGCTGACCGCCATCTGGCTGCCCATCGTCTTCAGCTACGAGCCCGGCAAGGGGCTGGACTGGGATCCTGACTACCTCGCCGCCACCCTGCTGGTGACGGCGCTGACCCTGCTGCGGTTGCCGACCCTGGTGGTGGTGGTGGTCGGCATGGGGGGCTTCTTCCTGCTGCGCTGGCAAGGGGGACTGCTGGCCCTGCTGCCCTGGCTGGGATAAGCCGTGATCCCGCACAGCGGATGTCGTATATGGATATCCGCTGTGTTGTGAATGTCACTTCAAATAAGGCCCTGCAAGTGTGAGGATTTAGACTCCATCGTCAAGGAGCCTTCCATGTCCCTCACCGCCACCTGTCAGCGCATCGTCCGCGATCCCCTGCTCTCCCCGGCCCAGAAGCGCCAGGCCCTGGCCCTGGCCGCCGAGAACGCCCTGCCTTACCCCGAGCTGCCCGCCACCGTCGCCGACGCCATGGCAGAGGGGGTCCTGTGCGACATGTTCGAGGGGCACGCCCCCCACAAGCCGCGCTACGTGCTGCCGGATTATCAACGCTTCCTGAGCCAGGGATCCCCCTGGCTGGAGCTGGCGCCGCCGCGAGATTTCGACGAGGCCCTCGACGCTCTGCGCATCCTCTACCATCACGTGCCCTCGGTCACCGGCATGCCGGTCTGGCTGGGGCGGCTGGATCAACTGCTGCTGCCCTTCGTCGGCGAGCTGGACGACGAGACCCTCCATGGCAAGTTGCGACGCTTCTGGATCTACCTGGACAGGGTGCTGCCGGATGCCTTCATGCACGTCAACATAGGCCCGGATGACAACCGGATCTGCCGGCTGATCCTGCGCATCGACGGTGAGCTCAAACAGGTGGCGCCGAACCTCAGCCTGTTCCACGATCCGGCCCAGAGCCCGGACGACCTGCTGCTGCAGGGGGTGGAGAACATCGCCAAGTGCGGCAAGCCTCATATCGTCAACTATCCGCTTCACCGCGACACCTTCGACGAGCGCGGGTTTGGCATCGTCAGCTGCTACAACGCGCTGCCGCTCGGGGGCGGCGCCAACACGCTAGTGCGAGTCTCCCTCAAGGGGGTGGCGGAGCAGAGCGCCGGCATAGAGGCATTCATGAGTCGCTGGTTGCCCCACTATTGCGAGCAGGCCTCATTGCTCATCGAGGCGCGCACCCGCTTCCTGCATGAAGAGTCCGGCTTCTTCGACAGCTTCCTGGTGCAGGAGGGGCTCATCGACGAGGATCGCTTCGTGCCCATGTTCGGCGTCTATGGCATGGCGGAGGCGGTGAACCTGCTGCTGGCGAAGGAGGGCCTGCCCGGTCGTTACGGCCACGACGAGGGGGCGAACCAGCTCGGCCATCGCATCTCGGCCCAGCTGTCGCTCTATGTCACCGGCCACGCTCAGCCCCGCGCCTGGAACGGGCGGGCCCTGCTCCATGCCCAGGGGGGCCTGAGCCTGGACCGCGGGGTGACTCCGGGCGTGCGGATCCCCTACGGCGAGGAGCCGGATCCCGCCAGCCACCTGCTGGCACTGGCCCCCCACCACGCCTATTACGGCTCGGGGATCAGCGAGATCTTGACCCTGGATCCCACCATACGCCAGAACCCCCTGGCCCTGCTGCAGCTCTGCAAGGGGGCCTTCGCCCTCGGCATGCGGGAGTTCAGCGCCAACGTGGCAGACAGTGATCTGGTGCGGGTGACCGGCTACATGATCCGCCAGAGCGACGTGGCCCGCTTCGCGGCCGAGGGCTCCCGCTTGCAGACCACCTGCCTCGGCGCCGAGGCGAGCGAGCTGACCGGCATCCGCCGGCGGGCACCCCGGGTGGTGGGGCTGGAGGCGAACCTGAGTGGGGGCTGACCGGAGTCGCCTGCTGGCGCGCACCGCCATCGTCAGCAGGATACTGCCCTTCTCCTGCGTGGATGGGCCGGGCAATCGTCTGGTGATCTTCCTGCAGGGGTGCAACTTTCGCTGCCCCGGCTGCCACAACCCGCACACCATAGGGTTGTGCGATCACTGCGGGGGGTGCGTACCGGGTTGCCCGAGCGGCGCCCTGACCATGGCGGAGGGGCGGGTGAGCTGGCAGGCATCGCTCTGTACCCAGTGCGATCGCTGCACCGACGTCTGCCCGCGCCAGGCCAGCCCTAAGACCAGCATCATGTCGGTGGCCGAGGTGCTGGCACAGCTGCACCGTTACGCCCCGCTGCTCACCGGCGTCACTGTCTCCGGCGGCGAGGCGACCACCCAGCTGCCGTTCGTGGTCGCCCTCTTCACCCAGATCAAGGCCGATCCCGAGCTGGCCCGGCTGGATTGCCTGCTGGACAGCAACGGCTCCCTGGCGCCGGCGGGCTGGCAGCGGCTGTTGCCCGTGCTGGACGGTGCCATGCTGGATCTCAAGGGGTGGCGGGACGGGGTGCATCGGGCCCTGACCGGTTACGATCGCGAGCGGGTGCTCGCCTCCCTGCAACTGCTGGCGCGGTGCGGCAAGCTGACCGAGCTGCGGCTGCTCCAGGTGCCCGGACAGAGCGACTTCCTGGGCGAGGACGGGGCGCTGGATCCCGGTCTCGCTGCCTTCCTGCAAAGCCTGGGTCCTGTTCCCATCCGCCTCAACGGTTTTCGCCACCACGGGGTGCGCGGGGCCGCTCTTGACTGGCAGGAGACCTCGAGGGAGGAGCTGGAGAGGTTGGCCAAGGCACTGATCAACAAGGGGTTTGGATCTGTCTCCCTGCCCGCTCTCATATGACGTTCGGGTGTTAAGGAGAGGTAAAAAGGGCTGAGACCCGATATGACGCAACTGTGAACTTCGTCTATAGGGCGCGGGCCCGGTGATCGCTAGAATGGGGAAACCGTCCACCACCTACAGACAGCCATGAGCGAAGCCAACGCCTTATACCGAGTGCAGTTTATTTGTCACAACGAGCGTTACGAGGTCTACGTCAGAGAGGTCAATCAGGGGCAGCTGTTCGGCTTCATCGAGATTGCCAATTTCGTCTGGGACAACCACACGGCCTTCATCGTCGACCCCAGCCACGAGAAGCTCAAGAGCGAGTTCGCCGACGTCAACCGCACCCTGATCCCCATGCACCACGTGCTGCGGGTGGATCAGGTGCGCAAGCAGGGGGCGGCGCGCATCACGGATCTTGGCAACAACGTCGCCTCCTTCCCGAGCCCCATCTACACCAAGAAGCCCTGAGCCAGGGCGCTGGGTCCATGGCCGCGCTATGACCGGCCCAGTTCTTGCCCCAGTTGCAGGATCCGCTGGCGGAACCAGCGCAGGGCGGGATCCTCCCCGGTGGGGCCATACCATACCAGGCTGTGGGTCAGGGCGCCAAAGTCGAACGGCACGGGGCGGCTCACCAAGCCCGGCAGACTGGCCTGCCTCGCCCAGCCCTCCAGGGTGGTGAGGATGAGATCGCTCTGGCGCAGCAGGGCCGCCGCGCCGCCAAAGTCCGGCAGGGTGGCGCCGATCTGTCGGCGCACCTGCAGCTGAGCCAGGCTCTGCTCGAAGAAGGGGCTGGCGAGCTCGGTGTCGCGGATGGCGATGTGACGCCAGCTCAGGTAGGCATCCAGATCCCAGTCTCGGGAGAGCGCAGGGTGATCCGCCCGCAGCAGGCAGGTGAGCCTGTCTTCGCGCAGGGGCTCCCACACCAGGCCGGCCTGGTTCGGCAGGGGCTGGCTCTGATCATGGGGCAGGATCACGAAGTCGAGCTTGCCCGCCGCCAGCGCCGTCAACGCCTGCTCCTCCTTGTTCCAGATGACGGGCACCAGCCCGGGCACCTCCTTCATCAAGCGACCCAGAATGGGCCCCATGGGCCAGGTCATGCCGCTCTCGCGCAGGGCGATGTGCAGCTGACCCTGCCAGTTGGCGGGGTCGAAGCCCTCCTGGCTGGTGAGGCCATTCAGCTCCCGCAGCAGGCGATGCAGGCTGGGGCCTATCCGCTCGGCAAAGGGGGTGAGCAGCAACTGGTTGCCCTGGCGGTAGAGCAGTTGATCCCCCAGCAGCTCGCGCAGCTGATTGAGGGTCTTGCTGACGGAGGAGGGGGTGGTGCAGAGGCGTTCGGCGCTGCGGGTGACGCTCTGGCTGTCCAGCAGCAGGTGCAGGGTGACCAGATGGCGTCCCCCCAAACGGGAGAGGGCGATCAGATCCATGGCGACTCCTGGGATGGAATGAGAATGGGCAGATGGCGGCCTCCCTGCCTGGAGAGGGTGATAAGACCCATAGCGGCTCCGGAGAAAGGCGGTGGAAACAAAAAGCCCCGCCGGGGCGGGGCTTGTGCAGATTAGCCTTTGAGCACGGCGGCCATGGCATCGGCCACGTAGTCCACGTTGCGGCTGTTGAGGCCGGCCACGCACATGCGGCCGGAGCGCACCAGGTAGACGGCGAACTCCTCCCGCAGTCTGTCCACCTGCTCCGGGGTGAAGCCGGTGTAGCTGAACATGCCGCGCTGGTTGATGAAGTAGCTGAAGTCGCGGCCAGGCACCTTGGCGCTCAGCACCTCGAACAGCTTCTGGCGCATGGCCTTGATGCGGGTGCGCATCTCGGTCACCTCGCCGACCCAGAGGGCGTGCAGGTCGGCGTCGTTCATCACGGCCGCGGTGATCTGGCCACCGTGGGTGGGGGGGCTGGAGTAGTTGCGACGCACGGTCGCCTTCATCTGGCCCAGCACCCGTCCCGCCTCTTCCGCGTCCTGGCAGATGACCGACAGGCCGCCGCAGCGCTCGCCGTAGAAGGAGAGGTTCTTGGAGAAGGAGTTGCTGACGAAGAAGCTGACCCCGGCATCCACCATGGCGCGGATGGCGTAGGCATCCTCTTCCAGACCGTCACCGAAGCCCTGATAGGCGATGTCCATGAAGGGGATGAGATTCTTCTCCACCACGAGCGTGATGACCTGATCCCACTGGGCGCGGGAGAGATCCACCCCGGTCGGGTTGTGGCAGCAGGGGTGCAGCAATACGATGCTCTTGGCCGGCAGCTGGCTCAGGCAGGCCAGCATGGCATCGAACTGGACGCCACCGGTGGCCGCGTCGTAGTAGGGGTAGTCGTGCACCTTGATGCCGGCCCCCTCGAACATGGCCTTGTGGTTGTCCCAGGTCGGATTGCTGACCCAGACCTCGGAGGTCGGGAAGTAGCGCTTGAGCAGGTCGGCGCCTATCTTCAAGGCGCCCGAGCCACCTATGGTCTGGATGGTGGCGATGCGACCGGCCTTGACGGCGGCGTGCTCGGCCCCGAACAGCAGGTGCTGCACGGCGGTGCGGTAGTTAGCGGCCCCTTCCATGGGCTGGTAAGGACGCGGCGCCGGGGCGGCGGCACGTTGGGCCTCGGCCTGCTGCACCGAGGGCAGCAGCGGAATGCGGCCCTGCTCGTCGTAATAGAGTCCGATCCCCAGGTTCACCTTCTGCTCGCGGGTATCTTTGTGGAAGGTCTCGACTAGCGTCAGTATGGGGTCGCCAGCATAGGCATCGACGTGTTCAAACATGGGGGGTCCTTGAAGTTGACTGTCCAGATCCGGCCGCCGGCCGGGGCCGTTATCATGGCGTAATCCGCTGGTGGCCTCAAGCAGTTCGATTTGCCGCTCCGGATGACAGCTGTTGTCGTAGCCAGACCGCCTCGAAACCCATGAACCGGGAGGCCTGTCACATTTGTATACAAAAAATAGATCTTTATGGAAGGGCCAAGGGATGGGCTTTGTGGCGTCACTTGGATAGTATTGGGGCTCATATGGGGCTTTGCCAAGGCCGGCCCTCCCGAGGGCCAGCACTCATCTGGGGGTCACCGGGGAGGCGCAACCAGTTGCATAATAAACTAAGGTTTCACTCAATAATAAATGCAGTGTGCTCGGCCCCTTCTCGGGGAACCGACTATAACAGGTGACCCATCGCCGATGACTCGACCATTATCTCACCCCGCTTCTCCCTGGCTGGACTGGCAAGGCCTGGGGGGATGGAATATCTATTTCCTCGCCAAATTTGCCCTGCTGTGGGCGGGCTATCTCAATTTCCACCCTCTCATCAACCTGGTGTTTGCCGCCGCGCTGCTCTTCCCTCTGCCCTGGGCCTGGTTGCGGCGTGTGCGCCATTGGGTGGCGCTGCCGGTGGGGGTGGGGATCTTCTACCACGACACCTGGTTGCCCGGGATTGAGAGTATCCAGTCCCAGGGGGCCCAGGTCTTCTCCTTCACCCTGGATTACTGGCTGGAGCTGCTCGGGCGCTTCATCAACTGGGAGATGATCGGCGCCGGCTTCATCATGCTGACCCTCTATCTGTTCATCGCCCAGTGGTTGCGCTTCACCCCCTGGATCCTGCTCACCCTGATCGGGCTGTGGCTCTCCCCCATAGTCGGCAACCCCTTCGCCTCCCAGGAGGGGTCGACGGCTAGCCAGACCCAGCCCAAGTCGTCAGCCCCAGAGTCCGCCGGCAAGACGGTCTCGATGACGGAGCAGCTGGATCAGAGCGCGCCGCCCACCAACCAGAATCTCAATGCCTACCTCGACGACTTCTACGGCGAGGAGCGGGATCGCCTGGTGAGCCTGCCCGCGACGCTGCCGGCGAAGGCGGCCCCTTTCGATCTGCTCATCATCAACATCTGCTCCCTGGCCTGGAGCGACGTGGAGGCGAGCGGCCTGACGGAGCACCCGATCTGGCGCCACTTCGATGTGATGTTCAAACATTTCAACGCCGCCACCTCCTACAGCGGTCCGGCCTCCATCCGTCTGCTGCGGGCGAGTTGCGGGCAGACCAGTCACCAGGGCCTCTATGTGACGCCGCCAGGCCAGTGCCTGCTGTTCAACAACCTGGCCCGACTCGGCTTCGAGCAGCAGGTCGCCATGGATCACTCGGGGGCCTTCGGCAACTACCTCAAGGACCTTAAGCAGTATGCCAGCCTGAGCGTGCCCCTCATGAGCAAGGAGGGGATGGCTCACGATCTGGCCTCCTTCGACGGTGAGCCCATCTACCGGACCTCGGACGTGCTCGGCCACTGGCTGAGCGAGCGGGAGAAGAGCAAGGCCGCCCGCAACGTCACCTTCTTCAACCTGATCGCCCTGCACGATGGCAACCGCTACGCGGCCAACCGCCAGATAGCCCCCTACAAGGCCCGGCTGCAGACCCTGCTCGACCAGCTGGACAGCTTCCTCAAGGCGCTGGAGCAGTCCGGTCGCAAGGTGGCCGTGGTGGTGGTGCCCGAACACGGGGCGGCCATCTCAGGGGACAGGATGCAGATGGCCGGCCTGCGGGACATCCCCAGCCCCAGCATCACCCAGGTGCCGGTCGGGGTCGCCCTGATCGGTACCAAGGCCCCCCACGAGGCGACCCGGCACATCGACAGCCCCAGCAGCTTCCTGGCCGTCGCCGAGCTGACCTCCCGGTTGGTGGGGGGCGACCTGTTCGACAGCGACACCATCGACTGGAATGCCCTGCTGGACAACCTGCCGGAGACCCCGTCCGTGGCGGAGAACCAGGGCTCGGTGGTGATCGAGTACCAGGACAAGTATCACATCAAGCTGGGGCAGGGGGACTGGGTTCCCTATCCCCAGTGACGGAGGAGTGATCTATGCAAACTGAGAAGCCGCAGACGGTGCGGGCCCCCTTCGGCGTGCCGGTGGAGGGGGGCCTGGTGAGCGACGTGGCCATGGTGCAGCAGGCCTTCGATGTCCAGCTGGCCTATCAGGACATCGCCCTCCACGAACACCTCGTCGCCCTGCGCGAGCGCTTCCCGCTGCTGGCTGAGCTGGACATACAACGGAGCCGCAAATGCACATAGTGGCTCTGCAGGGGATCCGGGGAGGCGTGGGGACCACCTCCATCGTGGCCGGGCTGGCCTGGGCCGCCCGGGAGCAGGGTGCACGCGTGCTGGCATTGGATCTCTGCCCCGACAACCTGCTCGGTATCCACCTCGGCCTGCCCCACGACGATGGCAGGGGCTGGAGCCGGCTTGCCGCCCCCGGCCAGGAGTGGCGCACCATGTTGCATCACTACGAGAGCGGGCTGGATCTGCTGCCCCATGGCGGCGCACGGTCCCAGGGTGGAGCGGACTGGCTCGGGGCGATCGATGGCTATGATCTGCTGCTGCTGGACCTGCCCGCGGGGGCTCCCCTCGCGCTGCCCGGCCGATTGCTGACCGTGGTCAACGCCGATGCCAACTGTCATGTGCGCCTCTATGACCATGCCCTGGCGGCCGACGAACGGCTGCTGGTCACCCAGTTCACCAGCAGGCGGGCGCTGCAGCAGGATCTGCTGGATCTCTGGCTGGCCGGCAACCTGCCCCTGCTCACCCTGCGTCTGCATCGGGACGAGGCCATGGCGGAGGCCATGGCGGCCAAGCAGCCGGTGGGCCGCTATGCTCCCACCAGCCTGATCGCCCATGAGCTGAATTCCCTGGCGCTCTGGTGCCTGGAGCGGGACGAGGGGACCCCATGCTAGCCTGGCTGCTGACGCCGACCGCGGGGATCTGGTGTGCCGAGCGCTACCGGGCTCTGCGTCGCCGTGGCGCCTCCCGGGCGGGGGGCGTCAGCCTGACCCTGCTCTGGCTGCTGGCCTGGACCCTGTTCCCGCTGGAGCGTCACGGCTGGCAGTGGGTGCTGAGCCATGCCCGCGGCCTCTATCCGCAGATAAGGCGGCCCAAGGCGGGGGATCCCCTGCGGATCCTGCTGCAGAGCCTCTGGTTGATCGTGCGCCGGCCCGAACCCATACCGTTGCGCTGGCCGGCCTCTTGGCAGCGTGCCTGGCAACGGGGCACCCAGGGGCTCTCCAGCTTCCTGCTGCGCCAGGAAGAGAAAGGGCTGGCCGCCGCCCGCGCCACTCCCAGGGAGGCGCGCTGGAAGAGCGTGCTGCTCTGCGTGGTGGCCGGTACCCTCTCCCTGCTCTGCATCACCCAGCCCTTTACCCTGGGGGCGCAGCTGATGTTCGTCATCATGCTGGTGGTGATGGCCTTCATCCTGCGGGCCGTGCCGGGCCGCTACCCCATGCTGATGATGATGGTGCTCTCCCTCACCGTCTCCTGCCGCTATATCTGGTGGCGCTACACCTCGACCCTGGACTGGTTCGATCCGGTCAGCCTCACCTGCGGCCTGCTGCTGCTGTTCGCCGAGACCTATGCCTGGGTGGTGCTGCTGCTCGGTTACTGGCAGACGGCCTGGCCCCTGCACCGGCCCCCGGCCCCCCTGCCGGCGGATCCGTCCCAGTGGCCGACGGTGGATCTGCTGATCCCCACCTACAACGAGGATCTCGCCATCGTCAGGGGGACCGTCTATGCGGCCCAGGGGCTCGACTGGCCCAAAGACAAGCTCACCATCTGGCTGCTCGATGACGGGGGCCGGGAGTCGTTTCGCGAGTTCGCGGAAGGGGCGGGGATCCGCTACGTGGCGCGGGAGACCCACGAGCACGCCAAGGCGGGCAATATCAACAATGCCCTCAAGCAGGCGACCGGGGATCTGGTGGCCATCTTCGACTGCGACCACCTGCCGACCCGCTCCTTCCTGCAGATGACGGTGGGCTGGTTCTACCGGGATCCCAAGCTGGGGGTGGTGCAGACCCCCCACCACTTCTTCTCGGCCGACCCGTTCGAGCATAACTTGCAGCGGTTTCGCAAGATGCCCAACGAGGGGGCCCTGTTCTACGGCCTGGTGCAGGATGGCAACGACATGTGGGACGCCAGCTTCTTCTGCGGCTCCTGCGCCGTCATCAAGCGCTCGGCCCTGGACGAGATCGACGGCATCGCCGTGGAGACGGTCACCGAGGATGCCCACACCTCGCTGCGCCTGCACCGGCTCGGCTATACCTCGGCCTACATCCGGATCCCGTTGGCGGCGGGGCTGGCCACGGAGAGCCTGTCCGCCCATATCGGCCAGCGCATCCGCTGGGCCCGCGGCATGGTGCAGATCCTGCGTCTGGACAACCCCCTGTTCGGCAAGGGGCTCAACTTCGGTCAGCGGCTCTGCTACTTCAACGCCATGCTGCACTTCCTGTCCGGCATTCCGCGGCTCATCTTCCTGATAGCGCCCCTGGCCTTCCTGATCCTGCATGCCTACATCATCTATGCGCCGGCGGCGGCCATCGCCCTCTACATGCTGCCGCACATCTTCCACAGCGCCCTGACCAACTCCCGGTTGCAGGGCAAGGTGCGCCACTCCTTCTGGGGGGAGGTGTATGAAACCGTGCTGGCCTGGTACATAGCCCGTCCCACCACGGTGGCGCTGTTTGCTCCCCACAAGGGCAAGTTCAACGTGACCGCCAAGGGGGGCATGACGGAGGAGGTCTACCTGGATCTGTCGGTCTCCCGTCCCTATCTCATCCTGATCCTGCTCAGCCTGTGCGGCCTGGGGTTCGGCGTCTGGCGCATCCTGACCGGGCCCGCCGATGAGATCCTGACCCTGATCCTCAGCATGATCTGGACCCTCTACAACATGACCATACTGGGGGGGGCCCTGGCGGTGGCCTTCGAGTCGCGCCAGGTGCGCTCCAATCCCAGGGTGGAGATGGTGATGCCGGCGGCCATCAAGCTGGCCAACGGTCATCTCTACCCCTGTACCCTCAAGGACTACTCCAACGGCGGGGTAGGGGTGCTGCTGGACGATCAGCTGCCCCTGGTCGGCAAGGAGCGGGTCTGGCTGCTGCTGCGCAACGGCCAGCGGGAGCAGGCCTTCGCCGCCAAGGTGCAGCGGGTGTTTGGTCGCAAGCTGGGGCTGGAATTGGAGCCCATGGCGCAGCAGCAGAACATCGACTTCATCCAGTGCACCTTCGCCCGGGCCGACACCTGGTCTTTGTGGCAGCAGCGACTCGGCAAGGACAGGCCGCTGCACAGCCTGATCGACATCACGCTGCTGGGCTGGGGGGCTTACTGGCGCCTGGCCCGCAGCTCACCGTTAGAACCCGTTTGTATCCTGCTCGAGAAGCTGGCCCGCTGGCTGCTCTCCTTCGTTCCACGTCGCGTCTCGCCGGATTACCGGTCCCAGGCTCCGACCCCACAGACAGTGAAAGGATGATGAAACCACAACGCTATTTTATTCCTCTCCTGCTGATGACCCAGAGCGCGCTGGCTGCCGAGGCCGCCGGGCCCCTGCCGCCCGTGTCCGCGCCGGTGCGCAGCCAGGATCTGAGCTTCGAGCAGATGGCCTCGGCCCCGGGTACCCTCTCCCTGCGGGGCAATGCGCCGGACGGGCTGGCGGACTTCACGGTGCGCCGGGACCAGGTGGTCACCAAGGCCAGCCTGGATCTCGATTTCACCCCGTCCCCCTCCCTCTTGCCGCTCATCTCCCAGGTCAAGGTGTACCTCAACGACGAGCTGATGGGGGTGACCGCCTTCACCAAGGAGCAGATGGGGGAGCGCAACCATGCCCACATCGAGCTGGATCCGCGCTATGCCAAGGATTTCAACCGCCTCAAGGTGAGCTTCGTCGGCCACTACCAGAACGTGTGCGAGAACCCGTCGAGCAGCACCCTCTGGCTCAACATCAACCGCGACAGCAAGCTGAACCTGCAGCTGCAGACCCTGCCGGTGCGCAACGAGCTCTCCTTCTTCCCCATGCCCTTCCTCGACGTGCGGGACAACGGCAAGCTGGTGCTGCCCATGATGTTCAGTGGCGAGGTGCCCCTCCTGCAGCAGCAGGCGGCGGCCGTGCTAGCCTCCTGGTTCGGAGCCAAGGCCCAGTGGCGCGGCCAGCACTTCCCCGTGCTGATCGACCGGCTGCCGGATCGCAACGGCGTGGTCTTCGCCACCAATGAGCGCAGACCCGATTTCCTGGTGGATTACCCCAAGGTGAAGGGGCCGACCATCGACATGATCAGCTCCCCGGACAACCCCTATGTGAAGTTGCTGCTGGTGCTGGGGCGGGATCAGCAGGATCTGCTGACGGCGGTCAAGGGGCTGGCACAGGGGGATGTGTTGTTGCGGGGCCAGAGCGTGCGGGTGGACGAGGTCAAGCAACTTGCCCCGCGCCAGCCCTATGATGCCCCCAACTGGGTGCGGCTGGATCGCAAGATGCGCTTCGACGAGCTGACCGACTATCAGGGCCAGCTGCAGGCCACGGGACGCAAGCTCTGGCCCATGAGCCTGACCCTGCGCCTGCCCCCCGATCTCTACCTGCTGGGAGCCCGGGGGATCAAGGCCGACCTCCAGTACCATCATACCGCCCCCATCATCAGGGACGGCTCGCGCCTGGACGTGGCGGTCAACGGCCAGTTCATGAAGTCCTTCCCCCTGGAGCCCGGTGAGTTCAAGAGCGAGCAACTGCTCACTCTGCCGCTCTGGTTCGCCGGCGATGAACAGTCCAGGGCCCTGCGCATGCCGGGCCTCAAGACCAGCCAGGTCAACAACCTCAGCTTCAGCTTCGAATATGCCGAGGAGTCCATGGGGGGCAATGCGAATGGCCGCTGCGATCTGGTGTTGCCGCCCGCCCATCAGGTACGGATGGATGGCAGCTCTACCATCGACTTCACCGGCTATCGCCACTTCATCGAGATGCCGGATCTCAAGGTCTTCGCCAACGCGGGCTTCCCGTTCAGCCGCATGGCCGATCTCGCCGAGACCCAGGTGGTGATGCCCGCCAAGCCCCATGCAGCCCAGATCACCACCTTGCTCGACGCCGCCGGCGCCATCGGTGCCGAGACCGGCTACCCCGCTCTCTCCCTGCGAGTCCTGGATGACTGGGAACAGGCACGGACGGCGGACCTCGATACCCTGCTCATCGGTTCCCTGCCGAGGGAGTTCCAGCACGATGCCGAGCCCGACGCCCTGCTGGCCTCGACCATGAGCTGGGTCAATCAGCCCAATCGCACCTACCGGGAGGAGGTGCAGCACTCCCGGGCCGACCGGGAGCCCCAGGCCAGGGTAGGCATCAACGGCAACGAGGCCATCGCCGCCATCCTGGGGCTGCAATCCCCGACCCACGATCAGCGCAGCCTGGTGGCCCTGTTGGCGGACGGAGCCGCCGGCTTCACCCTGCTCAACGACACCCTGCAGAACGCCACCCTGCGCGGCGAGGTGGCCGGATCGGTCGCCATCATCCGCGAGTCCGGGGTCAAGAGCCTGGCGGTGGGGGATCGCTACGAGGTGGGGTATCTGCCTTGGTGGGAGCGGGTCTGGCAGCTGTTTGCCAACTATCCCATGCGCCTCGCCGGCCTGACCCTGCTCTGCATGCTGGTACTGGGCTGGGGGCTGCGGGTATTGCTGGCCAGCGCCAGCCGCCGCCGTCTGAAGGAAGACTAAGTGATGAATCAGATGAAAAAACTATGTGCCCTGCTGCTGTTGTGGGTCCTGGGTGCCGTGCCCGCCATGGCGGCCTGTGACTGGCCAGAGTGGCAGCATTTTCGCCAGCACTACATCAGCGAGGAGGGACGGGTCATCGACCCCGCCGAGGGGCGGCGCATCACCACCTCCGAGGGACAGAGCTATGGCCTCTTCTTCGCCCTGGTGAACGACGACAGGGAGACCTTCGCCCGCCTGCTGGGGTGGACGGAGCAGCACCTCGCCAGCGGCGATCTGACCGGTTTCCTGCCCGCCTGGCTGTGGGGAGAGAAGGAGGATGGCAGCTGGGGTGTGCTCGACGGAAACAGCGCCTCCGACTCGGATCTCTGGATAGCCTACAGCCTGCTGGAAGCGGGCCGGCTCTGGGATAACCACAGCTACCTCTCCATCGGCACCATGCTGCTGCGCCGCATCGCCCGGGAGGAGGTGGCCCTGCTGCCTGGCCTTGGCCCCGTGATGCTGCCGGGGATGAAGGGGTTTGCGGCAGGGGATCGCTGGACCCTGAACCCCAGCTATCTGCCTCCCCAGCTGCTGGCGCGCTTCGCCAGCCTGCAGGGGCCCTGGCGCGAGATGCGGGCCCTGCTGCCCCGGCTGCTGAAGGAGAGCGCCCCCCAGGGCTTCTCCCCGGACTGGATCGACTGGCAGACCGACAAGGGCTGGCAAGTGGCGGACAAGGGGCCCCAGGGCAGCTATGACGCCATCCGCGTCTATCTCTGGCTCGGCATGCTGAGCGACGAGGATCCCGCCAAGGGGGCGCTGGTGGCCCATTTCGCCCCCATGCAGGCCAGGATCGCCGAACTCGGTGCAGTGCCTGAGCGGGTCGACAGCCAGACGGGCCAGAGTCAGGGACGGGGGCCGGCGGGATTCTCCGCCGCCCTGCTGCCGCTGTCTCAGGGACAACCGACCCTGGCCACCCTGCGGGAGCAGGTGAAGCAGCAAGGGGTGCAGAGCGATGCCTACTACGGCAGCGTGCTGACCCTGTTCGGGACCGGTTGGGATCAGGGACGCTATCGCTTCGCCCAGGATGGCACCCTGCAACCCCGCTGGAGTGAATCATGCAAAGCCGATTGACCCTGGGTTGCCTGCTCGCCGTCCTGGTGAGCGGCAACCTGGCCCAGGCCGCCGTCGAGCCGGTCTCATCCCTGTTGGAACGGGTACGCATCGGGGAGGCCACGGGTCGGGAGGATCTGGTCAGCAACGCCCTCTACTCCCTCTCTCTGGTCGACCCCGAACACCCCGAGCTGCTGGCAGCCAAGGCCCGTCAGGCCCTGCGCAGCGGCAAGATCAAGGAGGCCGAGGCGCTGCTCGCCCGGCTCGGCAAGCTGGCGCCGGATTCGCGCCTCTATCGCCTGGGGATGGCGAACCTGGCGGTCAACAACGGGGCGCAGCGCCAGCAGTTGCAACAGGCGAGGCTGCTGGTCAACGCCGGCCGGCTGGAGGAGGGAGCCAAACTCTATCGCTCCCTGTTCGTGGACGGAGTGGCGCCGAACCTGGAGATGGCGATCGAGTACGCCTCCCTGCAGCTGCGCCTGCCCGGCCAGCGTGCCAAGGGCATGGCGGGGCTGGAGGCGCTGAATAGGGCTTACCCGGGCCAGCCCAGGATCCGGGCCGCTCTGGCCCGCAACTATCTTGCCGATGACCGCTGGCAGGAGGCCAGGGTGCTGCTGGAGCAGATGGCCAGGAGCGAATACGACCGCGGCGAAGCCGCCGAGATCTGGCTGGCCAACATCAAGGAGCTGCCCGTCGGGCCCGGCAGCCTGGCCGAGTTGCGGCGCTATATTGCCGCCTTCGGCACGGGCACCGAGGCGAAGCAGGGCATGGCGCTGCTCGCCGAGCAGGAGGCGAAGTGGGCCTCCCCCGCCTATCGCGCGCGTCAGCAGGCGCTGGCCAGCAACGAGGGGGGCAAGGCCTCCATCGCCGAATTGCAGCGGGCGCTGGCCGCCAATCCCGATGATCCCGAGCTGATGGGGGCACTGGGGCAGGCCTACTCCCGCAACAACCAGCGGGCGCTGGCCATCGCCCAGTTCGAGCGGCTACTGCGCCACCCCGATGTGACCAACAAGGATAAATGGAGCAGCCTGCTGGCCACCAACCGCTACTGGCTGCTGATCGATCAGGCCGAGCAGGCGTCCAAACGGCAGCAGGGGGAGGAGGCGCGCGGCCTCTATCGCCAGGCCATCAAGCAGGATGGCAGGGAATCCGAGGCCTGGCTGGGTCTGGGGGATGCCGAGCTGGCACTGCACCGTGAGGCCGAGGCCGAAGCGGCCTATCGCAAGGCGCTTGGCCTGGGGGCCCGGGATAGGGTTTTGGCCCGGCTGTTCGAACTGTACAAGGAGAAGGATCCGGAGCAGGCGCTGGCGCTGTTGGCCCAGAGCCGGGATCCGGCCTGGCAGCAAGAAGCAGGGCGGCTGAGATCCGAATTGCTGCAGTCCCAGGCCGATACCCTGGATCAGGCCGGCAAGCTGGAGCAGGCCCTCGCCCAGCGTGAGCAGGCGCTCACCCTCACCCCGAACGATGTCTGGCTGGCCTACCGGGTGGCGGTGACCCGGGCCCGCCTCGGCGATGCCTCCGGGGGGGAGAAGTTGCTGCGAGACAAGCTGGCGGCGCGGCCGCAGGAGATCTCCCTGCGCTACGCTACCGCCCTCTACCTCTCGGGCCAGGACAAGAACACCGAGGCGCGTGTTCTGCTGGCGGCGGTACCGCCCCGGACCTGGTCGGCGGACATGCGCGAGCTGGATGAACGACTCGCCCGCGGCGAGGTGCTGGCGCAGGCGAGGGCGCTGCACGAGCGCGGGGATGAGCGCGGGGCCGAGAGGCTGCTGCGACCCCTGTTGCCGGATGAAGAGGTCTCCCTGACCCTGGCGGAGTGGGCCGCCGCTCGCGGTGACTGGACCGCGGCGGAGGGGCACTACCGGGAGGTGCTGGCGCGCTCCCCGCAGCAGGACGAAGCCAGGCTTGGCATGGCCGAGCTGATGCAGGCCAGGGGGGACGAGGCACAGGCCCTCGGCTGGCTGCCCGTCTGGCCGGTCAGCCCGCTGCCGGCGGATGAGTTCAACTTCTACCGCAGGGTCGCCAACCTCTATCAGGCGCTGGGGCAGGAAGAGAAGGCGCAAGCCATCTTTGCCACCTACGAACCCCTGGTACGGGGGCAGCCCGCCTCCGAACAGACGGCCTTGTTCTGGCGCGACGCCGCCCGCCAGCGCTTCGACGCCGGCGATACGGAAGGGGCCATCGAGCGGGATCGCAAGGGGCTGGTGGCCGCCGGTCTCGCCCCTCGCGAAGATCTGGACGAGGCCGCACTGACCCGGCTTGCCCGCAGTCGGGACGGGGAGGGGTGGCTGGCCTCTGGCCTTCGCAGCGATCTTGACAGGCACTACCGGCAGAGCCAGACCACAGTCTCCCTCGACAGCGACTACTGGGGATCCAGCGGCACCGGGGGCCTCTCGGATCTGCGCGCCCTGACCCAGATGCTGCAACTGGATACCCCGCTGGCCGGTGGCACCTTCTTCGGCCGGCTGGAACTGGTGGACATGGATGCCGGCAAGTTGCCCGCCTCCCCCTACCGGGAGGAGTTCGGCACCTGTGCCGCCCGCGATTGTTACGGGCAGGAGCATCAGCAAAACACCGGCACCACTCTGGCGGCAGGCTGGCACGGGGGGGTCTGGGCCTTCGATCTCGGCACCACGCCGCTCGGTTTCGAGGTGGTGGACTGGGTCGGCGGCGCGACGGTGGAAGGGGACCTGGGGGATCTCGGTTGGGGGCTCACCCTCTCCCGACGTCCCGTCAGCAGCTCATTGCTCTCCTACTCGGGCACGGTCGATCCCGGCACCGGGATCCGCTGGGGCGGGGTACGGGCGAATGGGGTTCGCATCGATCTCAGCCACGATCTCGGCGGTGCCATCGGCTTCTGGGGCAGTGCCCAGCAGCACCTGCTGACCGGCAAGAATGTGCCGGACAACTGGCGCTCCCGCCTTATGGGAGGCACCTACTACAAGCTGGTCAACGAGGCGAACCGGAGGGTCAGCGTTGGGCTCAGCAGCATGCTGTGGCACTACCAGAAGGATCTGAGCGGCTATACGCTCGGGCAGGGGGGTTATTACAGTCCGCAGGGCTACTTCTCGCTCTCGGTGCCGGTCAACTACCGGCAACGCACCGCGGACTGGTCCTGGGAGCTGGGGGGCTCGGGATCCTGGTCCCACTCCCGCACCGACGACAGTCGCCGCTACCCATTGGAAGGTCTGCTGCCGGCCGGCTTGCCAGACAGAGATGCGCCGGTGAAAGGCGGCAGCAGCAGTGGCTTCGGTTACACACTGAACGCCATCGTGGAGCACAGGCTGACGGATCACTGGCGCATCGGCGGGCGGGTGGATATCCAGCAGGCCGATGACTATGCCCCCAGCCATGCCACCCTCTTCCTGCGCTATACCTTCAAGCCCTGGCAGGGGGATCTCGACATGCCACCCCGGCCGCTCACTCCCTACGCGGACTTCGATTGACCCATACGCCCGACTCGTCGGGCGTAGTTATTTCAGGTAGGTGCGCAGCACTCGTACCACCTGGTCCAGATCCTCCAGCCGCTCGGCCGGAGTCGCCTCGGCGGCGCCCAGGTGTTCGCGCATATGGCCCTCCAGAACCTCCAGCATCAGGCCGTTGACCGCGCCGCGGATGGCCGCAATCTGTTGCAGAATGGCGGCGCAGTCGCTCTCCTGCTCCAGCGCGCTCTCCAGTGCCCCCGTCTGTCCCTTGATGCGCCTGACCCGTGCCAGCAGTTTCTTCTTGTCGTGTACCGTGTGTGACATGGGATCCTCTCGCACAATAAAACTATACTGGGGTATAGTATATTGCATTCCATCTTGCAGGAGAAATTCATGTCATCCGCCGCATCGCAACACTGCTGCCAACCCGTGGTCTATCGAGGCAATCCCCTGGCCGAACAGAAGACCCGCTGGGCCGTACTGCTCACCGCCGTCATGATGGTGGCGGAGATCGGCGGCGGCTGGATCTTCAACTCCATGGCTCTGCTGGCCGATGGCTGGCACATGAGCTCCCACGCCCTGGCCCTCGGCCTCTCCGTGCTGGCCTATCGCGCCGCCCGTCACTATGCCCGGGATCACAGGTTCAGCTTCGGCACCTGGAAGATAGAGGTGCTGGGGGGCTTCACCAGCGCCCTGTTGCTGGTGGGGGTGGCCGGCCTGATGCTGTTCGAATCTGTGGCCCGATTGCTGGACCCCAGCCCCATCCACTATCAGCAGGCCATCGGCATCGCCCTGCTGGGCCTGCTGGTCAACCTCGCCTGCGCCTGGCTGCTGAAGGACGATCACGGCCATCACCATGGCCACGACCATGGTCACAGGCACGATCATCATCACGACCATGAGCACGGCCATCGGGATCTGAACCTGCGCGCCGCCTACCTCCACGTGCTGGCGGATGCCCTGACCTCGGTGCTGGCCATACTGGCGCTGGTGGGAGGCATGCTGTGGGGGGCCGACTGGCTGGATCCCCTGATGGGCATAGTGGGGGCCGTGCTGGTGGCGGTCTGGGCCAAGGGCCTGCTGCGGGATACCGGGCTGGTGTTGCTGGATGCGGAGATGGATGCCCCCGTGGTGGCGGAGATCCGGGAAGTGATTGCCGAGCTGCCCGGCGCCGAGGTCCGCGATCTGCACGTGTGGCGGGTCGGGCAGGGGGAGTATGCCGGGGTGCTATCCCTGACGATGGCGGCGCCCGTGCCGGCCAGCGAGATCCGCGAGCGGCTCGCCATCCACGAGGAGCTGGTACACCTCACCATAGAGATAGCCCCGGAGTAGGGGGAGGGATCAGTGGGGCTGGCGCACGCCCTCATGGGGAGCCTGATGCCAGACGGTGCCGAGCAGCAGCTTGAGCAGCAGTGCCGGCGGGTTGTCCAGCAGGCGGCCAGACTCCAGCAACAACTGGCCGTCGGCATGGTAACCCAGGCTGGCATGTATCTCCCCCTCCTCATCCACTATCTGCAGGAGGCCGTGGAGGCTGCCCCGTTCGCCGGGCTGGCAGCGTAGCCGCAAGGCTCTGGGCTCCCCCAGCAGGGTGAAGGCGCGAGAGAGGGGAGGCGTGTCCTCGTAATCCGGCCAGTTGAAGAAGTGATACTGCTCGGCGAGGCTCCCCGCCAGCTGACAAAACTGGTCAAACAGCTGGCTGAGGGCCAGGTAATCCGCGTCCAGCCGCTTCGCCTGATCTTCGATGCGCGTCATCCGTTAATCCTCTCTATCCATTTGATCGGAATTGATTTTTTCTACCATGAACTGGCTTCATCTGGTGATGCGGCATATTTTGGCTCTGGTCTGTGAGCTCGCTCCAATTTTCGTTATGAAAACGTTATCTTGTTGAATGAGATTGGTTTTTTTTGCCGACCTGCTCACATTTACGGCAATCCCCGCTGATTAATATGGCACCGCTCGGCCACGGCCGGGTACTCGTCTATCGAGACTAACTACAGCGGGAATTATAAAAAAATGGATATGAAAAAGACCAAAGTGGCGCTGGTAACAGCCTCACTGCTCGCGCTTTTGTCTGGCTGTAATGACAACAGCTCCTCGTCCTCCACCCCCACTCCTCAGGATGAGCCCGTCGCTCGCCTTCCCAATATGCAACCGCCGGCCGAGCTGCTGGTGGCCGGCCCCAACGAGGCGGTGATCGCCCTGGTCGACACCCAGACCAGCGCGGCCCGCAGTATCGACGGCCCCTTCGCCGGCCACAGCCTGCACCTGTGGAACAACGATGCCTGCAATGCCACCGCCGAGGGTGGCCTGAACGCGAGCTGGGACGATGCCAGCAAGACGGCGTCGGCGGCAGACAGCTTCGGCCCCGCCTGGGTGGTGCCCCTCTCCAAGATGGAAGGCTGCATCAACTTTATCGCCCGTAACGGCGAGCTGGCGAACCTGACCGGCGCCGACATGAAGGTGGTATTCAGCGATCATCCGGACCGCACCGTGGCAATCGTCGCGGGCAAGAACGAGATCTTCGGCAGCCGCGCCGAGGCCTTCACCGCCGCCTTCGGCGTGGCCGGGGCCAGTGCCCATCTGATCGACGGCAACACCCTGATCTGGCAAGGGGGCAAGGACAAACCCCATGTGCGCCTCTACTACACCGAATCCGGCACCATCACGGCCAACAGCGAGGGGGTGTTCGACTTCCCCTATCTCAAGCTGACCCCCACCAGCCTGACCGCCGAGCAGCAGGCCAAGTATCCGCACCTCAAGGATGCCGCCGCCTTCGCGCTGCCGTCTGGCAAGGATCTCAAGCCCCTGCTCAAGGGGGAGCTGGTGGCCATCGGCACGGACGCGAGCGGCGTGCTGCAGGGGGCGACCCTGGTGCAGAGCGCCGGGGCCCTCGACGCCGTCTACGCCGAGGCCGCGACCAAGCTGAGCTATGGCGCCATCGTCGAGGGTGGCAATGTCACCTTCCGGCTCTGGGCCCCCACCGCCAAGTCGGTCAAGCTGGCGCTGTTCGATGAGAAGCACCAGTCCCTCGGCGAGCGGACCATGACACAAGACGAGGCCAGCGGCAGCTGGAGCCTACAGGCTGGCAGCGATCTGGTGGGCAAGTATTACCGCTACGACATCCAGGTCTACCATCCGCTTAGCCGCAAGCTGGAGTCCTATCAGGTTACCGACCCCTATTCCCTCAGCCTCGCCATGAACTCCGAGTTCAGCCAGGTGGTGGACTTGGATGATCCGGCCCTCAAACCCGAGGGATGGGACAGCCTGAAGGCGCCCCACAGCCAGGCCAATCCGGCCGACATCGTCATCTATGAGGCCCATGTCCGGGATCTGACCGGCAACGACGAGTCCACTCCGGTCGAGCACAGGGGCAAGTTCCTGGGGCTGACCGACAGCGACAGTGTGCCGGTCAAGCACCTGCAATCCCTGGCCAGGAGCGGCGTCAGCCACCTGCACCTGCTGCCGGTGTTCGACATCGCCACCGTCAACGAGGATCCGGCCAAGGTGGCCAACATCGGCGACGACTTCAGCAAGCTGTGCGAGGTCAATCCCGAGGTGAAAAACTCCAAGTTCGCCAGCCATTGCGGCGGCGGCCAGACCATAGAATCCGTACTGACGGATCTGCAGACCACAGACAGCAAGGAAAACCCGGTGGTGCAGGAGCTGTACGGCTATCTGCGCGGGGTGGACTCCTTCAACTGGGGCTATGACCCCTACCACTACACGGCCCCGGAAGGCTCCTACGCTACCAATGCGGAGGGGACAGTCCGGATCAAGGAATTCCGCGAGATGGTGCAGGCCATCAAGCAGAACATCGGCATGAACGTGGTGATGGACGTGGTCTACAACCACACCAACGAGGCGGGGCTGGGTCCGAAGTCTGTGCTCGACAAGATAGTGCCCTGGTATTACCAGCGCCTGAACCCGGAGACCGGCTCGGTGGAGAACTCCACCTGCTGCTCCAACACGGCGCCGGAACACGCCATGTTCGCCAAGCTGATGGATGACTCCCTGGTCACCTGGGCGCGGGACTACAAGATCGATGCCTTCCGCTTCGACCTGATGGGCCACCATCCGAAGGATCAGATGGTGCAGGCCCTGGCCGAGGTGAAGAAGGTCAACCCCGAGATGTACTTCTACGGGGAAGGCTGGAACTTCGGCGAGGTGGAGAACGACAAGCGCTTCGTGCAGGCGACCCAGAAACACCTCGGCGGTACCGGCATCGGTTCCTTCTCGGACCGGCTGCGGGATGCGGTGCGCGGCGGCAGTCCCTTTGACGGCGGCGACGGCATTCGCAAGACCCAGGGCTTCGGCAACGGTGCCTTCGTCGATCCCAACGAGGTGAACGGTGTGGAACTCGCCACCGCCCTGCATCAGTCCGATCTGGTGCGCCTCGGCATGGCGGGCAACCTCAAGGAGTTCGTGCTGACCGACAAGGACGGCATTCCGAAGAAGGGCTCGGACATCGACTACAACGGTCAGGCGGCGGGCTATGCCCAGGATCCGACCGAAGTGCAGAACTATGTCGACAAGCACGACAACCAGACCTTGTTCGATAACCTGGTCTACAAGGCTCCACAAAACGCCGATCTGGTGCGTATGCAAGGGGTGTCGCTGGCGACCGCCATGCTGGGGCAGGGGATCCCCTTCACTCACGCAGGGGTTGAACTGCTGCGCTCCAAATCCATGGAGCGGGACAGCTATGACTCGGGTGACTGGTACAACCGGGTTGACTACACCCTGGGGGACAACAACTTTGACAAGGGCTTGCCGCGCAAGGACAAGGATGAGGCCAACTATGGGCTGATCGAGCAGGTGCTCGGCCAGCACAGCAAGCCGACGCCGGACCAGATGCAGGCGATGCAGGGCTTCTATCAGGAGCTGGCCGAGTTGCGCCAATCTTCCCGTTTGCTGCGTCTGGGTAGCGGTGCCGAGGTGATTAAGCGGGTCGACTTCCGCAACACGGGGCCGGATCAGATCCCGGGCCTCATCGTGATGAGCGTGGATGACGGTACCAGTGCCGGCGCGGATCTGGATCCCGCCATCGACGGCCTGGTGGTGATGATCAACGCCACCAACGCGCCTCAGAGCATCGGCGACTTCCGTGACGGCAACGATCAGCCCATCGATCTCTCCGGCATGGTGCTGAGCAGTGCCCATCGCGGCAGCGACAGCATCGCCAGCGGCGCCTCCGTCGGCAGCGGTGAGCTCACTCTGGGGGCCTGGTCTGCCGCCGTCTTCGTCAAACCCCAGGCCGGCGCTCAGGGCACGGGCCTGCCGGTGGGCAAGAAGACGGATTTGAGCACCATACCCCCGTTTGGTGATACCGATGTCTTCGTGCGCGGCTTCCTGAACCAGTGGGATCCGGTGAACAAGATGAACTTCAGTGGCAACTTTACTTATGAGTTCACCACCGAAGTGACTACCGATCAGTTGGGATCGACTCAGGTGAAGATCGCCGGTAGCGACTGGGGCGGGCCCATCAATTACGGCAAATGCAGCGATTCCGATCAGCTGGCGGCAGGCCAAGTCAGCGTGCTTTGCGCCAATGGCGGGGATCTGCCGTTCAATGTCGACAAGGCCGGTACCTACAAGTTCGTGTTCACGGCCATGAACAAGGAAAAACCCAGCCTGAGCGTCAGCTACACCGAACCGGTTCAAGCCTGCAAGGTGTTGGATACGGTGGCAGGCAATCCGCTTGGCTTCCCGCTCTATGTGCGCGGCAGCCTGAGCAGCTGGAATGCCCAGGCTGCCTACCAGCTGAACTACAAGGGGATGGATGGCAACCTGGCCATCTACCAGGCGGCGTTCAACTATGCGGGTAGTTTCGAGTTCAAGTTTGCCAACGACGACGCCAACTGGAGCAAGCAGTTCTACGTCCAGGATGCGGGTGGCAAGTTGCTCCCCCTGAGCGCCGAGCAATCCTATCCGCTGCAGCATGGGGATGGTGGCATGGGTAACAACAGTGTCACGCTGGACAGCGGTCTGTGGAGCTTCCTCATCAAGGTCGATCCGAGCAAGGCCTCTGGCGAAGTGGGTACCGTCATTATCCAGGAGTGCACCCCCAAGTAAGCCAACCCATCGAGTCCGGGACTGGCTCGGCAGCCCCGGATTGAATTCCACCTCGCCAAGGGTGGGATAAGCCGAGAGCGTAAGCACAAGGCGCGGACTGCCATCATCAGCCGCGCCTTGATTTTTTGGCCCGGTTTCTGCCGGGTTTATACAGAAAAGCCGCAACTCTCATTGCGGCTTTTTGTTTCTGCTGCTCCGGCGAGGGACAGGGTAGATGGGATCAGCGCTTGCGCAGCAATCGCAGGGCGTTGGCGGTGACCAGGGCGGTGGCACCGGTGTCGGCCAGCACGGCTATCCACAGGCCCGTGATGCCGAGCAGGCTGGTGACCAGGAAGATGGCCTTGAGCCCCAGCGCCAGCGCTATGTTCTGGTGGATATTGGCGAGTGCGGCGCGGGACAATCGGATCATGGCGGCGAGGGCGCCGAGCTGGTTGTGGGTCAAAGCCGCATCTGCAGTTTCCAGCGCCACATCCGTGCCGCCACCCATGGCGATGCCGATGCTGGCCCGCTTCATGGCGGGGGCGTCGTTGATGCCGTCCCCTATCATGGCCACCTTCTGCGTCCGGGCCAGCTTGGCTATCTCTTCCACCTTGCCCTCCGGCAGCAGACCGGCGCGCCAGCCCATGCCGAGTTCGCCGGCGATGGCTTCGGCGGCTCTGGGGTTGTCCCCGGTCAGCATAAGGCTCTGCAGCCCAAGTGCGCTCAGTTCTTGCAGCGCGGCGGCTGCCTCGGGCCGGATCTGGTCGCGCAGCGCCAGCAGGGCGACCGGTGCGGCCCCCGCCTGGCAGAGCAGGACCACTGTCTTGCCCTGTTGCTCCAGGGTGGCGATCCTGGTCTGTGTCTCGTCATCCAGCGATTCAACCCGGCTCGGCGCCAGCAGTTGCCAGAGCACGCCGTCGATACGCCCTTCCACTCCCATGCCGGGCAGGGCACGAAGGTCCGTGGCGCTAGACAGGGTCAGCCCCTGCTCGTTTGCGGCGGCGACTACGGCGCGGGCCAGGGGGTGATGGGAGCCCTGCTCGATGGCGGCGGCCAGCGCCAGCCACTCGGACTCGGATCTGCCATCCAGGCTGATCAGCTCAGTGAGCTGCGGCTTGCCCAGGGTCAGGGTGCCCGTCTTGTCGAAGGCGACGGTATCGACGTGGGCCAGCCGCTCCAGCGCCGCGCCTCCCTTGATGAGGGCCCCTTGCCGGGTAGCCGCCGCCAGGGCAGAGGTGACCGCCGCCGGGGTGGAGATCACCAGGGCGCAGGGGCAGCCGATGAGCAGGAGCGCCAGCCCGCGATAGATCCACTCATCCCAGCTCTGGCCGAAGAAGAGGGGGGGTACCAGCACCACCAGCAGGGCGACGAGCATCATGGCCGGGGTATACCAGCGGCTGAAACGGTCGATGAAGCGCTCTATGGGGGCGCGCTGGGTCTCGGCCTCCTCGATGAGATGCAGGATGCGGTCGATGGCGTTGTTGCCGGGCTCGGAGACCACCTCCAGGCGCAGCACCCGATCCGCCGCCAGACTGCCGGCGGGCACCTTGTCCCCCTGTCTGCGCTCCACCGGGATGGATTCACCGGTCAGGGCGCTCTCGTCAAAGGCCCCGAGGGTATCGAGCAGACGGGCGTCGGCGGGCAGCCGGGCACCGGGTGCTATCTCTATGATGTCGCCGGGGCGCAGCTCGTCGGCGGCCACCTCTTCACACAGCTCGCCCTCAGGGGTTTGGCGAATGCGCAGGGCCTTGTCCGGAACCAGCGCCATCAGGGCGGTGACTCCGGCGCGGGCGCGACCGGCGGCATAGGCCTCAAGATGTTCCCCCAGCATGAACAGCAGCAGCACCATGGCCGCTTCTGCGGTCTCACCGAGGAAGAGGGCACCGACGGCTGCCACCGTCATCAGGGTCTCGATGGCGAAGGGGGAGCCGCTCTTGGTCAGGGCCCAGGCCTTGCGGGCGACGGGCCAGAGCCCCCACAGGGTGGCCAGAATAAACAGCGGCTTGCCGACTGCATCGGGCAGCAGCGCCGCCACCAGCATCAAGCTTGCAAGAGAGAGGGGCTGCCAGTATTTGCCGAGCAGTGTCATCAGGGGGCTGCGTGGCTTGGCATCAGCGGTCTGGGAATTTCCCTTGAGCTGGAAGCCGGCGGCCAGCACGGCGGCCGTGATGGGATCGGGGGAGAGACCGGGGGCGAGATCCACCACCAGCTTCTCGGTGGCAAACAGCACGCGTGCCTGTTGCACGCCGGCGACCCGGCCGACAGCTGTCTCTATCTTGCGAGCGCAGCTGGGGCAGTCCATCCCCAATACTTGCCAGCTGTGGCGGCTGGTGTTCTGCGCTGGCTCATGCAAGGGGGCGAGCTGGTCGGGAGCATCGTCGTGGTCATGATGGCCGTGCGCATCTTGATGCCCATGATCATGGGCATGGGCATGGTCGGGAACTTGAGGCTGAGCGCTGCAACAGGCCTGGCCGCTGCAACTCCCTCTGGGGGGCTCTTCATCTCCCGGCGGATCGCTCTCGCCGTGTGCCTGATGGTCATGGGGAGCCTGGCTGGTGCAGCCACTGACGGGCGCCGCGTTATCACAGCAGTGGCTGTCGTGTTGATGCTCGCTCTGGTGGGAAGCGGCCTTGCTGATCGCCTTGATGGAGGCGGCATGTGCATGGTTGCAGCAGGATTTGCTCATATGAAGTCCCTCTTGAGTGGATCACGCCGGTGCGAGATCCTGGATATCTGAGCCGAGTGTAAACCTTGGTGTTTAGTCCAAGGTCAAGCCACTTCTTGTCCCTGCCAGTGCGAAAGGACTCTTGTCGGTTCAATCCATGGTCAGCCTCTTAAATCCCTGTCATTGACGGGTGTTTGTCCCTCTCGGCTGGGCCTATACTGGGAGCCCGGATCCTCAATCAATAATCAAGGACATAACATGAGCAATACCGTCACCCTGCAAGGCAACCCTGTCTCCGTCTCCGGTCACTTCCCCGTTGCCGGTGAGCAGGCCAAGCCCTTCTCCCTGGTTGCCAAGGACCTGTCCGATGTGACCCTGGCCAACTTCGCCGGTCAGCGCAAGATCCTGAACATCTTCCCGAGCGTCGATACCCCGACCTGCGCGACTTCCGTGCGCAAGTTCAACGAACAGGCCAGCTCCCTGAACAACGCCGTTGTGCTGTGCATCTCCGCCGATCTGCCGTTCGCCCAGGCTCGCTTCTGCGGCGCTGAAGGTCTGGACAAGGTGGTGAACCTCTCCACCCTGCGTGGCGTCTCCTTCCTGCAGGACTACGGTGTGGCCTTCTCCTCCGGCCCGCTGGTGGGTCTGGCTGCTCGTGCCATTGTTGTGCTGGATGCCGACAACAAGGTGCTGCACAGCGAGCTGGTGGCCGAAGTCGCCGACGAGCCGAACTACGCCGCCGCCCTGGCTGCCCTGGCCTGATAACGACTCTGTCTACGCGAGTAGATGTGTCGAAAGTAAAACGGCCCGCTCTGTGAGCGGGCCGTTTTTTTATCCGGTTTTTGAGGTGTCTGCATCCGTTGCCGTTGGCGCGAGCGCCCTGTGCAGGTGCAGGCCGAGCTGCTGACCGGGATCCTGCTGCAGGGTGAGCACACCGAGCTGCTGCGCCTGCTCGACCGTGATCTCTTTGGACAGCAGGGCATTGAGCCCCGCCTCGCTGACCATGACCACCCGATCCTGTGGGGTGGGGGCCGGGCTGTGCAGTTGCAGCAGCAAGACCTCCTTGCCCCTCATCTTCGACCAGAGCCCGGAGTCCACCAGCAGGATGGAGAAGCCCCCTGGCTGATCGGCCCGTTGCAGCAGGTCTTTCAGTTGCAGCAGCCACTGCTGGGCACGTACGAAACCTTCCCCTCCCGCCAGCGGGGGAATGGGGCTGATGCGGTGGGAGGAGATGGCATTGGCGGTCGCGATGGCCACATCCAGCGACCCCGGCCAGGCCGTGGCGAAGGGATCACCCACCAGCATGTCGTAGCCACAGGCCCGGGTCTGGGCAGAGAAGGGGACGACCAGACCAAGGACCAGCAGGGTGGCAACCAGAGTGCGGGGGAAGGGGGTGACCATCTTGCTGTACTCCTGAATGAGGGTCGGGGGATTGATAAAAAGAACACCACAGGGAGCCAGGATTGTCCATGGTTGTTGCACTGGCCGGTCATCGCTGGCTAGACTTCGCCTCCCACTTCTTTATCCATGTAGCGCCATGACCTTCAGCGAACTAGAACTCTCCCCCCCCTTGCTGGCCACCTTGCCGGCCACCCTGCAAAGGCCGACCCCCATACAGCGACTGGCGATCCCGGCGGTGCTGGCGGGGGATGACCTGCTGGCCCTGGCCCGCACCGGCAGCGGCAAGACGCTGGCGTTCGGGCTCCCCCTGCTGCAGCGACTGAACCCGGCGCAGCCACAGATGCAGGGCCTGGTGCTGGTACCGACCCGGGAGCTGGCGACCCAGGTGAGCGAGGCGCTGAAGGCGGGGGCCCATGCTCTGGGGCTGCGGGTGCTGACCCTGTGCGGCGGGGTCGCGCAGGAGCTGCAGACGAGTGAGCTGGCACTGGGGCCCCAGTTGCTGGTGGCGACCCCGGGCCGGCTGCGGGATCTGCTGAGTCAGCAGGCTCTGGGGCTGGATGAGCTGCGCATGCTGGTGCTGGATGAGGGGGACCGCCTGCTGGAGATGGGGTTCTGGCCCGATATCCAGGTGATACTCAACGCCATGCCGGCGACTCGCCAGACCCTGCTCTTCTCCGCCACCCTGCCGGCCGAGCTGGAGACCCTGGCCAGCGACTTGCTGCGTGCCCCCCGCCGCCTCGAAGCGGATCCCCTCAACAGCGTGGCGGAGGATATCGAGGAGCGGCTCTATCTGGTGAACAAGAGCGGCAAGGTGCCGGCCCTCATCGCCTTGTTGAAAGAACAGGATTGGCCCCAGGTGCTGGTATTCATCAGTGCCCGTGACTCCGCGGACGGGGTGGCCCGCAAGCTTGCCAAGGCGGGAATACCTGTGGCGGCCTTGCATGGGGACAAGGAGCAGGCGGTGCGGGAGCAGGCGCTCGGGGATTTCAAGAGCGGCAAGGTGCGGGTGCTGGTGGCCACGGATCTGATGGCACGGGGCATCCACGTGGAGGCGCTGCCCCTGGTGATCAACCTGGACCTGCCGGCCAGCGCCCCCGTCTATGTGCACAGGGTCGGGCGCACCGCCCGGGCTGGTCGCAGCGGGCTTGCGATCTCCCTGGTGTGCCACGGCGAGGCCGATACCCTGGCCGCCATCCGCACCCTGACCGGGCGCGAGCTGCCGCTGGCCGAGCTGCCCGGCTTCCCGGTCACGGATCTGCCATCCAGCGGGGAGAGCAAGCGCCCCGCGCGCGACAAGCAGGCCAATAGACGCACCCAGGCCAAGCGCAGCGTCAAGCAGTTCAAGAGCAGAGGCTAAGCCCAAGCCTTCTGCTCGCCCAACTGGTCAGTATCAAATAGATACCGTTTCGCTATGCTCCATGGGTTTCACCATGGAGGGATGACGAATGACCAGTCTGGTAATGGGGCCCTTGCTGGGGCTCGAATCAGAGACCCAATACAGCCTCTGCTTCATGACGGAAGCCGGTTGCAAGCGCGCGTCCGTGAGGATCAACGGCGAGGTGCTGGCCGCCGGCAAGCAGGCGGACACCCCGAAAGGGAGCTTCTGGCGGCTGGTCTGGCAGGCGAGCCCCAAGAAGGCCGGTACCCCCATCGACTACGAGATCCTGCTGGACGACAAGCCAGCGCAAGATCTCGGTGGGTACGATAAGTGGCAGTTCTATCTGCCGGGGAAGAAAGAGAATGTGTTGATAGGCTACGCCTCCTGCAACGGTTTCTCCGATTTCAAACTGCTCACCTCCACCCCGGCCCCCTACGCCATGTGGGACAAGCTGGCTGCCGAACACAAGGCCCATCCCTTCTCCCTGCTGCTGATGGGGGGTGATCAGGTCTATGCGGACTCCCTCTGGACCTCGGTGCCGACCATCAAAGCCTGGAATGAGCTGGACAGGGCGGAGAAGGTCAAGCGCAAGGCGACCCGGACCATGGTGGATCAGCTGGACCGCTTCTATTGCGAGCTCTACTGCAAGCAGTGGGGCCGCCCCGAGGTCGCCTTCATGCTGGCCCGGGTGCCGAGCGCCATGATGTGGGACGATCACGACATCTTTGATGGCTGGGGCAGCTACCCCGATGACTTGCAAGGCTGCGAGGTCTATCAGGCCATCTATGCCGCCGCTGCCAAATATTTCCGGCTGTTCCAACTGCGCACCGGCGCCAACACGGCGTTGCTGGACAAGGCTCTGAATCATCACTCCTGGCGGCTGAGCTTTCGGGGCTACCAGATCCTGGCCCTGGACAACCGCGCCACCCGCACCCTGACCCAGGTGATGAGCCGATCCCAGTGGGATCAGGTCAACGAGGCGCTGGCGGGCTGCAGCAGCGGGGATCTGCTGGTCATGACCGGGGTGCCCGTGGTCTATCGGGACTTCTCCTTCAGCGAAGCGGCGCTGGATGCCACCCCCTGGGAGGAGGAGCTGACCGATGATCTCAAGGATCACTGGCGCGCCAAGGCCCACGAGGGGGAGAGGGCGCGCCTCATCATGCGGCTCTTGGACAATGCCAGGTTGCGGCGCAAGAATGCCAAGGCGGACAAAAATACCAGTCTGGAGCCCAAGACCCTGATCCTGTCCGGGGATGTGCACGTGGGGTGTCTCGGGGTCATTCAGGACAAGCGGGAGGGGGTGTTGAACCTGCACCAGTTGGTCTCTTCCGGCATAGTCCATCCCTGTCCGACCCAGTTTCAGTGGATGGGGATCCTCGCCATGACCAACGACAACCCAGAGTACCTGGACGAGAGCCGGCTGATCCGCACCGAGCTCATCAAGCCGTTCGGCGCCCCCGTCTATCTGCGCACCCGCAACTTCGCCACCCTGCAGATGGGCACGGACGGCAAGCTGTGGGCCAACTGGCGTTGCGAAAACGGGCTGGATGCCAGCTATCCCCTGGCCTGATGGGGTTGAGTGACAAGAGAAGGGCCCACATACGGGCCCTTTTTGTGGGTGTCGGCGCCTCCGGCATCAGGGGCTGGTTTGCTCCTGGGCGAAGAAGTCGCGCCTGAATTGGCCCAGCACCTCCTCCCTGTGCTGCTGCCAGCGCGCTGAATCCATGTTTCCCTGGCTCGCCGCCAACTGCTGTTCCAGTTCGGCCAGCTGCTGCTGGTAGCGGCCGCGCTGATCCAGTTGCTGCTGGCGCGCCCTGGCAAAGCCGAGGCTGGCCTCGGCCCGTTCGGCGGGCAGGAAGTGACGGGCCAGGGTTTCGAGCTCCTCATCCCCCCACAGCTGGCGCGCCTGCAACAAGCGGGCGTCCGGGTTGAACAGATCCGCCGCCAGATCCGGGTATTGCGCCGCCCACGCGTCCTGCAATCGGGTCAGGGCGGCCAGCCGCTCGGTCAGAGTCAGTTGTTCACTTTCGCTGGCCAGCTGTGCCAGCGCCTCGGCGTAGCGCCCCTGCAGCAGGGTCAGGCTCTCCCCCTCGCTCGGCCACTGGGCCTCCACGTTTATCAAGTTCTCCAGCCGCTCGTCCAGGGGCTGGTCGCTCTCCTGAATCTCGCTGGCGAGTCGCTCCTCGGCCTCCTGTGGCAGTGCCCGCCAGCTGGGGGCCGGGGCGGGCGTCTGGCTGCTGGTGACTACCGACGATGGCGCATCTGCCGAGATGGGCTCTAAGGATGCTGACATCGCCTGCTGCGGGCTGGCACTGCTTTGGCTGGCCTCAGCGCCCGTTGAGCCCGCCGGTTCGTCCTGCCAGATGAGGTTGAGCAACACCAGCGGCACTATGGCCAGGGCCAGGACCCAGTAGCGCCGTCTCATCGGGCTATCTCCCCCTTGACCGGGAAGTGATCCGAGAGGTTGCTGGCGGGCCAGAGGCTGCCATCGCTGGAGCGCGGGATCCAGACGCTGTTGAGGTTATGGCTGGCGGCGCCGTACTCCCGGCTGACCACCAGATAGTCCAGGTACTCGACGTTGGCGCCGCCGGAGAGGGGGCCGCCGGCATAGGGGTTGAGCCTGGGGTCGAAGGTCGCCTCGGTATAGCCGCCATAGGCGGGCTCATGAGCATTGAGGTTGGCCAGCATGTTGGCGTAGTCATCGGCAAACTTGCGCTTGTTGACGTTGAAGTCGCCGCCGTAGATGACGGTATCCGTGGCCGGGATCTTGAGGCTGGCGGCCAGGGAGCGGATTTGGCCGAACTGGATCTGGCGCAGCCTGCGCGCCTCGTCGGTGTCGAAGCTGGCGGTGTGGGTGGCGAACAGGTGCCAGGCCTTGCCCCCCTTGATCACCTCGGCGTACATCACCCCCTTGTCAGCGAAGCAGTCGGTGCCGGTGCACTGGGGATAGACGAACTGGGCCTCCCGCACTATGGGGTAGCGGCTGACGATCACCACGCCGCCATCGTGAATGTTGACCCCCGGCTTGTCGAGCACCTTGGTCTGGTAGGGATACTCCTTGGCCAGGGCCTGCAGGAAGCCTTCGCGGCGGCCGTCGAACACCTCCTGCAGCAGCAGGGCGTCGTAACCCTTGAGGTAATCGGGCAGCAGGGTCAGTCGCTCGCCGATGCTGGAGGCGATCACCGGCAGGGCCCAGATGTTGTAGCTGGCGACCTTTAATCTGTTCTCGGCGGGTTCCGGCTGTTCCACTCGCTTGGGCGGGGTCAGCATATAGTGCAGATCGTCGTAGCGGCCGGTGAACTTGGCGGCGAAGGCGAGCTCCTGGGGCCCCGGGAGGCGGTGGATGGCGCGATCGCTCTGCCAGCCGGAGGCGCCTGTGGGGGTCTCGCCGCCGTGTTGCAGCGTGGTGTTCCACCAGGTGCCCTCCATCAGCTGGTTGAGACGATAGGTGTCACCGCCGGCTGTGGTGACCCGGGTCTCGAACAGATAGTTCTTCCCCGCCTTGACCCCCTCGTAGCGATTGAAGCTGAGCACCATGGCGCTCTCCCAGGGGCCGAGATCCGTCCTGTGCTGGGTCCACTGGCTGCCTTGCTGCAACTGGCCGCTGCCGCTCTGGCGGATCTCCAGTTGCAGGGGCTCGGGGCCGTTGTTGGTGAGATAGACATCGGTATCGGCCAGCGCCTGCAACGGCAGGGAAGCGGCGAAGATCAGGGCGGTGTATCGGGGGAGCAGGTGCATCATCTAAGTCCTTTTTGGTCGAGGCACGGTGGAAAGTGACTGTTATGGCGGGCATAGAGGTCATTTCATTTACATTTTTGTTACAAATAAATGAAAGGCCCCATATGGGGAGCGTCAGCCAAAAAGGATTGATCTCGGGGGAGACGGGGCGCGGCGGGTGCGCGCCCCGGGCAGGGCTAGTCGTGGAACTGGTTGATGAGGCGAGAGAGGTTGTGCAGCCGCTCTACCAGGAGGGTGATGCCATCCAGCGCCTGCCGGCTGCTGTCGGCGGTGTGGTTGGCCAGCTGGTGGATCTGGTGGATCCCCTGATCCAGGGTGCTGGTGACATCCGCCTGCTGGCTGACCGCCTGGGCTATCTCGTCGCTGGTGTGGGTGACCCGGGACAGCATTTGGT
Organism: Aeromonas sp.; assembly: GCF_051657805.1. Classification (GTDB taxonomy): domain Bacteria; phylum Pseudomonadota; class Gammaproteobacteria; order Enterobacterales; family Aeromonadaceae; genus Aeromonas. Next base: position 23,638 of record NZ_JBOFLJ010000058.1, on the reverse strand, counting down.
TGATCCGGTCGAGCACCTCGGCGGTGGCCCCCATCTGTTGCTGGCACAGGGCCGAGGTCTGGGCCCCCTGGCTCATGCCGTCGGAGAGCTGCTGGGTGCTCTGCTGCAGCGCCCCTATCATGTCGCTGATCTCGCCGGTGGAACTGCGGGTCTTCTGGGCCAGGGCCCGGATCTCGTCGGCCACCACGGCAAAGCCACGGCCCTGTTCGCCGGCCCGGGCCGCCTCGATGGCGGCGTTGAGGGAGAGCAGGTTGGTCTGATCCGCGATCTGGCCTATCACCTCTAGGATCCCGCTTATCTTCTGGCTGTCCCGGGTCAGGCGGGCCAGCACGCCCTGGCTGGCATCCAACTCCTGATGCAACCGGTTGACCGATGAGCGGGTGGTGGCGATGGCCTGCTGACCGCTGGCGGAGACCTGCTGCACCTCGCTCACCAGGGCATTGGCCTGATGGGCGTTGTCGGCCACATCGCGGATCGACTGGCTCATCTGGGTGATGGCGGCGGCCAGTTGCTCGCTCTGGGCCCGCTGCTGCTGCAGGTGGGTGTCTATGGTCTGGATGTGGCCCCTGTCATCCTCGGCGGCCTGCAGGATCTGCTGGTTGGTGTCGACACTGCGACCCACCACGGCCCTGAGCTCCGCTTTCTTCATGCGCAGCAGCAGCTCTATGGCCCCCAGGCTGTCCCGCCGCCGGCTGTAGATCAGCTGGCAGAGCGGGGTGCCGAGTTCCTCCCCGGCGCTGGCCATGAGCCGCTTCATCCGCTGCTGCCAGCGCCAGCCAAGGGTCATTTGGCCGAGCAGGCAGGGCAGGGCTACCCAGCCCCAGGCGGGCTGCCCCGTGACCAGGGCGAGGCACAGTGCCAGCAGGGTGATGCCCGATAGGCAGAGGGTGAGGGGGCCGGGCTCCACATTGAGGCGACTCAGCCAGGGCAGGGCCTTGCCGGCCCGGATGCGGGCGTAGAGCCGCTCAGCCCAGTCGATGTCCTCTTCATTGGGACGGGTGCGCACCGACTGGTACTCGATGATCTGCCGCTGCTCGTCGAGTATGGGGGTGACATAGGCGTTGACCCAGTAGAACTGGCCGCTCTTGGCGCGGTTCTTCACCAGCCCCATCCAGCTCTTTCCCTGCTGCAACCTGCGCCACATGTCGGCGAAGGCGGCCTTGGGCATGTCCGGGTGGCGCACCAGGTTGTGGGGCACCCCTTCCATCTCGCTGGCACTGTAACCCGCCACATCACAGAAGTGCTGGTTGGCATAGGTGATGTGGCTGGCGGGGTCCGTGGTGGAGATCAAGGATATCTGGTCGGGAAAGCGGATCTCCCCTTCCCGTTGGGTTGTGGTCATGTGCGCATCCTGATTTGAGCCAAGTAACTGATAAATTTGTTTTTATTGTTGTTCGTTGTGCAGGCTTCATTGTAGGGACGGCCCAAGGGGCTATCTTGGCTTGGGTCAATAAATCGACACTATGACGACGAAAAAGAACAGCTGAAAGGTGTATTCGGGGGCTTATCGGCCGGTTCTGAAGTCGTGGATCTCCCCGCTTCTCGGCTTGAAGCTGGGATCCTTCTTTTTGTCCGCCTCGACCCAGGCCATGGCCTGGCAGAAGCTCTCCTGCTTCGCGTACTCATCGCGCACCTGATCGATGGCCCGCTCGGCGTTGCGCCGCACCATCTTGCTGGCCTTGCGATCGCTGAACGCCTGCTGCTGGCTCAGCATCCAGTCGGTGAAGGCCTGTTGGCATTCGGCCTCGGTGGCCGCCTGGGCGGGCAGGGTACAGAGCAGGGCGAGCAGAAACAGAGGGCGCATGGGGGACTTGTCTAATGGCATGGATGAGATCAGAGAGGCGGCATTCTAAGCCGGGAACTTGATTCGCAACAGTGACAAAAGCGGGGCCGGCCTGGCTGGCCCCGCTGTTGGGATGCTCAGTGCTTGATGAGGTAGAGCTGGCGGCTGTAGGCCACGTCTTCCGGGTTGTTGATGGGATAACCCTTGAGCCAGGGCTTGATCAGGCGGGCATTGGTGTACTGGTAGATGGGGGCGATCGGCGCTTCCTCTTGCAGTATGGCCTCGGCCTCGTCGAACAGTTTGGCGCGCTCGCGCTCATCCAGACTTCTGGCCGCCCTGGCCAGCAGAGCATCGTAACGGGGGTTGGCGAAGCGGGCCATGTTGCCGCTGTGCTGGCTGCCCCAGAGGCCGAGGAAGGCGGACGGATCGTTGTAATCCGCGACCCAGGAGGAGCGGATCACCTCGAACTGGCCGCTCTGGCGACTGTCGAGGTAGGTCTTCCACTCCTGATTGGTGAGCTCGACCTGGGCGCCGAGTTTCTGCTTCCACAGGTTGGCGATGGCCAGCGCCATCTTCTTGTGGATCTCGGCGGTGTTGTAGAGCAGGGTCAGCTTGAGGGGCTTGTCCGGGCCATAACCCGCCTCTTTCAGCAGGGCCTTGGCCCGCTCGTCCAGCTCGCGCTGGCTGCTGGTGGAGAGCAGATTCGGCTTGGGATCGAAGTCGGCGGTCACGTCCGGGGTGAAGTGATAGGCGGGTTTCTCCCCGGTACCCAGCACCCGATCGGCGATGAGGCCGCGGTCTATGGTGTAGGAGAGCGCCTTGCGCACCCGCACATCGTCCAACGGGGGGCGTTGGGTGTTGAAGGCGTAGTAATAGGTGCCGAGCTGCTCAGGGGTATAGACCTCCCTCGGGATCTGCTTCATCAGCTTCTGGTATTGCTCCTTGGGGAAGGATTCCGTGATGTGCAGATCCCCCGCCAGGTAGCGGTTGGTGGCGGCGCTCTCCTGGTTGATGGGCACGAAGGTAACCTTGGTCAGCACGGTGTGGGCCTTGTCCCAGTAATGGGGATTCGGGGTCAGCTCCAGCCGTTCGTTCACCACGCGGTGGCTCAGCACGAAGGCACCGTTCCCCACCAGCTTGCCCGGCTGGGTCCACTGGTTGCCGTATTGCTCCATGCTGGCCCGGTGCAGTGGCGACAGGCTGGGGTGGGTCAGCAGGCTCAGGAAGTAGGGGACCGGCTGGGAGAGGTTCACCTGCAGGGTGTGATCGTCCAGTGCCTCGACCCCGAGCTCGCTCGGTGCGGCCTTGCCCGCCACTATCTCATCCACGTTATTGAAGTGGGCGAGCTGGGCGAACCAGGCGAAGGTGGCGGCCTCCTTGGGGTCCACCAGCTTGCGCCAGCCGTAGACGAAGTCGGCGGCGCGCACGGGATCCCCGTTTGACCAGCGGGCATCCGGCCGCAGATGGAACGTAAACTTCTGATTACCCTCGTTGTCCCAGCGCGATGCCACCCCGGGCAGCACCTTGCCATCCGGCCCCTGAGTCAACAGCCCCTCGTAGAGATCCCGCAGCACCTGCAACTCCGGCAGGCCGACCAGCTTGAGGGGGCTCAGGCTGGTGGGCTCGTCTTTCAGGTGGCGCACGACCGACTGGTCTGCGGCGAGTTGGGTGCCGGCCGGCACATCGGCGGCCTGGACACAGGCACAGCCCAGCAGGGCCAGCAGGGGGCTCCATCCTTTCATGGCGAATCCTTCAAATAGTGTGAAGCGGGGAGAAACTCGGCGAGAAAAATTCGCCGGCAGACGGGGAATCATGATATCCCCTTTGCTGGTCAGACCGCCAGCATGAGTCCCCTGGATTGCCGGACCGTGCTACCTTGTTTAGCCCGAGCCTTCGCCGGAAGAGGAGTGAGCGATGAGAATATGGATGTTGTTGGCCTGTGTCCTGAGTCAGAGTGCCTGGGCGCTGGCCCCCTGCGAGCGCACCAGCGCGGTGGGGAGCTGGTGCGAGGTGAGCATCACGGATCTGCACCCGACCCAGGGTGGGGTGGGTCAGCTACAGGTCGATGCCACGGCGCGGGAGCTGGCGGACAAGAGCGCCGAGCAACTCGACAAGCTGATGAAGAAGAAGGAGATCCCTGTGGTCATAGCACCGGACGGCGGCTACTGGCTGGTGGACAGGCATCACCTGACCAAGGCGCTGTGGCAGCAGGGGGTGAAGCAGGCCAGGGTCAAAGTAATAGCCAGGCTGCAGGACAAGACCAATTTCTGGAGCCAGATGCAGAACAATCACTGGGCCTGGCTCAAAGATGAGAAGGGCCAGCCCCTGACCCCCCAACAGCTGCCCAAGCAGATCGGCGAGCTGCCGGATTACCCCTATCGCACCCTGGCGGGTCAGTTGCAGGATGCGGGCTACTTCAGCAAGAAGGGTCAGGTCTACTTCGTCGAGTTCGCCTGGGCCAGCTGGCTCGGCCAGCAGATGGATTGGCTGCCGGTCGACGGGGCCAACCTGGCGGATCGTCTCAGTCAGGCCAAACGCCTCGCCTGCAGCAGCAAGGCCAGGGATCTGCCCGGCTACCCCGGCAAGCAGTGTCGCGTCAATCAATCGAAGAGTGCGAGCTGAATCAGGCTCCGGCCCCTTCGATGGGGAGAGCGGGTGGATCCTGCACAAAAGGTCTGGTTGATATTTATTCTCAATTAGCCATGATACAGCTTCCACTCATGTCGGCAGGGGAGAGGGAGATGACGAATCACAACTGGCAACGCTACATGCTGGAGGCGGAAAACGCCCTCGACATGGGGGCGCTCGGCACGGCCATCTGCCTCTACCAGCAGGCGCTGGGAGAGGTGTATGAGCTGGGGGCGGATGAGCTGAACCTGGACGAGCTGGACGAACTCGCCAGCATGCGGGTCGCCACCTGTCACCGCCTCGCCGACTTCTGGCGCGCCATGGAGGAGCCTGCCTATGAGCTGCGCTACCTCAAGCTCGCCTCCGAACTGGTCACCGCCCTGGTGCCACAATGTCCGAACCGGGAGTGTGAATCCCTCATCAGCGAGCTGGGCTGCTGCCGCGCCGCCCTGCTCTCCTTCCTGAAACGCCACCCGAACCCCGAGATAGCCCGGCTTATCCAGGTGCAGGACAAGGTGCAGGGCTGCGAGCTGATCGGCCGCTTCCGCCTGAACTAGGGGCTAGCCCCGCCGCCCCAGCTTGTGGGCGATGCGATCTTGCGCCTCTTCCCCCTGCAAGGCCTGGGAGAAGGCGCGCGCCTCCATGTCGATGACGAAATGCACCGCTTGCCTCAGCTCCTGCTTGAGCAGGGCCTTGCTTTTTTGCAGCGCCCTCGGCGGCTTGGCGGCGAGTCTCAATCCCTGCTCCCGCGCGAATCCGAGCAGCTCGTCGGTCGCCACCACCCGGTTGGCGAGGCCTAGGCGCAGCGCCTCGGCCGCATCCATCGCCTCCGCCAGCAGCAACAGCTCGGATGCCTTCAGGTGACCCACCGCCCTTGGCAGCAGGAGGCTTGAGGCAAACTCCGGCACCAGCCCCAGCTCGACGAAGGGCAGTTGCAGTCGCGCGTTGTCCCCCAGATAGACCAGATCGCAGTGCAGCAGCAGCGTGGTGCCTATGCCGACCGCCGGGCCCGCGACGGCGGCGATGACGGGCTTGGGAAAATCGGCGAAGGCGTGGAGGAACAGCAGGATGGGATCGTCGGGATCCAGGCTCTCCTTGCCCATAAAGTCGGCGAGATCGTTGCCGGCGGTGAAGCACTCCGCCTGGCCCTGCAACAGCACCACGTGCACGCTCTCATCCTGGCTCGCCTGTTGCAGTGCGGCGGTGAGGGCCTGGTACATCTGGGTGTTGAGGGCGTTGCGTTTGTCCGGCCGGTTGAGGGTCAGGGTGAGCAAGCCATCCTGCTGCTCGACCAGAATAGTGGGGGCCATGTCTGAATCCTTGTCATTTGAAGCTGCCAAAAGCCTGCCAGGGGGGTAAGCTTTCCATCGTTTAACAACATCATAAAAGGATTCAAACCATGTTTAAACGTGCGTTTTACTCCATGCTGACCCTGCTGTTGGCCACCCCCGCCCTGGCCAAGGTGGAGGCCGTCGATGGCTATGTGCGCCTGCTGCCCCCGGGCTCCCCCAACACGGCGGCCTTCATGGTATTGAAGAACGACGGCGACAAGCCGGTGACCCTGACCGCCGTATCCTCCCCCGAGGCCGCGCGAGCCGAGCTGCACACCCATCTGCACGAGAACGGGGTGATGAAGATGCGCCAGGTGGATGGCATCCAGATCCCCGCGAAGGGGGAGGTGGCCCTCAAACCCGGCAGCTTCCACGTCATGCTGTTCGAGGTGAGGGAACTCGCCCAGGCTACTCCCTTCCCCCTGACCCTGACCCTGGACGATGGTCAGACCCTCAGCCTGAGCCTGCCGGTGAAGCCAGTCGAGCCGATGAAAGGCATGCAGCACTGACATCGGCCCGGACATTAATGGACGCTGGTTCAGCTTTTTACTCTAGGTATTCCTTGCGCTCTGGGTAAAATGATGGCCTTTCCAGTCCATAAGGGAGTTATATGATGAAGAAGACCTTGATTGCCGGCAGCCTGCTTGCTCTGTTCAGCCACGCCGCCATGGCCGCCGACGACTGGCGCTTCGCGGCGGGTGCCGACCTGTGGAACGCCCAGGGCAGTGGCCAGATCAACGGTGACGGCGCCGATGGCAGCTATGACGACAACTACAACTGGAACGGCTACCTGCAACTGGAGCACGGCATCTTCCTGCTGCCCAACGCCAAGTTCGAAATGTCCGATCTCAGCAGCAGCGGCGGTTCCTTCAACAACGATCTGCTGGCCTACGACCTGACCCTCTACTATCGCCTGATGAACAACGACCTGTTCCAGCTCGATCTGGGTCTGACCGGCCGCCGTTACGACGGTGACTTCAACACCCAGCACTACTCCTATGACAAGGATGTGCTGATGGCCTACACCGGCGGCGAGATCCGCATTCCGGGTACCGGCTTCGCGGCCTTCGGCGATCTGCGTGTGCAGGATGCGGACAACTACGACTACCGTCTGGGCGGCTCCTACAAGTTTGCCTCCGTGCCGCTCAAGCTGCGTGCCGGCTGGCGTGAAGTGGACATGGACTTCGACAAGGTCGATCAGAAGGTCGATGGCTGGTTCATCGGCGGCGAATTCACTTTCTGATCTGAGTATTCAGATCTGATCCGGGAGGGATGATGGGCCACATCATAGTGACAGGCGCAGGCTCCGGCCTCGGACGTGCGCTGACAATCGGACTGGTAGCGCGCGGCCACAGTGTTGCCATGATGGGGCGCCGCTACCACAAGCTGCAGGAGCAGGAACAGCTGCTCGGCAAGGCCGTGGTCGGCATCGCCGCCGATCTCGCTCACCACGAGGAGGTGGAGATGGCCTTCTCGGCCGCCGTGGCCTGGGGCGGTCTGCCGGATCTGGTGATCCACTGCGCCGGGGTGGGGGAGTTCGGCCCGGTCGGGGTCTATACCGCCGAGCAGGTGCGCCGGGTGGTGGAGAGCAACCTGGTCTCCACCATCCTGGTGGCCCAGCAGACGGTGCGCCTCATCGGTGAGAAGGGGGGCGTGCTGGCCAATGTGCTCTCCTCCGCGGCCCAGGTCGGCAAGGCCAACGAGAGCCTCTATTGCGCCTCCAAGTGGGGGATGCGAGGCTTTCTGGAGTCCCTGCGAGCTGAGCTCAAGGGCTCCCCCCTGCGACTGGTGAACCTCTATCCGAGCGGGATCCGCAGCGAATTCTGGGACAACTCGGATCACGTGGACCCGAGCCGCTTCATGACGCCGGAGGATGCCGCCGCCTACATGCTGGACGCCCTGGAGGCGCGCAGCAGTTGCCACGTGACGGATCTCTTCATCGGACGCAACGACTGATCCTTACCGCTCTGGCAGCAGTGATTGCTGCCCGGAAAACAAAAAGCGCGCCTATTGACGCGCTTTTTTCATTCATATGCAGTGGTAAATACTATCTGGTTTGCGTGTCTTTACGCCGGGCCATGACGATGCATGTCGGCACATATTATTTCCGCGTCACATATTCCCGCAGGAAGGATGGGATCATCTGTTTTGGCTTCTTGCCCAGGGTCAGCAGCCATTCAAAATCCGGGTCGATGATGCCATGTTGACACGCCAGCTCTTCCAACAAGGCGAGCCAGAGGTGGGCCGTCACCTCGGCATCCGCCAGGGCGCGGTGAAACACCCCGTCATTGGGCAGTCGCTTGTATTGCACCAGGGTGCCCAGCTTGTGATCCGGGGCATCGGGAAACAGGCGCCTCGACAGCAGCAGGGAGCAGGCGAACTGCCCGCGGTATCGCGCCGGCAGCCGCTCGACTTCCGCATCCAGGAAGCGCTTGTCGAAGGAGGCGTTGTGGGCGACCAGATTGTCATCACCGATAAAGTCGACGAAATCCGCCATCACCTCGTTGCAGGGGGGAGCCTGTTTCAGCATGGCGTTGCTGATCCCGGTGTATTGCTCGATGAAGCTGCTGACGTTGAAGCCCGGATTCATCAGCGCCGAGAAACGCTCGCTGATCTGGCCATCCTTGATCCTGACGGCACCGATCTCGATGGCTCTATCCCCTTGTCCGGGTGAGAGCCCTGTGGTCTCGAAGTCGAGCACGACGACGGTATTGGCTGAGGCGATGGACATAATTTCTCGGGCAAGCTGGGTAAAGAGCGCCAGTCTAGGAAATCAGCCGTACCGTGTACAGCGCGATCTCTCTCAACAACAGAGCCGCATGGCTGTGAGTCATGAAGGAGAGAGGAGCATATAAAAAGCCCCGAGTGCCGTGACACTCGGGGCTTTCTCATGAACAGCGAAAGGCTGTGTCAGCGCTATCAGCGACCCAGTTTGCCCTTGAGCTGGGCGATGATGTCGCCAATGGCCACTTCCTGCTTCTCGCCAGTGCGGCGGCACTTGTACTCCACCACGCCGTTGTCGAGGCCGCGATCGCCGATGACGATGGCGTGGGGAACCCCCAGCAGCTCCATGTCGGCGAACATCACGCCCGGGCGCTCCTTACGGTCATCGAACAGCACGTCCACACCGGCGGCTTTGAGCTCGGCGTAGAACTGCTCGGCCTGCTCGGCGACGCGCTCGGACTTGTGCATGTTCATCGGCACGATGGCCACTTCGAACGGGGCGATGGCTTCCGGCCAGATGATGCCGTACTGGTCGTTGTTCTGCTCGATGGCTGCGGCCACCAGGCGGGAAACCCCGATGCCGTAGCAACCCATCTCCATGGTGACGGACTTGCCGCCCTCGTTCAGCACGCTCGCCTTCATGGCTTCGGAGTACTTGGTGCCGAGCTGGAAGATGTGGCCCACTTCGATGCCGCGCTTGAGCAGCAGCTTGCCCTGGCCGCAGGGGCTGGGGTCGCCTTCCACCACGTTGCGCAGATCGGCCACTTCGTAAGAAGCGATGTCGCGATCCCAGTTTGCGCCGGTCAGGTGGAAGCCGGTCTCGTTGGCGCCACAGACGAAGTCTGCCAGGTGAGCGGCGCTGCGATCGGCGATGATGCGACCGGTGAAGCCGACCGGGCCGATGGAGCCTGCGTCACAGCCGGCGGCGGCTTTGATCTGCTCGTCGTTGGCGAAAGTCAGCGGGTTGGCGACACCGGCCAGCTTCTCGGCCTTGATCTCGTTCAGTTCGTGATCGCCACGCAGTACCAGGGCGATGACCGCCTGCTTGCCGTGCTCATCCGCCTCGCCCAGCACCAGCAGGGTTTTGGCGATGGTGGCCGGAGCCACGGAGAGGAAGGCGGCGACCTCGTCGATGGTGTGGACGGCCGGGGTGGCGACCTTGGTCAGGGCTTTGGTCGCGGCGGCTCGCTCACCGGCCGGCGCCAGGGCCTCGGCCATCTCGATGTTAGCGGCGTAGTCTGAGGTGTCGGAGAAGGCGATCAGATCTTCACCGCTCTCGGCCAGCACCTGGAACTCGTGGGAGCCGGTGCCACCGATGGAGCCGGTATCGGCCTGCACCGGACGGAAGTTCAGGCCCATGCGGGTGAAGGCGGCGCAGTAGGCGGCGTGCATCTTCTCGTAGGTCTCGACCAGAGATTCCTTGTTGATGTGGAAGGAGTAGGCATCCTTCATCAGGAATTCGCGGCCGCGCATCACGCCGAAGCGGGGGCGGACCTCGTCACGGAACTTGGTCTGGATCTGGTAGAGGTTCAGGGGCAGCTGCTTGTAGCTGTTCACCTCGTAACGGATCAGGGCGGTGATCACCTCTTCGTGGGTCGGGCCCAGCACGAAGGGACGGTTGTGACGGTCGGTCAGGCGGCACAGCTCGGGGCCGTAGTCGTCCCAGCGGCCGGACTCCTGCCACAGCTCGGCCGGTTGCACCACCGGCATGGAGACTTCAATGGCACCAGCCTTGTTCATCTCTTCGCGAACTATGTTCTCGATCTTCTTCAGGACCCGCAGGCCGGACGGCAACCAGGCATACATGCCGGAGGCCAGTTTGCGGATCATGCCGGCGCGCAGCATCAGCTGATGGCTGACGACTTCCGCGTCGGAGGGGGTTTCCTTGAGAGTGGAGAGCAGGTATTGGCTGGTACGCATCGCGGTAGACCTTAGCTAGTTCGGGCGACTTGGCCCTGGAAAATTGCAAGTGCGGAATTTTAACAGGCCGAGGCGCGCGGCCCAAGGGCTAAATTAGGTGTTGGGGGAGGGGAGCCTGGTCGGCGGGGGAGAGGCTGGGCGGATGCGGGTGAGAGAGGTGAAAGAGAGGATCGAAGAGGGGGCGGCTGGGCGACCCCCTCCTCAGAGGGATCAACCCAGGTAGTCGATCAGGATCTTGGACACCTTGCCATCCAGGCCGTTGTGATAATGGCTGGTGACGACCACGTTGCCGCCGTCCAGGTTGGCGCTGCTGTTGAAGCTGCCAACCACAACTGTGTCGGTAATGGGTCCCTTGATCAGGATCTGGGCCCAGTCATCGTCGGTACTGGCCGAGGGGCTGTCGTAGACCTTGATGAGGGTGATGCCGGGGATGCCCTCCAGCTTCAGGGAGCGGGCCTCATCATTGCTGAAGCCCTGATCGCCACTCTTGCAGTCGATGTTGTAGCTGACTCCGCCGCTCAGGGTGTTGCCGACCTGATCCTGAGTGGCGCCATTGCCTTCCCAAAAGCTGATCCGTCCTTTAGCCATCTTGCTGTCCTTACGCGCTCAGGCGCGTGATAGAGGTGAAGGAAACCAAATTTAGATTCCATATGGATCTCTTTGGCTGATTGAGACTAGCCAGCCCGCAAGATATCGCCAGTCCCGTCAGTGGGTTTTTTCTTTATCACGCTGAATTCAAACAGATTAAAAATGTCGCCTTGCAGAGATGTGTTTGATACATCGGGTAAGAAACTCAAAAGAGACCCTTTTCTAGAGCGACGAATAGCCTCGGAGATGGCGGTCGCATCGTGCGGGGTGGCCCCTCCCTATGCTGGATACTTATCCAGTTATTCTTTATGCTATGGCCCAATTCATACAGAGTCTGCGTGGCGAGGAAGAGAACATGATCGGTCGCTTGAGAGGCGTCATCATCGAGAAACAACCCCCTGAGGTGTTGCTGGAGGTCGGCGGTGTGGGCTACGAGGTCCACATGCCCATGAGCTGCTTCTACGATCTGCCGGATCTTGGCAAGGAAGCGGTCATTCACACCCACTTCGTGGTGCGCGAAGACGCCCAGCTGCTCTATGGCTTCAACCACAAGCAGGAGCGGGCGCTGTTTCGCGAGCTGATCAAGACCAACGGGGTCGGCCCCAAGCTGGCGCTGGCCATCCTCTCCGGCATGACCGCCACCCAGTTCGTGATGAGTGTCGAGCGCGAGGAGATAAGCTCCCTCGTCAAGCTGCCCGGTGTGGGCAAGAAGACCGCCGAGCGCCTGGTGGTGGAGATGAAAGACCGCCTCAAGGGCTGGGTCAGCCACGATCTCTTCTCCCCCGCCGCCATCAGTCTGCCCGAGAAAGAGAGCGGGCTGCGCGCGCCGGATTCCAGCGAGGAAGCGGCCAGCGCCCTGGTGGCACTCGGCTACAAGCCCCAGCAGGCCAGCCAGATCGTTGCCAAGGTGGCGAAAGAGGGCATGTCGGTCGAGGCCATCATCCGTGAATCCTTGCGTAGTCTGGTGTAAGGATGACGATGTATAACGCAAAGCCTTTGGCCATGGCGGTGCAGCCAGGTGAGGTAGTACATGATTGAAGCGGATCGTCTGATATCGGCGGGAGAATCCCGCGAGGATGCGGTCATCGACCGGGCCATCCGCCCCAAGAAGCTGGCGGATTACACCGGCCAGGATCACGTCTGCGGCCAGATGGAGATCTTCATCGAGGCGGCCCGCCAGCGTGGGGAGGCCCTGGATCACCTGCTGATCTTCGGCCCGCCCGGCCTCGGCAAGACCACACTCGCGAACATCGTGGCCAACGAGATGGAGGTCAACATCAAGACCACCTCGGGCCCGGTGCTGGAGAAGGCCGGGGATCTGGCTGCCCTGCTCACCAACCTCGAACCCCACGATGTGCTCTTCATCGACGAGATCCACCGCCTCAGCCCCGTGGTGGAGGAGGTGCTCTATCCGGCCATGGAGGATTACCAGCTCGACATCATGATAGGGGAGGGGCCAGCCGCCCGCTCCATCAAGCTCGATCTGCCCCCCTTCACCCTGATCGGCGCCACCACCCGGGCCGGGTCGCTGACCAGCCCGCTGCGGGATCGCTTCGGCATCGTCCAGCGGCTGGAGTTCTACAACGTCAAGGATCTCACCGACATCGTCTCCCGCAGCGCCCGCTGCCTCGGACTCGAGATGTCGGACGACGGTGCGCTGGAGGTGGCTCGCCGCTCCCGCGGTACCCCGCGAATTGCAAACCGTTTGTTAAGACGGGTGCGGGATTTCGCCCAGGTGAAATCCGACGGGCGGATTGATGGACCCATTGCGGCCCGTGCCATGGACATGCTGGACGTGGATAACGAAGGCTTCGACTTCATGGACCGCAAGCTATTGTTGGCCGTCATCGACAAGTTTATGGGGGGGCCGGTTGGCCTTGACAACCTGGCCGCGGCCATCGGTGAAGAGAAGGACACCATCGAAGATGTGCTGGAGCCCTACCTCATCCAGCAGGGCTATCTGCAGCGTACCCCCAGGGGACGGCTGGCGACCGCGAGGGCCTATGCCCACTTCGGCCTGCAGCGACCGCCGGAAGCATAGAAATATCTGATTGAATGAAAAACCGCCTCCAGGGGCGGTTTTTTACTATTCTGACAAAATTCCCGGGCCAAAAAAAAGCCCACGGCGGATGCGGTGGGCAAAGACAATTCAGGATGGATGTTCACAGACAGTGAGTGCGTCTGGAGACCGGTCAGGAAAACACGAAGAGAGCCGTCGCGAGGCCTCAGAGTCGGTTCATTTGATAGAGCTGAACGAACGAAAGCTTGTAGTAACGAATGGTCTTGGCAACAAACTTTTTCATCATTAATCCCAACAAACAGGTTCGAAATGTTCATCGAATACGTACCGGGAACCCAGTATGACCGGCCTGTATCCAGAGGTGTGCCCTCACTGCGAGGCGCATTGTAGGAGCACTCGACGGACCGGACAAACAAGAAAATTTGCCACCATCGGATTAGATTAAGTAATCTTTATGTGGTGGTGTGAAATAAGCATAAACATGTGTTTTTACTGGTTTTAAATTGCAATCAAGGGTTGGGCTTCAGTTTAGGAAATACAGGGTTGAAGGATGGCGAAGCATTATTTGTTTAACAGAATTGAAACTATTTCGTTATGTATTAAAATTGATTTAAATCAAACATTTATGTGTTGTGTTGTTTTGTGATGTGGCTCCCATAATTAAGGCTTTCATCCCGATAAGTTGCCCTGAAAAGGCATGTATTGGTGATGGTTTTACATTGATTTCAATCAAATAAAGGTGATATAAAACAGCGGTCATTATAGGCGGGAATAGAATTGCAGTTAATGTTTACTAGATGTTAAACATTAGCTTTTTTTGTTCTTGTATATTGCCTTGTTGTTAATGTGGTTGCAGTCGAATCCGGTCATCGATCTTGGTATGGCCGATCATTCGGGGCCTTCCAATGGAAGCTTTGTCCTTAAAACTTAAAATAGCCGTGCCAATAATCGGTGAGGAAACATCATGATTGCTGAGCATGTGGTAGACCTATCGCGGTTCCAATTTGCTGCGACGGCCCTTTATCACTTCCTGTTTGTACCCTTGACGCTGGGGATGGCCTTCATCCTGGCGATCATGGAGTCTGTCTATGTGATGACCAACAACACTGTCTACCGGGACATGACCAAGTTCTGGGGCAAGTTGTTCGGGATCAACTTTGCCCTCGGGGTGACCACAGGGTTGACCATGGAGTTCCAGTTCGGGACCAACTGGGCCTACTACTCCCACTACGTCGGCGATATCTTCGGGGCCCCCCTGGCCATCGAAGGGCTGATGGCCTTCTTCCTGGAGTCCACCTTCGTCGGTATGTTCTTCTTCGGTTGGGATCGTCTCAGCAAACGCCAGCACCTGGCAGCCACCTGGCTGATGGCGCTGGGTACCAACCTCTCCGCCCTCTGGATCCTGGTCGCCAACGGCTGGATGCAGAACCCGGTCGGTGCCGAGTTCAACTTCGAATCCATGCGTATGGAGATGGTGAGCTTCGCCGATCTGGTGTTCAACCCGGTTGCCCAGGTCAAGTTCGTCCACACGGTGGCGGCGGGCTACACCACGGGCGCCATGTTCGTGCTGGGTATCTCCTCCTACTACCTGCTGAAGAATCGTGACGTGGCCTTCGCCCGCCGCTCCTTCGCCATCGCGGCCGCTTTCGGCATGGCCTCCATCGTTTCCGTGCTGATCCTGGGTGATGAGTCCGGTTATGAGACAGGTGAAGTGCAGAAGGTGAAACTGGCTGCCATCGAAGCCGAGTGGAACACCGAGCCGGCGCCGGCCTCCTTCACCCTGTTCGGCATCCCGAACCAAGAAGAGATGCGCACCGACTACGCCATCAAGATCCCGTATGCGCTTGGCATCATCGCCACCCGTTCCCTGGACGGTCAGGTGACCGGCCTGAAGGATCTGAAGAGCGAGCACGAGCTGCGTGTGCGCAACGGCATGGTCGCCTATGACCTGCTGACCAAGCTGCAATCCGGTGACAAGTCCGACGATACCCGCGCCCGTTTCGACGAGGTGAAGCAGGATCTGGGCTACGGTCTGCTGCTCAAGCGCTACACCCCGAACGTGACCGATGCGACCGACGCCCAGATCAAGTCCGCCGTGGATGACTCCATCCCGCAGGTGGCACCGCTGTTCTTCGCGTTCCGCATCATGGTTGCCTGCGGCATCGTCATGCTGCTGCTGATCGGCATCGCCTTCTACGACAGCACCCGCCACAAGATCGGCGAGCGCAAGTGGCTGCTCAAGGCGCTGCTGTACGGGATCCCGCTGCCCTGGATCGCCATCGAATGTGGCTGGTTCGTCGCGGAATATGGTCGCCAGCCCTGGACCATCGCCGAGATGCTGCCGACCTCCGTCTCCGCATCCAACCTCCCGGCCTCCGAGATCTGGTTCTCCCTCATCGGAATCTGCCTGTTCTACACAGTGCTGCTCATCATCGAGATGTACCTGATGTTCAAGTACGCGCGTCTGGGCCCGAGCAGTCTGAAAACGGGCAAGTACCACTTCGAACAGAGCAAGGCTTAAGGAGAGGATCCCATGTTTGATTACGAATTATTGCGTCTGGTCTGGTGGGTTCTGGTCGGCGTACTGCTGATCGGCTTCGCCGTCACCGACGGTTTCGATATGGGGGTGGGTGCCCTGCTTCCCTTCGTCGGCAAGAAGGATGTCGAGCGTCGGGTGATGCTCAACACCATGGGCCCGCACTGGGAAGGTAACCAGGTCTGGTTGGTGACCGCAGGTGGAGCCCTGTTCGCGGCCTGGCCCATGGTCTATGCGGCAGCCTTCTCCGGCTTCTACATCGCCATGATCCTGACCCTGATGGCCCTCTTCCTGCGCCCGGTCGGCTTCAAGTACCGCTCCCTGCGGGAAGATGCCAAGTGGCGCAACAACTGGGACTGGGGGCTCTTCGTCGGTAGCGCCGTGCCGCCTGTCATCTTCGGGGTCGCCTTCGGCAACCTGCTGCAGGGTGTGCCGTTCAGCTTCAACCAGTTCCTGATGCTGACCTATCACGGCAACTTCTTCGGTCTGCTCAACCCGTTCGGCCTGCTGGCCGGCCTGGTGAGCCTCTTCATGATCGTCACCCAGGGTGCCACCTGGCTGATGATGAAGACCGAGGGTGAAGTGCTGGCCCGTTCCCGCACCGCCGCCATGATCTTCTCCCTGCTGACCCTGGTGCTGTTCGCTCTGGCCGGCGTCTGGGTGAGCGGCATGGATGGTTACGTGGTGGTGGGCAGCATGGCCACCGACGCCGTCACCAACCCGCTTCACAAGGAAGTGGTGGTGCAGGCCGGTGCCTGGATGAACAACTACAGCCTCTACCCCTGGATGATCGCGGCCCCCGCGCTGGGTCTGGCGATGTGCCTGCTGACCGCGGCCGCGGCCAAGATCGGCAAGGGCTGGCTGGCGTTCCTCTGCTCCTCCCTGGCCATTGCGGGCATCATTCTGACGGCGGGCTTCTCCATGTTCCCGTTCCTGATGCCCTCCAGCCTGGAGCCGTCCCAGAGCCTGACCATGTGGGATGCCACCGCCTCCTTCAACACCCTCAAGGTGATGACGGTGGTCGCTGTCATCTTTGTCCCGACCGTGCTGGCGTATACCCTCTGGACCTACATCAAGATGTTTGGCCGGGTGAGCAACAAGCACATCGAAGACAACCAACAATCGCTCTATTAAGAAGGTGCCCTGATATGTGGTATTTCACCTGGATCCTGGGTTTGTTGCTGGCCTGTGCCTTCGGTGTCATCAACGCACTCTGGCTGGAACACACCGAGAACATGGATCGCAAGATCGATGAAAACAAGTGATCTCCTCGCTCGGTTGGCGGCTCCCCTGGAGCGCCAACCCTGGCAAGGGGTGATGTTGGTGGCGGCGACCCTGCTCGCCGTCGCCATCCTGCAGGCGCCCAATCTGATCGCCGCCAACACCAGTGAGCACGGGCTCTGGCTCGCCCCCTGGCTGATGTGGGCGGTCAGTTGTGGCGTGATGCACGGGCTGGGATTCCATCCCCGCAGCCTCATCGGTCGGTTGCTGTTTTGCCCCTGGCTCGCCTTGCCCACGCTGTTATACGGGCTTTGGCTGACCCAGGGTTATTTCCTGTCATAAAAAGAGAGGGAGGCAGAGCGTTATCTGTCTCCCTCTTGCTTTTACCGCGTCAGTCGGCGACTCGCGCCTCTCTCGATTCCGATTGCTCTCCTTGTGAGTCTGTCTGAGCCAACCCCATCTCCTGCCATCTGGGGGACAAGGCATGGCTTTCCCTGCGCCTCATGTTGGTTATCCCCCATTCACCTGCGTCTCTATTTCCCTTTGTGCTCCGATGCCAGTGACTCGTCTCGGCATGGATTGACCCTGAAATATTTCCTGCCATAAAAAATACTGAGGGATGGGATTTCCCTGTCTCCCCCTGCTTCTTTCCTATTCAGCCCTGCGCTATGATAGCCCCCCATCTGACTGTCGAATGGATCACAGATTTTTATGGGGGAAGTCTCTGAGTTTCCGGTGCGTGTCTACTACGAGGACACGGACGCCGGAGGCATCGTCTACAACGCCAACTATCTCAAGTTTATGGAACGGGCCCGTACCGAATTCCTGCGTGCCGGCGGCATCGAGCAGGACGTCCTGCTGCAGGCCGGGCTTGCCTTCGTGGTGAGTCGCACCGAGATCGATTTTCGCGCCGCGGCCCGCTTCAATGAACTGCTGACCGTATTGACGCAAGTGACTGAAGTGAAACGCGCATCCATGCGCTTTTCGCAGCAGATCCTGGCGGCTGATGGACGACTGATCACCCAGGCCATGGTACAGATAGCCTGTGTCAGTCATCCGCAAATGAAACCTGTCGCAATACCTGAAAATATCAAGGGAGTGCTGTTAAGTGCACGCTGAAATTTCGTTTATTGGCCTGTTCTGGCAAGCCAGTCTGTTGGTCAAACTGGTCATGATGACCCTGATGGGCATGTCGGTCGTCTCCTGGGCGCTGATCATCCAGCGTTCCAAGGCCATCAAGGCGGCCAACCTAGCCTCCGAGCAGTTTGAGGACAGATTCTGGTCCGGGGTCGATCTGAACCGCCTCTATCAGGAGTCCTCCTCCCGCCGCGATGACATCGAAGGCATGGAAGACATCTTCTACTCCGGCTTCAAGGAATATGCCCGTCTGCTCAAGGCCGGCGCCCGTGGCCAGGATGCGGTGATGGACGGCACTTATCGTGCCATGCGGGTCTCCCTGTCCCGTGCGGTGGATGATCTGGAGTCCAACCTGCCGGTACTGGCGACCATCGGCTCCATCAGTCCCTATATCGGTCTGTTCGGCACCGTCTGGGGGATCATGAACGCCTTCATCGCCCTGGGTCAGGTCCAGCAGGCCACCCTGCAGATGGTGGCACCGGGTATCGCGGAGGCGCTGATCGCCACCGCCATGGGTCTGTTTGCGGCTATTCCGGCGGTCATCTTCTACAACCGCTTCACCAACAAGGTGGAACGGCTGGAAAACGCCTACGCCAACTTCATGGACGAGTTCACCACCATTCTGAACCGCCAAATCGCACAGCAGGGTGAGAAGTAATGCAAACCTATCAGCGGCTCAAACGCAAGAAGGTCGCCGAGATCAACGTGGTGCCCTACATCGACGTCATGCTGGTGTTGCTCATCATCTTCATGGCGGTGACGCCGGTGATCACGCAAGGGGTCAAGGTTGACCTGCCCCAGGCAGAGGCCGAGCAACTGCCCGAGGATGCCAAGCCCCCCTTCATCGTCAGCGTGAACACCGAGGGTGAGTACGTCATCAAGGCCGGTGAGGCGGATGACGAGCCGGTGCCGAGTGGCACGCCCGAGGCGATGCAGCAATACATCACTGAGAAGGCCATGGGCTACCTGGCCATCAACCAGAACGCCCCCGTGGTGGTGGCCGGTGACAAGTCCGTGCGCTACGAAGAGGTGATCCTGTTGATGGTCGCCCTCAAGAAGGCCGGTGTGCCTCAGGTTGGCCTGATGACGGATCCGGTGAACTGACGGAGATGGATGTGAAGCGTGGTATTTCCGGTTATCTCGTCGCGTCGCTGCTGCTGCATCTGATCATCGGCATCATACTGCTGGTCGGTATCGACTTTAGCAAGCCCAAGCGCCCCGAGTCGAAGGGACAGATAGTCAACGCTGTGATGCTGGACAGCGACTTCCTGGAACAACAGGCCCAGCAGATCCAGCAGCAGAAACAGGCGCAGCCCAAGGCCGCTCAGCAGCAGAAGGAAAAAGACAAGGAAGACGCCGATCAGGCCAGGCGCGAGTTGGCGAAGGAGCAGGAGCGCCTGCGCATCGCCGAGACCAAGCGCAAGGAGGCCGAAGAGGCGACCCGCAAGGCCGAGACCGAGAAGCAGAAGAAGGTTGCCGAGCAGAAGCAGGCGGAAGAGAAGGCCCAGAAGGCCGAGGAAGCCCGCAAGCAGGCGGCCGAGAAAGCCAAGGCGGAGGCCAAGCGCCAGGAAGAAGAGCTGGCCAAGGCGTTGGCGCTGAAGAAAAAGAAAGAAGAGCTGGAGAAGAAGCAGGCCGACGAGAAGGCCAAGGCGGACGCGGCCAAGAAGGCGGAGGCCGACAAGAAGGCCAAGGCCGAGGCAGAGAAGAAAGCCAAGGCAGAAGCTGAGAAGAAGGCCAAGGCAGAAGCTGAGAAGAAGGCCAAGGCTGAGGCCGAGAAAAAAGCCGCGGATGAAGCCGCCAAGAAGGCAAAAGCTGACGCAGAGAAGAAGGCGAAGGCAGAGGCCGACAAGAAGGCCAAGATTGAGGCTGAGCGCAAGCGCAAGGCGGCGGAAGAAGCCAAGTTGCAAAAAGAGATGGAAGCCATGATGCAGCAGCAGCTGGAGGCTGAGGCCAACTCACGCAGCCAGGCCGCATCCGCAGCCGCCAAGGGAGAGGTGGACAAGTATGCCGCTCTCATCAAGGCCACGGTCGAGCGCTACATGATCCTGGACCCCACCATGCGGGGCAAAACCTGTACCATCGGTGTGAAATTGGCCAGTACCGGCTTCGTCATCTCGGTGGACAACGGCCAGGGGGATCCCGCGGTCTGTCGCTCCGGCAAGG
The DNA here is from genome assembly GCF_051657805.1 of Aeromonas sp. Taxonomy (GTDB): domain Bacteria; phylum Pseudomonadota; class Gammaproteobacteria; order Enterobacterales; family Aeromonadaceae; genus Aeromonas. The sequence continues at coordinate 3,587 of NZ_JBOFLJ010000058.1, read as the reverse complement.
CGGCGGTGTTGAAGGCGAACCAGTTGCCGGTGCCGAAGGATCCTGCGGCGTTCGAGATGTTGAAGGAGTTTAACCTCAAGTTAGAACCAAGCATCTAAGCGTGATACAACTGAGTAACAGATTGTGATTGGCAGCTTCTGCTGATAAAGGATTTTCACCTCTCATTTTTATTGGAACAGAGTATTTAAGCCATGATAAGAAAAGTGTTTTTTGCTTTGGTTGGCTGCCTTCTGCTGGGCCAGAGCGCTCAGGCGGCCCTGGACATCGTCATCACCGGCGGTATTGACAGCGCACGTCCCATCGCCATCGCCCCCTTCAAGTGGGAAGGCAATGGTCAACTGCCGCAGGACATCGCCGAGGTGGTGTCCAACGACCTGATGCGCAGCGGCAAGTTCAAGCCCCTGGCTCGCAGCCAGATGCCGCAGACCCCGAGCACCAGCGGCGAGATCAACTTCGCACCCTGGGCCTCCCAGGGGGTGGAAGCCGTGGTGGTGGGTACCATTGCCGCCGTGGGGGATGGCTCCTACAAGATCAACTTCGAGCTGGTCGACGTACTGAAGGGCCAGCTGGCCAAGACCCAGGGCGGGGAAGCGAACGGTTACATCCTCGATAGCCGCATGGCCACCATCCCCGGTGCCCAGATGCGTCAGTTCGCCCACCGCATCTCCGACATCGTCTACGAGCGCCTGACCGGCGAGCGCGGTGCCTTCCTGACCCGACTGGCCTATGTGTCCGTTCAGCAGGGCACTCAGTTCCCGTATCAGCTGCGCATCTCCGACTATGACGGCTACAACGAGAAGACCCTGCTGCGCTCCCGCGAGCCGCTGATGTCCCCGGCCTGGTCACCGGATGGCAGCAAGCTGGCCTATGTCAGCTTCGAGAACCAGAAATCCGAGATCTATGTGCAGGATATCTACACCCAGCAGCGCAGCATGATCACCAGTTTCCGCGGCATCAACGGTGCGCCGGAATGGTCACCAGATGGTCGTCGATTGGCTATTGTTCTGTCCAAAGATGGGCAGCCCGATATCTATGTTGTTGATGTTGCTAGCAAGCAACTCACTCGAGTCACAAATAACCGCACCATAGACACCGAACCCTCCTGGATGCCGGACGGTCAAACTTTGCTGTTCACCTCTGAACGTGGTGGCAAACCCCAGATTTATAGCGTAAATTTGGCGACTGGTGTCACTCGCCGGATGACCTGGGAAGGAGATTCCAACCAGGGTGCTTCCATTACCCCGGACGGCAAGTCCATGGTGATGGTGACCCGGGTTCAGGGACAATATCGCATCGCTCGCCAGGATATGGAAAACGGAGCCATGTTGGTGTTGACCCAGAGTGCTCTGGATGAGTCGCCAAGTGTGGCTCCCAATGGCAGCATGATCATTTATGCCACCATCTATCAAGGTCGCAAGAGTCTGGCTTTGGTGTCGACCGACGGTCGCTTCAAGGCAGTGCTCCCGACCAATAGCGGTGAAATTCGTGCACCAGCTTGGTCGCCCTTCTTGAATTGATAAAAAAATCGATTGTTTTTTGTTTTGTTATAAAGGTTTAAGGAAATAGCATGCAACTCAATAAACTGCTCAAGGGTCTGGCCATCGCACTGCCACTGTTCACCCTGGCTGCCTGTAGTTCTTCTTCCGACTCCGACGCCGCTGGTGCCGAGTCTGGCATGACTGACGGCATGGGCGGTGTACAAACCGGTGGCGCCAACGGCATGTTGTCCCCGGAAGAACAGATGCGTCAAAAGTTCGAAGCGCTGCAGCGCGACAACGTGATCTACTTCCCGTACGACGGTTATGACATCCAGGGTCAGTACGCCGACCTGCTGGATGCCCACGCCAGCTACCTGCGTGAGCGCCCGAGCGTCAAGGTACTGATCGAAGGCCACGCCGATGAGCGCGGTACGCCGGAATACAACATCGCCTTGGGCGAGCGTCGTGCCAAGGCTGTCGCCAAGTACATGCAAACCCTGGGTGTACAGGCCGAGCAGCTCTCCATCGTCAGCTATGGCGAAGAGAAGCCGCTGGATCTGTCCCACACCGAGGAAGCCTTCGCCAAGAACCGCCGCGCGGTCCTGGTTTACTAAGGTTTGAACCCAATTTTATTGGTGTCTAAGCAAGCGGCCATCTCGATGGCCGTTTTATTTACACCGGACTGCCGATTTGATCCGAATGAAATTTGTGTCTAAGCAAGCGACTATTGCGATGGCCGTTTTTACTGCACTAAACGCTAAGGTTTGATCCGAATGAAATCTGTGTACAAGCAAACGCCGATTGTGCTGGCCATGTTCGTTGCGCTGAATGCTCAGGCGGCTGCGCCGGTGAGCGATCTCAGTGGCGATAGCGGCAGCAGCGTCGTCCTCAGTGGCAACAATGGCGCCATCGTGCCCACGGGAAGCCTGGAAGACAGGGTCGCCTTGCTGGAGCGCACCCTCAATGCCCGTCTGCGCCTGCAGGCCGACTTGCAGCAGCAGGTGGACTCCCTGCAAGGGGAGGTCTCAGAGCTGCGTGGTCAGTTGGAGCAGCAGACCTACCAGATGGAGCAGTCCCAGGAGCGCCAGCGTCAGCTCTATCAGGAGCTCGACAAGGTGGCGAACAGCCAGCCTGCGGCCGCCGCAGCTGCACCTGCCGCTGCCGGTACGGCAGCCACGCCAGCCGCTGCGGCCAACTACTCGACCAATCAGGACGAGAACCAGGCCTATGACGCCGCCGTGAACATGGTGCTCAAGGAGAAGAACTACGACAAGGCGATCCCCGCCTTCGAGGGCTTCATCAAGCAGTTCCCGAACTCCAGCTACGTGCCCAATGCCCACTACTGGCTCGGCCAGCTGATGTTCAACAAGGGTGACAGAACCGGCGCCGCCGCCCAGTTCACCACGGTCGCGACCAAGTACAGCAAGTCTCCCAAGCGGGCCGATGCGCTGCTGAAGCTCGGCATGCTGGCACAGCTCGATGGCAAGAAGGCGGAAGCCAAGAACTTCTACGAGCAGGTGATCAAGGGTTACCCGAACACCTCGCCGGCCCAACTCGCCAAGCAGAGCCTCGGCAAGCTGTAACATTGCCGTAGGTCACTGTTTTCGTAACAGTCTTGTAAACAGTGCCCGGCTTTGTATGCACAGTGAGCAAACAGATTTAATTTGAGAGTTTTCTATTGCGCCAGGATGATAAATCCGTAATATAGGCCGCCGTCAGAGCCGGTGCAGCAGTGCACTCGGACCTGGTCGTGGTGAGGGTCGTTAGCTCAGTCGGTAGAGCAGTTGACTTTTAATCAATTGGTCGCTGGTTCGAATCCAGCACGACCCACCATTTCTTCACTAAGGGTGAAGACAAGATTCCCAGGTCGTTTAGCTCAGCTGGGAGAGCACCTCCCTTACAAGGAGGGGGTCACTGGTTCGAGCCCAGTAACGACCACCATGTTTAACACGGTTCGCCACATGCGGACGGTGACAGGTTCAAGATGGGTCGTTAGCTCAGTCGGTAGAGCAGTTGACTCTTAATCAATTGGTCGTAGGTTCGATCCCTACACGACCCACCATCTTGACCACAGAGTTCCCAGGTCGTTTAGCTCAGCTGGGAGAGCAC
>NZ_JBOFLJ010000057.1:0-1128 GCF_051657805.1 Aeromonas sp. | reverse complement strand
ATCAGGGGAGAATCGGACAAGGCTCCGGTCAATCACACCGTAGAGATGTTGACGGGAGCGTCCCTTGGCTGCACGAAGGCGAGGCTGAGTTTTCGCCGGCGCAGTAGTGGGTTCTGCGGGGCGAGTGAGGCAGGCGGGGATGTCGCTCCGAGCGCAGGAGATCACCAGCAGACCAGGCACCTGGGTGATGCCTGGGGCTTCGGCCTCTTGGAGGGTTGCAAGGCCAGCGCCGCGGTGGGAGATAGTCACCTGGCAAGTCTCCACAATGCGGCCCGTAAGGCGGGGCGGGGGAGAGTTGCGAGAGCGGGGTCCCTGTGCAGCAGGAACGGCGAGCTGCGTTGGAGGAGAGGAGGAGTGGTCGGAGTCATCCGACCATCCCGAGGAGTCGTCGCCACGATCAAAGAATCGGTTACCATACTTGACGGTGAAAGGGACACGCTCCTCCTGAATACGACGGTCAAGGGACTCGTCATCAGAGCTAGACTCAGGGGCGGTGCTGTTGGGGTCAGTGAGGTCCGGGGCACTGGTGGAGGAGGAGGAGCGGGAGATCGCCTGTGGTGGCTGGTCCGGTGGCTGCGCGAGGGGTGGACTCGGCAGGGAAGCAAGGGTCGCGGTAGAGAATGGCTCCAGGTCGCGAATGGTAGTGGGGAGAGGTGGTTGCCAAGGGGCAGGTGTAGACATAGGGACCGTCGAGGCACTTTGGGCAGAGATGGCGGCGACAGGAGTAGGGGCCGGGCGAGGTGCTGTGGAGACAGCTCGTGAGACCCCGGCGGATGCGAGGGATGAGTGCGCAGCGGACTGTCCAGAGTGCAGAATGGCGGGAACTGGAGGGTTGCGCCCTTGTGACGCGGCCCAGGTGGAAAGAAACTGCTGGAATCCTGTAGTGTTAGCGTCAATGGACGCAAGTAGATGGGAGAGGTCCTGGTAGGGAATACCAGCGTGCGTGGAGGATGCCTCATTGGCAGAGGAATTTCCGGCCACCGTCGAGATGGGCACTTGGTTCTGGGGTGGTGGAGTGTTGGATCGGACAGACAGCTGTGGCAGGTCGTTGGCGAGGTCATCGAATGGATTGCTGACTGTGAAGGGATCGGTAGTCAGAGCCGCTGCACCCACAGACCCAGGATACGG
>NZ_JBOFLJ010000056.1:0-273992 GCF_051657805.1 Aeromonas sp. | reverse complement strand
AGTACCTGAGTACCTGAGTACCTGAGTACCTGAGTACCTGAGTACCTGAGTACCTGAGTACCTGAGTACCTGAGTACCTGAGTACCTGAGTACCTGAGTACCTGAGTACCTGAGTACCTGAGTACCTGAGTACCTGCGTACCTGAGTGCCTGAGTGCCTGAGTGCCTGTGAGCGCATCGGTGCATCAAGCGCAGGAGGGGAGTGGAGAGGGGCATAGCGAGGGGCGTTAGGAGGCCAATGTCTGGTCGAGCGTGCGGGTCAAAGCCCACAAACCAGCGGGTCTGCGAGGTGGGCAGCGGCTTGCACAGCGGCCAACAGCCATAAAAAAACCGGCGCCTGGGCGCCGGTTTCTGTTCACCGAGACTCTATTACAGAGAGGCGGTGAAGGTACGGGTGATGACGTCTTGCTGTTGCTCCTTGGTCAAGGAGTTGAAGCGAACGGCATAACCGGATACGCGGATGGTCAACTGCGGATATTTTTCCGGATTTTCCATGGCGTCCAGCAGCATTTCACGGTTCATCACGTTGACGTTCAGGTGCTGACCACCTTCCAGGTTGGCTTCGTGGTGGAAGTAACCATCCATCAGGCCAGCCAGGTTGGCTTTCTGGGCTTCCATGTCTTTACCCAGGGCGTTCGGTACGATGGAGAAGGTATAGGAGATACCATCTTTGGCGTAGGCAAACGGCAGCTTGGCGACGGAAGTCAGTGAAGCAACGGCACCCTTCTGGTCACGACCGTGCATCGGGTTGGCACCCGGGCCGAACGGTGCACCGGCGCGACGGCCATCCGGGGTGTTACCAGTTTTCTTGCCGTACACCACGTTGGAGGTGATGGTCAGCACGGACTGGGTCGCCACGGCGCCACGGTAGGTGTTGAGCTTCTGGATCTTCTTCATGAAGCGCTCGACCAGGTCACAGGCGATGTCATCGACGCGAGCGTCGTTGTTACCGAACTGCGGGTACTCGCCTTCGATCTCGAAGTCGATGGAGACGCCATCGGCATCACGTACCGGCTTGACCTTGGCGTACTTGATGGCAGACAGGGAGTCGGCCGCAACAGACAGACCGGCGATGCCGCAAGCCATGGTGCGATAGACGTCACGGTCGTGCAGCGCCATCAGGGAGGCTTCGTAGCTGTACTTGTCGTGCATGTAGTGGATGATGTTCAGGGCGGCGACGTACTGCTTGGCCAGCCAGTCCATGAAGTGATCCAGACGATCCATCACGTCGTTGTACTCGAGGTACTCGGACTTGACCATTTCGGTCTTGGGACCGACCTGGATCTTCAGCTTCTCGTCCATACCGCCGTTGATTGCATACAGCATGGTCTTGGCCAGGTTGGCACGGGCACCGAAGAACTGCATCTGTTTGCCGACGATCATCGGGGACACACAGCAAGCGATGGCATAGTCATCGTTGTTGAAGTCCGGACGCATCAGGTCGTCGTTCTCGTACTGAACGGAAGAGGTCTCGATGGATACCTTGGCGCAGTACTTCTTGAAACCGACCGGCAGCTTCTCGGACCACAGGATGGTCAGGTTCGGCTCGGGGGACGGACCCATGGTGTACAGGGTGTTCAGCATACGGAAGCTGTTCTTGGTGACCAAGGTGCGGCCATCAACGCCCATACCGGCCAGGGTCTCGGTGGCCCACATCGGGTCGCCGGAGAACAGTGAATCGTATTCCGGGGTACGCAGGAAGCGAACCATGCGCAGCTTCATGACCATGTGGTCCATCAGCTCCTGGGCTTCTTGCTCGGTGATCAGGCCCTTCTTCAGATCACGTTCGATGTACACGTCCAGGAAGCTGGAGGTACGACCGAAGGACATGGCGGCACCGTTCTGGGACTTGACCGCCGCCAGGTAGGCGAAGTAGGTCCACTGTACGGCTTCCTTGGCGTTCTTGGCCGGTACGGAGATGTCGCAGCCATATTTGGCGGCCATTACCTTCATCTGGGCCAGGGCACGGTGCTGCTCGGAGATCTCTTCGCGCAGACGGATGGTGGCTTCCAGGTTGACACCGTTTTCCAGATCGGCCTGCAGGGACTTGAACTGGGCCAGTTTGTCGGCCATCAGGAAGTCGATACCGTACAGGGCGACACGGCGGTAGTCACCGATGATACGGCCACGGCCGTAGGCATCCGGCAGACCGGTGATGACGCCGGACTTGCGGCAGTTCAGGATGTCTTTGGTGTAGACATCGAACACGCCCTGGTTGTGGGTCTTGCGGTATTCGGTGAAGATCTTCTCGACCATGGGGTCGAGCTGACGGCCGTACACTTCGCAGGAAGTCTTGACCATCTTGATACCGCCGTTGGCGATGATGGCGCGCTTGAGCGGCTTGTCAGTCTGCAGACCGACGATCTGCTCCAGGCTCTGGTCGATATAGCCGGCATCGTGAGCGGTAATGGTGGAGGGCAGGTCGGTATCAAAATCGACCGGCGCGTGAGTGCGGTTCTCGATCTTGATGCCTTCCATGACCTTGTCCCACAGCTTGGTGGTGGCTTCGGTCGCGCCAGCCAGGAAGGACTCGTCACCTTCATAGGGGGTGTAGTTCTTCTGGATGAAATCACGGGTGTTGACAGAGGTCTGCCATTCACCGGCTGCGAAGCCTTCCCATGCTTGTTGGAACTGTTCGTTAAGTTCTGCCATTTTCATTACCTCTCAAGGTATTTATGTGTCTGTCGCCGTCCTTAATGATGGCGACGGAAGATAAACCAGTAAGTCAAACCAACCATAACGCCACCACCGATGATATTGCCAATGGTGACCGGAATGAGGTTGTGTAGAACGAAGTTGGATACGGTCAGGTCGGCGAAGGTTGCCGGATCCTGGCCGATGGCCTGCCAGAATTCCGGACCGGCCACGCTGTGAATCGCGATGCCAACCGGGATCATAAACATGTTTGCGATGCTGTGCTCAAAACCGGAGGCCACGAACATGGCGACGGGGAGCAGCATGACCATCACCTTGTCGGTGGCACTGCGGGCGCCGAACGCCATCCACACGGCGAGACACACCATGAGGTTGCAGAGAATGCCGAGGGCGACGGCTTCTAAGAAGCTGTGGTGGATCTTGTGCTGGGCGACGTTGAGGGCATTGAGGCCCCACTGGCCGTTGTCGGCGGTGTACTCGGCGGACATGATGATGAGCGCCACCATGATGAGGCCGCCGATCAGGTTACCAAAATAAACCAGGCCCCAGTTCTTGAACAGCTGAGCCCAACTGATGCGATTGGCCGCCTTGGCCACCAGGGTCAGGGTGGTGGAGGTGAACAGCTCGGCACCGAGCAGCACGCAGAGGATGAGGCCCAGGGAGAAGCAGAGGCCGCCCACCAGCTTGGACATGCCCCAGGACATGCCGCTGCTGCCGGTGGTGACGGTGATATAGAAGATGAACGCGATGGCGATGAAGGCGCCGGCGGTGATGGCCAGGGGGATGACCTTGTATGCAGGCTTGGTGGCCTTGGCATAAGTAATGTCTTCGGCCAGTGCGGCGATGGCTTCGGGCTTGAGACAATCAAAGGGAGATTCTGCTTTCAATTCTCATGTACCTGCATATTTTGCCTGTGGAAATCATAACAAAGGGCCATTTCGTCAAAATTGACTCGGATCAAGAATTACAGATTGTGAATGTAATTTTACTACAGAAATTTGACCCCGCTGGCAGCTTGACTTTACACCCGATTTCATGTGAAACAGAAATGCAATTTACATTAAGTTGATGATTTTATGTGTTTAAATTTTATTTTTTGCAAAAATATATCGTCAATCTATCTTTGCGACAGCCCCGCACAGAAGCCGCTTGGTTGACAACCCCCTTAGGGGTATTTTTTGTTATTTATTTCATCTCTGAATGACAAACCGCCCAAAGCGTAGACCATAAAACAGAAGGGGCCATCAGGCCCCTTCGTCACACTCCCACATCAGGCCCAGGAATGGGCGCGTTTGGCCTTCTGTAGCTTCTCATAGGCCGCCAGCAGCTTCTGGTGCAGCGGGAACTGGGTGAGAGACAGGTCCGCGGTTTCCAGGCCGTGGAAGCGTGCCTCGCCACGGGCGTGGGCCCAGGCCTCGGCCAGGGTCGCTTCCCCGAACATGCGGGCGAACACGGGGCGGTACTGCTCGGGATCGCGCTCCTCGTCCAGGAACAGCTCGACGCAGGCGCGCAGGGCGCGGTAATAGTTGGCGCGGGCCGCCGGGAACACCGACTGGTTGAACTCCATGGTCCAGTCGATGAGATCCAGCGCACTCTCCAGCTCGCCTGCGGCCAGCGCCAGCATGGCCTTGAGCTCACCGATCCGCAGGGTGTGCAGGGCAGTGCCCTTGGTGGCGGCGATGCCGAGCAGCTCGCGCACCCGGGTGCGCTCGTCGTGACCCTCTTCATCCAGCTGATCGAACAGGGCCATGTACTGCTCGGCATCCCACTCCAGGGACGGCAGCGCCAGGATCACTTCCCGCAGGTGTGCGCCCATGGTGTTGTTGGCCAGCAGCAGATCCTCGACCGGATAGATGTCGGACATGCCGGGCACCAGGATGCGACAGGCGTAGACGCCAAGGTGCTCGTAGTCGGCGATGTAGACCGGCTGCTCCAGCTCGTGGAAGATGCCGATCAGGTGATCGAACTCCTCCTGGGAGGTGCCACGGAAGTCCCAATCGGCGAACTCGAAGTCCGCATCCTGCTTGAACAGATCCCAGCTGATGAGGCCGGAGGAGTCGATGAAGTGGGTCTCCAGATTGTGGTGATCCGCCACCTGCTCATTGTCAAACGAAGGGGGCACGAACACGTCCAGATCCTTCAGGCCACGGCCTTGCAGCAACTCGGTGACGGTGCGCTCGAACGCCACTTCGAAGCGAGGATGGGCACCGAAGGAGGCGAAGCAGGTGCCGTTGCTCGGGTTGAGCAGCACCACGCAGATGACGGGGTAACGACCGCCCAGGGAGGCATCAAAGCTGTAGATGGGGAAGCCTTCGGCCTCCAGCGCATCAATGGAGGCCTTGATACCGGGATAGCGGGCGATCACCTCGGCCGGAATTTCCGGCAGGCTGATGGCCTCGGCGATGATCTTGTTCTTCACGTGGCGCTCGAACACCTCGGACAGACCCTGAGTGCGGGCCTCGGTCTTGGTGTTGCCGGCGCTCATGCCGTTGGAGACATAGAGGTTGCCGATGATGTTCATCGGAATGTAGACGGTGTGGTGATCGGACTGACGCTCGAACGGCAGCGCGACGATGCCGCGGCCCTCGTTGCCAGATTGCAGATCCACCAGCATGTCGGCGGTCACTTCCCCGTCCGGGTTGTAGAACTTGCGGGTGAAGCTGTCGAGCAGGCCGGCGGGCAGCTGATCCCCCTCGATGGGGAACCACTTCTCGTTCGGATAGTGAACGAAGTCACCATTCGCTACCTGCTCGCCCAGATAGAAGTCGGCGAAGAAGTAGTTGGTGGAGAGACGCTCGAAATACTCGCCGAGGGCGGAGGCCAGCGCCGCCTTCTTGCTGGCACCCTTGCCGTTGGTGAAGCAGAGGGCGCACTCCTTGTCGCGGATATGCACGGACCAGACGTTGGGCACGGGGTTGAGCCAGGAGGCTTCCTCGATATCAAACCCCAGGGCTTGCAGCTTGGTCTGGAAGCGTTCGATGGAGTCTTCCAGCGCCGCGTCCTTGCCGGGAATAAAGGTGTGGTCGGTCATCACAATATCCTGATTTTATTGACTCATGTTAGGCCGCAGATAATAGCATGAGTCGGCGGGGACGCGGCGAGGACTATCCCACTCCAGGGGCGCTGCAGAGTGTCATCGGCGCCCTATATGCCCCTTCTTCATTAGTTTCTCTAAACAATATTAAGAAAAAGTAGTTTTTTTTATGGGCTTTCAGCCGCCATGATGGGCCCTCTTGCTTCGGGAGGTGAGAAACGCCACGCACTGATGCGGGTCGCCCTGCATGATTGCCTGCCCAGAGCCAATTTATCGGGAGTTGCTATGCCATTGATGACACCACAGATCGCACCCGGCGTGACCGCCCTGGCACCGGGATTTCGGGCCCTGAGCATTCTGGTCGACGGGGCCCCCATCGTCGATGCCGAGGTCGGCAGCCGGGCGCTGGCGCGGGCCTGCCAGTCGGTCGCGGCGGGGGAGGTCCCCTGGGCTCAGGATCACCTCAATGCCTGGGACGAGATATTCAAGCGCTTCGGCGCCAAGCCCCAGCGTTTTCCTTGCTCGGCCCAGGCCCTGCGCAAACGGGTGTTGCGGGACGGCTCGTTGCCCTGCATCGATCCCGTGGTGGATCTCTATAACGCCATCAGCATCGAGTACGCCATCCCGGTGGGCGGCGAAGATCTCACAGCCTATGAGGGGGCGCCGCGCCTCATAGTCGCCGACGGCAGCGAGCTGTTCGACACCATTAAGGAGGGCGCACCTGCCCATGAGAGCCCGGAGCCGGGGGAGGTGGTGTGGCGCGATGACAAGGGTGTGACCTGCCGGCGCTGGAACTGGCGCCAGGGGATCAGAACCCGGCTCAGTGCCGAGTCCGGCCAGATGTGGTTCATCCTGGAGAGCCTGCCGCCGATGCCGCTCTCGGCGCTGCAGGAGGCCGGCGATCGGTTGATCGAGGGATTGAAGCAGATGATGCCGGAGGCCCGCATCAAGCATGAGCTGATCGGCTGCCTGACGGAGGTATAGAGCTTCCGAGGTGTAAGTAAGCTAAGCGGCGTAATATAGGCAAGCAGAAGGTGGTCACCCTGGGTGGCCATTTTTATGCACGCGGGTTTCGGATTACAGGGCTGGGATGCGAGCGCCGACCCAGGGATCAATGCAGGAACAGGGCAGCGAAAGATGCTGCCTCATATCTGTCCAGCAGACAAAACAGGATGAAAAATTGCACCAGGCAGTGGGATGTCGGCATGGATCTGTGCCGCTCGGCATGGGTCAGCACAGGGGTCACAGGGATGGGGCAGGGGATCGGTCAGTCCGATCCCCTTTTTATTGGTTAGCCAATAAACTTCAGCCCCAGGATGCCGCCGATGATCAGCATCAGGCAGAGCACCCGTGCCAGGGTGGCGGGCTCGTTGAACAGCCAGATCCCCATCAGCACTGTGCCGACGGCGCCTATGCCGGTCCAGACCGCGTAGGCGGTGCCAAGGGGCAGCTGTTTGACCGCCATGGCGAGCAAGAATACGCTCACCCCCATGGCAAAGAGGGTCAGCAGGGTGGGGAGGGGGCGGCTGAAGCCGTCTGTGTATTTGAGGCCTATGGCCCAGGCGACCTCGAACAGGCCGGCCAGTAGCAGGAGTAACCACGCCATCAGGGAGTTTCCAGAGGGGCAGGGTCGTCCCTGCGAGAGGAGGAGCCTCGGGGTCGTCCCCGAGGGGCGGCATGGCCGCCAAGTCGAGCCCATCATGCCCCAAAGCGGCCCTGACTGCCAAGGGACGTCAGCGGCGGAGGCGCCGCGGTGGATATTGCGGCAATCGACACAGAATATTGCGCAATTCGACTTGCGCCCGCCGCGACAATCCGTAATGTGGACAGACGCATGCGTGCAACACTCTTCTTGTGATCCATTTGTAAACGGACCCCGCGTCCGGCAAGGGGTTGCGACGTTTAATACACAGTTTCTATAGCAGCTATCCAGGGTAGGACATTATGAAAAAAGTAGGTTTGGTCGGTTGGCGTGGCATGGTGGGTTCGGTGCTGATGAGCCGGATGCAGGAAGAGAAAGACTTTGCCCGCATTCAGCCCACCTTCTTCACCACCTCCCAGGCCGGTGAGGCCGCCCCCAACTTCGGCGTCGATGCCGGCACCTTGCAGGATGCCTTCGACATCGACGCGCTGGCGGCCCAGGAGATCATCATCACGGCCCAGGGTGGCGACTACACCAAGGATGTCTATCCGCGCCTGCTGGCCGCCGGCTGGAAGGGCTACTGGATCGATGCCGCCTCCTCCCTGCGCATGGACAAGGACGCCGTCATCATCCTGGATCCGGTCAACGGCGACGTCATCGACGAGGCCCTGGCCAAGGGCGTCAAGACCTTCGTCGGCGGCAACTGCACCGTCAGCCTGATGCTGCTGGCCCTGGGCGGCCTGTTCAAGGCAGACCTGGTGGAGTGGGTGAGCGTGGCCACCTATCAGGCCGCCTCCGGTGGCGGTGCCCGTCATATGCGCGAGCTGGTCACCCAGATGGGGCTGCTGCGGGACGAAGTGGCGGTGGAGCTGGCGGATCCCGCCTCCGCCATCCTCGACATCGAGCGCAAGATCACCGAGAAGACCCGCTCCGGCACCCTGCCGGTGGACAACTTCGGCGTGCCGCTGGCCGGTGGCCTCATCCCCTGGATCGACACCAAGCTCGACAACGGCCAGAGCCGTGAGGAGTGGAAGGGCCAGGCGGAGACCAACAAGATTCTCGGCATCGAAGACGCCGCCATCCCGGTGGACGGCCTCTGCGTGCGCATCGGCGCCCTGCGCTGCCACAGCCAGGCCTTCACCATCAAGCTCAAAAAAGACGTGCCGCTGGCCGAGATCGAGGCGCTGATCGCCGCCCACAACGACTGGGTCAAGGTGATCCCGAACGATCGCGACATCACAGCCCGGGAGCTGACCCCGGCCGCCGTCACCGGCACCCTCAGCATCCCGGTGGGGCGTCTGCGCAAGCTCAACATGGGCCCGGAGTACCTGGCCGCCTTCACCGTGGGCGATCAGCTGCTGTGGGGGGCCGCCGAGCCCCTGCGCCGCATGCTGAACATTTTGCTGGCGCGCTAGCGACGGCCGCTTGCTCGTCTCAGACAACAAAAAGGAAGGCATGGCCTTCCTTTTTCTCAGGGATCCTCCCAATAAAAAACGGCAGCCGCATGGTCTGCCGTTTTTTAATTTATCCAGTTTGACTCTTACATGTTCTGTGCTTCGTTTGGCACGATGACAGAGGCGTGATTTCCTTTCGGCCCCTGCTGCAGTTCAAAGTTGACTGCCTGACCTGCTTTCAAGGTCTTGTAACCTTCCATTTGAATCGTGGAGTAGTGAGCGAAGATATCTTCACCACCGCCTTCCGGACAGATAAACCCAAATCCTTTTGCGTTGTTGAACCACTTGACTGTTCCGGTTGCCATACATCTACATCCTTTTATTGATTACCCTGAAGTCGTTGAGTAACCTGCGCCAGCCTTATATAACTAGAGCATCAGCCCATAGCAGACGGGCGCCGATTAGCAAGTAACCAATCTAGTCCAACTTTTGAGCGAGTCAAGAAGTTGTTAACAACCGATGTGATCTGGTTAACAAGTCTATTGACAATCTTCGACGAGACGGTAGTAATCTAGAGGTACCAAAGCGCAATTATGAGCAAGCAGAAAGAACTCTTTGCTAATGAAGAGATTGCAGAAGCAGAGAAAACGAAGCTGCAACCGCCATCCATGTACAAGGTCGTGTTGAACAACGATGACTACACGCCCATGGAGTTCGTGGTGGAGGTGCTGCAAAGGTTCTTTGGTATGGATCTGGACAAGGCGACTCAGGTCATGCTGAGTGTGCATTATAGTGGTAAGGGAGTCTGCGGCACCTTCACTGCCGAGATTGCCGAGACCAAGGTAGTCCAGGTCAACACCTACGCACGTAACAACGAACATCCACTGCTATGTACCATGGAAAAGGCTTGAATCTGATGACTTGATGGCGATAACGACACCGCATTGTGGTTGTACTGAGGGGAGGTGCCTATGTTGAACAAAGATCTAGAAAAGACGCTGAACGAGGCTTTCAAGCTGGCCCGTGACGAGCGCCACGAATTCATGACCGTCGAGCACCTGTTGTTAGCCCTGCTGGATAACAGCTCAGCCCATGAGGCGCTGAGTTCATGTGGTGCGGACGTGGAGCAACTGCGCAAGGAAATCCGCGCATTCATCAATCAGACTACTCCGCTCATCCCTCGCGATGACGAAGACCGTGAAACCCAACCCACCCTGGGCTTCCAGCGCGTGCTGCAACGGGCCGTGTTCCATGTCCAATCCTCCGGCAACACCGAGGTGAGCGGTGCCAATGTGCTGGTCGCCATCTTCAGCGAGCAGGAGTCCCAGGCCGCCTACTTCCTGAAAAAGGCCGAGATAAGCCGGCTGGATGTGGTGAACTTCCTCTCCCATGGGGTGCGCAAGGACAGCAAACCCGAGAGTGGCGGCAACAGTCCTGAGTCTGACGACGAGGTCTCTTCCGCCCAGATCGAGAGCTTCGCCACCAACCTCAACCAGCTGGTGCTGGAGGGGCGTATCGACCCCCTCATCGGGCGGGATCAGGAGCTCAACCGTACCATCCAGGTGCTCTGCCGCCGCCGCAAGAACAACCCCCTGCTGGTGGGGGAGGCCGGTGTGGGCAAGACCGCCATCGCCGAGGGGCTGGCCTATCGCATCGTCAAGGGGGATGTGCCCGAGGTGATTGCGGGCAGCACCATCTACTCTCTGGACATGGGTTCCCTGCTGGCGGGCACCAAGTATCGCGGTGACTTCGAGAAGCGCCTCAAGGTGCTGCTCAAGCAGATAGAGCGCCAGGAAGGGGCCATCCTCTTCATCGACGAGATCCACACCATCATAGGTGCGGGTGCCGCGTCCGGCGGCCAGCTGGATGCCGCCAACCTCATCAAGCCGCTGCTCTCCAATGGCTTGCTGCGCTGCGTCGGTTCCACCACCTATCAGGAGTATTCCCAGATCTTCGAGAAAGACCGCGCCCTGGCGCGCCGATTCCAGAAGATAGACATCGTCGAGCCGAGCGTGGACGACACCACCCGTATCCTGATGGGGCTCAAGAGCCGCTATGAGTCGCACCACGGCGTACGTTACACCGTGAAGGCGATCCGGGCCGCGGTGGAGCTCTCCGCCAAGTACATCAACGACCGCCACTTGCCGGACAAGGCCATCGATGTGATCGATGAGGCGGGGGCGGGCCAGCGTTTGTTGCCAGCCAGCAAGCGTAAAAAAGTGATCAATGTGCCGGAGATTGAAGCCATCGTGGCCAAGATCGCCCGCATCCCGGAGAAATCGGTCTCTTCCTCCGACAAGGAAGTGCTGAAGAATCTGGAGCGCAACCTCAAGATGGTGGTGTTCGGGCAGGACAAGGCCATTACCGTGCTGACCGATGCCATCCGTCTGTCACGCTCCGGTCTTGGCAACGAGCGCAGACCGGTGGGCTGCTTCCTGTTTGCCGGCCCCACCGGGGTGGGCAAGACAGAGGTCACCCAGCAACTGGGCAAGGCGCTCGGGGTCGAGGTGCTGCGTTTCGACATGTCCGAATACATGGAGCGCCATACCGTCTCCCGCCTGATTGGGGCGCCTCCCGGTTATGTGGGCTTCGAGCAGGGTGGGCTCTTGACCGATTCCGTGCTCAAGCACCCTCACTCCGTGGTGTTGCTGGACGAGATCGAGAAGGCACATCCGGATGTGTTCAACCTGCTGTTGCAGGTGATGGACAACGGTACTCTGACGGATAACAACGGCCGCAAGGCGGATTTCCGCAACGTGATCTTGGTGATGACCACCAACGCCGGCGTGCAGGAGACCCAGCGCAAGTCCATCGGCTTCCAGCAACAGGACATGAGCCACGACGCCATGGCGGTGATCAACAAAACCTTCAGCCCGGAATTCCGTAACCGGCTCGATCACACCATCTGGTTTAACCATCTGGACATGCAGGTGATCCACCAGGTCGTCGACAAGTTCATCGTCGAACTGCAGGTGCAGCTGGATGCCAAGGGGGTATCCCTCGAGGTATCAGAAGGGGCGCGTCACTGGCTGGCAGAGAAGGGATATGACAGGGCCATGGGTGCCAGACCCATGGGGCGGGTCATTCAGGAACACCTCAAGAAGCCGTTGGCCAACGAGATCCTGTTCGGCTCCCTGGTCGATGGGGGTGTGGTGAAAGTGGAGCTGGTGAATGACAGCCTCAGCTTTGATTTTCAGGTCAATGTTGAAGCTGTGTCTCACTAAAGCCGACTAACGACAGAAATAGCAAAAAACCCCAACCGAAAGGCTGGGGTTTTTTGCTGAATTCCTGGCTTAGCGAGAGCGGAAAACAATACGTCCCTTGGAGAGATCGTACGGAGTCAGAGCCACCGTTACTTTGTCCCCAGTCAGGATACGGATGTAGTTTTTGCGCATCTTGCCGGAAATATGAGCGATAACCACGTGACCATTTTCCAGTTCCACACGGAACATGGTATTGGGCAAGGTTTCGAGAATGGTACCCTGCATCTCAATACTGTCTTCTTTAGCCATTGAATCCTCTTGATAAGCCACAACAAAAAACCGCTGGATCATGCCGGATTTAAGGCTATGTGTAAAGTTTACTCGGGCTTGGCATCGATCTTTTTCCATTCCCCCTGTACCAGCAGCTCGTGGGGCAGGTACTGGCGTTTGTAATTCATCTTGCGGCACGCCTCCACCAGATAACCCAGATACAGCCAACTGCGGCCTGTCCGCCGGGCCAGTTCCAACTGACTCAGGATGGCGAAGGTCCCCAGAGAGCGATCGGCATAGTCCGGATCGAAGAAGGTATACATGGCGCTCAGGGAGTGAGGCAGCAGATCCGTGGTGGCGACCCCGATGAGGCGCCCCTCCTTGCGCATTTCCAGATAGAGCGGGGGCATCCAGTCACAGTGCAGGAAGCCCTTGTACTGGGTGCGACTGGGGGGGTACATGCTGCCATCGCGGTGACGCTCGCGGATGTAGCGCTCGTAGAGCTGATAATACTCGGGCTTGTCGTCGTAGCTCAGCACCAGCTCGAGATCCCGATTCTGATGACGCACGCGCTTTTGACCCCGGCTCGGCACGAAGTGTTCGCTGTGGATCCGCAGGGACTGGCAGGCGCTGCAGGCCGGGCAGTGGGGGCGATAGATGTCATTGCCGCTGCGCCGAAACCCCGCCGTCAGCAGCCGTTCGTAACCGTTGGCATTGAGCAGGTCGTGATCCATCAGCACCAGCAACTGCTCCTGCTCCTGCCCCAGGTAGCTGCACGGGTGTCTGGGGGTCAGCCCGACTTTCAGGATCACTTCTTCGGTCATAGGCTGATGCTCCTCGGCAGCCAGCAGCCTTCCTGCAGGGGCTGCTGGGACAGCCTGTTCAAGGCGCTCAAGAATTGCGGCCTCGGCCACTGCTGGATCCCCAACGTGGCGAGGAAATCGTTCTGCATCTGGCAATCGATGAGGGCGCCGCCATGGCGGCCGAAGTGACGACAGAGCGCGACCATGGCCAGCTTGGCGCCGTTGTCGATGCGGCTGAACATGGACTCGCCGCAGAAGAGGCGCCCGAGTGAGAGCCCATACAGCCCGGCTTGCAGCTCGCCATCCTGCCAGATCTCGACGGAGTGGGCATGGCCAAGGCGATGGAGTTGTTGATAGGCGTCGATCATGGGCGTGCTTATCCAGGTTCCGCTGGCATTGCGACGGGGGGCGGCGCAGGCCACTATCACCTCATTAAAGGCACGATTGACGGAAATATCGAATGAGGTTCGGCGGATAAACTTGTGAAGGCTGCGGCCGATGTGCAGTTGCTCGGGTTCGACCACGCCCCTGGGATCCGGTGACCACCACAGCAGCGGCTGGTGGGGCTCATTCCACGGGAAGATCCCCCTGTGATAAGCTGCCAGCAGACGGTCAGGGGAGAGATCCCCCCCGATGGCCAACAGGCCGTTGGGCTCTTCCAGCGCGTGGCGGGGATCGGGAAACCAGCACAGCTCATCATCCAGTTGGGTGAGATAGCGAGACATAAGACGAGGTTCACAGATGAAGGCCATTATCCTGATAGTATCCAGCTTGCTCGGCTTTGTCACGGCAACCGCCTGGGCCGCGCCTTATGAGCGCAACACGGCGCGCCCCGTGGATCAGGTGGTGTTTGGTCAAGTGGATACGGTGCGCAACATCACCCAGCGCCAGATAGTGGAATCCGAGCACAGTGGCTGGAAGACCCTGGGCGGCGCCGTGCTGGGAGGTCTGCTTGGCAACCAGTTTGGTGGCGGTCATGGGCGGGAAATAGCGACCGCCGTGGGGGCGCTCGCGGGGGCGGCCGCGGTGCAGCAGTACCAGTCCGGCGGCAGCGTGGTAGAGAACAAGCTGGTGGAGCTGCTCATTCGCAACGAACAAAACGGGCTCATCAACGTGATCCAGGATTACGATCCGGCCATGGTATTCGCGAGTGGTGACAAGGTGCGCATTCTCTATTTCAGCGATGGCGTGCGGGTCGACAAGACCTACTGAGCGGTCAACGGGTGGCAAGGCATAGAGATAAAGAGATAAAGGAAGAGGGGATATTTACCCGGCGCTGCCGCAAGAGGGCGGGCCGGGCGGTACTACACGGAGTGCCTTGGCGAGATGCTCAGGCTTCCTGACACACTATCTTGTCGCGACCTGTGTTCTTCGCCAGATAGAGCTGGCGATCCGCTTCGGACAGTGCCTCATCCATGGAGAGCCGCCCGACGTTGATGACGCCAAAGCTGGCGCGCACAAAGAGCGGTGTCTCCCGGGAGAGGGGCTGCTGGCGCATCTGCTGGCGCAGACCCTCCAGCCGTTTGAGCAGGACAGGCACGGTGCAATGGGGCACCATCAGGGCGAACTCCTCGCCACCGAAGCGGGCGATCATGGCATCGGGGAAGAACTGGGCGAGCAGCCGGGTCAAATGGCAGAGCAGCTGATCGCCGATGGCATGGCCCCAGTGATCGTTGACCTGCTTGAAGTGATCCACATCGAGTACGCAGAGGGAGATCTGTGTCTGCTGCTGTTGATGCTCCTCGAACCACTTCTGACCCTCGTTGAACCAGTAACGCCGGTTGTAGAGCCCTGTCAGGTAGTCGCGGTTGGCGGATTCCTGAATGCTGTTGAACTGCTCTAGGGCTTCCAGGTTGTGACTGACCCGGCACTGCAGTTCCTCGGGCTCGAACGGCTGGTTGAGAAAGTCGTTCGCCCCCTGCTTGAGGTAGCGCGCCGAGAGGCCACGCTTGTCCGACACAGAGATCCCTATGATGGCGAGCTGCTGCTTGCTGTAGCGCTCGCGCAGCATGCGTACCAGACTGATGCCGTCGATCTCCGGCATGTAGTAGTCCACCAGCACCAGCCGAATGGCCGGATGCTGCTCCAGCAGGGTCAGGGCATCGCGGGCGCAATTGGCCTCATGGACCAGCAGCAGTTGTTTGCGCAGCTGGGCCATGGTGCGATGGCGGGAGGTAAGGGAGTCATCCACCACCAGTACCTCGATGGCCTGATTGAGGTAGAGGCGATGCACCAGGCTGACGGCGTATTGGAGGGAGTGACGTGAATCCTTCATCACATAATCCAGCACTCCGGCCTCCAGCCAGGCTTCCCGCTTCTCCTCGCTGATGTCGGCGGTGAGGATCACCACCGGCAGGCCCTGCGCCAGCAGGACGCTGACCGCCTCTCCGCTCGGGGCGTCCGGCAGGGTGAGATCCACCAGCGCCACCACATACTCTTCCCCCTGGCAATGACGGGCCCCCGCCAGGGTATCGAAGGCATCAACCTCCAGCCCGGTCTGCTGGGCGATGGCCTGGATCAACATCCGGCGGATCGTCAGGCTGTCTTCGACTATCAATATTTTTCGCTTCATCCGGCTCCTTAAAAAGAAAAGGGCATGCCTCTTGGCATGCCCTTTATATCCTTGTGCTTATTGCGCGTCCAGATATCGCTCCGCATCCAGCGCCGCCATGCATCCTGTGCCGGCGGAGGTGATGGCCTGGCGATAGACGTGGTCGGCCACGTCACCGGCGGCGAAGACCCCCTCGATGCTGGTCTGGGTGGCGAAACCTTCGAGACCGCCACGGACCTTGAGGTAGCCATTCTCCATCGCCAGCTGGCCGGCGAAGATCTGGGTGTTGGGCTGGTGGCCGATGGCGATGAAGACCCCCATCAGCGGCAGCTCGGTGGTGCTGTCGTCCCGGGTGCTGCGCAGACGCACGCCGGTTACGCCCATCTCATCCCCCAGCACTTCGTCCAGGGTCTGGTGGGTGTGCAGGACTATGTTGCCGCTCGCCACCTTGTCGTGCAGGCGCTTGATCAGGATCTTCTCGGCGCGGAACTCGTCGCGGCGATGAATGAGGTGCACCTTCTTGGCGATATTGGCCAGATAGAGCGCCTCTTCCACGGCGGTGTTGCCGCCGCCGACCACGGCCACTTCCTGGTTGCGATAGAAGAAGCCGTCACAGGTGGCGCAGGCGGAGACGCCGCGACCCTTGAAGGCCTCTTCCGAGGGCAAGCCCAGATATTTGGCGGAGGCGCCGGTGGCGATGATGAGTGCATCGCAGCTGTATTCACCGTTGTCACCCTTGAGGTGGAACGGACGCTGGGTCAACTCCACCTCATTGAT
This sequence comes from Aeromonas sp., assembly GCF_051657805.1. Classification (GTDB taxonomy): domain Bacteria; phylum Pseudomonadota; class Gammaproteobacteria; order Enterobacterales; family Aeromonadaceae; genus Aeromonas. The sequence continues at coordinate 257,664 of NZ_JBOFLJ010000056.1, read as the reverse complement.
GTGATCGAACAGGATGCGGGTATCGAATTTTTCGGCATGGGCCTGCATGCGCTCCATCAGGGCCGGGCCGGTCAACCCTTCCGTATCACCCGGCCAGTTTTCCACTTCGGTGGTGGTGGTCAGCTGACCACCTTGCTGCATGCCGGTGATCAGCAGGGGGTTGAGGTTGGCGCGGGCGGCGTAGACGGCGGCGGTGTAGCCTGCCGGGCCGGATCCCAGGATCAGCAGTTTGCTGTGAGTGACTTGGCTCATGATGTGATTTCCGAGACGTGATGAGTTTGCGCGATTGTAGGTAATTCGTGATCTGGGGTCAAAGGCCAGCGCATCGATTGTGGCAATCGTCCGGGAAGGGCAGAGGACGCAGGAAAAATGCCATAAAAAAACCGCCCATCGCGGGCGGATTTTCACTCATCGACTCACCCCGGCGGGGGAGGGATCAGTTCAACAGGGTCAGGGGATCTGTGTAGGCCAGATGGTGCGCCTCGGCCACTTCCCGGCAGGTGATCTTGCCCGCCATCACGTTCAGGCCGTGCAGCAGGTGGGGATCGCCGAGCAGCGCCTTGCGATAACCCTGATCCGCCAGCCGGATGATGAAGGGCAGGGTGGCGTTGTTGAGGGCCACGGTGGAGGTCCGCGCCACGGCGCCCGGCATGTTGGCCACACAGTAGTGCACCACCTCGTCCACGATGAAGGTGGGATCCTGGTGGGTGGTGGCGTGGGAGGTCTCCACACAGCCACCCTGATCGATGGCCACGTCGACCACGGCGGAACCGGGCTTCATGCGCGCAATGTGGTCACGGCTGACAAGTTTTGGCGCAGTGGCGCCGGGCACCAGCACGCCGCCGATGACCAGATCCGCCGCCAGTATGTGGCGCTCCAGGGTCTCGCGGTTGGAGTAGACCACCTTGGCCGATCCCTGGAACTCGCTGTCGAGGCGGCGAAGGGTGTCGATGTTGTTGTCGAGTATGGTGACGTCCGCGCGCAGGCCGATGGCCATGCGGGCCGCGTTGGAGCCAACCACACCGCCGCCGATGATCACCACCTTGGCTGGTTCGACACCGGGCACGCCGCCGAGCAGCACGCCGCTACCGCCGCGGGATTTTTCCAGCGCCTGGGCACCCGCCTGAATAGACATGCGTCCGGCCACCTCAGACATGGGGGCCAGCAGGGGTAGGCCGCCACGGGCATCGGTGACGGTCTCGTAGGCGATGCAGACGGCGCCGCTGTCCACCAGTTCCCGGGTCTGAGCCAGGTCTGGCGCCAGATGCAGGTAGGTGAACAGGGTCTGGCCCGGGCGCAGCATGGCGCGCTCGACAGCCTGGGGCTCCTTGACCTTGACGATCATCTCCGCCTTGGCGAAAACATCGGCAGCGGAGGCCAATATTTCGGCGCCGGCAGCCAGATAATCTGCGTCAGTGAAGCCAATGCCACTTCCCGCCCCGCTTTGCACGAAAACAGTATGGTTTCGTGCTGTCAGTTCACGTACACTGGCCGGAACCATGCCTACGCGATATTCATGGTTTTTTATTTCCTTAGGTACACCGATAATCATGCTATCCCTCGTCTATCGATTGGTGGTTTATGTTGCCAACATGTTAAGCAACATTTGCGCCTAGTATATTCAGGTATTGACAGGATTTGTGACCATTATTATAAAATGACTGGTGATTCTTACCAAAAAATAGCCAAAGGATGGAATTAAATGATGGAAGCTAAGAGTCGGCTGAAGGATTTGGACAGGATTGACCGCAACATTTTGAACGAACTGCAAAAGGACGGCAGGATCTCGAATGTTGAGTTGTCCAAGCGAGTTGGCCTGAGTCCTACACCGTGTCTGGAACGGGTTCGTCGCCTCGAGCGACAAGGTTATATCGAAGGATATGCCGCCATTCTGAACCCTCATTATCTTGACGCGTCCCTGCTGGTATTCGTGGAAATTACCCTCAATCGCGGTGCTCCCGACGTGTTTGAGCAGTTCAACAAGGCTGTTCAGGTACTCGAAGAGATCCAGGAGTGCCATTTGGTCTCCGGCGATTTCGACTATCTGCTCAAGACCCGCGTCAGCGACATGTCGGCTTACCGCCGCCTGCTCGGGGAGACGCTGCTGCGCCTGCCCGGTGTCAACGACACCCGCACCTACGTGGTGATGGAAGAGGTGAAGCAGAGCAGTCGCCTGGTGATCAGCACCCGCTAAGGTGGGTTGTGCTGTGACTTGCAACTACGATGACGAGTCACGATAGTCAGAAACGAGCGGCTGGTCCGCTCGTTTCTTCTTATCAGCCTGGTTGTGACCAGGGTTCCGCCCGCAGGCACAGGCTGACAATCGGTGGGCTTTTCAGGGATACTAGGCCACCTATCCCCGCATTACATGTTTTCAGAAAGGAGCCGGAGTTTGGCCGATAAAAAGCTGTTTACTCCTTTGTCAGGTACCCAACGGATCTTCGAGGCCGTCTTGATCGCCATCACCCTGATGGCTGCCTACCTTTTACTCGCCTTGTTGTCCTATCACCCCGCCGATCCCGGCTGGTCCCAAACCTCCTGGCAGGGGGATGTGAAAAACCTGGCAGGCAGTGCCGGCGCCTGGCTTGCCGATATCACCATGTTCACCTTCGGTGCCTTCTCCTATCTGGTTCCCCCCCTGGTAGTGCTGCTCGGCTGGAGCCTGTTCTGGCGTCCGAGCAAGCTGCTGGAGGTGGATTACCTCACCCTGTCGGTACGCATCATCGGCTTCGTATTGACGGTGCTCGGCATGTCCGCCATCGCCAGCATGAATTTCAACGATCTGCAGAACTTCTCCGCCGGTGGCCTGGTGGGGGACGTGATCGCCTCCGCCGTGGTGCCGCTGTTTGGCGGCGTCGGTGCCAACCTGATGCTGCTCTGCTTCGTGGCCACCGGCATCACCCTGTTCACCGGCTGGTCCTGGCTCACCATAGTCGAGCGCATCGGTGCGAGCTGCACCGGCAGCGTCAGCGCCATCTACCATTTCCCCACCACGCTCGGTCGCTGGCTGACCGGTGGCTGGCGTCAGCCCCGCATGGAGGGGCCGGATCCCTTGCTGGAAGGGGGCCCGAGTGGCATCGATCTCGATGACGAGGACGAGCCTCACAGCAGCTGGACCCGTCGCCCCAAGGCGGTCGGCAAGGTGCAAAAGACAAGATCTGACGAATACCTGCCGGAACTGGACGAAGATACCTTCCAGTTCGATCCGCAGTTTGATGACGACGAGGACGAGGCGCCGGCACCCAGGGCCAAGCGCGCCGTCAAAGCACGCCCGCAGCAGATAATGGCAAGCGAGGACGAAGATGATCTCGACCTGCCCTGGGCGGACGGTGAGGATGAACCCGCCGCACCCGTTGCCGTGGCCCCCAAGGCCAAGCGTCGCCCGCAGCCCAACATGGCGCCCCTGCCTAGCCTGGAGTTGCTGGACAGACCCCCTGCCAAGACCCAGATGATGAGCAAGGACGAGCTGGACCGCATGGGCCGGCTGGTGGAGGCCAAGCTCGCCGATTACAACGTTCAGGCCAAGGTGGTCGGCGTCTATCCGGGCCCCGTCATCACCCGCTTCGAGCTGGATCTCGCCCCTGGCATGAAGGCGAGCAAGATAACCAACCTCTCCCGGGACTTGGCCCGTTCCCTCTCCGCCAGCAGCGTGCGGGTGGTGGAAGTCATTCCCGGCAAGACCTTCGTCGGCATCGAACTGCCGAACCGGGTACGCCAGACCGTCTACCTGCGCGAGACCCTGGACTGCGAGGCCTTCACCGGCAGCCACAACCCGCTCACCATGGGCCTGGGTCAGGACATCGCCGGCGAACCCGTGGTGGTGAACCTTGCCAAGATGCCGCACCTGCTGGTGGCCGGTACCACGGGCTCGGGCAAGTCGGTGGGGGTGAACACCATGATCATCTCCATGCTCTACAAGTCGTCTCCCGAAGATCTGCGCTTCATCATGATCGACCCCAAGATGCTGGAGCTGTCGGTCTACGAGGGGATCCCCCATCTGCTGACCGAAGTCGTGACCGACATGAAGGACGCCGCCAATGCCCTGCGTTGGTGCGTGGGCGAGATGGAACGCCGCTACAAGCTGATGTCGGCGGTCGGGGTGCGCAACCTCAAGGGTTACAACGACAAGGTGTTGGCGGCCGCCGCCGACGGGGAGCCCCTGCGGGATCCCCTGTGGCGCCCGGGCGACTCCATGGATCAGATGCCGCCGGAGCTCGAGAAGCTGCCCCACATCGTGGTGGTGGTGGACGAATTCGCCGACATGATGATGATCGTCGGCAAGAAGGTGGAAGAGCTCATCGCCCGTATCGCCCAGAAGGCGCGGGCCGCCGGTATCCACCTCATCCTCGCGACCCAGCGTCCGTCTGTGGATGTGATAACCGGCCTCATCAAGGCCAACATCCCGACCCGGATCTCCTTCCAGGTCTCGAGCAAGATCGATTCCCGCACCATCTTGGATCAGGGCGGCGCCGAATCCCTGCTCGGCATGGGGGACATGCTCTACATGCCGGCCGGCACCTCCAACCCGACCCGGGTACACGGCGCCTTCGTCGATGACCACGAGGTACACAAGGTGGTGGCGGACTGGAAGCTGCGCGGCGAGCCGGACTACATCGACGAGATCCTCTCTGGCGAATCGGACGGTGAGGGCGGCGGTGGCGACTACGGCGGCGGTGGCGACGAGGAGCTCGACCCCCTGTTCGACGAGGCGGTGGCCTTCGTGGTGGAATCCCGCCGCGGCTCCACCTCCAGCGTGCAGCGCAAGTTCAAGATCGGCTACAACCGGGCGGCCCGTCTCATCGAGCAGATGGAGAACCAGGGTATCGTCAGCTCCCCCGGCGGCAACGGCCAGCGGGACGTGCTGGCACCGCCTCCGGTGCGCGACTAAGCCTTCATATCATCCTGGCCATGTCTGCGGACATGGCCTTTTATCTGACCCTCTTCAACGGGAATCGCGATGAAAAAAGCATTATTGATGGGTTCTGTACTGCTGCTGGCCAGCAGCCAGGTCTGGGCGGATACGGCCGGCGATCTCAAGCAGAAGCTGGCGGGCGTCAGCCTCTTCTCCGCCAAATTCTCCCAGGTGGTCTACGACAGCAAGGGCAAGGAGCTGCAGCGAGCCGGCGGTGACCTGCTGGTGCAGCGGCCCAACCGCTTCAACTGGCACACCACCACCCCGGACGAGAGCCTGATCGTGGCCGATGGCAAGGACGTCTGGATCTATGACCCCTTCGTCGAGCAGGTCACCGCCCTCAAGCTGAAAGACGCCGTGCTCAACACCCCCTTCGTGCTGATCGCCGGCAACGATGATGCCCTCTGGAAGAACTACGACGTGACCCAGCAGGGGGACGTCTACACGGTCACCAGCCGGGATCCGAGCGAGCTGATCGCCTCCTTCCGCATCACCTTCGACCGGACCAACAACATCAGCCGGTTCGACGTGAAAGAGGCCCAGGGGCAGTGGAGCGAGTTCACCCTGAGCAACTTCAACCGCAAGCCGGCGCTCAAGGGCAACGAGTTCGTGTTCAAGATCCCCAAGGGTGTCGCGCTGGACGACCAACGCTGATGAGCGGGAGCAGGCCGCCTGACGTTTTGTTGGACGCCTTGGCGGCCTGCACCCCATTGGACGAGTAACCCTGATGAGCAATTTATCCCTGGATTTTTCGTCGGACTTTCGCCCGCTGGCGGCCCGCATGCGGCCGCAGAACCTGGATCAGTACATCGGCCAGCAGCATATTCTGGGGGCTGACAAGCCCCTGCGAAAGGCCATACTGGCGGGTCACTGCCACTCCATGATCCTGTGGGGGCCCCCCGGTACCGGCAAGACCACCCTCGCAGAACTCATGGCGCACTACTGTCAGGCCGAGGTGGAGCGCCTCTCCGCGGTCACCGCCGGCATCAAGGAGATCCGCGCCGCCATCGACAAGGCGAAGGAGAACAGCTGGCGCGGGGTGCGTACCATCCTCTTCGTGGATGAGGTGCACCGCTTCAACAAGAGCCAGCAGGATGTGTTCCTGCCCCACATCGAAGACGGCACCATCACCTTCATCGGTGCCACCACCGAAAACCCCTCGTTCGAACTCAACAACGCGCTGCTCTCCCGGGCCCGGGTCTATCTGCTCAAACGCCTGGAAGAGGCCGACATCCTCGCCATGATCGATCAGGCGCTCACCGATCCCCGCGGTCTCAATGACCCCTGCCTGCACTTCGCCCCCGGGGTGAAGGAGGCGCTGGCCAAGGCGGTGGACGGGGACGGGCGCAAGTCTCTCAACTACCTGGAACTGCTTGCCGATATGGCCGAGGCGAACGGAGCAGGGGAGCGGATGATCGACAGCGCCTTGCTGGCCGCCGTGGTGGGGGAGCACGTGGCCCGCTTCGACAAGGGGGGGGACCACTTCTACGACCTCATCTCGGCGGTGCACAAGTCCATCCGTGGCTCTGCGCCGGATGCGGCCCTCTACTGGTATGCCCGCATGGTGAGCGCGGGCTGCGATCCCCTCTATATCGCCCGCCGCTTGCTCGCCATCGCCTCGGAAGACGTGGGCAACGCGGATCCCCGCGCCATGCAGGTGGCCTTGTCGGCCTGGGACTGCTTCCACCGCATCGGTCCGGCGGAAGGGGAACGGGCCATCGCCCAGGCCATCGTCTACCTCGCCTGCGCCCCCAAGAGCAATGCGGTCTACACCGCCTGGAAGGCGGCGCTCCAGGACGCCAGGAACCTGCCGGATTTCGAGGTGCCGCCCCATCTTCGCAACGCCCCGACCAGGCTGATGAGCGAGCTCGGCTACGGCGCCGAGTACCGCTATGCCCACGACGAGCCCGGTGCCTATGCGGCCGGCGAGAGCTACTTCCCCCCTGAGCTTGCCGGCAAGCATTACTATCAGCCGACGGAGCGGGGGCTGGAGAAGCAGATCGGCCAGAAGCTCGATTATCTGCGTGAACTGGATCGCCAGAGCCCCAAGCAGCGGGACAAATAGGCAATCAAGAGGTGACTGGGCAGCACAATGCACCTCCCGGTTGAGGCAGGTCACGCCGCTCCCCAAAACTTGGTAAAACGACCGCAATAGTCCCTGTTCGGGCGGGGGGGCGGTCTGCTACACTGCCCCTCTGACCCCGTTTGTCTTGGCCTGGTGCCATCTTCTTGATTTTGAAGGCTGGAAAGACCCAACCTTCTTCTTAAAGACGACTGGGGTGCGCCAACCGATGTTAACTTCCGGATCTGTTTTCTCGCCGGGGCGGATGACCCAGGCCCAGATCCCATTTAAAAAAGTAGGTAAACCATGCTGGATCCCAAATATCTGCGCAGCGATATCGCCGAGGCTGCCGCTCGTCTGGCGACACGTGGCTACGTTCTGGACGTAGCGGCTGTCAACGCTCTGGAAGAGAAACGCAAGGATCTGCAGTCCCGCACCCAGGAGCTGCAGGCCGAGCGCAACGCCCGCTCCAAGTCCATCGGTGAGGCGGCTCGTCGTGGTGAAGATGTGGCCCCGCTGAAAGCGGAAGTGACCAAGATCAACGAGGAGCTCGAGACCAGCAAGGTCGAGCTGGATGCCCTGCTGGCCGACATCAAGGCCATCTCCGACGCCATCCCCAACCTGCCGAGCGACACCACCCCGGTCGGCCGTGACGAGAACGACAACGTGGAAGTGCGCCGCTGGGGCTCCCCGCGCGCGTTCGACTTCCCGGTGCGCGATCACATCGATCTCGGCGAAGCGGCCAAGGGCGTGGACTTCAAGAACGGAGTCAAGCTCTCCGGTGCCCGCTTCGTGGTGATGAAGGGGCAAGTAGCCCGCCTGCACCGCGCCCTGGCGCAGTTCATGCTGGACCTGCACACCCAGCAGCACGGTTACACCGAGTGCTACGTGCCCTACCTGGTGAACCCGGACAGCCTGTATGGCACCGGTCAGCTGCCGAAGTTCTCCGAAGATCTCTTCAACACCGGCATCAACGGGGAAGGGGACGAAGAGGGCCATGTGCGCAAGTTCTCCCTGATCCCGACCTCAGAAGTGCCGCTGACCAACATGGCCCGCGACGAGATCTTCGAGGAGCAGGACCTGCCCATCAAGATGACCGCCCACAGCCCCTGCTTCCGCTCCGAGGCGGGCTCCTATGGCCGTGACACCCGCGGCCTCATCCGCATGCACCAGTTCGACAAGGTCGAGATGGTCCAGCTGGTTCACCCGGAGAAATCCTGGGAGGCCCTGGAGGAGATGGTGGGTCACGCCGAGAAGGTGCTGCAACTGCTGGAGCTGCCGTATCGCGTGATGGCGCTGGCCACCGGCGACATGGGCTTCTGCGCCGCCAAGACCTACGATCTGGAAGTCTGGCTGCCGGCTCAGGACACCTATCGCGAGATCTCGTCCGTCTCCAACTGTACCGACTTCCAGGCTCGCCGCATGCAGGGCCGGGTTCGCATCGACGGCAAGCCCCAGCTGCTGCACACCCTGAACGGCTCTGGCCTGGCGGTGGGTCGCACCCTGGTGGCCGTGATGGAGAACTATCAGCAGGCCGACGGCCGCATCGCCATCCCGGCGGCGCTGCAATCCTACATGGGTGGCCTGACCCATATCGGCTAAGCCGACAGGGGTAATGACAACGCCATGGCAGTGCCATGGCGTTGTGCATTTGGGCGCCGTTCAATCGTTTTTGGGGGCGAAAACCAGCCTCTATCGGCGCTGCATTGAACCTTTAACACAATTTTATCAAGCATTGCGCAATCGTTTTTGTTAGACTGCGCCGCAATTTCGCAGGACACCCGTTTCTATGGTCTGGATTGATTACGCCATCATCGGCATCATCGGTTTTTCCGCCCTCATCAGCCTGGTGCGCGGCTTCGTCAAGGAGGCCATGTCCCTCGTCACCTGGTTCGTCGCCTTCTTCATCGCCAGCCATTTCTACCCCGATCTCGCCGTCTATTTCACCTCCTTCTCCGACGCCCTGGTGCGCAACGGCCTGGCCATCGCCGCCCTGTTCGTGGCGACCCTGATCCTCGGCAGCGTGGTGAACTACGTGGTGGGGATGCTGGTGGACAAGACGGGCCTGTCCGGCACCGATCGGGTGCTCGGCATCTGTTTTGGCGCCATTCGCGGGGTACTGATCGTCAGTGCCCTGCTGTTTTTCATGGATACCTTCACCAGTCTCTCCCAGAGCGACTGGTGGGCGGCGTCCAAGCTGGTTCCCGAGTTCAAGCCGGTGATCCAGTGGTTTTTTGGGTTCATACAGAGCTCATCGAGTTTCATTCAACCGGTACAGTGACTTCGAGGTAGCAAAGACATGTGTGGTATTGTCGGTATAGTTGGCACCACCCCCGTCAATCAGGCCCTCTACGACGCCTTGACGGTGTTGCAGCACAGGGGACAGGACGCCGCCGGGATCGTGACCATAGACAGTGGAAACTTCCGGCAACGCAAGGCCAATGGCCTGGTGAAGGATGTGTTTGAAGTGCGCCACATGCAGCGACTGAAGGGGAATATCGGCATAGGACATGTCCGTTATCCCACCGCAGGCAGCTCCAGTGCCGCTGAAGCCCAACCCTTTTATGTGAACTCGCCCTACGGCATGGTGCTGGCCCACAACGGCAACCTCACCAACGCCAAGGCACTCAAGGAGCAGCAGTTCAAGGTGGCCCGCCGTCACATCAACACCACTTCCGATTCCGAAGTGCTGTTGAACGTGCTGGCCCACGAGCTGGATCTGTGCGACAAGATGGCGTTGGCGCCGGCGGACATCTTCTCCGCGGTGCGCAAGACCCACCAGCAGATCCGCGGCGCCTACGCCGTGGTCACCCTGGTGATCGGCCACGGCCTCATTGGTTTCCGTGACCCCAATGGCATCCGTCCGCTGATCCTGGGTCGTCGCACCGACGAGCAGGGCCAGATCGAATACATGCTCGCCTCCGAGAGCGTGGCCCTCGACGCCATCGGCTTCGAGACGGTGCGTGACGTCGCCCCGGGTGAAGCCATCTACATCACGGAGCAGGGCCAGCTGTTCTCCGAGCAGTGCGCCGACAATCCGCAGATGAGCTCCTGCATCTTCGAGTACGTCTACTTCGCTCGTCCAGACTCCTGCATCGACAAGGTCTCCGTCTACGCCGCCCGCCTCAACATGGGCCGCAAGCTCGGCAAGAAGATCGCTCGCGAGTGGGAAGATCTCGACATCGACGTGGTTATCCCCATCCCCGAGACCTCCTGCGACGTGGCGCTGGAAATCGCTCACACCCTGGACCTGCCTTACCGTCAGGGCTTCGTGAAGAACCGCTACATCGGCCGTACCTTCATCATGCCGGGCCAGACCCAGCGCAAGAAGTCCGTGCGCCGCAAACTCAACGCCATCGGCTCCGAGTTCAAGGGCAAGAAGGTATTGCTGGTGGATGACTCCATCGTCCGTGGCACCACCTCGGAGCAGATCATCCAGATGGCACGGGAAGCGGGGGCCGCCAAGGTCTACTTCGCCTCCGCCGCCCCGGAGATCCGCTTCCCCAACGTCTACGGTATCGACATGCCCACCGCCAACGAGCTGATCGCCCACGGCCGGGAAGTGGAAGAGGTGTGCAAACTCATCGGCGCCGACGGCCTCATCTTCCAGGATCTGGAAGATCTGGAAGAGGCGGTGCGGGAGATCAACCCCGAGCTGCGCCACTTCGAGACCTCGGTGTTCAACGGCCACTACGTCACCTCAGACGTGGATCAGGGCTACCTGGATCACTTGAATGCCATGCGCAGCGACGACAACAAGGCCGTGCGCGAGTGGCAGGAAGGCACCAGCAACCTGGAAATTTTTAACGAAGGCAGTTAAACGTTTTCTCGCTGCCGATGACATGAGATGAAACGAAGAGGGGGCCCAGGCCCCCTCTTTTTATCGCAGTGTCGCAGCGCCTTGTTACGCCAGATCCTCGCCGTTGCTGGCGATGACTTTCTTGTACCACCAGAACGACTTCTTGCGCCTGCGGGCCAGGCTGCCCTTGCCGGCGTCGTCCCTGTTCACATACACGAAGCCGTAGCGCTTGCTCATCTCGCCGGTGGAGGCGGCCACCAGATCGATGCAGCCCCAGCTGGTGTAGCCAATCAGGGGTACACCATCTCCGATGGCATCCCCCATGGCGCGGATGTGTTCGCGCAGGTAAGCGATGCGGTAGTCGTCCTCTATCTCGCCCCGCTCATTCACCTCATCCACGGCGCCGAGACCGTTCTCCACCAGGAACAGCGGCTTCTGGTAGCGGTCGTACAGGGTGTTCATGGTGATGCGAAGGCCGAGGGGATCGATACCCCAGCCCCAGTCGCTCACCTCGATATGAGGATTGCGCAGAGACTTGACCACGTTGGCCGCGCTGGTGTTGCCGGCGTTCATGTCGGCGGAGGCGCAGCGGGAGGCGTAGTAGCTGAAGGAGACGAAGTCGACCGTGTGCTTGAGGATGTCATCATCTCCGGCCTCCTTGATGAGATGGATCCCTTTCTCGCGAAACAGACTGGCGGCGTAGCTCGGGTAGGCACCGCGAGCCTGCACATCGATAAACAGCAGGTTCTCCCGCTCCTTCTGGAGCGCGGCCCACACATCTTCCGGCTTGCAGGAGTAGGGGTAGAAGTTGCCCCCCGCCAGCATGCAGCCTATCTGGTTGTGGGGGTTTACCTCGTGGGCAGTCCGGGTCGCCAAGGCGCTGGCAATGAGCTCGTGGTGGGCGGCCTGATACTTCACCAGCTCCTGGTCTTCCCCCTCTTCAAACACCAGGCCGGCGCCGGAGAAGGGGCTGTGCAGCATGATGTTGATCTCGTTGAAGGTGAGCCAGTACTTCACCAGGCCGTCGAACGCCTCGAAACAGGTGCGGGCGTAGCGGGTGAAGAATTCCACCATCTGGCGATTGCGCCAGGAGCCGTACTCCACCACCAGGTGCAGGGGCACGTCGAAGTGGCACAGGGTCACCAGGGGCTCGATACCGTATTTGCGGCACTCCTCGAACAGGGCGCGGTAGAAGGCGATCCCTTCTGGGTTTGGCTCGCGCTCGTCCCCCCTGGGGTAGAGCCGGCTCCAGGCGATGGAGGTACGAAACACGGTGAAGCCCATCTCGGCCATCAGGGCGATGTCGTCCTGGTAGTGATGATAAAAACCGATGGCGTCGTGGCTCGGGTAGTACTCGTCATCTCGCAGGGTGAAGCGCTTCTCCTGGCCGAGTTTGACCGCCATGCGGTTGGGGCCGTGGGGGATCATGTCCACCGTGCTCAGCCCCTTGCCCCCTTCACGATAGCCTCCTTCCGCCTGGTTGGCGGCCAGGGCGCCGCCCCAGAGGAAGTCTTTCGGAAATCTGGTTACCGACATCTGTTACCTCTTGTCATGTCAGGTGATGGAAATTCACAGGCTGGCGGCTGTCTTGACTTGCAGCGTCGGCGCGGCTTCCTCGGCGCTGGCCTTGGAGTGCTCCTCTTGCACCGGAATGTCTTCAAATCCCATCAGCAGGGTCAGGATGAAGGAGAGCACCACGGAGAGCACCATCACGGCGAACACCCAGACGATGGTCATGGGGTTGGCCGGATCGAAGAACTGCACGCTGGTGAAGAGACCCGGGGCCGCCATGGAGTGGCTGGCAAGCCCCGCCATGCCGGCCACGGCACCGCAGATGAAGCCACTGATGAGGCTGGCGATGAGCGGCCGCTTCAGGCGCAGGGCCACGCCGTAGAGGGCGGGCTCGGAGATCCCCGCCATGATGGCGGAGGCGGCCGCCGCGAGCGCGGTCTGGCGCAGCTCGGGGTTCTTGGTCTTCCAAGCGACCGCGAGGGAAGAGCCGCCGAGGGAGAGGTTGGCGCCGATTTCGGAGGGCATCACCATGCCTTCTTTGCCGGTTTCGGCGATGGTCTGGATGATGGTGGGGGTGAAGACGCGATGCATGCCTGTCATCACCAGCAGCGGCCACAGGGCCCCCATGATGGCCACCGACAGCCAGCCGAGGTAGTCGTGGACCGTGTAGACCAGGCCCGAGATGGCGGTGCCAATCCAGATGCCGATGGGGCCGATGAGCAGGATGGCGAGCGGCGCGGCGATCAGAACGATGAGCATGGGTTTCAAGAAGTTCTTGGTCACCGCCGGGGTGATCCTGTCCACCCAGCGCTCGATATAGGAGAGGCACCAGGTCATCACCAGGGCCGGAATGACGGTGTAGGTGTATTTCACCGCGGTAACCGGAATATAGGCGAAGCTGACTTGCTCCCCCTGGGCGGCCCTGGCCATCAGCTCGATAAAGCTCGGATGTACCAGCACGCCGGCGATGGCGATGGCCAGCGACACATTGGTCTTGAACTTGACCGCCGCCGAGGCCGCCACCATCAGGGGCAGGAAGAAGAAGGCGCCGTCGCCGATGGCGTTGAGGATGATGTAGCTGGGGGAGGTGACCTCCACGGCGCCGCTCATGCTGAGCACCATGGCCAGCAGCTTGACCATGGAGCCGCCTATGATGGCCGGGATGAGGGGCGACATGGTGCCGATCAGCGCATCCAGGATGCCGGCGCCGAGGCGCCGCAGGCTGAAACCTGGCTTGGCCGCTGGCACGTCTCCCTGTGCACCGCTCGGCAGCAGGGCGATCACCTCCCGATAGGCGTGGGAGACCATGTTGCCGATGATCACCTGGCACTGGTTGTCACTGCTGACCACTCCAAGCACCCCGGCGGTGGCCTTGAGCGCCGGGCTGTCCACCTGGGTGGGGTCTTGCAGCACGAAGCGCAGGCGCGTCATGCAGTGGGTGACGGCGGCGATGTTGCCGGTTCCACCGAGGGCCCTGATGACCTTGTCGGCCAGGGCCGTATAGTTCTTTGACATCGAGTCGTATCCTTTTTACCAAATGGGGCCTGTCGATCCCCGTCGGTGACGACGAGAAGAACGGGAATGGAACTGAATTGTGGAACCGGTTCCACATAGCATGCTCAGTTTCATACTCGTAGACAAGACGGTCGCACCGCCATAGTGCAGAATCGTGAAAGGGATCACTGAAAGGGGCGGGTGGCGTCCATTCCCGTTAGCACAAGTGGGTCCCGTGCAGTACACTGCGCCCCGTCAACGCGGAGGGATGAAACAAGATGACGACCATGCTGGAGGTGGCGAGGCGGGCAGGGGTGTCGAAGGCGACTGTCTCCCGGGTGCTGTCGGGCAATGGCTATACCAGCCAGGAAACCCGGGATAGGGTGTTTCAGGCCATCGAGGAGAGCGGTTATCGCCCCAACCTGGTGGCGAGGCAGTTGGCGACCAAGAATACCCAGACCCTGGGGCTGGTGGTGACCAACACCCTGTATCACGGCGTCTATTTCAGCGAGCTGCTCTCCCATGCGGCGCGGATGACGGAGGCGCGGGGCCGCCAGCTGATCCTGGCGGACGGCAAGCACAGCGCCGAGGAGGAGCGCCAGGCCATCCAGTACCTGCTGGACTCGCGCTGTGACGGCGTCATCATCTATCCCCGTTTCCTCAGCGTCGAGGAGATGGACGAGATCATCGAGCAGCATCCCCAGCCCATCATGGTGCTCAACCGGCGACTGCCGCGCCATCACAGCCACTGCGTCTACTCGGATCAGAGGGTCGCGGCGGCGGCCGTGGTGGACAAGCTGGTGGAGATGGGTCACAGGGAGATCGCCTTCATCGCGGGCTCGGTGGACTCGCCGACCGGCATAGAGCGCCTCGCCGGCTACCGCGAGGCCCTGGCTCGCCACGACCTTCCCGTGCAAGAGGCGCTGATCGCCCCCGGCAAGTGGACCCCCGCCTGCGGTGCGGCCGCCGCGGCGACCCTGCTGGCACGAGGCGTACCCTTCAGCGCCCTGATCGCCAGCAACGATGACATGGCCATCGGTGCCATCAAGCATTTGCATGCATCCGGTGTGGCGGTGCCAGAGCAGGTCTCGGTGGTGGGATTCGATGACATCGCCCTGGCCCCCTATGTCATTCCTTCGCTGGCCAGCGTCAAGATGCCGGTGACCGAGATGATCCAGGAGACCATCAGTCGCCTGATCAGCATGGTGGAGGAGGGGGCGCCCGAGGTGCTGCCCACCTTCAATGGCAAGCTTATCCGGCGGGGCTCTCTCAAACGCCTGCTGGAGTGATGGCGGTGGGCAGCGGGGGCGGGATCCGTTAGCATGGGCGCCCTTCGCGAGCCCCACCGCATCAGCCTATGCCAATCAATTTCAACCAGAGAGTAGAAGAGTTCAGATGGATGACCTGTTAGCCCCCGTTCGCCAGTTCCTGCATTGTGAGACCCCGGATGAGTGGGTGGAGATGGCGCGGGATCCCGCCCAGTTGTCGACCCTGCTCATCGATCACGCCAACTGTGAGAACAAGGCCGCCCTGACCGCCCACAGCCTGGTTCGCCGCTACTGCCTGCCCAAGGGCAAGCGCCACCTGCTGCCCAAGCTCGAGTTCTACCGGGAGCTGGACGCCATCCCGGAGAAGGCGGAGATCCTGGGCAAGCGCACCATGGGCGAATCGGACAGGAGCGTCTTTGCCGAGCTGGAGCGCAACCCCCTGCTGTTTCCCATGGTGCGGCTGATCCAGGAGGAGCTGCATCACTTCGAGCAAGTGCTTGAGATCATGGCGGCGCGCGGCATAGCCTACGGCCCGGTCAGCGCCTCTCGCTACGCCCGCAGCCTGCTCACCCATGTGCGCACCTATGAGCCGGCTGCCGTGGTGGACAAGATGATCATCGGCGCCTACATAGAAGCGCGCTCCTGCGAGCGCTTTGCCAAGATAGCGCCTCATCTGGACGAGGAGCTGGGTCGCTTCTATGTCTCCCTGCTGCGCTCAGAGGCGCGCCACTACCAGGACTATCTGGCCCTGGCCGAGCAGTATGCGGGGGAGGACATCAGCGAGCGGGTGGCCTTCTTCGGCTCCATCGAGGCCGAGCTCATCCGCTCGCCGGATCCGCAGTTCAGGTTCCATAGCGGGCTGCCTGTCAGATCTGACAGTTGTTGAGCCAAGGGGGGGCACCTAGTATCTGAGGTGTTCCTACTACGAGCGACGCAATCACTTTTTTGAGCGCAATACCCGGCCCACAAGCCGGGTTTTTTTATGGCTGAAAAATGGTGCGAGGGGAGCCTGAATCCATTTTTGGCACCTGGCGGCGAGATGACTTTTTTGAGAGTCATACCCGGCTCACCAGCCGGTTTTTTTATGGCTGAAAAATGGCGCGAGGGGAGCCTGAATTCATTTTTGGCACCTGGCAGCGAGATGACTTATTCGAGGGGCATACCCGGCCTACAAGCGGGTTTTTTATGACTGGGGAAACGGTGTGGAGACGGCCCGGTGAACCCGGGCCGGAGGTTTATCTGCGGTATTCGTTGTTGTAGTTCTGGATGAGGCGACGGGTCACCTCGTGCTGGGGATCGGCGAACACCTTGAGGGTCTTGCCGCGTTCCACCACCCGGCCCTCGTGCATCACCAGCACCTCGTCGCTGATGTGGCTGACGATGCCGAGATCGTTGGCCACCAGCACATAGCTGAGCCCTGTGGTCTCCTGCATCTCCAGCAGCAGGTTGATGATCTGGGAGCGTACCGAGATGTCCAGGGTGGACAAGGCTTCATCGGCCACCACGATTTTGGGGTTGAGGATCAGCGCCCGTGCCAGCCCTACCCGCTGCTGCTGGCCGGCGGAGAGCATCTGGGGGTAGAAGAGGGCGTGATCCGGCAGCATGCCCACCATGCGCAGGGTCTGGACCACCTTCTCCCGCCGCTCCTCCTCGCTCAACGCCGTGTTGAGACGAAGGGGGGTCTCCAGGATCTGGCCGACCCGGATCTTGCGGTTCAGCGAAGTGTTGGGATCCTGGAAGATCATCCGCAGCAGCTTGCAGCGGGTCTGGTAGTCGCCGTGTACCAGGGGTTGGCCCTCGACCGAGATCTCGCCGCCGCTCGGCTCTATCATGCCCGCCAGGATGCGCGCGAGCGTGCTCTTGCCGGAACCCGCCTCACCGACGATGGCCAGGGTCTGACCCGTCTCCAGGCTGAAGGAGAGCGGCTTGATGGCCTCCACCGCCTGACGCCGGAACAGGCCGGTGCGGTTTTGATAGGTCTTGCACAGGCCCCTGACCTGCAGCAGGGAGGGTTCGATCACGGGCTTGGTTCCTTCATGCATGGCGGTATTCATGATCAGGCTCATTTCTTCGGCTCTTCCATGTTCAGCGGGAAGTGGCAGCTGAACTGATGGCCCTTGACCTTGCTCATCAGCGGGGTCTGCACGCACTGCTTCTGGGCATAGGGGCAGCGGGGGCCGAGGCGGCAGCCGATGGGCAAGTGCTGCAACGGCGGGATCACCCCGGGCAGGGTCTCCAGCCGGGACTTGTGGCGCACCAGTTTGTCGAAGTCGGGAATGGATTTGAGCAGGGCGTCCGTATAGGGGTGATGGGGGCTGGTCATGATCTGCTCCCGGGTCCCCACCTCCACCATCTGGCCGCAGTACATGATGTTGATGGTGTCGGTCAGGTTCGCGATGGCGGCCACGTCGTTGCTGATGATGAGGATGGTGGTGTTGCCCAGCTTGTTCATCTTGTCCAGCAGCCGCAGGATCTGGGAGTGGGTGGTGGACTCCATGGCGCTGGTGGGCTCGTCGGCCACCAGGAGGCGCGGCTGATTGGCGATGGCCATGGCGATCATCACCTTCTGGCACATGCCGTCGGAGAGCTCATGAGGGTAGGCCCGCATCACCTTGCGGTGATCCTTGACCCCGACCCGGTGCAAGAGGGCGATGGCCCGCTTCTTGCGCCACTGGAAGCGCTGCCAGAACTTGCCGACGAAGGAGTCGGTAGGGATGGCCTCTTCCAGCTGGGTGCCTATCTCCTCTGAGGGGTCGAGACAGCTGATGGGATCCTGGAAGATCATGGCGATCTCCCGGCCCATGATGCGGCGCCGCTCCTTGGGGGCCATGGTCAGCAAGTCCATGTCGTTGAAGCGCATCCGGTCGGCGCGCACCGTCCAGTTGTCCTTCTGGATGCCGACGATCACCTTGGCCACCAGGCTCTTGCCGGAGCCGGATTCACCCACCAGACCGCGAATTTCCCCCTCGCTCAGGGTCAGACTGACCCTGTCCACCGCCTTGACCTTGCCCTGGGGGGTGTCGATTTCGATGGTCAGGTTGCGTATGTCGAGCAGCGGCATCAGTCATGTCCCCCATTGTGATCGGGTCTCTCTTTCAGCATAGCGCCGGGCATATGGAACAAGGGCCGCATCAGTCATTCCCCTCTTTGAGCGCTTCGCGGATGCCTTCGCCCACCACGTTGGTGACCAGCACGCTGAACAGAATGGCCATGCCGGGCAGAGTCACGGTCCAGGGGGCCAGGTAGATGAGATCGCTCGAATCCGCCAGCATGGCGCCCCACTCAGGTTGAGGAGACTGGGCGCCGAGACCGAGGAAGCCCACCGCCGAGATATCCAGGATGGCGGCGGAGAGGGTACGGGTAGTCTGGGCCACCAGGGTCTCGACGATGTTCGGCAAGATGGCGAGGCGCATGATGCGCGAGGGGGGAGAGCCGTCGAGGCGGCTGGCGATGATGTACTCCTTCTGCATCTCGGTGTGGACCGCGTTGTAGGTCGCCCGGATGAAGGGGGGAATGAGCGCCAGCGTGATGGCGATCAGGGTGTTGAAGAGCCCGGGCCCCAGGATGGCGACCACTATGATGGCCAGCAGCAGGGAGGGGATGGAGAGCAGGGTGTCGAGCAGATGGTGCAGCACGCTCGACTTCACCCCCTTGCTCATGCCGCCGAGTATGCCGATGGCGGAGCCGATGACCAGGGCGATCAGCACCACCAGCAGGGCATTGCCGAAGGTGAGCCGTGCCCCCGCCACCAGGCGGGAGAGGATGTCACGGCCCAGATCGTCGGTGCCGAGGAAGTAGTCGATGTTGCCGGTACTGGCCCAGGAGGGGGCCAGCAGCAGGCGGCTGCTGTGCTGATCGTCGATGCCATAGGGCACCACCAGGGGGCCGATGAGGGTTACCAGCAGCAGCAGGCCGAAACACCAGAGTCCGGCCATGGCCAGGGGGTTGCGGCGATAGGAGGCCCAGGTCTGCTCCAGGGGGGAGAGGATCTTGAGCTCCGGGTAGAGATTCGATTTATCTTGCATGGATCAGGCTCTCCCCAGGCCATCGGTGTGTTCAGTGTTGAGGCGCATCCCGTGAACCTGTTCAGTATTGCTTTGCATAGAGCTCTTTACGCCTGGCCGGATACATGATGGTGGTCAGCAGCTCGGTGCTGACGCTGATGAAGATGACGAAGCTCGCGACCACCAGGGAGGCGCCCCGGATGGCGGCATAATCCTGCAGCGCTATGCTGCTCACCAGCCAACGGCCGATGCCGGGCCAGTCGAACACCACCTCGGTGATCATGGCGGAGGTGAGCACGCTGCCAAGCTGCAGGCCGAGCAGGGGCAGCACGGGGGGCAGGGCATTCTTGAGACCGTGACGCCAGACGATCTGACGGCGGGAGAGCCCCCGGCTCGCGGCGGCCTTGATGTAGTTCTGCTTCATCACGTCGATGAGGGAACTGCGCACATGGCGGATCACCTCTGTGGTGGGCACCACGGCCAGCACCAGGGAGGGCAGCACCAGGTGGCGCAGGGCATCGTGCAGGGCCGCCTCGCGCCAGGGCTCATGGCTCAGCAGCACGTCGATGATGGCGATGCCGCTGATGGAGGGCACGTCGTAGAGCAGGCTGATCTGACCCGAGCTCGGCAGCCAGCCGAGATCCAGGGAGAAGAACATCACCATCAGCAGCCCGAGCCAGAACACGGGCACGGCGTAGCCGATGAGGCCGGCGGTCATGATGGAGAGATCCACGCTGCGCCCCTGATAGAGGGCGGCCAGGGTGCCGAGCGGAATGCCCACTAGCAAGGAGATGGCAAAGGCCGCGAGGCAGAGAGTCAGGGTCGCCGGGAAGTAGTGACGGATCTCATCCAGCACCGGCAGACCGGAGACGCTGGAGACGCCGAGATCCCCGGCGAAGATCCGGCGCAGGAAGTCCGGGTAGCCGTGCCAGAAGTCCGGCACCTGGCTGATGAGGCGATACTCCAGCAGATAGGCCCCGATACTCAGCACCAGCAGGGTGATGAGCAGCAGGGTGATGCGGCGCAGAATATAGAAGAACATGGTTACGCCTGCCCTCGCTGACGATGGGATGACAGGGGGTCATCGCTGGAATGAAGGGAAAGGGGCATGCTCACTCCCGATAGGCCTGGTTGAAGGTGGTGCCCCCAAAGGGCATAAGGGTCAGCCCTTCGATGTCGTTGCGGCTCACTTGAGTGCGCAGGGCATGGGCCAGGGGGATCACCGGCAACTGCTCGCCGAGCAGGGTCTGGGCATAGTAGTAATTGCGCAGCCGGAAGGCGAGCTGTGGCGTGGTCACCGCATCGTCCAGCAGCTGATCGAAGGCGGGGCTGCACCAGCGGCTGTAGTTGTTGCCCCGCTCGACGGCGGCGCAGCTCAGCAACTGGCGGAAGAAGTTGTCAGGATCCGCGTTGTCGGCGACCCAGCCGGAGAGCAGGCTGTCATATTGCCCCTTGGCGAGCCGGGTCTCGATGACCGGCCAGGCCTGCTGCACAATCTTCAGTTTTACCCCTATCTTGGCGAGATCGCTGCGCATCAGCTGGGCGGTCTTGAGGCCGTCCGGGTTGTAGGGACGGGCTCCCGGCTGCACCAGCACCTGCATCTCAAAGCCGTGGGGGAAACCGGCCTCGGCGAGCAGCTGGCGGGCGAGCTTGAGATCTTGCTTGCGCAGCTGCAGGGAGGGGTTGTAGCCCCAGGAGAGGGGGGGCAGCAGGCTGGCCGCCGGCTGTCCCGTCTCGAAATAGACCGCCTGCAGCAGGTTCTGCACATTGATGGCGCTGGCGATGGCCTGGCGCACCTTCACCTTGTTGAACGGCGCCTTGCGGGTGTTGAGGGCGAGGAAGGCGACGTTCATGCCGGACTGCACCGACAGATTGAGGTGGGAATCCTTGTCGATCACCGACAGCTGGCTGGCGGAGGGGGTGTTCATCACGTCGCACTCGCCGGTCAGCAGCTTGGCGAGCCGCTTGGAGGACTTGGGGGTGATGTCATAGATGAGCTGCTCGATCTTGGCCTCACCGCCCCAGTAGCCCGGGTGGCGCAGATAGCGCACGTACTCGTTGTGACGGTACTCCTTGAAGCTGAAGGGGCCGGTGCCGATGGGGCGGCTGTCGAGCAGCTCCGGGGTACCGGCTTTTTGCATCTGCTCCCCATACTCCGCCGACAGCACGATGGCGTAGTCGCTGGCCAGGGTGGCGAGGAAGGAGGAGTCCGGCCGGTTCAGCTCGAAGACCACCTCATGGGGGCCCTGCTTGTAGACCCGCTTGATGAGGGAGGAGAGGCCGAGGCTCGAGAAATAGGGGTAGTCGCCCCCCGAGATGCGGTGGAAGGGGTGATGCTCATCCAGCAGGCGCTGATAGGTGAACAGCACGTCGTCGGCGTTGAAGGGGCGGGACGGGTTGAACCAGGGGGTTCGGTGGAAGCTCACCCCCTTGCGCAGGGTGAGGCGGTACGTCAGACCGTCATCGCTGACGCGCCAGCGAGTGGCGAGGCCCCCTTCGATGCCCAGGGTATTGGCGTTCACCTCCAGCAGGCGATCGTAGAGCGGGCGAGCGCTGGCATCCAGGGTCACCGCCGAGTTGGCGAGCTGCGGGTTGAAGGTCTGGGGTGCCCCCTCGACGCAATAGATGAGCCCCGTCTTGGAGGCCTCGTCCTGTTTCTGACAGCCGGTGACCAGCACCAGCAGCCCGAGCAGCATTGGTTTGAGCATTCTCATTATGGAACCATTTTTTATACGAAGGTGCCAGCACCCGGGCTGGCGAGTGGCGAGGACCCGAGCGGCTGCCTTAGCGGCCCGTCATCCACATCCTGGCCGCAATCTTGCCACATTCGATCATCGGGGCGGCGTGGCCCTTGGCGAACGACCACTCAGGGGCCGTCGTGCTCTGCATTGCCACTGCCATCATCCCCGTCGAGCAGTTGATATTTTCGCAGCATGCCCCTGAACTGGTGGTAGCTCAGGGCCAGCAATTGGGCCGCTTTGCGCTGATTATACTGGGATTGCTGCATCCCTTGCTTGAGTAAATTAATCTCGAACTCGGCCACAGTGCTCTTGAGATCCAGGGGCAACTGCAGGGGCTGTGTGCTCCCCATGGGTCTCTCTTCCGCTGAGGGGGTATCCTGTGCGCTGGCGGTGCGAGGGCGCCAGGGGGAGTCGAAGGGGTTGAGCACCAGCTCCGCCAGGGGCAGTTGCGGGTTGCCCTGACGGTAGATGCTGCGCTCCACCACGTTTTTCAGCTCCCGCACGTTGCCGGGCCAGGGGTAGTCGAGCATCAGCTGGGTCGCCTTGCGGGAGAAACCCGCAAACAGCGGATAGCCGAGCTCCCGGGTCATGCTGTGGGCAAAGTGCTCCGCCAGCATCAGGATATCGTCACGGCGCTCCCGCAGGGGGGGCAGGGTGATGACATCGAAGGCCAGCCTGTCCAGCAGATCGTGGCGAAACAGCCCCTTGTCGGCCAGGGCCGGCAGATCCTCGTTGGTGGCGCACACCAGGCGCACGTCCACCTTGAGGGCCTTGGCGCCGCCCACCCGCTCGAACTCCCCATACTCGATGACCCGCAGCAGCTTCTCCTGCACCCGGGCGCTGGTGGTGGCCAGCTCGTCGAGGAAGAGGGTGCCGCCGTCGGCGCGCTCGAAGCGGCCCTGATGGCGCTTGGCGGCGCCGGTGAAGGAGCCCGCCTCGTGGCCGAACAGCTCGGTCTCCAGCAGGCTCTCGCTCAGGGTGGCGCAGTTGATGGTGACAAAGCTTTGATCCCAGCGGGCCGAGAGATAATGTAGGCGGTGGGCGATGAGCTCCTTGCCGGTTCCCCGCTCGCCGATGATGAGCACGGGTTTGCGCAGGGGGGCGAGTCGCGACGTCTGTTCGATGATCTCGAGAAATGCGTTGGACTCACCCAACAAGCTCTCCGTGGTTGTGCTCATCTTGCTCCCTGCTCGTTGAAAAATCTGGTCAATCTTACCAAGAGTTGGTGATTTTTATCACCCCTTGAGACGGCGGCCTTGAATTTCGTTCTAGGCACCCATATAAATCAATAAGTTAAAATTTGTTCCAGATTGGCACACAAGTTGCCATTGTCAATGGAGAAACAACCCAATGCCCATCACAGGAGTACAATCATGAGTATTTTTTCCCGCCTGGCCGACATCATCAACTCCAACCTGACGGCCCTGCTCGACAAGGCAGAAGATCCCCAGAAGATGGTGCGCCTGATCATCCAGGAGATGGAAGATGAACTGGTGAAGGAGCGCTCCAACCTGGCCCGCTTCCTCGCCAACCAGAAAGAGATAGGCCGCCAGGTCAGCCGCCATCAGGAGCGGGTGGACGAGTGGCAGGCCAAGGCCGAACTGGCGCTGACCAAGGGTCGCGAAGATCTGGCCAGGGCCGCCCTCATCGAGAAGAAGAAGCAGGTCGAACTGGCCGAGACCCTCTATCGTGAGCAACAGGCGGTGGACAGCGGCATCGACAAGCTGGGGGATGAAATTCGCCAGCTGGAGGCCAAACTCGAAGACGCCCGTGCCCGCCAGAAGGCGATGGCCATTCGCAGCGAGGCGGCCAGCAGCCGTCTGAACGTGCAGAGCCAGGTGGCCCGTGGCGACAGCCAGGCCGTGGTCAGCAAGTTCGAGCGCATGGGGCGCCGCATCGACGAGATGGAAGCCCGCGCCGACCTCGGCCAGTCCGACAAGGCCCTGGCCCAGCAGTTTGCCGAGCTGGAAGTGGACGATCAGATCAGTCGCGAGCTCGAGGCCATGCGTCAGAAGCTGGGCCAGGGCGATACATCCTCCAAGCAGGGAGAATAATGAATGGAAGACATCATTGGCATCCTGGCGACGCCGCTCATCGTCTTCATGGTGATCGTCGCCCCCATCTGGCTGGTGCTGCACTATCGCGCCAAGGGCAGGATAGGGGCGGGCCTTGCCGATAACGAGCGGGAACAGCTGCAAGGGCTGCTGGTGCGCGCCGAGAAGATGCAGGAGCGGGTCGGTGCCCTGGAGTCGATCCTGGACGCCGAGGTCCCCGGCTGGAGGAACAAGGTATGAGCGCCGCCAACAGCCAACGCAACCTCTACCGTGATCCCCAGCAGGGCAAGATAGCCGGCGTCTGCGCCGGCCTCGCCGAGTACTTCGGAGTGGAGACCTGGATAGTGCGGCTGCTGGCCATCAGTGGCCTCATCTTCGCCGGTTTCATCACCTTCACCGCCTATATCGCGGCCTGGTTCCTGCTGGACAAGAAACCGGTCACCCTCTATCGGGAGCAGGATGCCGACTTTGGCGAGCTGCGCATGAAGGCGCGCAGCTGGCAGGCGGGGGTGACCCCCCATCAGGCGCTGGGGCGCATCGCCCGGGAACTCGACAGCCTGGAGCCCAGGCTGCAGCGCATGGAGAAGCTGGTCACCTCCAAGGAGTTCAACTTGCAACGGGAATTCAGCAAGCTGTGATGCATCGATAGGCGCGCCCTGGGCCAGAGAGGGGCCGGGGCACGTCAGCACAGAGGATTGAGCACGCCTTGACATCTAAAAAATTGCTACGCAACAAGCTTGAACAACAGTGGTCAGTGCTGCAGCACAAGGCCACGGACGTGGTGAACCGGGTGCGGGATCGCCACATTCGGCTGGCGGTCACCGGTTTGTCACGCAGTGGCAAGACCGCCTTCATCACGGCGCTGGTGAACCAGCTGGAGCACGCGGCCATCGACGGCCGTCTGCCGCTCTGGGATGCCCAGCGCCAGGGGCGCATTCTGGGGGCGCGCCGCGTCCCCCAGCAAAACCTCCACATTCCCACCTTCCCCTACGAGCGGGGGCTCGACTCCCTGTTCGGCGACCCCCCCGCCTGGCCGGAGCCCACCCGCGGGGTGGCCGAGGTGCGCCTCGAAATTCGCTATCGCACCCGCCACCCCCTGCGCCGCCACCTGGGGGAGATCTCCACCCTCTACGTGGATCTGGTGGACTACCCCGGTGAGTGGCTGCTGGACTTGCCGCTGCTGGATCTCAGTTACGAGCAGTGGAGCGAGCAGGTTGAGCAGCAGTTGCGCCGCCCCGAGCTGCAGCAACTTGCAGCCAGCTGGCTTGAGCCGCACTGGCAGGCGGAGCAGCCGTTCGAGGAGAAACCCGCGAGCGAGCTGGCTGAGCGTTACACAGACTACCTGCACGCCTGCAAGCGGGAGCTCGGCCTGCACCTCATCCAGCCCGGTCGCTTCGTGCTGCCGGGGGAGTACGCCGGCGCCCCCTTGCTGCAGTTCGTGCCCTGGGTGTGGGACAACCCCGCCCATGAGCCCGCCGACGGCACCCTCTACGCCACCTTCAAGCAGCGTTTCGAACAGTACAAGCAGCACCTGGTGCAGGGCTTCTACGAACAGCATTTCGCCGGCTTCGATCGCCAGATCGTGCTGGTGGACTGCCTGCAACCCCTCAACGCCGGCGCCGCCAGCTTTGGCGACATGCAGCAGGCCATCGCCCGCATCATGGAGAGCTTCGCCTACGGCAAGAGCAACTGGTGGCGCCGCCTGTTCGCCCCGCGCATCGACAAGCTCCTGTTCGTGGCGAGCAAGGCGGATCACGTGACGCCGGAGCAGCACGTTCCCCTGGTCTCCTTGTTGCAGCATCTGGTGAGCAGCGGCCGGGGCCAGGCGCGCTTCGAGGGCATAGAGACCGAATGCCTGGCGCTTGCCGCCATCAAGGCCACCGAGGTGGGCAAGGGACAGGCCAACGGCCGGGAGTTTCCCGCCATTCGTGGCACCAGCCTGGAGGGGGAGCCGCTGCTGCTGTTCCCGGGGGAGGTGCCGTCCCAGATCCCGCCGGCTCAGTGGTGGCAAAACCAGGGCTTCGATTTTCAGGCGTTTCGCCCGCTGCCCATGAGCGCCCATCAGGCGCTGCCCCATATCCGGCTCGATGCCGCGCTGGAATTCCTGCTCGGGGATCACCTCGAATAATCAGCTGGCCTGCTGGCGGGGCAACCCCTTGCCGGCAGGCACCGAGGAACATAAGCGATGAACGATCAGACAAAACCGCATCCCCTGGATGAGGGGCCGCTGCAAGGCAAGGTGGTGCTGGATCCCGTGTTGCAGGTGGCGCCGCCAGAACCCGCCCCCGCACCGGCCCAGCGGCTGGAGGAGGCGAGCTTCGAGCGCCTGGACGAGCTCGACGACTTCACCGAGGTGGAGCCGGCCCTGACGGTCAGGCCCCGCCGCAGTCACCGCCTGCTCGGCTGGGGGCTGGGGGCCGTGGGGCTGCTCTCCCTTGGCCAATTTGGCGCCTTCCTCGTCGACCAATTCGCCTCGTCCCCGCTCTGGGGCGGCGCCTGGCTGCTGGCCTCAGGCCTGGTGCTGGCGGGCACGGCGTCCGTGGCCGGGCGCGAGTGGCTGCGCCTGCGCACCCTCAAGCGGCGCCAGGATGTGCGCTCGCGCGCCGAAGATCTGCTGGCCCACCAGGGGGTGGGACAGGGTCAGGCCTTCTGCGAGGCCCTGGCACAGAAGAGCGGCGACAAGGGGCGGGAGGGGTACAACAACTGGCTCTCCCAGCTCGACGAGAGCCACAGCGACCGTGAGGTGCTGACCCTCTACAGCCAGCTGGTGTTGACCGAGCGGGACAAGCTGGCCCAGGCCCGGGTCGCCAAATGGTCGGGGGAGGCCGCCGTGCTGGTGGCTCTGAGCCCGCTTGCCACCGTCGACATGATGCTGATGTTGTGGCGAAACCTGAGGATGATCGAGGACATCGCGGATGTGTATGCCATCGAACTCGGTTACTGGAGTCGCATCCAGCTGATCCGTCAGGTGTTTCGCAACATGCTCTATGCCGGCGCCACCGAGCTCGTCACCGAGGTGGGGATGGACTTGCTCGGCGCCGAGCTCACCGCCAAGCTTTCGGCCCGCGCCGCGCAAGGGGTGGGGGCTGGCCTGCTCACCGCGCGGCTCGGGCTGCGCACCATAGAAGCCTGTCGCCCGTTGCCCTGGTGCGGGGACGAGAAACCCAAGCTCGGCGAGCTGCGCAAGCGGCTTATCGGTCAGCTGGCGGGTTATCTCAACCGCTGATGGTGTGAGGCGATTTCGCCACCGCATGGCGGGCCACACCGGCGCCAGATGAGCACATTCAGGCGTCACAAATTATTTACATTTGTGCGCAGCAGCCGACCTCGGGGTCGGCTGCTTTTTTAGGGGGCAAACCGTTACAGTGATCCCATAGACCTCTGCGAGCGGGCCTGTGCAAACAGGCCTCCGCCCGCAGAGCCCACGCAGGAGCGCCCAAACGGGGCGCGGGATGGAAGGGATCATGGCCAGCCTCTATACAGCACACAAACCGGACGAGCAGGGCGTCATCCACTACAGCGACGAGGAGCACGGCACCTGGCAGATCCTCATCGAGCGCCAGCTCGCGGAGCTCGGCGGCAAGGCCTGTGAGGAGTATGTGGCCGGGCTCGCGCGCCTCGATCTGCCCCGGGACAGGATCCCCCAGCTGGCAGAGATCAACAGGGTGCTGCAACCCGCCACCGGCTGGTCCGTGGTGGCCGTGCCGGCGCTCATCTCCTTCGATCGCTTCTTCTCGCTGCTGGCCAACCGCCAGTTCCCGGTGGCCACCTTCATCCGCCGCCGGGACGAGCTCGACTATCTGCAGGAGCCGGACATCTTCCACGAGCTGTTCGGTCACTGCGCCATGCTCACCAACCCGGCCTTCGCCCACTTCACCCATGTCTACGGCCAGCTCGGCCAGAAGGCGAGCAAGGAGGAGCGGGTCTTCCTCGCGCGTCTCTACTGGTTCACCGTGGAGTTCGGCCTGGTGCAGGAGGCGGCCGGGAAGGGGCAGGGGAGCGATGGCCTTCGCATCTACGGCGGCGGCATCCTCTCCTCCATCGGCGAGACGGCCTATGCCCTGGGGGGACAGCCCAGATTGCAGCCCTTCAGCCTGATGGAGGTGCTGCGTACCCCCTATCGCATCGACATCATGCAGCCCATCTATTACGTGTTGCCGAGCCTGGATGCCCTCTACCGGCTGGCGGAGCAAGACATCATGGCGACGCTCGCCGAGGCGCGCCGCCTCGGCCTCAATGCGCCCCTGTTCGCCCCGGCCCCTGACAAGCAGGCGAGCTGAGGTTAGTTACCTATTTTCCGACTGATCAACGAAAGGAGTCCCCCATGTCCGAACTGGCAAGCCAACGATGCGAAGCGTGCCGCGCCGATGCCCCCAAGGTCAGCGACGAGGAGCTGGCGACGCTGATGCACGCCATCCCCGACTGGCAACCCCTGGTGGTGGCCGGTGAGCTGCAACTGCGCCGGGAGTTTGGCTTTCGCAACTTCAAGGAGGCGCTGGCCTTCACCAACCGCCTGGGGGAGCTGGCGGAGGCGGAGTTCCACCATCCCGCCATCCTCACCGAATGGGGCAAGGTGACGGTGAGCTGGTGGACCCACAAGATAGGGGGGCTGCACCGCAACGACTTCATCATGGCGGCGCGCACCGACGAACTGCTGAAGTAAGCCGTTTTCCCCTTTTTTTGCCCCCTGGGCCCGCCTGGTAAAACAGGGCGGGCCCGCATTTTTATGGGTCAGCGCTCGCACTGGCGGGATCGAGTCTGTATCATCCAATGAATCAGAATGTTAGCTAGGAATTGTGTTCCGAATGCGTCTTGAAGTCAGCTGTGAAGACCGCCTGGGCCTGACCCGGGAACTGCTCGACCGCCTGGTGGAGCACAACATCGATCTGCGCGGCATCGAAATCGATACCTCAGGCATCATCTATCTCAACTTCCCCGAACTGGAATTCAGCGATTTCCAGCACCTGATGCCGGGCATTCGCCGCATTCCCGGCGTCTATGACGTCAAGACCATCCCCTATATGCCCTCCGAGCGGGAGCACCACGAGATCGAGGCCCTGCTCAAGGCGCTGCCTGATCTGGTGTTCTCACTCGATGCCAAAGGGAAGATCACCCAGGCCAACCAGTCCGCCCTCACCACGCTCGCGCTGCCGCCGGAAGAGGTGCGTGGCATGGCGCTGGGCTCCCTGGTCAAGGGGTTCTCCTTCAGCCGTTGGCTGGAGGCGGGGGAGATCCGGCCCCAGACCTGCAAGCTGAGCCTCGGCAGTGAAGAGTACCTGGGGGATCTCATGCCGCTCTTCGTGGCGGAAGAGAAGGGCAGGCAGGCCCTGGCCGGCGCCGTGGTGGTGCTCAAGTCCGCCCGCCGGGTCGGCATGCACTTCAGCGCCCTGCACGCGGTGGAGGTGGGGGGGTTCGAGCATCTGCAGGCCGAGAGCCAGAAGATGAAGGAGGTGCTGGCCCAGGCCGCCAAGCTCGCGATGCAGGACGCGCCTCTGTTGATCGTCGGGGAGACAGGTACCGGCAAGGAGCTGCTGGCCCGTGCCTGCCATGGCGCCAGCCTGCGCTCCAGCCACCCCTTCATGGCGCTGAACTGCGCCGCCATGCCGGACAACGTGGCCGAAAGCGAGCTGTTTGGCTATGCCCCCGGCGCCTTTGGCAACAACACCGAGGGCAAGCGCGGGGTACTGGAGCTGGCGAGCGGCGGCACCCTGATGCTGGACGAGATAGGCGACATGTCTCCCCATCTGCAGACCAAGTTCCTGCGGGTGCTGCAGGATGGTGTCTTCCGCCGGGTCGGGGACGAACAGGAGGTGCGTGTCAATGTGCGCTTCATCTGTACCACCCAGAAACAGTTGCTGGATCTCGTGCACGAGGGCAAGTTCAGGGAGGATCTCTACTATCGCCTCAACGTGCTGAGCCTAAGCCTGCCGCCCCTGCGCGAGCGCAAGGCGGACATCATGGCCCTGGCCCAGCAGTTCGTCTCCCGCTTCGCAAGTGAATTGCAGCGTCCGCGCCCACGCTTCACCCGCAACATGGCGGAATACCTGACCGCCTATCGCTGGCCCGGCAACGTGCGCCAGCTGCGCAACTGCCTCTACCGGGCCATGACCTTGCTGGAAGGGGACGAGATAGGGCCGGAGCACGTGGACCTGCCCATGGCGGCGGATACCATGCCCCTTATCGACGAGTGGTTCGAGGGGGGACTCGACGAGGCGGTCAAGCGCTTCGAGAGCCAGCTGCTGGCGCGGCTCTACCCGGCCTTCCCGTCCACCCGCCAGCTGGCCAAGCGGCTCGGGGTCTCCCACACCGCCATCGCCAACAAGCTGCGTGAATACGGGATCGGCAAGAAGTAGCGAAATGAGTGGAATTGATGTCAGGGGCCCCTCTCGTCAGGGGCCCTTGTGGTTGCTGCGACACTCCGTGACGCAGCCGATATGGCAGTGGATGGGTCCTGGTCAAACGGCTGGTAAGCTCGCTCCACATCTCCCCTTCCTCCCCCTGGGTACTGACGTGAGCACAAGGGCATCATGCAATCACACTCCTTGATCCGGGCCCTGGTGTTGCTGGTCACCCTGCTCTGCCCGCTGGTGCAGGCGGAGCCCTTGACCAGTGCCGAGGCGCGTGCCGAGCAAGTGCGTCAGACCGTCCTCGACATCCTCAGCTATACCCGCTGGCCGAGCGAGCCCGCCACCCTGCGCCTGTGCATCACGGCACCGACGGAGTACGCGGGGGCCCTGCTCACCATAGAGCGCCAGGCCAATGGTCGCCCGGTGGACGTGCACCGCTATGAGACCGACGACGAGAACCTGGGCCTGCGCTGCGACGTGATCTATGTGGGAGTGCTCTCTTCACAGCTGCGACTGCCCCTGTTCGAGCGCCTCAAGGGGCATCCCATCCTCAGCATCAGCGAGCAGAGCAGCGAGTGCATCGCCGACGCCGTCTTCTGCCTGCAGGCCGGGGTCGACAGGGTGCGCTTCAAGGTCAACCTGGATGCTCTCGCCCGCAGCGGGGTGCGGGTGCATCCGGCCGTGCTCAAACTGGCCAGGGCCGGGGAGGGGGCGCAATGAAGGATCAAGTGTCGCTCGATTCATCCCGGATCACCCTGCGCCAGAGCCTGGGGCGCACCCACATGATGACGTCCCTCACCGCCGTCTGCATGGCGGGCCTGTTTTTGACCATCACCGCCTTGCTGGCCCTGCGCCTCTATGCGGACCACAACCTGGAGCTGGTGGCGCGGGCCATCAGCTACACCACGGAGGCGGCCGTGGTGTTCCATGACGAGGAGGCGGCGAGAGACGCCCTGCAGGCCATCACCTCCCACGAGGATGTGGCCAGCGCCAGCATTCACCTGGCCAATGGCCAGGTGCTGGCGAGCTGGAGCCGGGCCATCACCACCCCCTGGTCGAGCCTGGAGCGGCAACTGGCCCACCTGATCCTGCCGGGGCCGGTGGAGCTGCCCATGCTGCGAGAAGGCAAGGAGATAGCCCGCATCCACCTGGTGGGCCACGGGCAATATCTGCTGCGCTTCTTGCTGCAGACCTTGCTGGCGACCCTGGTCTGCCTGCTGCTCAGCATTCTGGGGGCCCTCTATGTGGCGCGCCGGATGCAACACTCCATCACCGAACCCCTCAAGTCCCTGGCGCGGGTGGCCTTCAACGTGCGCCGTCGCCGCGACGTCAACCTGCGGGTGCCGGCGGCGAACATCGCCGAACTGCACGATCTGGGGGAGGACTTCAACTCCCTGCTCGACGAGCTGGAAGCCTGGCAGGCCCATCAGAAGCGGGAGAATGCCAGCCTGCTCCACCAGGCCACCCACGATCCCCTGACCGGCCTGCCCAATCGCGCCCTGTTCGAGGCGAGACTGGCCCAGGCCGTCACGGCCGGCGGCGCTCAGGGGGAGCATTTTGCGCTGCTCTATCTCGATTGCGATCGCTTCAAGCAGATCAATGACAACCTCGGCCATGCCGCCGGTGACGACGTACTCATCACCCTGGCCAGGCGGGTGCAGCACCAGTTGCGGCCGATGGATCTGGTGTGCCGCCTCGGGGGGGATGAGTTTGCCGTCCTGCTCTCGCCCCTGCACCACCGGCAGGAGGTGGATGAGGTGATGGGGCGGATCCAGCGGGCCATGGCGGCTCCCGTGGTGCTGGGGGACGGCCAGCAACTGGTGGCCGGGGTCAGCGTCGGTTTTGCCATGTACCCCGAGCAGGGGACAACGGCGGAGGCGCTGTTGCAACACGCGGACGGCGCCATGTATGAGGCCAAACGACAACGACGGGAGGAAGAAGACAACACAAGAGACACAGAGCGTTAGGCAGGTAAAACAACAAGAGGATAAGAATGAACACTTCCAACTGGATAAGAGCGGGCCTGACTGGGTTGCTGCTCAGCGTCCTGACCGCATGCCAGAGCCCCCCCAAGGGCCTGACCCCGGTGCAGCTGACCGTGCTCAAGGAGCAGGGTTTCCATCTGACCGACGAGGGGTGGACCCTGGATATCTCCAACAAGGTGCTGTTTGCCAACAACGTGGGGGCACTCAACCCCAACACCCGCCAGGTGGTGGAACAACTTGGCAAGGCGCTGATGGATGTGGGGCTGAACAAGGCGCGGGTGGATGGCCACACCGACTCCAATGGTGAGGCCGGCTACAATCAGCAGCTCTCCCTGAAACGGGCCCAGTCCGTGGCGGATGTGCTGGTCTCCGTAGGCATGCCCCCCGCCAACCTGGACATCCGCGGCCGTGGTGAAGAGGCGCCCATCGCCAGCAACGGCAACGCTGCCGGACGCGCCGAGAATCGCCGGGTGGCCATCATCATCGGCAACGATTGACCGCGCGAGCAATGCGGCCGCTGGCACCTTGCGCCAAGGCGGCGACAGCCGTCTACCGCAACCCTGTTTTCCTTGCCAGCCAACGCGTGTGTGTCGCCACTCTCCCCGGAGGGTGGCCATCTCTCCCTTCCGTCAGCATCCAATAAATACTCTTCGTACTCTTCGTACTCTTCGTACTCTTCGTTAGCGCAGGTGCCAAGGCTCATTCATGGCCAGAGTCTGCCACAGACTTGATCCAGCACAACGCAACCATTGAGTGATAGTCGTTATCATTTGCATTATTTACTGATGGTAACGGTCCCTGATGACAGTACAACTCACCCCGACCATGACAGGGCTGGCGAGCCCGGATCCCCTCAAGTTTGCCTTCAGCGCCAAGACCTCGGCCCACGCCAGCCGGGGGGGCGTGCGCCCCTTGCCCCTCGATGGCGCGGGCTGGCGGGCCTGGTGGCAGCGGCCTAGCCAGGCGGACGAGCGGGCGCTCTATATCCACATTCCGTTTTGCCGCAAGCGCTGCAGCTTCTGCAACTTCTTCGAAAATGGCGCCAATCCGGCGCGCATGAGCCGCTATATGGCCGCCCTGTGTGGGAGTCTGGCGCAGGCGGCCGATACCCCCCTCGGCCAGAGCAAGCCGTTTGCCGCCATCTATGTGGGGGGCGGCACCCCTACCGACATGGAGGCCGGGGATCTGGCGCGCCTCGCCAGTGTGATCCGCCGCTTCCCCCTGACCCCGGATGCGGAGCTGACCCTGGAGGGGCGCCTCAACGGCTTCGATGACGAGAAGTGGCAGACGGCCCTCGAGGGGGGCTTCAACCGCTTCTCGTTCGGGGTGCAGAGCTTCGATACCCAGGTACGCCAGCAGGCGGCCCGCTTCGACGACAGGGAGACCCTGCTCGCCCGGCTGGGGGAGCTGACCCGGGACGATGCCGCCGTTATCGTCGCGGATCTCATCTTCGGCCTGCCCGGGCAGGACGATGCCGTCTGGCGTCAGGACATCGCGGACGTGATGGCGAGCGGGGTGCACGGGGTGGATCTCTATCAGCTCATCGCCATGGCGGGCACCAACCTGGATAGGGCGGAGCAGAAGGGCAGGCTGGGCTGGTCGGCGGACGGCCAGCAGCGCGCCGCCATGTATGCCTATGGCGCCCAGACTCTGGAGCAGGGAGGCTGGCAGCGGCTCTCCGGCAGCCATTGGCGCCGGGGCGAACGTGAGCAGAGCCGTTATAACCAGATGGCGAAGCGCGGCGCCGAGATCCTGCCCTTCGGCGCCGGTGCCGGTGGCAGCGTGCACGGCCATGGCCTCATGTATGGCCGGGATCTGGCCCCCTGGCACGAGGCGCTGGGCGCGAATGCGCGTGCCCCCGGCATGGTGATGAGCGTCAATCCCAATGCCCGCATGGACGGCCTGCTGCGCGGCGCGCTGGACACGGGTTGGCTGGTGCTGAAGCGGCTACCCACAGGGTTGCGCACACATCTGCTCCCCCTGTTCGAGGCCTGGCAGCAGCACGGGCTGGCCGAGCTGAAAGAGGAACGGCTGGAACTGACCCTGGCCGGACGTTTCTGGAACGTCAATCTGCAGGCGGGGCTGTTCGAGTTCTTGCAGTTAAACCCTTTGGGTGGGGAGCCAGCCCCGGCTGCGAGAACCGGCCATCCGGGCGCGGCGGTACGCCATTCCCTGGTGTGAGAGGCGGCGTTGGCGACATAAAAATGGCCCATCCTGTGATGGGCCATTTCTTTATGCGGATAAGGGCATGCTGACTAGTCGCCGATGCTGTCGACCCGCACGGTCAGGCTGCCCTCGGCCAGGGTGGTGATCAGGGTCTGCCCCGGGGTCGTCTGACTGGCACGGCTGATCACCTCCCCACGCTCGGTGCGGGTGATGGAGTAGCCCCGCCCCAGGGTGGCCAGCGGGCTGACCCCGTCGAGGCGGGCGCTCAGCATGGCGAGGCGGTGGCCGGCAAGATTCTGGCGCTTGGCGATGAGGGCGTGAAGGCGTTCCTCGGCCAGCTGATGGCGGCGTTTGCCGGCGGCCAGCAACCGCTCCGGGCTCCTCGCCTGCAGGCGCAGCTCGAGGCTGGCCAGACGCCGCTCCCCCTGGTGCAGGCGGCTTGCCAGCAATTGCTGCAAGCGGCTGGCGAGCTCGTCCAGGCGCTGGGATTGCTGTTCCAGCCGGCGCTTGGGATCCTGGTGATCCAGCCGTTTCTGCAGCAGGGCGAACTGGTGGCTGGCGGCGGTCTGGCGCCGGGCCATGGCCTGGGCGATGCGCTGGTGCAGGTGGGCGAGGCGCTGGGCACGGGCGCTTCTGTCCGGCGCCACCAGTTCGGCGGCGGCGGAGGGGGTGGGGGCGCGCAAGTCAGCGGCAAAGTCGCTGATGGTGACGTCCACCTCGTGGCCCACGGCGCTCACCACGGGGATGGCAGAGCGGGCGATGGCGCGGGCCACCGCCTCCTCGTTAAAGCACCAGAGATCTTCGAGGGATCCGCCGCCGCGCCCGACGATGAGCACGTCTACCTCGGCGCGGCGGTTGGCAAGGGCAATGGCTGCCACTATCTGGCCGATGGCGGCGCTGCCCTGCACCTGGGTCGGGTAGATGAAGACCGGCAGATCCGGCGCCCGCCGTTTGAGCACCGTCAGCATGTCGTGCAGGGCGGCGCCGGTGGCTGAGGTCACCAGACCCACGGCGCGGGGCTCGCGGGGCAGGGGGCGCTTGCGCCCCTCATCGAACAGCCCCTCGGCGCCGAGCCGGCGCTTGAGCTCCTCGAAGTGCAGGGCCAGCATGCCGTCCCCTGCGGGTTGCATGGATTCGATAATGAGCTGGTAATCGCCGCGGGGTTCGTAGAGGGAGACCCGGGCCTGCACCAGCACCTGCATGCCATCCTGCGGGCGGAACGGCACCCGCCGGTTGTTGCCCTTGAACATGGCGCAGCGCACCTGGGCGGACATGTCTTTCAGGGAGAAGTACCAGTGGCCGGAGCTTGGCATCGCCAGGTTGGAGAGCTCCCCGGTCAGCCACACCAGCCCCAGATCCTGCTCCAGAATCATGCGCACGGCGCTGTTGAGGCGGGTGACGGTGAAGATCTGCTGCGCTCGGTTCTGGCTGCTGTCGTTGAGGTGATTCAAGGCTGGCCCTGCTGCTGGGTCCCCTGGGGGACGGAAAAGAGGATGGGGCACATCTTACCCCAGTTCGGGCAAAGAGCCGAGCCCGCGGACATCGCGGGCCGGCGGCGGACGGCGCTCAGCGCTCGGGCTGTGGGCTGACCGGCTTGGCGGTGCGGGCCGGGCTCACCACCAGCCAGACCGCGAGGCAGACGACGGCGCCACCGATGACGAAGCCGCCGGTGAGGGTCTCGCCGAGCACCAGGTAGCCCCACAGGATGCCAAACGGGGGGATGAGGAACGTCACCGTCAGGGATCGCAAGGGACCGATATCGGCGATGAGGCGAAAATAGAGCAAATAGGCGAGGGCGGTACAGATGAAACCGACCGCCAGCACGCTGACCCAGACCTCGGACTGGGCCCAGTTGACGGCGGGGCCGGTTGCCATGGTGTAGCCGAAGAAGGGCAGCAGGAAGAGGCAGGCCCCGAGCTGGCTGCCGAAAGCCACCAGCTTGGCGTCCAGCCCCCCTCGCTCGCTGATCCAGCGCCTCGTCAGGAAGCCGGCGCAGCCGTAGCAGGCGGTGGCGATGAGGCAGGCCAGCACCCCGGTGACGAGATTGCCGCTGAGGCTGAGCTCCCCCGTGGTGGTGATCAGGGTGATGCCGAGGAGCCCGAGCAGCACGCCGGCCCATTTGCGCAGGGTCAGCGTCTCGTTGAAGAAGGAGAAGCCGATCAGCGCCCCCATCAGCGGCGTAGTGGCGTTGAGGATGGCCGAGTAGCCTGCCGGCAACCAGAGCGCTGCGATGGCGTACATCAGGAAGGGGATGCCCGAGTTGATGATGCCGAGCACCATGGATGACTTCAGCTTGCCGTGAAACTGCATGGGGGTGCGCAGCAGCGCCTGCATGACGGCGAGGCCGATGAGGGCGAAGAAGACCCGCAGGAAGGTGGTGTTGACCGAGCCGAAGGCGGGGGCTGCGATGCGCATGAACAAAAAGCTGGCACCCCAGATGGCGGCAAGGGCCAGCAGTCTCGCGTAATCCGATGTTCTCATCTTCTCTCCTTGAAATTCTGGGCTAGCACCAGCTGACTGGCATGCAGATCCCTCATGATGCAGGTATGCCCGGTTGCTGACAACCGGCTGAGGGGGTGGCAAACAAACAAGGCACCACCTGGGTGATGCCTTGTTGCATGGGTCGTATCGATTTATTTGCCTACGCTGTCTATCACTCGGCCTCTGGCTGACTGACGAAGGCTATCTTGTGCAGACCGTGCTGGGAGGCCTGGGCCATCACCCTGGCGATGATGCCGTACTCGACGCTCTTGTCGATGCGCAGCTGGATCTCGGGCACCTCGGGCTTGGCCTCGCTGGCCTCCTCCATCTTGGTGAGCAGCGCCGCCTCGTCGACGGCCTTGTCGTTCCAGTACAGCTTGCCGGCCCCGTCGATGGAGAGCACCACGTCCTCCTGCTTGGGCTGGTTGGTCTGGCTGCTGGCCTCGGGCAACTCGAGCTTGACCGCGTTGGTGAGCAGGGGGGCGGTGATCATGAAGACGATCAGCAGCACCAGCATGACGTCGATCATGGGGATCATGTTGATCTCGGAGAGGGGCTGCTCGTCCGAGTCACCGGGCAGTTTGCCGAAAGCCATTACATCTGCCCCTTCTTGATGGTCTCTCTCTTGGCGCTCTCGATGTCGGACAGCTGGGTCACGTTGGAGGCGCTCTGCTCGAACCCGGTCACCAGCAGGGCGAAGAGGTCGTAGGCGAAGTCATCGAGGGCCGCGAGTTTGAGGCGATTGCGGCGCACGAAGAAGTTGTAGATGAGCACGGCCGGCAGGGCCACGGCGAGGCCGAAGCCGGTCATGATGAGGGCCTCGCCGACCGGGCCTGCCACCTTGTCCAGGCCGCTCTGGCCGGCAGCCCCTATGGCCAGCAGGGCGTGATAGATGCCCCAGACGGTGCCGAACAGCCCGACGAAGGGGGCCGCCGAGCCGACGGAGGCGAGGAAGGCCAGCCCCTGCTCGAGGCGGATGCGCTCCATGGTGATGGCCTGGCGCAGGGCACGCAGCAGGAAGTCATCGGGGGAGCCGAGTTTGAGTGAGACGGCGCGCTCCTGGGCTCTGCCGAGCTGGGCCATGGCGCCAAGGGCCGCCTGGGTCACCCGGCCATGGCTCTCCTGTGGCGGCGTCCGGGCGAGCTGCTGCTCCATCTCCAGCAGGCTCTCGTGCTGCCAGAATTCGGCCACGAAGCGAGCGTTCAGGCGCTGCTCGCGGATCCCGAGCCAGAGCTTGAGCAGGGCGAAATAACAGGTGCCGAGCGACATCAGCACCAGCAGGATGAGGGGGATGAGGCCCGCCCCTGTGTTCTGGCTGAGCAGATGGGCGATGCCCATGGCGTTGGTTTCGACTTCCGGATTCATGGTTAGTTTCCTAGCTTGAAGATGATGGTGACCCTGGCCCAGTCCGCGACCGCGACATTGTTCTGTTTGGCCGGAATGAAGCGCCAGCGGTTGACGGTGCGTCTGGCGATCATGTCAAGGCGTCGATAGCCGCTGCTGCGCTCCACCTCGACCGACTCCGCCGTACCCTCCTTGGTGACGCGTACCTTCAGCACGACCTGACCCTCTTCCCCGCGCCTGCGGGACTCCTGAGGGTAGGGGGGCTCAGGGTTGTTCAATCTGGCGTCCCGGGAGATGGGGGCGCTGCTACCAGCCCCCGAGCCAGTCTGCCGGGTCTTGGCCGGGGCGCTGTTGCTGCTGGCACTCTGGCTATTGGATGTGGACGTGGTCGGCGTGGCGGGCGCAACGGGGGCCACAACCGGCTGAGCCTGGGTGACGGGTTTGACCACAGGGACTGGCTTGGGCTTTGGCGGCGCCTTGGGCACCGGCTTGGGAGCTGGCTTCTTGACGACGGGCTTGACCACCTTCTGCTGCACCGGCGCCGGCTTCTTGATAGCAGAGGGCTGCGCAGGGGCTGCGGCCGCCTTGGCCGGTGCGTCATCCTTGTTCGACTCCCCCGCCCAGCGGGCAGAGAGGGTGAGGGGCTCGGGTGGCTGGATGGGGGCGGGGCGGCTGCCCTGCAGCAGCCACAGGATGGCGAGGTGCAGGAGCACGGCCAGAGTCAGGCAGGCGAGCTGGACAGGGCCGAATGCCATCTTGTCGCGGCCCATGGCCGGTCTCATTGCGCAGGTGATCATCGACCCGCTCCCTTCCTGATCGTCATCTTGGTACTCAAATGTCTATTAAATGGCCGCCAACATCGGCTCTTGGCGCCAAGCATGCGCCAGGCTATGGGGTGCAAACAAGAAACATTATCAATCGCGTTTTAATCATCCTGGCCTGCAAGCGGCTCGGCCGAGCCGGTTCAGCCGTGTTGCCCGCCCCACACTCCTGCCATGGGGTGCCCTGCTCATCAGGTCGCCATCAGATTCATGGCAATCACTCCAGAAATGAAAGCGCTATCAATCACATACAGCCGATCTCGGGGGCGATGTTGGTCACAATTTGCACTCGGCTGGTCATTGAATGGCCAGTTTGAGCCCTAGACTGGCTGGGCCCATCTGAAGGCGGGACTGTAGCGGATGGGGGAATGCCGGGGCACACCGGCGTCACACACAAAACAATGAAAATAAAGGACTATCAATGGCTAGATGGATAATCGCGACCGGATTGTTGGGATCACTCATGGCCTCGCCACACGCGACGGCGGCAGAGTGGTTCTTCCGTGGTACCGCGAATGGATGGGCGGCGACCGCCATGGTCTCCACCGATGGCGTCAATTTCGATACCTGCCAGTTCTTCCAGAGCGGGGACGCCAGTGGCGG
Source organism: Aeromonas sp. (assembly GCF_051657805.1). GTDB lineage: Bacteria > Pseudomonadota > Gammaproteobacteria > Enterobacterales > Aeromonadaceae > Aeromonas. The sequence goes on along the minus strand of NZ_JBOFLJ010000056.1, from coordinate 218,071 downwards.
CCCGCGCTTCAAGATAGACAGGTACGGCAACTGGCAGCAGAGCTACCCGGCGGCCGACAAGCTGGTCAATGCCAACACCCACTATCAAATTCGCATCAACGCCGGCACTCAAGCCATCACCGCCACGGCGGTGGAGAGCTGCGAGCAGAACGGCTTCGCCAAGAACTGGCCGCAGTTGCAGGTGCGCGGCACCTTCAACGGTTGGGCGAGCCTGCCCATGACCCTGGTGGCCGATCACCTGTGGCAGGCCGAGGGCTACATGGATGGCAAGGCCAGCCAGCGCCTCAAGTTCGATCAGGCCGGCGACTGGGCCACCAACTACGGCGACAGCAACGCCGATGGGGTGCTGGAGCGCAGCGGCGGCGACATTCTCTGGAGTGGCACCGGCAATGTCCGCTTCCAGGTCAACGACCAGACCCTGGCCTACAGCATCACCCCCCTGGGGGACGACAACCAGCCGCCGCTGGCGGTGATCACCCCGGGCGGCACGGTCAATGTGGCAGTCGGTGAGGCGCTTACCTTGAGCGGCAGCGACTCCACGGATCCCGATGGCCAGATAGCCAGTTACCTATGGAGCAGCGGCGAGACCACCGAGAGTATCCTGGTCAACACCAGCCAGGCGGGCACCTTTACCTATGGCCTGACGGTGACCGACGATCAGGGCGCCAAGGGGAGCAGCAGCGCCAGCGTGGTGGTGGCGGCGCCCCAGAGCGGCGACAAGTGGTACTTCCGCGGTACCCCCAACAACTGGGGCCTGACCGCCATGACCAGCCAGGACGGGGTGAATTTCTGTACCGAGCAGGCCTTTGGCAACAGCGATCCCCGCTTCAAGGTGGATCACAAGGGGGACTGGACCGAAGCCTACCCGGCCCAGGACTATAAGGTGACCGGCAACACCAGCTACCGCATCTGCTTCGATGCCAAGAGCAAGGCGCTGGACGTGGCACCGCTTGCCGGCGCCGATACCCAGGCGCCGACGGCGAGCGCGAGCCCGGCCCCCGGCAACTACGCCCAGGCACAATCCATCACCCTTGCGGTGAGCGATGACAAAGACAGTACGCCCAGGCTCTATTTCACTTTGGATGGCAGCACGCCGAGCACCGGCTCCGCGCTCTACAATGGGCAGGTATTCAGCGCCAGCGACAAGGGCAGTGGCGCCGATCTGGTGATCAAAACCCTGAGTGTCGATGCCACCGGCAATCGCCGTGAGCAGAGCTTCAGCTACTACATCGGCGATCAGGCAGTGGCCGCTGGTGATTTTCGGGGGGAGAGCATCTACTTCCTGCTGACCGCCCGCTTCTACGACGGGGATGTCGGCAACAACTATTACAACCGGGATCGTTACAAGGCGGGGGATCCCCACTGGCGCGGCGACTTCAAGGGGCTCATCGAGAAGCTCGACTACATCAAGGATCTCGGCTTCACCGCCATCTGGGTGACGCCGCCAGTGGAGAACCGCTCCGGCCTCGATTACCACGGCTATCACGCCTACGACTTCTACCGGGTCGACCCCAGGCTGGAGTCGCCGGGGGCGGGTTACCGTGAGTTTATCCAGGCGGCCCACGCCAAGGGGATCAAGGTGATACAGGACGTGGTGATCAACCACTCCAGCCAGTACGGCCTGCGGGGCAAGACCTGGATTGACCACCTGCCCATCAAATACTATGTGCCGGCGGGCTCGAGCCAGGGCCTCATCAACAACGGCCCCTATCAGGGCAACCTGGGGGATTACGCCAGCGCGAACCGCTGTGACGATGACAACCCGGCGGCCCCAGATTGGTACAAGGCCCGCTGTCAGTCCGATCCGCAGGGCGTGCAACCCCTGGTAGATCCCAAAACCGGCAGCACGGTGCCGAGCGCCGGTTACAACCCGAACCGCTTCTTCGGCATCGACGCCCAGGGACTGGATCCCGCCTGGTATCACCTTGACGGCTTCATGTCCGGCGGTGACTGGGAGAATCCACAATCCCTGCAGCGCAAGCACATGGCGGGGGATTGCATCGATCTCGCGACCGGCAACCGGAACGTCAAGGACTACATCAACGGCGCCATCCACCAATACCTCGACATGGGGGTCGACGCCATTCGCATCGATACCCTCAAGCACATAGAGCGGGACGAGCTGCTGACCTATGTGCACGACTGGCAGGCCCACAAACCGGGGCTGTTCGTGTTTGGCGAGAACCTGGTGAAGGGCACAGGCTGGGGATCTGAGATCGCCAACGACAATGCCTCGGCGGTGATCCGCCCCTGGTGGTATACCCGCACCACCAGCGATCCGGCCAACCCCCGCGCCGGTGGCGATTCTGGCCTCTCTGTGCTCGACTTCTCGCTGTTCTCCACCTTCCGTGACAACGTCACCAAGGGGAGCTTTGGCGGGGTCGGCGGTATCTTCGGCATGGACTGGGTCTACGGGGATGCCACCAAGCTCATCACCTTCTTCCAGAACCACGACGTGGGGCCGGACAACGACTTCAAGTACCGCTACGGCGGGGAAGAGGGCAATGCGGCCATGACCTACAACCTGCTGTGGACGGCGCGGGGCATTCCGACCCTCTACTACGGGGAGGAGGTGATGTTCCAGGCCGGCAAACCGCAAGACATCGACGGCGCCACCATGACGGTGGATCAGACCGGCCGCGCCTACTATGGCGACGTGCTGGACAACCCGGCGACCGCCTCCCACCCGCTCTATCAGCACATCAAGCGCCTGAACCAGATCCGCAAGGCGGTTCCCGCCCTGCAGAAGGCGCCCATGAGCCAGGTGAATGAGTGGGGCAGCGGCATGAGCTTCGTGCGCGATCTCAGTGCCGAGGGCAGCTATGCGGCCGTGGGCCTCGCCGCCAACTCGGCCCAGCAGATAAGCATCAGCGGCGTGAAAAACGGCAGCTACAAGGATGCCGTGACCGGCACCACGGTCAGCACCAGCAACGGTAGCCTGAGCTTCGCGGTGCCCGCCTACTCGGCGCGGGTCTGGGTACTGAACGGTCCTGGCAAGATAGGGAGCGATGGCAAGTATCTGAAGTGATACGGCTGATACAAAACCCGGCATGCTGGGAACGCGGCTCGCTGCAATAACAGCGAATAGCACTCAAAGTCGGCCCAAGGGTCGACTTTTTTATGTTCGTTTTATATCCGCTTTGGGCCCCTGTTGCGGATACTCGTGCTATCCGCTATCCGCTATCCGCTATCCGCTATCCGCTATCCGCTATCCGCTGCGTGGTTCTGCATGAATCAATGGCAGCCCTCCCTGAATGCGATAAGGAAAAGACGCCGTTATGCGCCACAAATAGAGCCTTGTGTGTCGCAGATAGGGCCTTGTGGTTTGCCGGAGGCGGGCACTTCTGTACGCCGTCAGGAGAGGGCTGGACGGCTTATCTGTCCCAGATTGCCAGGGATATTGCATGGATGCTTTGCACCGAAGTGGTGCTGATGCACCTTGGTGGTGCGCTCCCCGATGCACTCAGAATCGGCACTCGGGGCAATAACGGCAGGTCCGAGTGAGGATGCGAACTCTCCAGATCCGGCTACAGGCCTTGCGCGGCCTGCCTTGAGGCTTTTTCAGACCCGAGCCGTGACCGAGTTTTAAGCGGCAGCGCCCCTGGGCAGTGCAAACATGCTGACTCGCCGGATCCGGAAGTTTTCAGGCAGATATAACGAACTGCTTTTAATGTATGCATTAGACGTTAGCTCCGAATATTTATTGTTTTATGGTCTCTTGTGTTGGTTGGCGCCGTTTTTGCTGCAACTTGTCGGCATCTCATGGGATGGAAAACGAGTTCCCTCCTAGGTGTGACTGCCACGCAAGATATTGCGAGCACACGGCACCCGTATGCGGTCGGGGATCGGCTCACGAAGTCGCGTCATTAGGTTATTCAGGGTCAAATAGGGTCAAAAAAGGAGTCATATGGAAGGTGAAATGACCATGTCGTCCCCGGTGGGCAAGGGGCTGGCACATACCCTCAAGGACGATATCTACGGCATGGTGCTCGGCATCATGTTTATTGCCGTGGGGCTCAATCTGCTCAAATGCTCCGGCATGATCACAGGCGGCATCGCTGGCATAGCCTTACTACTCACCCACGTCAGCAGCCTGCCCATAGGCCTGCTGTTTTTCCTCGCCAACCTGCCGTTTCTGGTGTTCAGCTACTTCACCATGGGGAGGGCCTTCATGCTCAAGACCCTGGTGGTCAATGTGGCACTCTCGGCCGCGACCCAAGGGGTGCCGCTGCTGCTGACGGTTAGCTACATTCACCCCCTGTTCTCCGCCCTGGTGGGGGGCACCTTCCTCGGCATGGGGGTGCTGTCCCTCGCTCGCCACAATGCGTCCGTCGGGGGTATAGGCGTGGTCACGCTCTGGCTGCAACGGCGTGCCGGCATCAACGCGGGCAAGAGCCAGATGCTGCTGGATGTGCTGGTGTTCGTCCTCTCCTTGCTCACTCTGCCGCTCTCCTTGCTGCTCTGGTCTACCCTGAGCGCGCTCGCCATGAACGCTATGCTGATGAACTGGCACAAACCCGGCCGCTATCAGGGCAACTGAGGTCGCCCTAAATGTCCTGGGCGGGCAGGGGAGTTGTTAAAAAATACTCTGGCGAGGGCTTGGTGGCTAAAAAGGCTCCAACAGCAAAAAAGATCATCTTGTCCCACAAAAAGACATGGTTACGCCTGAATTTATTAGTTTTTTGCCCCGTTGGCGGCGTTAAATCGGGCTACGCCATAAAAAATTCAAAAAACTTCTTTACCATCGGCCAATGCATGAGTAAAATTTGTCGGCAATATTTTACACCCCCACTTCCACAACGGTGAGATATTGCCATGCTCAGGATTGCCAAAGAAGCGCTGACCTTCGACGATGTACTGTTGGTTCCAGCCCACTCCACTGTTCTTCCCAATACCGCCGACCTGCGCACCAAGCTCACGTCTGGTATCTCCCTGAATATTCCGATGATTTCCGCTGCCATGGACACAGTGACCGAAGCCCGTCTGGCTATCGCACTGGCCCAGGAAGGCGGTATCGGCTTCATTCACAAGAACATGTCCATCGAGCAACAGGCCTTCGAAGTGCGCAAGGTCAAGAAGTACGAGAGCGGCGTCGTCTCCGACCCCGTCACAGTGCGTCCCGACATGACCATCGCCCAGATCAAGGAGCTGAGCCACAAGAATGGCTTCGCCGGCTACCCCGTCGTCACCGACGGCAACCAGCTGGTGGGCATCATCACCGGCCGTGATGTGCGCTTCGTGATCGATCTCTCCCAGACCGTCGAGCAAGTCATGACCCAGAAGGATCGCCTGGTCACCGTGCGTGAGGGTGCCCCCCGTGAAGAGGTGGTGGCCCTGATGCAGAAGCACCGTATCGAGAAGGTGCTGGTGGTCAACGCCGACTTCAAATTGAAGGGCATGATCACCGTCAAGGACTTCCAGAAAGCCGAGCGCAAGCCCAACGCCTGTAAGGACGAGAAGGGCCGCCTGCGGGTCGGTGCCGCCGTCGGCGCCGGTGCCGGCAACGAGGAGCGCGTCGCCGCCCTGGTCGAGGCTGGTGTGGACGTGCTGCTGATTGACTCCTCCCACGGCCACTCCCAGGGCGTGCTGGATCGCATCAAGGCGACCCGTGAAGCCTATCCTGACCTGCAGATCATCGGTGGCAACGTGGCCACTGGTGCCGGCGCTCTGGCGCTGGTGGAAGCGGGCGTCAACGCCGTCAAGGTCGGTATCGGCCCGGGCTCCATCTGCACCACTCGCATCGTGACCGGTGTCGGCGTGCCCCAGATCACCGCCATCTCCGACGCGGTCGATGCCCTGGAAGGCACCGGCATCCCGGTGATCGCCGATGGCGGCATCCGCTTCTCCGGTGACCTGGCCAAGGCCATCGCCGCCGGCGCCAGCTGCGTCATGGTCGGCTCCATGTTCGCCGGTACCGAGGAGGCACCGGGCGAGATCGAGCTCTATCAGGGCCGCTCCTTCAAGTCCTACCGCGGCATGGGCTCTTTGGGCGCCATGTCCAAGGGCTCCAGCGATCGCTACTTCCAGTCCGACAACGCCGCCGACAAGCTGGTGCCGGAAGGGATCGAAGGGCGCGTGCCGTACAAGGGCCGCCTGAAAGAGATCATCCACCAGCAGATGGGGGGCCTGCGCTCCTCCATGGGCCTGACCGGCAGCGCCACCATAGACGACATGCGCACCAAGGCCGAGTTCGTGCGCATATCCGGCGCCGGGATGAAAGAGTCCCACGTCCACGACGTGACCATTACCAAAGAAGCCCCCAACTATCGGATGGGCTGATAAAACGGGGCTGCGGCCCCGTTTCTCCACCCTTTTTTAGCCCCCACGCTTTTTGTGACAACATCAGCCTGAAGCAGGAATAAAATGACTAAAAATATTCACGCTCACCGTATCCTGATCCTGGATTTTGGTTCCCAGTACACCCAGCTTATCGCCCGCCGCGTCCGTGAGATCGGCGTCTACTGCGAGCTGTGGGCCTGGGACGTGACCGAAGAGCAGATCCGCGACTTCAACCCGAACGGCATCATCCTCTCCGGCGGCCCGGAATCCGTGACCGAGGCCGGCAGCCCCCGCGCCCCCGAGTACGTGTTCAACGCAGGCGTGCCCGTGTTCGGCATCTGCTACGGCATGCAGACCATGGCCGAGCAGCTTGGCGGCAAGGTGCAATCTTCCACCGAACGTGAATTTGGTTATGCCCAGGTCGAAGTGCTGGGTCAGTCCGGCCAGGCCAGCGCCCTGCTGCGCAACATCGAAGACGCTATCGCCCCGAACGGCCACGCCCTGCTGGACGTCTGGATGAGCCACGGCGACAAGGTCACCACAATCCCGGCCGGTTTCACCACTATCGCCCAGACCGCGACCTGCCCCCACGCCGCCATGGCCTGCGAAGAGAAGCGCTTCTACGGCGTGCAATTCCACCCGGAAGTGACCCACACCCGTCAGGGCGCCCGTCTGCTGGAGCACTTCGTCAAAGATATCTGCGGCTGCGAATGCCTGTGGACCCCGGCCACCATCATCGACGACGCCGTCGCCCGCATCCGCGAGCAGGTGGGTGAAGACGAGGTGATCCTGGGTCTGTCCGGCGGGGTGGACTCCTCAGTCGTCGCCATGCTGGTGCACCGCGCCATCGGCGATCGCCTGACCTGCGTCTTCGTCGACAACGGCCTGCTGCGGCTGAACGAAGGTCAGCAGGTGATGGACATGTTCGGCGATCACTTCGGTCTGAACATCGTCAAGGTCGACGCCGAGGAGCGCTTCCTGTCAGCTCTGGCGGGCATCGACGAGCCGGAAGCCAAGCGCAAGACAATCGGTCGCGTCTTCGTGGAAGTGTTCGACGATGAAGCCAAGAAGCTGAAAAACGCCAAGTGGCTGGCTCAGGGCACCATCTACCCGGACGTCATCGAATCCGCCGCCAGCGCCACCGGCAAGGCCCACGTCATCAAGTCTCACCACAACGTCGGCGGCCTGCCGGAAGAGATGAAGATGGGTCTGGTCGAGCCCCTGCGCGAGCTGTTCAAGGACGAGGTGCGCCGCGTCGGTCTGGAGCTGGGTCTGCCCTACGACATGCTCTACCGTCACCCCTTCCCGGGCCCGGGCCTGGGCGTGCGCGTCCTTGGCGAGGTGAAGAAAGAGTACTGCGATCTGCTGCGCAAGGCCGATGCGGTCTTCATCGAAGAGCTGCGCAAGGCCGACCTCTACAACCAGGTCAGTCAGGCGTTCGCCGTCTTCCTGCCGGTGCGCTCCGTCGGCGTCATGGGCGACGGTCGCAAGTACGACTGGGTCATCGCGCTGCGCGCCGTCGAGACCATCGACTTCATGACCGCCCACTGGGCCCACCTGCCGTATGACTTCCTCGGTCACGTCTCGAATCGCATCATCAACGAGATCAATGGCATCTCCCGCGTGGTGTACGACGTCTCCGGCAAGCCGCCCGCAACCATCGAGTGGGAATAAGCGTTAACGCCGCTTTCTGCCGATAATGCAAAACTGCAAAAAAGACGCCCTTGAGGCGTCTTTTCTTTTTCCAATCGTTTGCGTAAAAAATTGACTCCATGCTGCGACCAGTGAAGTTTTCGTCATCAAGTTGTCTTATCAACACGCGTGCGTGGTTGAGTGATTTTTCTTTGAATACCAGTCCCCCACTGAGCTAGGTATATTTCTATATCGTCTGTTTCAGCATCATTATTGTGGTGAGTTTTACTCGGATTAATAGCTTTGCAGAGAAGGATAATGTTATTCAATGTACGAAAATAACGATTGTATAGCCAGTAATATACCTATTGATTAGGTTTAATAGCGTATATAATCGGACTGGTTCTGTTTTTATTAATCAGGTGTTTATGTGCCAATAGAAAATGCCGCCGCTAAAGGCGGCTTATTTTCAATGTCTATTTAAATATGAGTCAACCCAATCTTTGCAATACTTTGTAATTTGCCATGACTCTAAACTAATAATAGATTGTGTTGCTACACTATAAGGAATGTCAGAGATATATCTTTCTATTTTATTTGACTCTCCTGGTAAGTCATCCTTCCACGCATTTCTTGTGTGTAGTAAAAAGTAAAGTGAACCTTGGTACTCACCTTGTTCTAATAAAACTTCATATATCCATTTAGACGCATAGCCAATATTATGTTTCTCAAAATACTTTGGATTGTCGGAAGAAAAAATTTTAAATGATTTACAGTATAGTAAAAGAGCCGAGTCTCGGTCACCCAGATAGAACAAACATCTTCCTACATTTCCATATGCTGATGAAAGGTTATCGTGGATTATTTTAGAACACATCTCTTCAATGGTTTTATCGTTGCAAAAAAATTTAATTGCAAGGTCAATGTTTGTATTGATTTGTGAGTCTCGTAATGAGAGGTGGTATCTATGCTTACCAGACCAAACATCGTTTTCACCTAGAACATCAATTAAATCGGAAGCGCTTTTCCCATACGTGATGGCATTTTTATAATCTGAATTAATCCAATGTTTGTGACATAATGCAGACTTAGATAAAATCATTGTTTTATCAGGGGTTTGAAAAAGTTGAGTGAATTTGTGCATGTATTTATCAAAAAGATCATCTCGGCCAAATTCAACAGCACGTGTAAAAAATGAATCGATAAAATCAAAGAATCCTTGAATGTCATTTATTTTTTTATGTGTCCATACGACTCTCCCTAGTGTTGAGTCTGATAATCTTAAGTATTCCTCACAGTATCCTGAAATAAAAAAGCTCTCACATACCAGTCTTAATTCAGTTATTGCATCGTTGACTTTGTCTGCATTTATAAGCACTTCTATCTTTTTTGATACCAGATCAATATCGTCAGGTTGAAGAACATGCCCAAAACGCTGTTTTATTAATAAAATAAATCCATTTAGATAGTTAACATATAGTGTTATATAACTTTCTTGCTCTTTTCTGTCATATTTTCCTTTTATAAACTCTTTAACTAGAGGGTGAAGTTCGATATAGCCTTCGCTTTCCTTAGATATTATTAGGTTGAGGTGTTTTAATGCACGAATAGCTTTTGTGTATTGATTGAAATTGATTTTTCTTTCAACTATTTTAGATAAATCCTCTTCTGATTCGGAGACATTGCATATGGATAATGTTCTTAATATAATCCTTTCTTTTTCTTTAAGTCCATCCCAAAGATTTTCAAGGACAGTTGCTGATATCATGCTTGAAAAGTTGGCATCTGATTCAGAAATTCCTCTATGTTCTATTTTTTTTAAGATGTTCTCGATAACTTTAAAATCTAGTCTTGACTGAGCGAGAATCAGGCCCATCCATAAAGGATGACCTTGTGTAAGCACATGCAGTCGTGTGGCGGTATTATCTATTTCAGCGTGTGTGACTTTATTGTGGTATTTTTTGATTAGGTCTTTAACATCACTTATCTTGAGTCCTTCAAGTCGTACTTGATGTGAGCCAATTCCAGCATAATGAATGAATGGTCGGCAGGTAAATATAAATTTAGAGTTGTGTTGAGTGTTTATAGCTTTTTCAAAGAAAAGCTTCATATCCCCACTTGGGGTGAATTTTTGAAGATCTATATATTTATCTATATTATCAAAAACAAATAATCCTTTTTTGTCTTTCAGTTCATTAAAAAATATGTTAACTAAAGTCTCAGTATCAAGCCCAATAGTATCACTATGTGAAGTTGAACCATTAGATACTAACTCGATAAGAGAGTATAGTTTTGTCTGAAGATTTAATTCCTCTTCTTTAAAATCTCTCCAATCACAGTATGTATATATGTGCTTATCTGACTCAGATAGGAACTTTGAAGCCAGAGCAGATTTACCTTGGCCACCGATACCGGTTATGAATATAACTTTATATGGTAGTTTTAAGGCCTCTAGTTCATCAGTTCTTCCCGCCCAATATTCAATTTTTGGTGGTGTATCTTGCCCATGTAATAAGTTCTCTCTTTCTGATGTTATTATTTTTTTTGCTGGTTGTTTTACTGGAGTAGTCGTTGGTAAGTCGATTGCTTTAATATCTATTAGTGCGTCAATTGCGATAGGTATATCATCAAAACAATTTATTTTTATTGTTTCAACAAATTTGTGACTTATGTCATCGGTTGCTATAACAAAATGTTCAACGCCTAACCCATCATACATGTCATCCAGTGTATTGAATAAATTAGTAATGTAAGGGTCATTCAGACTAAATCCAATAAACAAGCATGAATGAGAAGATATCAATTTTTGGAGTTGGAATTTTGCTAATCCATTATTGCTACTATATAGAGTGTCATAATCTGATGAGAATATGATGGCGTGATCAATTGCATTACAACTGCCATGAATTTTCAATATAAACTCATCAGTGCAATCTAATTTTGATAATTTATATGTGCTTGTCGGATCAATTACTTCTATCTGGGTGTTGTATTCAATTAAATTATCATAATTTGTAGTTATTATTTTCCTGCTTAGCAAAGTAAGTTTTTCATAAATTGGGTGTTTAATCATTGTTTTAGTGGATGATTCAAATGCCTCGTAAACATCTTTTATGTTTGAGTATTTAATTTTGTCTAAAATTTCTAGTGGAGGAAATAAATCTTGTTCAAGTGCATTGAGGTAACCTTTTCCTTTTTCAATGGAAGGTTTTTTTAGTACATTCATCACTATCTCATTCCAAAGTGGAAGACCGGACATTTTTGAAACGCCAGCACCGATGAATAGTAATAATTTTTTTGATTTTATTGCATTTTGTAATGAGTGTGGGATAGTAATTTCCATATATAAAGCATCCAGTTTTTTGATTTGATTAACGTGAGTGAGAATAGTTAAAGGTGATTTGGTTATATAAAAACTGTATTTTTTAAATAAAGCTGGTTTTTATTTGAATATAACAAAAACTATTTTTATCTGTATTGTGAGTACTTTCCGGCAGGAAGAAACGAGCAATTTTACTCATCCATGTAGAGTTGCAAGTTTACTCCATTGAGACAGTGTTTCTCGTAATTGAGCAACCGATCCCAGTAAGGCCAGAATTCCTCGAATATAACCCGGCTAATAGATGGTGGAGGCAAACTCGCAGTGCCTTGTGCGATGCTACTGGCAACGTTGGCTACCGCCCCTGAGTTACAGCCCCCAGTCTGCTGCCGTTAACCTGCGTTGTCGCAATTGCAGTGCCATAGGCAACACCTATGAGGCTGTGTCTCCACATGGAGATGTTACCTATTGAGGCTGAATGAGAAAGTAGATCGTGATTGTTTTCTGTGCTGGGTCAACAAATTAATTATTAACTGTTCGGTATGTGAACAGTCTCGTGGGGTGCAATGTGCTGCGCTTATTGCACCTTACCTTTTTCGTCAATCCGCTAGGGAGGGCTAAGCATCATGCCTCGTCAAAGCAACAAAAGGGGGCGATCTGCGCCCCGATTCTTCTTATGTCCCCGCTTTATATCGCCGCCCGCTTGTCCGGCGCAGCCTGATGGTCCTCTGTCGCACAACCAACAGCCCTGTTGTTCCCATAACAGACAGTGCCTTAAACGCAGTGCTCATTCATATCTCGCCGCTTCCCAGGCGTGTATGGCTTGTTTGCGGGTCTCGCCCCAGTGATAGCCACCGAGCTTGCCGCTTTGCTGGATGACTCTGTGACAGGGGATCATCAAGGCGACGGGGTTGGCGCCCACCGCCAGCCCCACGGCGCGGGCAGCCTTGGGATTGCCGATGGCGCTCGCTACCTGGGCGTAGCTTACGACCTTGGCCGGCGGGATCTGCAACAGCGCCCGCCAGACACTGATCTGGAAGTTGGTGCCGCTCACGTGCAGTGAAATCGGGCGATCCGGCGCCTTGGCGCCATCGAACATGGTGTTGATGACCCCCTGGGTGCGTGATGGCTCCTCCTGAAGTTGGGCCTCTGGCCAGCTGCGGGCGAGGGCGGCCAGCGGCGCGTCCGGGGCCTTGTTATCGAGAAACGAGAAGTTGCACATCCCTCTTGGAGTCAGGGCGACAAACGCCTGGCCGAAGGGGGTGTCGTGCACGCCGTGCTCAATGACGAGCCCGGCTCCCTGCTGCTTGTACTCACCCGGCGTGACCGCTTCGAGCTGCACGAAGTGATCGTAGAGCCGAGAGCCGCTGCTGAGGCCCAGGGTATCGGCCACCTCCAGCAGGGAGCGCGACTCATGCAGCAGCGCCTTGGCCCGCTCCAGGGTCAGCACCTGCAAATAGCGCTTAGGGGTGACCCCGGCCCAGCGGCTGAACAGCCGCTGAAAGTGAAAGGGGCTCAAGTGAACGTGCGCTGCTATCTCCTCCAGGCTGGGCTGGCGCTCCACCCGGCTCGCGATAAAGGCGATGGCATCGGCGATGCGTGCATAGTCTGACATAAAGTGCTCTCACGTTAGGGGCGCAGGTTCAGGTGCGGCAAATTCAGGTGCGACAATGTCATGTACGACAGATAGATACCCCACCATCGGCCAACAGGGCAATGCCGGTGGTAAAGCTGGATGCATCGGACGCGAGATAGAGGGCCGAGCGGGCAATCTCCTCCGGCCGGGCCAGCCGTTTGAGGGCATGGAGGTTTTGCACAAAGGCGAGGCTTTCCGGGGTATTGGTAAAGGCCCTCCCCATGGGGGTATCCGTGCCCCCCGGCAGCAGGGCGTTGACCCGCACCCCTTGCGCCCCATACTCGGCAGCCAGCACCTGGGTCAGACCCATCAGGCCGGCCTTGCTCGCGGCATAGGCCGCCATGCCGGGTAGCCCCAGGGTATGGCCGACGAAGGTGGAGGTAAAGATAAGGGAGCCGCCGCCGCGCGCTTGCATGGCGGGGATCTGGTACTTGGCTCCCACAAAGGCGCTGGTGAGGTTGGTATCCAGGGTCTCCTGCCACTGCATGAGTTCCAGCTCCTGCGCGCTGCCCGGCGTCCCCATGGTGCCTGCGTTGTTGAAGGCGATATCCAGCCCCCCGAAGCGCTCAACCGCGAGCTCCACCAGGGCCCTGGCATAGGCTTCGCTTCTGACATCCCCCGCGAGGCTTATTGCCTGGCCTCCGAGGTGGCGGATCTCCTCTACCAGCAGGTCGAGCTCATGCTGGCGGCGTGCTCCGACGACAACCTTGGCCCCCTCCTGGGCAAACAGGATGGCGCTGGCGCGGCCGATGCCGGAGCTGGCTCCCGTGATGATGGCGACTTTATCTGACAACATGGGCATGGCGGATCCCTCGGGTTGGTTGGCGCAGTTTGCGCGCAGTATTGGGTCTGTTCGAACCCACTATGGCGACAAACCTGGGTCGGAGCGACCCGGATCTTGCTCTCTTTATCGGTGTCACCAGCCCCTTGGGCACCGCGTTTGGCGGCGATATGGCGGTCATCTGCAACAAAACAGGCGAACTCTGGCGCCAGTTCTTTATAATGCCCCTCCTTTAATGACTGCCGGGCCTGCCCGGCGGTGCAGATGGCTTGTTGCACCACGACTGACGGCAGGCCGCCCCGATAGAGACATTGCCATGCATACCCTGGAACAGCTGCGCGCAGGCTCCTTGAACGGCGCCCGTCACCTCAAACTCTCTGAAAACCTGGCGGTTTTCCCCCTCGAAATCTTGAGCCTCAAGGAGACGCTGGAGGTGCTGGATCTCACCGGCAACCAGTTGAGCTCGCTGCCGGACGAGCTGGCCGAGTGCAAGAAGCTGCGCATCATCTTCTGCTCAGAGAACCACTTCACCGAACTGCCCGAGGTGCTGGGGAACTGCCCCGCGCTCACCATGGTGGGCTTCAAGGCCAACCGGATCGAAGTGGTCTCCCCCAAATCGCTGCCCGCTAGGCTCCGCTGGCTGATCCTCACCGACAATGCCGTCGAGCGCCTGCCTGATGAGCTGGGTCAGTGCACCTCCCTGCAAAAGCTGATGCTGGCGGGCAACCGCCTGACCGAGCTGCCTGCGAGTCTCGCTAACTGCCAGCGCCTCGAGTTGCTGCGCATCGCCGCGAACCGGCTAACGGAATTTCCCACCTGGCTGCTCGCCTTGCCGCGCCTCGCCTGGCTCGCCTATTCGGGCAATCCCTTCGCCGACGGCTGGGAGCCCAAGAGGGCGAGCCCGGTCGCCGATATCCCCTGGCAGGAACTCGAAGTGGGCGCCTTGTTGGGGCAGGGGGCATCCGGCGCCATTCACAAGGCGATTTGGCACCCCGCAGCGGGCCAGTCGGTGGAGCTGGCCCTCAAGCTGTTCAAGGGCGCCGTGACCAGCGATGGCCTGCCGGCGGCCGAGATGAAGGCCGCTATGGCGGCGGGTCAGCATGCGGCGCTGATCGGGGTGATGGGGCGGGTCGGCGATCACCCCTCCGGGCTCCCGGCGCTAGGGATGTCCCTGATCAGCCCTCACATGCAGAACCTGGCGGGACCGCCGAGCCTTGACTCCTGCACCCGGGATATCTATCCCGAGGGGCTCGTGCTCTCGCTGCCGGCGGCGCTTGCCATGGCGAGCCAGGTCGCCTCTGCCGCTGCCCATCTGCACCGATTGGGGGTGATGCACGGGGATCTCTACGGCCACAATCTGCTCCACGACGGGGAGGGGGACGTGCTGCTCGGGGACTTTGGTGCCGCTTCCTGTTATCCGTTGGCAGACGTTGTGCTGGCCGCCGGCTTGGAGCGGTTGGAGGTGCGCGCCTTCGGTTGCCTGCTGGAAGAGCTGCTGGCCCTGTGCCCGGCGCGAGTGGCCCAGAGCGAGGGGCTTCATCGACTGGCTGACGAATGCCAGCGCCCGGAGACGGCCCTGAGGCCGAGTTTTGCCGAGATCCATGCCCGACTTGGTCAGATCCAGCAGTCGTTGAGCACCGAGACGGTGTCACTCATGGCATAAACGGCTGCGGGTGATAAGTCCTTCAGATAAAGCGTTGAAGTGTGGCGAAAAGGCAGTTAAACGCACCTGTAAAAGTGAAATAAATTCACATTTAATGCTGCTGGCGATGCCCCGATGAAATGGGAAGGCCTGGGTCGACAAGGCTTGCACCGCCCCGGTGAAGTTGTGATATTGATGCATCATTGCAGATGACGAGAGGGACAGGATGGAAGCGGCGTTTTGGCATCAGAAGTGGGAAGAGAACCGGATAGGCTTCCATCAGACGGACGTCAACCCTTGGCTGCCGGTCGGCTGGTCCGCCGGGCGGGGGGAGGACATCGTGCTGGTGCCCCTGTGCGGCAAGTCCAGCGACATGCTCTGGCTGAGCGGTCAGGGGCATCCCGTCGATGGCTTCGAGCTCTCCGAGCTCGCCATCGAGCAGTTTTTCAGTGAAAACCGGCTGACGGAAACGGTGACCGAGGTAGGCCCCTACCGCTGCCATCAGCACGAGAGCCTGCGCATCCATCAGGGGGATTTCTTCGCGGCTCCTGCGCTGGGTCGTCAGTACCGACTGGCCTATGACAGGGCGGCCCTCATCGCGCTGCCGACCGCCATGCGCCGCCAATACGCCGAGCTGATGAGCCGCCTGATGGCGCCAGCTGGGCAGATCCTGCTGGTGACCCTGGAGTATCAGCCGGAGCAGCAGAAGCAGCCGCCCTTCTCGGTGGGGGAGATGGAGGTGCGCCACCTGTTCGAGCGGGATTTCGCGGTGGAAGTATTGGGACGGACGACCGAACAGGAGCACCCCAGGGTGCAGAGCGGTCAGCTCTCCTACTTTGACGAGGTGGCCTACCGGCTGACGCGCCGGGGCTGATCCCATGGCGCGATTCTGAAGGGGCTTGCGGGGAGGAGGCGACTCTTTTTACCTCCTTTGACGTAGATCAACGTGATGGGCAGAGGCTCTGTCTAAGATGAGCCTGTTTCTCAATCACTGTCAGGTTTCGGTCGGCGTGCTCTGGTTTTCATCGCCTGACCCGTCATCGGCTCAGTGTCTGATTTTCACGCTCATGTTCACTTTTGGCGGCCCAGGTCGCAATTGTTAATGGTATTTCCAGCCGACCCCCAGGGGTCGGCTTTTTATTACCTGCGTTTTTTCACGTGAGGGGAGGAAGAGAGGCGATCACGCCTCGAAGGTGGCGGCGGCGAGGCGAAACGCCCTGGGATCGTCGATGAACTGGCCGGTGATCCGCTCGTCGTGCTCGTGGCCCTGGCCATAGCTGCAGAGGATCAGCCTGTCCGAGGTGCGGGAACGCAACTGGGTGATAAAGCGCACCAGATCGGCGCGGCTCAGATTCCCCACCTCCTCGCAGACCCGTTCCCGCTGATCGAACCCGAGATCCTTGTTGCCGATGCTGACCCAGAGCCGCTGGCCACGGCTGCGCAGGTTGGCGTCTCGCTCGCTGAGCTGGGCCTGCAGGCCCGCCTTGCTGTCCTGCCACTGCCGCTCGGTGAACTCCAACATGGCGAGCGGGAAGAGGTCGATAAACTCCTCCACCGCATCCAGCAGGATCTGCGGCCCCGCCACCGGCGACTGGATATAGAAGATGAGGCCGGGATGGCGATTGAGGGGCAGGTTGCCGGCCCCCACCACGTAGCCGAGCTGCTGGCGGGTGCGCAGCTCGTGGAAGAAGGTGGAGGACATGATGTGGTTGGCCAGGGTGAAGCAGGCGAGATCCCGCGCCCGCACGGTGCGGGACTGGTAGTAGACCAGGAGTGCCGAGTCCTCGTGCTCACAACCCTGCTCGCGAATGAGGGTGCCCCTGTCCTGAATGGAGATGAGGGGGCGGCGCGTCTCGGCGCTGGGCTGACTGTTGTCACCGAGGTGGCGCTCCAACAGGGCCGCGAGATCGAGCGCTTCTGTCACGTCCCAGTCCCCGTGCACCAGGGTTTCCACGTGCACATTGGCAAACAGCTGGGCGACGAAGTCGGGCATCTCGCCGAGCTCTATGGTCCTCAGGTGGCGCAACAACTGCTCGAACGGCGGGTTGTTGGGCTGCAGCAGGCTGGTGAGCTGGTTGAACAGCTGGGAGATGGGGCGGGTCTTGGACTGGTTCTCCCAGTTGCGGATGAGCTGCTCCTTGATTTCGCTGAAGCGGGCCGGA
The DNA here is from genome assembly GCF_051657805.1 of Aeromonas sp. Taxonomy (GTDB): domain Bacteria; phylum Pseudomonadota; class Gammaproteobacteria; order Enterobacterales; family Aeromonadaceae; genus Aeromonas. Next base: position 200,620 of record NZ_JBOFLJ010000056.1, on the reverse strand, counting down.
TCCGGGTAGCCCAGGGTGCGGTTGCCGAGGATCATGTCGAGCAGCAGGGGCTGCTTGTCGGCAAAGCCGCTCATGTTGATGGTAAAGCCCCCCTGGTGGGCATAGATCTGGTAACCGAGTCCGGCCAGCTCCGCCGGGTAGGTGAGGGCGTTGAGGTGATCCTGGAGCAGCTCCACCGCGAGGCGGGCCATGGCGATGTGGCGCGGGCTGCGCACCGCGTGCTCACTGTCGATGGAGATATAGAGGTTGCCCTTGGGCACCCCGAACAGATGTTCGTGCAGGTGCCAGAGCCGGAAGCCCGGTCTGTCCACCAGGCAGGCGGGCATGTCGGCGGGCAGGGCAGGCGTGCGGGTATCCAACCGGTTGCTGATGAAGGGGTTGGGGGCCGGCAGATGCAGGCCTGGCTCCGGCTCGCTCTGCTGCCAGCGGATCTTCTGGGCCTCCGGGATGGGGGCGACGCCGTAGGGGGTCTGATACCAGCGGGCGAGGCGGTCCGTGCTCACCTCGGGGGCCTGCACCGTCATGCGCAGGTTGTGGGGGGTGAGTTTGGCGAGGAAGCGGCGGATCAGCGCCTCGTCATATTCCCGCATCATGTAGTCGCCGTAGAGCAGATCGTCCGGGGCATAGCTGAAGAGGTTAAGCACCAGGCCGGAGACGGTGTCCAGCGCCCGGCCCCGCTCCTGGAAGCGGAAGGCGGATTCCAGCACGCTGCGCTTCTCGTCGTAGCGCCAGGCCTGTAGGCCGTCACGCTCGATGAGTTTGAGATAGCCAAACAGGGCCTCGATGATCTCGTTCACGTGCTCGAGACCGAGGGGGGTGAGGCCGAAGCTCACTCCGAAATCCTTGAAGTTGCTGCCGCTGACGCCGCCGCCGGCGGCGAGCTGATTGACCCAGCCCTTGCCCTTGAGCAGGGAGAGCAGGCTGCCGTCACCTTCATAGCCGATGAGGTGGCTTAAAAACGTGAGGGGCTTCTTGTCGTAGTAGGCGTCCACGCTCGGCAGGGGGAAGGTCAGCCCCAGCTTGCGGGTCTCCTTGACCGGCTTTATCTGGATGCGGATACCGAGATCGTCGAGGCGATAGAGAGGCTCCGAGAGGGTGGGGGTGCCCAGATTGCGATCCAGAATGGGGCCGAAGTAGTGCTCACACCAGCGGATCTGGGTCTCGATGGGTTCGGGGGAGATCATCACCAGCCCCATGCGATCCGCGCTGTAGTGAGATTCGTAGAAAGCAACGAGGTCGGATCTCAGATCCCGGCCGGGCAGATCGGCTAGGGTATCCAGGTTGCCCACCGAAAACTTGGAGAAGGGATGGGCGGGATTGACGGTCTCTTTATGTACCTGATAGCTGCGGCGCACGTCGTCCTGCAGCTTGAGGCGATATTCGGAGTCGACCGCGTTGCGCTCCTTGTCGACCCATTCGGTGGCGAAGGTAGGGCAGATGAAGAACTGGGAGAAGCGATCCAGCCCCGCCTCGAAGAAGCCGTTGTCGATGTCGAAGAAGAAGTTGGTGAACTCGGTACCGGTCCAGGCGTTGTTGCTGCCCCCGTGGCGGCTCATGAACTGCTGATATTCCCCGGGCTTGGGGTAGGTCTGGGTGCCGAGGAACAGCATGTGCTCGAGGAAGTGGGCCATCCCCTGACGGTCGACGGGGTCGTCGAAGTGGCCGGTGTTGACGGCCAGGGAGGCGGCGGACTTGTCGGTATCGGGATCGCAGATCAGCAGGACCCTGAGCCGGTTTGCCAGCTCCAGATAGTGATACCGCCTATGGTCGTTGGGACTGGCATGTGGGCTCATTTGGGCTGACTCGCGGTGAATTTATTTGAATTTAAACATGATTATCGACCCCGCTATCTTGTGAGGCAAACCCTTTTCTGAGAGGTAGCGCAATTGTTTCCCCCGGCATGGCGGGGTAAGATCCCCCCGCTATTTAAACAGGCCCCCTGGGCGAGGTTGTAATGAAGATCTACATCATGCGTCATGGCCAGGCTGGCATGAATGCAAAAACGGATGAACAGCGTCCCTTGACCGAACAGGGCCGTGACGAGTCTATTCATATGGCTCGCTGGCTGGCTCCCCAATTGACGGGTCCTTTGAGTCTGGTCATTCATAGCAACTATCTGAGGGCCAGACAGACCTGGCAAGCCATCGCTCCCGAGCTGCCAAAGGCGCAGAGCGTCGAGGAGAGCGGCGACATCACCCCGTATGGGGATCCGGCCATGGTGGCGAGCTACCTCACGGCACTGGCGACGCGCCATCACAACATCCTGATGGTCAGCCATCTGCCGCTGGTGGGTTATCTGGTGCAGAGCCTCTGCCCGGCGGCGGGCGCCCCCATGTTTGCCACCTCCGGCGTGGCCTGTATCGAGTGGCAAGATGACAAGGGGGTATTGCTCTGGTTGGAAGGTCCGCATACAATACGCTAAAAGTTAATAATAAGTTACAAAATGGTTTTTTAGGGAAGAGATGGGCGATTTTTCCGGAATTTTATATAAATTTGACGGAATTAATTCGCAGGAGCTGCTGTCATACGGATACAACTGCAAGAGGTTGCAAACGATGAGAGTGTTCAAGAAATACCTGCCGCTGATGGTGGCAAAACATGTCAAAACCTTCTTCAAGGGACGGATCTACATCCACGGCAGGGGGCGCTTCGATTTCCAGTCAGGCCTGTTATTGATGCCCATGGCGGCCGACATTCCCCATCGCCAGACGGTGCTCGAGGTCAACGAGCTGATCTCGCGGCTGCACATGGATGCGGCGTGACACAGACGCCCGGATGACGATCCCCCTCATGCCCGCCCTCGTGCGGGCATGATTGTTTTCAGGGTCTGGCTGCCCCCCCTTTGCAACGCAATGTGGTGCGCTTTGTTACCGGTTTGCGGTGACTTGTTCCGCCCCTCTCGATGGCGCTTGCTTATCCTGTTTGCCTCTCTATACTCCCGCAAAATATCCGCTGTCTTTCTCTGGATTTAGCGATGCCCCTTGCCTTTTTGTTTCCCTTCTCCTGCATGGCCATCTGGGCCGGCAACAGCATCGTCAGCAAGCTGGCGGTAGGGGTGCTCTCACCGGCGGCCCTCGCCTGGTCGCGCTGGGTGGTGGCGGCCGTCATACTGACCCCCTTCCTGGCCCACAGGGCCTGGCGAGAGCGTACCCGGCTGCGCGCCGGTTTCTATAAACTCGCCATGCTGGCCCTGCTCGGCATGGTGTTGAACCAGACCTTCGGCTATTACGCCGCTCAGACCCTGGGAGCCACCGAGATTGGCCTCATGATGGGGCTGACCCCCCTGATGACGGTGATGCTCAGCATCTGGTTGCTGCGCGAACGCCCGACCTGGGGGGCCCTGCTTGGGGGCGTCATCTCCATACTCGGATTGACTATCCTGCTGGGGCAGGGGGATCCCTCCCGGCTCTTCACCCAGGGTATTCACATCGGCTACGTCTATATGCTGCTGTCGGCGGCCACCTATGCGCTCTACTGCGTGCTGCTCAAGCGCTGGGTGCTGGGACTGAGTAGCTGGACCCTGTTCTACGGCCAGGTGCTGTGCAGCCTCCTGTTCCTCACCCCCTTCTACCTGCTGGTGGACGGACAATGGCCGGATGGGCGCGCGCTCTGGCTCATCCTCTATGCGGGGATCCCCACCTCAGCCCTCTCCCCCTGGCTCTGGATGCAGGGCATAGCGCTGCTGGGGGCGAGCCGCACCGCCATCTTCATGAACCTGCTGCCGGTGATGACGGCGGCCCTGGCCATCAGCTGGCTGGGGGAGCGGCTCACCAGCTACCACCTGATCGGCGGCGGCATGACGCTGGTGGGGGTCTTGCTGGCGCAGTTGCTGGTCAAGCCCGTCATCCTGCGGCGCCGCACCAGGCTGGCCGTGGCGGGCTGCCCCGAGGATTGAGACAACCGCAAACCGCGATGAAAAAAGACCGCCGATTGGGCGGTCTTTTCGTCTCTGGGCCGGATCACTGGGCCGTCAGATAGAGGTCTTTGGAATAGACCAGATCCTGCGGATTGTGATAGGGGTAGCCCTTGACGAAGGGCTTGAGCAGCCTGGATTTCACATAGAAATAGACAGGGGCTATGGGGGCCTCCGCATCGATCAGGGCTTCCGCCTGCTGATAGAACCGATTGCGTTCGGCGGGATCCTGGGAGTCGTGGGCCTTGGCCAGCAGGGTGTCGTACTCCTTGTTGACCCACTTGCCGCTGTTGGCGCTGCTGCTGGAGGTCATGATGTCGAGGAAGGTGGAGGCGTCGTTGTAGTCCCCGTTCCAGGCATAGCGGCTCACCCCAAAGTCCCCCTCGTTGAGGGCCGACACCATGGTCTTCCACTCCATGTTGTTGAGCTCGGCCTTGACCCCCAGGTTGTGTTTCCACATGGAGGCGATGGCCAGAGCTATCTTCTTGTGCCCCTCGTTGGTGTTGTAGAGGATATCCACATCCAATGGCTTGTTCGGGCCATAACCCGCCTCGGCCAGCAGGGCCTTGGCCGCCTTGATCCGCTCTTCCTTGCTCATCAGCTCGCTGGCCGGTTGCTTGAGCTCAAACCCGTCCACGCTCGGCGGTGTCAGGCTGAAGGCGGAGATCTGCCCCTGGCCCAGGATCTTCTCGGTGATGGTGTCCCGGTCGATGGCCAAGGAGAGCGCCTTGCGCACCTTGGGGTTGTCGAAGGGTTTGCGCTGGGTGTTGAACACATAGTAATAGGTGGAGAGCAGAGGGGCGCTGACCAGCTCCTCGGGGCTCTGGTTCTTGATCTGCTTGTACTGCTCCAGCGGATAGGTGGTGTAGTGCAGCTCGCTCGCCCGGTAGCGGTTGAAGGCGGCGGTCTCGGACACTATCTCCAGATAGACCACCTTGTTCAGCACAGTGTGGGCATTGTCCCAGTAGTGGGGGTTGCGCTCGGAGATGAGCCGCTCGTTCGGGGTCCACTCTTTCAGCACGAAGGCGCCGTTGGAGACGATGTTGCCCGGTTTGACCCAGTCATTGCCGTACTTCTCAATAGTCGCCTTCGGCGCCGGGAAGGTGGTGTAGTGGGAGAGGGTCTTCAAGAAGAAGGGAACCGGGTTTTTTAGGGTGATCTGCAGGGTGAGGGGGTCCAGGGCCTTGATGCCGAGGGCATCGGGCTTGGCCTTGCCCTGCACTACCTCGCTGGCGTGGGTGACCCCGGTCAGCTCGATGAACCAGGCGTAGTTGGAGGCGTTCTTGGGATCCGCCGCCCGCTGCCAGCCATAGACATAGTCCGCCGCCGTCACCGGCTCGCCGTTTGACCACTTGGCGTCGGGCCTCAACTTGAAGGTGTAGACGGTGCCCGTGGGATCGAGTTCGTAACTGAGCGCGCCGGCGAGTTTCAGTTTGCCGTCCCCGTCCAGGGTGTAGAGTCCCTCGAACAGATCGTTGACGATCTCGCTGCCAGAGCTCTCTTCCACCATCTGTGGATCGATGGAGGCGGGTTCGGTAGCTATGTTGCGGATGAAGGTTTGCTGTTCTGCCGGCAGCAACTTGGTACCGGCCGGTACCTGGGCCGCCAGGGCGGGGAGGGAGATCAGGGCGGCAACCGTGCCGGCAATGAGTGTCCTTTTCATTGAATATCCTTATGTTTTTTTGCTTCCAAAGCCAAGCCAGTGTGCGGGATTGATGGCGAGATCTCAAGGGGGGATCCGTGGGCCCCGTCTGCCTGTTCCCGAATGGGGAGGGGCCTGAGGACGGGTGAAAAAGGGGTTGGATTATTGTTACGAATTAAGATGGCGAAAGAGGCTGGCCGGTACCACTTTTCCCCTGCTATGGCGCCATTTTCTGGCGTGAACTGGCGATTTATACACCGTCTTAATTCGCTGCAAAAACAAAAAACAAACGTTACATTGGGTTACAAAACAACGCAGCCGAGGATCGGCACTTTTTTTGTCGATGCTTGCAAACGTTTTCAAGGCCAACGGAAACGATCCTAAAGGAAGAAGAATGCGAAACATGATCACCATGGGCGAGTTCATCGTCAAAAAGCAGGCGGACTACCCGACCGCAACCGGCGAGCTGACCTCCTTGCTCAGCTCCATCCGCCTGGCTGCCAAGGTGGTGAACCGGGAGATCAACAAGGCGGGGCTGGCGGACATCATCGGCTCCATGGGGGCCGAAAACGTGCAGGGTGAGGTGCAGCAGAAGCTGGACGTCTACGCCAACGAGCGCTTCAAGGCGGCGCTGGAGGCCCGAGGTGAGGTGTGCGGCATGGCCTCCGAAGAGGAGGAGGACTTCGTCTCCTTCGACTCCGAGCTCTCCCGCCACTCCAAGTACGTGGTGCTGATAGACCCCCTCGACGGCTCCTCCAACATCGACGTCAACGTCTCGGTCGGGACCATCTTCTCCATCTACCGCCGGGTCAGTACGCCAGGGGCCGGTGTGACCCTGGAAGACTTCCTGCAGCCGGGCAACCGCCAGGTCGCCGCCGGTTACGTCGTGTATGGCTCCTCCACCATGCTGGTCTACACCACGGGCTTTGGGGTCAACGGTTTCACCTACGATCCTTCCATCGGCTGCTTCTGCCTCTCCCACGAAAATATCCGCATCCCGGAGGAGGGCAAGATCTACTCCATCAACGAGGGCAACTACATCAAGTTCCCGGACGGGGTGAAGAAGTACCTCAAATACTGCCAGGAGCGGGACGAGGCGACCCACAGACCCTACACCTCCCGCTACATCGGCTCACTGGTGTCGGATTTCCATCGCAACCTGCTCAAGGGTGGCATCTACATCTATCCGTCCGGCACCAACTCCCCGAACGGCAAGCTGCGCCTGCTGTACGAGTGCAACCCCATGGCATTTTTGGTGGAGCAGGCCGGTGGCAAGGCCTCCGACGGCTTCGGCCGCATCATGGATATCCAGCCCACGGCTTTGCACCAGCGCACCCCCTACTTCGTTGGCTCCACCAAGATGGTGGACAGGGCCGAGGCCTTCATGCGGGAGTTCTCCGCTCACGAGGATCCGGCCAATCAGGGCTGAGTCTGGCGCTGGGCTCTGCCCATCATCGCCAGCCAAGACACTGCGGATAGTCGCCAGAAAATGCGCAGATAAAGAAATGGGAGCCTCAGGGCTCCCGTTTTGTTGTGTCGACATCATGGATTGTCGCGTGCCAGGGCTGCTCGTCGTATGGGCTGGTCTGCTTCGGCACCACAGAGCACCCGGTTCGCTGGCCCGAGGCGGGTTCCATTCATCAGGGCAGGGCGTGTTTGGCCAAGTCTGCCAGCAGGGAGTCCACCAGTTTCAGCCGCATGGCCCGATCCTGGTTCGGTACCTGGAAGCGCAACCGGGTCGGGCCATCCATCTTATAGATACGTGGCTGCTCGGAGAGCAGTTTGACCAGATAGGTCGGGTTGACCCTGGTGTCCTGGCTGAAGTCCAGATAGCCACCGCGGTCGCTCATCTCCACCCGGCGGATGCCCAGGGCAGTGGCCCGCTGGCGGAAGGCGGCTATTTCCATGAGCGTCTTGGTCGCCTCCGGCAGCAGGCCGAAGCGGTCGATGAGCTCCACCTTCAGTTCCCGCAGCTCCTGCTCATCCTTGGCGCTGGCGATGCGCTTGTACATGGACAGGCGCATGTTGACGTCCGGGATGTAGTCGTCCGGCAAGAGGGCGGGCAGGCGCAGCTCCACCTCGGTGTGCTGGCTCATCAGCTGATCCAGTGACGGCTCCTTGCCGTGTTTCAGCGCCTCCACCGCCTGCTCCAGCAGCTCCATGTAGAGGGTGAAGCCGATGGATTCTATCTGGCCGCTTTGATCGTCCCCGAGCAGCTCGCCCGCGCCGCGGATCTCCAGATCGTGGGTGGCGAGCGCGAAGCCGGCACCGAGATCCTCCAGGGAGGCGATGGCGTCGAGGCGCTTGGCGGCGTCCTTGGTCATCAGCTTGGGATGGGGGGTGAGCAGATAGGCATAGGCCTGGTGGTGGGAGCGGCCGACCCGGCCCCGCAACTGGTGCAGCTGGGCCAATCCCAAGTGATCCGCGCGGTCCATGATGATGGTGTTGGCGCTCGGCACGTCGATGCCGGTCTCTATGATGGTGGTACAGACCAGCAGGTTGAAGCGCTGGTGGTAGAAGTCCGACATCACCCGCTCGAGCTCCCGCTCGCGCATCTGGCCGTGGGCGATGCCGATGCGCACCTCCGGCACCAGGGTGGCCAAGTCCGCCGCGCACTGCTCTATGCTCTCCACGTCGTTGTGCAGGTAGTAGACCTGACCGCCGCGCTTCAATTCCCGCAGTACGGCCTCCCGGGTAACCGCAGGCTCCTGCTGGCGCACGAAGGTCTTGATGGCGAGCCGCTTGGCGGGCGGGGTGGCGATGATGGAGAGATCCCGCATGCCGGACATGGCCATGTTGAGGGTGCGCGGAATAGGTGTTGCCGTGAGCGTGAGGATGTCCACGTCAGCCCGCAGCGCCTTGATCTTCTCCTTCTGGCGCACCCCGAACCTGTGCTCCTCGTCGACGATAAGCAGCCCCAAATCTTTGAACAGGAGATCGGAGCCCAGCAGCTTGTGGGTGCCTATGATGATGTCCACCTTGCCCTCCGCCAGCTCCTTGAGCACGGCGGTCTGCTCCTTGGCGGAACGGAAGCGGCTCAGCACCTCGACCCGCACCGGCCAGTTCGCGAAGCGATCCCGGAAGTTGTCGTAGTGCTGCTGGGCCAGCAAGGTTGTGGGTACCAGCACGGCCACCTGCTTGCCGCCGTGCACCGCCACGAAGGCCGCCCGCATGGCCACCTCCGTCTTGCCAAAGCCCACGTCGCCGCACACCAGCCGGTCCATGCTCTTGGCCTGGCACATGTCGCCGAGCACCGCATTGATGGCGTTGAGCTGATCCTCGGTCTCCTCGAACGGGAAACCGGCGGCAAACTGGCGATAGGCTTCTCTGTCGTGCTTGAAGGCGAAGCCGTGGCGGGCCGCCCGCAGGGCGTAGACGTCCAGCAGCTCAGCCGCCACGTCGCGGATCTTCTCCGCCGCCTTGCGCCGCGCCTTGGTCCAGGCCTCGCCGCCGAGCTTGTGGCTGGGCGGGTTGTCGGACCCCGTGTAGCGGCTGATGAGATGCAGGCTGGTGACCGGCACGAACAGCTTGTCGCCACCGGCGTATTCCAGAGTCAGGAACTCGGTGGGCAGGCCGCCGGCATCTATGGTCTCGAGCCCCAGATAGCGGCCGACCCCGTGATCCAGGTGCACCACGGGCTGGCCCTGGGTCAGCTCGCCCAGGTTGCGAATGACCGCATCCGAGCTCAGGCTCTTGCTCTTGTCCCGCGCGCGACGGCTTCGGATCTTGCCGCCGAGGAGCTCGGTCTCGGTGACGAGCGCCAGCTCCTCCTGCCCCGCCTCCTGCAACAGGAAGCCCCGCTCCAGCGGGCAGACCAGCAGGCCATGGCGCGCCGTGCTTGTCACAAAGGCATCGAGGGAGGGGAACTCCTTGGGTTGCACTTGTATGCGTGCGAGCAAGTCACCCAATACCTCCCGCCGCCCCTCGGACTCCACCGAAAACAGGGTACGGCCGCCAAAGCCTTGCAGGAACTGATCCAGCGCCAGCAGGGGCTGCTCCTTGCTGTGATCGAGCTGCAAGTCCGGCAGGGGGGCCGTGGCCAGGTTGTGCTGGCCGGCGCTCCCGTCGGTGGCCTCCGGCTGCAGGCGCACGGCGCCATATTGACCCAGCGCCGCAAACAGCTGCTCCACCGGCAGATAGATCTGCTGGGGGGGCAGCAGAGGGCGGGTGTTATCCCAGCGCCTGTCTTCGTAACGTTGGCCGATATCGTTCCAGAAGCGCTGGGCGGCGGGGTAGATCTCTCCCACCGTCAGCAGCAGGGTGTTGTCCGGCAGGTGGTCGAACAGGCTGGCGGTCTCGTTGAAGAAGAGGGGCAGGTAATACTCGATGCCGGCGGGCCAGCGCCCCTTGCTCACCTCCTGATAGACGGAGCCCTCGGCGCGGGAGATCTCGAACTGCTCCCGGTATTGCCCCCGGAACAGTTCGATGGCTCCCTCGTCGGTGGGAAACTCCCGGGCGGGCAACAGGCTCACCGACTCGACCGGCTCGCTGGAGCGCTGGGTCTCGGGATCGAAGGGGCGGATGGAGTCCACCTCGTCGTCGAAGAAGTCGATGCGATAAGGGTTGCCGCTACCCATGGGGAAGAGATCCAGCAGGGAGCCGCGGGCGGCGAACTCGCCGTGCTCCAGCACCTGCTCCACCGCCACATAGCCCGCCTCGGCCAGACGCCCCCGCAGCTGTTGCAGGTTGAGGCGCTGGCCCGCTTTCACCAGCAGGCTGTATTTGTCGAGATAGACCCGAGGGGCGGTGCGCAGCATCAGGGTGGAGATGGGCACGATCAGCACCCCGCTGCTCATCTGCGGCAGCTTGTAGAGGGTCTCGAGGCGCTGGGAGATGATGTCCTGATGGGGAGAGAAGGTGTCGTAGGGCAGGGTCTCCCAGTCCGGGAACAGCAGCACGGGGCAGCCTTTATCGGCTAACAGGTACTGCAGTTCCTGTTCGAGGCGCAGGGCGCTCGGGGTATCGGCGGTCACCAGCAGGACCGGGCGATCCGCCTCGGCAGTGAGGCGGGCGGCGACCAGCGCCAGGCTGCTGCCGACCAGCTGGCCAAGGGTTATCTTCTGGCCCGCTTTGGCGGGCAAGGCGGGGATTGTCATTGGCATCGTTCGATTCTTTTAACGTTGGCGGTGAGACGTTGACGGTGATTAGCGCTGGCGCTCCTGGGCCCGCAGCTTGAGCTGCTTCGATTGCACGTGCAGGCTGGCACGCACTAGCAGCTCCCTGTCATCCTCGCGGATCCGCACGTAGTCGAGCAGCACCTGGATGCCGTGCTCCCCCGCTTCAAGGTGTTTGACTTCGGCGTAGCAGTAGACGGCGGAGGCCTCTTCCCGCAGGAAGATCTTGAGGCGCACGATCTGATGGGGGCGGGGGGGCTCCCCGTGACCCTGACGGGGGTGCAGGTAGACGAGATTGCCCGCCCCGAAGCGCAGGGTGTGGAAGCGGTGTTCCGGGTGATCCTGCACCGCGAGCACATAGCCCATGATCATGTCGATCTTGCGGGACTGCTGGTTGACGATCTCGACGAGATCGTGCATGGACTCGTTCTGGCTGCGCAGCAGCCGGCTGCTGACGAGATCGATGGCGGTGATGGCAGAGGCGATACGAAAGGGCTCTGGCAGTTCGGCGTCCAGCGCCTCCAGCGTCGGCAGGTGAAAGTCGGCCGGCATGGGGATCACATTGACCGGCGTGGCATGGGTGACGCTGAAGAACTGTTCCTGCATGGAGGCTATCCCTTGTTGTCATAGACGGTTTCCCTTTATTATCCGGTATCTTATTTTGTTGGCAACGTAGATATCCTTGAAGACTGGACTTTTTCAGCCACTCTCGCTGGCCATCGGCCTGCGTTATGCAGGCTCGCGACGCAGTAATCGCTTCGTCTCCTTTATCTCCCTGTTTTCCACCTTCGGCATCGCCATCGGGGTCGCCGCCCTGATGGTGGTCATCTCGGTGATGAACGGTTTCGAGGGGCAACTCAAGGGGCGCATCCTCGGGGTGATCCCCCACGTGGTGCTGACCAACCCTGCCGGGCGCATCGATGCGGCGCCGCAAGGCCTGCCGGATCTGGCCAAGCTACCCCACGTGGTGGCCGAGGCCCCCATGCTCGACAGCGAAGGCATGCTGCAGAGCCCGGGCCAGCTCACCGGGGTGAGTGTGCAGGGCATAGATCCGGCGCTCTGGCCCAAGGACGACATCCTGCATGCCCAGATGCTGGCGGGACGCCTCGACAGCCTGCAGCGCGGTGAATACCACATAGTGCTGGGGCAGGGGGTCGCGAACCGTCTCAAAGTGTCACTCGGGGATGAGGTGCGCCTCATTCTGACCGAAGGGACTCGCTTCACGCCGTTTGGCCGGGTGCCAGCCCAGCGCCTTTTCACCGTCTCCGGCATCTTCGGAGTCGGCGCCGACGTGGACAGTCAGGTCGCCCTCATTGCCCTTGGCGATGCTCAGCGCATGCTGCGCCTGCCGGACGACACCGTCGGCGGCATCCGCCTCTGGCTGGATGATCCCTTCGCCGCCGACGAGGTTGTCAAGACAGCCCTGCCGGACGGGCTGGAGTGGCAGGACTGGCGCCGGGAGCGGGGTGAGCTGTTCCAGGCGGTGGCCATGGAGAAACGCATGATGGGGCTGATGCTGGTGCTCATCATCGCGGTCGCCACCTTCAACATCCTCTCCGCCCTCGTCATGGTGGTTACCGACAAGGAAGGGGAGGTGGCCATTTTACGTACCATGGGCATGAGCGAGTCTGGCATCGTCAAGATCTTCATGGTGCTGGGGGCGTCGAGCGGCGTCATCGGCGCCCTGTTTGGCGGTCTGGCGGGGCTGGGGCTGTCGCTCGGTCTCAACCCTCTGCTCGATGCGGTGGGGCTCAACCTCTACATGGCGGCCGGCGGCTCGGGTCTGCCGGTCATCGTCGAGCCCGCCCAGGTCATCACCATACTGCTCGGCGCCGTGCTGCTGAGTTTCAGTGCCACCCTCTATCCGGCGGCCCGTGCGGCCCGGGTGAAACCGGCCGAGGCACTGCGCTATGAATAATTTCTCTTCTGTCATTACTTCCCCAAGCGGAGCCCCTTTTATGAATGAGTCCCTGTCCCGCGATAATCCGTCGCGTGAACCTCTGCTGCGCTGTGAGGCCCTGAATCACGTCTACAAGGAGGGCAGCCTAGAGACTCAGGTGCTCAAGGGGATAGACCTGTCCGTGGCCCCCGGCGAGATGCTGGCGGTGGTGGGCAGCTCGGGCTCCGGCAAGACCACCCTGCTGCACCTGATGGGAGCGCTGGATAACCCCTCCAGCGGCGCCGTGCTGTTCAAGGGCCAGGACATCCATCGCTGGGACAGCCGCACCCAGGCCAAATTCCGCAATCAGGAGCTGGGCTTCGTGTATCAGTTCCACCACCTGCTCGCCGAGTTCACCGCGCTGGAGAACACCGCCATGCCGCTGCTCATCGCCGGCGAGTCGGTGGCGAGTGCCACCGAGAAGGCGACCCGGATGCTGGGGCGGGTGGGGCTCTCCCATCGCCTCAACCACAGGCCGTCCGAGCTTTCCGGTGGGGAACGCCAGCGGGTGGCCATCGCCCGCGCCCTGGTCAACGAGCCCAGCCTGGTGCTGGCGGACGAGCCCACCGGCAACCTGGATCACGCCAGCGCCACCGCCGTCTACGAGCTGCTCTGCGAGTTGAACCGGGAGCTCGGCACCGCCTTCGTGGTGGTGACCCATGATCTCAGTCTCGCCGCCAAGCTGCACCGGCGGGTGACCCTGGTGAGCGGCATCATGGCGGAGGTCGCCTGATGTTCAAGCCGCTGCCCCTGTTTCTGGGCCTGCGTTACAGCCGCTCTCGCCGCCGCAACGGCTTCATCGCCTTCATCTCGGCTTCCTCCCTCATCGGCATCGCCCTCGGGGTGATGGCCCTGATCCTGGGGCTCTCCGCCATGAATGGTTTCGAGCGGGAGCTCAAGAACCGGGTGCTCTCCGTGGTGCCCCACGGCGAGCTCATCGGCATGGAGGCGCCGCTGCCGAACTGGCCGAAACTGCGGGACTACCTGCTGGCCCAGCCGGGGATCGAGGCCGCGGCCCCGGTGATCCGCCTGGACGGCCTGCTGGAACACGGCTCTGCCCTCAAGGGGGTACAATTGCGCGCCGTGCTGCCGGAACTCGAGGCGAACCTGTCGGATGCGGGCAAGTACATGACGGGCCGCGGCCTGCGTGAGCTGCAACCCGGTGAGAAGGAGGTGATCCTCGGCAAGACCATCGCCGACAAGCTGGGGGTCAAGATAGGGGACACTGTCGCCCTGCTGCTGCCCCAGGGGGGAGATGCCAGCGGCATCAAGAACCCGAAGCGCGAGGCCCTCAAGGTGGTGGGACTGATGGAGATCGGCGGCCAGCTGGACGGTCTCATCGGCTTCATGCACCTCGCCGACGCCCAGGCCATCACCGGCATGGGCAAGGACGTGGAGGGCTTCAGCCTCAAGGTCAACGACGTGCTCAAGGCGCAGTCCATCACGGTGGCGGCGGCGAGCAAGTTCCCGCACTACGTCTACATCAGCAGCTGGATGAGCCGTCAGGGCTACCTCTATCAGGACATCCAGATGGTGCGCACCGTCATGTACGTGGTGATGCTGATGGTGGTGGCGGTGGCCTGCTTCAACATCGTCTCCACCCTGGTGATGGCGGTGAATGAGAAGCGCAGCGAGATCGCCATCCTGAAGACCATGGGGGCGAGTCCGGGCCAGATCCGGCTCACCTTCGTCATCCAGGGCATGGTGAACGGGGTGGCGGGGGCCCTGCTCGGGGCTCTGCTGGGCGGCCTGCTGTCGAGCAAGCTGACCCAGATCCTGGGCTTCGTCGAGACCCTGATCGGCCATCGCTTCCTCAATCCGGACATCTACTTCATCGACTTCCTGCCCACCGAGCTGCACATGCAGGATCTGGTGACAGTGACCAGCGCCGCCATCCTGATGAGTCTGGTGGCGACCCTCTATCCCGCCTGGCGGGCGAGCGCCCTGGTGCCGTCCCGGGAGCTGGGACACTGATATCCAGTCGATGACAACCTGTTGATGACACAAAGGGCCCTGCGGGGCCCTTTTTCGTGCTGGGGAAATCTGGTGCGTCTGCCTTCAGGGTAAGGAGTGGAGCGATATCATGCCAAACTCATGGGTGGTAGTATTAATGGGCATTCAACTCATCGAGAGGCAGTGAGAAACTCGCCACGAACACATCGATAAAGTAGCGTATGGCGGGGTTCATCCGGGCGTCCAGCATCTGCTCGAGGCGCTTGCGGGCCGGCTCGAACTCCCGGTTGCCGGCGTTAATCTCCTCCAGGCACTTGGTATAGGCGCAGAGGGTGTCCGCGTCCTTCACCAGCCGGGCCAGCGCCTCGTCCTGCGCCGCTGAATCCAGCAGGGGACGAAAGTCCTCGATGAGCTCGGGGGGTAGCATCCCCAGCAGGCGCTGCTCGGCGGCCAGCTCTATCTTCTTGTATTCACGGGCTATCTCGGGGTTGAAGTACTTGACCGGGGTGGGAAGATCCCCGGTCAGCACCTCGCTGCTGTCGTGGTAGAGCGCCATGACGGCGGCGCGGTTGGCATCGATCTGGCCACCGAAGAGCCGGTTGCTGATGACGCCGAGGGCATGGGCCACCATGGCCACCTGCAGGCTGTGCTCGGCGATGTTCTCCGGCTGGATGTTGCGCATCAGCGGCCAGCGATAGATGAGCCGCATGCGGGCGAGGTTGGCGAAGAAGTGGCTGGGGAGCATGATGACCTCGAACAATGACAATGAAAAAGGGCAGACCCTAGTCTGCCCTGTTTTCTGCTCGTCCGCATAGCCTGTGATGCGCCATCGGCGGGTGAAATCAGCTCAGCGGATATAGCGACCGGATTCTGCCTCCTGATTGGTGACCACCATCTGGCCGATGGGGGCCAGGGCTATCAGGGCGAGTTTCAGGTGCTGGATGCCAAAGGGGATGCCCACTATGGTCACGAAGCAGGCCAGGGCCGAGGCGATATGGCCGATGGCGAGCCAGACCCCGATCACCAGGAACCAGAGGATGTTGCCAATGAGGCCGAGTGCCCCGGTGCCGATGTCGCTCTGACCCGTCATGGCCTTGCGGCTCACCGCCTGCTTGCCGAACGGGAAGAAGGTGAAGGTGCCGATGACGAAGCAGGCCCGTCCCCAGGGGATCCCTATCAGCGACACGAAGCAGAGCAGCCCGGCCAGCCACCAGGCCAGTCCCATGAAGACGCCTCCCAGCAGGAACCAGAGCAGGTTGAACAAGAAGCGAAAAAAGGTCATTTGGGTCACTCCAGACTCATAAGTTGGCTGTCACCATAGCGATCCCCACCGCGGGACGCAATGGCTGAGAGGAGAGGGTGGACAATTTGGGTCGCAGCCCCCCTTGCCGACGCGGGATCGGGGGTCATTTGAATGAAAAATAGGGGGCATTGGGGGCAAAACAGTGAGCCAGTGCAAATTATTGCGCAGTCGATGCTTGAACTCGCGGCCAGAGTTCCCCATATAGGGGTCAGACTTGCGCAAATTGTGCCGTCTGCGCCCCGGATGGGGGATGTGCGGCTCGACGCGACCACTGTGCGCCGCTATAATGTCGCGTCAAATTTTCTCATCACAAAGACAGTCGTTGTCTTTATAAACAGGAAGACTCCGGGTATCTGCCCAGGGGTAATAAAGGGTCAGCACACAGTGCTGAGTTGAACGAGGTAAAAGAATGCAAGTTTCTGTAGAGACAACCCAGGGTCTGGAACGCCGTCTTACCATCACTGTACCGGCTGCCACCGTTGACGCTGCCGTGCGTAAAGAATTGAATGGTCTGGCCAAGACTCGTCGCATCGACGGCTTCCGTCCTGGCAAGGCACCGGCAACCATCATCAAGAAGATGTTCGGTGCCATGGCTCATGCCCGCGTTGCCGATGAAATGATGCAGAACAACTTCATCAAGGCCATCATCGAAAACAAACTGAGCCCGGCCGGTGCGCCGACCATGGATCCGAAAGAGATCAAGGAAGGCCAGGATTTCGAATTCACCGCCACTTTCGAAGTGTACCCTGAGTTTGAAGTTGCCGGTCTGGAGAGCATCAAGGTCGAGAAGCCGGTTGCTTCCGTCAAGGATGAAGATCTGGCCAACATGATCGACACCCTGCGCAAGCAGCACGCCACCTGGTCCGAAGTGGACACCGCCGCCGCCAACGGCATGCGTGTGACCCTGGACTTCGTGGGCTCCATCGACGGTGAAGAGTTCGACGGCGGCAAGGCCGAAGGCTTCGCACTGGAACTGGGCGCTGGCCGCATGATCCCTGGCTTCGAAGACGCCATCCTGGGCAAGAAAGCGGGCGACGAGTTCACCATCGAGGTGACTTTCCCGGCTGACTACCACGCCGAAAACCTGAAAGGCAAGGCGGCCAAGTTTGCCTCCAAGCTGAGCAAGGTTGAAGAGCAGGTGCTGCCTGAGCTGACCGAAGAGTTCGTCAAGCGTTTCGGCATCGAAAGCGGCGACGTGGAAGAGCTGAAGGCCGAAGTGCGCAAGAACATGGAGCGCGAACTGGCCCAGGCCCTGAAAAACAGCGTGAAAGAGCAGGTGCTGAACGGCCTGGTTGAAGCCAACCAGATCGATCTGCCGAAGGCCGCCGTTGCCCAGGAAATCGATGCCCTGCGTCAGCAGGCCCTGCAGCGCTTCGGCGGCTTCCAGGGCGGCAACGCTCCCGAGCTGCCGGCTGAGCTGTTCCAGGCTCAGGCCGAGCGCCGCGTCCGCGTTGGCCTGCTGCTGGGTGATGTCATCCGCACCAACGAGATCAAGGCTGACGAAGCCCGTGTGACCAGCATCATCGAGTCCATGGCCACCGCTTACGAAGATCCGAAGGAAGTGATCGAGTACTACCAGAAGAACGAGCAGATGCTGAACGGCGTCCGCAATCTGGCGGTTGAAGATCAAGCCATCGACCTGATCCTGTCCAAGGCCCAAGTGACCGAGAAAGAAGTGGCCTTTGACGAAGTGATCAACAAGTCCGGTGCCGCTGCCTAAGATCATTTGACTTAAGGTCAAAACTGTTAAGTATAATGGCTCGTGTGATCTCCACTCGGGCCATTTTATTTTAGGGACAATGCCTTATGTACAAAAACTATAACGATGTGACTGAATCCCCACGCAATGCGCTCATCCCTATGGTGGTAGAGCAAACGGCCAAGGGTGAGCGTTCCTACGACATCTATTCCCGTCTGCTCAAGGAGCGGGTGATCTTCCTGACCGGTCAGGTCGAGGATCACATGGCGAACCTGGTGGTGGCCCAATTGCTGTTCCTGGAGTCCGAGAACCCGGATCAGGATATCAGCATCTACATCAACTCGCCGGGTGGCGCCGTCACCGCGGGTATGTCCATCTATGACACCATGCAGTTCATCAAGCCGGACGTCAGCACCGTCTGCATGGGGCAGGCCTGCTCCATGGGCGCCTTCCTGCTGGCCGGTGGTGCCAAGGGCAAGCGCTTCTGCCTGCCGAACGCCCGGGTGATGATCCACCAGCCGTTGGGCGGCTTCCAGGGCCAGGCATCCGACATCCAGATCCACGCCCAGGAAATCCTGAAGATCAAGAACACCCTGAACGATCGTCTGGCCTTCCATACCGGTCAGGACATGGCCACCATTGAGCGCGACACCGACCGTGACAACTTCATGTCGGCGGAGCAGGCCGTGGCCTATGGCCTGGTGGACGGCATCCTGAGCCAGCGCGGCTGAGTCCGGGTCCGGTCCGTCAAGCCGACTCGAGTGCATCAGGGTGACGATTTCCCCGACGGGTGTGCTTGAGCAGGGTACCCCGTCCTGTTGTAAACTCAGCAGGACGATATCCATCCTCTATTGATTAAACGAGGTTGCTGAATGACAGAGAAACGCAAGGGTGAGGGCGACAAGCTGCTTTATTGCTCTTTCTGCGGCAAGAGCCAGCATGAAGTGCGCAAGCTGATCGCTGGCCCTTCCGTCTACGTATGTGACGAGTGTGTCGAGCTGTGCAACGACATCATCCGCGAGGAGATCCGCGAGATCTCCCCCAAGCGCGATGGTAGCGAGCTGCCGACCCCTCACGAGATCCGTGCTCACCTGGATGACTACGTGATCGGCCAGGAGTACGCCAAGAAGGTGCTGGCCGTTGCCGTCTACAACCACTACAAGCGCCTGCGCAGCGGCAGCGAAGCGGGCGGCGTCGAACTCGGCAAGTCCAACATCCTGCTGATCGGTCCCACCGGCAGCGGCAAGACCCTGCTGGCCGAGACCCTGGCCCGTCTGCTGGATGTGCCCTTCACCATGGCCGATGCCACCACGCTGACCGAAGCCGGTTATGTGGGGGAGGACGTGGAGAACATCATCCAGAAACTGCTGCAGAAGTGCGACTACGACGTGGAGAAGGCCCAGCGCGGCATCGTCTACATCGACGAGATCGACAAGATCTCCCGCAAGTCGGACAACCCCTCCATCACCCGCGATGTCTCCGGGGAAGGGGTACAGCAGGCACTGCTGAAACTGATCGAGGGCACTATCGCCTCCGTGCCGCCGCAAGGGGGCCGCAAGCACCCGCAGCAGGAGTTCTTGCAGGTCGATACCTCCAAGATCCTGTTCATCTGTGGTGGTGCCTTCGCCGGCCTGGACAAGGTGATCGAGCAGCGCTCCGTCAAGGGGACAGGCATCGGCTTTGGCGCCGACGTCAAATCCAAAAATGCCAAGGCGACCCTGAGCGAGAACTTTGCCAAGGTGGAGCCGGAAGATCTGATCAAATACGGTCTGATCCCCGAGTTCATCGGCCGTCTGCCCGTGGTGGCGACCCTGACCGAGCTGGACGAGGCTGCCCTCATCCAGATCCTGAAGGAGCCGAAGAACGCCCTGACCAAGCAGTATGCGGCCCTGTTCGCCCTGGAAGAGGTCGAGCTGGAGTTCCGTGACGACGCCCTGAACGCCATCGCGCGCAAGGCGATGGAGCGGAAAACCGGTGCCCGTGGTCTGAGATCCATCGTCGAGGCCGTGCTGCTCGACACCATGTATGACCTGCCCTCTCTGAAAGGGGTCAGCAAGGTGGTGATCGACGAGACGGTGATCAAGGGGGATTCCGCGCCCCTGATGATCTACGACAATCCCGAGACTCAGGCCGCCGCCTCAGAGTAACTGGCTGATTTTTAATCACATAAAGGGGCATTTTGCCCCTTTCTTGCTTTTTACGACCAAGGCGGATTGAATCTCGTCTTTGCGCCCCCATATACTCTGCCAAGCGCTTTGCCAACGGTATAACAAGCCGAGAGGACATATATGAACCTAGAGCGTTCTGAACGCATCGAGATTCCCGTCCTGCCTCTTCGTGACGTGGTGGTTTACCCCCACATGGTCATTCCACTCTTTGTGGGGCGGGAAAAATCCATTCGCTGTCTGGAAGCGGCCATGGAGCAGGACAAGAAAGTCCTGCTGGTGGCCCAGAAGGATGCGTCAACTGACGAGCCTACGGTGGAGGAGATCTTCTCCGTCGGGACAGTGGCCAACATTTTACAGATGCTCAAGCTGCCGGATGGCACCGTCAAGGTGCTGGTGGAAGGGGGCCAGCGTGCCCGTCTTGAGCGGATGATCGATGACAAGGACTTCTTCGTCGGGGAGGCACAGTACATAGCGTCTGCCGCCATCGAGGAGAAGGACCAGGATGTGCTGGTGCGCTCCGCCATCGGCCAGTTTGAAGGCTACATCAAGCTCAACAAGAAGATCCCGCCCGAGGTGCTCACCTCGATCTCGGCGATCGACGATGCTGCGCGCCTGGCGGACACCATGGCGGCCCACATGCCGCTCAAGCTCGAAGACAAGCAGAAGGTGCTGGAAATCGCCTCCGTGTCCGAGCGCATCGAGTTTCTGATGGCCATGATGGAGTCGGAGATCGACCTGCTGCAGGTCGAGAAACGCATCCGCTCCCGGGTCAAGAAGCAGATGGAGAAGAGCCAGCGGGAGTATTACCTCAACGAGCAGATGAAGGCCATCCAGAAAGAGCTGGGTGAGCTGGAAGACAGCCCGGATGAATTCGAAGCCCTCAATCGCAAGATTGAAGAGGCGGGGATGCCGGAAGATGCGCGCGAGAAGGCCCAGGCCGAGCTCGCCAAGCTGAAGATGATGTCCCCCATGTCCGCCGAAGCCACCGTCGTGCGCAGCTACGTGGACTGGATGGTGCAGGTGCCCTGGAAGGCCCGCTCCAAGGTCAAGAAAGACCTCGGCAAGGCCCAGGAAGTGCTGGACGCGGATCACTATGGCCTGGACAAGGTCAAGGATCGCATCCTCGAGTACCTGGCGGTGCAGGCGCGGGTGAACAAGCTCAAGGGCCCCATCCTCTGCCTGGTCGGGCCTCCCGGTGTGGGCAAGACCTCGCTGGGTCAGTCCATCGCCAAGGCGACCGGTCGCAAGTATGTGCGCATGGCCCTCGGCGGCGTGCGTGACGAGGCGGAGATCCGCGGTCACCGTCGCACCTACATCGGCTCCATGCCCGGCAAGCTCATCCAGAAGATGGCGAAAGTCGGGGTGAAGAACCCGCTGTTCCTGCTGGACGAGATCGACAAGATGAGTTCGGACATGCGCGGCGATCCCGCGTCTGCCCTGCTGGAAGTGCTGGATCCCGAGCAGAACAGCAGCTTCAACGATCACTACCTGGAAGTGGATTATGACCTGTCGGACGTGATGTTCGTGGCCACCTCCAACTCCATGAACATCCCGGGTCCGCTGCTGGACCGGATGGAAGTGATCCGTCTGTCCGGTTACACCGAGGACGAGAAGCTCAACATCGCCAAGCAGCACCTGGTGGCCAAGCAGATCCAGCGCAATGGCCTCAAGCCTTCCGAGATCACCATAGATGACTCGGCGCTGATCGGCGTGATCCGTTACTACACCCGCGAGGCGGGGGTGCGTAGCCTGGAGCGCGAGATCTCCAAGATCTGTCGCAAGGCGGTCAAGCGGATCCTGCTGGACAAGAGCATCAAGCATGTACTGGTCAATCAGGAGAACCTCAAGGAGTTTCTCGGGGTACAGCGCTTCGATTACGGCAAGGCCACCGATCAGAACCAGATTGGTCAGGTGTGCGGCTTGGCCTGGACCGAGGTGGGGGGCGATCTGCTCACCATCGAGACCACCAATATGCCGGGCAAGGGCAAGCTGACCTATACCGGCTCCCTCGGGGATGTGATGCAGGAGTCCATCCAGGCGGCCATGACGGTGGTGCGGGCCCGTGCCGAGAAGCTGCGCATCAACGGCGACTTCTACGAGAAGCGCGACATCCACGTGCACGTGCCGGAAGGGGCGACCCCGAAAGACGGTCCGAGCGCCGGTATCGCCATGTGTACCGCTCTGGTCTCCAGCCTCACCGGCAATCCGGTGCGTGCGGACGTGGCCATGACGGGGGAGATCACCCTGCGCGGCGAAGTGCTGCCCATCGGTGGTCTCAAGGAGAAGCTGCTGGCGGCTCACCGTGGTGGCATCAAGCGGGTGCTGATCCCGAAAGAGAACGAGCGGGACCTGGAAGAAATTCCGGCCAACGTGAAACAAGACCTTGAAATCTATCCGGTTCGCTGGATTGACGAGGTGCTGGCGCTGGCGCTGCAAGAGAATCCGCAGGGTTTCGAACGCGTTTCTGTCGTGTAAATGTTGATGTGCCGCAAATTTGGCGCATTCGAGGGGTGGTTAAGGCTTGCATGCGCCGGATAACGGAAGTAGCCTTGACCACCGATCGGGTACTCATGATGAGTCGCAATGCGTGATGTGGCGCGGGTTTGCGCCAGATTGTCACTTGCAACTGATCAGGAGGCTTGCTATAAAACCTCCACTTGTTGTGGCCAGGGAAATCAGCGCCGCAGCGATGTTCGATAATAGGGGAAAATAAGAGTGAATAAATCTCAACTGATTGACAAGATTGCAGACGGTGCTGATATCTCCAAAGCCGCTGCTGGCCGTGCGCTGGATGCCTTCATCGACGCCGTTGGTGAAGCACTGAAAGAGGGCGACCAGGTTGCACTGGTTGGCTTCGGTACTTTCGCTGTTCGTGAGCGTGCCGCTCGTTCTGGCCGCAACCCGCAAACCGGTGCGACCATCGAAATCGCCGCCGGCAAAGTTCCTGCCTTCAAAGCCGGCAAGGCCCTGAAAGACGCGGTCAACTAAGCCGGGCGCTGATTTCACATCGGCCACCGTCCTTGGTCACAGACCAGACAAGTGAGAGGGCTCTCCCTCATACTGATTGACCAAGGCGCATCGCAATCGGTGCGCCTTTTCATTATTTACGCCCATCGAGTTCGGGAGCATAAGTACAAACATGATGTTGGATAAACTACGCGAAGGGGCGCAGGGCAAGGTAGCCAAGGTTATCTTGGGCCTGATCATCCTCTCCTTTGCCTTGGCCGGTGTAGGCAGCTACCTCAATGGCCCGGCACGTACCGCCCCCGCTACCGTCAACGGCAATGACATCAGTGCTCCCGCACTGGAGAATGCCTATCGCAACGAGCGGGCCCGCATGGAATCCCAGATGGGGGAAGCCTTCAACCAGCTGGCCGCCAATCCCGATTACATGAAACAGTTCCGCCGTGGCGTGCTGGATCGTCTCATCGATCAGGCGCTGATCGACGGCAAGGCCCGTGAGCTCGGTCTGCGCGTCAGCGACGAGCAGATCAAGCAGGCCATCGTCGCCATGCCGGAGTTTGCCGAGAACGGCAAGTTCAACAACGATCGCTACCTGCAGCTGATCCGCCGCGCCGGCATGACCCCGGAGATGTTCCGCGACTCCCTGCGTCAGGACATGGTGCGCCAGCAGCTGATGGGCGCCGTGCTGGGTTCGGAGTTCGCCCTCAAGGGTGAGGCCGAGCAGCTAGACAAGCTCTACAACCAGACTCGCGATCTGCGTCTGGTGCGCCTGGCCGCCGCTGCCTATGCGGATGAGGTCCAGGTGACCGATGCCGAGGTGGAGCAGTTCTACAAGGCCAACAGCACCCGCTTCATGAACGACGAGAAGGTGAAGGTCGACTACCTGCTGCTCGATGCCGCCACCATGAGCAAAGAGATCAAGGTGACCGAGCAGGATGCCCAGGATTACTACGATCAGCACCAGGACCTGTTCCAGCGTGCGGAGCGTCGTCAGGTGGCACACATCCTGATCCCGTTCGGCAAGGACGAGAAGGCCGCCGAGAAGCAGGCTGAAGAGCTGCTGGTCAAGGCCAAGGGCGGTGAAGACTTCGCCGCGCTGGCCAAGGCCAACTCCTCCGACACCTTCTCCGCCAAGAAGGGCGGCGAGCTGGACTGGTTCGAGAAAGGGGTGATGGATCCCGCCTTCGAGAAGGCCGCCTTTGCCCTGGCCAAGGCCGGTGACCTCTCTGCCGTGGTGAAGAGCCCGTTCGGTTTCCACATCATCAAGCTGCTGGCGGTCGAACCGGCCAAGACCAAGCCGTTTGCCGATGTGATGAGCGAGACCATCACCCGTCTGCAGTCTGACAAGGCCAAGGAGCAGTTCTTTGCCCTGCAGCAGAAGATGGCTGACAGCAGCTTCGAGAACCCGGACTCCCTGGATCTGACCGCCGAAGCCATGGGTCTGAAGGTTGTCTCCTCCGATTACTTCAGCCAGGCCGATGCCCCGGCGCCCCTCAACGATCCCAAGGTGCTGTCGGTGGCCTTCTCCGAACAGCTGCGCGATGACAACACCAACTCCGACGTGATCGAGCTCTCCGACGGCAAGGCGCTGGTGCTGCACATCATGGGTCACCAGCCCAAGGCGGCCAAACCGCTGGCGGACGTCAAGGAGCAGGTGATTGCGGCCATCAAGCATGACAAGGCGAGCGAAGTGGCCCGTGGCAAGGCGCAAGGGCTGCTGGACAAGCTGCATGCCGGCGAGGATATCCAGGCCGATCTGACCGCCCTGGGTGCCAAGGTCGAGGCCCACAAGGGTGTGGTGCGCTTCACCCAGGACATGGATCAGAACCTGCTGGCCCAGGCGTTCCGCATGCCCCATCCGAAGGATGGCAAGCCGAGCGTCGAACTGGTGGCCGAAGCGAACGGCGATCGCGTGGTGGTGGCGCTGGACAAGGTCAACGTGACCGAGAAGCCGTCCGAGATGGTCAGCCTGCTGCAAGGGCAGCTGGGCCAGGGCAAGGCCCAGGCGGATTACAAGTCCCTCATCGACGAGCTGCGCAAGTCTGCCAAGATCGAGTACTTCACCGACGTGGAAGCGACCGTCGAATAAGTCGACCTCACATCCCGTCGAAAACGGCCCCACTCAGGGGCCGTTTTTTTATCTGCAAGATACTCATTTTGAAGCACCATCCATCCCATCGCCAGGTGTCTATCCTGCAGATAATCTATGCCGTTCCGAGACCTATAGGGAGCATGTCGACGCAGTGCGAATGGGCCTTGCTCTGGTCAGGAGTCGGCTGGACGCATGTCGGTGGGGACCGTCAGCGTACGCTGGCTACGCATTATGTGTATGTCGACACAGAGTGGATGATACCAGCCAGAGCCAGAGCCAGAGCCAGCCAGCCAAGCGTGCGTGTGTTGGGAAAGAGCGGTGGTGCTGAGCATGTGTACCAATCCGGGCGTACAGCACCAGAAGCGGCTGTGTGGAGAGTCCAGGCCCATCCGGAGCAGAGCGGTAGGGCGGCAGGGTACTGGCGGGCTGGGGCCATTTGGAGGCAATAAAAAACCGGCGCCTGGGCGCCGGTTTGCATGAGATTAGTGCGGGGAGGGGCTTACACCACACCCTGGGTGCGCAGGTAATCCTCGTAGGTGCCGCCGAAGTCGCGGATGCCGTTCTCGGTCAACTCCAGGATCCGGGTCGCCAGGGAGGAGACGAACTCACGGTCGTGGGAGACGAAGATCAGGGTGCCCTGATACATCTCCAGCGCCAGGTTCAAGGATTCGATGGATTCCATGTCCAGGTGGTTGGTCGGCTCATCCATGATCAGGATGTTGGGGCGCTGCATCATCAGCTTGCCGAACAGCATGCGGCCCTGTTCACCACCGGAGAGCACCTTGACCGGCTTCTTGATATCGTCCTGGGAGAACAGCAGACGACCCAGCACGGAGCGCACCGCCTGCTCGTCTTCGTTGGCCTGTTTCCACTGGGCCATCCAGTCGAACACATTGAGATCGGTGTCGAAGTCTTCCGCGTGATCCTGGGCGTAGTAGCCGATCTGGGCGTTCTCGGACCATTTGATGGTGCCGGTATCCGGGGCCAGATCCCCAACGAGCGTCTTGATCAGGGTGGATTTACCGATGCCGTTGGTACCCAGGATGGCGACCTT
The DNA here is from genome assembly GCF_051657805.1 of Aeromonas sp. Lineage (GTDB taxonomy): Bacteria > Pseudomonadota > Gammaproteobacteria > Enterobacterales > Aeromonadaceae > Aeromonas. The sequence goes on along the minus strand of NZ_JBOFLJ010000056.1, from coordinate 174,779 downwards.
CTCGCCCACTTCCAGCATCATGTTGAGGCCCTTGAACAGGGGCGCCTCGCCATAACCCTTGGACACCCCTTCCACTTCCAGGATGTTGCGGTACAGCTTTTTGTCCTGCTCGAGGCGGATGAAGGGGTTCTGACGGCTGGAGACCTTGACCTCCTCGATCTTGATCTTGTCGATCTGCTTCAGGCGGGAGGTCGCCTGGCTGGACTTGGAGGCGTTGGCGCTGAAGCGGGAGACGAAGGATTGCAGATCGGCGATCTGGGCCTTCTTCTTGGCGTTGTCGGCGATCAGGCGCTCGCGGGCCTGGGTGGCCGCGGTCATGTACTCGTCGTAGTTGCCCGGGTAGACGCGCAGCTCGCCGTAGTCCAGATCCGCCATGTGGGTGCAGACGGAGTTCAGGAAGTGACGGTCGTGAGAGATGATGATCATGGTGCTCTCGCGATCGTTGAGCACCTGCTCCAGCCAGCGAATGGTGTTGATGTCCAGGTTGTTGGTCGGTTCGTCCAGCAGCAGGATATCGGGGTTGGAGAAGAGCGCCTGTGCCAGCAGCACCCGCAGCTTCCAGCCCGGTGCCACTTCGCTCATGGGGCCGTTGTGCTGCTCGATGGGAATGCCGGCACCCAGCAGCAGCTCGCCCGCGCGGGCTTCGGCGGTGTAGCCGTCGTACTCGGCGACCAGGCCTTCCAGCTCGGCGGCCTTCATGTAGTCGTCGTCGGTCGCTTCCAGGTTCGCATAGATGGCGTCACGCTCGGCGATGGCGGCCCACAGCTCGGTGTGGCCCATCATGACCACGTCCAGCACGCGCATCTCTTCGTAGGCGAACTGATCCTGGCGCAGCTTACCGATGCGCTCGTTGACGTCCAGGCTCACATTACCGCCAGTGGGCTCCAGATCGCCGCCGAGGATCTTCATGAAGGTGGACTTGCCACAGCCGTTTGCGCCGATGAGGCCGTAGCGGTTGCCGCCGCCAAACTTGACGCTGATGTTCTCAAACAGCGGCTTGGCGCCGAACTGCATGGTGATGTTGTTGCTTGAAAGCACTGGAATGTCCCGGTTGGTCTGTCAAATGGCGCGCATTATGGCACAGATCCCCCGAAAGTTTTAGCGAGAACTGTGATCTGGCGCTATTGCATGCAGGCCGCTGGAGTGACGACGAAGAGATTGCGTCAGGGGAGGAGGATCACAGGACAACAAGGAAGAGATGAGGGGTCAGAGAAGAGAAAAAGCCGGCACAAGGCCGGCTTGGAAACGAAGAGACGGGGCTTAGTGGGAGCTGTGGCTGGCGACGCTGGATACCGCGCTGGTCGAAGTTCGGACCCGCCGGTATACCGCATCCTGCGGTGGAGCTGGCAGCCAAGGCCACAAGCTGGGAGCGGCAGACCCAGGAAGTAAGGTGCGGGTGTGCGAGACGGCTAAGCGGCGGCGGATGCTGTGGCTAGGGAGTGAGGGTACGGGCATGAATGTGGCAGGGTGGATTGGCCTGATGAGCCCAAGAGCAGACATGCACAGCCCAACGCTCCACATAGAGAAGGGGAGTGACTACAGGTGTTCATAAGAGGAGGGAATACACCGGCCTGAGGCCGGTGTAAGGTGATAACGGCGATCGCACTTATACAATGAGCGATCGTGTTCGGAGCAACAGTTTAAGAGAGAATGACTTTGCTACGAGCATCACGAGCTTGTTTCACATAAAACTCCATGTAGTTAATGATTTCCATTAAGTTATCCGCCGTGACGGCCTGATTGTTTAAATCCCGAAGCGTTGCCACAAAACTAGAGAATTCTGTGGAGAGCTTAGTAGTTTCCGTAGCAAGCGCGGTCATGGACGTTCCCGCCGTTCCAATCGTGTCTAGCAGCGCTAGTGTTGTGTTCTCCGACCGCAGCCTTGCTTGAAAGGCCTCTACCACACAGGTCTGCTTCGTCACCGCCTTGGAGACTTCATCGCGCATTTGGGTGAGTTGCTCGAACTTAATGGTCTTGTTAACAGCCGCCAATATTTTCTTAATTTGCTTTATGGATAGCTCGATGGCCTTCTTCGCGGCTCCAACTTCCGGAGCAGCGGCATCCTCCGGTTCAGCATCAAGAAGGCTCGACAGCTCCTTTTCATCTGGCAAGAGTCCAGCAAGGTCTTCAGTAGGCCCACCCCGCGCTTCATCAACGGCTGCAGCTAAGGTTTCGTAGCGATCTTTGAGGGTTTTGAGGCGAGCAGACTCACGGTCAACGTCCTGCTTTAGGCGCTCATGGTTTGCTGTCTCGGTGGCTATGGCCCCCTTAAGTCGCACCTCGATTTCTTTCCCGAATGTTGATAAGCGATCGGCAGGCTCAGAAAGCTTAGTCGCAGCATTGTCAAAGTCTGTGAGGGTGGATGAGACTGTCGTACTCAGCTTGCCTTGCAACTGTGCCCGTGCGGCGTTGGCCTGCTCAGTAGAAATTTTGCCCGTGCGTTGGGCTTCATCAATCTCACCACTTTTTTGTTGAAGTGGTTGGACTGTCTTCATGTTGTTCAACGAGGTTGGCAGCAAGGTAAGAGCGTTGCTGATCTCTTGATTAAGGTTGTCTGCCACAGTAGCAGCGAGCTTAAGACGATCTGTAAAGTAGGTATATGCTCCATCGCTTGTCGCAGGAACGCTTCGCTTAATAGTTGTGACTGAATGTGCCACAGACTCAAAGTTCGGGATATTAGCTGTAGAATTGGAAAGCTGCATAGTGATGATGACCTTATCGCATGTTTGAAAAGTGCTTGGAAAGCGTGGCTGTGCTCGAAAATTTATCGAGGTGAGCTTTCACTAGGAGCCGTAGGTTTTTTTGAACTCTTCATAAGCCTTGTCAAAGACTTTCTCAAGCCCGGTGCTCATGTTGCCCACTTCACTCCACGGCTTGACGATTCCTTCCAGGTCAGTAACAAAGGACAGCAACATATCGCTGTCTTTGACTTGCATCCACTTATCAACCGATTGATCAATTCTTACGATGATGTCGTTCCACAAGAAGTCGAGGTGCTCTAGGGACTGCTCAGCATCCAATAGACGCATTCCAATATCTGTAAATTGGGTTGCAAACTGATTGAGTATTCCCTGTACCTGCTGTTTCCGTTTTAGATCTTTGGACTTGTCATCCTTTTGCTGGATTTTTGAGTTCCTCTCCTTCCGAGCCTTCTCAGCCTTGTCGCCAAAAATGCCGCCTGTAATGGCGAGACCAATAATTCCACCTGCGGCACCAGTGAATGCAAGCCCGACATACTTGTCGTAGTCTTTCTTCAGTTGATCGATATCCTTTTGAAGGTCATCAATACTGTCTTGGAGTTCTTTGATCTGACCATCCAAATTGGCTTTCTTTGCCCGCTCTTTCTTGTCTGCGATCGCTGGCTCAAGACCCGTCACTGCTCGGTTGTTTGACAGAGTGCCACCAGATATCTCGGTCTTGTAGTCACGCACTGCCCTTAGCACCTCGAGCGTCTTTGCCTGCTGTTTGATGCAGGTTTCTTTTAACCTCTCGATGACTTCTGGCAACGCCTTTTGAATTTTGGTGTCTTTGTCACTAGAGATTGGGATTGTTACAGTCGAGTCTTTGATGGTTTTCAGCTGCTCTATGATATCCATCTGGTTGATGGCCTTGATGACTTGGCCACCAATTCTAACGATGTCTTCCGATGCGACTTCGAGGCTAGCGGCTTGTTTCTTCACCAAACTTTCGACTGGTGTCCAGCGGTTAGCATGGCCAGTGATCTTTTGGTACAAATCAATGATTTCTTTAGGCTCAAGCCCAGGAATGCCTGTGCTGTCACTGCCAATTTCCTTCGTGAACTCTTCTAGGTTCTGCGGTAGCTTCCTGGCAGCGCGGACATACAGCAAGATTTTGATTAGGTCGTCGGCAGTAAAGATGCCTGCTGCGCGGCCGCCATCAGTTTGACTACCAGTGAGCAGCTTCAGCGTCAAAGTTGGAACCTGTCCAGCCTCAATAGGCTTAGACTTAATGGGTACGGAAGTGTCAGCAATCATTTTGATTATTTCTCCCAAATTATAAGGACTTGAACAAGTTCTATGTCTTGAGCCAAAAACTCACGTAATTGCTACGCCTAATCAACCTATGCAAATTGACTCAAAAACCAAGCTGATAAATGTGCCAATTGCGTGGTTGTGAATGTTCCGCTACACAATGAAGTTGATGTGAAATCAATGTGCTATGCACTCTCGCTTGATTCCTCGAACAAGGGGATTAAGCCGGAACCGACGAAAGTTCCGACATTTGGTGAACTAAGGTATCCTCAACTGAGGATGCTTCTTTATTGTTCAAGTGATGGGGTCAAATGGGATGCAACCCCGAGGGGGATCACGGATTTGTAGGGGGGAAGAGGCCGGGTTGGGCGGGAGAGGCGCTTCCGCTTAGGTTGAGGAGAATCAGGATGTAGCGATGGACTCTGCCTTGAAAATCTCGTCACGATGGTACTCGAGGAATGCGGCCTGCTTAGAGTTGAACGGGCCGACGTTTAGGGGTAACTCAACGCCCCACTGCAGCAGGGCCTGCTCGATGCTGGGCTCGGCACACAGCAGGTCGCCAGAATCAGTGAAGGTAATCCAACCCCAGTCGAACAGCTTGTCGATGTGAAGGGAGAGCAGCAGGCCGTTGTGGCTATCCAGGTGCTCGGCGTTGTTCTCGCACTTAGACCAGGGCTTGATGTGGCTGGCAATGAGCAGGGCCTTGTTGGTAACACCGGTGACCCGACTAAATCACCTCAAGTCGACCGGGGCAGTGACCATGAAAAAAGCCGGCACAAGGCCGGCTTTGAAGCGAAGATACGGGGCTTAGTGGGAGCTGGCGCTGGCGGCGCCGAGCCCGGTCTGGGAGCGAACGAACTGCGGGAAGAACTTCGCGTGTTCGTCGGAGGCAGTCTGGGACTTGTCGGTCACCGAGAAGAACCAGATCCCGACGAAGGCGATGGCCATGGAGAAGAGGGCCGGGTACTCGTAGGGGTAGATGGGTTCGGCATGACCCAGCACCTTCACCCAGATGGTGGGGCCCAGGATCATCAGGGTCACTGCGCTCACCAGCCCCAGCCAGCCGCCATAGACGGCGCCGCGGGTGGTCAGGCGGGACCAGAACATGGAGAGGAAGAGCACCGGGAAGTTGCAGCTCGCCGCGATGGAGAAGGCCAGGCCCACCATGAAGGCGATGTTCTGCTTCTCGAACAGGATACCGAGGCCGATGGCCACCACACCCAGCACCAGCGTGGTCATCTTGGAGACCCGCAGTTCATCCGCCTCGTTTGCCTTGCCCTTCTTCAGCACGCAGGCATAGAGATCGTGGGAGACCGCGGAGGCCCCGGCCAGGGTCAGGCCAGCTACGACGGCCAGAATGGTGGCGAAGGCCACGGCGCTGATGAAGCCGAGGAACAGGCTGCCCCCCACCGCATCGGCCAGGTGCACGGCCGCCATGTTGGTGCCGCCGAGCAGGGCGCCGGTTGCGTCCTTGAAGGCCGGGTTGGTGCTGACCAGCAGGATGGCGCCGAAGCCGATGATGAAGGTCAGGATGTAGAAGTAGCCGATGAAGCCGGTGGCGTAGAACACAGATTTGCGCGCTTCCTTGGCGTCACTCACGGTGAAGAAGCGCATCAGGATGTGGGGCAGGCCGGCGGTGCCGAACATCAGCGCCAGCCCGAGGGAGATGGCGGAGATGGGGTCGGAGACCAGGCCACCCGGGCTCATGATGGCCACGCCGTTGGCGTGTACCTTGACCGCTTCGCTGAACAGGGCACCGATGTCGAAGTTGACGGACTTCATCACCATGATGGCCATGAAGGAGGCGCCGGAGAGCAGCATCACCGCCTTGATGATCTGTACCCAGGTGGTGGCCAGCATGCCGCCGAACAGCACGTAGAGCACCATCAGGATACCGACCAGCACCACGGCGATGTGGTATTGCAGGCCGAACAGCAGCTCGATGAGCTTGCCGGCACCGACCATCTGGGCGATGAGGTAGAGGGCCACCACCACCAGGGAGCCGCTGGCTGAGAGGGTACGCACCTCGGTCTGCTTGAGGCGGTAGGAGGCGACGTCGGCGAAGGTGTACTTGCCGAGGTTGCGCAGCCGCTCCGCGATAAGGAAGAGGATGATGGGCCAGCCTACCAGAAAGCCGATGGAGTAGATGAGGCCGTCATAGCCCGAGGTGTAGACCAGGGCGGAGATGCCGAGGAAGGAGGCGGCGGACATGTAGTCGCCGGCGATGGCCAGGCCATTCTGGAAGCCGGTGATGCGCCCGCCGGCGGCGTAGTAGTCGGAGGCCGAACGGTTGCGCTTGGAGGCCCAGTAGGTGATGAACAGGGTGGCGGCCACGAAGGCCACGAACATGACGATGGCCGGCACGTTGAGGGGTTGGCGCTGCACCTCGCCGGTGAGCGCATCGGCCGCCAGCAAGGGGGTGGAGAGAAGACCGCCGAGCAGCAGCCAGGGGGTGTGTTTCATGGAGATACCGCTCATGATTGCGCTCCCTTGAGGATCTTGTTGTTCAGCTCGTCAAACTCGCCGTTGGCGCGATAGACATAGATGCCGGTCAGCACGAAGGAGGCGAGGATGAGACCCACCCCCACCGGGATGCCACGGGTGATGGCGGAGCCTTCGCTGAGCGGGGTACCGAGCCAGCCGGGGGCGAAGGCGATGAGCAGGATGAATGCCAGGTAGAGCCCCAGCATCAGGATGGAGAGGGTCCAGGCGAAGCGTTGGCGCTTGGCGACCAACTCCTGGAAGACAGGATCTTGCTGGATCCTCAGATAGCGTTGCTGTTCCATTGCAGTTCTCCGTGACGGTTGTGTCGACTGTGATTGAACTTGTCCCTACCGAGCAGGAGGCCTGCTCATGTAACCGAAATGTGAATTAAATGTTATTTGTCGACAATTAGACTTTGGGATAAGCCAGGGGGCCGCCCAGGGTGAGGCGCAGGAAGATGAGGGCTGCGGCGGTGGCGTCCGCCAGGGCGTCGTGGGCGGGCAGGGCAGGCAGACCGAGATGTTGGCAGATGGCGGCCAGGTGCAGATCGATGGCCGCATCCGGATAGCGCCGATAGAGGTGATCGTGGTAGAGGCGGCTCACCTCTATGCCGCGCTGGGGCAGGTGCAGCCCCCAATGCCTGCGGCAGGCGAGGGCGAGGATGCGCAGGTCATAGGCGATGTGATAACCCACGAGTTCGCGAGCGCCGATAAAGGCCAGCAGCCGGCGCAGGGCCTCCTCAAGGGGCAGACCCTGTTGCAAGTCCTGATGGCGCAGGCCGTGGATGGAGACCGATTGCTCGCTGAGGCTGGGGGGGGCCTGTACTCTGAGGGAGAGCGCCTCGCCGGTGAGCAGTCGGTTGCCCTTGATGTGCACGGCGCCGATGGCGACTATTTCAGCTCGCCCGGGATCCAGGCTGGTGGTCTCGAAGTCCAACGCCACCCACTCATCCGCCGGGGGCGGGCCGAACAGGGGGGCAAACTCCCCCTGACGAAAGTGACGGCCATGCCAGCGTCTGCGCTCGTGCTGCCAGAGACTCATGTTCCGCTCACTGCCTTAGACGAAAGTGGATACTGAGCCACTGCTGGAACTTCTTCACCTGATGCAGGGCGTGGCGCAGCAGATCTCTGTCTCCATGGCCGAGGCTCTCCACCCGCACTCTGCTCTCCCCCTTGAGCTGGCTGCCGAGTCGCAGGCGAATGAAGAGCCGAAACGCCTCCGCCAGGTTGGCGCCATAGTCCTGGCTGAGGCGACCCTGGGCCACCAGGGCCTCGATGCGTCCCAGGGTGGAGGTCTCCAGCACCCCGGCCTCCAAGGCCAGCACGCGCAGGCCATGGACCAGGGGGAAGAGGGCGCCGCGCTTGAGATCCAGCCCCTCCGGGGCCTGTTCCAAGCGGCCGAACAGGGTGAGGGGGGTGTGAAAGGCGACCGCCGCCCTGGCCATCTCCGCCAACAGATCGGGTCGCTCCGAGAGTGCTGCCCGCAGGCGCCGGGCGAGGGGAGGCAACAGATGGCGATCCCCGGCGATGGCCTGGGCATCGGCCAGGGTGGCGAGCCAGAGCAGATCCTCTTCACTGGCCCTTTGACAGGCACGCTCGATGTCGCCCTGCCACTGGCTCGCCTCCCTGGTCCAGGCCGGATTGTTGACCATGACCCGGCCCGGACAGGGGGGATAGCCGAGGCGCGCCAGCAGGGCGCTGAAGGCGGCGAGATCCCGCTCCCTGTCCGGCCAGTGCAACCCGGCTGGCAGGATCAGGGCGTTGTCCTGATCGGTCTTCTGGATCTGCTCGCCGCGCCCCTCCGAGCCCAGCATCAGCAGGCATATCCTGTCTTGCACCAGGGTCGGGATCACCAGGCTGAAGGCCTTGGCGATCAGCTGCTCGTTGATGGTGGCGATGAGCCGCATCAGGAAGAGGGTGTGGATCCCCTGGGCATGGAGGACGCGGATAAGCTGCTGCTGCTCCCTGGCTACCGCCTCCAGGGAGGCGGGGTCGTCCACCCGGGCGATACGCAGGGTCAGCACGTGGGAGTGGGCGGAGAAGAGGCCGAGCACCTGGGTCAGGTGCAGGACGCCCGCCACCTCCTGCCCCTGCCAGACCACCAACCGCTTGATACGATGGCGGGTCATCAGCAGCAGGGCATCGAACAGATAGCCGTCAAGGGGCAGACCGATGAGGGGGGCTGGCGTCAGGAGTGACAGGGGGGCAGAGAGCGGCAGGCCGCTCAGGGTCAGGGCATGGAGCAGGGTCTTGCGGGTGGCTAGGCTCAGGCTGCCATCGCTGGCCGGGTAGAGCAGGCAATCCGTGCCCCTGGCTGCCATGGCCTCGGTCGCGGCCAGCAGGCTGGTGTGCCTGTCCAGCTGCAGGGCGGGCTGCAGGTGGTGGGGCTGGATCCGGGTCAGGATAAATTCTGCCAGATTCTGCTGGCCGAGCTGGCTGCGCCGCTCCTGCTCCCGCTGGCGCTCGCTCAGGGTAGCGGTGAAGTAGCGGGCGAAGTCCGGGTTCTCCTCACACAGAGCCGAGAAGGTGGCACTGGGGATGAGCTGGCAGAGACTATCTTCCAGTGCCTGGAAGCGGTGGCGGCAGTGGCCGTCGAATTGGGCCCGCACATCGAACATGTCCCCCTCCCCATAGTCGCCGAAGCGCTGGTGGGGGCCGGACTCTTCCACCGCCCCTTTGGTGATGAGGTAGAGGCCGGGCGGGGCCTCGCCCGGCCTCAGCACCGTTTGGCCGGCGCGAAAGTAGCAGATGCTGAGGTGCTGGCCGAGCCGGTGGCGCGCCTCTGCATCCAGACAGTCGAAGGGGGGACGGGTGAAATCGAATAAGAGGGACATGCTGTGCCTCGGCCTGGGCAGGGGAGCTGGGGCCAGTCTGACAAAGAGGGGCAGCGAAAGGCCAGCCGACTTTAGTCGCAATGGGAGCCAAGCCTCTCTATACCCGCTGGTAACACTCTGGTAACGTAGTGGTATGACCAGTATCGATTCACAGGGAGAAGTAGGGACATGGACAGACCAAGGGTCAAATGGGATATCCGGGACGGCATCGCCGAGGTGTTGCTGAGCCGGGGAGACAAACTCAATGCGCTGGACAGGGCCATGTTCGGGGCCATCGACGAGACGCTCAATGAGCTGAGCCGCCACAAGGGGCTGAGGGCGGTGATCCTGCACGGGGAGGGGCGGGCCTTCTGCGCCGGGCTGGATGTGAAATCCATGCTGCGCCAGCCGGTGGCGGCCCTGGATATCCTCAAGCGGGAGGCGGACGAGGCCACCAATCTCGCCCAGCGGGTCGCCTATGGCTGGCACCAACTGCCGGTGCCCGTGATAGTGGTGACCCAGGGGGTCTGCTTCGGCGGCGGCCTGCAGATCGCGCTCGGCGCCGATTTTCGCTTCAGCACCCCGGATTGCCGCTTCTCGGTGATGGAGATCAAGTGGGGCATCATTCCCGACATGAGCGGCAGCGTCACCCTGCGCAACCTGATGGGGGTGGATACCGCCATGGAGCTCGCCATGAGCGGGCGCGAGCTGCTGGCCGCCGAGGCCAAGAGCCTGGGTCTGGTGAGCCGGGTCTGTGACGATCCCCTGGCGGAGGCGCGGGCGTTTGCGAGGACCCTGATCACCAAGTCGCCGGACGCGCTGGCGGGGATCAAGCGGCTCTACACCCAGGCCTGGGCCCACAGCGACGAGGCGATGCTGAAGGAAGAGACCCGGTTGCAGCGGCAGATCCTGGGGCGGCCCAATCAGTGGCGCGCCACCCTCAACAGCCTGTTTCGCTGGCGCCTGCCGTTTGGCCCGAGGCGCAATGCACTCTAGGGAGCCTGAAAGCAGGCATATTCACCCAAAGAAAAATGGCAGCCCAGGCTGCCATTTTTGATCATCTCTTCATGAAGTACGGGATCAGGAGGGGGTGCGATCCGCCTCGAAGGGGTGACCGGCCTGCTCCTGCTCCAGATTCTGCTCGGAGCGACGGCCCGTCCAGTAGTCGGCGTTCTTGATGCCGAGCTTCTCCGGGTGGAACACGGGATCCAGCCCTTGGGCCTTCTGCGCCTCATAGTCGCGCAGGCAGGCAAAGGCGGGCTTTTGCAGCAGCAGGATGGCGCCTATGTTGAGCCAGGCCATCAGGCCGACGCCGATGTCACCGAGGCCCCAGGCCAGATCGGCGGTCTTGACGGTGCCGTAGACGGTGGAGGCCATCAGCGCGAGCTTCAGCACGAACATCAGCCAGGGCTGCTTCATCTTGCGGGTGATGAAGGCGATATTGGTCTCGGCGATGTAGTAGTAGGCGACTATGGTGGTGAACGCGAAGAAGAAGAGCGCGATGGCCACGAACATGCTGCCAAAGCCGGGCATCATGCTCTCCATGGCGGTCTGCACATAGCCGGGGCCCGCGGCTACGCCGGCGATGCCGGTGTAGAGAGCGGCGCCATTCGGACCTTGTACATTGTAGAGACCGGTGATGAGCAGCATGAAGCCGGTGGCGGAGCAGACGAACAGGGTGTCGATATAGACGGAGAACGCCTGTACCAGACCCTGCTTGGCCGGGTGACTCACGGCGGCGGCGGAGGAGGCGTGAGGACCGGTCCCCTGACCCGCTTCGTTGGAGTAGACCCCACGCTTGACCCCCCACATGATGGCCAGGCCCAGAATTGCACCGAAACCGGCTTCCATCCCGAAGGCGCTCTTCCAGATGAGCATCAGCACACCCGGCAGTTGACCGATGTTGAGGGCGATGATGACGCAGGCGACGATGATGTAACCCAGCGCCATGAAGGGCACGACTGTGCTGGCGAAGTTGGCGATGCGCTTCACGCCGCCGAAGATGATGAAGCCGAGCAGGATCGCCAGCCCCGCGGCGGTGACGTTGGGGTCGATATCAAAGGCGGTCTGCAGGCTGGCACCGATGGAGTTGGCCTGTACCCCTGGCAGCAGCACGCCGCAGGCGAAGATGGTGGCGATGGCGAAGGTCCAGGCGTACCACTTGATGCCGAGCCCTTTCTCGATATAGAAGGCCGGACCGCCGCGGTATTCGCCGTTGATCTTCTCCTTGTAGACCTGACCCAGGGTGGATTCCACGAAGGCGGAGCTGGCGCCGAGGAAGGCGACCATCCACATCCAGAACAGGGCGCCCGGGCCGCCGAAGGTGATGGCGGTGGCGACCCCGGCAATGTTGCCGGTACCGACCCGACCCGCCAGGGTCATGGCCAGGGCCTGGAAGGAAGAGACACCGGCATCGGTGCTCTTGCCATCAAACATCAACCGGATCATCTCCTTGATATGACGCAGTTGCAAAAAACGGCTGCGCAGGGAGAAGTAGAGGCCGACTCCCAGGCACAGATAGATGAGCGCAGGGCTCCAGATCACACCATTGATGGCATTGACGATCTCATTCATGTACAACAACTCCTTTGTTGCGCTGTCTTGACGAGGTCTGTGCCTCGTTCCCTAAAATTGAATAGTGGGTAACAAGTAGGGTCACACCGATGTAGACGGGACTTTCGACTGCCAAGTCCGCGGGTTTTAACATATCGATTTGTACCAGCGCTTCCTAGCGAAATATGTTGCCGCACTGTTAATTTGTGAATTGACAGTAACAATTGGCAGCCAGGGCTGGACAAGATCCGGCGCTTGCCCATAGGGCTGAATTTCACGTGTCGTCCGGCCATGGGTCTGCACCCGTTATGCCCCCGAGGACACCCAGACAAGGAGAGCAAATTTGAGGCCAGAAATGACAGTAGATGGGTTGTCGTGCGGCGTCCGTCTCGCCAGCCCCCTCGACGGTGCGGCGCTGGCGAGCCTGTTCGTGCAACTTGGCTACCCTGCCGAGGAGGTTGGGGTGAGCCTCGAACTGGATCAGTCCGATCCGGCGCGGGAGGTGCTGGTGGCCTGCCTCGGGGAAGCCGTGGCCGGGGTGCTGGTGTGGCATCGTCTGCAGCCGCTGCACCTTGCACCGGCCTGGGGCCTCATCTCGGCGCTGGTCGTCGATGAGGGGGCAAGGGGGAGTGGCGTCGGTGCCCGGCTGCTGGCGGTGGCCGAAGAGCGGGCCAGGGCGGTGGGTTGCAGTCAGCTGGAGCTCTCCAGCAGCCTCAAACGGGAGGGGGCTCACCGCTTCTATCTGGCGCAGGGTTATCTCGAGCGCCCCAAGCGGTTCGTGAAAGTCATTTGAAGTGAAACAGGAGAGTCTGTGTTCTGGTCGAGGTTGAGAAGTGCATTCGGTCGCCCTGCCCGGTGGGAGGAAAATGGCCCCGGGTCCCTGGAGTGGCAGCAAGCCCTGGCCGCCGTGCCCATCTTGCAGGGTTTTTCCCCTGCGGATGAGCAGCGGCTGATCGCCCTGGCAAAGCAGTTTCTGGCCCGCAAGACCCTGACCCAGATCGGGGTCGAGCTGACGGCACGTCAGCAGGCGGTGCTGGCCCTGCAGGCTGCGCTGCCCATCTTGCATCTTGGGATGGACTGGTATCGCGGTTTTCACGAAGTGATCATCATCCCCGAGCCCGTCACCCGTCGCCAGGAGGTGCAAGACGAATTCGGGCTGGTGAGCGAGTGGGAGGAGGAGAACGCTGGCGAGTCCTGGCCCCAGGGCCCCCTGGTGCTGGCCTGGAGCGAGTTGCAACAGGACGGGGACTGGGATGGCTTCAACCTGGTGATCCACGAGCTGGCCCACAAGCTCGACATGCTGGGGGGAAATGCGGACGGGGCGCCGCCGCTACCGTCAGGCATGAGCCAGCCGCAATGGACCCGGGCCCTGCAAAGCGCCTTCGATGCCATTCAGGGGCAGCTGGCTCGCCATGAGGTGACCGATATCGATCCCTATGCCGCCGAGCATCCCGCCGAGTTCTTCGCGGTGTGCAGCGAGAGCTTCTTCACCGATCCCCTGCGCCTGCGTGCCGTCTATCCCGCCGTCTACGAGCAGTTCGAGCACTTCTATGGTCAGCAGCCGGCGGCGCGCTTCCCCGCCACCCGCTTGCTGGCGGGGGAGGATGAGGGGGATATACAGGTGTGAGAACACCTTTCGGCAAACGCCAGAGAAGAAAAAAGGCACCCCAAGGGGTGCCTTTTTTCATCATGGCTTGCGCCTGCTCACCGCAAATTATGCGGCAGCCTTGAGCTGCACGGCGGCGGCTTTCTTGTGGTCACCGATGGGCAGTACGGTGCGGCCGAACTGTTCGTTGATCACGGTGGCCATGGCCAGGTAGATAGCGCTGGCGCCGCAGATGATGCCTTCGAAACCGGCGATGGTGCCGATCAGGGTGCTGCCGGTGAAGTCACGGGCGGCCAGCAGGAAGAACAGCACGGTCAGGGAGGCGAACACGAACTGCTTCACGCGGGGGAAGTTGACGGTGCCCACCAGCATGAAGAGGGTGAACATGCCCCACATCAGCAGATACCAGCCCATGTAGGCGTGGGGAGTGGCTTCGGCCAGGCCCATGCCAGGCATCATCAGCAGGAACACCAGGCTCCACCAGAAGGTGCCGTAGGAGATGAAGGCGGTCACACCGAAGGTGTTGCCACGCTTGTACTCCATGATGCCGGCGATGATCTGGGCGAGACCTCCATAGCACAGGCCCATGGCCAGGATCATGGCGCTGATGGGGAAGAAGCCTGCGTTATGGATGTTCAGCAGAATGGTGGTCATACCGAAACCCATCAGACCCAGAGGGGCAGGGTTGGCCAATTTTTCGCTCACGTGTGTTCTCCAACGATAGAGGTGGGGGTTGATAAAAGACGCGCGATTTTAGGCAGGTGCCGACCCTCCGGCAAGGGGGCTGAGAGAATAAATAGTAAAAAAACGACACCCAATATTACCCGGCTCGGTATTCGTGGCGACGAGGTAGAAAACTGGTAAATGACTCCAGTTAACAAGGTTGTTTTTTTGTATAAATAACGGCGTGATGAAAATAAATAACGGCCTGGGAGGGGGCGGAGCAGAGACCCCTGGATCACTCCCCAAGCGGAAGAGCGACCTTGGCGCGGCGTTGGTGGCCAGAATGACATTAATGGATAAAAAACACCCTCATATGCCATCAGACTAAGTTATCGCATCCCTGTTTCAGGTCCACCCATCGACATCCCTCTGCTCCTGTCCGGCTTGGGGGAATATGCCAATAAGGGTCTCCAGACTGGCAGTGAAAAATAGTGATGCAGCGGGTGTCTGGCCGCGCCGGGGCGAATGCCGGGACTGTTTGGTTCGAGGGGGCGGTGAGATCTCTGGCCAACGAGAGGCGCTGTACGAGTGCGAAGAAGTGTCCAAGAGCAGACGCCGTGGGGAGTGAGCGTGTGACGTTCAGGCCGGGTGCACGGATTGGGAGGGGCAGGGCAGCGTCTCAGGAGAGGGGCTAGCGTGAAGTAGAGGAAAGAAAGGAAGTAGAGAAGAAGCCCTATAAGGGCATAAGACGGCAGAAGTGTAGCGAGATGGCGCCAGCCCATGAAAACCGGGGCGGCCTGAGCCGCCCCACGGTGTCAATTGTCCAGGGTCAGGACCACCTTGGCTTCCTTGTCCGTCTCCTTCACCTGGCTGTCCAGCACGAACAGACGCTCCGGCGTGATGCCCTGGCTGTCCACCAGAAACTCCTTGGTGTTCTGGGCCCGGCGCATGGCCAGACTGCGCAGGGACTTGGCGGTGATGAGTTGCTGGTCTCGCAGCAGGATCACCGCCTGGGCACGCAGGGCCGGGCTCTGCTCCGCCAGCTTCAGCCTGTCGGCCAGATCGCCGAGATCTTCGTTGAACTTGGCCTCATAGGCGTCGGCCAGGGCGGCTTGCAGGGCAGGGTCTTGCTCCAGCAGGTTGAGATCCACCGGCGAGCCAGTGATCTTGGCCAGCACCCGCTCCAGTTTCTGACGCTGCAGGATGGGGCGCTCCTCGTTGAAGTTGACCTTGCCGCGGATGTTCATGCTGAGCTTGGGTCGCTCCTTGAGGGCCTGGGCCAGTTTGCCGAGCTTGGTCTGCTGGCTCGGGCTGAGATCCGGGCTCCCCGCCAGGAAGGGCAGCTCGTCGAGATCCTGGGTGCCGCCGGCGAGGGAGGCCAGCAGGGAGAAGGGGGAGCTGATGGCCTTGGTCAGGGTGTTGCCGAGCACGTCCCAGAAGATGTTGCCCAGGCTGAAGTTCGGCTGATCTAGGTTTCCCTTCACCTTGAGGTTCATCTTGATGACACCGCTCGAGTCGCTCAGCAGGGCGATGGCGAGACCGAGGGGCAGATCCCTGGCCTGCTCGCTCTTGACCTTCTCACCGAGTTGCAACTTCTTGATGGTGATGTCGTTGTCCCCCTCCAGCCGGTTGCCCTGCAGCTTGTAGTTGAGCTTCATGGAGAGCTGACCCTTGTCGATGGCATAGCCCGCATAGGTGCTGGAGTAGGGGGTGAAGGTGGTGAGCTCCAGGTTGTTGAAGGCCACGGCGACGTCGAGCACGGGATCCTCGATGAGCAGGTTGGTGCCACCTCGTATGGTCACGGGGGCGTACCTGTCCACCTTGCCGTTGAAGGCGAGCTCGGAGCGTTGGCCCGGGACATTGCTGATATGGCGGCTCTGGCCCGCGAGGGAGGCGATGTCCACCACGAACTCCGGGCTCAGGCTGCGGTCGGCGAAGCGCAGGTTGCCCTGCTCGGTGCGCACCTGATCGATGAAGATGTGGGGGGCAGGCCCGCTGCCGGTGCCCTTGTCATCCGGCTGGGGCAGCAGCAGCTGTTGCACGTTGGTGATCCCCGTTTCGCTGATCTCGATGCGGGCGAAAGGTTGGCGCAGCAGGATGTCGGCGATCTTCAGCTGCTGGCTCATGCCGTCGTAGTGCAGCCCGGTCAGCTCGAGGCGGCCGATCTGCAGCAACCGCTGGTTGTCGGCCCGATCCAGCACATACAGCTTGTCGACATCGAGCCCCCCCTCCAGCTTCAACTGGCTCAGGGCTCCGTTGGCGTCGGTGGCCAGGATCAGCTTGGTACGGCTGCTGAGCAGGCCATCTTGCACCTTGATCCTGAGCAGATCCTGCAGATAGGGCTGGGCCAAGCCAAGGGGCAGCGCCTGCTGCTTGATGGTGCCGTTCAGGGCAAAAGGCGCAGGCGTGAGGCTGCCATCGAAACTGACGGGACTCTCCTTGTTGAGGGTGGCGCTAAGGGTCAGGGGGCTGGGTTTGTCGGCCGCACTGTCGAGGGGGCCCAGGCTGAGGCTGAGCCCCGACAGTTCCCGCTGCAGGGGTTTGCCACTGCTCGATTCGGTCAGATTGAGAGCGCCCTCGCTGATGCGGGTCTGCTTGAGCTGCCAACGCCAGGGCTGGGCGGTCTGGGTCGACTTGGCCTTCTTGGTGGGCTTGTTCGTGGCCTTGGGGGCGGACTGGGGGATCAGCAGATCGGCGAGATCCAGTTGCTGCTTGTCGTCGAGCACGGCGCTGAGGGTGGGGGCCTTGAGGGCGGCGCTGCCTATGGTGAGTGACTGCTTGGCCCCATCGGCGCTGATCCCGGTCAGGGCCAGCTGGTTGAAGCGAGCAAACTCGTTCCCCTTGGCGCGTTTGAGCTGCCAGTTGTTCAGGAGCAGTTTTCCCTTGGAGAGTTGCCACCCCAGCCCCTGTTTGCCCAGCACCATGCGGTAATCCAGCGCGGCGCTGGCATCCCCTTTGGCGAGATCGATCCTGAGATAGGGCGTCCAGAGGGGGGCGAAGGGGGCGAGGACCAGCTTGTCGAGGTTTATTTTCCCCTTGCCGCTGCCGGTCAGGATGTCGAGCTCCCCCTCGGCCTTGAGGGGGCTCTTCCGGTTGAGGGTGGCGCTGAGCCGATAGGGACTTTGGTACCCCTCGGCGGTGGAAAAATTGGGCAGTTGCAGCTCGAGTTTGTCGAGGGTGAGGCTCGGGACCCAGCCCGGGCTTCCGGGTTTGCGGCTATCCAGATAACGGATCTGACCCTGCTCCAGCGCCAGCTGGTCGATCTGTAGGGGCAGCGGCTGTGCCGGATCCGCCGGGGCGGTCGGTTCCGTCGCCGTCAGGCTGTCGAGCAGGGGAGCCAGCGCCTCGGTCAGGTTGAACCTCGCCTCGGGCTGCTTGTCCGGGCCCTTGCCATCGGGGAGGCGCACCAGGTTGGCGACGGGCTTGCGGAGGCTCGCTTCGGCCAGCACCAGCCCCCCTTGCTGCCAGCTCTCTTTGATCTTTGGGACTATCTGGAGCTGCTCGAAGGCCAGCAGGGTCTGTTGCTGTGGGTCGAGCAGCTCTGTGGGGCCCAGGGTGAGGGAGGGGGTCTGCAGGCTGACTCTGATCTCCCCCAGATTGAGCTGCAATCCATAGTGCTTGGCCAGCCAGCCGGGAAGATAGCGCTGGGTGAGACCGGGGGCTTGCCAGAGCAGGATGACGAAGGCGATGAGCAGGATGGCGCAGAGATAGAGGGCATAGCGCAACAGGCGAGCGGGCAGAGGCTTGGGCATGGCGGTCTCCATTTGATGCGCACATGGTAGCAATTAATCAGCGCACTATCATGATCTCTCCCTTGAGCTGCGCCGGACTCTGACCGGCATTGATGGCCATCTGTGCAATGGGCTGCCATGGGTGCCGCCATAATCCAGGCTCGGCGAGAAGGGAGATATGGGCAATCCTCCTTTCCCAAGCCATCCCCTCGCGCATTTATTTCTCTCCCAAGGCCATGCAGATTGCGCAGCTGAGGAGCCCTGATGGATAAGGTAGGGTGTCTGTCCCACGCCCATCAGTCCGCCCCGGCTTTCAACTCGTTGAGGGAATGGATGCAGCGCTGCTCGGCCACCTCCAGCTCGGCCATCACCATCTGGATGTCTTCGAGCTGCTGGCGCAGGGAGTGGCGCCTCGCCTCAATGATCTGGATCATCGAGTGCAGCTGGGTCCGGCTGGTCTTGTCGGTGTCGTAGAGATCGAACAGCTCGCGGATCTCCGCCAGGCTGAAGCCGAGCCGCTTGCCCCTCAAGGTGAGCTTGAGGCGGATCTTGTCCTTGTGGCTGTAGATCCGGGTCTGCCCCTCCCGGGTCGGGGTGATCAGCCCCTCGTCCTCGTAGTAGCGGATGGTGCGGGGGGTGACGTCAAACTCCTGGGCCAGCTCGGAGATGCTGTAGGTTACCTCCTTGCTGGCGAAGCGGTTAGGGACCATGGCAGGCTCCTTGTGTGATCTCGTCCCGTGCAGCCTGTGCCCGCCGGGCCAGTGCCCTGGCGTGCAGGGCCTGACCGACCCGGGAGCCGTTGGCCCGCCCCAGCTGCTCGCTCACCCACTGGCCGGTGGTGGCGAGTTTGTCCAAGTCCACCCCTGTGCTCATGCCGAGGCCGTGGAGCAGGTAGACCACCTCCTCGGAAGCGACGTTGCCGGAGGCGCCGGGGGCATAGGGGCAGCCGCCGAGCCCGGCTACCGAGCAGTCTATGGTGCGGATGCCGCGCTCGAGGGCCGGCAGCAGGTTGGCCAGCCCCTGGCCATAGGTATCGTGAAAGTGCACCGCGAGCCGCCCCGCCGGCACCTCGTGCAGCACGGCGTCCAGCATGGGTGCGACTGTGCCCGGGGTGCCGACCCCTATGGTGTCGCCGAGCGAAATTTCGTGACAGCCGAGATCCAGCAGCCGCTCGGCCAGGGCCGCGACCCGCTTCGGCCGGGTGGGGCCTTCATAGGGGCAGGCGATGACGGTGGAGAGATAACCGCGCACCTTGATGCCGAGGCTGCGGGCCTCCGCCACCAGGGGGGCGAAGCGCACCAGGGACTCCTCCACGCCGATGCCGATATTGGCGCGGGTGAAGCCGTCGGAGCAGGCGGTGAAGAGGCCTATCTCATCGACCCGGGCACTGATGGCGGCCTGCAACCCCTGCAGGTTCGGCACCAGGGCGCCGTAACGCACCCTGTGATGCCCCACCTCGGCGCGGCGGGGCAGGGCGTCCAGCAGGGCGGCGGAGTCCGCCATCTGGGGTACCCGTTTGGGGGAGACGAAGGCCCCCACCTCGATGCGCTGCAGACCGCTCTCGGCGAGCCGTGCGATCAACTCGAGCCGCTGGGCCAGGGGCAGTATGCGCGCCTCGTTTTGCAGGCCGTCCCGCGGCCCCATCTCCACCAGGCTCACCCGATCGACGGGCCTTCCCTGTTCCTTGCTCATGATCCAGCCCCCGGCGTCTGTTGATCCACGTTTGGGACGAGTTGCACCAGGACGCTGCCCTGGCTCACCTGCTCACCCTGCTGGCAATGTAGGGTTTCTATCACCCCGTCATGCGCGGCCTTGAGGTTGTGTTCCATCTTCATGGCCTCCAGCACCAGCAGGGGTTGCCCCTTGCTGATCCGCTGACCCGCCTCCACCAGCAAGGCCACGACGATGCCGTGCATGGGGGCGCGGATGTCCCCCATGCCGCTCCCATGGTCGTGATCAGGCCGGGCTTGATGGAGGGGATCATCCTCGCAAAATGGCAGGCTTCGTCCCTGGATGCTGAGCACGAAATGCTGTCCCTCAGCCTTGACTGGGTAACGTTGCCAGATGTCGCCTTGCTTCAGGCGCAGATGATCCTGTCCCGCCTCATAGGCGAGGGGCATGCCCTGCCACTGGATCCTGCCGGCGGTCTCGATGAGCGTCAGTTTGCGACTCTCCCCTCCCATTCGCACCGCCGCCTTCCAGTGCCTGTGGCCGCCGAGGCGAAAACCGTCAGACTGCTGCCAGGGACCGGCTCCCTGCACCTGCTGCCGACTGGCGAGCCAGAGAGTGGCCAGGGGCCAGGCGAGCTCAGGCACGGGCAGGGGAGCTGTGGGGATGGGCCACTGGGTGTGATGGCGCACCTCGAGCACATCCGGCTCCTGACACAGGCGCAGCAGCAGGGGGCCGTTGTGCACCAGGGGGCCGAGGGAGAGTGCCGCCAGCGCCTCGGCCAGCCTCGCAAAGGCCTCGGCACGGCTCTGACCGTGGACGATGAGCTTGGCAATCATGGGATCGTAATAGGGGCTCACGGCGTCACCGGCGCCGACGCCGGTATCGATGCGGATCCCGTCCGGCCAGTGCAGCCAGTCGATGGGGCCGCTGGCGGGCAGGAAGCCCGCCTCCACATCCTCGGCGTAGAGCCGCGCCTCCACCGCGTGGCCGCGCAGCACCACCTCTTCCTGCTTGAGGGGTAGGGGTTTTCCTTCGGCGACCGCGAGCTGCCAGGCCACCAGATCCTGGCCGGTGACGCACTCGGTGACCGGGTGCTCCACCTGCAGCCGGGTGTTCATCTCCATGAAGAAGAACTCCCCCCCGCACAGCAGGAATTCGATGGTGCCGGCGCCCCGATAATCGATGGCGCGGGCGGCGGCCACGGCGGCCTCCCCCATGGCCCGGCGCAAGGGGGCAGGGATGTCGGGGGCCGGGGCTTCCTCAATCACCTTCTGATGGCGGCGCTGCAAGGAGCAATCTCTGTCCCCGAGATAGATGGCGTTGCCGAGACTGTCGGCAAACACCTGCACCTCCACGTGGCGGGCGAGGGGCAGATAGCGCTCCAGCAGCACATGATCGTCCCCAAAGGCGGCCAGGGCTTCGCGTTTCACCGCCGCCAGGGCCGAGTCGAACTCGGCCAGGGTATCGACCCGGCGCATCCCCTTGCCGCCGCCGCCGCTGGCAGCCTTGATCAGCAGGGGGAAGCCCACCAGGCTCGCCTGATCGCGCAAAAAGTTGGGGCGCTGATCCGCGCCGTGATAGCCGGGCAGTACGGGTACCCCCGCGGCCTGCATCAGCGCCTTGGCGCCGGATTTGTCTCCCATGGCGAGGATGGCGGCGCCGCTCGGGCCGATAAAGCGGATGCCCTCTGCCTCGCAGGCGCTGGCAAAGTCGCTGTTCTCCGCCAGGAAGCCGTAGCCCGGGTGAATGGCATCGGCTTTGGCCTCACGGGCGATGGCGAGCACCTTGGCGCCGTCGAGGTAGCTCTCCCGCGCGGGTGCCGGCCCCAGATGCCAGGCCTCATCGGCACCGCGCACGTGCATGGCGCCAACGTCGGCATCGGAGTAGAGGGCTATGGTGTGGATGCCGAGGCGGCGGGCCGTCTTGATGATCCGCACCGCAATTTCACCGCGATTCGCTATCAACAGGCGCTTGATGGGGGGGCTGGCAGTCATGGGTGCTCCTCGCCGGCGCTCTGGTGGGAGATGAGGTGGAGAGCAGCACTCCGCCGAGTCTCGTCGAGGCTCGCTATGGATAAGCTCGTTATGGGTTTGATCATGTCTCGTCCTTGAAACGGGGGCGCCAGCTCGGGGGGCGCTTGTCGAAGAAGGCCTGCATCCCTTCCTGGGCTTCGAGACCGACCCTGACCCGGGCTATGGTCTCGACCGTGTGTTCTTCATGGTGGCGACCGCCGTGCGCGTCTAGCTCGGCCAGCAACCGCTTGGTCTCTTTCATCGCCTGAGGGCCGTTGCGACACAGGCGCAGGGCCTGACGACGCCCCTCGTTGAGCAGTTCGGCCGGGGTGGTCATCAGATGAACCAGGTTGAGGCGGCAGGCGGTGATGGCGTCGAAGGGCTCGGCGCTCAGCATATAGCGACGGGCCTGACGCATGCCAAGGGTACGCACCACATAGGGGCTGATCACCGCAGGCACCAGCCCCAGGCTCACCTCGGAGAGGCAGAAGCGGGCGTTGTCGGCGGCGAGCACGATATCACAGGCGCAGATGAGGCCGAGTGCACCGCCATAGGCCGCCCCCTGCACCAGGGCCAGGGTGGGGAAGGGGAGCTCATCCAGGGTCTGCATCAGCCGCGCCAGCAGCCTGGCGTCCTCACGGTTCTGCTCGAAATCCGCGTGGGCCAGGCTGCGCATCCAGTCGAGATCGGCGCCGGCGCAAAAATGCTTGCCCTCGGCCCGCAGGATCAGCACGTGGGGCCGGTCCGGGAGATGCACCAGCTCGTGGAGGCTGTCGAGCAACCCCTGCATCAACTCGGCATCGAAGGCGTTGTGACGGGCCGAGCGGGCCAGAATGAGCTCCGCCAGGGGGCCGTGACGCTCCAGCCGGTAACAGGCGGGAGGATCGCTAAAGAGAGGATCTGTCATGGTGCGCTCCTTACATCCGGAAGATGCCGTATTGCTCCGGCCCGGACTCGGCGCCCTGACAGGCGGCCAGGGCTAGGGCCAGCACGGTACGGCTCTGGGCGGGATCGATGACGCCGTCGTCCCAGAGACGGGCGCTGGCGTAGTAGGGGTGTCCCTGCCGCTCATATTGTTCTATCACGGGAGCACGGATGGCCGCAGCCTCCTGCTCGCTCAAGATGTTGCCCTCGCTCGCCAGCTTGTCCCGGCGCACCTGCACCAGGACGCCGGCGGCCTGCTCGCCCCCCATCACGGAGATGCGGCTGTTGGGCCAGCTGAACAGGAAGTCGGGCTCATAGGCGCGGCCACACATGCCGTAGTTGCCGGCGCCGAAGCTGCCGCCGACGATCAGGGTGATCTTCGGCACCCGGCTGCAGGCCACGGCGGTGACCAGCTTGGCGCCGTGCTTGGCGATCCCCTCCCGCTCGGCTTGGCTTCCCACCATAAACCCCGTGATGTTTTGCAGGAACAACAAAGGAATGGAGCGCTTGTTGCAGAGCTGGATGAAGTGAGCCCCCTTCTGGGCGCTGTCGCTGTGCAGCACCCCGTTGTTGGCGAGGATCCCCACCTGCATGCCCTGGATGCGGGCAAAGCCGGTGACGAGAGTGGTGCCGAACAGCGCCTTGAACTCGTCGAACGCCGAGCCGTCCACCAGGCGGGCGATGAGCTCCCGGGCATCATAGGGGCGCTTGAGATTGGTGCCCACCAGGCCGTAGAGATCCTCGATGGGGTAGCAGGGTTCCTCGAAGGTCGGATGGGGTTGGGCTTCCTGATTGCTCCCCCCTAAGTTGCTGACCAAGGTGCGGGCGATGGCCAGCGCATGAGCATCGTCCTCGGCCAGGTGATCCGCCACCCCCGAGTGAGCGCAGTGCACCAGGGCGCCGCCCAGGGCCTCGGCGCTGATGCTCTCGCCGGTGGCGGCTTTGACCAGGGGCGGGCCCGCCAGGAAGATGGTGGCCTGGTTCTTGACCATGATGGACTCATCCGCCATGGCGGGCACGTAGGCGCCGCCGGCGGTACACAGGCCCATCACCACGGCGAGCTGGGGGATGCCCTGGGCCGACAGGCGGGCCTGGTTGTAGAAGATGCGGCCGAAGTGCTCCCGGTCCGGGAACACCTCGTCCTGCATGGGCAGGAAGGCGCCGCCGGAATCCACCAGATAGAGGCAGGGCAGGCGCAGCCGCTCGGCGATGGCCTGGGCCCTCAGATGTTTTTTCACCGTGAGGGGGTAATAGGTCCCCCCCTTGACGGTGGCATCGTTCACCACCAGCAGGCAGAGCCGACCCGAGATGCGACCTAGCCCGGTGATGATGCCGGCGGCGGGCACGGCCTCGTCATAGACCTGCCAGGCGGCCAGGGCGGAGAGCTCGAGGAAGGGAGAGCCGGGGTCGAGCAGCTGATCGATGCGTTCGCGGGGCAGCAGTTTGCCCCTGTCCCGGTGGCGGGCCTGATTGGTGGCGCCGCCGCCAAGGGCAATCTCGTCCAGGCGGGCATGGAGATCCTCAACCAGGGCCGCCATGGCCGCGCGGTTCTCTGCAAATTCCAGGCTGGCCGTGTCGAGGCGGGAGAAAATTCGGCTCATGCCTGCTCTCCTGTCAGCTCGCGGCCGATGAGCCAGCGGCGGATCTCCGAGGTGCCGGCCCCGATCTCGTAGAGCTTGGCGTCCCGCAGCAGGCGACCCGTGGGGTATTCGTTGATGTAGCCGTTGCCCCCGAGCAGCTGGATGGCATCCAGCGCCATCTGGGTGGCATTCTCGGCGGCCAGTAGGATGGCGGCGGCGCAATCCTTGCGGCTGGTGTGGCCCGAATCGCAGGCCGCGGCCACCGAATAGACCAGGGCGCGGCTGCTGGCGAGGCGGGTATACATGTCGGCGAGCTTGCCCTGCACCAGCTGGAATTCACCGATGGCCTGGCCGAACTGCTTGCGCTCGCGCACATAGGGCAGCACCACGTCCATGCAGGCCTGCATGATGCCGAGGGGCCCGGCCGCCAGCACGATGCGCTCGTAATCTAGCCCGCTCATCAGCACCTTGACCCCGCCGTGGAGGGGGCCGAGCAGATTCTCTTTGGGCACCTTGCAATCCTCGAACACCAGCTCGCAGGTGCTGGAGCCACGCATGCCGAGCTTGTCGAGCTTCTGGGCCGTGCTAAAGCCCGGTGTGCCCTTCTCCACGATGAAGGCGGAGATGCCCTTGGGGCCCGCCTTGGGATCCGTCTTGGCGTAGATGACGAAGGTGTCCGCGTCCGGTCCGTTGGTGATCCACATCTTGTTGCCGCTCAGCAGGAAGTGATCGCCCCGATCTTCCGCACTCAGGCGCATGGCGACCACGTCGGAGCCGGCTCCCGGCTCGCTCATGGCGAGCGCTCCCACGTGTTTGCCGCTGACGAGATCAGGGAGGTAGCGCGCCTTCTGATCAGGGGTGCCGTGGCGGTGGATCTGGTTGATGCAGAGGTTGGAGTGGGCGCCGTAGGAGAGGCCGACCGAGGCGCTGGCGCGGCTCACCTGTTCCATCACCAGCACGTGGGCGAGGTAGCCGAGGCTCACGCCGTCATAGGCCTCCGCCACCGTGATGCCGTGCAGGCCCAGCGCACCCATCTGGGGCCAGAGATCCCGGGGGAAGGCGTTGCTCCTGTCTATCTCCTCGGCGCGGGGGGCGATCACTTTCTGGCAGAAGGCCTCGACCTGTTCGGTCAGGGCCTGGAGGGTCTCATCCATCAGGGCATGCATCCTTGCTCTCCTTATCAAGCGGGTGATGGGGCGGACTGTCGCTCCCCGGGTTCAGCTCAGAAAAGGGGGAAATACTGGTCAGTCCATCAATGAATCAAGTTTACGTTAGCGTAAACGTAAATGAATTGTTAGTCTAAGGTAAATTCGTTGGCCGCCAACCGCAAGGGGATATCCAGGGAGGCGGTCGAATCCAGGGAGTGAGGAAGATGATCCACAACTGCACCCAGCACGTCGCCCATGGAACCGGGCTCCATATCCAGATCGCCGTCAACTGGAGGAGGGCGTCATGACCAACCACAGCGGTTACCCGCAAACCCGGTTCGGGGATCTGCCCCTCCATATCGGGGGGGAGGCTTATCCATCCGCCAGCGAGCAGTGGGTAGAGGTCACCAATCCGGCGGATCAGAGCCTGCTGGCGCGGGTACCCAAGGCCACCCCGGCCGAGATAGAGCACGCGGTGCGCACGGCCCACGACGCCTACCTGCTGTGGCGGGAGGTGCCGGCCTCCGAGCGGGCGCGCGTCATGTTCAACTACCAGTACCTGCTCAAAGTACATCACGACGAGCTGGCGGCCCTGCTGGCCCAGGAGACCGGCAAGAATCTCGCGGATGCCAAGGGGGATGTGTGGCGCGGCATCGAGGTGGTGGAGCAGGCCTGCGCCATCACGAGCCAGACCCTGGGGGAGACCATGGGCAACGTGGCGCGCCGGGTCGACGGCCACTCCTGGGTACAACCCCTGGGGGTGTGCGTGGGGATCACCCCGTTCAACTTCCCGGCCATGATCCCGCTCTGGATGTTCCCGCTGGCGGTGGCCTGCGGCAACGGCTTCGTGCTCAAACCCTCGGAACAGGATCCCCTCACCCCCATGCGTCTGGCGGAGCTGTTCGCCGAGGCGGGGGCGCCCAAGGGCATCCTCTCCGTGGTGCACGGGGGCGCCGAGCAGGTGGATGCATTGCTCAACCATCCCGATGTCAAGGCGGTGAGCTTCGTGGGCTCGGCCAGGGTCGGCGCCCATGTTTATCGCACCGCTACCTCTCAACTCAAGCGGGCACAATGCTTCGTCGGCGCCAAGAACCACATGGTGATCATGCCGGATGCCAACAAGGGCCAGGTGCTCGGCAACCTGGTGGGGGCCGGGGTGGGCGCCGCCGGCCAGCGCTGCATGGCCATCAGCGTGGCGGTATTCGTCGGGAGCGCGCGGGAGTGGATCCCGGCGCTCGCCGCCGAGTTCGCCAAGGTGAAACCGGGGATCTGGCACGATCCGGAGGCCGCCTATGGTCCCCTTATCAGCCCGGAGGCGAAAGTCAGGGTGGAAGGCCTCATCGAAGCGGGCATAAAAGAGGGGGCCGAGTGCCTGCTGGACGGGCGTTTCTGTGACGTGCCGGGCTACCCGGTGGGCAACTGGGTGGGACCCACCCTGTTTCGCGGCGTGACCCCCGAGATGCGCATCTATCAAGAAGAGATCTTCGGCCCCGTGCTGGTCTGCCTCGAGGTGGAGAGCCTGGACGAGGCGCTGACCCTCATCAACAACAACCCCTATGGCAACGGCACCTCCATCTTCACCGGCTGCGGCGCCGCGGCCCGCAAGTTCCGCCACGAGGTGGCGGTGGGCCAGGTGGGGATCAACGTGCCCATCCCGGTGCCGCTGCCCTTCTTCTCCTTCACCGGCTGGCGTGGATCCTTCTACGGGGATCTGCACGCCTACGGCAAGCAGGCGGTGCGTTTCTACACCGAGACCAAGACGGTGACCGAGCGCTGGTTCGACGAGGACATTCCCGGCGGCCCCAACATGACCATCCACCTGCGTTAAGCGGTATTCACGGCCAAGACAAGAAGGAAGCAAACAAGATGGATTTTACGTTGACCGAGGATCAACAGGCCTACATGGAGGCCGCCAGCGCCTTCGCCGAGGAGGCCCTCAAGCCCCATGCCGCCCGCTGGGACAGGGAGCACGAGTTCCCCATCGCCACCATCAAGGAGGCGGCGGCGCTCGGCTTCTGTGGCCTCTATACCCCTGAGCAGTACGGCGGACTAGCCCTGCCGAGGCTGGATGCCAGCCTCATCTTCGAGCGCCTCGCCATGGGCTGCACCTCCACCACGGCTTACTTGACCATCCACAACATGGTGAGCTGGATGCTGGGCTCCTGGCTGCCGGCGGAGGTGGCCGAGGAGTGGGTGCCGAGGCTCGCCAGCGGCGAGCTGCTGGGTTCCTACTGCCTCACCGAGCCGGGCGCAGGCTCGGACGCGGCGGCCCTCAAGACCCGTGCCCAGCGAGAGGGGGGGGATTACCTCATCGACGGCAGCAAGGTGTTCATCTCCGGGGCGGGCAGCACTCAGGTGCTGGTGGTGATGGCCCGCACCGGCGGCGAGGGAGCAAAAGGGATATCCGCCTTTATGGTGCCCGCCGACACGGCAGGTGTGAGCTATGGCAAGGCGGAGGAGAAGATGGGCTGGAATAGCCAGCCCACCCGGGAGGTGAACTTCAGCGGGGTGCGCATTCCCGTCCGTTACCGGCTGGGGGAGGAGGGAGAGGGCTTCAAGTTCGCCATGCAGGCCCTGGATGGGGGGCGTATCAACATCGCCACCTGCTCGGTGGGGACGGCCCAGCAGGCGCTGAACGATGCCCTGGCCCATGTGCAGCAGCGCCAGCAGTTCGGCCGCCCCATCGGCGAATTCCAGAGCGTGCAGTTTCGCCTCGCCGACATGGCCACCGAGCTCGCCGCCGCGCGGCTGCTGGTGCGTCAGGCCGCCGACAAGCTGGACAGGGGGAGCCCGGACAAGAGCGCCTGGTGCGCCATGGCCAAGCGTCTGGCGACGGACGTGGGCCACAGAGTGTGCGACGAAGCACTGCAACTCTTTGGCGGCTATGGTTATATCCGCGAATACCCGCTGGAGCGCTACCTTCGCGATACCCGGGTGCATCGCATCCTGGAGGGGACCAACGAGGTCATGCGACTCATCATCGCCCGCCGCCTGTTGGCCGATCCCGGCCTGACGCTGGAGTGACGGGCACAGTGACTGACAAGGACAAGACAATGACAAGGATCAGGCTCGAGTATCACGGTCACGTGGCCTATATCACCTTCGATCATCCCCCCGCCAACACCTGGACTCTGGCCAGCCTGCAGGCCCTGCTGCAGATGATGGTGGAGCTGGACAGCCGCCCCGACGTGGTGGCCCTGGTGATTCGCGGGGCGGGGCAGAAGTTCTTCTGCGCCGGCGCCGATCTCAAGATGTTTGCCGACGGCAACCCGGATCACGCCCGCGAGGTGGCCGAGGCCTTCGGCCGCGCCTTCGAGGCCCTTGCCCGCTTCCACGGCGTCAGCATTGCCGCCATCAATGGCTATGCCATGGGGGGCGGCCTGGAGGTGGCGCTCGCCTGTGACATCCGCATCGCCGAGGAGCAGGCCAAAATGGGTCTGCCGGAAGCCTCGGTGGGCCTGCTGCCCTGCGCCGGCGGCACCCAGCGCCTCACCGAACTGGTGGGACCGGGCTGGGCCAAGCGGCTCATCCTCTGTGGCGAGAAGGTCACGGCCAGCCGGGCACGGGAGATAGGCCTGGTGGAAGAGGTCGTCCCCGAGGGGCAGGCCTGGGCGGCGGCGGCGCAGATGGCCCAGCAGGTGGAACGCCAGAGTCCGAGCGCCCTGCGCGCCTGCAAGAATCTCATCAATCAGGGTCGCACCGGCCCGCGAGATGCGGCCCTGCCGCTGGAGCGCAGCCTCTTCCTCGAGCTGTTTGCGGATGCGAACCAGCGCGAGGGGGTCACCGCCTTCCTGGAGAAGCGCCCGGCCCGCTGGCATTATGGCGCCACCCCCAAGACCAACGGGGCTCACCATGAGTGAGCCCGTCCCCGTTTTCTGCCATCCCGACCCGGGTGGCGCTTCGTTTGAACTCGGTGTTGAACATGCATGAACCGGTAAGCACGACCCTGTATCCCACCCTCGACGGCCACCAGATTGGGGTGCTGACCCTCGACAGCCCCGCCTCCCTCAACGCCCTGAGCCTGCCGATGATCCAGCGGCTGCAGGCCGCCCTCACCGAGTGGGAGCAGGATCCCGCCGTGGTCTGCGTCCTGCTGCAGGGGGCGGGGGAGAAGGCATTCTGCGCAGGGGGCGACATCCGCTCCTTCTATTACCAGAAGCAGGAGGCCGGCGAGCATGAGCTGTTCGCCTATGCCCGCGACTTCTTCGAGCAGGAATACCGGCTCGACCATAAGATCCATTGCTACAAGAAGCCCCTCGTCTGCGTGACGGATGGCATCTGCATGGGGGGCGGCATCGGCCTCTTCGCCGGCGCCCAATTTCGGGTGGTGACCGAGAAGAGCCTGTTCGCCATGCCGGAGGTGACCATAGGCCTCTACCCGGATGTGGGGGCCAGCTGGTTCCTGAGCCGCATGCCGGGCCGACTCGGGCTCTGGCTCGGCCTCACCGGTGCCCGTTTCAACGGGGCCGATGCCATCGGGCTCGGGCTCGCGGATCACCGGATGGCGAGCCATGAGCGGGCCGAGCTGCTGCCCCGGCTCACCGGGATCAACTGGTCACAGGAGCCCGTTCAGCAGATAGACCAGCTGCTAAGACGATTGCAGGCAGAGGTGGGTGCGGATTTCCCGCCCCCTGTGCTCTTGCCTCATCAGGCCAGGATCGATGCCCTGCTGGCGGGGCGCTCCCTGGAGGGGGGGCTGGCCCAGCTGAGCGGCGCCCATTTCGAGGCCGAGCGGGAGGCGAGCCTGGCCCGGGCCAGGGAGACCTGCCTCACAGGCAGCCCCATCAGCCGCGCCATTCTCTGGCGTCAATACTGGCAGGCCCGTCGCCAGTCGCTGGCCGAGGTGTTTGCCGATGAGCTGGCGCTGTCGGTCAACTGCGTGCTCAGGGGGGACTTCGTGGAAGGGGTGAGGGCGCTGCTCATCGACAAGGACCAGTCACCGCGCTGGCTGGCGCCCCAGCCTGGCGAGGAGTGGCTTGACGCATTCTACCGCTGGCCGGAAGGGGTGAACCCTATGGTGAGCGACCCCCTCCAAGGGTGATCTATCGAGGCGGCTCGCGGATAGGCCAAGCCGCCATACAAGGAATAGGGCAAGGAGCAAAGCATGACAAGGATAGGGTTTATCGGACTCGGCAACATGGGGGGCCCCATGGCCGCCAACCTGGCCAAGGCGGGGCACACGGTGCAGGTGTTCGACCTGATGCCGGAGAGTGTGGAGAAGGCGATCGCGGCCGGTTGCATCGCCGCGGGCGACGCCCGCGAGGCGGTGAGTGGCTGCGATGTGGCCATCAGCATGCTGCCGGCGGGGGAGCATGTGCGCGGGCTCTGGCTCGGGGAGAGTGCCGGAGAGAGGGGCGGGCAGGATCTGCTGGCCGCCCTGCCGGCGGGCGCCCTGGTGATCGACTGCTCCACCATAGACGTGGCCTCGGCCCGTCAGGTGGGGGTGGCGGCGAAGGGGCGCGGCATTCGCTTCATCGATGCCCCGGTATCGGGGGGCGTGGCGGGGGCCACGGCCGGGATCCTCACCTTCATCGTCGGCGGCGAGGCGGCCGACTTCGAGGCAGCCAGGCCTATCTTGGCTCATATGGGGCAGAACCTGTTCCACGCCGGCGCCCTGGGGGCGGGCCAGATCGCCAAGATGTGCAACAACATGCTGCTGGCCATCCACATGGCGGGTACCGCCGAGGCGCTGGCCCTCGGGGTGAAGGAGGGTCTGGATCCGAGCGTCCTCTCCACCATCATGGGCAAGAGCTCGGGCAACAACTGGAGCCTGGAGCGCTACAACCCCTGGCCCGGGGTGATGGAGAATGCCCCCGCCTCCCGCGGCTATCAGGGGGGCTTCATGACCTGGCTTATGGTGAAAGACTTGGGATTGGCCATGGCGCTCGCCGAGCATGCCCACAGCGCCGTGCCCATGGGCTCCCTTGCCCGCAACCTGTTCAACCTGCATGCGGGGCAGGGTCAGGGGAGCAAGGACTTCTCCAGCATCCTCGAGCTTTATCTGGAGAAGGCCCAGGACAAGCCCCAGCCGGGTTGAGCGGGCGTCTCCATCCCTTATTCGCGGTACTGACTGCATTCAATGGCCGCGCTGTTTTGTCGAACCCATTGCCATTCAATCTGCTCAAGCACGAGGATCACTTATGGATATCAACAACAGGGTCATCGCCATCACCGGGGCCGGGCGGGGGCTCGGCCGCGCCATCGCCCTCTGTCTCGCGGCGCAGGGAGCCGTACTGGCTCTCATCGACGTCAATCGCACGGATCTGGAGGTGACCGAAGCCGAGCTGCCCAGCCGGGACGGGCGCTGTGCGCTGTTTGTCTGCAACGTGGCCGATGAGGCCGAGGTGGAGGCGACCTTCGCCGCCATCAGGGAGCAGTTTGGCACTCTGCATGGCCTCATCAACTGCGCCGGGATCCTGCGGGATGGCATGTTGATCAAGGTCAAAGAGGGCGAACTGGTGGAGAAGCTGAGCCTGGCCCAGTGGCAATCCGTCATCGACGTCAACCTCACCGGCACCTTCCTGTGCGGCCGTGAGGGGGCGGCCCTGATGGCCCAGGGGGGGCAGGGGGGCGTCATCATCAACATCTCCTCCATCGCCCGCGCCGGCAACATCGGCCAGAGCAACTATGCCGCCAGCAAGGCGGGGGTCGCCTCCCTGGTGGTGACCTGGGCGCGGGAGCTGGCCCGCCACCAGATCCGGGTGATGGGCATAGCCCCCGGGGTGTTCGCCACCGACATGACGGCGGCGATGAAACCCGAGGCCATGGCGCGCATGCAGCAGGCCATCCCGGTCGGCACCCTGGGGCAGGGGGCCGAGCTGGCCCAGACGGTGCAGTTCATCCTCGCCAACGACTACCTCTCCGGGCGGGTGATCGATCTGGACGGCGGCCTGCGGCTCTGAGCGCCCTGACTCATCCCCTTCACTGCGCCCCGCTTGCCGGGGCGTTTTTATGGAATATTCCCAATCGGGCTTCATATGTACCCATTCAGACGGTGTGAATAGCCATGCAGGTCCTTTTCCGGAAAATGGGGGCAACGTCATGGAAAAACGTGAAATATCAACGGGTCTCTCTTAATTTGAACCAGCTCACAGGCGTCGTGAGTGAGTGCTGTAGAATTGCGCGCGGTCAAGACGGTGCATGATTGGCGCTACGAAGGATTGCGGTCGGAATAGTCATGCAATATAGTTGCCGCCTTTTTCACGGGGTACGGACTCTTTGCCCCTCCCATGTCGCGCGTCGCATGAATACGGATGCTCTGCCACCGCCTAATCAAACAGGATTGAGATGGACAAGAAACTGGGGCTAGGTGCCCTCATCTCGCTGGTGATCGGCTCCATGGTCGGCGCCGGGGTTTTCAGTCTGCCACAAAATATCGCGGCACATGCCAGCGCCGGGGCCGTCGCCCTGGGGTGGGCCATCACAGGGGTCGGCATGATCTGCCTCGCCCTGGTCTACCAGAACCTCTCCATGCGCCGCCCGGATCTCGACGGCGGTATCTTCAGCTACGCCAAGGCGGGCTTTGGCGATTTCATCGGCTTCAACGCCGCCTGGGGCTACTGGCTCTGCCAGCTGCTGGCCAACGTCTCCTACGCCATCGTCGTGTTCAGCGCCCTGAGCTACTTCTTCGACACACCGGACAACGTCATCTTCGGTGACGGCAATACCCCGGTGGCCATCGCGCTCGCCTCCCTGCTCATCTGGTCGGTACACGCCCTGGTGCTGCGTGGGATCCAGGTTGCGGCCCTGGTGAACATAGTCACCACCATCGCCAAGATGGTGCCACTCATCGTGTTCTGCGTCGCCATCCTGCTCGCCTTCAACATGCAGACCTTCACTCTGGACTTCTGGGGCCAGGGCAGCGGCGAACTGGGATCCGTGATGGATCAGGTCAAGTCCACCATGAAGGTGACCCTCTGGGTCTTCATCGGCATCGAGGGGGCCGTGGTGGTCTCCGCCCGCGCCCGTCATCGCAAGGATGTGGGGCGTGCCACCGTGCTGGCTCTGCTCGGCGCCCTGACGCTCTACGTGATGGTGACCCTGTTCTCCCTAGGTGTCATGAACCAGCCGCAGTTGGCCGCTCTCAAGAACCCGTCCACCGCCATGATCCTGGAGGCCGTGGTCGGCCCATGGGGCGCCTGGCTCATCAACATCGGTCTGGTGATCTCCGTGATGGGGGCCCTGCTTAGCTGGACAGTGCTGGCGGCGGAAGTACCCTACATCGCCGGCAAGACCGGGGTCTTCCCGGCCTGGTTCGCCAAGGAGAACAAGAACGGCTCCCCCCAGGTGTCGCTCTGGTGCTCCACCTGTCTGGTGCAGATCTTCCTCATCATCATCTACTTCCAGAACAGCACCTACCTGGCCCTGGTGAATATCGCTACCTCGGCGGCCCTGGTGCCCTACGTTTTCTCCGGCGCCTATGGCCTCAAGCTGGCGCTGCAAGGACAGACCTACGAGAACCAGCCCCATCAGCGCAAGCGTGACCTGCTGCTGGCGCTGGTGGCCACCGTCTACGGCTGCTGGCTGGTCTATGCCGCCGGGGTGGAATACCTGCTGCTGGTGGCGCTGCTCTACAGCCCGGGCATCTTCATCTACTGGAAGGCGCGCCAGCATCACGGCCTGCGCAGTCTCAACCGGCTGGAGCAGGGGATGACGGTGGCCCTGCTCGGTTGCGCCGTGCTGGCGTTCTACAAGGTGATGGACGGTACCATTCCCTTGCATTAATCGGCACAATGAAGAGATGGCCCGGGGCCATCTCTTTTTTTATGCGCGCAATAAGATAAAAACGCTGCCGCACCGATTGGGAAGGAATTTTTATGCTGTTTTTGGGGTATCTGGTGTTGGGGGCCTTTGCGGGCATATTGGCCGGTCTGTTCGGCATCGGCGGCGGGCTCATCATAGTGCCCGTACTGGTGCTGAGCTTCCATGCGCAAGGGGTGGCGCCTGAGATCGTCACCCATCTGGCGCTCGGCACCTCCTTGCCCACCATGATCTTCACCGGGATAAGCTCATTGCGGGCGCACCGGGAGGCGGGGGCGGTGGACTGGACCCTGATCCGCCGGCTCGGGGCCGGCATGCTGATCGGTGCCTGGCTCGGCGGCATGACCGCCAACCTGCTGAGCGCCAGCACCCTCAACATCATCATCGGCTGCTTCGCCTGGACCATGGCGCTGCAGATGGGGCTCAACCTCAGGCCCAAGGCGGAGCGCACCCTGCCAGGCCCCGCCGGCACCGGCATCGCGGGCACCATCATCGGCTGGCTGTCGGCACTCTTTGGCATCGGTGGCGGCTCCATGACGGTGCCCTACCTGACTTGGAACAGCGTGCCGATGCGCAGCGCCGTGGCGGCCTCCGCCGCCTGCAGCATCCCCATCGCCCTGGCGGGCAGCCTCAGCTATCTCTACGCAGGCTGGGGTCATGTCGACTTGCCCGAGTGGAGCCTGGGGTTTGTTTACCTGCCGGCCCTGCTCGGCATCATACTCACCAGCACCCAGTTCGCCCGCCTAGGCGCCAGGCTGGCTCACCGCCTCTCCCCCCAACGGCTCAAGCAGGCTTTCGCCTTGCTGATGCTGGTGGTGGGCGCGAAATTCATGCTATTTAGCTGATTTATTGGCAAATTGCCGAAAAAGCAGGCGAACGGTTCGACCTGGGGCAGAAAGCCGTTGCATTGACCGGCCAGTTTGCCTATTCTCCTCGCCGGTGGTCCTATTGGTCCTCTCGCATTGATAACCCGTCGACCTGGTCAGGACCGGAAGGTAGCAGCCAAGGCGGGGGACTCGAGTGCCGGGATGTGGCTGGTAGGGCCACCACTTTGTTTTGTAAAACAATAACTTACCTTCTCTCGTTCTCCCTTTTTATTCTCCAGACCTCTTGGTCATCCACTCCTTGTGGATAGCTCAGCGTTTTCATCGTGATCTCAGGTCTTCTCTCCAAGGGATCGGGTATTGCCGAATCGTCTCCCTGATACCCAGTACTCACAGTGAAGGGGTAGAGTCACCCTCGTATACGAAGTACAGTCCCTGCCATCAAGCACCTTGTATCTGCATGCATTGCTAGGCCTCCGCCTGAAACCTCGAATAAGATCCTTATCCCGGCGGATGCAGCTTCCATAACGCGGATGGCTCACCCTGCCTCGCAACCCCGGCCTTGCAAGGGCGATGGGGCATGGATGCCGCTCTAGAGCCGATATAGAGGAGGAAAGTGCGGGGAGGCTCGCCATCAGGAGCGGTGAGGGGAGGGAGGCGATGCAGTTGATGATGTGGTCACATCGGGTGACGTCATGTCGATCGGCATCTATCCAGGGGTTGCCCCCTCCGTGCTGGCGACTATCCTGCCATAGCCATAGCCATAGCCATAGCCATAGCCATAGCCATAGCCATAGCCATAGCCATAGCCATAGCCATAGCCATAGCCATAGCCATAGCCATAGCCACCCAAAGAGAGCCGTTCACGAAGTGATGCCGGCCAGGGTCACCGTGGTTGAAGCGCCTTAGCGATAAAGTCGATAAAGAGCCGCACCTTCTGGGACTGCTCCTTATGGAATGGGTATACCGCGAACAGTGCGTGAGTATCCGGTCGCCACTCGGGGATCAGTTCGATCAGAGTGCCGTCCGCCAGCTCCGCCGAGACGAATTCGGCCGGTACTAGGATCACTCCAAGCCCCTGAACGGCCGCCTGTTTCAGGGCCAGGCCATTGTTTGCGGAAAACGTGGCCGGGCGCAATTCCACCATCGCGCTCTCCTCACCCCGGCTAAAGAACCACTTGCGGGGTGAGGATGACAGGCTGTAGACCAGACAGTTGTGTGCCTTGAGATCTTCCGGCTGCCTTGGCTGGCCCGCCTTAGCCAGGTAGTCGGGGGCCGCGCACAGCACCCGCCGCACCTCGCACAGTGGTCTGGAGCGCATGGTGGAGTCGTCCAGTGCGCCAGCCCCCCGGATCACCACATCTATCCCCTGATCAATCAGATCCACATAGGTGTCGCTCAGGATCACCTCGATGCTGATCTCCGGGTAGCGGCGTTTGAACGCGCAGATAAGCGGGTTGATGGTGATCAGCCCGTAGGACATGGGGACGCTGATCCTCAGCCTGCCTTTGGGGGTGAAGGAGGAGGCCATGATGGATTGATCGGCGGCGTCCAGGTTGTCCAGTACGCTGCAGATCTGGCCGTAATAGACCATGCCGGCTTCGGTCACACTCATCCGCCGCGTGGTGCGGTTGATCAGCGCGATGCCGAGGAACTCTTCCAGCTCGTTGATGTTCTTGCTGACTGCTGCCTGAGAGAGGCTGAGATCATCCGCGGCTGCCTTGAAGGTACCCATCTCCACCACCCTGCGAAAGACGTTCAGCGCCGTGATCTTGTTCATCATCCACCCTCATTCATTCACTGTTGGTAAATTATCATAACCATTGAGCAGGCTTTGTTCATCATAATATGGCTTCAAGAGGGGCCATTTTCGTGCGTCATGAGTGGATGGCCGCTATAAGGCGATACGTTGTGAGGAGAGTCGGCAGCAGGGCCTGGGCACGCCAGCCGATCCCGGCGGGATCTGGTCTGTCGCCGGGATACTCCGGCTTCTCCCTCGATGAGTGCGGCCCGATTTCGCCGGGTCGCCAGGGTGGGGGGAGTTCTCAGTCCTGGCGCAGAAGGGGGGAGACGCCGAAAGGCGGACATAAAAAAGGCGGCAAGGCCTGAGCCTGACCGCCAACGCGCAGTGGGGGGGACTATTGCACCTTGTCCAGCTCATGGGCCCAGGGGTTGGTGCCGAGCAGTTCGGCGTGGGGCACGTCGGCCTCATAGCGCATGGTGAACGTCTTCGGACCATGGGCGAAGGCAACCATCAGCCCTTGCCTGGCGTCCATGAGTCCGGCATGCATGCCGAGCCCGTGATAACTGACTCGAACGGCCTTGTCCGCCAGCCCCACTCGTTCAATCTGGAAGCGCGCGATGCTGCCGTCTTTGAGGGTGAAGCCCCAGCGGAAGGGTCCGCCGTTGACGACCGTCATCACCTCGTCGATATCGGTTCCATCCTCTGCAGAGTTGACATGCATGCGGCCATATTTTTCCAGCACGGCGCTGCGGGTTGTGTCGTCCAGCGCCTTCATGTCATAGACCTTGGGATAGGGGCCAACGCCGGTCTCCTCGGTCATGACGCCGCCGCCTTTCACCGCGGGTTCACGGCCTGCCAGTCTGGCTTGTTCGAGGAGCTGTGACTGGCTCAGGTTGAACGTCTTGATCAGGAAGTCGTGTTCCGCCCTGGTCAATGCCCGGGTCTCGGAGCTCTTCAGCAGCGGCTGCGCCACATCAGGTATGTCGATGGTGACGACGTTGACGCCGATGGGGTTCAGTACCGCATTGACGGCTTCCACCCCTCTTATTTCGGCGCGGCCATCGCTGAATTGCAGTGAGACGACATCCTTTGCAAACCCGTTGGCAGAGACAACGGAGGCGATGGCCGAGGCCAGGAGAGCGATTTTGGTGAATTTCATATGAGACTCCTCGTTAAGGTTCGATGAGCAGTCTAGGGGCAAGGTTACTTCACTGAAATATAGGTAATCTGATATCAAAGTTCACCCATGGTGAACAATTCCATGGAAAAGGGCTGATATACGCCGGGGAGCGGCCGTCGTGGTCCCTGTTTATTGGGGGTCGATTGCCGTGACCCCTTATTGACCGGGTCGAGGGATCATCACACAGGCAAGTCGGGCCGACGGTCGGTGCAGGGAGAGGCTCGGGAGAGCGGGAACCGGGAACCAGGCTCTGTGGCCGATGCGGGTCGAGCGGTTGACATGCAGCATGGGAGGGCAGTGAGAAGGCCCTGGGGAAGCAGCCAGGGCAGTGCACTTAATCTGTTAAAGCGTCCATGTCCTGTGGGTGATGCTGCGGCAGGGTAGCGGCAAAGTTATTGCGGCCCCCTCCTTTGCCATAAGGATGGTCCCCAGCCGATGGGGGCTCACCGCCTGCGGCGGGCGGTTCTCCGGGGATGACATCCGAGGAGGAACAGGACGCGAGCAATAGCGGTGCGGCTATCAGCAGCGCAAGTTTCAACGTCTTCATGACTACTTCCTCTGTCCAGCTAACGGGCTGGACTTGCGGATAGTCAGTTTAGTTCAGCGGTTCGGGGCGCAAAGGGGTGAGGCCGATGGGAGCCGTAGCCATAGGAGGCTGGTCGGCGGAAATCTGCCACCAATTCAATCGCGTTGCCTTTTGATTAATTTTAAAAAAAGATCGTCAACCCAGTGCCAGGAGGATCCTGCCCCTCGGCGGCGGCTTATTCACAACATCGGGTTGTGACTCATACATCCTGCCTTCATCTAGATAGGGATATCTTTCCCCTCTATAGTCCAACCGCAGAAAGCCCTGCCACTGAGAGTCCAGCCATCGAGCCTGCCGCACCTTGCGCTGGCAGGGGCAGTGGTCTGGTCCTGCGGCATGTGCTGGCAAGGGTGCCAGCGGATTGGTAGCGAGCCCGTAGATGGAGCTAAGGGGCTGACGAGGAAGGGGATGGATGCACTCATCATCGGTTGATTCAAACAAGCCCCGGCTGCGCCTGGGATGTCTGTTACTGCTAATAGGGGTCATGATGGCCGGTATCGTTTCGTATGTACTCAAACCCGCGCTGCCCGCCTACGGCGATTCGGCGCAATACAGGGATGGGCGCTTTGGCAATGCCACGACCTGGCCCGCGCGTGGCTTCTGGGAAGGGGTGGGGCTTTGGCGGGATTTTCTGTTCAACAAGCCGGCGGATACCGTGCCCGATAGAGCCATCCCGGTACAGGCGATGAGTCTGGCGAGCCTGCTGGCGGCTCCCGACAACAGCGTATGGCGCCTGGGTCACTCCAGCCTGCTGCTCAAGCTCGCCGGGAAGTTCTGGCTGACCGATCCCGTGTTTGGCGAGCGCGCCTCCCCGGTCTCCTGGTTTGGCCCCAAGCGCTGGCATGCGCCCCCCATCGCGCTCGATGAGTTGCCCCCCATAGAGGCGGTGATCCTCTCCCATGATCACTACGATCACCTCGACCACGGCACAATGCTGGCCCTGCAAGAGAAGGCTGGACAGTTTATCGCGCCGCTCGGGGTGGGGGCCCGGCTCATCGCCTGGGGCGTACCGGCGCAGAAAGTCACTGAGCTGGACTGGTGGCAGCGATACCGGGTCGGCGCCGTCGAGTTCATCGCCACCCCGGCCCAGCACTTCTCCGGCCGGGGCCTCGGGGATGGCAACCAGACCCTGTGGGCCTCCTGGGTGATCCGAAGCGAGGAGGCCAATATTTTCTTCAGCGGTGACAGCGGCTACTTCGATGGCTTCAAGACCATAGGGGAGCGGTTCGGCCCCTTTGATGTGGCCTTCGTCGAAACCGGTGCCTACAACAAGCGCTGGGAACATGTGCACATGATGCCGGAGCAGACGGCCAGGGCGTTTCACGACCTGCGCGGTAAATGGCTCTATCCCATCCACAATGGCACCTTCGATCTGGCGATGCACCGCTGGGACGATCCCTTGGAGCAGATAAGCCGCCTGGCCGCCGAGCAGCAGATCTCGCTGACCACCCCCCTCATGGGAGAGCCGCTGGCGATGCTAGCCCCCCACCAGGGCAGCTCCTGGTGGCGAGAATCCTTGTA
The DNA here is from genome assembly GCF_051657805.1 of Aeromonas sp. Classification (GTDB taxonomy): domain Bacteria; phylum Pseudomonadota; class Gammaproteobacteria; order Enterobacterales; family Aeromonadaceae; genus Aeromonas. The sequence goes on along the minus strand of NZ_JBOFLJ010000056.1, from coordinate 134,988 downwards.
GCGGGGGCTGGTCGCCGGAGTTGGCTCGCGTCAGGTGAGAGGCCAGGCCGGTAGGCGAGGGCCTTACTGGATTGCCGCTCAGATCAGGGGGAGGGCGAGAAAGGCCCGTATGGCGGGGGTGACGCTGTGTTTGCGGGTGATAAAGGCGGTGGTGCCGGCCGCCGCGTCTGCCAGGGGGCGCCAGGGTAGCTGAAACAGTCGCAGGGCGGTGGCGGCTATGCTGGCGCTGACCACGGCGCAGCCGAGCCCGTGACTCACCCCGTTGGCCAGGTGGAACAGGGAGTCGGTTTCCAGCACCACCCTGAAACTCAGCTGCTGGCGGGCGGCGGCCTCGTCGAAGTAGCGGCGAAACTGCATGGTGCTGCTCGGCAGGATCAGGGGGATCCCCTGCAAGTCCGCCAGTTGCAGGGGCTCGTCCTGAGGACGCTCATCATGGCCGGGCAAGGGGCCCAGCAGCGCCATGGGGTTGGGGTGAGGCTGTTGCACCGCGAGGTTGCGGCGCTGGTGGTCGGTGAGCAATTCGTCGAAACCGAGTCCCAGATCGATCTGGTGCAGGTCCAGTTGCTCGAGCAGGGTCTCGTGGGTCATCACAGACAGCCTCAGTCCGACCCTGGGGTAGGCCTCATTGAAGCCCTTGAGCAGGGGCATGATGTCGATGCTCGACTGGGGCACCATGCCGATGCGCAGGGTACCGGAGAGCTCGCCGCCAAACAGGCTGAGCTCCTGGTGCATCGCATCCTGCTCCTGCAGCATGCGCTCGGCGTGGCGCAGCACTATCTCGCCCGCCTGGGTCAGGGCCACGAACTGGCTGTTGCGTACCACCAGCTCGGTGCCGAGGGATTTTTCCAGCGACGTGATGCTGGCGGACAGGGTGGGCTGGGTGATGAAGCAGGCCTTGGCCGCCTTGGCGAAGTGCCGATGCTGGGCCAGCTCGTAAAAATAGTGCAACTGCTTGATATTCATCGGAAGGCTCAGTGGTATGGCCGAAATGAGTGACAAATTAAATCAATCAATAGTCTTGTGGCAATAGAACTCTTCTATGGGTGTATAGATTTGTTTCATTGGTTTTGACGCGCGGGGTTATCTAAACTTGAGGCCCGAATACATTTTATAAGCGCTTCGCATGGACCCTCACAACTCGTGGTTGCCGAGGATGGACGAACTGGTGGAAGAGGCCGCCATCGCCATCAATATCAACGGCATCAGCCACGCCGTCATGATGGCTACCCCGGATGATCTCGACGACTTCGCCATCGGTTTTCTGTATGGAGAGGGGATCATCGGGGGCAATCATGATGTACACGACATCCAGCTTGTCCCCTCTGAGCAGGGCATGGTGCTCGACGTCACCATCGCCAACCGCTGCCTCGCCGAGCTCAGCCGTCGCAAGCGCCGTCTCACCGGGGCGAGCGGCTGTGGCATCTGCGGGGTCGAGGCCATCGAACATGCGCTGCCGGCCCTGACCCCCTTGACACCAAGCGCACCTCCCGCTGCCGGTAGCCTGCTCAATCTGCGCGAGCGCATCGCCCCCTGGCAGAGCAAGGCCCGCCAGAGCGGGGGGCTCCATGCCGCCCTGGCACTCGGGGAAGAGGGGGAGATCCTGGCCTGCCGGGAAGACATAGGCCGCCACAATGCGCTGGACAAGCTCATCGGCATGCAGCTGCGCCAGCCAGATCGCAGCAATACACTGGTCATCACCAGCCGCTGCGGCAGCGAACTCATTCACAAGGCGGTGCAATTTGGTGCCGCACACCTCATCAGCCTCGCTTCTCCCAGCCAGCTCGCCGTCCGACTGGCCTTGAAGTACCACCTGAACCTTATCCACGTGCCCAGATCCGACGCGCCTGTCTACTACAGCGCCTGGGATCAGATCGGAGAACGCAATGTCCAGCCATATTGAGAAACCGGCGAAGGCCGGCGGTTTTTCCTCCCTGCAGTCCACCTTCAAGCAGGTGCTGCGCAGCCAGAAGACCCGGCAGAACATCAAGAATCTGCTGCGGGTCAACCAGACCGACGGATTCGACTGCCCGGGCTGCGCCTGGGGGGACAACAAGCAGGGGGCCTTCCAGTTCTGCGAGAACGGCGCCAAGGCGGTGGCCTGGGAGTCCACCGGCAAGACGGTGGGGGCGGACTTCTTCGCCGAGCACTCGGTGCGCCGCCTCGCTACCCAGAGCGACTACTGGCTGGAATACCAGGGGCGGCTGACCGAGCCCCTGCGCTACAACCCGGCGAGCGATCACTACGAGCCGGTGAGTTGGGACGAGGCCTTCGGGATCATCGCCGCCAAGCTCAAGAGTCTCTCGAGCCCGGACGAGGTGGAGTTCTACACCTCGGGCCGCGCCAGCAACGAGGCTTCCTACCTCTATCAGCTGTTTGGTCGCCTCTATGGCACCAACAACTTCCCCGACTGCTCCAACATGTGTCACGAGGCGAGCGGGGTGGGGCTCATCCAGTCCGTCGGGATCGGCAAGGGCACTGTGGTGCTGGAGGACTTCGACGCCGCCAAGGCCATCTTCGTGTTCGGCCAGAATCCGGGTACCAACCACCCGCGCATGATGAACGCCCTGCGCAAAGCGGCGCGGCAGGGCTGCCAGATCGTCTCCTTCAACAACTTGAAGGAGGTGGCCCTGGAGCGCTTCGCCAGCCCCCAGAGCCCGGCGGAGCTCTTGACACCGGCCGCCACCTGCATCAGCCACCAGTACCTCACCCCCAAGCTCGGCGGCGACATGGCGGCCATCCGTGGCATGGCGAAATACATAGTGGAAGAGGAGGGGAGCCGCCTCGATCTCGCCTTTATCGAGCAGCACACGGTGCATTTTGATCACTACCTGGCCGAGGTGAAGGCGACGGAGTGGTCACGGATCGAGGCCCAGTCAGGCCTCAGCCGTGAGGAGATCACCCAGGCTGCCAAGATCTTTGCCCGGAGCGAGCGCGTGATCAGTTGCTGGGCCATGGGGATCACCCAGCACAAGCATTCGGTCGATACCATACGGGAAATCGTCAACCTGCATCTGATGTGCGGCCAGCTTGGCAAACCGGGGGCGGGCCTGTGTCCGGTGCGCGGCCACAGCAACGTGCAGGGCAACCGCACCATGGGGATCAACGAGAAACCCAATGCCGCCTTCATCGATCGACTGGAGCGCCGCTTCCCGGTGGGGCTCAAGCGTACACCTGGCCACAACGTCTATGAGGCCCTCAAGGCTTTGCACGCGGGCAAGAGCAAGATGCTGGTGTGCCTGGGGGGCAACCTGGCCGCCGCCGCGCCGGACACGGACTTCACCTACGAGGCGCTGCGCAGGAGCGAGCTCAATGTGCAGATCAGCACCAAGCTCAACCGCAGCCATCTGATGGTCACGCAAGACGCGCTGATCCTGCCCTGCCTCGGCCGCACCGAGCTGGATGTGCAGCGCGCCGGCATCCAGAAGATCACGGTGGAGGACACCTTCAGCATGGTGCACGCCTCCACCGGCATGAACGAGCCTGTCTCCCCCCTCTGCCTGTCCGAAATCGACATAGTGGCGCGCATGGCGGAGGCGACTCTCGGCAACGAACGCCTCGACTGGCTGACCCTGCGGGACGATTACGGCGTGCTGCGGGATCTGATCGCCCAGACCATAGCGGGGTTCGATGACTTCAATCGCCGCATCGAGGAGCCTTGTGGCTTCCACCTCGACAACAGCGCCGCCCTGCTGCGCTGGAACACCCCGAGCGGGCGCGCCGAGTTTCGGGCGAGCCGCTTGCCGGACTCCATCTTGCCGGAGTGTACCCGCCACGCCGAAGAGATGGTGGGGCAACCTGTGCTGCTATTGCAGAGCCTGCGCTCCCACGATCAGTACAACACCACGATTTACGGCATGGACGATCGCTACCGCGGCATCAAGGGGCGGCGCAACGTGGTGTTTATAAATGAGGAGGATGCCCGCATGCTGGGGCTTGCCGAGGAGCAGCAAGTGGACATGAGCGCCATCTGCAACGATGGCCGCGAGCGCAAGGTGAGCGGTTTCAGCGTGATCTTCTACGAGATCCCGCGGGGCAATATCGCCGCCTACTACCCGGAGACCAACCCCCTGGTGGCCATCGACAGCATAGGGGAGGGCTCCTTCACCCCCACCTCCAAGTCCATCCCCGTGCTGGTGACCCCGAGCCAGGCCGTGATGACGAGCCTCGCCGTCAATCTGTAAGCCACAAGCGCTGTCAGCCTGTCCCCGGACCCCTGCCTCTGGCAGGGGTCTTTTTTTTGTAATCACCTCACTCGGATCTCATGGCTGGCCAAGCTGTATGTCCCTTGTATGGCTAACCATCTTTAGGTAGCTGACTCCCATGCTTGCCCCTATGCTGGCACCCTTTCGGCCAAGGGCGCCCCTGTGCGACCAGCCGGCGACCCACAACGATCGTGCGGCAGGGCCAGGCCCGGGTACGCACTCACAACGGATCCTATTGATGTTCAAAGCCTGTTCCCCCCATCTGGCCAGCGTTGGCCTGCTGCTGGCCACTCCCCTGGTCTATGGTGCCCCCGTGGAGACGGCAGAAGTGAGAGAGACCGGTTGGGATGACAAGGAGGGCACCGAGCCAGGCAAGGCGCAAGGCGAGCGATCCCCCTGGCTGTTTGTGCCGCTGCTGAGCTCCAGCCCCAAGCTGGATACGGCGGCTGGCCTGATGGTGGGCTATCTGTACCAGTTCGACGAAGAGTCCCGTCCCTCGCTCTTCACCGTCTCGGCCAAGTACACCACCTCGGAATCCCTCATCACCAGCGCCTTCGCCAAGACGTCGTTCGGGGCGGATCACCACCGCATCGTCGGCGGCCTCATCGCCGGCGACATCAACAACGACTATGCGGACTACCTCGGCAGCGGCCGCCCCCTCGAGACCAACGACAACTTCCGCTCCGCCTTCCTGCGCTACCTCTATCGGGTGGAGGGGGACTGGTTCGTCGGCGGCCTCGCGGCCTATTCCAACTACGAGATGACGGGGCGGGACTTCCAGTCCCAGCAGATCCTGGACGATCTGGGGCTGGAGGGCTTCACCTCGGGAGGCCTGGGGCTGGCGCTGCAGCACGACTCCCGGGACAGCGACTTCAGCGCGACCAGGGGCTGGTATCTCAACGTCAACAACCTGGCCTATCGAGAGGCGCTGGGGGGTGAAGAGAACTTCGACATCTACCGGGTGGATTATCGCGGCTACTGGGGCCACGGGGACGGTCACGTGCTCGCCTGGCGCAGCCGCAACCAGTTCTCCCACAAAGCGCCGAGCGGCTCCTATTCCCCCATCTACCTGCGAGGCTACACCCCGGGGGAGTACCTGGGGCAGCACATGTCTGCCGTCGAGGTAGAGGAGCGCTACAAACTGGCCGAGCGCTGGACCGCCACGGCCTTTGCCGGGGTCGCCTGCCTCTATGGGGATGGGGTGAACGGGGAGTCCCTCGATTGCGGCGACAGGGACAACGTCTATCCCGCCTGGGGGATGGGGATCCAGTACCTGCTCAAGCCCGAGGCGGGCATAGTTGCCAACCTAGAATACGCCATGGGGAAGGACGACAACTCGGGCATCTACCTGAAGATGGGTTACAGCTTCTGATATAGAACGGCCCCTCATGGGGCCGTATTTCAATTCACTTCTGCGACCACCACGCGATTGCGACCCTGATGCTTGGCCTGGTACAGGGCCTGATCGGCCCGCTTGAGCACGGCGTCCAGATCTTGGCTGCCGTGGCCGGGCCAATGGGCGACCCCCAGCGAGATGGTGATGCACCCCGCCGTCGCCATCTCATGGCTCTCGACCTTGAGTCGCAGCCGCTCGGCGACCCCCTGGGCCTGGGCCAGGCTGACGTCCGGCAGCAACAGCAGGAACTCTTCGCCACCGCTGCGGCAGAGGGAAGCTCCGGTTCGGATCTCCTGTTGCATCAGGGCGGCCAGGGCGATGATCACCTCATCCCCGACGTCGTGGCCGAAGCTGTCGTTGATCTTCTTGAAGTGATCGATGTCGAGGGCGATGACCGAGAGGGGTTTTGGCTCCAGCAGATACTCGTCCAGCAGCCGCTGGATCGCCCGCCGGTTGAACAGCCCCGTCATGGGATCCGTGTGGCTGTCGTTGTGCAGCTGGTCGATCTTGGTGTTGAGCAGGCCCAGGCCCTTGAGGATGGCCTGCTTCAACTGGGCCGCCTCGAAGTACCAGGCGCGGATGCCGGCGATGTTGGAAAACGCCCCTTGCTGATCCATCAGGCTGGCCCGATTGGCCAACTGGCGCAGGGGGCGGGAGATGAAGGTGGCAGAGAGCCAGATGATGAAGAGGATGAGGGCCGTGGTGGGGACCATCTGCATCAGTACCCCGGACATGTGCTCATCGAGCCCTTCCAGGGTGGCGCTGCGGGGGCGCTGTGCCACCACGCCCCAGCCCGCGCTGCTGACCGGGGCGAAGCCGCTCAGCATATCGACGCCGCGGGCATTGACCATGTCGAGGGCGCCGCTGTCTCCGTCCAGCACCTCATCCACGGCCGGGTTGCCGCTGATCCTCTGGCCTATCCGGGCCGGATCCGGGTGGTAGATCAGGGTCTTCTCCCGATCCACCACGTAGAGGTAGGAGCCATCCTGATAGTAGTGCTGGCCCAACAGGTTCGAGAGCACGCTGGTGGACTGCAGATAGATGGTGCCCGCGACATAGCCCAGATAGCGCTTGTCGGCGGAGAACACGGGATAGGAAAGGCTGATGAGATAGTTGCCGGTCAGGGAGACGAAGGGATCCGTGATCTGTGGCTGCTGGCTCTTGATGGCCTCCATCGACGTCGGAGAGCCGAGCTTGGCCCCCTTCACCTGCAGGGTCTCGGGGGAGACGGCGACTATGGTGCCCTCGCGATTGACGATCACCACAGAGTTGAAGGTACTGGTCTGCAGGCGCAGGCGATCCACCTCGGCGTCGAGGGCCTTGGCATCTCCCCCTTGCAACAGGGAGCCCAGCAGGCTGGCGCTGTAGGCCAGCTGACCCTGGGCCGACTTGAGCATGCTGTCGGCCGAGTTCGCCAGCTTGGTGGCATAGACGCGGTTGGATTCCAGGGTATTGGCGATCAGCAGCTGTCGCTGGGCCTGATAGATGGCGTAGAAGCTATTGCCAAAGGTTGCGAGAACGCCCAGTACGGCCAGGGCCAGGATGAGACGATGCAGATCAAACTTCAGCAGCCAGTGAGGTTGCATGGGGTGAGGGGGTCCTTGTCAAACAGCGAGTCGCTGGGGTCCATCGGGGGATTTTAATGGGGTTGACGGCGCAAAAGCTACCTCATATTGGGCCGATGACGCCGCGGCCCGGTGTGGGAGCCCCGGTGCTCGCATTCGGGGGCCCGGGGCGCTCGTCCAGCCAGCCTGAGGGTTGGCACGCAACGACAGAGAATAAGGGGGGAAGCCCGTTCCCCCCGAGCGGACCTCAGCCCTTGAGGGAGGCCATGTCGATGACGAAGCGGTACTTGACGTCGCTTTTCAGCATGCGCTCGTAGGCGTCGTTGATCTCCTGGATGGCGATGGTCTCCACATCCGAGGTGATGCCGTGCCGGCCGCAGAAATCCAGCATCTCCTGGGTCTCCTTGACGCCGCCGATGAGGGAGCCCGCCACCGACTTGCGCCCCATGACGAGGGGAACAGTGTTGAGCAGGGGATCGAGCTCGCCGAGATAACCCACCAGCACCAGGGTGCCGTCGATGGCCAGGGTCGGCAGATAGGGGTTGAGGTCGTGCACATAGGGTACGGTGTCGATGATGAGATCGAATGTGCCCTTCACCTCCTTCATCTGTGCCTCCTGGCTGGAGAGGACCACGTGATGGGCCCCGAGCCGATAGGCGTCATCCTCCTTGCCGGGGGATCGGGTAAAGAGGGTGACCTCGGCCCCCAGTGCATTGGCCAGTTTCAAGGCCATGTGGCCGAGCCCGCCGAGGCCGACGACGGCCACCTGCTTGCCCGGCCCCGCCTGCCAGTGGCGCAGGGGGGACCAGGTGGTGATGCCGGCGCACAGCAGAGGGGCCGCCCCCGCGAGGCTGAGGCCATCCGGGATGTGCAGCACGAACCGGTCGCGGGTGACGATCTGCTCCGAGTAGCCGCCGAAGGTGGGGCTGCTATCCTGCCGGTCGACGCCGTTGTAGGTGAGGGTGGGAAACTCGTCGCAAAACTGCTCCAGCCCTCGCTCGCAGGGGCGACAGTGCTGGCAGGAGTCGACCATGCAGCCGACACCCACCCTGTCCCCCGGTTTGAAGCGGGTCACGGCGCTGCCGACCCGGCTCACCCGGCCGATGATCTCGTGGCCCGGCACCAGGGGATAGTGGCTGTTGCCCCAGTCGTTGCGGGCGTTGTGCAGATCCGAGTGGCAGACGCCGCAATACTGGATATCGATCACCACATCGTCGGCGCGGGGGGCCCGACGCTCGAAATGGAAGGGGGCCAATGGCGCCTGGGCCGATTGGGCGGCGTAACCGAGCACTTTTATCGTCATGCTGTTCTCCCTCGTTGCAGGGCCTGATGCCCGATTGAAGATGCGAACGGCCGGGCCCTGCTCTCGCCTTGCCCGTGCCGCCAGCGGTGCCCATGGAGTGTTGACCCCGGGGCCGGATCCCTCAAGGGGGGTGGGCAGATTATCTGTCCGGCAGCCATGGGCAAGGCGCCCGGTCCGCGGCTATTTGGCTTGCAAGGGGGGGAGATCCGGATCCCGCAGCGCCGCCACCGTCTGCCAGAACGCATCGATGAGGGGAGAGTCGCCGTGGGGCGGGCGGGTGAGGCCGATGATCCAGCTCGCCTCGGGCTCGGTGAGGGGCAGGGAGATGACGTCCGGGTGCTCTATGGTGGTGGAGGAGGGGACCAGGGTCCAGGCGATGCCCGCTGCCGCAGTGGCGACCCCGGCGGCGAAGTCATTCACGTACTGGATGTCCTGAAAGCGCAGCCCGCTCTGGGCCAGGTAGTGGACGAACTGATCGTGAAAGGAGGGGGCCTTGTCCCGGCGCAGTATGGCGAGCGGCTTGTCCACCAGATCCTTGAGACCGCTCACCCCGGCGTAGCTCGCGGGCAGCACGGCGATGAAATGGGCCCGCACCACCGGCAGGAAGTGCCACCCCTTGGGGGCGGGCAGGCGGCAGAAGCCGAGATCGAGCCGCCCCTCGGCGAGCGCCAGCAGCTGGTGATGGGTGGAGAGATCGTTGAGCTCGATATTGACCCTGGGGCGCTTGGCACGAAAACGGGCGATGGCGGCGGGCACCAGCAGCTTGGTGGCGACCCCGAAGCCGATGCGCAGGGTGCCGCCATTGCCCGCCAGCACATCCCGGGCGGTGCGACCGAGCTGCTCGCTCCGGGCCACCAGGGCGCAGGCGTCCGGGTAGAGGGCGCGACCGAGCCCGGTGAGCCGGGTGCTGCTGGCGCTGCGCTCGAACAGCTCGCCCCCCCACTCGGCCTCCAGCCGTTTGATCTGCTTGCTCAGGGCCGACTGGGTGATGTGCTGGCGGGCCGCCGCCTGGCCGAAGTGCAGCACTTCCCCTAAAGTGACGAAGGCCTTCAGGTCTCTCAGTTCCATCGCTGCTCCATCATTCCTTCACGGAATCTTGAATGGTCAAAAATGTCATTGGACGGAATTCTAGAACTGTTCGATGCTGATGCCAATATATTCGGGTGCAGATTGAACGCCCATCCTCTAGCAGAAGGAGACAAACCAGATGCATCACGCCAAGTACAAAGCATTCCCCGCCGACTTCCTCTGGGGCGCCGCCTCCGCCGCCTATCAGGTGGAAGGGGCCTGGAATGCCGACGGCAAGGGCCCCTCGGTGTGGGACAGCTTCACCAAGCTGCCGGGCAAGACCTTCCAAGGCAGCAACGGCGACGTGGCGGTGGATCACTACCATCGGGTGGAGGAAGACGTGGCGCTGATGGCGGAAATGGGGCTCAAGGCCTATCGCTTCTCCGTGAGCTGGCCGCGCATCTTCCCAAGCGGTCGCGGCGAGGTGAACGAGGCGGGGCTCGCCTTCTACGACAGGCTCATCGACAGCCTGCTGGCCCACGGCATCGAGCCGGTGCTGACCCTCTACCACTGGGATCTGCCCCAGGCGCTGCAGGACGAGTACGGCGGCTGGGAAGACAGGCGCATCATCGACGACTTCGAGCACTACTGCGTCACCCTCTACCGGCGCTTCGCCGGCAAGGTGAAGTACTGGGTCTCTTTGAACGAGCAGAACTATAACCTGACCAATGCCTATCAGTTGGGGACTCACCCGCCCGCGGTGCAGGACCGCAAGCGCTTCTTCGCCGCCAACCACATCGCCTTCCTGGCCAACGCCCGGGTCATCAAGGCGTTCCGCCAGCACGTGCCGGGTGGCCTCATCGGCCCGAGCTTCGCCTACTCCCCGGCCTATCCCGCCTCCTGCGCCCCGAGCGACATGCTGGCGTTCGAGAATGCGGAGGAGTTTACCAACCTCTGGTGGCTGGATGCCTACTGCTTCGGCCGCTACCCCCAGGCGGCGCTCGCCTACCTGAGGGAGACCGGCGAGGCCCCGGAGATCCTGCCAGGGGATCTGGCGCTCTTGCGCGAAGGCACCCCGGACTACATAGGGGTGAACTACTACTACACCCTGACCTTCACCGACAACCCCATCGGCGGTCAGACCATGCAGCGCATCAACACCACGGGGCAGAAGGGCACCACCCCCTCCAGCGGTGTGCCGGGTCTCTACCGGACCACCCCGAACCCGCACCTCGAGACCAGCAACTGGGACTGGGCCATCGATCCCACCGGGATGCGCATCGCCCTGCGTCGCCTCTCGTCCCGCTACGGCCTGCCGCTGATGATCACCGAGAACGGTCTCGGCGAGTTCGACAAGCTCACGGCAGATGGCAAGGTGCAGGATGACTACCGCATCGCCTACCTGCAGAGCCACCTGAAGGCCTGCCAGGAGGCGCTGCAGGACGGGGTCGAGCTGCTCGGCTACTGCGCCTGGTCCTTTACCGACATCCTGAGCTGGCTCAACGGCTACCAGAAACGCTACGGCTTCGTCTATGTGGACAGGGACGAGCAGGGTGGGTCGCTGCACCGCATCAAGAAGGAGAGCTTCCACTGGTATCAGTCGGTTATCGCGAGCGGTGGCAAGACGCTGTAACGCCCTTATCCAGGGATGCAAGGATAGCGTCCCATATAAAAAGGCCCCCTCGGGGGCCTTTTTCGTCGTTGGTGGCTAGCACTCAGGCAGGTTCGCTCGCTAGATAAACATGCCGCCGGAGGCCTCGATGCGCTGGGCGTTGATCCAGCTGCTGTCCGGGGAGAGCAGGGCGGCGATGACGCCGCCGATGTCGTCGGGCTGGCCGGCGCGGCCGAGGGCGGTCTGGCTCGCCACGAAGTCATTGAGGGCCGGGTTGTCACGGACGGCGCCGCCGCCAAAGTCGGTCTCGATGGCGCCGGGGGCCAGCACGTTGACCGCGATGCGCCGCGGGCCCAGCTCCTTGGCGAGGTAGTGGCTCAGCACCTCTATGCCCCCCTTCATGGCCGCGTAGGCGGCATAGCCCGGCAGGGCGAAGCGGGTGAGGCCGGTGGAGAGGTTGAGGATGCGTCCGCCGTCCGCGATCAGGGGTAACAGCTTTTGGGTCAGGAAGAAGGTGCCCTTCAGGTGGATGTTGAGCAGGGTGTCGAACTGCTGCCCCGTGGTCTGCTCGAAACTGGCGTGGATGCCGATGCCGGCGTTGTTGACCAGGAAATCGAACCGGCTTCGTTGCCACTCCCGGGAGAGCAGCAGGCTGACTTCATCGGCGAAGGCCGCGAAGCTGGCACTGTCCCCCACATCCAGCGCCAGGGCCTGGGCCTGCACCCCGAGGGCCCGGGCCTTGGCCACCACCTCGGCCGCTTCCCCGGCCTGGCTGCGGTAGGTGATGATGAGGTCGACGCCTTTGGCGGCGAGGGCCAGGGCCCCGTGCTTGCCGAGGCCACGGCTGGCCCCCGTGATGAGGGCGATGGGTCTGGTCATAGTATGGCTCCTGTCTGGACAATAAAGGGCTCATGACGAGCCGACCCCTTCACTCTATTTGTGCTTCCACGCTGGATAAAGATAACGATAATGAATGCACTGTTCCGATTTGGATAACAATGGCCATGGATCAACTGGATGGGATGAAGATGTTCGTGCGGGTCGCGGAACTCGAGAGCTTCAGCCGCTGCGCCGAGCAGCTCGGGATCCCCAAGGCGACCCTCTCCGCCGCCATCCGGCGACTGGAGGAGCACATGGGCACCCGGCTACTGCAGCGCACCACCAGGCGGGTGCAGCTCACCACGGACGGCCAGCTCTGCTACGCCCGCTGCCGGGATCTGCTGGCGGACATGGAGGAGTTTGACGGCCTGTTCCGCCAGGCGGGGCAGATCGCGGGCCAGTTGCGGGTGGACATGCCGAGCCGGATGGCCCGTCATCTGGTGATCCCGGCGCTGCCGGCGTTTCTGGCGGCCCATCCCGATTTGCAGCTGATGCTGAGCAGCACCGACAGGCGGGTGGATCTGGTGCGTGAGGGGTTTGACTGCGTGGTGCGGGTGGGGGCCCTCGAGCCCTCCAGCCTGGTGGCGCGCCCCCTGGGTCACTACCGCCAGATCAACTGCGCCAGCGCCGGCTACCTGGCCGCCCATGGGGTGCCGCAGAGCCTGGCCGACCTGGCAAGACACCGATTGGTTCATTACGGCTCGGGGCAGGGGCGCGGCGAGCCCGGCTTTGAGTATCTCGGAGAGGATGGCCGTCCCGCCACCCTGCCCATGGGGGCAAGCCTCACGGTGAACGACAGCGAATCCTACCTCGCGGCGGCGCGGGCCGGGCTTGGCATCATACAGATGCCTCGGGTCGGGGTGGAGGCGCTGCTGGCGAGCGGCGAGCTGGTGAGCATCCTGCCCGCCTGGCAGGCACCGCCCCTGCCCATCCACGCCCTCTATGCCCATCGCCGCCAACTGGCCCCCAGGGTGCAGACCTTCATCCACTGGCTGGGAGCGCTGCTGACGGATGCCCTTGGCGACGCATCAGGCCCGGCTGCGCCTTGAGCGGTACTGGCTGGGGGACTGGGCGAACGCCTCCTTGAAGAAGCGGGTGAAGCTGCTCTGACTGGCGAAGCCGAGCCGCCCGCCCACCTCCTGCAGCCGCAGGCTGGGGTCTTGCAGCAGGCGGCAGGCCTCCTCCCGCCGCACCTGCTCCAGCAGGGCCGAGAAGTGGCAGCCCTCCTCCCGAAGATGGCGGTGCAGGGTCCAGCGGGTCAGCCGCAGGGCCTCGCAGACACAGACCAGCAGGGTGCGCGGATCCGCCCCCTGTTGCCACAGCTGATGGCGAATGAGGCCGATCACCTGTTCTCGATAATGGGGACTAGGACGCAGCCGCTGCATCTGGGTATCCAGCTCCCCCAGCAGCAGGGGTTGCAGGGGGGCGTTATGGCCCACATAGGCCTCATCCAGCAGCTGGGCGGGGAAGCAGAGGCGATAGCCATCCCCGAGCCGCAGCCGCCCCCCGAGCCAGGCCGCCAGCTCGCGCCACAACTTGGGCCGTACCGGGGTCGGCAGCTCCAACTGGCCCGCCCCCGGGTGGTAGAACTGGAGCAGGGCATAGAGGTGGCAGAGGTTGGCCAGGCTGCTCATGGCGATCACGTCCGGGTGATCGGACTCCGAGTGGTAGCTGAGGCGGGCTAGCTCGTCCCCCTCCTGCAAGGTGATGCGATCGCACTCGCCGATGAGGGGACGAAAGGAGAGGAAGAAGTGCAGCGCCTGGCGCCAGCTGGCGGCGTTGCAGCAGAGGCTCGCCAGCGGCAGGTAGTCGCTGAAGAGCCCGGTGAGGGAGGGGGGCGCCCAGTTGCGGGCCAGATCCATGTGGGGGGCGACCTGGGCCAGTAGTCGAAAGTGGCGCGGCGCATCTATCCGGCCATGGGGAAGGAGCAGCTCCTCCCTGGCGATGCCGGCCCCCTGCAGCAGCTGGCCCGGATCCCGTCCCTGCCGCTGCCAGTGATGGAGGCAGTGCAGGGCGATCCGGTTTGAGACAGTTTTCACGGCGAAATCCTTGTCGACGATGGCCCATCATCATCGGTCAGCCGCTGAAAATTGCTGTGAGCCAGCTTCCCCTTAATGTTTCAACTTTGTAACCAAGAGTAATCCTGCAACCCTTTTCACAATTTTGAACTCTGCTCCGAACCGTCAACTTCCTGCACCCTGAGGACAAGTGGGGCGGGTCCGTTTTGCATAGAGTGACCGGACCTACACACACAAGGAAGAGAACAATAATGACACACCATCGTCTCGCGTTGACCCCGCTCGCCCTGAGCCGCCTCGCCCTGAGCATAGGGGCCCTGCTGCTAGCAGGGTGCAATGACAACGACTCTACCCCCAAGCCGGCGCAGCCCACCCTGGGCCATCGCACCGCCAGCCTGATCGAACAGGATGGGCTGCAGTTCAAGGATCTGGACGGCAGCGGCAGCCTGACCCCCTATGAAGACTGGCGCCTCGGTGCCGCCGAGCGGGCGCAGGATCTGGTGGGTCGCCTCACCCTGGCCCAGAAGGCGGGGCTGATGATGCACGGCACCCTGGTGCTGGACGGGGAGGGGCGCGTCAACCTCGGCGCCATGGACAAGATGCTCAAGACCGATGGGGTGAACACCTTCATCACCCGCATGGCGGGGGATCCGGCGTCCATCGCCGAGGACAACAACCGGATCCAGGCCCTGCTGGAAGGGGTGGGGCTCGGCATTCCCATGACCGTCAGCACGGATCCCCGCAACCACTTCACCAACGATCCCAAGGCCACCAGCGTCGCCGCCGGGGCCTTCTCCCAATGGCCGGAGACCCTCGGCTTCGCCGCCATCGGCGATGCCGAGCTGGTGCGCCGCTTCGCCGACATCGCCCGTCAGGAGTACAGGGCGGTGGGCATCCAGGAGGCCCTCTCTCCCCAGGCGGATCTCGCCACCGAGCCGCGCTGGGGCCGTATCAACGGCACCTTCGGCGAGAACAACCAGGCCGCCAAGTCTCTGGTCAAGGCCTATATCGAGGGGTTCCAGCAGGGGGACGACGGCATAGGCAAGGAGAGCGTGATCACAGTGGTGAAGCACTTCGCCGGGGCCGGTCCCCAGAAGGACGGGCTGGATGCCCACAACCCCTGGGGCAAGGAGCAGGTCTATCCGGGCAACAACTTCGCCTATCACCTGGTGCCCTTCGAGGGGGCCTTCGAGGCCGGGGTGGGAGCCGTCATGCCCTATTACGCCCTGCCGGAGGGGTTGACCTATGAGGGTCAGGCCATCGAGGAGGTGGGCTTTGGCTTCAATCGCCAGATCCTGACGGACCTCTTGCGCGGTCACTTCGGCTTTGAGGGGGTGGTGCTGAGCGACTGGGGCATCATCAACGACTGCAACACACGCTGTGAGGAGGGGTTGAGTCAGGCCGAGGTGGATGCGGGTGTCAGCCCCTGGTCTGTGCCCTTTGGCATGTCCTGGGGGGTAGAGAACCTGACCAAGGCCCAGCGCTACGCCAAGGCCATCGGCGCCGGGGTGGATCAATTCGGCGGGGTGGAGGATCCGGCGCCGCTGCTGGAGGCGGTGCAAGCCGGTCTGGTGAGCGAGGCGCAGCTCTCCACCGCCGCCCGCCGCATCCTGGAGCAGAAGTTCGAATTGGGGCTCTTTGAAGACCCCTACGTGGATACCGCGGCCGCCGTCGCCCTGGTGGGCAAGGCCGAGTTCCAGCAAGAGGCTCAGGCCGCCCAGGCCGCGGCCCATGTGCTGCTCAAGAACGAAGGCTCCCTGCTGCCCATGCAGGCTGAGGGCAAGCGGGTCTACCTCTATCAGGTCAATGCCGAGGTGGCCAAGGCCAACGGCTATACGGTGGTGACCGATCTGGCCCAGGCGGATCTCGCCATCGCCCGGGTCAACACCCCGAGCGAGCAGGATGCGCGCTTCCCGTTCGGGACAATCCCCTTCGGTCAGCTCGGCTTCGCCAGCGCCGATCAGGTGGTGCAGGAGACGGCCCACGAGGGCAGCTATCACGGTAGCGACGAGCTGGCGGTCATCCAGGCCATCCAGCAAGCCGGGGTGCCCCTGGTGCTGTCTGTCTATCTGGACAGGCCGGCCATCCTGACCGAGGTGGCACCGGCGGCCCAGGTGCTGCTCGCCAACTTCGGCGCCCTGGATCAGGCGCTGTTCGATGTGATGAGCGGCAAGGCCAAGGCCCGCGGCAAGCTGCCCTTCGAGCTCCCCTCCAGCTGGCAGGCGGTGCTGGCTCAGGACTCGGATGTGGCGAGCGACTCCCGGGACCCGCTCTTCGCCTATGGCGCCGGCCTCGCCTACTGAGTGGTGAGTGAGAAAGTACGATGAACGAGGCGCCTGCGGGCGCCTTTTCTATGGGGGCCATCTAAGATCCCGGTTTGGCGCCGGGGCAGGGCTTGGGCATAATGGCGCCCCAAAGAGGAGATCCTATGAAATTTATCGGTGCCCACGTCAGTGCGGCCGGCGGGGTGGAGAACTGCATCGCCCGAGCCCAGGCCATCGGGGCCAATGCCTTCGCCCTGTTCACCAAGAACCAGCGCCAATGGCAGGCGGCGCCCCTCTCGGACGCCAGCATCCGCGCCTTCAAGTCTGCCTGCGAGAAGGCGGGTTTTCGCCCGGAGCAGATCCTGCCCCACGACAGCTACCTCATCAACCTGGGCCACCCGGATCCCGACGGCCTCGCCAAGTCCCGGGATGCCTTCCTCGATGAGATGAAGCGCTGCGAGCAGCTCGGGCTCTGCTACCTGAACTTCCACCCCGGCAGCCACCTGAAGCAGATCCCGGAGGCCGCCAGCCTGAAACTCGTGAGCGAGTCCATCAACTGGGCGCTGGAACGCAGCCAGGGGGTGACCGCCGTGATCGAGAATACCGCCGGTCAGGGCACCAACCTCGGCTGGTCGTTCGAGCACCTCGCCACCATCATCGACGGGGTGGAGGACAAGAGCCGGGTCGGGGTCTGCTTCGACACCTGCCACGCCTTCGCCGCGGGCTACGATCTGCGCAGCGCCGAGAGCTGCGCCGCCGTGTTCGCCGATTTCGATCACATCGTCGGCTTTGAATACCTAAAGGGGATGCATCTCAACGGCGCCAAGTGTACCTTCGGCAGCCGGGTGGATCGCCACCACAGCCTGCAGCAGGGCAACCTCGGCGAGGCGGTGTTCCACCACATCATGAACGACGCGCGTTTCGACAACATTCCCCTCATCCTCGAGACCATAGACGAGTCCATCTGGGGGGATGAGATTCGCTGGCTGCGCAGCCTGGCCAAGGCGTAACGGCCGCCGTCAGAGTCAACAACGAAGCAGGAGAGAAGATGCAAGCACAGGGAGAGGCAGCGCCACTGCGCTGGGGGATTGCCGGCGCCGGGGCCATCGCCCGGCGTTTTTGCCGCGACGTCAATCAGCACGCCAGCCTGGGGCGGGTGGTGGCCATCACCGCCCGGGCTCAGGGGCGGGCCGATGAGTTTGCCCAGGAGCTGGCGCTGCCGCTCGCCTTTGGCAGCTATCGGGCGCTGGCACAGAGCCCGGAGGTGGACGCCGTCTATGTGGCGGTGATCCACCCGGAGCATGCCGCCCTGATCAAAGAGATGCTGCTGGCGGGCAAGCACGTGCTGGTGGAAAAACCGGCCGTGACCCGGCAGGAGGATTGGGATGAGCTGGTGGCGCTCGCCCGGCAGCGCAACGTGTTGCTGCTCGAAGCCATGAAGGTGATGTGTTTCCCCGCCATGCGCACCCTGCTCGCACGCCTGCCCGGCCTGCCCGGGCCCTTGTCCCTGCGGGCGGCCTTCGGCTCGGTGCAGGCTCCTGATGGCAAGCTGTTCGATCCTGCCCTGGACGGGGGCGCGAGCTGGGATGTGGGAGTCTATCCGCTCTGGCTCTACGCCGCCTGCTGCAGGCAGTTGGGGCTGGATGCGGGGGAACCCGAGGTGCGATTGCAGCGCGCCCCCGGGGAGGTGGACCTGAGCGCCCGGTTCAGCTTCGACGGAGGGATCCGGGCCGAGCTGGGGGCCTCCATCGTCGAGGATCTCGACAAGGCCGCTTGCCTCGCTGGCGATGGCTGGACCCTGATCATCGAGGGCAAGTGGTGGAACCCGCAAGGGGTGCGCCTGCAAGGGAAAAAAACCTTTGCAGGCTGGCCTGAGGACATCGTCCAGCCGGTGGACGGGGGTGGCATGCAGCACGAGGCGGATCACTTCGCCCGCTGCGTGCAGGAGGGCCTGCTGGACTCCCCCTGGCTGCCCCAGGCCCTGACCCGGCAGGTGCTGGGCTGGGTCGAGGGGGGGCTGGCGTCTGCTTCCGACGAAAGGGCGTGATCACTCGAGGTCACCTTGTCTTGATCAACAGAGGGCGCCGCGGCGCCCTCTGTCATTGCGGCACCCGTCATTGCAGTACTGCGATCTGCTCCCCGAGGCGTGCACAGCCCCTCGCGGCATCAGCGCTCGCGAGGGGCGGGGAGTTGCTGGGCGCGGCAGAATGCCAGGAAACGGCGCAGGGTGGCGGAGTGGTATTTTTGCTTGTGCCAGACCAGGGAGAGCTGGCGCGGGAAGCGGCGACTGGGGGTGAGAGCCACCAGGCGGCTGCTCGCGAGGCGGTCAGAGACCGCGAGGCGGGAGATAAAGGAGAGGCCGAGGCCGTGCTCCACCGCCAGCATCACCGCCTCCAGGGTGTTGAGCTCCAGCCCCGCCTGCCAGCGCGGCAGCCTGGGTTGGAGTTGCTGCTCGAACTGCTCGCGGCTGCCGGACTGGGGCTCGCGCAGCACCCAGGTCTCGCCACCGAGCTGGCCGAGGGGCAGCTCCAGCCGTCCGGCCAGGGGGTGATGGGGGGGCGCGACGATCAGCATCTCGTCTTCCAGCCAGGGTTCGCTCACCAGTTCAGGGTGATGGTTCTCCCCCTCGATGAGGGCGAGATCCAGTTCGAAGTGGGCGAGGGCGTGGCACAGCAGGTGGGTGTTGGCGATGGTCACCCTGGGGGGGAGCCCGAGCTCCTTGGCACTCTCTGCCAAGAGACTCGGCAGCAGGTAGTTGCCTATGGTCTGGCTGGCGCCGAGGCGCAGCTGGCTGGCGGGCTCGGCGTCGGGGCTAAACAGCTGCTCTATCTCCTGCATCCGGGTCAGCAGCTCCTCGGCGGCCGGTTGCAGCAAGAGCCCCTCGCTGTTGAGCTGCAACCTGGGGTGGACGCGGTCAAACAGCGGGGTGGCGAGCTGGCGCTCTAGCTCCTGCAACGACTGGGAGACGGCCCCCTTGCTGAGGCATAGCTCGTTGGCCGCGAGCCCCAGATTGCCGTGGCGGGCTATGGTGGCGAACACCTTGAGTTGTTGCAGGGTGAGCTTCATGTTGTTTGGTTTTCCTGAACGCTTGATTCAATTCATTTAGATATCGTAAACGATCCCGCCCCTTTATCCTATGGACATCACCATCAAGAAGAGG
Source organism: Aeromonas sp. (assembly GCF_051657805.1). GTDB lineage: Bacteria > Pseudomonadota > Gammaproteobacteria > Enterobacterales > Aeromonadaceae > Aeromonas. The sequence goes on along the minus strand of NZ_JBOFLJ010000056.1, from coordinate 115,581 downwards.
ATATCCAACATGATCGCACGTACCCGTCGTTCTCTGGCTGCTGCCCCGACCCCCATGGCCGGGCTGGCACTCGGGATCGCCAGCCTCGGCTGGTGCTGGGAAAATGCCGGTCAGTTCGATGGTCGCCTGCAACTGCTGGGGGCCGCCATCGCCGCCGTGCTGCTCCTCGTCCTCACCGGCAAGTTCCTGCTGCACCCGCGCCTGTTGTGGCAGGATCTCGCCCACCCCGTGGTGGGCAGCGTGGTGCCCACCTATGCCATGGCCACCATGGTGGTCTCCAAGGCCATCGGTCACCTGGATCCGGCGTTGGGGCAGGGGCTCTGGCTGTTTGCCGTGGTGCTGCACCTGGCGTTCCTCGCCACCTTCGTCTGGCACAGGGCGAAAGAGTTCGAGATCCATCACATGGTGCCGAGCTGGTTCGTGCCGCCGGTGGGGATCATAGTCGCGGACATCGCCTACCCGGGGGGCCCCTTCGCCGAGCTGGCCAACGTGCTGCTCTGGTTTGGCCTCGTCTGCTACGGCCTGATGCTGCCCCTGATGCTCTATCGCCTCATCTTCAGCCACGAGGTGCCGGACGCCGCCAAGCCGACCATCGCCATCCTGGCCGCTCCCGCCAGCCTGTCCCTGGCCGGTTACCTGACCGTGACCGCCGAGCCCTCCCTGCTGCTGGTGGCCGTGCTGCTCGGGATCGCCGTGCTGATGACGGGGATCATCTATCTCTCCCTGTTCAAGCTGCTGCGCCTGCCGTTCTCCCCGGGCTTTGCCGCCTTCACCTTCCCTCTGGTGATCGGCTCCACCGCCCTGTTCAAGGTCGGTCAGCTGCTGTCGCAGTGGCCGGTGGCGGCGCACTACGTGGCCCAGATCAATGTGCTGGCCAATCTGGAGCTCGCGGTGGCGACCCTGGTGGTCACTTATGTGGCCCTGCGCTACCTGATGGCCCTGCTGCCACGCGCGTCTGCCTCCGTGGAGGGAGAGCCGGCCCACCGCTAAGGCGCCGGCCTGATGCATTCATCTCAAGACACCCCGCCTGGCGGGGTGTCTTGCTTCTGTCTTCGGCATCGGAGTCATGCATGGACCCCGGGACATGGAAATGAGGATGCTTTGCATTTGTCAATCCGTGAAACGGCTCAAATAGTCGGTGATTCAGCCAAGATTAAGGTGGTGTTAACTGGTATTACCTGTCAGGATGGCCACCAATGCTGATCTCTATCATTTGACCTATCCATGTCCTCCCAAGATCCCGTATTTGATTGCTCGTTTCAGTCCCGTTTGCTGCGCCCCCGTTACTGGCCGAGCTGGCTGGCCCTCGGTGCCCTCGGCGTGTTCGCCTTCGTGCCGCCGCGCTGGCGCGACAAGCTGGCGGACGCCCTAGCACCCCTGGTGCTCAGGTTCTCCAAGAAGCAGATCTACATCGCCCGCACCAACCTCGCCATCTGCTTCAAGGAGAAGAGCGAGGCGGAGCGCGATGCCATCCTGATGACCTCCATCCGGGTGGGTCTCAAGAGCCTGCTGGGCTTTGGGGAGTTCACCTGGCGCAGCCCGGCGCACCTGATGAAGCGCATCCAGGTCAGCGGCTGGGAGCATATCGAAGCCGAGCAGGCCGCCGGTCGTCCGGTGATCCTGGTGGTGCCCCACAGCTGGCCCATCGACGCGGCGGGTTACTACTTCTCCCGCCAGGGGCTCGACATGTGCACCATGATGAAGAGCGCCCGCAATCCGGTGTTCGACTGGCACATCAACCGCGAGCGCGCCAAGAACGGCTGCCGGGTCTATGAGCGCAGCGCCGGCATCAAGCCGGTGATCAAGGCGGTGAAATCCGGCCTGAGCTTCTTCTACCTGCCGGATCAGGATCACGGCCGCGAGGCGAGCATCTTCGCCCCCTTCTTCAACCACCCCAAGGCGACCCTGCCGGCCCTGCCGCGCTTGGTGAAGCTGACCGGTGCCAAGGCGGTGCCCGTGCTCGCCTGCTATGACGAGGCGACCCACGGCTATCGGCTGGAGATAGAGGCCCCCTTCGCCGACTACCCGAGCAATGATCTGCTGGCAGACACCTGCCGCATGAACGACAGCGTTGAGCGCCAGCTGACTCGCCATCCGGGCCAGTACATGTGGTTCCTCAAGATCTTCGATACCCGCGAGGATCAGGTGGGGGAGGACGGCCTCTACGAGGAGGGGATCAGGCGTATCCGCCGGGGGCTGGCGCCCCATTCCTGAACCCAGGCTGAAGAGTCGCTTGAAAATGGCCCCATGTGGGCCATTTTTTGTTTCTAACTAGTCTGATCAGTGACTTGGGAAGGGGCTGTGGCGGCCACAGGGTAGATAAAACTGTCAGGATCACTAAAATAACGGTCTGTTTTGACGATTCGATGACGACCATGTCCGCACAAGATCCGGTGTTCGACACCTCATTTCATCCCCGTCTGCTGCACCCCAAATGGTGGGGCAGCTGGCTGGCCCTCGGCCTGCTCTTTGGGCTGGCCTGGACACCGGCAAGGCTGCGTGACCGGCTGGCCGATGCCATGGCCCCCCTGCTGCTGCGCTACTCCAAGAAACAGGCCTACATCGCCGAGACCAACATCAAGATCTGCTTCCCCGAACTCGACGAGGCGGGCCGTGAGGCGCTGCTGCTCAAGTCCATCCGCACGGGTCTCAAGACCTTCATGGGCTTTGGCGAGATGACTTGGCGCAGCAAGGCCTACTTGAAAGGGCGCATGAAGGTGCGGGGCTGGGAACATATCGAAGCCGAGCGCGCCGCCGGCCGCCCCATGATCTTCGTGGTGCCCCACACCTGGGCGGTGGACACCATAGGCCGCTTCATCACCAACGAAGGGGTGCCCCTGTGCACCATGATGAAGAGCCCCAAGGATGCGGTGTTCGACTGGTACATCAACCGCGAGCGCAGCAAGGGTGGCCGCGTCTATGAGCGCAGCGTCGGCATCAAGCCGGCCATCAAGGCCTTGCGCTCAGGGGACAGCTTCTTCTACCTGCCGGATCAGGACCATGGCCGCGATGCCAGCCTCTTCGTGCCCTTCTTCAACCATCCCAAGGCGACCCTGCCGGCCCTGCCCAAGCTGGTGAAGCTGACCGGCGCCAGGGCGGTGCCGGTTCTGGCCTGTTATGACGAGGATGAGCACTGCTACCGGATGGAGATAGAGGCGCCGTTCGACCCTTACCCCACCGAAGATCTGATGGCCGACGTCAACACCATGAACCGCATGGTGGAACGGCAGCTCACCCGCTTCCCGGAGCAGTACATGTGGTTCCTCAAGATCTTCGAGACTCAGGAGGATAACGAGGGCAAGGACGGCCTCTATGAGGAGGGGATAAGGCGCATCCGCCAGGGGCTGCCCCCGGATCCCGAGTGACATTCACGGCCCCTTGCGGGCCGTTTTGCATGACATGGCCCGGGATTTTCCTCGATCCGGGGCAAGAGCCCGGGGATAGGCATATCCTTTTGGCGCCGGGGAGCGCGGTGCGGCAAGCGCTGGCAGTGCGGCCCTCGATGGGGGATGGCGAGCGGGCGTCGGCTCGCGTTATCTTGCCGGGGGTAAACGAGGTGCAAACAGAGTGCAAACAAGGTGCAAATAAGGTAAAAGGGCGGTCATGAAAATTCCAAATCGAATCCAACCTCTGGTTGATGACGGCCTGGTCGACGATGTCATCAGCCGGCTGATGAGCGGCAAAGAAGCCGACGTCTATGTGGTGCGCTGCGGCGACGAGATCCGCTGCGCCAAGGTCTATAAAGAGGCGTCCAAGCGCAGCTTCAAACAGGCCGTGGTCTATCAGGAGGGGCGCAAGGTGCGGGGCAGTCGCGATGCCCGTGCCATGGAGAAGGGCTCGAAATACGGCCGCAGGCAGCATGAAGAGGTGTGGCAGAACACCGAGGTGGATGCCCTGTTCAAGCTGGCCGCCGCCAATGTGCGGGTGCCCAAACCCTATGTCTGCCTGGACGGCGTCCTGCTGATGGAGCTCATCACCGACGAGGATGGCGATGTGGCGCCTCGCCTGAACGACGTGGCGCTCTCTCCGGAGCAGGCCCTCATCGATCACGGCAAGGTGATCCGCTATGTGGTGCGTATGCTCTGCGCCGGCCTCATCCACGGGGATCTCTCCGAGTTCAACGTGCTGGTGGATGCGCAAGGGCCTGTCATCATCGACCTGCCCCAGGTGGTGAATGCCGCCGCCAACAACCAGGCCAGGGCCATGCTGGAGCGGGACGTCAACAATATGCGCAACTACTACGGCATGTACGCCCCCGAGCTGCTCAAGACCCGTTACGCCCGGGAGATGTGGGCCCTGTTCGAAGATGGCAAGCTGGGCCCGGAGACCGAGCTGACCGGCCTCTTCGAGGAGAGCACCGCGGCCATCGATCTGGATGGGGTGTTGCACGAGATCGAGAGCGCCCAGGAAGAGGCGATGGCGCGCCGAGCCCGCCAGCAGGCGGAGCAGGAAGAGGGGTTCTGAGCCTGGAGCCAGGGCGGGACTCCCGCCTCGCCGTCAACGCAGACAAGAAAAGAGCGCCTATGGCGCTCTTTTCGTTTGTGTCGCGCTATCAGAGCCCGGTCAGGGGTGGGGCGCTGAGGCGAGGGCCGGCGTAGCCCACCACTTCCCCGAAGCGTGGATGGCCGCTCTCCCAGTCGGCGGCGGCAGTGCGAATGGCCTCCCTGTCAAAGCTCACGAAGTTCCACCAGATCTGCAGGGGCTTGGCCAGGGGCTCGCCGCCTATCACCAGCACCCTGGTCCCCGGGGCCAGGCGGAGTGCGATCTGCTCTGTCCCTGGGGGCAGATAGAGCAGCTCTTCCGGGGCGAGGGGCTTGTCCGAGGCGGTGAGTTCACCCTGCAGGGGCAACAGGCCGTGTTCGAACGAAGGATCCAGGGGGAGGGAGAGGGTCGACTCTGCCTGTCCGCCGTTGTGCAGATCCAGGCCGAGCATGGGGGAGAAGCGCAGGGTGGGGGCCTGGCGCCCTCCATGCTCGCCGACAAGCAGGGTGAAGGTGGCCCCGCCTTCCAGCCAGCTGGGCAGGTCCGGGTAGTGATCGAAGCGGGGCTGGGTATCCTGATCTGCCTCTGGCAGCGCTATCCAGAGCTGGGCGGCGTGCAGGTCATCATGGCCCGGCATCGATTCCTCGGTGTGGGCGATGCCGCGCCCGGCGGTCATCAGGTTGACCTGACCCGGGCGGATCACCTGCTCACTGCCGAGGCTGTCGCGGTGCAATATCTCCCCCTCCAGCATCCAGGTGAAGGTCTGCAGGGCGATGTGGGGATGGGGGCCGACATTCATCCCCCTGGCGCCTGGGGCGAACCGGGTCGGCCCTATATGATCGAGAAAACACCAGGGGCCTATGGTGCGCCTCTCCTTGACCGGGATGGCGCGGGCGACCGGTATGCCCCCCACGTCCGTGATGCGGGAGGGGATGCGTTGCCATTGCTGTGTCATGTGGTGCTCCTTAAACAAGGGGGAAAGAAGGGGCTTCTCCCTAACGGCGGCGCATCCCCGGGAAACTGCGCATGGGCGGCGCCATCCGGTGGGGCATGGGGGGCCTATGGGTGGGAACGGCCAGGTTAGTCGGCAGATGGGGCCTGGGTTGCAGCTCTGGGCGGGTCCTTGCGGGACTCGGTGTCAGCAAGCCGCCGTCCGCCTGGGGCCGGGTGGTGGGGAGCAGGGCGCTGCGCTCCCCCCCGGCTCTGGCGGCGGCCCTGTCGTCAAGGGGGGAGCGCGCGGTTCTATCCGGGTTGCTGACACTCGGACGCAGCTTGCTGTTCTCCCGCAGCGCCTCTCTTTGTTCTGGCGACATGGCATGCCAGCGGCTGGCGAAATCTCCGCGCAGGGCCGCGAGATCCGCCTCCCCGTGGTTATCCTGCCAGTCGTGGAACTTGTCCTTGATCTCCTGCTGGCGGTCCGCGTCCAGGCCGCTCCACCACTTCTTGATGAGCTCGTCGAAATCCCCCTGGTTGTCGCAGCACCAGGGGTAGTAGTGATCCCAGTAGTTGAAGTAGTCGTCATACCACCAGGGATAGGCGCTGCCGTAATAGGCCCCCGTGCTGGCGCCCACGCCGACCGAGGAGGAGGAGCCGCAGCCAATGAGGCCGGCGGCCAGCAGGGGGATGAGCAGGGCAGTGCGCATGGGGTCTCCGGTGCCGCCTATCCAGCGATGACTGATGGTAAGGTTAATATGCACCAATCCGCTCCCGGATGGCAGACTCAGGGGGAAAAGCTGCGCCCAGAGTCTGCTTTCATGGCATTTGCGGCCAGGTACTGTATGAACGTACAATAGGTCCATCCTAGGCCCTATCTATGCCCCCATGAGCGTGACCCCAGCCCCCAGCCCCCCTCTCTCACCGGATACACCTCCCCAGGACGGTTTCATCCTGACCCGTCACGGGCGGGACGTACGCGGGCGTGACGGCGTGGGATCCCACACCGAGATAGTGATGTGGCTCTGGAGCGCCAAGGGACCGGTGCGCCTGGTGGTGCCGGGGCAGGAGCCGGTGTTCTTCCTGCCGGAGCACCACATGCAGGAGGCGGCCGAGCTGTTCAAGGGCGCCGGGGTGAGCGGGCGGTTTCGCCGTCTGCCCATGCATACCTTCGACGGCCGGGCCGTGGTGGGCTGCTACTTCTCCACCCTGAGCGCCTTCCACCGGGCCATCGAGCTCTTGCTCATCCGAGGCCTCGAACACTTCGAATCGGATATCCGGTTGCCGGAGCGCTACCTGATGGAGCGCTTCATCACCGCTGGCATCCGCTTCGATGGCAAGCCGGTGAAGAAGGGGGGCAAGCAGGGTTATTGGGAGGTGCAGCAGGCGCGCTGCGCCCCCCAGGGGGTGACCCCGGAGCTCTCCTGGGTGTCGCTGGATGTGGAGTGCGCCATGGACGGGGCCCTGTTCTCCATCGGGCTCTACAGCGAGCAGGATGCGCGGGTCATCATAATAGGGGTGCCTGAGGCGGGATCCGAAGATTGGGAGACAACCATAGAGTGGGTGGCGGATGAAAATGCCCTGCTCGGCGCCCTTGAGGCCTGGTTCAACCGCCACGATCCCGATCTCGTGATCGGCTGGAATGTGGTGAACTTCGACTTTCGCCTGCTGCTGCGCCGGGCCGAGCTCGGCGGGCGGCGGCTACGTATCGGGCGGGGGCGCGAGCTCTGCTTCTGGCGCTCCTCCCGGGGCGATCCCCAGACCGGCAACGTCATCATCCCGGGCCGCATGGTGCTGGACGGCATAGATACCCTGAAAAGCGCCACCTGGCAGTTCGCGAGTTACAGCCTGGACTCGGTGGCGAGCGAACTGCTGGGCCGCGGCAAGGACATCGAGGATGTGGCGAACCGGGGGGAGAAGATCACCGAGCTGTTCCACTCGGACAAGGAAGCACTCGCCCGCTACAACCTGGAAGATTGCAAGCTGGTGTGGGAGATCTTCGATTACTGCCACCTAATCCTCTTCGCCATCGAGCGAGCCTCCCTGACCGGCCTCGAACTGGACCGGGTGGGGGGCTCGGTGGCGGCCTTCACCAACCTCTATCTGCCGCGCTTGCACCGGGGCGGCTATGTGGCCCCCAACCTACCCGCCGACGGTGGCCTGGCAAGCCCAGGCGGCTATGTGATGGACTCCAAGCCCGGCCTCTATCGCCATGTGCTGGTGCTGGACTTCAAGAGCCTCTATCCCAGCATCATCCGCACCTTCTGCATCGATCCCATGGGGCTGGTGGAAGGGCTGCAACAGCCCGCTACCGCGGTGCCCGGTTTTCGCGGCGCCCTGTTCTCCCGTACCCGCCACTTCCTGCCGGATCTCATCGCCACCCTCTGGGCGGCGCGGGACAGGGCCAAGGCGGCCAGGAACAAGGCGCTCTCCCAGGCCATCAAGATCATCATGAACTCCTTCTACGGGGTGCTGGGCTCCGGGGGCTGCCGCTTCTACGATCCCCGCCTCGCCTCCTCCATCACATTGCGCGGCCACGGCATCATGCAGCAGACCCGGGAGTGGATAGAGGGGGAGGGCTTCGAGGTGATCTACGGGGACACGGACTCCACCTTCGTCCACCTGGGGCGGGCCGTCAGGGCCGGGGAGGCGGACGAGATCGGCAAGCGGCTGGCCGCCATGATCAACGACAATTGGACGGCGCTGATCAAGCGGGAATTCGATCTGCCCTGCTATCTCGAGATCGAATACGAGACCCACTATCGACGCTTCCTGATGCCCACCATCCGTGGGTTGGACAAGGGCAGCAAGAAGCGTTACGCCGGCCTGGTCGGGACACAAGAGGAGGGGGAGGAGGAGCAACTGGTGTTCAAGGGGCTCGAATCGGTGCGCACCGACTGGACGGCGCTCGCCAAGCAGTTCCAGACCCGCCTCTATGAGCTGGTGTTTCACGATCAGGATCCCAGCGGCTATGTGCGCACCATGGTGGATGAGACCCGGGCCGGCCTGCACGACGATCTGCTTGTCTACCGCAAGCGGTTGCGCCAGAAGCTCGAGGAGTACCAGAAGAACGTTCCCCCCCACGTGCGGGCGGCGCGCCTGGCGGACGAGGAGAACCTGCGCCGAGGTCGGCCCCAACGCTATCAGCACAGGGGCACCATCGCCTATCTAGTGACCATGAACGGGCCAGAGCCGCTGGAGTACAGGCGCAGCGCCATCGACTACGAGCACTACATCGACAAGCAGCTAAAACCCATTGCCGACGCCATCCTGCCCTTTATCGGCGAGTCGTTCGAGCGGATCTGCGGCCAGCAGCTGGATCTCTTCTAGCCCCAAGAGGCAGTAGGAGTGAAAGCTGCTGCAGCTGTGCAAAGAAAAAGAATAAACAGGAAGATGTGGGGAGAGCAGTGGTGAGAACGAAGTAGGGGGAGGCGAGTTCAATGCAAAAAGCCCGCTATCAAGCGGGCTCTTCAAATCTGGTGCGTCCTAGTGGATTCGAACCACCGACCCCCACCATGTCAAGGTGGTGCTCTAACCAGCTGAGCTAAGGACGCAGGGTGCGCTGTGCGGCTTTTACGATAAGTGGTGGGTTTAATTGGATTCGAACCAACGACCCCTACCATGTCAAGGTAGTGCTCTAACCAACTGAGCTATAAACCCACATCATCTATCGCTTTATCCCCGTGAGTGCAAACCAAGGGTTTCATTCACGGCAATATGGTGCGTCCTAGTGGATTCGAACCACCGACCCCCACCATGTCAAGGTGGTGCTCTAACCAGCTGAGCTAAGGACGCAAATTCTGTGTCGTTACAGTGAGCCCTAGTGAATTGAACTAAGGACACACATTATTCCCGTGTCGTGATGGTGCGTCCTAGTGGATTCGAACCACCGACCCCCACCATGTCAAGGTGGTGCTCTAACCAGCTGAGCTAAGGACGCATCACGAAAAGTGGTGGGTTTAATTGGATTCGAACCAACGACCCCTACCATGTCAAGGTAGTGCTCTAACCAACTGAGCTATAAACCCACTCGATGAAATGAATTCGAACCAACGACACAATCTTCACCATGCCAAGGTAATGCTCTGACCAACTGAGCGTTAAACCCACTTCAACAACGCCAGCATTGCTGGCGTGGTCGGCATACTACCCATGGCCCCCAAGGCTGTCAACAAGGGACATGCACAAAGGAGACTGTTTGCCCAGTTCTTGCGCAGCCTGTTGATTTTGCAGGCGAGGCGCTCATATAGCACGCCTCGCAGCGTCTCTTGCCGGGCTTGTTTATTGAGCCCGGGAAAGCGCCGTACAGGCCTCCGGGCTCGCGAAGCGGCCATAGATATGACGCAGGCGGGCGCCCAGCATCAGGGCGGCGCCGGTCAGGCCGACGATAAAGCCGACCCAGAAGCCCTGTGGCCCCATGCGCGGCACCACCCAGTCGGTCAGCCCCAGGATCATGCCGGTGGGCAGTCCGAGCCCCCAGTAGGCGACGATAGTGACGTAGAAGATCGCCTTGGTGTCCTTGTAGCCGCGCAGGGCTGCGGCCGCGACCACCTGCACCGAGTCGGAGATCTGATAGATGGCGGCGAAGAACAGCAGTATGGCCGCGAGGGTGATCACCTGCATGTCGTCGGTGTAGATACTGGCGATATGCTCGCGCAGCAGCACGGTGAGGGCGGCGGTACCGGCAGCCACCGCCATGCCCAGCATCAGGCCGGTGCGGGCGGCGACTCGGGCGTGCTCGGGCTGACCCTCGCCGATGCTGTGGCCGACCCGGATGGTGACACCCACCCCGATGGAGAGCGGCAGCATAAACACCAGGCTGGAGAAGTTCAGGGCTATCTGGTGGCTTGCCACCGTCTCTGCGCCGAAGGGGGCCAGCATCAGGGCCACCACGGTAAACAGGGTCACCTCGCAGAAGATGGCCATGGCGATGGGAAAGCCCAAGCGGAACAGGCGCCAGATCCGGCTGCCATTGGGGCGGGCCAGGTTGGCAAACAGGTTGATCTTCTTGAAGTGGGAGGAGAACTTCACATAGAGGATCATCGCCAGCAGCATGGCCCAGAGCACGATGGCGGTGGCCACGCCACAGCCCACGCCACCGAGCTTGGGCATGCCGAAGTGACCGTGAATGAAGATGTAGTTCGCGGGAATATTGACCGCCAGCCCCACGAAGCCGATCACCATGGTGGGCATGGTGTGGGAGAGCCCCTCACTGAAGTTGCGCAGCACCTGGAACAGCACGAAGGCGGGCAGGCCCCACATGATGGCGTGCAGGAAGCCGGTGGTCTTGGCGGCCATGACGGGATCCACCTTCATCAGGTGCAGCGCCAGCGGGCTGAAATAGAGCGCCAGCATGGCGATCGGGATCACCATCAGCGCCAGCCAGAAGCCCTGGTGCACGGCGGGGCGCACCTCGTCCCGTTTGCGGGCCCCGTTGAGCTGGGAAACAATGGGGGTGAGGGCCATGATGATGCCCTGGGTCAGCAAGATGATCGGCAGCCAGAAACTGGAGGCCACCGACACCGCCGCGAGATCCACGGCGCTGACCTGGCCCGCCATCACGGTATCCACGAAGCTCATGGCGACCTGGGCCACCTGGGCCACCAGAATGGGACTGGCTAGGCGAACGAGTTGCTTCGCCTCGGACCAATAACGTTGCACTGACACCTCCGAATGGATCAGATAGAAAGAGAAAGAACGGATGATTGAGAGGAGCTTTTGCCTCCCCGGAGCCGGGGAGACAAAGAGCGGGGGTGTCATTCTAGCCTGAAAAACCGCCAACGGGAAACCGTTCGCGGAAGGTCATGGGATCAGGCGTCTTCGTGATCGCTGATCAGCAGGTTGGCGGCGGCGTAGGCGGCCTGCTCGCGCAAGTCGGCGGGTACTCGTTCGTCCCCAGCCACCGCGTTGAGGGCGCGGATGGTGGCGGCGATGGCGTTCGGTACATAGCCCTGCTCCCCCGAACCGATCTGGTTGTAGGCGATGCGAATGGCTTCACAGCATTGATATACCTGCATATTTACTTCCTTTAATAGCCGAGTCTGACTGCCGTCACTATAGCGATCGCCAGGCTCCTTGTCAGCCGCAGCGCTTTTCTTGCAGGCTTGTCTTGCGCAGTGACGGGGGTTAACCTGCCAACAATTTTTTTGACCTGGCAGGAGACGAGACATGTTCACCGGCATAGTACAGGGCACCGCCGAACTGGTGGCCTTCACCGAGCAGCCCAATTTTCGCACCCACGTGATCCGCATGCCGAGCCTGGCCTGGGGAGAGGGGCTGGCGCTCGGCGCCTCCGTCGCCCACAACGGCTGCTGCCTGACCGTGACCCGGGTCGAGGGAGATCTGGTCAGCTTCGACCTGATGCAGGAGACCCTGCGCCTCACCAACCTGGGGGCGCTGAAGCTCGGGGACAAGGTGAACGTGGAGCGGGCGGCCCGCTTTGGCGACGAGATTGGCGGTCACGCCATGTCCGGCCACATCATGGGCACGGCGGACGTCATCTCGGTCATCGACACCCCGAACAACCGCCAGGTCTGGTATCGCCTCGCCCCCGAGCTCATGAAATACGTGCTGACCAAGGGCTATATCGGCATCGACGGCATCAGCCTGACCGTGGGAGAGGTGCGCGCCAACGAGTTTTGCGTCAACCTCATCCCCGAGACCCTGGCCCGCACCAACCTCGGCTGGGTCAAGGCGGGCTGGCGCACCAATATCGAGATAGACCCCCAGACCCAGGCCATCGTCGATACGGTGGAGCGGGTGTTGGCGGCCCGTGCATAAACTGACATCTGATCATCGATGCCAAAAGGCCAGCAGATTGCTGGCCTTTTTTGCATTCTATAGATGGTTTATTTCGTCAAAAACAAGACAGGCAGTTCAGATCACTGCCTTGTGCAGGGCAATACATGTGCCCAGTGCCGTCAGAACAGCTGCTCGTCGTCCGCATCCACAAACAGCTGCAAACAGTCGCGGGCCTCGTCCCTGTGCAGTCTCAGGTGGATGGGGTTGCAGCAGGCCATGCAATCCTCGTAGAACTCCTGATCCCCCTGGCTGGCGTCGAGCTCGACCCGGGTGTGGTGACCGCAGTGGGGGCAGACGATACGCTTGCTGGTGTACTCGATCATGGTGACCTCCTCAGGCCCTTGGGCCGCCTTGTTACCCTGATTCTAGTCGGCGAGGGGCGCCGCAACCGCGAGGGAGCGCACGTTTAGGGCAAGGGAATGCGAATTGAGGTGCAGGCACTCATCGCCCATTTCCGCCGAGCTGCGAGCCTTGCCACGCATCAGGTTGAACGAGGATCTGATGCCGGGAGCCCAGCTTATTGATTGGCGAGAGGAAAATAAAAAGCCCCGCCTGGGCGGGGCTGATCAACAGGGTTGGCGATGGTAAGGCAGAGATGGCGCATGGGAACGATCAGCGCCTCGCTCGCCCCACGGCTCAGGCTATCCAGCGTTCCAGCATGGCGCCGTCCAGCTCGGCCAGGGAGCCGAGCTCGTGGTCGGCGATGGCGAGACGGGGATCGCCGACCAGGGCCGGATCCGGCACGATAAGCGCCTGCATGGAGGCCGCCTTGGCCGCCAGCAGCCCGGTGAAGCTGTCCTCGATGGCCAGACACTGCACCGGCAGGACGCCGAGCTTCTCGGCGGCGTGGATGTAGACATCCGGGTGGGGCTTGCCGAAGCGCTCCACCTCGGCGGAGTGCACCGCGAGGAAGCGCTCCTTGATGCCGAGTTTGCCGAGCACGGCCTCGACCATGGAAAACGGCGAGGAGGTGGCGAGCCCGATCTTGAGACCACGGGCCTCCATCAGTGCCAGCGCTTCCAGCACGCCGGCCTTGGGCTGGCCTTCGCTCAGGATGAGGGCGATCACCCGATCCAGGATGCGCTGCACCACCTCTTCCTGGCTGGGGCCGCTCCAGGGACGAATGCGATACCAGTGGGCCACCAGCTGATCGATGCGCACCCCTATGGTGGAGTTGCAGTCTTCCTCGGTGTGGAAGTGGCCCAGCTCGGCGAACACGGCCATCTGGGCGCGCTGCCAAAAGGGTTCGGAATCGATCAGGACACCGTCCATATCGAAGATCACGGCAGTTAACATCATCTACTCCTGACAAGGTTGAACGGGGATTATAAGCCGGACGCACAAATGCAAAAGGGGCATTTCACTGCCCCTTGCGCGGGATCATGGGGGCGACACCAGTTGCTTAAAAGATGACCTCGACCCTCGCGGCCACCGCCTTGGCCTTTTCCACCGCCTCTTCGCACCGCTCGCCACGGGCCAGTGCCACTCCGAGCCGGCGACGACCGGCGATCTCGGGCTTGCCAAACAGCCGTAACTGGGCACCCGGCACCAGGCTCAGCGCCTCGCCAATGCCCTGATAGCGGATGTCCTGACTGTGGCCGTCCCGCAGCACCACGGCCGACGCGCTCGGCCCGTACTGGGTGATGTGGCCGATGGGCAGCCCCAGGATGGCGCGCACGTGCAGGGCGAACTCGGAGAGATCCTGGGAGATGAGGGTCACCATGCCGGTGTCGTGGGGGCGGGGGGAAACCTCGCTGAACCAGACGTCATCCCCCTTGACGAACAGCTCGACCCCGAACAGGCCGTGGCCGCCGAGGGCCTCGACCACCTTGGCGGCGACCTCCTTGGCACGAGCCAGCGCCAGCTCGCTCATGGCCTGGGGCTGCCAGGACTCGCGATAGTCGCCGTCTTCCTGGCGGTGGCCTATGGGATCGCAGAAGTGAATGCCATCCACCGCCCGCACCGTGAGCAGGGTGATTTCGTACTCGAAGGGCACGAAGCCCTCGACGATCACCTTGCCACGACCGGCGCGGCCCCCCTCCTGGGCATAGGTCCAGGCGTCGTCCAACTTGGTGAGGTCCCGCAGCAGGCTCTGGCCCTTGCCGGAGGAGCTCATCACGGGTTTGACCACGCAGGGCAGGCCGATGGCCGCCACCGCGGTATCGAACTCTTCCTTGCTCTGGGCGAAGCGATAGCTGGAGGTGGGTAAGCCGAGTTCCTCGGCGGCCAGGCGCCGGATCCCCTCCCGGTTCATGGTGAGCTGGGTGGCGCGGGCGTTGGGCACCACTCTCACCCCTTCCTGTTCCAGCGCCGCCAGGGTATCGGTGGCGATGGCCTCGATCTCGGGGATGATGAGGTCGGGTTTGACCTCATTGACCAGGGTGCGCAGGGCGGCGCCGTCCAGCATATCCAGCACATGGGCTTGGTGCGCCACCTGCATGGCGGGGGCGCCTGCGTAGCGGTCGGCGGCGATCACTTCAATGCCAAGGCGCTGCAACTCGATGGCGACTTCCTTGCCGAGCTCTCCGGAGCCAAGCAGCAGGGCGCGGGTGGCACCGGGGCGGGTGGCGGTTCCAAACATTCGATCTCTCCTCATGTCGATGGTCCATCGTGTACGGCGCACAGGGTGGCCAATGAGCGGACAAAAAAAGAGGCACGCATGGCGTACCTCAGGAAACGGATTTGTGGGCGCGCTGCTCGAGATGAGTCAGCAGCGTGATGGCGCCTATGATGATGGCGGCGCCGAGCCACAATCGGCCCGGGGGCGCCCAGCCAAACACCAGCCAGCCTGCCAGCACGTTCATGGGCAGCTTGGCAAAGTCGAACGGCTGCACGAAGGACGCCTCGGCCACGCTGTAGGCGCGGGCGATGGACATCTGGGCCAGGGCGGACAGCACGCCGGAGGCCGCCACCAGCAGCCACTGGGTCTCGCTCGGCCACTGCCACTCCGGCAGGGCCAGCATGGCGTTGAACGGGGTGCTGAAGATGAGCAGGTAGACCACTATGGTGTGGGATGACTCGCTCGCCGCCTGATAGCGCACCAGCAATGAGTAACCGGCCCAGAACAGGGCCGCCGCCACCGGCAGCAGGGAGGCCATGCTGAAGTCGTCGGTCCAGGGGGCCAGGATCAGCATGGCCCCCACAAAGCCCGCCAGGGTGGCGAGGATGCGGGCCCGGCTCACCTGCTCCTTGAGCAGCAGGGCGGATCCCAGGGTGGCGAACAGGGGGGAGGTCATCAAGAGTGCTATCCCCTGCCAGATGGGAACCGGCACCGCCAGCGCCCAGAGCCAGAACTGGATGCCGATGACGGCGAGGGCCACCCGCAGCAGGTGCAGGCGCAGCTGATTGGTCATCAGGGATTGGCGCAGGCCGTGGCGGATGAGCCAGGGCAGCAGGCAGACCAGGGCGATCAGGTACTGGTGGAAGGCGACCTGGGTGGAGGCGAGGCCGAGCTTGAAGCTGACGTACTGGCTCAGGCTGTTGACGGCGGCGAAGCAGAGGCCTGCCACCATCATCCAGACGGCGCCGGCAAAGGGGGAGTGCCTGCGAGAGGGTTCCATGGGATCCGGAGTCATGCAAAAAAGTGCGGCGGATCATAACGGCAATCGTTTGTTCTGCCAAGGGCGGGAGCCCGATGAAAACCCCGATGGCGAGGAAATACACGCACACATCAAAATTTTTGAATGAGTTGAGCATCTATTTTCGCTATCAGGGGGGAAAGCCAGTGTTTATAGTGACCTCCATCGACAGTGCGACTGTCCAACTGATAACCAAATGGAGTCTTACCATGGCCAACATCCTCGTACTCAAGTCCAGCATCCTGGGTCAATACTCCCAGTCCAACGCCCTGATCGACGGCTTCCTGGCCGATCACCAGGATGACAACATCACAGTGCGCGACCTGGCTGCCCTGAACCTGCCGGTTCTGGATGGCGAGCTGGCCTTCGGTCTGCGCGGCGGTGAGAACCTGAGCGAGCGTCAACTGGCCGTGCTGGCCCAGTCCGACGAGCTGGTTGCCGAACTCAAAGCGAGCGATCTGGTGGTGATTGCGGCCCCCATGTACAACTTCAACATCCCGACTCAACTGAAAAACTGGATTGATCTGGTGGCCCGCGCCGGCGTGACCTTCCGCTACACCGAGACCGGCCCGGTCGGCCTGGTGGAAAACACCCGCGCCCTGGTGGTCAGCCCCCGCGGTGGCCTGCACGTGGGCAATGCCACCGATCTGGTGACCCCCTACATGCGCACCGTACTCGGCTTCATCGGTATCAATGACGTGGACTTCATCTACGCCGAAGGCATGGGCATGGGCCCGGACGCCCAGGCCAAGGGCATCGAGCAGGCGAAAGAGCAGCTGGAAGCCCTGGCTATCTAATCCGCTCGCACTCTGCCAGACAGAAACAACAACGCAGCCCTCGGGCTGCGTTGTGTTTTTAAAGGGTCGGCCAGGGCCGGAGAGGTCAGTCTCGCAGGAAGTGACGACAACCGCTGCCTACCAGCAGGCAGACGACCACCAGGGATCCCAGCAGCAGGCTGCTGAGCCACTGCTCAGTGCTGTCAGGCAATTGGGGGGAGAAGAGGCTGATCGTGAAGAGGGCGCTGATGATGATCAGGCTGGTCTGTCGGGTCAGGTGCATGGCGTCGTCCTTGGCTAGTGGTACACGGATAAGGGTATCCGCTCTGTGTGACAGCCTGATGTATCCATACGTCAGGCGACAGGTCACTCCACCTTAGCAGCTTTTGCCGCCAGAGCCAGCCCGGCTGGGCACTCTGTGATCCGGATCCCTATCTGAACTGTTTTTGATCAGCCTGGTAGTGAAAATCACCGCCAGCGAGGCGAGCCTCCAGGGCGGCCTTGTCCAGCTCCTGAGCCCGGCAGAGATCGTCGAGATCATCGTAGTGATCACGCAGCTGCATGTTGACCGTGCTCAGCAGTATGTGGATGTCCATGGTGGGGAAGTTTTTCAGATTCATGGTTGCTGCTCCTGATCCAGCAGATGCAACTGCTCGATGGCATCGCTCACGCTCTGCAGATGCAGGCGGATGCTCTCGCGCGCCTCGGCGGGCAGATAGTCGGTGAGGGTATGCTGCCAGCTGCCCGCTTCCGTCTTGAGTTGCTGGAACAGCACCAGCCCCGCATGGGTGAAGGAGACCAGGCTGATACGCTTGTCCTGGGGGCTGCTCTCGGTAAACAGTATCCCCTTCTCCACCAGGCGGTGGATCTCGCGGGAGATCCGCACCTTGTCCATCCCGCTCGCCTCCACCAGCTCCTTCTGGCTGATGGGGTAGTTGGGGCCGAGCACCATCATCAGACGCCACTGGGGCACGGTCAGCTGATAGCGTTGCTGGTAAAACTGTTCGAAGGTATCGCGCACCATCTCAGCGGCGTGCACCAGCTGATAGGGAGGGTAGTGGGCGAGCAGCTCAATGATCTTTGACATATGACATCCTGCTGTAGCGGCTGCATCGGGTGCAGTTTCTCTTGATACTTTGACCTTGATGATACGTAACACAAGGGCATTTGTCTGAAAATGCACAAGAAAAATGTGCGGTGGCGCACGTGCCAGGAGCTGAAAAAAGTTTTAAAGGCTTCAATTGACCTTTTTGGTTGACCGTTTCCTCAGCCAGATCAAGGCATTGTGCCCAAGCCAGGCCTCCTTGCTCTGGAGCACATAGAGCGCGGCCTCGTCGCGGCTGCCGGCCTGCCACGCCTGAGGATCCTGTTTGGGCAGCTTGCGCTGGCCCAGCAGGCAGGGGGGCACATGGGGGTTGGTCGCGATGGCCGCCGCCAGATAGGGCTCGGCCACCGCTTCCCCTTCCCGGGCAAAGACCATCAGCGCCTGGTTGTAGCGCAGCCAGCAGGAGGCTTCGTCGAAGCGCACCAACAGAGCGCTCAGTGCATCCCAATCCCCTTGCCGTGCATAGAGGCTGGATAAGGGGTGACGGCTGCCCGGCTCATCGCTCACGCAGAGGGCGAGCAGGGCCAGGTACTCGGCCCTGGCCTCATCAAGGGCCCCCAGGCGCAGCAGGCAGTCGGCCCGCCCGGCCCTGGCCGCCAGCAGGGGGCGCGCCTGCTCGGCGCCCCAGCCATGGCCGGCGGTGCCTTGCCAGAAGGCGTCATCGAATTGCGGCTCGGCATCCCTGACTATCTTCTCAAACCAGCTCAGCCGCGCCTTGGGATCCCGGCACGCCGCCGCCTGCTCGAACCACTGTTGCCACTGCTGGCTCTGCCCCGTCTCGGGGGCACCCTGATCATCGGATGAGAGGGTGTGCTGATCCAGGGTCAGCAACTGGTTGAGGGCCGCCTTCATCTGCTGGCGCTGGCGCTTGCAGAAATCGAGGAAGGAGAGCTCGCTGCCCGCCGCCTGGTGCAGCATGCGGGCCATGGGCTCGTCACGAAACAGGCAGAGCTCGGCGGCCAGACTGTAGCGCAAACGGGTGAGGGGGGCGTTCAGATCCCTGGGGGTGGGCCACTGGGCCAGCCCCAGGCTGAAGCCATAGCTCCACTGACCGAGAGGATGAGCTTTGGCGAAGACCTGCTCCGGGGTGTCGGTGGAGAGGCGACACTGGTTCGGCAGGGCGAGCTGACCTTCGTCGGCCAGGGTCTCCAGCTCGGCGATGAGGTGCGAAAGGGCCGCGCCGCTCTGGGCATCAGGCTCACACTCGTCTTCGAACAATCCGCCGAGGGGCGCCTGCCAGTCGGGGGTAACCGGCCCCGTCAGACGGGCGCAGAGGAAACCGTGCAGGGCCGGATAGCTCAGATCTTGCCGGCTATGATGCTGAGTCCATTGATTGAGAAGGCGGGTGCGAGTGGCTGGGTTCATCGAGGCGTCCTGTGGATTAAACGGCGGCGCAGTCTACCCAAAAATGGGGTCATTTGCAGCAAACGGGCGGCTGAATGCTGCTATTATCGCCAGGCCGACCGGCTGTGGGCCCGAAAATAATGGCCCTGAAAGAGCAAGGGGCTAGGTCCCGTCACGGCTCTGGGGTAACATGCGCGCCTGCATGTAAAATGACGCCGGCTGTCACCGTCCATGGGATGACAGGGGCGATGCACACCTATACGACAGGCCCCAGATACGGGCCCATCCGGATATTGAAAGAAGAGATCACCATGTTACAGATTGGCAAAATGAACACCCTCACCGTCGTTGAGCTCGAAGAGCGTGGCGCCTGGCTGGCGGCTGGCGAAGAGTATGGCGAGCTGCTGCTGCCCAAGCGCCAGTTGCCGGAAGGCGTGGCCGAAGGCGGGGAGGTGTCCGTCTTCCTCTATCTGGATGCCGACTGCGAGCCGGTGATCACCACCGACAAACCCTTCGCCATGGTGGGAGAGATCGTCGGCCTCAAGGTGGTCAACGCCAACAAGATCGGTGCCTTCCTCGACTGGGGCATGAAAAAAGATCTGTTCGTGCCGAGCCGCGAGCAGAACAAGCCGATGCAGGTGGGTCACGTCTATCTGGTGCATCTGATGCTGGACAACGAGGGGCGCATGGTGGGCACCAGCCGCCTCGAGCGCTTCCTGCGCATCGACCGCGTCCCCTTCAAGGCCGGTGACGAGGTGATGGCCCTGCCGGGGGAGCATACCCCCCTCGGCATCAAGGCCGTGGTCAACGGTCAGTACTCCGGCATGCTGTTCAAGAACGAGGTGTTCGGCCGGGTGATGACGGGGCGCCCCTTGACCGCCTGGGTCAAGCAGGTGCGTGACGATGGCAAGCTGGATCTGACCCTGCAAAAGCCGGGGATGACGGCGCGGATGGACGACGCCGGCGAGCGTATCCTGGTGCGGCTGCAGAAACAGGGTGGCAGTCTGGCAGTGGGTGACAAGAGCGATCCCGATCTCATCTACAAGATGTTCAGCATGAGCAAAGGCACCTTCAAGAAGGCCATCGGCGGCCTCTACAAGCAGGGCAAGATCGTCATCGAAGACAACTGCATCAGTCTGGTGGATGCCGCCAAGGCCGATGCCAGCGACGCGAGTAGCGAGTAAGTGCCTAGCCCCTGCATCGGTCACTGCAAGGCCAAGGACGGGCTCTGCCTCGGTTGTGGCCGCACCCTGACCGAGATTGGCCAGTGGTCCGCCATGGACAGCGAAGCCCAGCTCGCGCGCATGGCCGAGCTGGATGGCTCAATCAGTACCCATGTCTGTCCTGGCTGTGGCGAGCCGGCCTTTTGTGCCGTCTCCGCGGGGAGCACCATCGCACAGTGCTGGTGCAGCCAGCTGCCTGCCTTGCCCATGAGCGAGGCGAGTGCCTGTTGGTGCCGCCGCTGCCTGACCAAGGCGATAGCCGCACGGCCTTGAGCGAGCTTCGCGGATCGCAGAAACAAGAAAGGCGCCATGGGCGCCTTTCTCATGCCTGCTGCTGGCGGTGCCAGCGCACATGCACCTCATGCTCGCTGCGATTGCGGGGCAGCAGGAAGGCGGCATAGATCACCTCGAATTCGTCCTGATGATCCAGCAAACCGACCCACACCTCGACCCAGCGCTCCATGTCGACGGGCACGCCGAGCTCGGTCGACCAGTCCGCATTGGGCAGGGTCGCCTCGACGGCACCCCGCTGTTCGAATTCGAGGGTGATGTCGACGATTTGTTCGGGGGCCAGCATGTCGGCGGCCTGCTCGAGAAACTGATCATAGGCCCACTCGACCAGCTGATCCGGGCTACGTTGTTCCATGCATTCACTCCAGATACATCCAGGTGCGCCACTGTATCAATTATTGAAGATGGGGGCCAGATCGGGGCGCAAGGGCCCTGTCCATGGGATGATTCAGGAGATAAGGTTAACAGACCTGTTCCGGCATGATGGCAGGATGAGGGCGGTATGAAACGACGACAGTACAGGCGGCAGATCAAGCGGCGACGGGAGACCTGGTGGTGGCACTATCTGCCCCTGCACAGGGAGACGGTTGGCGGTCATCTGGGGCCGGCAGTGGATCCTGCCGGCAAGGATTAATCCACCCCGTGTACTTTGTTCAGGGTCACCTGACCGAGCTGCCCCATCTGGCGGCGGATCCAGGCCGAGCGCTGCTGCACATAGGGGGAGGGGGGCTGGACCCGGTAACGCCAGGGATTGGGCAGGGCCGCGGCGAGCAATGAGGCCTCGTAGCGAGTCAGGCGGGCCGCTGGTTTGCCAAAATAGTGCCGTGCGGCCGCCTCGGCGCCATAGATGCCGGGGCCGAACTCCACGATGTTCAGATAGACCTCGAGGATGCGGGACTTGTCCCAGCCGAGCTCCATCAGCAGGGTGAACCAGGCCTCTATGCCCTTGCGCAGGAAACTGCGATCGCTCCACATGAAGAGATTCTTTGCCGTCTGCTGGCTCAGGGTGCTGGCACCGCGCACCCGCCGGCTCTGCTGGTTGTGCTTGAGGGCCGAGCTGATGGCATCCATGTCAAAACCGTTGTGCTCGGCGAAGCGCTGATCCTCGGCGGCGATCACCGCGAGCTGCAGCTCTTTGGATATCTGCTCGAGGGGCACCCAGCCATGCTTGACCTCGGCCACCTTGGCGGGGGGGAAGAGCGCCCGCTCCAGGCGCCAGGTCCACATGGGCGGGTCGATAAAGCGCAGCAGCGCCACCGAGACGATGGTGCTGAGCACAGCCGCCAGCAGCAACTTGACGACCCCGCCAAGTAGGCGGCGCATCAGTGGCGGCCGCACGGGGGCGGGCTCCCAGTCGTAGTGGCCAGGATCATCGGGGTCGGGAATTATTGGGGTAGCCATTCGATGTGGCAGAACTTCTCGTCGACACGGCGGGAGAGCAGCATGCGGGCGAACAGGTGCTCATACTCTTCTTCGGCGTTGCCAAGGCCGACCCAGATCTCGGCATACTCCTCATCGTTCACGGCAAAACCCACGTCCGCTTCCCAGTCATCCGCAGGATCGCTCTCTGCCAGCAGGCCGTGATTGTTGAACTCCTGGTTGAACAGGGCGATTTCGTGCTCCGGCAGGTTGTCGGAGGCCAGCTCCATGAAGAGTTCGAGGGCGGTGTCGAGCAGTTCCTCGACGCTGTGCATTTCGTCGTTCAAAGACATAAGCGGTCTGTTCCAGATAGAGGGGAAGATGCCGAAATGGCATGGCCGCATGGCGGCGGGCGATATTCTAGCTGGCCCCCGCGCCCTTGGCGAGACGCGCCGCTTCGAGGGCAATAAAAAACCGGATCCTGGCAACGGATCCGGTCTTCATTGGGGGAAGGGGTCACGCATGGGGCGTCAGCTCATCCCTTCTTGTTGTCGTCGGCGAAGGTGATGTTGAGCTCAAGGACGGACAGCTCATCACTCTTCTGATCCAGCTGGACGGTG
Source organism: Aeromonas sp. (assembly GCF_051657805.1). GTDB lineage: Bacteria > Pseudomonadota > Gammaproteobacteria > Enterobacterales > Aeromonadaceae > Aeromonas. Next base: position 93,069 of record NZ_JBOFLJ010000056.1, on the reverse strand, counting down.
ATCTTGTCCGGATCGATCTGCACATATTTACGGATCACGTCGAGGATGTCCTGCTTGAGCTGGGGCAGGTAATCCGGCCCCCCTCTGGAAGAACGCTCGTGAGCGACGATGATCTGCAACCGCTCTTTGGCCAGTTGTGCGGTGTTCTGTTTCTTGTTGGAACGAAAATAATCCAATAATGACATGCTTAACTCCCGAACAGTCGGCTAAAGAAGCCCTTCTTCTCTTCTTCCAGAAAACGAAAATCCTTGGTATCGCCGAGCAGACGCGCCACGGCATCCTCATAGGCTTGACCGGCGTCTGACTCCTTGTCCAGGATGACCGGTTCCCCCGAGTTGGAGGCGCGCAGCACCGCCTGGGACTCCGGGATCACCCCGAGCAGTTTGATGGCCAGGATCTCCTGCACATCCTGCACGCTCAGCATGTCGCCACGGCTGACGCGAGTCGGGCAGTAGCGGGTGAGCAGCAGGTGCTCCTTGATGGGATCCTCGCCACGCTCGGCGCGGCGGGACTTGGAGGCCAGGATGCCGAGGATGCGGTCGGAGTCACGCACGGAGGAGACTTCCGGGTTGGTGGTGACGATGGCCTCATCGGCGAAGTAGAGCGCCATCAGGGCGCCGGACTCTATCCCGGCGGGGGAGTCGCAGACGATGTAGTCGAACTTCATTTCCGCCAGCTGATCCAGGATCTTCTCCACCCCTTCGCGGGTCAGGGCGTCCTTGTCCCGGGTCTGGGAGGCGGGCAGGATGAACAGGTTCTCGGAGCGCTTGTCCTTGATCAGCGCCTGGTTGAGGTTGGCCTCACCGTTGATCACGTTGACGAAGTCGTACACCACGCGCCGCTCGCAGCCCATGATGAGATCCAGGTTTCTAAGGCCAATGTCAAAATCGATGACCACCGTCTTGTGGCCACGCTGGGCCAGGCCGGTGCTCAGAGCCGCGCTGGTGGTAGTCTTGCCAACGCCGCCTTTGCCCGATGTAACGACTATGATTCGCGCCATTCTCGCTTCCTTGTAACTCTATTTGATACGGTCTATACGGAGTTGTTCGTTGTCCAGCCGGATATGGACTGGCTCTTGGATAAGGCCTGCCGGCAGCGCATCGCTCAGCTGGAAAGTGCCGGCGATGGAGAGCAGCTCGGCCTGTAATTGCTGACAATAGATGCGGGCCCGGGCATTGCCCTTGGCCCCCGCGATGGCTCGGCCACGCAGGGCGCCATAAATATGGATGCTGTCATCGGCGATGACTTCGGCCCCCGGGCTTACCGACCCCAGCACCACCAAAGAGGTGCCGGCGGCGTAGAGCTGCTGGCCGGAGCGCACCGGCCCCACGTGCACCTTGCTTGCCAGCAGGGGCGCCGGCTCGGGCTGAGGGGCGGCCTCGATGACGGGTTCGACCGGCTTGGGCGCCGGGGCGGGTTCGGGTTCCGGCTCGGCCTTGCGGCTCTTGCCGGAGACCATGACCGCGAGTCCTGCCGCCTTGGCCGCCGTCTTCATCGCCTCATCCTTGGCCCCCGTGATCCCGACCAGCACGAAGTCTTCCGACTCGACCAGCTCCCTGAGCTGCTCGAAATCCGGAATGGCCGCGAGCCGTTCCACGTTGATCACCAGGGGGGCGCAATTAAAAAACTGGGGGGCCAGGGCAACCTTGGCCGCCAACAATTGACGGATCCGCGTCGGATTGCCATCGCTGAGATGCAACACAGAAATAGTGAAGGTAGTCCCTTTCAATTCGTTATCGCGCTCAACCATGAATCTTCCCCGAACCGAGACGGTAATCCGTTATTGTTATTCATTTTCCGATGTTATAGTTTGCCACCATCAGAGGCAATAAACCGATGGGATTATATCAATTTCCATGTTGTGTGCAGTCTATAAAAGTCGCAAAAAAGCCGAGACCTATCTCTTTATTGAAAGGAGAGAGGACTTTTCCCGGGTGCCAGAGGCACTGATGAGTACCTTTGGCCGCCCAGAGCTGGTCCTGATGACCAAGCTGGACCCGGCCAAGCCCCTGGGGCTGGCCTCCACCGAGCGGGTGATGGAGGCGCTCAAGTCCCAGGGCTTCTACCTGCAGGTGCCGCCGCCGCCGGAGAATCTGCTGGAGCAGCACAAGGCGCAATTAAAGGCCTCATCCTGATGCGGGGTCGGCTGGCGCTGTTATTGCTAAGCGGTGTATTGAGCATGCCGCTGCAGGCCAGACCCGACTTCGACGTCTATGTCACCACCCTCAAGCAAGAAGCCGTAGCGGCCGGTATTTCGGCCGCTACGGTAGAGGCCGCCTTCTCCGATATTCGGCTCATCGAGGTGGCCATCAAGCACGACAAAAACCAGCCTGAATTCAAACTGACCCTGGATACCTATATTCCTCGCGCCGTGCCCCAATGGAAAGTCAATCAGGCCAGAGCCTTATATCGCCAACATTTGCCGCTGCTCACGAAAATAGGTCGGGAATATGGGGTGCAACCCCGTTTTATTGTCGCCTTGTGGGGCATAGAAACCAATTTCGGTAAATTGACCGGCAATTTCCCCCTGATATCGTCTCTGGCGACTCTGGCCTGGGAGGGGCGCCGTGAGGCCTTCTTCAAGGGGCAGCTGTTCGATGCCTTGCGTATTATCGAGCAGGGTCACGTGACCTCGGAGGCCTTCAAGGGATCCTGGGCCGGTGCCATGGGACAGGTGCAGTTCATGCCCTCGTCTTTCCTGAAATACGCGGTGGATCAGGACGGGGATGGCAGAAAGGATCTGTGGGGAGATCTCGCGGATGTATTTGGTTCGGCAGCCAATTATCTGCACCAGAACGGTTGGCGCGAAGATGAGACCTGGGGCAGGCGAGTGCGGGTGCCGGACTCCCTCGACCCGGCGCTCTTCGGGCTTGAGGTTCGCAAGCCGCTGTCGGCCTGGCAGGCCCTGGGGGTACGCCAGCAAGACGGCTCCCGGCTTCCCAAGGCCGATATGCAGGCCTCCCTCATCCGGCCAGACGACGTCCATGGGCGCAGTTATCTCGCCTACGACAATTATCGGGTGCTGCGTCACTGGAATCGCTCCCCCTATTTCGTGGTGGCGGTGGGCACCTTGGCGGATCGCATCCTGGAATAAGTGGAGTGGCAGGCTGGGGGCAAGCGGGTGATATAGGCTGCCTCGTTCCGAAATATCGGGCAGCGAGGTGCGGTGCTTTGGCGAGCCTTATATCGGGGAATAGCGGGCAATAAAAAAGGCGGGGGATCCCGCCTTTTTCTATTTCATTGTCAGCCGAGTGGCTTATTCGCAGGCAACCTGCATCACCTTGATGGCCAGGCCACCGCGGGAGGTTTCACGGTACTTGGAGTCCATGTCCTTGCCGGTGATGTACATGGTCTCGATGACCTTGTCCAGGGAGACGCGCGGCTTGGAGGTGCGACGCAGGGCCATGCGGGAGGCGTTGACGGCCTTCATGGCGGCGATGGCGTTGCGCTCGATGCAGGGCACCTGCACCTGGCCGGCGACCGGATCACAGGTCAGACCCAGGTTGTGCTCCATGCCGATCTCGGCGGCTTCACAGACGTGCTCCGGGCTGCCACCCATCAGCTCGGTCAGGCCGGCGGCGGCCATGGAGCAGGAGACGCCCACCTCACCCTGGCAGCCCACTTCGGCGCCGGAGATGGAGGCGTTCATCTTGTAGAGCATGCCGACGGCGGCAGCGGCCAGGTAGAAGCGGGTGTACTCGTCGCGACCCACCGGCTGGATGAACTTGTCGTAGTAGGCCAGCACGGCCGGGATGATGCCGGCGGCGCCGTTGGTCGGGGCGGTGACCACGCGGCCACCGGCGGCGTTCTCTTCACTCACCGCCAGGGCGAACATGTTGACCCAGTCGACGATGTTCATGGGATCGTTGGACAGGTTCTCGTTGGTGGTGAGCTGGCGGTAGAGCGGCGCGGCGCGACGCGGTACCCGCAGCGGACCGGACAGCACACCCTCGGTGCGGCAGCCACGTTCGATCCCCTCGCGCATGGTGGTCCAGATCTTGCCGAGTTTCTTGTAGATCTCTTCCGGGGTGTTGAAGCACTTCTCGTTCTCCAGCATCACGGCGGAGATGGACAGACCGGTCTGACCGCAATGGGCCAGCAGCTCGGCGGCGCTCTTGAAGGGGTAGCGCACGGCCATGGCGCCGCTGTCGGCCTTGCCGAAGTTCTCTTCGTCGACGATGAAGCCACCGCCGATGGAGTAGTAGGTCTTGCTGTAGGCGACGGTGTCTTCGATGAAGGCGGTCAGCTTCATGCCGTTTTCGTGCAGGGGCAGGGCCTCGTCATGGAACACCATGGCGTCGCGGGGGAAGCTGACGGTGTGGCAGTGCAGGCCGATGGGCAGGCGACCGGTCTGCTCCACGCGGGAGATAAATTCGGGGATGCCGTCGATATCGACATTTTCCGGCAGGTTGCCGGCCAGACCCATGATGATGGCGGTGTCGGTATGGTGGCCTTTGCCGGTCCAGGAGAGAGAGCCGTAGACGTCGACCTGGATCCGGGTGATGTCACGGATCTTGCCGCCAGCACGCAGTTCATCCACGAACTGTTTGGCCGCCTTCATGGGGCCGACAGTGTGGGAAGAGGAGGGGCCAACACCGATTTTGAAGATATCAAAAACGCTGATCATGTAACAATTACCTCAGGGTAGAAGGGGGCGCCATGCCCGCTCGCAGAAATTGGGGTGATCCATGGGACGGGTCTGTCGTCACAAAAGGCCAATGAACCAGCTGGGTGTAGTCTAACGGTTCAATGCCTAAAAAAAGTTGAAACAGATCTATTTTTGTTGAATTGACGGCGCGAGTATAAAATTAATTTTGATGGTTATCCAATTTGTTAAGCGCCTGGCAAACGTTTCGCAAAAAAATACCCGGACGCGCCGGGTAGATGAGTGTCAAATGCCGCCAAGTTACCTGGCGTTAACATTCGGTGATGTTGACGGCGAGGCCGCCACGGGCGGTCTCCTTGTACTTGGTCTTCATGTCGTTGCCGGTTTCCCACATGGTCTTGATCACCTTGTCCAGCGACACCTTGTGCTCGCCGGTGCCGCGCAGGGCGAGGCGGGCGGCGTTGATCGCCTTGACCGCCCCCATGGCGTTGCGCTCGATGCAGGGCACCTGCACCAGGCCGCCGATGGGATCGCAGGTCAGCCCCAGGTTGTGCTCCATGCCGATCTCGGCCGCATTCTCGACCACGGCCGGGCTGCCGCCCTGCAACTCGGCGAGGGCACCCGCGGCCATGGAGCAGGCGACTCCCACTTCCCCCTGACAACCCACCTCGGCCCCCGAGAGGGAGGCATTCTTCTTGTAGAGGATGCCGATGGCGGCGGCGGTGAGGAAGTAGTGCATCAGCAGCTCGTCATCCACCTTGCGCACGAAACGATCGTAATAGTGCAGCACGGCGGGGATGATGCCGGCGGCGCCATTGGTCGGCGCCGTCACCACCCGGCCACCGGCGGCGTTCTCCTCGTTGACGGCCAGGGCAAAGAGATCCACCCACTCCATCACCATCAGGGGATCCTTGTTGAAGTTGGTCTCCCCGTTGAGCTGACGGTAGAGGATGGGAGCGCGCCGCTTCACCTTGAGGCCGCCGGGCAGTACCCCCTCGCTGCGGCAACCGCGCTCCACGCAGCCCTGCATCGCCTGCCAGATCTTGCGAAGGCCGGCCTTGATCTCGGCTTCGCTGCGAAACACCTTCTCGTTGGCCAGCATCACCCCGGAGATGGAGAGGCCGCTCTCCTGGCAGTGGGCCAGCAGCTGGGCGCCGCTCTCGAAGGGGTAGGGGACGGGGTGAGCCGCATCGAAGCGGGCCGCCTCCTCTTTCGCGTTGGCGAAGTGGCTCTCCTCGATGATGAAGCCGCCGCCGATGGAGTAGTAGGTCTGCTCGAACAGCAGGTCATCCCCCTGGAAGGCGCGCAGGGTCATGCCGTTGGAGTGGGCGGGCAGGGTCTTGCGCCGGTTGAAGATGATGGCGCCGACCCGGGGGAACAGGCTGGCCTGTTCGTCCCCCAGGCGCAGGCTCTGGCTGTGTTCCACCTGGCTGAGAAAGTCCGGAATGGCCTCGATGTCGACGGATTCGGGATCGAAACCCGCCAGCCCCAGGATGATGGCCTTGCCGGTGCCGTGCCCCTTGCCGGTCTGGCCGAGGGAGCCGTAACACTCGGTGACGACCCGTTCGGTGCGGGAGAGGAGGCCGGCCTGCCTGAGTGCGTTGATGAAGGCACAGGCGGCGCGCATGGGCCCCACAGTGTGGGAGGAGGAGGGGCCTATCCCGATGGAAAACAGGTCGAAGACACTGATCATGACGTACTCCGATTATGGATTTCGTCTAAACATTGTAAATTTTTTGTAGTCGATGGAAAGAGGGGAAATGGCGGCTTGTGATAAAGGTGCACAAATGGGTGAGCATGGGGGGGAAAGAGGCCACGAGGGCCGCTGGGGCGCCTCATGGCAACAGTTTGACGGGCCTAGTCGAGGAACTCGCACAGATAGGCGGTGGGTATCTTCACCTCCAGCTTGAAGGAGGAGTGGCCGGGCACCTCGAAGGATTGACCCTGCTGATAGGTGGTCCAGGTGTCTTCATCGGCCAGCTGGATGCACAGGGCACCCTTGACCACCGTCATCCGCTCGGGGGCGGCGGTGTTGAACAGGTACTCTCCGGCAGCCATCACGCCGACCGTGGCTTTCTCGTTTTTTTGCTCGAAACCTATGGATTTAACATTTCCATCGAAATACTCGTTAACTTTCAGCATCTTTTCTTCCCTGTATGCATGATTGACGGGTCAACGTAGCACATCTTTTCGGCTCTTGTCATGATGAAATGGGGAAAAATCTGGATGCATCCAATGAGTCTGCATTTTATCAATAAGATGTTAAATGCGCGGTGTTCAGGAAACGGGATGTTAAACGCAGAATAAATATGAGATAAAACGCGGCCTCAGGGTAATGGGGCATTTTTATTACCCTGGGTAGTGAATTGCACTAGGAAAGTGTCAATAGTTGCTCATTTAAGGAACATTCTGTGTTTAAGAAAGGATTAATCAAGAACATTGGCTTCCAGGTCGTGGTCGCCATGATACTGGGGGCCATGGCCGGTGCGCTCATGGGCGAGCAAGCCACCGTCTTCGCGCCCTTCGGTACCCTCTTCATCCAGCTCATCAAGATGCTGGTGATCCCCCTGGTGGCGGTGGCCATTTTGTCCGGGGCCGCGAACCTCGGCGCCAGCCCGGCCGCGGGCAAGATAGGGGCGACCACGCTCGCCTTCTTCCTCGGCACCTCTGCCCTGGCCGTGCTGCTGGCCCTGGTGATGGGGCAGGTGTTCAAACCCGGGGTCGGGGTCGACTTTGGCGCAACGGCCGCCATGTTCACCGGTGACTACGCCGACAAGGGCGCCCTGCCGGATGCGGTCGCCACCCTGCTCGGCATGATCCCCACCAACGTGTTCCAGTCTCTCAATGAGGCGAACATTCTGCAGATCCTGGTGTTCTGCATGTTCCTCGGCATCGCCCTGGCCAAGCAGCCCCGCGAGCGCGCCAAGCCCATCACGGACGGCCTCAACACCCTGGTGGACGCCTTCGTCTGGATGATCAACAAGGTGATGCTGATCGCCCCCATCGGGGTATTCGGCCTGATGGCCGACGCCATCGGCACCTATGGCTTCGACGTGCTGACCCTGGTGCTCAAGCTGTTCCTGGTCTATGTGGGCGCCATCCTGATCTTCGGCTTCGTGGTCTATCCGCTGCTGATCGCGCTCCTCTCCAATACGCCGGTACGCAAGTACTTCTCGGCGATGAAGAAGCCGCAGATCGTCGCCTTCTCCACCGCCTCCTCCATGGCGACCCTGCCGGTCAACATGGAGACCTGCGAGCAGGAGCTGAAGGTGACCAACGCTACCGCCTCCTTCGTGCTGCCCCTCGGTGCCACCATCAACATGAGCGGCAACGCCATCTATTACGGCTTGGTCGCCATCTTCTTCGCCCAGGTCTACAACATCGACCTGAGTGCCGGCGCCTGGGCCGCCATCATTCTCACCTCCACCCTGGGGGCCATCGGTCAGGCCGGGGTGCCGGGTCCGAGTTTCCTGGTGGTGGCCGTGCTGCTGGCGGCGGGGATCCCCATCGAGGGTCTGCCGCTCTTGTTTGCGCTGGATCGCCTGTTCGACATGATCCGCACCGCCCTGAACATCACCGGGGATGCGGCCTGCGCCGTCATCGTCGATCGCTTCAGCCCGGATTACGATCCCAACCGCTGGAGCAAGGACGCCTGATCGGGTGTTTCACCGAACCATAAATGCAAAAGAGGGAAGCGCTGGCTTCCCTCTTTTTTATGGGCGCGGTTCTCGACAAAAAGCGTCAGGGGATCGGAAGGCTAGAGCTGGGCCAGCGCCTGCTGGCAGCGCTGCTCGGCGGCCTCGAGCTCCAGCAACACCATCTTGATGTCCTCCAGCTGCTGCTGCAGGGTCTCCCGCTTGTCCGCTACCAGTCCCAGCATGGTTTGCAGCTGAGTGCGGCTGCTCTTGTCCGCATCGTAGAGATCGAACAGATCGCGAATGTCCGCGAGGCTGAAACCCAGGCGCTTGCCGCGCAGGGTCAGTTTGAGGCGCACCCTGTCCTGGCGGCTGTAGATCCGGGTCTGGCCCTGACGGGTCGGGTTCAGCAGCCCCTGATCCTCATAGAAGCGGATGCTGCGGGTGGTCACATCAAATTCGCGGGCCAGCTCGCTGATGCTGAAGGTCCGCACGTCATCCCTGGATTGGGTCATGGTGTTGTCATCTGGTTGTCAAGGCTGGCTGGCACCTTACCCAAACGTCAACTTCCCTGCAACTCTTGTTCCCGCCCCGTCGGCGGCATATGTTATCCCTATGTAACGAAAGGAGAGAAAGACTGATGGATATTGTCATCGTAGCGGCCAAGCGTACCCCCATGGGCGCCTTCCAGGGGGCCTTGAGCGGCCTGAGCGCACCCGAACTCGGCGCCTGCGCCATCTCAGCGGCCATGACGGCCGCCGGCCTTCGGGGCGAGCAGGTGGATGAGGTCTATATGGGCAATGTGCTGAGCGCCGGACTCGGTCAGGCGCCAGCCCGTCAGGCGGCGCTCAAGGCGGGCCTGCCGGACAGCGTGCCCTGCAGCACCCTCAACAAGGTGTGTGGCTCCGGCATGAAGGCGGTGATGCTGGCGGCGGACAGCCTGCGCCTGGGGGATACCAGGGTGGTGGTCGCCGGGGGCATGGAGAGCATGAGCCGGGCGCCCTATCTGCTGGACAAGGCCCGTACCGGTTACCGCATGGGCCATGGGAGCTTGCTGGATCACATGTTCCTCGACGGCTTGCAGGATGCCTACGAAGGGCAGCTGATGGGCCATTACGCCCAGGCCAGCGCCGATCGGGCCGGGTTGACCCGTACCGACATGGATGCCTTCGCCATCGCGTCTCTGGAGCTGGCCCTGGCGGCCCAGCAGAGCGGCGCCTTCGGGGCTGAATTGACCCCCGTGCAGGCGGGGGAGCAGTTATTGCTGGCCGATGACGAGCAGCCGGGCAAGGCCAGACCGGACAAGATACCCGGCCTCAGGCCCGCGTTCAGCAAGACGGGCACCATCACGGCGGCCAACTCCAGCTCCATCTCGGATGGGGCCGCGGCCCTGGTGCTGACGCGCTCCGACACGGCCGCCGAGCTGGGCCTGCCCGTGCTGGCGCGCATAGTCGGCTATCAGAGCCATGCAGCCTTGCCGGCGGAGTTCACCAGCGCCCCGGTCGGCGCCATCGACAAGTTGCTGGCCCGGGTGGGTTGGTCGGTGGAGGAGGTGGATCTGTTCGAGGTGAACGAGGCCTTCGCCATGGTGAGTATGCTGGCCATGGCGGGTTGCCACATTCCCCATCAGAAGCTGAACGTGAACGGCGGCGCCTGCGCCCTGGGGCATCCGCTGGGAGCGAGCGGTGCCCGTATCCTGGTGACACTTACTCACGCCCTGCGGGCCCGTGGCCTGAAACGCGGGGTGGCGAGCCTCTGCATCGGGGGCGGGGAGGCGACCGCCGTGGCCATCGAGATCCCCTGATAGTCAGAGCTGAAGCACGCCCCGCAGCAGGCATAAGTCTGCTGCGGGGCGTGCTAACATTCAGATATGCTGCAGTTTAGTAATATCCCTTCGTTAATATCGGTCAATCCTTTATGTAAAGAATGATCAGGCTACCTTGCCAGTTTTCCTGGTGATTCATGAAGGGACTCTTAGGGGCCTTTCGTGCTGTCGCAGCCCTGCCGGTTTTCCTCTTAGCAATACACCTATCAAACCTCAAGGCGATGAGCGGTTCTGTAACTCGAGCGTCCCGCAATGGGACGTTGTCATGGGAGTTTTCAAAGATGGGAGTGTTGTACCAGAAGTCAGTCCGCCCCCGCCATGGCTTGTAGTTGCTGGTTGACCCAGGCGGTGGCGCTCAGATAGAGGTAGCTGACTTTCTCCTCGCTCAGACCGAGGCGGGCCGTGCTGGCCACGATCCGCTGCCAGTCCGCATTTTCGTAATCTTCGCAGAAGCTGAGATAGAACCCCAGATCCCCCTGGCGAGCCAGCAGGGCGGCGCGCACCTCGTCGGTGAGGGGGATGGAGTCTATCAGTGAGGCCAGCGGTTGCCCCATGAGCACGTCCTGCAAGGAGAGCAGACCGGTGAGAAAGGCTTGCTGTGCCTGCGGGGCCGGGGCATGGGTGTGGGCAAGCAACTCACAGAAACGGGCCCGGATCAGGGACATCTGATAGAGCTCGGCGCTCTTGTCATGGCCCGTGCTGGTGGCGGCGACCAGCGTCACGAAGCGTTTTAGCTGGGTGTGGCCGAGATGGTTGGCCGCCTGGCGAAAGGAGGTGATGGGCGGCGCCAGAGGCTTCAGATTGTTGACGTAATGGAGCAGCTTGAGGGAGAGGGAGGCATCCTGATCGAGCAGCCGCTCAATGTTGTTCAGATCTGGAGGGGTCTGATTGACCTCTTGCAGCAGTTGCACCACCACCAGCTGATCCGGCGGCAGGGTGGCCTGCTGTACCAGCTGTGGCCGGCTGAAGAAGAAGCCCTGAAACAGTTTGACCCCCAGGGCCTTCATCCGCTCGAACTCCTCCTCGTCTTCCACCTTCTCGGCGAGATAGGTGAGGGGCAGGTGTCGATGGGACTGGATGAATGACTCTATCTTCGCCAGAGCAGTGGCCCGGAGATCGAACTTGATGATATGGACATGGGGCAGGAAGCGCTCCCAGGCTGGCGAGAGGGTGAAATCATCCAGCGCCAACCGGTATCCCAGCTGATGCAGCTGGACAACCTTGGCCAGCAGGGCATCGTCGGGAATGGCATCTTCCAGGATCTCGATCACCACCTTGTCCTGGGGCAGGCACTCGGCCAGCCCGTCCAGCAACAAAGAGTAGGGAAAGTTGATAAAGCAGGGGTGACCGCCGAGCAATTGATCGATGTTCTGGTGCAGGAACTGTTCGACCACCAGCCTGGCGGTCGCCTGCTGGGAGGAGATATGAGGAAACACGTTGTCCAGGCTGTCGCGAAACAGCAGCTCATAGGCGTGGGTATTGAGTTCACTATCCAGAATGGGCTGCCTTGCAACATAGGAATACATGTCTCTCTCCAACATGGGCTCTGGCTAGATTCTATGGGCAAGCGGATCACTATGCCAGCGCGACGCCGTGCCAAGGGTCAGCAACTGGCAGAGTGATTGGCGAAAAAAGCCCTATCAGAAGAGATAGTTGAGTTGCAGGCCGGCCAGCCAGGCATCCCCTTCCGAGGTGCCCTGGAAGGTGGAGGTGGTCTGGGGCACGCCGGGTTTGAGCTGCATGGTTTCGCTCACGTCCACCTTCTTGCCATCGAGCAGGGTCAGGCCCAGATCCAGGGAGAGGTTCTTGTCCAGCTGATAGCCGACGCCGGCGCTGTACCAGATCCGATCCGAGTCGGGAATGGAGATGGTGCGGCGATTGGCAGGCACCGGGCTGCTGTCATAGGCGATGCCGGAGCGCAGCTGCCACCTGGGATCCAGCTGATAGGTGAGACCCAGGGCATAACGCCAGCTGTCTTGCCAGTGCTCGTCCTTGATGTGCATGGTGCCATAGTGATCGAGCCCGGCCTCGAGCTGAACGAACTTGCTCCAGTTGGTCCAGTTGATGCTGGAGTGCAGCGCCAGGGCGGGGGTCAGCTGATGGAAGAGAGCCAGCTCGGCGGTGGCGGGCAGGGGCAAGTCCAGGCTGCCGGTGTCGGTGAAGGTACGGCCCTGCAGATCGGTGCCGATGGCATCCCCTGAGAGGGTCAGGTTGACGTCGTGACGGTAGGAGAGGCCGACGCGGGTCGAGGGGGACAGCTCGAGCAGGGTGCCCAGGTTCCAGCCAAGGGCCCAGCCATCTCCCTTCAGGTGCTTGGCAATCTTGTTGTTCGACGGGAAGGTACCTCCCACTTCCCCTTCACCCTGGATGGCAGAGAGGCCTGCGCCGACAGACCAGACCGGATTGATGCGATAGGCCAGGGAGGCGCCGAGATCCACCGTCTTGATGTCGGAGACATTGCCGAAGTGGCCGGCGTTGTAGTTGTCCGGCATCTGGACGCCGAGGCCATAGTAGGAGGTGGCCGCCAATCCCAGTCGCCACTGTTCGTTCAAGGGGATGATGAGATAGAGGTTGGGCACCCAGGCATCCCCCGCGATGTCGTGGGCACTCGCATCCAGATTCACCGGCCCCATGGCGGTTGGCACCCGGGTCGTGCCTTCGATGTTGACATCGGGGTGGATGTAGATGACGCCACCGGAGAAGGCGGTGCGATCGAAGCGGGTCATGGCGGCGACGTTGCGCGACAACACGCTGGCATTGTCGGCGATGGCCGCTTCGCCTGCGAAGGCGCGACCAAGGCCGGTGGCGGACTGCTCAGCCAGTTGGAAACCGGCCGCCTGGGCCTGGGCTGACGCCATCAGCAGGGCGATGAGGGAGAGCTTCATGTTCGGGTGCATTGCTTGTCCTTGGGATGAACTTGGGGTTCATTCTGTTTTTCGGTTGGGGGCGGGATTTTATATGGTACGACCAGTAAGGCAACGGGGGCGGGGCGGCTTTGGGCAAAACGGGATTAAATGCTGAGGGAAGGTGGGCTAACAGTTTGATAAAAAACAAAAAGCGTACATCTGTTTGCTACAGCTGTACGCTGAATCCGGGGGCCGGTATAAAAAAAGAGCGCCCAAAGGCGCTCTCTTTATAGTGGGACAAATCAGAACTTCATGTTGAACTGGGCAGAGGCCAGCAGGGCGTTGCCGTGGGAGGTCCCCTTCCAGCGCAGTGCATCACTGTGGCTACGCATGCCTTCGTTCACATCCACTTCCTTGCCGTCCAGGTAGGCCATGCCGAAGTCGACGCTCATGTCCTGATCGATGTGGTAGGTGGCACCGGCGCTGTACCAGATACGGTCGGAGTCAGGAATGCTCAGGCTGCGGTATTCCGGCTCGATGGGGCTGTTGTCATAGGCAAAGCCGATACGGGCTTCCCAGGACGGGTTGACGTACCAGGTGCCGCCGAGGGCGTAACGCATGGCGTCCTTGAACTTCTCGTCTTTCTGCAGGCAGACACCGCCGGCACAGCCGTTGCTGGTGGCCTTCAGCTCCTGGAAGGCGCTCCAGTCGGTCCAGTTGACGGAGTAGTGGACCGCGAACTGCTGGTTCAGACGATGGTAACCGGCGAACTCGGCCTGAGCCGGCAGATCCAGCTTCAGGTTGCCATCGACCACACGGTTGCCGGAGGTGGCACCCTGGAAGTCACCATCGAAGCTCAGGTCTACCTGGGAGCGGTAGGTCAGGGCCAGGCGGTTGTTCTCATTGATCTCGTACAGGGTGCCGACGTTCCAGCCAAAGCCCCAGGTGTCACCCTTGAGGTGGGCCAGACGGGTGTCAGCGTTGGCGCCAGGCAGGGCAGCGGCCAGGGCACCGGCGTAGCGGTTCAGCTCGGCCTCGGCATAGACGGCGTTGATACCGGCACCGATGCTGAAGTTGGAGTTGATGCGGTAGGCGATGTTCGGGTTGATGTTGAAGGTCAACAGCTCGGTATCACCGGCGCCAGCACCGGCCGCGAAAGTCTTGGAGTATTCGGTGGAGAGGCCGTAGTTGGAGAACAGGCCAATCCCCCAGGCCCACTGATCGTTCAGGGGCTGGATGAAGTAGGAGGCCGGTACGAAGGCATCCGGCGCGATATCGCTTTCGCTCGCATTGCCCCGATTGAGGGGACCCGCGTAGAGGTTACCTTCTACATCCACATCGGGCTTGATATAGGTGCCGGATACGGACACTGCCATCTTGTCGAAGGTGGTCATGGCGGCCGGGTTGCGAGCCAGTACGGATGCGTTATCCGCAACGGCCGCTTCCCCGGCGTAGGCGCGACCCAGGCCGGAGGCCGAGTGCTCGTTCAGCTGGAAGGCAGCAGCAAAGGTCTGGGTGCTGGCCAGGGTGACGGCCGCGGCGATCAGGCTTTTCTTGAAAAAGGCAGTTGTCATAGTGTTCTCTCTTGTAAGCAGATTTTCTGTCGATATCACGGCTCTTTGGCCGCTATACACGACAAGATCTGTTGTTATTTAAGCTTCTTCCCATTCACTTCTGGCGTGATTCTATGGATCTGGTAGGAGGTAAGAAATCAGACCAGTGACAGCAGAATACATAAAAGTTTCCATTGTGTTAATCATTTGTTTTAACTTGGCGTTTTATTAATCTGATTTATTCATTATTGGGTAATAAATAGTCTTTTGGTTTCATTTGTGCCACTCAAATTAATTTGTAGTTTTGTGACTTCAAGCGGGCATTGAGCGGGGAATTGCGGGGATGTGGAGAGGAACAGGCAGACAAAGCGCTTGTCTGCCTGTGGGGATGACGCCACGAGGCGGGCGTCAGCCCGGGTTAAGGTCTGTTAAATGGACCAGTGCAGATGGGACTCCAGTTGCTTCGCAACCGGGGCGAGTGGCTCCTGCATGTCACCGATCAACACCATGTTGGCTCCCTTGAGCGGCAGTATCTCCCCCTTGAGGCGACCATCCTCAAAGTCGGGTTGCAGGGTGAGGGGGACATGCTTGGGCACCAGGAACAGGGTCACCGGCCCCATCTTGCCCTGGATCACCATGTGCAGAGCCGGTCCCTGATAGAAGGCGCAGTGATTGACATAGGTCACCTTCATCCCGTCCATGTCCATCAGGGTGGCGCCGTACTTCTCCATCTTGGCGTTGATGGTCTGCAGGCTCACCTTCTCGTCCACTCCCTCGATGAAGGGCTCCTCCCCATAGACATGAGCCATGGCCACCTGGGCGAGGGAGAGCTCGGCCGGGGCCGGTGTCGGCCAGCTCAGCCAGCGGGTACTCATGCCCAGCAGGAACGCCACGGACGCCGCCATGGCGAGGGATCGCCACTGGCTGCGAACCACGGGGGGCGGCAGGGGCACCACGACCTCATCGTCGGCCTCCATCGCCTGCCGGAGCAGGATGCGCTCGGCCAGGCCGGGGGGCACCTCGACCTCGAGGGCGCGATGCAGATGGCGATCCATCTGCTTCATCTCCTCCAGATGCTTGCGATTGGCAGGGGAGTCCTGGGCCGCGACGAGGAACACAGGATCGGTGTCCGTCGGATGGGCAGTGGCCCGGCGGCGAAACTCAAGCTCATCCATTGTTGTGTCCTCTCTGTTGTGCTGCTGACTCCATGGCCTCTTTTATCTGGTTGCGAGCCCGAAACAGGCGGGTCATGACGGTGTTCTTGTTCAGGCCCAGTTGCTCGGCGATCTCCTCACCGCTGAACCCCCCCAGCACCTGCAGCAGCAGGGGCTCCTGATATTCGGCGGGCAGCCGGGCGATATGGCGCCTGAGCCACTCGTTCTCCATCTCCTGCTCGTTGTGCAGGTTACCCGGATCGCTCTGGGGGTGCTCGTCGAGATCCACCAGATCGAACTGCTTGCGCTCGAAACGCCTGGCGTTTTCCCGCCTGAGTATGGTGATGAGCCAAGCCTTGGCGGCCTTGTCGTCGATCAGGGTGTCGATCCCCTTCCAGGCGCGCAGGAAGGTCTCCTGCACCAGGTCTTCGGCGACCTGCGGATCCCGGCACAGCCAGTAGGCATAGCGGTAGATGTCTGCGTGCAGGGCATGGACCAGGGCTTCGTATTTGGTTTGTTTATCTGCCATACCCCCATAGACCGGTGTGGCCGAGGGATCCTTTCCCGTCCCCGCGCTTTTTTTTCTGAAAAAACCAAACGCCATTGCTGGACTTCCTTTTATCTGAGGTGGCTTGCTGCGTCTTCAGTCATGAAGGCGCGCCAGTTTCCTGAGGCTATAGGCTATCGCAAAAGTTTCGAAGGCGCACAGCCCCTTGGCGAGGGCCGACCAGCGGACCTGGGTTGTCGTGCTGGCGTCGGGGTCGGCAAAGCAGGCCCTGTCCAGCTCATCGAGCAGGGGACCGATGGCGGGATCCCGGTGGCAAGGCAGGCTGGAGAGATGCCTAGGTTCCTCGCCCCAGCGCAGCTCCCCCCAGCCGAGCGCCGCCCATCTGGCCGAGTCCGGCTCCTGGCGGGCCAGCGCCCTTTGCAGGCGCCAGAACGCCCGCCAGCGCGATTCATGCTTGCACAGGGTGCGCAGCAACAGGGCCCCCAGCACCCAGAACAGGCTGGTTCCACCGAGGGCGAGACGAGGGGTTACCTCATCCGCCGTGGCCTCGAACACCAGTACCCGGGCGGGCAGGCGGGCATGGTCGATGCGGCCGCTCTGGGTATTGAACCAGGGCAGCTCCAGGGCGGGCAGCGCATAGCGGCCGGGGGCCTGGGCGATCAAGGCCTGGCGCCACTGGCGCTCGGTGCGAAGCGCTCCCTTGGCGAGGAAGCGCTCCTGCTGCTGTTCCCCATCTGGCCTCATCGTGAGGCCGGGGGGCAAGGGAGTCGATGGCGGCAGCGTCAGGCGATTGCCATCCCCTCCCTCCATCACCAGGGTCAGGGTGCGGATCACCGGCTCCCCCGTCCGGGCGCCCGTCGCCGGGATGAACTGCTCGGTCAGCACCAGGCTGCTGGCCACCGGCTCCACCGGCGCCTTGTCCACCTTGATGAGCCGGGTGGCCGCCCGGGCGGAGATGGCCTCACTGCCGCCGTATGACTGGGGCAGGCGCCCCTGAAAACGGGGGGACTCTATCGGATGAAGCCCGGCCTCCTTGGCCTGCAGCAGCCACTTGCGGGTCAGCCGGCCGGGCATGCCTGGGCTCGAGGGGGAGTCCCACAGATCGTTGCCGAGGCGGCGAATGTTGAAACCCTCGCCGACCGGCTCGCCGAGGTTGGGGGCCTCCAGATTGGCGGGCAGCCAGAGGCTCAGCTCATAGATGAAGGGCTGCCCGGGGTAGAGGGGCCCCTGGTGCAATACATTGGCGGTCAGCTCTATGGGGGAGGGCAAAGGCACCGTCAGTGAGTCTGGCTGATGGCCGCTAGTGAGGGGCAGAGAGGGGGTCAGCTCGGTACCCAGCGTCAGGGCGGGCACCTGGCTTGCGCCACTCGCGACCCGGTGCAGGGGGATCTGCCAGCGGGTCAGGCTGGTGATCTGGGTGTTGACGCGGCTGATGCTGACCCGGCCAACGGCAAACTGGCGCAGCAGGGGGGTGAGATTGAGCTCGTCGCTGCGCCGCTCCCCGTCCGCCTCTATGATGAGCAGCCAGCTCCCCTCGCTCTGCCCTGGCAGCAGCTGCGCCCTGGGGGGGGCGGCCTGCGCCGGCATGGCGAGGAGACAGATCAGCAGGAGCATGAGGCGTCGCCAAGAGGGGAGGCGCGCCGCGGTCATCACCATGGATCTTCCACCTTGATCAAGGGTCGGCGCAGCGCCTCTTTGCGAAGCCGCTGCTCCAGCAGGAGCACGGGGGGAGCCGGGGGACGTGGGCGATCCGGGGTCGCATCCTGCTCCCGTGTCTCCTCCGGGACGCCGGTCCGGGGGCTGGGGGCCGCCTGGGGAGGTTGGGGGCGCAGCAGAGTCAGGTTGTGGAGTGCATCCTCATGACCGGGATCCAGGGCCAGGGCGGCCAGGTAGGCCTGCTCGGCTCCCCTGAGATCCCCGAGCTGCACCAGGGCGTTGCCCCGGTTGTAATGGGCGGTCGCGCTGCGGACGCGGCCATAGGCCGAGGCGGCGCGGGCGTAGTCACCGGCCCTGTACCAGGCGTTGCCCTGCCAGATAGGGTCCGCAAAGGCCCGGGCTGCGTCCAGATAATCTCCGCGCTGGTAGGCCTGCCAGGCCTCACCCTCCTTCACAGAGAGGGGTTGGGTCTGGAGCGGCTCGGCTTGCAGGGGCGGAGGAGTTATCAGCCCTAGCCCCAGACCCAGCAAGATCAACCAGGCCGAGCCGATGCGGGCCAGCAGGGCCAGCGGCAGCAGGGGGATCAGCAGCCAGGGGCCGAGATCCCGGGTTTGGCCCTCACTCGGGGTCTGGGTCATGGGCAGGGGGGCAAAGCGCGGCATCCCGGCCTGCAGCCACTGCAACGAGCCACCGAGTTGGCTGGCAAGCTGCTCCATGGCGCCCGGATCGGGGGCAGGCAAGACGCGGCCGAGACGAAGGTTCAGCCCAGGCTCGCTGGCCGGGGGCAGGGGGACGGCCTTGCCACCATTGGCCAGCAGAATATCGAGGCGGGGGCCGGCGGACTCCTGGCAGAACAGGGATCCCTGACAGGGCCACTGCGCAGCAATTTGCTCCATCTGGGGGGCAGAGAGACCATCGGTGATGAGCAGGAGCCGCGCCTGCTGGCCGGCGGGGATCTGGGAGAGCGCCAGGGCAACGGCCCGCTCGGGGGCGCTCCCTTGAATGGGCATGATGGCCGGGCGCAAGTCCGGCAGCAGCAGGGCGATGGCATCATGGTCGCGGCTGGGTGGCATGGCGAGGTAGGCGTCGGCGGCAAACAGGATGAGGGCGACCGGGTGCTGCCCGCTCTGGGCCAGCATATCTTGCAGCATCAGCCGGACCCGGGTCGCCCGATCCGGTTGCAGATCCTGGGCCAGCATGGAATCGGAGAGATCCAGCAGCCAGATGTCGGTGGCGGGACGGACGATGGGCTGGCTCTGCTGACGCAGGGCCGGGCCGGACAGGGCCAGGATGAGCGGCAGACAGGCCAGCCAGAGCCAGGGTCGGGGGCGGCCTTGCCGGGGCAGCAGATAGGCCGCCATGGCGGGGGCGAGCAGCGCGGCCTGATGGCGGCGGCGCCAGCCCTGCCACAGCCAGGGCAGCAGTGCCAGCAGCCAGAGCGGGCGCAACAGGATCAGCTCCATGACATCGCTCCCTTCATCCGGCCGTCACTCATGGGCGGCTCCCTGCTGTTGGCGTCGCAGGCGTGAGGGCCAGGAGAGGCGAGCGGGCCACATCAGCAGCAGCCAGGCCAGCGCCAGCGGCCAGGGATAGAGCTCCTGGCTCGGGCGATAGAGCACCTGAGGGCGGGCGACGGGCTCCAGGCTGTCGATGGCCTGGTTGATGGCCGCGAGATCGGCCTGGGAGCGGGCGCGAAAATAGCGGCCATGGCCGAGTTCAGCCAGCTGTTGGAGCAGGGGCTCGTCCAGCTCGGCGCTGGGATCCTGACTGCCGGGGGACTGGGCATCGGCGAAGGTACCGGGATCCGCCCCCACCCCCAGGGCATAGAGACGGATCCCCGCGGCGGCGGCCTGCCTCGCCTCGGTCAGGGGGTCCGCATTGCCCGCCGTGTTGCGACCGTCGGTCACCAGCACCAGGGCGGTGGAGCGGCCTGGCTCTGCATGCTGGCGAGCCAGTTGTATGGCCTCCCCAAGGGCCGTGGTGCGTCCTACCAGATCGAAGTCCAGCTCCCGGGAGAGGGTCAGCAGGGCCTCTGTCTCCTCGGTCAGGGGGGAGAGCAGGTAGGCGTGATCCGCAAACACCACCAGGGCGATGCGATCCCCTTCCCGGCCGCGGATCAGGGCCTGGATCTGCGTCTTCACGGCGCCGAGCCGGTCGCGCTGCTCCCCCTCGTCGAGCATGTCCTGGGTACGCATGCTGTCCGAGAGATCCACCGCCAGGATGAGATCCCGGCTGGTCTGGTAATGAGTGAGGGGCTCCTCCTGCCACTGGGGGCGACACAGGGCCAGCACCAGGGCGCACCAGCAGACGCTCATGCGCCAGAGGGATTGCCCCGCCTGGGGCAACAACAGGGGGAAGCCCTCGTGCCTGAGTCTGGCGAGGCCGCGTCGGCCGGTGGTGAGCGGCGGCAGTCCGAAGCGCACCAGTAAAGGCAGCACCAGGGCGAGGGCGAACCAGGGCCAGGCGAGGATCATGGGGTCTGCCTGCGAGGCTGGCGTGTGCGGCGGCCAGGGTGGCGCGGCGCACTGACACAGCGGCGCCCCCAGTGCAGGTAGGCACGGCGCAGCCGGGCCCGCTGCCCCTCATCGGGCTCCCCCTGGCCATAGAGCCACTGTGGCCACTCCCTGGCAAAGGCGTGAAACTCGCTGCCCCCCTGGCTATCCAGCCAGCTGAGCCAGGCCTCCCCCTGCAGGGGGCGCGCCTCGGGCCAGCGGGCCAGCGCCGCCTCTCGCAGCACGGCTTGCAGGCGGGGGATGAGATCCGGCCCCTGCCACTGCATCTGGCGGGCCCACTGGCGCTGGCGCCAGAGGGCCCTGGAGAGGACCGTGATCAGGCCGATGGCCAGCAGGGCGATCAGCAGCCAGCCGAGCGCCGTCAGGCGGGGATCCTGGGGGCTTGCCAAGGGGGCGCCAGGATGGATGTCCCGCAGCTGGGCCTGGATCTCGGCGAGCCGCTCTGTCGGGGCGGCGGATGAGAGGGGAGCCTCGGGGATCATCAGATCAGCCGGCATCCACCCTCCTGCCACTGGCGCTGCAGGGGCTTGCCGTTGTCGAGGCGATAGAGCCGCTGCACCAGGGGTAACAGCTGCCGCTGCCCGAGCTCGGCGATATCTTCCGCCGCCTCTTGATAGTCCCGCCTGAAGGAGGTGCTGCCCCCATCGAGCCAGCCGCTGCGTCTGCCGGCCTGCACCGCCAGTTGGCCCGCCTCCGGCAGCGCCGCCTCCAGGGGATCCCGGATCTGCCAGTAGTGGATGTCATGACGGCGGCCGAGCAGTTGCAACTGCTGGCGCAAGGCGGGCTCACAGGGTCTGTGATCCCCGATGAGGGTGAGCCTGGCCCCCTGAGGCAAATTGAGCCGGGCCAGGGTTTGCGCCAAGGAGTGGGAGACGGGGGCGCGATCCAGCCCCAACTCGTATTGGCGGCAGAGGGTTTGCAGCAGGGGCAGGAGGGAGCCGCGCTGGACGGCAAGGGAGCTCTCGGATCCGTGGCAGATCAGGGTGTTGGCCTGTGTCTCCCCCTGCCAGAGCAGGGCGGCGGCGAGCTCGCAACCGAGGCGTGCCTTGAGCTGCGGCCCCGAACCGAAATACATGGCGGGGGAGAGATCCAGCAGCAGCCAGTGGGCCTGATCCTGCTCCTCCCCATAGAGCCGGGTGTAGGGGCGGCCGAGGCGGGCGGTGACCCGCCAGTCGATGTGGCGCACCTCATCCCCGGCCTGATAGACCCGCAGTTCGCGAAAGCTCAGGCCAGGCACCCGTCCGAGCCGCCCCTGCCTCGCCTGATGCACCCGGGCCCGCGGGCCTGTTCTTGCCCAGAGCCGGATGGCCAGCAGACGATCCAGGGACAGGGCGATGTCCGGATGCTGGCGGGCATGCGCCTCAGCGGTCAGGGACATGGGTGCTGGCCTGGGGTGAGAGAGGGAGAACTCAGGGGCACGGTATCGCATCCAGCAGGAGGGCGATCAGCGCCTCGTTGTCGAGGTTGTCGGCGAGCGCCTGATAGCTGGGGATGAGGCGATGACGCAGCACGGCGGGGGCGAGCTGCTGGATATCCTCCGGCAGCACGAAGTCGCGCCCGGCGAGCCAGGCCCGCGCCCGGGCGGCCCTGGCCAGCCCTATGCTGGCCCTGGGGCTGGCGCCGACCGTGATAAGGGGTTCGAGTTCAGGGCAGAGGCCGCTACCCGGGCGGGTGGCGCAGACGAGTTGCACCAGGTAGTGCTCGAGGCGTGCCTGCATCTGCACCGCCAAGACCTCGGTACGGGCGGCTTGCAGATCGGCCTGACTCAGGGTCAGGGGCGGGGGAGCGACCTGCTCGCCCCTGGCATTGAGCTGCAGGATGGCGAGCTCCACGGCGGGGCTTGGGTACTCCACCATGAGTTTGAGCAGG
The DNA here is from genome assembly GCF_051657805.1 of Aeromonas sp. GTDB lineage: Bacteria > Pseudomonadota > Gammaproteobacteria > Enterobacterales > Aeromonadaceae > Aeromonas. Next base: position 70,904 of record NZ_JBOFLJ010000056.1, on the reverse strand, counting down.
AAGCGATCGAGCTGGGCCTCCGGCAGGGGATAGGTCCCTTCCTGTTCTATGGGGTTCTGGGTCGCGGCCACCATAAAGAGCGGCGGCAGGCGCCAGCTCTTCTTGCCCACCGTGATCTGGTGTTCCGCCATGGCTTCCAGCAGGGCGGATTGCACCTTGGCCGGGGCCCGGTTGATCTCGTCCGCCAGTACCAGGTGATTGAACAGGGGGCCGGGCTGGAACACGAAGCTCGCATCCTGGGGGTGAAACACCTCGCTGCCGGTGAGATCGGCGGGCAGCAGGTCAGGGGTGAACTGGATGCGGGCAAAACGCCCCTCCACGGCGCCAGCCAGCGCCTTGACCGCCCGGGTCTTGGCCAGACCCGGAGCCCCCTCGATCAACACATGTCCTTCACATAACAGGGCGATCAAGAGCCCCTCGATGAGGGGGCCCTGACCCAGGATCTGGCTGCCAAGATAGTCGCTTAGTTGTCTGAACCCGGTCGCTGCCATGAGATGAAGCCGTTGTTTTAATAGAAGTTGCTCTTTTTATACCCCAGATGTCCGACGAGGGCGAGGGAGGGGGCCAAGATGGCGGCAATTTAGTTTCAATCAGGCGTATGAAAGTTGTGATTGGATTGTTAAGATGTGGCGCAATGAGGTCAGACCTCTACCCTTCAACCCAAGGAGCCAGGATGAAACAGCCATTGAAACTGACGACACGCCAGGGCGAACGGATTGCCGTCGTGGCGGGTCTGCGCACCCCCTTTGCCAAGCAGGCCACCGCCTTTCACGGCGTGCCTGCGGTGGATCTCGGCAAGCTGGTGGTGAGCGAACTGCTCGCCCGCACCGATCTCGATCCCAAGCTCATCGATCAGCTGGTGTTCGGCCAGGTGGTGCAGATGCCGGAAGCGCCGAACATCGCCCGCGAGATAGTGCTCGGCACCGGCATGAGCGTCAGCACCGATGCCTATAGTGTGTCGCGCGCCTGCGCCACCAGTTTCCAGGCGGTGGCCAACGTCACCGAGTCCATCGTCGCCGGCACGGTCGACATCGCCATCGCCGGCGGTGCGGACTCCTCCTCCGTGCTGCCCATCGGGGTCAGCAAGTCTCTGGCCCGCGCCCTGGTGGACTTGAACAAGGCCCGCAACCTGCAGCAACGCTTCAATATATTGCGCCGTCTGCGCCTGAAAGACCTGATGCCGGTGCCGCCGGCGGTGGCCGAGTACTCCACCGGCCTCTCCATGGGTCAGACCGCCGAGCAGATGGCCAAGAGCCACGGCATCAGCCGGGAGGCACAAGACGCCCTGGCGCACCGCTCCCATACCCTGGCGGCGCAGGCCTGGGCCGAGGGCAAGTTGAGTGGTGAGGTGTTCACCGCTCACGTGCCCCCCTACAAGTCGCCGCTCGAGCGTGACAACAACATCCGCGAGAGCTCCGACTTGGCGAGCTACGCCAAGCTCAAACCCGTGTTCGACCGGTTGCACGGCTCCGTCACCGCCGCCAACGCTACCCCGCTCACCGATGGCGCTGCCGCCGTGCTGCTGATGCGCGAGGGGCGGGCCAAGGAGCTGGGGCTCGAGCCGCTCGGTTACATCCGAAGCTTCGCCTTCTCCGCCATCGATGTGTGGCAGGACATGTTGATGGGACCCTCCTACTCCACCCCGCTGGCACTGGATCGCGCCGGCATCACGCTGGCCGACCTGACCCTGATCGACATGCACGAGGCTTTTGCCGCCCAGACCCTGGCGAACCTCAAGATGTTTGCAAGCAAGGAGTTCGCCCGGGACAAGCTGGGCCGGGACAGCGCCATCGGCGAGGTGGACATGGACAAGTTCAACGTGCTCGGCGGCTCCCTGGCCTATGGGCACCCGTTTGCCGCCACAGGTGCGCGCATGATCACCCAGACCCTCAACGAGCTGCGTCGCCGGGGCGGGGGGCTTGCACTCAACACCGCCTGCGCCGCAGGCGGACTGGGGGCAGCCATGGTGCTGGAGGTGGAATAATGGAGACGAACAAGATGAGCAGCAATACCTTCGCGCTGGAGATCCGCAAGGACGGCATCGGCATCCTGACCATGGATGTGCCCGGCGAGAGCATGAATACCCTCAAGGCCTCGTTTGCCGGTGAGATCCGCAACCTGCTGGCCGAGGTCAAGGCCAACAAGGATCTGATCGGCCTGGTGGTGATCTCCGGCAAGAAGGACTCCTTCGTCGCCGGGGCCGACATCGCCATGCTGGCGGCCTGCACCAGTGCCACCGATGCCCAGACCCTGGCCCGGGAAGGGCAGCAGGTGTTTGCCGAGATCGAGGCCCTGAGCATTCCGGTGATCGCCGCCATTCACGGCCCCTGCCTCGGTGGCGGGCTGGAGCTGGCCCTGGCCTGCCACGGCCGGGTCATCACGGATCACGGCAAGACGGTGCTGGGCCTGCCGGAAGTGCAGCTCGGCCTGCTGCCGGGCTCCGGCGGCACCCAGCGCCTGCCGCGCCTCATCGGGGTGGCCAAGGCCCTCGACCTCATCCTGACCGGCAAGCAGGTGCGCGCCAAACAGGCGAAGAAGCTCGGCCTGGCGGACGACGTCGTGCCTCACTCCATCCTGCTGGAGGCGGCCATCCAGCTTGCCAAGAAGGGCAAGCCACGCCATGCGCTGAAACGGGATCTGCAGGGCAAGTTGCTGGAAACCAATGCCCTGGGTCGCAAGGTGCTGTTCGATCAGGCCCGCAAGGGGGTGATGAGCAAAACCCGCAGCAACTACCCGGCGCCGGAGCGGATCCTCGAAGTGGTGCGCATCGGCGTGGAGGAGGGGATGCAGGCCGGTCTGGCCGCCGAGGCCCGCCACTTTGGCGAGCTGGTGATGACGCCGGAATCCGCTTCCCTGCGCTCCCTGTTCTTCGCCACCACAGAGATGAAGAAGGAGGTGGCCTATCAGGGCGCCACCCCGCGCAAGATAACCCATGCCGCCGTGCTCGGCGGTGGCCTGATGGGGGGCGGCATCGCCTTTGTCACCGCCACCAAGGCCGGGATACCGGTACGGATCAAGGACGTAGCGAGCGCCGGTATCGGCAACGCCCTGCGTTACAGCTATGATCTTCTGTCCAAAAAGCTCAAGCGTCGTCAGATATTGCGAAGCGAATTGGAAAGGCAGATGAACATGCTGTCAGGCACCCTGGATTACTCGGGTTTCCACCGGGTCGACCTGGTGATCGAGGCGGTATTTGAGGATCTCGCCTTGAAGCATCAGATGGTGCAGGACGTGGAGCGGGAATGCGGCGAGCATACCGTGTTTGCCTCCAACACCTCCTCCCTGCCCATCCACCAGATCGCGGCCAATGCCGCCCATCCTGAGCGCGTCGTGGGTCTGCACTACTTCAGCCCGGTGGACAAGATGCCGCTGGCCGAAATCATCCCCCACGCCGGCACCAGTGCCGAGACGGTGGCCACCACGCTGGCCTTCGCCCGCGCTCAGGGCAAGACCCCGATCGTGGTCAAAGACGAGGCGGGCTTCTACGTGAACCGGATCCTGGCTCCTTACATGAACGAGGCGGCGCGCCTGGTGCTGGAAGGGGAGCCGGTGGAGGTGCTGGACGGCGCCCTGCTCGACTTTGGTTTCCCGGTCGGCCCCATCCAGCTGCTGGATGAGGTGGGCATCGACGTGGGGGCCAAGATCTCCCCCATCCTGGAAAAAGAGCTCGGCGGCGAGCAGTTCCAGGCGCCGGCGGCCTTTGACAAGCTGCTGCAAAACGATCGCAAGGGGCGCAAGAACGGCAAGGGCTTCTACCTCTATGGCAAGGCCGCGCCGCGCAACAAGCTCACCGGCAAGGAAGGCAAGAAGACGGTGGATGACGGCGTCTATGCGGTGCTCGGCGTCTCTGTCTCTCCCAAGTTGGCCCGTCAGGAGATAGCGGAGCGCTGCGTGCTGATGATGCTCAACGAAGCGGCCATGGCGCTGGACGCTGGTGTGGTGGCCTCGGCCCGTGACGGCGACATCGGCGCCATCTTCGGTATCGGCTTCCCGCCGTTCCTCGGCGGCCCCTTCCGCTACATGGACAGCCTCGGCATCGCCCATCTGGTCGGTCGTCTCGAACATTACCAGAAGCGGCACGGGGAGCGTTTCGCCCCCTGCGCACGGCTCAAGGCGATGGCGGCGGAGCAGCAGACCTTCTATTGATAGGAAGGTGCCGTATCTGTCATGACCAGGAGGCGGCCCCAGGGCCGCCTCTTCCATTTGGTGCGATCCGGCCGGACTCGGCTATGGTTCAGCGAGGGGAGGCGAGGGGTTATTGCGGATAAAATGGGGCTAAATTATTGATCTAGCGCAAACTAGCCCCCCATTTATTACTTTGGTGGCATAGGCGTTGGGGGCCGCTTGAGTTCAAATAGCGCCATAGGAGCGGGAACATACCCGCAACCAAGAGGGACACCCATTTCACTGGATGAAGGACACATTATGAGTCTGCTTGAACAAACCATCTGGAACATATTGGGATACGGGGCCATGCCCTTTATCTTCCTGAGCGGATTTGTGGCCGTGGCAGTGACTTGCTGCGTGCTGCTCAACCTCTTCGGGGTCAAGTCCGCCGAGAAGTGATCCAGTCCCGTTCATACCGCCAAATGCCAGCCTCAGGGCTGGTATTTGTTTTTCCCTCTTTTAAGCACTTATCTTCACCATCCCGGGCAAATCTTCGGTCTGGCGGTCGAACCCCACGCCAATATTGAGTACACTGGCGCGCAGCTTTTTGGCGCGTTTTCCACTTCAAGGTATTCAAGGTTTCTATGGCTCTCAAGGCAACCGTATTCAAGGCGCAAATCAGTCTGTCCGACATGGATCGCCATCTGTATCAGGATTTCTCCCTCACCCTGGCCCGTCACCCCTCCGAGACCGACGAGCGCATGATGATCCGGCTGGCGGCCTTCGCCTGGCACGCCGCCGAGCGGCTGGAGTTCACCAAGGGGTTGTCGGCGGACGACGAGCCCGAGCTCTGGCTGAAGAACTATTCCGACGAGATCGAGCTCTGGGTGGAGCTCGGCCAACCCGATGAGAAGCGGCTCAAGAAGGCCTGCAACCGCTCCCGCCAGGTGGTGCTCTACCTCTATGGCGGCCGCGGCACCAGCGTCTGGTGGAAGCAGAACCAGGGCAAGCTCAGCCAGCACGACAACCTGAGCATCATAGAGCTCTCCGACAGTCAGACCCTGCCGCTCACCGCCATGGTGGAGCGCACCATGGCGCTCACCTGCACCATCTCGGATGGCCAGCTCTGGGTGAGCAACGGCCAACTGGAAGTGACCCTGGACCCCATACTGTTGATGGGCAAGCCTGCCCGGGAGCTGTAAGCCGCCCCATGTTCGCGACCCTGCTCGACATCGTCATTCCGGTGTTTGCCGTGGTGGCTCTCGGAGCCCTCTACGGCCGGTTGCGCGGGGGAGCCGAGCTTGGCTATATCAATCGCGCCAACATAGAGCTCTTCTCCCCGGCGCTGGTGTTCTCGGCGCTGATCAAGTACCCGTTGGCGCTCGGGGATCACATGCCCCTCATCGCCGCCGGCGCCCTGGTGATCCTGCTGCCCGGCCTCCTGCTCTCCCTGCTCAGACTCAAGGAGATGGAGCGGGCGGCGCTGATTTTGCCCGCCATGTTTCGCAACACCGGCAACCTCGGCATCCCCTTGATGGTGCTGGCCTTCGGGGAGCAGCAGCTCGGCGCCATCGTCATACTGTTCGTGCTCTCCAACCTGCTCCACTTCTCGGTGGGGATCTTCCTGCTCTCGGCCAACGCCTCCCGCTGGCTCTGGCTGCGCAGCCCCATGCTGTGGGCGGCGCTGGCGGGTCTGTTGGTAGCGAACCTGCAGATCCCGCTGCCGGCTTATGTGGTGTACCCGACCACAGAGAATGAAAAAACCGGGAGCAGCCGAAAGCAAGTGGGATCTCGTGGGACAAATTCACGCCTGACAAGGCTTGGAGGGCGATCGGTAGGGGATAGGTGCGCAAGGCGCCAAAATGAAAAATGGCTCAGGATATTCGCCATCGATACGCAGAAAATGAAAAACAGGCTTGTCGCCTGTTTTTTCGTTTTAATCACCTGCAGAGGTTTAATGAAGGGTTTAAACCTCAGATAGAGTGCGCTTAGTTAGAAAAAGTCATGTCCCAACCAAACTACCTTGCCGATGATGCTCAGCGCGCTTAGTTCATCGGGTAGTACGGCAAGCGTCTCATACCCTGTCTTGTTATCACTGATGATGTTCACACCGCCATCAACTCGTTTCTGCAGCCGTTTGGCATAGAGCTCATCGCCAAGGCGTAGCACGAACAGACCGCCATCCTGGATCTGGTTACGGCTCATATCAACCAGGATGGAGTCGCCAGAGTGAATGGTTGGCTCCATGCTGTCGCCTTTGGCGAACACTACTGCCAGGTTATCCGGGTTGAGCTGACGGAACTTTAGCCACTTACGGCGAAAAGCCAGTTTGCGTTTAACTTCATGTTCATCGTTGAACGCGCCATGGCCCGCACTGACGGCAATGTGGTAACCATCGATCAGTGCGTATTCCTCATCGAACTCTGCCTTATCCAACCCATCCGGGTTGAGGCGTTCATCCTGCACATCTTCCTTTGCACCACGTCCTGTGGCCAGCCAGTCAATTCTGACCCCAGCAGTATCCGCAATCTTGATCAGCTGGCTCATGTTTGGCTCAGAACGGCCATTCAGATACTGGCGCAAAGTGGTGTCTGCCATCCCAGCTCTCAACGCAAATGAGCGCGCGCTTTCCGTCCCAATAATCGATTCAAGCCTGTTCTTGAATTCACTTTCCATAAAGTCCCTCAAGAAGGAAAGCGCGCTTTCTTTTGTTATGAGCACTTTCCATTGTTTAACTCATTGATATAAAAGCCTTAAAACGAAAAGGCTCAAATGAGTGAATTTACGAAAAGAAAAGAGTGAATCTTTCCATTGCAAGAGTTTTTGAGTTGATCAATACTCTCAATTGTTCGCGCAATGCGCGAAAGATTTCTCAAATTGTATCACGGTGATCCCATGAGCATAAGTACAGCCAATCACATCTACGGAGAGCTTAGAAAGCGTGGTTACTCCGTCAGGAACTGGGCCATTGAACGTGGTTTCAAACCCCGCACCGTACAGGAGTGTATTCACACTTATGCCCCTTGCAAGCACCGTCAGCCCGCCGATGGCACTGTTTCATCAAGGATCATGGCTGGACTGAGTGAAACCCTTGGCGTTGCTCTGTATGGAGAAGGCAAATGAAAGAGTGGTTCACATCCATGGATCTTGTCAGCTTGCCGGGAATGCCCAGCACGGTACAGGGGGTCAGGTATCGTGCAAAGTCTGAGCAGTTCAATTCGCGCAAATGCGCAGATGGCAAGGGGGCGGAGTATCACATCAGCTCCCTGCCAGTGGAAACCCGTCGGTATCTGGCAGAACAAGCCGTAGCAGAGCAAGGTCAGGCCGTGACCGATCATGCAGCCGGCGGCAAGGCGATGGCCAAATTGCTGGCGTCAGAGGTACAGCTCAAGCCGGATGCCGGTCGCAAGCTGCTGACACTGGGAGAAGGATCGCGCAAGAAAGTTGATGCCAGGTTGCTGATCCTGCAGGCCGCCGATATATATCTGGCTCCGTATCAGGCCTGCCAGCAAGGGGAGGTGGGTCGCCGCGCCTTCATCGAGGCATACCGTACCCGTGCACTTTCTCTACCCGCCAGCGTCTATGAAAGGCAAAAGCCGTTCAGCCTCATCACGCTGCGCCGCTGGCAGGGCGCGTTAGCCGATGAAGGCCCGGCAGCTCTGGCTGGCAACTACCAGCGGGAACGGCCATCGACTGTGGAACAGAGCCCCGAGCTTGTCCAGTTCCTCACCGCCCTGGTTACCGCCAAACCGCATCTGGCCAATAAATGGGGCGCTCTGCACGAGCTTGCCAACCAATACAGCGATTTGAACCAGCTAGGTTGGCACATCCCCAGTCAATCCTCCCTGCGTCGCTGGTTGGTCAAATAGCTGGCGGAGAACAAGGTGGCCTTCACCTATGCCACCAACCCGGATGCTTACAACAACAAATATCGCAGCGCGATCGAAGAGATGTACCCCTGGATGGCCCAGCCCAATGACGTCTGGGAGTTCGACAGCACCCCGGTCGACGCCATGCTGGTGGACGGTCGTCACAGCATCATTGCGGTGATCGATGTGTTTACCCGTCGGGTACGCCTGCTGGTGGCCAAGAGCTCATCAAGCGAGGGGATCTGCCTGCTGCTGCGCAAGACCCTGCTGGCCTGGGGCACCCTCAACGAGAACGGCGTGATGCGAACCGACAATGGCTCCGACTATGTGAGCCAACGGGTCATGTCCATTTGTACCCTGTTGGGGATGAACGTCAGCCGCTCCAACGCCTATTCGGGGTGGGAGAAGCCACACATTGAGCGCTTCTTCCGCACCCTGAGCCACGGCCTGATTGAACTGTTGCCCTCTTATATCGGGCACTGCGTGTCCGATCGCCAGGTGATCGAGGCGCGCAAGAGCTTTGCCGAACGTTTGGAGGAAAAGCGCAAGCCTGACACTGCGAAGGAGCTCTTCGAGCTGGCCATGACGGCGGCAGAGCTGCAGACCCTGCTCGATAACTGGCTGGATGCTCGTTACCACAACCGCAAGCACAGCTCCTTGGGTGTGACCCCCAACGAGAAGTACCAAAACGCCCGTTACCAGCGCAGGGCCATTAGCGATGATTCCGCGCTGGATCTGCTGCTCAACCATATCGGTGAGGCCACCGTCTCGAAGGGCTTTATCAAGGCAGGCGGTCTTAAGTACAGCGCGCCGGAGCTCTTGGAGCACAACTGGAAGAGTCAGCGGGTCAGCGTGTTCCTCGATCCTTGCGATGTGGGCCGAGCCATCTTGTACCGCACCGGTGACTGGAACGAGCGGATCGAGGCGGTAAACCTCGACTTGCTGGGCAATGGAGTGAGCCCGGATGCCTTCCGCGCCGCCAAGAAGGCCGATGCCAAGGCGCTGGGGAGTTTCCGCCGTGAGATGAGAAGCCTCGCCAAGACCTTCGGTATCGACCAGCTCCATCAGGACGTGGTTAACCACTTTGTCGATCAAGCCAAGGACACCCTGCTGTTCCGCCAACCTGACGAGAGCCTCGACAACAGCGCTCTGGCAGCCTTGAGCGGTGTGGTGTTGCAACCCGTTGAACGTAGTTTCAGCGCCGCCGAGCTGGCTGCGATAGAAGCCAGGCGTGAAGAGAAGGCGGCCCGTGCCCAAGCTACGGCCGGGCAGGAGTCCAGGGCGCTCAAGACCGAGTATGAGCAGGCTATTTATTTGGCCGAGAAAGAGTTGGATGCCCCACTTGGCGAGCGGGAGAAGGAGTGGCTGACCAAGTACCTCTATAGCCACAAGCTGATGGCGAAACGGATTTACCGCCATCTGGACGAGATCAGGGCCACTCGCAACACCCAGGCAAAAGGTTAACGAGCGGCCCTGTAAACCACGGACATAAGGACACAAAGACTATGAAACACAAGATCGTCGAAGTCAAAAACATGATCAAGACCGAGCAACTGCTCGACAACCTGCTCAATCGCTCCAGCATCGTGCCAGGCATCGGGCTTATCCATGGCCCCAGCGGTTTTGGTAAGACCACCGCCGTGGAGTGGCTGTTCAACCAGGACGAAGTAAACGGCATCTATGTGCGTTGCTACAAGGCCGACACCGTGACCAGTTTGCTGGAGCAGATTGCCAAGGAGATCGGTATTCCCCAGCGCCATAACTTGCGGGGGCAGGTCGATAGCATCGTGGAGGCGGTGCGGGCCGAAGAATTGGCCATCTTCGTGGATGAGGCAGATTACGTGGTTGGCAATGCCCGCATCATGGAGACCCTGCGTGACATCTATGACGCCACCGAGCAGCCCCTGATCCTGGTGGGGATGGAGGAGATCGCCCGCCGTATCAGCCAACGCAAGCAACTGTTCAACCGCATATCCCAATGGATCGAGTTCAAGCCTGCTGACCTGGAAGATGTGTCACTGATTGCCAGCGAGATGCTGGAGGTGGACGTGGAGATCGACGACGCCCTGTTGGATCTCATCCGCAAGCGCTCCAACGGGGTGGTGCGGACCATCGTTTCCGCGCTGGACAAGATCGAGAAGCTGGCCATGGCCTCAGACGCCCGGATTATCCGCCTGGAGGATGTCGACGCCAGCGAGTTGCTGCACGACGTGCGCCGCAGTCGCTAGGTGTTCGCAAGGTCGAAACAAGAACAAAGCACGGGAGGGATACCAGTGGTTGATCAAAACAATGAGCCAATGACGGCACGGGCTTGGCAATGGATGTGCGAGCAGGAGGCTTTCGTCATCAAGGATGTGGTTGCCGTGACCGGCATGTCAGAGCCCCACATTTACAAGGTTGTGAGAGATTGGCTCTCCTCAGGCTATCTGATTAAAAACCCAGCGGGTGTTGCGACGAAACCAGCTTGGTTCAAGGTGGCCACGTTGGGCAAGGCTCCGCCAATAGGGAAAAACAGTGGAGCGAAAAAGCCCAAATGTCGGAGCAAGCGCAAAACCAATCAGCAGAAGATGTGGAACACCATGAAGATCAGCAGCCGATTTACCCTGTCAGATTTGATGCTCACCGCCAACGTAGGTCAGCGTCAAGCTTGGCACTTCACTAACAACCTGGTCAAAGCGGGTTATGTAAAAGTCCTCTACAAGGTGGACAAATTTTTGCCGGTGCGAGCGAGAACAGGTTTAACAGGGCGGTTCCAACTGGTCAGGGATACCGGTCGCCATTCCCCTATCTGTCGGGCCAATGGTTGTTGGGATCAAAACCAGAAGCGGCTTTATCTGTTCCTGGTGGAGGGGGATGAGCATGGAAACGTGGCTTGAGGTATTGCAGGCCGAAGTGGAGGCCAGTTCGTTGGCCGTGGTAGCCGAGAAGCTCAGCCTGTCCCGAACCTTGATCAGTCAGGTCTGCAACGAGAAGTACCCAGGGGATCTGGCGCGGGTGCAGAAGTTGGTGGAAGGGAACCTGATGGGCCACAAGGTGGTGTGTCCCATCTTGGGGGAAATCCCGGTGCATCAGTGCCTGGCCCATCAGCGCAGAAAGGCGGATGAGGTCGGGACCAGGCCTATGGATATCAAGCTCTGGAAGGCCTGTCACAGCGGCTGCCCCCATAGCCAGCTCAGCGAGGACCAGCAACTGCGTCGGCCGATGAGGCTCCCGGTCGAACAACGTGGCAGAGGCGTGGATAAAAGCGCCCGTTATGACGCCGAGGCCACGCTCTCGCGATTGCGACGTCAGGCGAAAAGCGATGGTGAGAATGCCAGCAGCAGCTTGCGCATCCTGGCCGAACTGCTGGCGGAGGAGCTCAAGATCATGGGCATCAAGTACAACCGGCTGCTCGACAAGGTGGAGAAGCACGGCCAGTAAACCAGCGGGCTCGGGTTGTGCTGTGGGCCCAGTGACGAGATCACAAGGAGAACGGGATGAACAGAAATCTGCAAAACACCGCTGACCAGCTACGCCTCTGGCTGACGGCAAACGGATGCAAGGTGCGCACCGGTCAGGTGCGCCATACCCCACTGCTGATGGTAACCGGGCCCTTTCCCCCGGAGATGACAAGGAGGGCGGTGTGGGGGCGCGAATGCCTGGCCGGGGTAGTCAGCGAGGTGGCCATGGTGCGCTTTGGCGGCTGTGTCCTGCACTGGCGCCAGTAAGCGACCACCGGACAACAAAGGGATTAAGCAAGGAGAGCTTTATGCAAGAAGCACAGACCTGCAACACCACCCCGATGCGGCAGAACGCCCAGGGGCACTGGGTACCGGAGAACCTGATCGCTCCGGCGGACAAGCTGCGCGATGAGGTGGTGATGGCCATCATCGCGGCGGCCCGTGAGCAACGTTCACTGCTCGCCGCCTTTAAGATCGACGCCATGCAGCAGATCGCCGACTTTGTGGACCTCTCGGCCGAGCAATACGGGGTGGCCTGGGGCGGCACCAAGGGCAACGTCACTCTGCTCAGCTTCGATGGCCGTTACAAGCTCATTCGGGCGGTGGGGGAGCACCGCAAATTTGATGAACGGATCCAGGCTGCCAAGACGCTTATCGACCAGTGTATTGCGCGCTGGAGCGATGGCGCCGACGCCAAGCTGCGGGCCCTGGTGGACCATGCCTTTCGGGTTTCCAAGGCGGGACACATCGACGTCAACCAAGTGCTCTCCCTGCGTCAGCTGAACATAGAGGACGCCGACTGGGAGCAGGCCATGCAGGCGATCGCCGACGCCATCCAGGTGACCGGCACCAGCCAATACCTGCGGCTCTACGAGCGTGACGGACAGGGCCGTTACGTCCAGATGAGCCTGGATCTGGCGAAGTTGTAAGGGAGGAGTGAACGATGGAAATCAACGTAGAACAGGCCGAAGAGCAACTGCTGCTGTGCGAGCAGATCAGCGAGACAGAGGGCACTTGCTACCCCGACGACACCTATGAGGATGGGATCAAGGCCGCCCTGCTGTGGGCGCTGGGACTGGGCCCCATGCCGCTCAATGAGGAGGAGTATCAGGGGGTGATGCCGTTGAAATTTGAAGAATAAGCCAGTGCGAAACAGGGGGGCTCTGCCGCCCTGTCTGCCCGGCGTGGTGGTCGGGTACTGATGAGCAGCCGGAGGAAGGATGGAAAACGTGAAAGCCCTTTTGAACGCAAGCGTGGCCGATGCCAAGAGCTCCTTGGAATGTCAGCTGAGGAGCAACCCACAGCGGTCTCTGGATGATGCACAACTGGCCATCGACTTCATCAACCAATACGGCAAGGCCGCCAGCCAAAAATCCCGGCTGACCATGTTATCCGCCATCGTGAACAAGGCGCGCAAGCGCCTGGCCAAGTAAGCGAAACGGGGCTTGCCCCGTCTACCCAGCGTGGTGGCTGGGTACTGATGAGCAGCCGACCTGGGCCCAGGTCTTCACCGCCTCGATAAAGGAGCACGGCGATGACCAAAACAGAGATGGATATTCGGCTTACCAAGATTTTCAGCGCGGCCGCCATTGCACTGGCGACTTCTGACAAACGGGCTGTGTGCAGACAGCTCAAGCAGTTTGATAAAGAGGCTCGCCAGCAGGGCTTTCATGCCCTGGCAGGGGAGGCCAGCCAGATGCGCTGGCAATTGGTGGCGGAGTTGCAACAAGCCAGAGCGGCAGAGGCCCACCATGGCCGCGTCTAACTGGCAGGCCTTGCTGGCCTATGTGATGAAGTTCGGTCCATTGAACCTGCAGGGCGCTGAGCAGTGGCTCGATAGCCATTGTCCAGAGTGGCGCAGTGGGAACGATGTGGCCTCAGGCCAGATCTGGGTGGAAGCAATGGAGAGGGATCATGACAGCGAACAGTGAACGCACCCGCCTGATCCGGTTGGTGCAGGTGGGGCGTCGTTCCCTGGGGCTGGATGAGGAGACCTATCGGGAGCTGCTGGCCCAGCAGAGCGGCAAGCGTTCGGCCGCCGAGCTGACGCTCCAAGAGTTGGAGAAGGTGCTGGCGGCCATGAAGGGGGCAGGCTTTAAACCGACTGTTAAACGCCCCGTTAAAGAGACTACCAGCAAGCGTTTAAGCCCTGCCCGTAGGACCCAGATCAAGACGGCAGAGATAGGGGTGATACGGGCAGTCTGGATCACCATGTATCGCCACGGTCTGCTGCGTGATGGCAGCGAAACGGCGCTCAATCATTATGTGGAGCGTCAGACGGTGCGGCTGAACAAGGGGATCGGGGTGGCCGAGGTGGCCTGGCTCAGCGAAGAGTTGGCTTACCCGGTGCTGGAGTCCCTCAAGAACTGGCACAAGCGGGAGATGGTCGAGGCGCTGCAGGCAGCCAAGCGTCCCGTTCCCCTCAGTAGGAGTGGGGCGCGGGTAGCAGGCTATCAAGCCGTGCTGGCGGCCTTCGAGCAGATGCAAGCGGAGGTGCAACATGGATAGCAACCAAGAGAATCTGGACCTGTTCGCCGATGACCATGAGGCGCTCGGTCAGCTGGTGGACCGGCTGGATCAGATCCCGACCAGCGAATTGACCGCCAAGTGGCCCAAGGCGCTGGCCGAGCTGGTGGATGTGCTAGCCTGTGAACTGGGTCGCAGTGGTATGACAGCGGAGCAGGCCATGGCCCAGGCTCGCAAGTTGGCGCTGGTGCAGGCTCACTATATGGGCGGCCGGGCTTACTACATCCCGACCGGGGAGCACCTCAAGGCTGCGCTACGTGATCGGGCCATCTGGGATGAGTTTAACGGCCGCAATATCGATCAGCTGGCCCGTAAGCACTGTCTTTCTGTGCCGCAGACTTATGCGGTGGTGGCGGAGCAGCGGCGTCTTGTACGCCAGCGAATGAATTTAGATTTATTTAATGATGAGAATGAGTTGAAGGCGTGATAGAAGTAAAGTTGTTCAGATCCTACAGATGCTTTACTTGAATGATAGTGCTATATTTATGGCCATTTTGATATTTCGGTTTTCATTTGGAGCCTTTTGTAATGGTGAATCCAGTACGTAAAGAAGGAGATGAGCCTAAGATTGAACATGCTCGGAGTCCCTCCTATCAAGTTCATGTTTCTAGTGGTGCAGCTATGAACCAAGTGGATGGCAGGATTGAATTGTCATTCTTCGCTGACCGGGTTCGCTACATTCAAGAAGGGCTGATCTCTCATCCCGAAGACCCAAACTTGATGCGACCCAATGGTCAAATTGAAGCAACATTGCTTCGGGAACATGTGGTCGGCGTTAGTTTGTCGCCAGACGGTTTAGTTGGGCTCAGAAATTTACTCAATTCAATAGTTGTAGAAACTAATTCCCCCATATAGGTTCGGTCATTCATTGGAGCTTGGTGTGTATGTCTGCGATCAGAGCTGAAAGTAACCAACAACAGGTGTGGGAGCGCAGGTATGCCATGCTAGCTCATCATGAGCTGACTACCGCCTTGGAGGGGGAGGTTCGTGTGAGTCAGAATGACGGGTTAAAAATTCTGGCCTCATGCGCGGCTGTTGTTGCAGTAAGCTTGGCCGCAGTGCAACCATTGCAAGGAGTTAATGTCAGAATTGCTCCTATATCGGTGACTATCCCCAGCGAACAGCTAAGACCCCCACGCTCTAGTCAACGTGACAAAACTGATGTTGAGAGTTATTTTGATGTGACAAAGGTTGTGCAAAGTAGCTTGACTCTTTGTGATGCAACTTTGGAAGAGGTAAGGGAGGAAGCAACTATGTTGAGTACTACCGAACTTAACCGTCGTGAAAAGATCTTGAAGGTAACGATAAATGGTACTGCGGTTGCGTTGATAGCCGGTGTTTGTGCCATGTTGTTAGGTGGAATCAGTGCTTGGGAACTGACTCCAGGATTCTTTGCAGGTCTTGGTGTATTAGGCTCCTGTGGCATTCAGTTGAATAAAGTTGATGCACAGCGCAAGCATTGATTAGGGAATGTGGGTAAATGCCTGATTTTTCTAAATTATTTAGTTTCATACCAGATACAATTAAGGCGTTTTCTTCTTTTGTGCCGACGAATGATAACCATCGTTTTAATATCATTTGTGACATTTTGGGAGTCGTGGCTGGGATTTGTTACAGCTACATAGTTTTATCTGGACTTAGCGCAGCTAAGCTCGAAGGGTATCAACTAACACTCGAGTTTCTTAACCGCGTTGATATAGCTTGGATATTATTTATTGTGTTTGCAGTTATATGCTGGGCAACCACACTGTTTAAAAAATGAACCCAATGGGTTCATTTTTCTATAATTGGTATGAACACTAATCCACCATAAACCCCCTCCCATAAGGCCCCTCGGTACGCTGCGATAACGCAGTTAATCGAGGGGCCTTTTATGTTGCCTGATACCTTTCCTATCGCGCTTGCCTGGTTGCTTCGTCCCGATGTGGAAGGAGGTGAAGTCAACCATCCGGCTGACCGGGGAGGCCACACCAAGTACGGCATCGCTGATGCCGCCGACGGCAAGAAAGATGGCATGATCGATCTCGATCGTGATGGCCAGCCGGATATTGCCGTCGGTGATCTGACCCCCGCCCATGCCGGGCCCTTCTACCGAGCCAATTACTGGTTGCCCGCCCGCTGCGATCGGGTCGAGAGTGTCTGCCCGCTGATCGCCATCGCCCTGTTCGACGGAGCAGTACATCACGGCCCGAGCCGCTCGGTGCGTCAGCTGCAGCAGGCGCTCGGCATCATGGCCGACGGGGTGCTGGGCTCCCTGACCCTTCGGGTGTTGGCCGCCAAGACCGGCCGGGACGGTGGCCGTGCCCTGCTGCTTACCCTGCTGGAGGTCCGCGCCAGCTTTCTGCTCGGCATCGTGCGCAAAGACCCGGGCCAGTGGGTCAATGCCTGGGGCTGGATCAACCGCCTGCTGCGTCTGCAGAGCTACCTGCTCTCCCAGTTTGAAGAGGTGGCGCCATGAGCAGCGCCAGCCTCACCAACAAGCGCCAACGGGCACAGCAGCGGATCCAGGTGGCCGGTTACTTCGGCATCCCCGAGCTCAAGAACCCCCGCTATCTGGTCTGCTTCAAGGATGGGCGCCATGCCCATCTCAAGGCCTGGCAGGCCGACCCACTGACCAGCACGGACCCACAGGCGATCCCGCTTTACAGCCATCACGCTACCCGCCAATCCCTGTTTGTCAAAGGCTGGCAGTCGGTGACTGAGTTGGATCGCCTGCGGGCCCGTGCCCGTCGTTCCCAACCCCAAGAGAAGGAAACCCATCATGCCTGATTCCCTGTTACCTCAAGCAAAGCCGGCACTCAGGAGCCGGGCCGTGATCGGCGGCGTCATCGCCGTGGGGGCCGGTATTGCCGGCCTGTTCGGCATCGACGTGGATGCTCAGACCCAGAGCTCGATCGCCACGACCGCTGTTGATGTGGCCAGTGCGGTGGGTGGCCTGTTGGCCATCTGGGGTCGCCTCAAGGCGACCCACGTCATCAAATAACCGGTTCGCAAGGAGACGCCCTTGAGCGACCCCATAGACCGCGCCCAGCAGCTCGACGCCGAGCGAACCGGGCGCCTTATTGCGGCCCATCGGGCGCGAGCAAAACCCATCGGTGATGGCATCTGCTGCGATTGCGATGAGCCCATCCCGGCGGCTCGGCTCAAGGCCGAGCCGGACGCACCGCGCTGTATCGAGTGCCAGACCCTATTCGAGCGCAAGGAGGCTGTCCGTGTGGGAATTCATCGTTAAGAACTGGGGGCCGCTGTATGCCCTGGCCAGTCTGGTGGGGCTGGTGGTCATCATCCTGCTCTCCAAGACCTATGCCAAGCGGGAGGATCTCACCGCCCTGGTGCAGCGGGTACAGCGGGTGGAGCAGGTATTGGCCGACCTGCCGAGCGAGAAGGAGCTGCATAAGCTGCAGTTGGAGATAAGCGAGCTGCGTGGGGAGCTGCGGGAGGTCAAGCCGGAGCTGCGCCAGGCGCGCCGGCTTGCCGACATGCTGCTGGAGAACGAGCTGGCATCGGTACAGAAGGAGAAGGCATGAGCATTCAAGCAATATTGGACGCCCAGCAACGCCTGGTGATCTTGCGCTCTCTGCTCGATATCGGCGGTGCCGCCAACGAGTCGATTTTGAACGATTGCCTCGATCAGCTCGGTACCGGCAGGGTGACCCGGGATCGGGTCAAGACCCTGCTGGCCTGGCTGGAAGAGCAGGGGCTGGTGCGCATCGAGCGCCTCGCCCAGGTGCAGGTGGCCCACCTCACCGGCCGGGGTCAGGACGCGGCAGAGGGGCGCGCCTCGGTGCCTGGCGTCAAGAAGCCTAGGGCGGAGGATTGACCATGGCAGAGAAGCCGACCCGGGGCCGCGCCAGCAAGGTATGGCTGCTGCCCGAGGCCATCCGCAACGCCCTCAACGAGCTGCTGCGCGACAAAGCCAACAGCCAAGCCGCCATCCTGGACGAGATCAACGGCCTTATCGAGGAGGCGGGGCTGCCTGCCGATCTCAAGCTGTCCCGCTCTGGGCTCAGCCGGCACGCCAGCCAGGTGGAGCAGGTGGGTCAGCACCTGCGGGATTTGCGGGAGACCACGGCGGCGCTCACCTCCCAGCTCGGTGACAAGCCGATGGGGGAGACCACCAAGCTCATCCTGGAGCTCGGCCGCTCCCAGCTGTTCAAGGCGATGCTGGCCCAGGTGCAGAACCCGGAGGAGGCAGTGGATATCGACATGCTGAAAAACGCCATGCTGGCGGCACAGCGCCTCGAATCCACCGCGATGCAGAGCCACAAGCGGGAGAAGGAGATCCGCCAGGCCTTTGCCGAGGAGGTGGCCGCCAAGACCGAGGCCATCGTCACCCAAGCCGGGCTAAGTGGTGAAGCCGCTGCGGTCATTCGCCGTGAAATCCTGGGGATCGCTTGATGACCACGATCGCCCAGCAGTTAGCCCAGGCACTCGGCACTGAATACAGTCCCGACGAGGTGCTGCTGCCGTATCAGAAGATTTGGATTGCCGACGAGAGCCCGCTCAAGATCGCCGAGAAGAGCCGCCGTACCGGTATCACCTGGGCGGAGGCGGCTGACGCAACCCTGACGGCCTCCAAGGCCAAGAATGCCGGCGGTGGCCACCACTTCTACGTGGGCAGCAACAAGGAGATGGCGCGCGAATTTATCGACGCCGTGGCCATGTGGGCCAAGGCGTTCAACAAGGCGGCCGGCGAGATCCAGGAGGAGGTGTTCACAGACGACGAGGACAAGGCGATCCTCACCTTCGTGGTCTATTTCGCCTCGGGCTTCAAGGTGCAGGCGCTCTCCAGCAACCCCTCCAACCTGCGGGGGATGCAGGGCAATGTCACCATCGACGAAGCCGCCTTCCATGACCGGTTGGCCGAGGTGCTCAAAGCCGCGCTGGCGCTGACCATGTGGGGCGCCAAGGTGCGGCTCATCAGCACCCACAACGGCGTCGATAACCTGTTCAACCAGCTGATCGGCGACAGCCGCGCCGGCAAGAAACGCTATTCCATCCACACCATCACCCTGGACGACGCCTGTCGGCAGGGGCTCTATCGCCGCATCTGCCAGGTCAAGGGCACACCCTGGACACAAGAAACGGAGGATGCCTGGAAGGCGGGGCTGCTCAAGGACACAGCTACCGAAGAGGACGCGCTGGAGGAATATTTCTGCGTGCCCAAGCAGAGCAGCGGCGTCTATATCAAGCGCACCCTGATAGAGCGGGCCATGCAGCCGGATATCCCTATCCTGCGCTTCACGGCGCCCAAAGACTTCGAGCTGCAAAGCGAGGAGACCCGCAAGGCGGTGGTGGATCTCTGGTGCGAGGAGCACCTCAAGCCCTGCCTGGAGGCACTCGATCGCACCTGCCGCCACGTGCTTGGCGAGGACTTCGCCCGCAAGGGGGATCTCTCGGTGTTCGTCCCGCTCTCCATCGCAGCCAACCTGCGCAAACGGGTGCCCTTCGTAGTGGAGCTGGTCAACGCCCCCTATGAGACCCAGCGCCAGATCCTGTTTTACCTGCTGCAGGGGCTGCACCGCTTCACGGCGGCGGCCTTCGATGCCACCGGCAACGGCGGCTATCTGGCGGAGGCCGCCCGGCTGCGTTGGGGCGCCAGCATGATCGAGTGCGTGATGCTGAGCGACCCCTGGTATCGAGAGTGGATGCCCAAGCTCAAGGCCGAGCTGGAGGATGACAACCTGGTGATCCCGCGCCATGCGGACGTGCAGGACGATCTCGGCAAGATCCAGGTCATCAACGGCATCCCCAAGATCGACAAGGGCAAGAACACCGGTCAGGGCGGCCAGCAGCGTCATGGCGACTTTGCGGTGGCGCTGGCCATGGCGGTGCGGGCCAGCTGGATGGAGGGGGGCGCCATCGAGTTCACTCCCTTGCCAGGCAAGCGGGACGAAGGGCGGCACGACGACTACCACCAATTTGAACGAGGGGGCTGGTAATGGCTGAACTGATTGATATTCATGGCAACTCGCTGCGCCTGCAGAAGGAGCCTCAGACGGAGAACGACGCCAAGCTGGCCCAGCTGCGCCGCCACTACAGTGAGCACCCGACGGTGGGGCTCACCCCAGGCAAGGCGGCCGCCGCGCTCAAAGAGGCGGAGGAGGGGAGCCTCATCGCCCAGTGCGAACTGGCCGAGGACATGGAGGAGAAAGACGCTCATCTGCAGAGCGAGCTCGGCAAGCGCAGGCGCGCCCTGCTCGGGGTGAGCTGGACCATAGAGCCGCCGCGCAACGCCAGCGCGGCCGAGAAGCGCGACAGCGACATGATCCGCGAGCTGCTGGAGGACTTCACCTGGCTGGACGATGCCATTTTTGACGCCACCGATGCGGTGCTCAAGGGGTTCAGTGCCCAGGAGTTCAGCGGTTGGGAACTGGTGGAGGGGCTGCAGCTCCCCAAGGGCATCATCTGGCGCGATCCCGCCTGGTTCCAGACCCACCCGGATGACTGGAACCAGCTGCGACTGCGAGACGGCAGCAAGGAGGGGGCAGGCCTCAATCCGTTCGGCTGGTTGGTTCACAAAGCCAAATCCAAATCGGGGTATCTCGCCCGCACCGGTCTTATCCGCACCCTGATCTGGCCCTTCCTGTTCAAGAACTACAGCGTGCGGGATCTCGCCGAGTTTCTGGAGATCTACGGTCTGCCGGTGCGCCTCGGCAAATACCCGGAAGGAGCCACCGAGAAGGAGAAGGCGACTCTGCTGCAGGCGGTGCTCTCCATCGGCCACAACGCCGGCGGCATCATCCCCCGGGGGATGGAGATCGAGTTTGAGAACGCCGCCAGCGGCCAGGCCGACCCCTTCGTGGTGATGATGGACTGGTGCGAGCGCTCCATCAGCAAGGCCGTCCTGGGAGGCACCCTGACCTCCCAGGCTGACGGCAAGAGCTCGACCAATGCGCTCGGCAATGTCCATAACGAGGTGCGTCAGGAGGTGAGGGACGCAGACCTGCGGCAACTCGCCGCGACCCTGACCCGGGATCTGGTCTATCCGCTGTTTGCCCTCAATGGCAAGAGCTTCCAGGGGCCGCGCCGCGCTCCCCGGCTGGAGTTCGATGTGACCGAGCCGGAGGACATGCGCGACTTGGCCTATCCGCTGCGCGCCCTGGTGGGGATGGGGATGCAGATCCCGGCCCAGTGGGTGCGGGACAAGCTGCAGATCCCGGTCCCCAAGGATGGTGAGGAGGTGCTGGTCATTGTCGATAAGCAAGCTGCACCAGGGGAAGCCGCACTCAAGGCGCAAGGATTGGCAGCACTGGCGGCAAATGCCCCCGCCCCGGGCGATAACAATGACGCCCAGCTGGCCCGGTTGCAGGCCGAAGTCGCCCCCTTGTTGGCGGGCATGACCGACGCCGTCCAGGCGCTGGTGATGCAGGCCACTACCCTGGAGGAGATCCGGGATGGCTTGCTGGCACTGGAGCCCGACCTCAGTCATGACGAACTGGGTACCTTGCTGGCCCAGGCCATCGCCGCCAGCGAACTGCTCGGGATGCTGGAGATGGAGGAGGGCAACTGATGCCCGTTCGTTATGGCTCGCTCCCCTTTGCCGAGGCGATCGCCTTCTTTCGCCAGAAGCTCGATATGCCGAGCGAGCGTTGGGCCGATGTGTGGCGGGAGGCCCATAACTGCGCCTTTATGGTGGCGGGGGCGACCAAGACGGACTTGCTGGCCGATCTGCGCGGGGCGGTGGACAAGGCGATCAGCGAAGGGCAGTCGCTCGGGTCCTTTCAGAAGGCGTTCAAGGACATCGTAGCCCGCCACGGCTGGGCGCATACCGGTCCGGCGTCGTGGCGCTCCCAGGTGATCTTCGAGACCAACCTGCGCCAGAGCTACAACGCTGGCCGCGAGGAGCAAATAGAGCGTATCAAGCACAAGCGCCCTTATGCCCTCTATCGCCACGGGAACTCTGAGCACCCCAGGGAACTGCACCTCAAGTGGAACAACCTGGTGCTGCCGGCGGACCACCCCTGGTGGGATACCCACAGCCCAAGCAACGGCTATGGCTGCAAGTGCAAAAAGTTCCTGCTCTCGGCAGCCGACCTTAAACGGCGCGGCCTGACGGTGGGCCAGGCCCCAGACGATGGCGACTATGAGTGGGTGGACAAGACGACCGGGGAGATACATCGGATCCCCCGTGGTATCGACCCGGGATTTGACTATCGCCCGCAGACCCCGGCCGCCCTGACCGAGGCCATGGCCAAGCGGGAGGCGGCCAAACCCACGCTGGCCGAGCGGCTGCCGGAACGGACAGTGGAGAGCGCTTATTCCAGCGCCAAGGGAGTGACGGCCCAGGGGCTCAGCGATCTGCTGGCCCAACTGCCGGCCTCCCAGCGAGAACCTTTGGCTGCCTTCCTCAAGGCACACCCGGTCAAGACGCTGTTTATCAAGCAGACCGAGATGGGGAAGGGGGCGGCCGGGCTCAAGGTGGCGCCGGCCATCGCAGAATATCTTGGTAAAGATGCTTACCTGGTACGTACCCTGTATCACTCACGCCGGGCCAATATGACCAATGGCTTCACCGCCAAGAGTTGGGATCACTTGGTTATCAAGGTCAAGGCGGGTGATACGTTCAAAACGGTGGATATGCAGGCGGTACGGGCAGCAGCGGCCGAGGTGGTGGCTGATGCCAGGCACAACAGCGGTCCGCGCCAATGGCAGCCAAGAGGGTCCAGTGGTGCTGCCTTGCGTCGTCACTGGAGTGTGTCGGCTAATGTGGGAGCCAAGCAAGGGGAGTCGGCCCAGCGATTATCAACTTGGCTTCACGAGTTGGGTCACCAGGTACACTTCTGGGCTGGGGAGCCGGATCTGACGGGAGTCGGTCTGCTGACGGAGTACGCAGGCAAGACCAGAATGGAGGCCGCCGCCGAGGCCTTTGCTGCCTGGGTGCTAGCAGGTGAAGAAATGGCACTACACTTTCCCGAATTGGCAAAACGAGTGAAAGACATGATAGAACGGGCCACCGCAGTGGCTACCAAAGGAGATAAGCCATGAGAGGGACCTTGCTGGAACAAGCCAGCCAGTTACTGGAGACTGAAGGTGCTTTTACCTTGGCGCAAGCCAAGGCCCTTGATGCCTTGTGTGAACAAGCGACGGAGCATGAGGCTGAGCTGCTGGCCGACTTGTGGGAAGCCGCCATGCTTGCTGCCGATGCGGAGGCCTTGCACTTTATGACCACCTTTGAGGATAAGCACTGATGGCGGGCAGCTTTATCGCCATCAGCCACCATGGGGTGGTCGATGCCCATCAGCTGCTCGACCAGCTCTATCAGCGCACCGGCGATCTCAGTGAGCCCCTGGCGGATATCGGGGAGGGGTTGGCGCTCTCCCACCGGGATCGCTGGGATGAACAGGAGAGCTCGGAAGGGGAGCCCTGGGCCCCGCTCTCGGATAACTACCGTGCCCGCAAGCCTCGCTATGCCGATGAGGTGCTGCGCCTGGATGACAATTTGCGGGACACCCTCAACTATCAGGCCGAGCCCCAGACCCTCTACTTCGGCACCCCGCTTGAATACGGCGCGGCCCACCAGTTTGGTCGCCCCGAGATCAGCCTGCCTGAGCGCCCCTATCTGGGGCTCTCGGACGCCGATCAGCAAAGCGTACTGGAAACCCTGGAAGGCTATCTGACGGCGGACGCGCCCTAAGCCTCTGAGAGCGTTTAAGGGGGGAGGGCCGGTGCGATGGCATGGCCCGTCCGTTTCCCGCACTGCAAAACTGCGTTTAAACACCGTTAAACAGTACCGTCCCCCTGTTGTTGCAGTAACCCACCATAAACCCGACGCCCCTTCTCGCTCCCTGACACTGGCCGCAGTGATGTTTTGCGCCCAGCGCCGGAGTGAGAGTGATGCCCCAATCTGCCATTGCCCAGGCCATCCTGACCGCCCGCCCCACCGCCCTGGGGTTGGCCGTGCTCGATGCTGCGCTGAATCCCGGCGCCGATGGTTGGCACCAACTGCTGCCGATGGGCCCCTTCAAGGCCAGGGATGGTCGCCCCTTCGATGTGCCCGGCGGCCATTGGCAGCTCGACAAGGCCATCGCCACCACCCTGCTTAACCGGGTGCGGGAGCAGGGGCAAGACATCCTCATCGACTACGACCATCAGACCCTCAAGACCGACCAGAACGGCCAGCCCGCCCCGGCGGCCGGCTGGTACAACGCCGACGAAATCGAGTGGCGCGAGGGGCAGGGCCTCTTTATTAAACCGCGCTGGACCGATCGCGCCGCCGCCCTGGTGGCGGCCGGTGAATACCGCTTCCTCTCTGCCGTCTTCCCCTATGACGCCCAGGGCCGTCCTCTGGAGCTGCGCATGACCGCCATCACCAACGATCCCGGGGTGGTGGGTATGCAGGCGCTGGCGGCCTTGAGTGCCCACCCTGTTCAACCCGGCCAGCCGGCCACCCCCGCCCATGTGGCACACAAGGAGACTCCCATGAATGAACTGCTGAAAAAGCTGCTGGCCAAGCTCGGCATCGAGCTGACCGGCGACCCCACCGACGAGCAACTGCAGAAGGCGCTCACCGAGCTCGACAGCCTGCAGGCCAGTGCCAAGAAAGCGCCGGAGCTGGAGGCTGCGCTCTCGGCCGAAAAGGCCTCGTTGGCCGCCCTCAAGGCGCAGCCAGGTGGCCAGGTTGACCTGGCGCAATACGTGCCGGTGGCGACCTATAACGCCCTGGTCACCCAGGTGGCGGCACTGACCGCCCAGGTGGACACCACCGACGCCGCGACTCTCATCAAGGAGGCGCGCACCCAGGGCAAGGTGGTGGCCGCCGAAGAGGAGTACCTGACCGCCTATGCCTCCCAGAAGGGGGTGGCCGCCCTCAAGGCGCTGCTGGATCCGCGTCCGGCCATTGCTGCGCTCGCCGCCAGCCAGACCGCCGCCGTTACCTTGCCTGAGAAGAAGGGCGATGCGGTGCTCTCGGCCGAGGACAAGTACGCCGCCGACCAGCTCGGTATCAGCCACGAGGCATTTGCCAAGGCAAAAGCCTAGGCAAGCGCCTCTCGTTTCACGCGCAGTCCAGTTAAACCAGAGAAGGAATAGACCATGGCCATTGTTACCCCCGCGCTGCTGCAGGCCCTCTTCACCGGCTTCAAGAAGAACTTTGAAGACGCCAAGAGTGAGGCGCCGACCCAGTACACCAAGATCGCCACCGTGATCAAATCGACCACCAAGTCCAACACTTATGGCTGGCTCGGCAAGTTCCCGACCCTGCGCAAGTGGATCGGGGACCGGGTGATCGAGTCGATGAAGGCGCACAGTTACCAGATCGTCAACGAAGACTTCGAGGCCACCGTGGGGGTGGATCGCAACGATATCGAAGACGACGAGCTGGGTATCTACGCCCCGCTGTTCGCCGAGATGGGACGCTCGGCCGGGGTGCATCCCGACGAGCTCTGCTTCGGTCTGCTCGGCGCCGGTTTCACCAGCCCCTGCTATGACGGCCAGTATTTCTTCGACACCGACCATCCGGTCTACCCCAAGGCCGATGGCACTGGTACCGCCGTGGTGGCCGCCAACCTGGTGGTGGATGGCGCCTATGCGGGCGAGCCCTGGTTCCTGCTCGATACCAGCCGCGCCCTCAAGCCCATCATCTTCCAGGATCGCAAGTCGCCGCAGCTCATCGCCATGACCAAAGCCGATGACGAGGCGGTGTTCACCTCTAAGCAGTTCCGCTACGGGGTGGATTGCCGTGATGCTGCCGGCTTCGGCTTCTGGCAACTGGCGTTCGCCAACAAGCGGGCTCTGACCCCCGACAACCTGTGGGACGCGATCACCAGGATGCGCGAGTTCAAGGCGGACGGCGGCCGCCAGCTTGGCATTAAGCCGACCCTGTTGGTGGTGCCTCCGTCGCTCGAAAAGCTGGCGACCCAGATGCTGGAGCGTGAGCTCTCCGAGAGCTCCAGCAACGAGCTCAAGGGCAAGCTGGAACTGGTGGTGGCGGATTACCTGTAACGCCGAGCGGTAACCCCGTGGGCTCGGTGCTACGACGGGGTTAAACAGTCCCAGTCCGGGCGTTTAACCCCCGTTTAAACCGGCCCCTGGATTGAACGAGATAGAGGGAAACATGAGATGGCTATTCGAGTGCTCGTTATATCGAAACTTCATCAGGGCTATCACCGGGCGGGCCAGGCGATTGCACCTGGCGAGTCTGAGTTGGTTGTCTCAGATGAGCAATGCGCAGCTTTGGAAGGTGATCCGCGTCTGTCGGTCTTCCGCTTGGCCGTGGAGGTGGAGGAGCCTGCGCCTGTGGCGGATACCAAGCCCGCGCCGGATGCACCGCCGGCGGCGGGGGATCTGGACGATGCAGCATTGGGCGAGCTGAGTCAGGCCCCTGAAAGCCCGGCCCCTGAGGTAGCAGAGCCTGTCGCCGAGGCAGGCAGCGGCAAGGGCAAAGGCAAATGAGCTACGCCAGCGTCAGCGACATGGTGACCCGCTTTGGCGAGGCGGAGCTGTTGCGCCTGGCCATGACCCCGACCGGAGAGCTGGATGGTGCGGCCATCATCATCGCCCTGCAGGATGCCGGGGCCTTGATCGATGGCTACCTGGCGGGGCGCTATCCGCTGCCGCTGGCTCATGTGCCCACCGCGTTAGTGCCTATCTGCGCCGATATCGCCCGTCACCGCCTCTATGGCGAGCAGGCGCCGGAGCAGATCGCCAAGCGCAACGAGGCGGCCCTGGCCTTCCTCAAATCGGTGGGCAAGGGAGAGCTGGCGTTGGGGTTGGCCGCCGATGGTGAGCAGGTGGAGAGCCAGAACCTGGCCCAACTGCAGTCCGATGGCCGGGTGTTTGGCCGGGGCAGTGGGGGCTTCCTATGACAGGGCTGATGCCGAGCACAGGAGAGCTCGACTACCTGGCGGCGGGGGAGGCCCTCAAGGGACTGCTGCAGCCGCTCAAGGGGCAGGGGCTCAAGGAGGTGTTTGTGGCCACCGATCTGGAGGCGGTAGCCAACCTGGGCCAGCACCATCCGGCCATCCACATCATCTACCAGGGGGAACGCCCGCAGGAGGGCAACCAGTCGGGGAGGGTGAGTTACTTCGAGCAGCTCTGGCTGGTGCTGCTGGTGCATCGCGCCACTCCAAACCAGCCGAGTGCCGGGGTGTGGATGGGCCGCATCCTGCAGGCCGTGGCGGGTCGGCCCTATGAGAACAGCGTGTTCAGCCGTGGGGCCAGCCCGGCCCGGCCAAGCTACAAGGGCGGGGTGGCCTATCTGCCGCTCGCCTTTACCGTGACCGTGAAATTCAAAGGAGAGCGATGATGAGCGAAACTCTGCACCTGGAAGGGGATCTCTATATCGAGACCTTTACCAACAACGTCTCGAACGGGGTGATCGGCCCGGTGGACGTCAACAGCCTGGAGGTGAAACCGGACAGCGAGAAGATCAGCATCCCGAGCAAGCGCAAGGGCAAGCTCGGGCAGGCGCGGGAAACCTACTTCGTGCCCAAACCCGCCACGGTCAGCATCAAGACCAGCGAGATCCCGCCGGTGCTGCTGGCAGCCGCCTTTATGGGGCTGGAGAGCCCCATCAACCAGGGCGCAGGGACGCTCACCGATCTGCCGGTGACGCTGCCGGCCCATCCCAAGTGGGTGAGCCTGGGCAAGACCAATCTGTCGGCCACCGGCCTGGTGGTGAAGGAAGGCTCCACGTCCTTGGTGCTGGGCACCGACTTCGAGATCAACTATGCCCTGGGGCTGCTGCGCGCCACCAAGGCGGGAACCGTGGCCGACGGCGGACCGGTGACCGTCAGCGCCAGCTATAACGCCATCACCGGCACCCGCATCGCGGGCAACGTGCAGCCGGAGGTGAAGGCCAAGCTGACCCTGGACGGTCGCAGTGTGATCGGCGGGGAGTCCATCGTACTGACCGTGCCCCGTGCCTCGCTTGCACCCAAGAAGGCGGTGGATTTCCTCAGTGACAAGCCCATCGAGATCGAGCTGGAGGGGGAGCTGCTGGCCCTGGATGGTGAGACCGCACCTTTCTATGTGGATCGACCGGAGACGGTGTGACGGTAGGAGAATAGAAAACGGCGGGGAGACCCGCCGTTTTGAAATTCCTTTATGTTAGCGTATTCCACTACTTGGACGTTATAGTAGGCCAATTGCGTGAGCGAAGCGTTTACCAAGGTCGGTACATCGCATGATTCCTTTCTCGAACTCTATTTTTGCCTCGTCGGGTTGAGGGTCATTAATCAACCGTAAGAATTCGGGGCGCTTATCTACCCAAGAGTAAATTCCATCTTCAACTAAGTGCGAGCCATAAGTAACCTCGACCAGACCAAGGCGAATCCAATTGTCAATAATTGCAGGAAGTCTTTTGTTTTCAATGGGTTCTTTTTTTTCCAAGCTTGTTAGGTTGAGTACATGCAGGACGAGCTGTTGGTAGCCGCCATTCTCTTTTAGCGTGCGAATAATCTGAACGATCGGATGGGGGCGCTGGGATTGGAGCACACCCTTAATAAGGTGCGCTTCTTCACTATCAAGTTGTTTGATAATTTCCACGAAAGCTGGGTGTGCAAATGAGGCTGAACGACCGTCCATGGATGTGGTCAACAGATTTAGATACATCTCTCTGAGATTCGGCTCTTCATGCGTGAAAGCAAGTCCTTGCAGTGTTGGCCCAGCAATGGATGCTTTTGGCTCGATGATATGTTCAGGCGGTATGTCTTTAGTTTTCTCGGCCAAATCTTGCTGAAACTTGCTATTGTAATAGGCTCTGGCTTTATCAAAGGCGAAGTTAACCGCTGCTAATGGAAGCAGCACATTATTGATTGCCTTTGTCAATGTCACAGCCGTCTGACCGAGATTTCCTGCTGCTTCCTTCACCTGCGGGGCATCCCCTGCAGCCTTCAATACTTCGGCGACAATCAATACTCCATCATTGACTGTCTTAACAGGATCTTCATCCGCCATGTTAACTCCTTAGAATTTTTACGATCCCTTAGGGATTCCTATCTTGCTACTGGTACTCCATCATGCCCAAGTCCAGAAGTCATATCTTGTGATACATCTCGCATCGCAGGCGACCTTCCTACGGAGGCTTATTGCTGGATGGGTTCAGCGTCGTCAGTGGTAAGACCATAAAGCTGACAATCCCAGTGCCAGCCAGCCTCCCAAGAAGGCAGTGGATTTCTTGAGCGACAAGCCCATCGAGATCGAGCAGGAGGGGGAGCAGCTGGCCCTGGACGGCGAGACCGCGCCCTTATATGTGGATCGGCCGGAGACGGTGTAAGGGTTGGATAGCAAAACGGCGGGGAGACCCGCCGTACCTTACCTAAAACTGGCGTAACAGCAAAATGAAGCGATTATTTAATTTCCTGCTTTAATTTTAACTCTGCAAACTCTTTCACATTAAAGAGTGAGATTGTTTCATGCTCTAATCTAAAATCAATTATATGTAATATTGCAAAGATATTTATGAATCGGTGCCAGCAATATTCAATGGCAACTGATTCAGAGTGGTCCTTACGCTGTTTGCTTAAGAGCCAAGTTAAGTAAAGCGTTTCATTTAGAATTGAGTTTATTGTAATTGAAATGTGATTTTTAAGTGATTTGGCGTATTTGTTATCTTCTGCGTTGTCACTTACAGTGTTTTTATATATCAGGGTCAACACATTTTCTATGCTCACGATATCGAGGCATTTCCTATCAGACTCTACAGTTGAAAGGTCAATGGGGGCAGATAACAATACATCCATTTTATCGACAACTGATGTAATTAATCTTTCAACCTCTTCCTTTTTGAATTGCTTTTTAGTTAGGTCTAACTGTTCGCTTTGTAATTTATATGTTTTCCATACCCCAAGGAATGCAAGACCGGACAAGAAAGGGCCAATGGTACCACCTAAGTAACTTCCAAAGCTGGCCCATGCAGAGTGGTTATCTGAGAGGGTGTAATGGGATGCCGGGCCGAAAATATAAAAGTACAGCCCGAGGGGGAGGAGAACTAAAATTGTGCCAGCAACCCATATAACAACCCAGTTATTTGTTTTTAGTTTACTTTTTTCATTCATGCCTAACTCCGTATTACAGTAATTCCCCATAAACCCCCTCATTTTGCCATCCCTTTACCATGGGGCATATCTGAATCTCTCAGGAATGTCTCATGTCCACCTCTTCCAGTCTGAAACTCACGCTAGAGCTATCGGCCAAGGTCACTGGCCGCGCTGGCGGGGCAGGTGCAGGAGCTGGGCCTCTCTCTGACGAGCGCGCGCCTTTCTATGTGAACCGGCCGGATACGGTGTAGCAGATACGATAACGGTGGGGAGATCGCGCTTTTTTTAACTGTCCAAGAATGTCTGCATTAATCATCGCCATTATCTTCATCTAAATAAACTCTTCTTCTTCGGCCAGTATCCGAGCATCGTTCATAACGATGTGGTCGATGAACTGGGTCATCTTCACCACGATACATATAGTGACTTTCATTTTGTCTACCCATCATTTTTCTGGCATTACTAAACTTGCTCTTTCTGCTTTTATGTCTACGGGACCACCATAAAGCCAGCACTAGTACGAAGACTAAGATATAAAACAACTCAACACTCCTCATCATACAAGCAAAATGCCACCTGCTGACCTATATGAAAGCACTTAGATCCATTGGCTCAATTAGCGAAGCGTAACCGAACGTTAGTGGTCTTCCTGTGATATATCTCAGTAATTCACCATAAATCCGTGCATTTTCCCATCCCTTTACTATGGGGCATCTCCTACTTGCTCAGGAATGCTCCATGCCCACCTCT
Organism: Aeromonas sp.; assembly: GCF_051657805.1. Classification (GTDB taxonomy): domain Bacteria; phylum Pseudomonadota; class Gammaproteobacteria; order Enterobacterales; family Aeromonadaceae; genus Aeromonas. The sequence continues at coordinate 40,232 of NZ_JBOFLJ010000056.1, read as the reverse complement.
TCCACTCTGAAACTCGCGCTAGAGCTGGCGGCCAAGGTCACCGGCCGCGAGGATCTGGCTGCGCTGGCGGGGCAGGTGCAGGAGTTGGGCCCCGTTTCTGACGAGACTGCCGCCGAGACGGCGCGCCTCGCCAGCACTTTGGAAGAGCTAAGCCAACAGCGTGACCTCATTACCCAGTTCGAGGCCAGCGGTCGCGCCCTCAGCCAGCTGGAGCAAGCCACAGCGCTTTCCCGCAGTCGCCTGACCGAACTGCGCCGCGAGCAGCAGGGGGCGGCAGGTAGCGCCCGCCAGCTCACCGACCAGGAGCGCTTGCTGGCCTCCGAGGTCAAGCAGCTGGAGCGTCAGCTGGTCGCGCAATCCGCCAGCCATAGTCGCCTGCACGCCGGCCTCACCCAGGCCGGGGTCGATAGCCGCAACCTTGCCCAGGAGCAAGCCAGGCTGCAGCGGGAATTGCGTGAGAGCGCGGCCCAGACCGAGCGTCTGGGCCGTTCCCTGCAGCAAGGTGGCCAGCACTCCAACGGTTTCCAGGGCGCCATCGGGAGCTTGACCGGCCGCCTGGTGGCGCTGGCTGGTACCTGGTTCGGTATCCAGACCCTGACCACCCAACTGATGGCCATGTTCCAGACCGGCGATCAGGCCGAGCGCCTCAGCGTGCAGCTCAAGGCGGTGATGGGCTCCATCGAAGGGGGTAAGCAAGCCAGCGCCTGGATCCAGGACTTCGCCAAGAACACCCCGCTGCAGCTCGACGAAGTGACCCAGGTCTTCGTGCGCCTCAAGGCCTTTGGCATCGACCCCATGAGCGGTGCCATGCAGGGCATCGTCGATCAGGCCTACAAGCTCGGCGGTGGCTTCGAGGAGGTGCAGGGCATCTCCCTGGCAGTCGGTCAGGCCTGGGCCAAGCAGAAGCTGCAGGGAGAGGAGATCCTGCAGTTGATCGAGCGCGGGGTACCGGTCTGGCAACTGCTGGAGCAGGTCACCGGCAAGAACACCGCCGAGCTGCAGAAGCTCTCGGAAGCCGGCAAGCTCGGCCGCGACACCATCCAGGGGCTGATGAACGAGATCGCGGCCCAATCGGGAGGCGCGGCCGCCAACAACATGGGCCTGCTGTCCGGGCTGATTTCCAACGCCCAGGACAACCTGGCCAAGTTCTACCGCATGGTGAGCGAATCGGGTGCCCTGGACTGGCTCAAGCGGCAGCTGGCCCAGCTCAACGCCGAGTTCGACCTGATGGCCAAGGATGGCCGCCTGCAGGCGTGGGCCAAGCGTCTCTCTGATGGCATCGTGTCGCTCGGTGAAACACTCAAGTCCTTTATCCAGACTGCTGTCCAGTGGCGTGCCGAGTTGGCCATCATGGCCCAAGCCTGGATGGGTTTGAAGATTGCGGGCTGGATAGCGGATCTGCGTGGCCTCTATGGGCAGTTTATCGCCCTGCCAGCTGCGACTGCCACGGCGGCGGGTGGCATGACCACGGCGGGTACCGCAGCGGCGGCGGCTTCGATTGGTGTGCGGGCGCTGGGGCTGGCCATGCAGGGGCTGTTGGCCGCCGTGACGGTGGAGGCGGTGAGCCAGATAATCCGCATGAGCGCGGCCCTCAAGGCGTGGATGCAGGCTGAGCTTGCCCTGCGGGAATCTCAGGCCCTACGCTCGCAAACTCAGGCCCAGCTCAATGGCCAGCTGGCTGCGCTCTCGGCTGAACTTGGCATCGCCATCACCAGCGTGGCGGATCTGGACCGCGCCGTGGCAGATGGCAAGGTGCATTACGACGAGGCCACCGGCAGCTGGCGTCAGGGGGCGGCCGCCGTCAAGGAACTTGGCAGTGAGGTCAAGCAGACCCGCGACTACTTAGGCGAAATCAATGCCGTGGCCAAGAAGACGGCGGCCGAGGGACCCGCCGCGCTCGCCAAGGCCTTCGATGAGCTGGGGCTCGACTTCGAGCGCGCCAATGGCCGCATCGGTGCTGGCTTTCAGAAGACCCTCGGCGCCCTGGATGTGCTGGTGCAGCACACCGGCGCAAGTGCAGCCGCCATCGAGGAGGCGCTGGCCAGCGCCTACAACAGCGCCAAGACCAAGGCCGAGATCGACGCGGTGATCGATCGCCAGAAGCAACTGGCTGCCCAGGGCAAGATCACCGGTGAGGCGCTGGCCCGCTCCATGGCCATTGCCGCCGACGCAACGAGCAAGGTGAAGGGGCAAAGCGGGGAGGCCAAGAAAGCGGTGGCTGCCATCGGTGATGGCTTCGATGCGGCTGCGGCCAAGGCCAGGAGCGCGACCGATGCCATGCGTTCCGGGCTGCAGGGCGTCAAAGACCAGGCCGACCAGACCGGGGCCGCCGTGGCCTCAGCCGGAGGCAGTGGCGCAGGTGGCCGTGGCAGCACCCGCACCGAGACGGTGGGTGGCTTCTTCTACAAGAGCGTGGATATCAATGGCCTGCGCGGCAATGCCGATGCGCTGGCCAACACCTTGGCAGGGGTGGAGGAGGAGCTGGCCCGCTACAGCCAGAAGGTCAAGGCCATTCCCGCCTACAGCGAGTGGAGCAAGTATTACGGCGAGAAGTTCCAGAAGGAGATGGAAGCTATGCGGGCTCAGCTCAAGGCGGAGCTCAGCAAGGCCCAGACCAGGGAGGTGGCCCGCGCCGAGCCAGTCACCCCGGTGCAGAGCCCGGCGCGGGTCGACCCCAGCGGGCCGGCGGCTCAATCCCTCCAACCCATCGTGATCCAGTTGGGGGAGCGCTCGACTCGGATCGATGTGGCGCCGTCCCAGGTGGTGGGGCTGCTGGATGTATTGAAGCGCTACCAGGAGGGGCAGACATGAACAGCATCAACGGGGTCGCGCTGGATGAGGAGCTGGTGTGGGGCGATGAATGGGGGTGGACTCCAATGCTCCAGAGCCTGGATTACGCCGTGACCGGTGAGCTGGTTGCCCAGCACGGTTTGAAGGTCGGCGGCCGCCCCGTCACCCTGACCGGCCGTATCCGGCAAACCGGGCTGGCCGGCCTCTATCTGCTGCTGCGCGAGCCGGCACCGATGACGCTCATGCTGTTCGGGCGTGAGCTGCGGGTTATCTGGCGGCATGCCGACGGGCCCATCCAGGCCATTCCCGATTATGACGTCGCAAACCCGGCCGATTTCCCCGAGCTGGGATACACCCTCACCCTGCGTTTAACAGAGGTTTAAAGTATGCCCATCACAGCAAAAGATATCGTCATCTATGAGTCGGCCAGGCTGACGGACGAAGACAGTGGCGGCGGGCTGCCGACGGGCAAGATGGTGATCGATGGGCAGGTCAACAACCTGTTCCCGGATACCTCCCGCCTCGATCGCACGCAGGGCCGGGTCAATATACGCAAGCTGTTCTGCGGGGTGGCGGTCGATACGCAGGAGGCCTATACAGGCTCTCATTTCATGGTCAGCAAGGATGCCGCCGATCAGCACGTCAACATGATCGCCTTCGCCGGCAGCGCCACCGATACCCGTCTCCAGGTGAAGAACGAGATCGAGAGTTACCTGGTGCCGGGCTACAGCGCTCGTATGTACCTGCTGGGGGATCAGTTCAAGGGGCAGCGCATGATCCTGGCGTTTCAGGAGCTGTCGGCGACCGAACCCGAGCTGGGCGGCACCTTGCTGCTGCGAGGGATAGACAAGGAGAGCCAGGCCGCCTACGAGCAGTACGTGAAGATCGCCGAGTACGAGGCGCACGAGCAGACCTTCACTTACGAACATGGCGGAGAGTTCAAGACCCTGGTGCGCCGGGTCTGCACCATCAAGCTCAGCGCCCGCTTGGATTTCACCTTCTACGGCGGTACCCCGTATCCCACCGGGGTCTTGATGACAGGGGGCGCCAAGGCCGCCGATATCCTGACCACCACGGTAGCGGATGCGGCCCGCTATTACGGCGTCTCAGCCCTGGCACGCAGCGCCGTCCCAGGCGATATCCAGGTGCGGGTCGCCTCGGTCTACAAGCCCATTGTGCCGAGCGCCTACAGCGAGAGCCTGCTGACAGATCGCTTCGCCGCCGTGGAATTGGCGCTGATGCAGCCAGCAGGCCCTTCCATCACCCGCAGCCAGCCGTTCGCCCTGGTGACGGGCAGCCAGTCGCGCAGCTACCTGGAGAGAGTACCGTTGCGTGGTTCGCTGACGCTCAGTCTCGATGGCGGCATCTTCAAGGACAATGGCAGCGGGGAGTTGAAGTTCCAAAGCGGCAACAACAACTTCAGCAAGCTGACCGTCAACTTCGAGACCGGCCAGATAGACGTCTGGCGCAACGCCGGGGTTTACACCGGCACCGCCAGCGCAACCTATACCCCGGCGGTGCGGCTGCTGGGCTCGGTGATGAGCGAGGCTCGCGAGGTGACCGCCGCCAACCGCACCTTCAACTGGACCTTCGACTTCTCGGCCGCCCCACCGCTGCCTGGGTCGGTGCGGGTGCATTACCGTGCCCTGTCGAAGTGGCAGTTGCTTGAAGACCAGGGCTCCGGCCAGCTGAGCGGGCAGGGGGCGGGTACCGTCAACTTTGTCACCGGTACGCTGGCTATTACCTGCGCCGTGTTGCCGGATGTGGAGAGTGAGATCATCGTCCAGTACCAGCCCGCCCAGTCCCTGGCGGTCGAGTTGCTGGGCGGTGCCAGGACGGTGCAGAAGAACCAGCGCCTCGAACTGCCGGATGCGGTGCTGCCCGGTTCGCTGTCTATCGGCTGGGTCAATGGGACGGCTCAGTACAGCCTGCAGTCCGACGCGGCCGGTATCCTGACTGGCCACGGTAGCGGTACGGTGCGTGCCGTAGATGGTCTGATCGAGTTTGTCCCGCAGGTGATGCCGAGCAACGGCCTCTATCAGCTGAGCTACACCGAGGACAACCGCCTGCTGGGCGAGCTGGTGATCCCCACCGCCACCGGTACCGGCGCCAGCGGCACGGTCGGCCAGGCTTTCAAGCCGGGCTCGCTGCTGCTCGGCTACCCGGTACGCCGCTTCAACCACGCCGGCCGATATCATGCTGAAGGGGATGGTACCTGGGCGACCCTGAATGTGGTGATCCGGGACGACGGGGCAGGCAACCTCAAGCGCGATGGGGTCGTTGTGGGTACGGTCAACTACAGCAGCGGGGCATTCAGTTTCAGCTGGTCGCAGGCATACAGCTACCAGTACTACGTGACGGAGCGGGGCTATACCACCGTCAACCTGACCGAGGAGCGGGTTGGCCCCGGCAACTGGCAGGCATTAGCTCCCGGTGTTGGCACCGTGCCCGTTAACCAGGCGGCGAATGCACCGGAGATCGATTTTCTGCTGGGGCTGTCCAACCTGGTGACCGGCGCGCTCTGGTTCACCGACAACGGCAACCACTACATCGAGCGTGACGGCATCCTCTGGAAGAACCTGGATCCCCGCACCGGTGCCGGCAGCCGGGTAGGGCGGGTGGATCTGATGGCCGGCCGGGTCATCCTTTCGGATATCGCCGGCTTTGTGGGCAGCCTCAACATCCTGGCCGGGGCCCGCGTGATCACCACCGCCTTTGCCGAGCGGATGACTTTTCGTACCCCGGGCAGCCCACTCAAGCAGGCCAACTTCCAATTGGTGGCGGTGGCCTATGATGGCACGCTGATCAACGCCAGTGCCGATGCCCAGGGGGAGCTGATAGGCAGCGGGGTAAGCGGTTCAGTCAACACCAATACCGGGGTCTGCAAGGTGCAGTTTGGCAAGGCGGTGATGGCGAGCTCGGTGCGCTATCACACCGTGCTGCTGACCGCGCTGCCGCTGGATGCCGCCCGTATCGGGTTGGATCCGGTGCGCCTGCCAGCCGATGGCAAGGTGCCCATCTATCAGGATGGCGATGTGGTGGTGCTCTCCCACACCGCCCAGCAGGCAGTCGGGGCCCCGGCGGCCGGGGCCGTGCTCGATGCCGGGCGCGACTACGTGGTGGATCTCTATCTGCAGGGCGCCAACGGCAAGCGCCTCGCCCCGTCGCAATACAGCGAGGATCGGGACAGTGGCCTGCTTACCCTCAAGGCGCCTTACAACCTGGTGGACGAGGCCGGGGTGGTCGTCACCACTCCTCTGACCCTGGTCAATCGCATCGAGCACATGAGCCTGGTGCAGGATGTGCAGATCTCCGGCGAACTGACTCTGGCTATCCCGCTGGTACATGACTACCCGGCCGGGGAGACCATGGTGAGCTCCTGCCTACAGTTTGGTGACCGTTTCGCGAGCTGGGGCAGCAACTTCGTCCAGCAGAGCTGGAACACGGCCAGCCCGAACTGGAGCGCCATCCCGGTGGGAGGCGCCATCAGTGCCAACTACAACTGGGCGGATCACCCGCTGCAAGTGACCGACCGGGGGGCGGTGGATGAGAAGTGGGCGCTGGTGTTTACCAGCACCACCACCTACAGCCTGCTCTCCCAGACGCGGGGCCTCATCGGCTCGGGCAACCTCAGCACAGACCTGGCTCCGCTCAACCCCAACACCGGTACCCCTTATTTCGTGCTGGAGGCGGCGGGGCTGTCGAGCGGGTGGGCCACGGGCAATGTGGTGCGCTTCGATACCAAGTCGGCCCTGGCGCCGGTCTGGCTGCTGCGCTGCGTCAGCGTCGGCCGGGCCACCCACCCGGACGACCGCTTTGAGGTCACTCAGCGCGGTGATGCAGATTGAGGCGAAGTTTAGATAGGGAGGTGTCATGCAGACACTGTCTGGCTCGGTGAATGACCAGGGCACCTCGGTGGCAGATGCCGTGGTGCTGGCTATGCCACGCCTTGCCGGGATGATCCCGGGGACCACGCCACCCAGGCTGGGACGCTGGGTGATCGCCCATACCCGCACCGACCTGGCCGGGCAGTGGCAACTTGAATGCGACTATTCCGGCCCGGTGATGGTGCTGTGTTGGGATACCACAGGACGGCAATTGGCCCCCATGGTGCTGGGGCCGGTGGAGGCATAGATGGCAGTCAGCGATTACTTGAAAGGAACGGGGTCGGTCGGTGACCCTTACGTCATTCACAACCTGGCGGCCGCCATCCAGTTTTTCAGCGTGGATATCTTTCGCAGCGGGGTGTTTGCCGAACTGGTGGTGGACCTGGATCTGAGTGCCAGCACGTTCAACCAGAGTGAGAAGACTGTCGCGACCCTGAACGGCAATGGCTATACCCTAACTGGACTTCGGCATTTTCAAGGCAATAACCAGGCTGCCACCTTCAAGAAGCTGACCCTGGTGGCGGTCAACTGGTTGAACACCTTCGGCCTGCAGGGGAGTGATTACATTACCTTCGAAGATGTGGTGTTCAGTGGTGGGACGCTGGCGTGTTATTACGGGCCCATGCGGTTTACGCGCTGCATTATGAGCGGTGTCGGTTGGAAATATCTCTTGTCTTCTGGCTGGGCCGTGACCGACAGCGCCACCTTGCCGCCATCTGCCAACCCCAGCCCGTCTGGTTTCACCGATCTGCGCTCGGTAGCCGACCCCTTCAACCCCACCCGATACCCTAACTTTGCGCTCAGCCTGTGGGCCATCGATGGGGCCAGTGCGCCGCGACTGCTCAAGCAAAATGTCGCCAGTCTGGTGCAGGGCTATCTGGTCAAAGGGGTGGTCAAGGTGGGCGGTATTGCCAAAGCCCGCTTCGTGCGCGCCCTGAGCCTGGCGGACTTCGCTCGCATCAACGATGGGATGGCCGCCGCAGACGGCAGTTTCAGCCTGAAATGCGGCTATTACACCGATGTCGTCATGGTGGCGACCTACGAGCCTTACGGCCAGTTGCTGGTCGTCAGCAAGGCGTATGTGCTGGGGGATATCATTCACCCGCTGACCCCCAACGGGTTTCGCTATCTCTGCACCAAGGCGGGCAACAGCGGCGCAAGCTTACCCGCTGAACCCTGGTCCACCACGGCCGCCCTGACTGTTGGGGCGGCCATCTTCACGCCGGACCCCGTTTACCAACCCCAGTTGCATGGCCCCGTCAAACCGGTGCTGTGCAACCTCATCACCGGCCTGCCGGTGTAAGGAGCCTGTGATGGCGACCCCTTACCAGCTGACCGTACCAGGCCTGGCCGTGAACTTCGATGCGGTGGCAGCCTATGGCGTGCCGGCGTGGGATCAACTTGCCTTCGATGTGCCGGATTGGCTGGAGCGGATCATCACGGGCCGCGTGGCCGGGGTGGTGACCGTGCGTGACCTCGGCCAGGCGCGGGAGGTGCTGGTGCTCAGTGCTGAGCCTATCGAGGGGCGCTATCGGGTGCTGGCCGAGGTGACGAGCGGGGGAGATGGCGCCTTCGCGGCCCAGTGGCAAGCCTATCAGGGCAAGGTGATCGTGGTGGGCCTCTCCCTGTTCGGAGAGCCTTGGCAGGTCGGGCGCATCTACCAGGTCGGGGAGGTGCTCAGCCCGACCGTGTGGAATGGTTTCGTCTATCAGTGCGAGCAACCGGGCACGGCGGCGAGCCAGGAGCCGGTCTGGCCGCTGGCGGAGGATGCGGCGGTGTTGGTCGGCAGCGCGGTGTGCCGTGCCCGGCAATACCTGCCCGTGGTGGCGCACGGGCCGCTTGTGCCCGAGGTGGAGGTGAGCTGATGTACCTGCCACCCGTTGCCACGGCCATTTCGCTTGCCCTCAAGGCGCCCCGTCGCCCCACCTTGCCCTTGGCCCCCCATGCCATCCACTTTTACTTGGGCGGTGCCCTGCGCCCCCCGCAGGCCCCGGCGCTTCAGTCTCTGGTAGCCAGCGGCTGGCAGGGGATGGGGCGAGCGACAGACAGCCCGCTTGGGTTGGCCACCGGTACCCTGGCCCTTGCCGACCAGCGCAGCCAGCTATCATTCGGTCAGGGGTGGCCGCTGGATGCACAGCTCATCCAGCCCTTGTCCCAGGCAACGGCACGGGATCGGGGGCAAGGGGGAGGCTGGTTGCAAGCCATCCCTCTCAATCTGCCCCAGTGGCATGGCCTCACGATGAGCCAACCCTGCGATCAGCGGCCTGTCGCCGGTACCTGGCAGCAGGCCGCCCGGCGTTGGGATCGTGCACTGACCACCGCGTGGCAACTGCCGCCGGCTTGTGATCGGGCCATGTTGACCCATTGGCATATCACCGATCTGACCCATCGTCCCTGGGAGCTGCGCTGGGATGGGCAACCTCCCTTGCTGACCCGCCAACCGTCCCGCGACCAGCTGAACTTCGCCTTGGTGGTTGGCTCCGCGCCTTACCCAGCCCTGAGCCTGCGGCTGTCATTGGCACCGCCGCAACCGGAGCGGCCGATGGCACCTCGCGACAGTGGTTGTGCCCTGCCCACCGGCTATGCCCGCGAGGCGGACCAGACCGATGCCATGCCGTGGGGTCGGGGCCGCAAACCGCTCGATCCCCACTGGGGGCTGAACCATGGTGATGACTCTCACGGCGAGATCGGCGATCGCGACCCTCCTATCCACCCTCAACCGGCGCCCTACATCATCATGAACGAGATCAGCAGTGTTGCCGTTTCAGGCAGCGAGCGCGTGCCGCTCGCCCTGTTTAACCCCAGTTTAAAGCTGGATATCGACTCTTTTGTGTGGGAGCTGACCGGTGAGCTCAGGGGGCGGACCAATCTGCCCTACGTGAGGCCAACGGCCACCGGCCCGCGCCACATCGAGTTGACCATCAACGGGTGGACCTGGCTGTTTGCGGTGCAGGGCTACCGGGTCAACCGCACCCTGGGGAGCGAGGTCTATCCCTTCACGGCCCGTTCTCGCAGCCAGTTCCTCGACAGCCCCTGGGCGGCGCTGGTCGAAGTGGCACTGCCCGACGAGATAGGTGCCTGGCAGTTGGCCGAGCAGGTGCTGACCCCCCTTGGGTTCACGCTGGAGAGGCCCGCCCACGGCGAGTGGGTGCAGACCCCGGAGTGGTCGCTGGCTCCCGGTTCCCTGGCCGAGCGCATGGCCCCCAAGGCGCTGTTGGCTCGGCTTGCCAAGGCCGCAGGTGCCGTGCTGGTGCCTCACCTGAGTGAGGATGTGGTGACGGTGCAGCCACGCTACCTGGTGAGTCCGTGGAACTGGGCCAGCGCGCCGGATTCAGCTTTCTCGCATCTCATCCCCGAGGCGATGATCCCCGAGGAATCGAGCGAATCAGCTTCGACACCGCGCCTTGAGCGGGTGCTGATTGCCGGTACCACCCATGGTGTGGTGACCGAGGTGGTGCGCACCGGGACGGCGGGCAGCGAGAGTGGGGAGGATATCAGCGATGTGCTGGCCCAGGCGCACCCGGTCAATGCCGAGCGTGGGCGAAACTTGATTGCCGACTCGGGGGAGCAGGAGTTGATTACCCTGCGCCTGCCGCTGATGCGGCCGGGGCAGGCGCCGGGGTTGGTGGTGCCGGGCCAGCTGGTGAAGGTGCTGCGCGCCGATGGGATGCACACCCGGGCCCTGTGCATCAGCAATGCGCTGGTACCGTCCGGGATAAGCTCGGTGTGGCAGAACGTGACCCTCGAAGTGCACCTGGACATGGAGGCATAGATGGCGAGCAACAACCCATGGAAGAAGTTTGAGGCCATGCTGCCTGGCATGGTGCGGGTGAGGGGGAGGGTGCTGAGCGTGGACACCTTGCGCGGCACCAGCCTGATTGAGCAGGTCGGCGGGGCGCGCCTCAAGGTCAATGGCACCGGCATCCCAGTTGGACGCTGGGTGTTGACCGAGAATGGCAACATCGTGACGCAGCTCCCCGACCTGCCCTTTGCTAGGGTGGAGGTATAGGAGCCCATTTAACCCCGGCAGGGGTTTATCAAACTGGGTGAATCGGATGCGTGGAGTTTGATAAAAGCGGCAAGCGTGCTGTTTTTCGTTTTACCCAGTAAGGTTTTTCATTTTTCGCGGCGGGCTACATGTGGTGACCAGCGCCTCCCTGCTCGGTCAGCTGGCGGTGCCCCTCATGCTGTTTGCCCTCGGCATCCGGTTGATGGAAGGAGAGCTGGAGCATCTGGGGTTGGCGCTCAAGTGCAACCTGCTCTATCTGCTGGCGGGGGGATTGTCGCTGGCCCTGGTGGTCTGGCTGTTGCCGCTGGATCCGGCGTGGATACCGCTGCTGACCCTGTCGGTGGCACTGCCCCCGGCGGTGCTGAATTACATGCTCTGCGAGCAATACCAGTGCCAGCCTGAGAAGGTGGCCAGCATAGTGCTCGGCGGCAATGCGCTCTCCGTGCTGGTGATCCCGCTGGCGGTCTGGCTGGCGCTGCACCTGGGCGGTTGACTCCTATTTTCGGCAAGCAGAAATGGAAAAGGCCCACCGTGATGGTGGGCCTTTTTCATGGCCGGGCGCTCCTAACGGAGTATCAACCCTGCACGTTGCTCAGTACCAGCTTGCCATCCTTCACCGGAATGGTGGTGCCGGGTTTTTGTTCCATTCTGACCACCCCTTCCTGGCCGGCGAGGCGATAGGTCACGTCATAGCCCAGGGTGCGGGTGCTGCTGTCCTGCACCGTCTTGCAGCGCTGCTCTGTGGTGGTGTAGGTATCACCGGCCTGCATGTTGCCCTGTACCTGGTTGCCCGCGTAGCCACCGGCCACGGCGCCTGCCGCGGTGGCGACCTTCTTGCCGCTGCCGCCACCAAACTGGTGACCGACGACGCCACCCAGGGCGGCACCGACCACGGTACCCAGGATCTTGTGTTCATCCTGCACCGGTTTGCGGTGAGTGACGGTGACGTTGCGGCACTCCTGGCGCGGGGTCTTGATGGTCTCGGTCACCGGCTTGCTGGCCAGCACCTCGGCAAACTGGGGTTCGGATGTGAAGAGGGACCCGCTGGCCGCCGCCGACAATGCCAGCGCAGAGGCAATACCGATCCCGACACCTGCCAACATGGATTTGTTCATCTCTTTACTCCTGTCTACTGTGATTGCCCGCCTTGGGGCTTGCGGACATTCTTGTCATTTTGTCCTCATCGCTCAAGCAAGGGGGCCCCTGTTTGCGACAAGGGCTGACTGCGCAAAAAACGAGCGATATAAAAAGGCGTCTGTGTTTGGCGACAAAGTCTGGTTCGGGGGCGAGCGAAGGGGCTGGCCTACTACGTTTTGCTAATACCTGCGTCCTTGTCCCCTTGATACCCTTTTGTCCACTACCAGAGGGTCGCCGCCGGCATGATGCCAGGGCGCTCTCCCGGCCACGGGCCGGCCGCCTTTGCCGCTTTGCACCCCATGAGGAAGGATCCGATGACGAGCCAGAACATCTATGAGACAGGACTTGACAAGAATGGCGCCAATTTCGAGGCGCTCACCCCCTTGAGTTTCCTGGCCAGGGCGGCCCGGGTCTATCCCGACTATCCAGCCGTGATCCACGGCCCATTGCGGCAGAACTGGGCCCAGACCGAGGTGCGCTGTCGCCGCCTCGCCTCGGCCCTGCGCCAGCGTGGTATCGGCGAGGGGGATACGGTCTCCATCGTCGCCCCCAATGTGCCCGCCATGTTCGAGGCGCACTTCGGGGTGCCCATGAGCGGCGCCGTGCTCAACACCATCAATACCCGCCTGGATGCCGAGTCCATTGCCTTCATCTTCCAGCATGCCCAGAGCAAGGTGGTGCTGGTGGACCGGGAGTTTGGCGCCCTGGTTCGTAAGGCGCTGGCCCTGATCGAGCGCCAGCCGCTGGTCATCGCCATCGACGATCCCCTCTATGGGGAGGGGGAACTGATCGGGGAGCTCGACTACGAGGCCTTTATCGCCTCGGGGGACGAGAGTGAGCCACATTGGCTGCCGAGGGACGAGTGGCAGGCGATATCGCTCAATTACACCTCCGGCACCACGGGCAACCCCAAGGGGGTGGTCTATCACCACCGCGGCGCTCACCTCAATGCCATCAACAACGTGCTCTCCTGGGAGCTGCCCAAGCACCCCGTCTACCTGTGGACCCTGCCCATGTTCCACTGCAACGGCTGGTGCTTCCCCTGGACCCTGGCGGCCACCGCCGGGGTGAGCGTCTGCCTGCGCCACGTGCAGGCCAAACCCATCTTCGAGGCCATGCACGAACACAGGGTCAGCCACTTCTGCGGCGCGCCCATCGTCCTCAACATGCTCAACAACGCGGATCCGGCCCTCAAGGTGGGGCTCACTCACCCCATCAAGGCGATGACCGCCGGGGCGGCGCCACCGGCCACGGTGATCGCCGGCATGGAGGCCATGGGGATCGCCGTCACCCATGTCTACGGCCTGACCGAGACCTATGGCCCCTGCGTGGTGTGCGAGCCTCAGCAGAGTTGGGAAGGGCTGGATGCCACGACCCTTTCTCGCCTTAAGGCGCGCCAGGGGGTGACTTCACCCCTGCAGGGGGAGATGCGGGTGGCGAACCCCGTCAGCGGCGAGCCCGTCCCCAAGGATGGCAAGACCATGGGGGAGATCTTCCTGCGCGGCAACGTGGTGATGCGGGGCTATCTCAAGAACCCGTCCGCCAGCGAGGAGGCGATGGCGGACGGGTGGTTCAGGAGCGGGGATCTCGCGGTCTGGCACCCGGACGGCTACGTGGAGATCAAGGACAGATCCAAGGACATCATCATCTCCGGCGGGGAGAATATCTCCAGCCTGGAGGTGGAAGACGTGCTCTATCGCCACCCGGACGTGGACGAGGCGGCGGTGATCGCCATGCCGGACGAGAAGTGGGGGGAGGTGCCCTGCGCCTTCGTCAAACTCAAAGAGGGCAGGGAGCTCAGCCAGGGGGAGCTGATCGCGTTCTGCCGTGAGCAGATGGCACACTTCAAGGCCCCCAAGCGTATCATCTTCACCCCGCTGCCCAAGACCTCCACCGGCAAGGTGCAAAAGTTTATGCTGCGCCAGCAGCTGGTGTGACGAGAAATGCAGGAAATAAAAAAACGGGCCAAGGCCCGTTTTTTTTTATTGGAATGATGAGATTCGCGGGCCACCAGCCTCTGATTATCCGTAAGACGCGTCTGCTAGCCAAAGATGCCAAGGCACGACGCAATGCAAAACGAGTCAGCGTGGAGCCTTTTCCCCCTTTAGGCGCTTGCCGATGGACTCGGCAATTCCGGTGAGAAAGTAATAGAGCCCCCCTTCTTCCGTGGCTTTGGTGTACTCGGATAGGGGTTCAATCATGCCGCTTCTGAACTTGGCGATGGCCTCTTCATCGTCTGCCGCGTCGATATAATCCCCCACCACTTCGAAACCCTGCTCGAGCAGTTGCTCCTTCTCGGACAAGAAGGAGGGGGAGGACATCAGCAGGAAGGTGACGCTGGCGGGATCCTGTTCCTGACGGAAGAACTGATATTTGCTCATAGGGCCTCTTAGGCTGAGGGGGACGGGATGGCACCATTATCGAGGGGAGATTTCTATCTGGGCAGCCCCCATCTGCGGCGTCAAAAGACCCCCTTGTTCAGGCCAGCTTCAGTCAGACTCGCTTCATTCAACTGCGGGGTGGCTTTTCCTTGCCAAACAGCCTGGGGGCGTGAAGCAATATGGTCCTGAAGAGGCCTATGGTGCCGGGCCCCCCATAGGGGCGGCTGGGATCGGCGAGGTTGAGTTGATGGGCGTGGGCCGCAGCGCCGGCATCCGGTGCCAGTATGGGCTCACCTATGACCTCGAAGCCCTGATCGAGCAAGGCAGCCTTCTCCACCAGGAAGTTGCCCGCCCCCATGTCGAGCAGAGTGAAGGCGGCGGGGGAATCCGGGGTGGCAAACACCTGAAACTTGCTCATACGGCTCTGCAAAAAATAATGGAATATGGGTCATTATCGCGGCCCATCCAGCGGGAGACGACTCCCTGAACGGGGGCTTGCCTCATCATCCCTTGCCATCGATGTACCCATGTGGTGGCTGATGGAGTTGCGTACAGATCGTTGAATTAGGCAATAAGCCTTATCAAATAAAAATGAAATCGGGTTCACGCAAACAAGAAATGATAAAAGCACGATAGTGGCAAAAATCCGCTATCGTGCCACTCATTAGCTAACAAATCTTAAGTTAGAAGTGATAATTAAGTTTTGCTGTTATGGTACTGAAGCTGGTGTCCATATTGCGTTCGCTGGCTGATGGGTAGTTTGGGTCGTTCAGACTAACGGAGCTGGTTCCCAAGTCGGTGTAGAGATACTCGATACCCCCTGAGAAATTCTTATTAAATTTATACATGACACCGGCACCTATGTTAGCTCCAGCGCCAATGTCGGAGGTGCTGGTGCTAAAGTTTGCACTGCAACCGGTTGTGGTGGGCACGGAGGATTTGTCGCATCCTAGTGAGTGCTCCATTTTTGCGACCGTGATGCCGGTGGTCACGTATGGCAAGAAATTGTCGATAGCATATCCAATCTTGATGTTAAATGAGCCGGATTGCTTTATTCCGTCTTTTCCATAATACGGGCTGAACTGGTTGTTCTCTTGATCATGCCAGGATTCGTTGATGTCATTGAAAGACAATCCGGCCTCTACACCTAACACAATATTGTTTTCAAATTGCCAATTATGGCCGGCCTGGATGCCACCTGTCATGCCATCCATGGACTGCTCAGCCGCATCAGGGTTGCGTTGATCCTTGATGTTACCAGCACCATACCCAAGATTCCCACCAACATAAAATCCTTCCCAGCTTTCCGTTGATGCGAGTGCATTGCCAGAGAGAACCAAGAGTGATGCAGCAATAAAAGATGTTTTCATTTTTCAGACGTCCTTTCATTTTAAATAAAATAGCAAAATATTGAATGTGATTTTTATAGTGTCAATATGTAGGGTAAATAAGTGCTTGCATGAAAATTAAAATACGGGATTTTCTTAAGTGATCTGTGCTGAGTATTTTATATGCATAACAACTCAAACATACAGTTTTAATACGTATGCTTGTCATCTTAGATTTGCTATCTCTGATTTTCTAGCCAATAATATATTCGAGTTGGGTGAACAGTCGAACATGGCCAGATGCAAAACAGTATCGCACACTGATACTTAACTAACCCTTAACAAGCGAAAGTTGGTAACCTTGTTTTGATAAATATTGAGAAACCTTATTGCATCATCTCATCGCCCACATAGCCAAATTAAAACCAGATAATGAGTATCTGGAATGCCATGTCAAACTGAGCTGGCTGCGATGATATAGGCAGACGAAGCGTTGTTTCCCAAGCCTTGATGGCAGAATAAAACTCATAGAAAACGGGCCATCAGGCCCGTTGTTTATGTCATTGCGTGTTATTTGTTGTGACGCTCATAGAGTCGCTGTACCACGTCCTTGAGACCCAGTCCCTCGTTTTGCAGCAGCACGGTGAGGTGGTAGAGGAGATCTGCGGACTCGTTGATGAGCTCTTCGCGATCCTTGGCCATGGCGGCCAGCGCTACTTCCACTCCCTCTTCACCTACCTTCTGGGCGATGCGCTTGGTGCCCTTGCCATAGAGGCTGGCGGTGTAGCTGGTGGCGGGATCCGCGCCCTTGCGCCCGGCCAGGATCTGCTCGAGCTCGGCGAGGAAACCGAGCGGTGGCACAGGGTGGCCGTCGAAGCAGGAGACGGTACCCAGATGGCAGGTGGGGCCGATGGGATCGGCGGCGATCAGCAGGGAATCCTGATCGCAGTCGGTGCTGATGGCGACGAGTTTCAGCACATGCCCAGAGCTTTCCCCCTTGGTCCAGAGTCGCTGCTTGCTGCGGCTGAAGAAGGTGACCTGGCCGGTGGCCTGAGTCTTCTCCAGAGCTTCCTTGGTCATGAAACCCTGCATCAGCACCTGGCCGCTCGCGGCGTGCTGGACGATGGCGGGGATCATGCCGTCACATTTTGCCCAATCCAGGCGCTCGATGAGGGGAGTATCTATGGATGGATTAATCACGGATGGCGACTCCTTCGTTTTTCAGCCAGCGTTTCAATTCGGGAATGGGGATGATGCCCTTGTGGAACACGGAGGCGGCCAGGGCCCCGTCCACGTCGGCCTGGGTGAAGGCATCGAGGAAGTGGGCCATGGTGCCGGCACCGCCCGAGGCGATGAGCGGCACCTGGCAGCGGGCCCGCACCAGCTTGAGCTGCTCGAGATCATAGCCCTGGCGCATGCCGTCCTGGTTCATCACGTTCAGCACTATCTCGCCCGCGCCCCGTTTCTGTACCTCCTCGACCCACTCGAGGGTGGTCCAGGCGGTGGTGCGGGTGCGGCTCTCGTCACCGGTAAACTGCTTGACCTGATACTGGCCCGTCGCGGCGTCGAAGTAGGAGTCGATACCCACCACCACGCACTGCACGCCGAAGCGCTCTGCCAGGGCGGTGATAAGGCGGGGATCCGCCAGGGCAGGGGAGTTGATGGAGACCTTGTCGGCGCCAAATTCCAGGATCTGGCGCGCATCCTCCACGCTCTTGATACCTCCGGCGACGCAGAACGGAATGTCGATGACTTCCGCCACCCGGCTCACCCAGCTCTTGTCCACCACACGGGCGTCGCTGGAGGCGGTGATGTCATAGAACACCAGCTCGTCGGCCCCTTCCTCGGCGTAGCGGCGGGCCAGCTCGACTATTCCCCCCATCACCTCGTGATTTCGAAACTGCACTCCCTTGACCACCACGCCGTCTTTGACGTCGAGACAGGGGATAATACGCTTTGACAACATGCTCGTTGCTCCATGTAAAGCACGGTTAACAATCGATTCAGCCAGACGATGCCGGCATTCTCGCGATCCTGGATGAAGCGGGTTGGCATGGCGCAACCGCTGGCCGCATTTTGCGCACTGGCAAGGATGCCGGCATCGGCCGAGGCGGGAGAGCCCACACTATAAGCACGACAGCGCGGGCCAATCCAACCCTTTCTCCGCTATTCCTCTCGGGTTTTTACTCAATGACGGGTCATGGCACCGGTTCCTTCCGAATGGAAGGCCAGCAGGCTGTCCTCCGTCTGCTTCAGGCCCCTGATGGTGAGCAGGGCACCGTCGAAGTCGAACCCCTTCAACTGCTGGGCCAGCAGGGTGCCCTGTTCGCCAAGGCCGGTGAGCAGGGCGCCGGCGTGCTGATCGAACAGAGTGATGGCGGCGGTGTCGCTCTGGGCCAACAGGGCCTCCAGCTGGCGCAGCAACTGCTGCTGCCAGTGGCTGCTCGGCAGCGGGGCAAGAGGGTCAGGCTGTTCATCCTCGGTCCCCAGCCGGATCTCCAGCTCGGCGAGATCCCGGCCGATGCCGGCGATCAGGGCGGTCAGCAGATCCTCTTCCTGTGCCCGCAGGGCCTGCTCCAGTTGCAACCCATGCTCGGCGAGGCTGGTCAGCCCCAGAGTAGATGCGGCGCCGCGAAGGCCATGGGCCAGGCCGATGGCGCAGGGACGGTCTCCCTGCGCCAGGCACTCCGCCAGGCGCTCCGTGTCTCCGCGATGCTGGGCCGCGAAGAAGCGCAGCAGCCTGAGGTACTTCTGCTGATCTCCTTGCAGCGCCGCCAGGCCCTGTGCCAGATCCCAGCCCGGCATCTCCTGCAGGCGGGCGAGGGGGGCGCACCAACGCTCGGCCGGCCGGGGGGATGAGGTGGCGGGGACGCCCGTCGGCAACCATTGCCGCAGCGCCTCGAACAGCCTGGCCGGGGTGACGGGCTTGGTGATGAAATCGTTCATGCCGGCGGCCTCGCAGGCCTTTCGGTCTTCCTCGAACGCGCTGGCGGTGAGCGCCAGTATGGGCACCTGATCCTGATCGGGCAGGGCGCGGATGGCGCGGGTAGCGCTGTAGCCATCCATCAGCGGCATCTGTATGTCCATCAGGATGAGATCGAACGACTGGTGACGGATCTTGTCCAGCGCCTCCAGCCCGTTGACCGCGGTCTCTATGGTGAGACCGCTGTCGGTGAGCAGCTCGGTGATCACCTCCCGGTTGATGGCGTTGTCTTCCACCAGCAGCAGACGGGCCGGGTGGGGGGAGAAGAACGGCGGCTTGGGCTGGTTCGGCAGCACTGGCTGCAGGGGGATGCTCTTGCCCGGGGCGAGCTGAGCGGTGAACCAGAAGCAGCTGCCCTTGCCAGGGGTGCTGTCGACCCCGACCTCGCCCCCCATCAGCTTGGCCAGCCGGCTGGTGATGGCGAGCCCGAGCCCGGTACCGCCGTATTTGCGGGTGGTGGAGACATCGGCCTGCTCGAAGGCCTGGAACAGTCGCTCGCGCTGGGCCGCCGTGATGCCGATGCCACTGTCTTCCACCTCGAAGCGCAGCTGATAGCCGCTGATCAGCTTGCGCAGCATCCGTACCCGCAGGGTGATGGTGCCGGTCTCGGTAAACTTGATGGCGTTGCCGGCGTAGTTGAGCAAGGCCTGGCGCAGGCGGGTGATGTCGCCGTTGAGCCAGACCGGGGTGCCGCCGAGATCGACCCGGATGTTAAGTCCCTTGGCGCTGGCCTGCTCGTCCATCAGGGCGCAGACGTTGTCCAGCATGGCGACGAGGGAGAAGTCATGGCACTCCAGCACCATCTTGCCCGCATCGATCTTGGAGAGATCCAGGATGTCGTTGATCAGGGTGAGCAGGTGCTGGGCCGCGTTGTCTATCTTCTCCAGCCGCTCGTGCTGGCCGGCCTCTTTGGCATCCCGCTTGAGCAGGTAGGTGAGCCCCAGGATGGCATTCATGGGGGTGCGGATCTCGTGGCTCATGTTGGCCAGGAAGGCGCTCTTGGCCTGGTTGGCGCTCTCCGCGCGCTGATGGGCCTGGGCCAGCTGCTGGGTGCGTTCGCTGACCATCTCCTCCAGGTGGAAACGGTACTGATCCAGCTCCTCCCCGAGCTGCTTCTTCTCTGTGATGTCCGCCTGTACCGTCACGAAGTGGGTCACCCGATTGTACTCCTGGCGGATGGGGGTGACGGAGGCCATCACCTGATAGTGACTGCCATCCTTGCGCTGGTTGATGAACTCCCCGTGCCAACGCTGGCCCCGCTTGAGGGCATCCTGCAGGGCGACGTGGGTACCCGGCGGGGTGAGGCCGGAGTCGAACAGCTGGGGGGTCTGCCACAGCACCTCCTCCTCCGTATAGCCGCTGGCGGCCAGGAAGGCGGCGTTGACGTATTCGATGCGCGACTCCGTGTTGGTGATGAAGATGCCGTCCGGGCTCTGCTCCAGGGCCAGGGACAACTGCCGCAACTGTTGCTCGGCCTGCTTGCGCTCCGTGATGTCCTGCACCGTGCCGTACAGCTCCACTATGGTGCCATTTTCGTCCCGCAGGGTGGCACCGCGGGCGATGATCCAGGCGAACTCTCCACTGGGGGTGATAACCTGGGCATCGCATTCATAGGGGGCCCCATCCTGCAGGCAGCGATCCACGGCTTGGCTCAGGGTGTGCCAGGATTCCTCGGTGAAGTAGCTCTGCACTTCGGGGTAGACGGCGGGGGGGAGCGAGGGATCCCGGCCGTAGATGCGGAAGATCTCCGGGGACCAGTAGTGGGTATCCTGGAGGATGTGCCAGCGCCAGTTGCCGATCTTGGCCAGCCGCTGGGACTCGCGCAGGATCACCTCGTTGCGGCGCAGGGCGGCTTCGGTCTCCTTGCGTTGCTGGTTGTCCTCGATGATGGAGATGAAGTAGTCCGGTTGCCCCTGTGGATCCTTGACCAGGGTCGTCGTCAGGGTGATCCAGAAAGCCTCGCCCCCCTTGCGCAGGTAACGCTTTTCCAGGGCATAGTGCTGGCGCTCACCGGCCAGCACCTGATCCACGTAGCTCTGATCGATGTACAGATCGTCCGGGTGGGTGATCTGCTGGAAGGTCATCTCCATCAGCTCCTCGGCGCTGTAGTCCACCATGTCGCACAGCCGCTGATTGACCCGCAGCCATTTGCCGTCGGGCGCGACTAGGGCGATGCCGACGGCCGCCTGCTCGAAGGTGGCCTGGAAGCGATCCTCGCTCTGCCGCAAGCGGGACTGGGTGCTCAGCAGCTCCTGCCAGCGCAGGCTCTCCCTGATGCGGGAGCGGTGCATGGCCGCGCTTAGCAGGGTGATCAGGACCCCGTTGGCGACGAGCAGCCCCCACTGCACCTGATCCTGACCGGAGGCGATGGAGAACGCGTAGCGCGGCGACAGGATGAAATAGGCGGTTATCAGGGCCACGCAGAGGGTGCTGATGAGGCCGGGCAGCAGCCCCCCCAGCAGGGCGCAGACGATGATGGGCAGCATGAACAGCACCAGCAGCGGCCGCTCCTCGACGGGGATGGGCAGCTGAAGCCGGATCAGCAGCACGAACAGGGGCATCAGCAGGGCCAGCAGGCAGGCACCCATCCATTGATGCCGGCTCAGGGGGAAAATCCATTTCATGCGGGACGCTCCTCGGGCGACAGGGGATACCTGGGGCGGGGGATCGGGTGTTGGGCCTGGGTGAGCAGGGGGAACCTAGTCATGGGGCACCTCGTGATCGTCCCGGTAGCGTTCGGCGATGGCGATGAACTGCTCGAAATGGGCGTCGAAGACGGCCACCACGTCCGGATCGAAGTGCAGCCCGCTGCCCGCTAGGATGAGGCTTCGCGCCTGCTGGTAGGGCATGGGGGGCTTGTAGACCCGGGCGGTGATGAGGGCATCGAACACATCGGCCAGCGCCATCAGCCGGGCCGATATGGGGATATCGTCGCCGTTCAGCCCGTCGGGATAGCCGCTGCCATCCCACTTCTCGTGGTGCCAGTGCGCTATCTCCTTGGCCAGGGTGAGGAAGGCCAGCGGTTGCTCTATGTCCCGCTCCGCCTCCTCGATGGCGTCGCTGCCGAGCTTGGCGTGGGTGCGCATGACGGGCCACTCCTCCGGCGTCAGCTTGCCCGGCTTGAGCAGGATCTGATCCGGGATCCCCACCTTGCCGATGTCGTGCAGCGGAGCCGAGCGGCTCAGCAGCTCGATATAGGTGGGGGTCAGGGTGTCGGTGAAACGGGGGTGGCCCGCGAGGCCGATGGCGAGCTGCCGCACATAGAGCTGGGTGCGCAGTATGTGGTTGCCGGTCTCGGGATCCCGGATCTCCGCCAGATGGGCGAGGGCGCGGATGGAGGCCTGCTGGATCAGATCGTTCTCCGCCATGCGCCGCGACACCTCGGCCTCCAGCAGCGCGTTCTGGCTCTGCAACCCGTCCCTCGCCTGTTTGGCCTCCAGCTGGGTACGCACCCTGGCCTGGACGATGGCGGGGTTGATGGGCTTGGTGATGTAGTCGGTGGCGCCGAGGGCCAGCCCCTGCGCCTCGCTGCGGGGATCGGAGAGGGCGGTGAGCAGCACTACCGGGATGTTGCTGGTGAGCGGATTGGATTGCAACCGGCGCAGCACCTCGTAGCCATCCATGTCCGGCATCATCACATCCAGCAGAATGAGATCCGGTCTGGGGGTGCCGGTGGCGACGCGCAGGCACTTCTCGCCCCCCTGGGCGGCCAGCACGCGATAGACAGGGGTGAGCAGATCCGTCAGTACCATCAGATTCTCGGGAGCATCGTCGACGATCAGGATGGTGGCGGCTTGGGCTGTGAACATGGCGCCTCCATGACGCAAAGGGGTCAGTCGAGTATAGAGTCGATTGTTACTAAAGGATAAATGATGGCTCAGACTCGACGATGCGCCAGTATGGAGCCCGTAAAAAGCGGGCTCACACAGCCGTTTCGATCCACGGTCGGGGGATCAGCGGGTGAGAGACCCGTCGGCCCAGCAGGCGATGGCGCCCGCCACATCGAACTTGCCCTCCAGCAGCGCGCGGCCGAGGATGATCCCCTGCACTCCGGATCCCTTCAGAGCCTCGATGTCCTCAAGGCCACCGATGCCGCCAGAGGCCTGGAAGGCCACGGTGGGGAAGCGGGCGCAGAGATCCCGGTAGAGCTCGACGTTGCTGCCCGCGAGGGTCCCGTCCCGGCTGATGTCGGTGCAGAGCACGTGCCTGAGGCCGGCGGGGAGGAAGCGCTCGATCAGCGCCTCTATGGTCACCCCGCTTTTCTCCTGCCAGCCCGCCACCGCGATCTGGCGCTTGCCGTCGCTGTCTATGTTCACGTCCAGCGCCAGCACGATGCGCTCCGGGCCGTATTTCTCCATCCAGCTCGCCACCAGATCCGGGGACTTGACGGCGGTGGAGCCGATCACCACCCGGTTGGCACCGGCGGCCAGCAAGTCTGCCACATCTTGTTCGCTGCGCACTCCGCCACCCACCTGCACTGGCGCACCGGTGGCGGCGAGCAGTCGGGTGATGAGGGGGAGCTGGCGCGCCTTGGCATCCTTGGCGCCGTCCAGATCCACCAGGTGCAGTTGCTGCGCCCCTTGGGTCACATAGTCATCGAAGCGGGCCTGGGGCGCGTCGCTGTAGGCTGTCTTCTGGCCGTAGTCCCCCTGATAGAGGCGCACTACCTGACCGTTAATGAGATCAATTGCCGGGATAATCATTCGCAGTTCCTTGCCTTATAAGTCCAGAAAGTTTTGCAGCAGGCGGGCGCCGGCGCTGCCGGAGCGCTCCGGGTGGAATTGGGCGCCGAAGAAGTTGCCTTTCCCCACGATGGCGGTGAAGGGGCTGCCGTAATCGCAGGTCGCCAGGGTCGCATCCGTCACCTCCAGGGCGTAGGAGTGAACGAAGTAGAAGTAGCTGCCGCTCGGAATACCCTTGAGCAGCGGGTGCGTCTCGTCGTGCACTATCTGATTCCAGCCCATGTGGGGCAGGCGCAGATTGCCCACCTCCATCAAGCGGATCTTGCCGGGGACTATGCCAAGGCCCTCGATCAGCGCGCCGCTGTTGCCATCCTCGCCCGTCATGGTCTCCTCGGAGGCCTCGGCCAGCATCTGCATGCCGAGGCAAAAGCCCAGCAGGGGCTGTTTGGCGGAGCGAATGAGCGGCACCAGACCCCGTTCGTTGAGGTTGCGCATGGCGGCGACGGCGGTGCCGACGCCCGGCAGGATCAGCTTGTCGGCCCGCTCGATATCGGCGGCATCTCGACTCACCCGCGGCTGCACGCCGAGGCGCTCGAACGCCATCCGCACCGAGGCCAGATTGGCGCAGCCGGTATCGATGATCACCAGTTTCTGAGAGCTCAGGTCCATCACAGCACCCCCTTGCTGGAGGGCAGCTCGCTCCCTTCCACCCGGATGGCCTGGCGCAGGGCGCGGCCGAAGCCCTTGAACAGGGCCTCCACCTGGTGGTGGGTGTTGCCGCTGCCGACCTTCATCTGCAGGGTGATGGCCATGGCGTCCGAGAGTGAGCGGAAGAAGTGGGGCACCATCTCGGTGGCCATCTCCCCCACGCTGTCGCGGCCAAAGCCGCTCGGGCAGTCGAACACGAAGTAGGGGCGACCGCTCAAGTCCAGCGCCGTGGCCACGTCCAGCTCGGTGAGGGGAGGCGTCGGTTCGCTCTGGCGCGGACGGCCGTCGATCACCGCCTGTACCTCGTCCATGGCCAGCACGAAGCCGAAGCGGCCGATGCCGCGCTTGTCACCGAGTGCCTGGCGCAGGGCCTGACCCAGGGCCAGACCGACGTCTTCCACCGTGTGGTGATCGTCGATGTGCAGATCACCGCTGACTTTCAGCTTCAACCTGAAACCGGCGTGGGTCGCGATCTGATCCAGCATGTGATCGAAGAAGCCGATGCCGGTGACTATCTGGTTGCCGCCGCTCTTGTCGAGATCCACCGCGACCTGGATGCGGGTCTCCTTGGTGTAGCGCTCCACCTCGGCGATGCGCCCCTTGGAGAGCAGCTGATCACGGATGGCGAGCCAGTCGTGATCTTTTGGCTGATAGCGGATGCCGCGAATGCCCATGTTCTCGGCGAGCTGCAGGTCGGTCTCACGGTCACCGATGACGAAGGAGTTGGCAAAGTCAATGCGACCCGAGGCCAGGTACTCCTTCACCAACCCGAGGTGTGGCTTGCGGCAGCTGCAGCCGTCGCCCGGGAAGTGGGGGCAGATCAGTACCTGCTCCCAGTGCACACCCTGGGATTCGAACAGGTGCATCATCAGATCGTGGGGAGGCTGGAAGTTCTCAAGGGGAAGGCTGGCGGTACCGAGCCCATCCTGGTTGGTCACCATCACCAGCACGTAGCCGGCTGCCTGGAGTTCCCGCAATACCGGGATCACCATGGGCTCGAAGCGCAGCTTGGCGAGGCTGTCCACCTGCTTGTCGGTCACCGGCTCCTCGATCAGGGTGCCGTCGCGGTCGATAAACAAAAACGGGGTCTTCATCTGTGATGTCCTTATAGGCTGGCGGCGGGCTGGTTGCTGGCGGTCAGGCTGGCGGCGCCCGGCAGGGTGCGCAGCACGTTGATCACGGCATCCATCTCCCCCTGATAGCCGATGGTGATGCGGATGCTGTTGTCGAGCCCCGGCTTGCTGGAGAAGTCCCGCAGTATGATGCCGGCGGCCTTCATGGCGGCGAAGACGGCGGCGCCATCTTTGAAGCGCACCAGCACGAAGTTGCCCTTGTCCTCGAAGATCTCCTGTACGCAGGGAAGGGTGACAAGTTCGGCCTTGATGAGGGCTTTTTGCTTGTTGAGCTCCAATACCCGCTCCTGCATCAGCTCCAGCCCGATGGGGGAGAGCGCCTGGCTCGCTATCTGGGCGATGGGGTCGGGAATGGGGTAGGGGGCGATCACCTTGGCCAGCATGGCGATGACCTCCGGATCCCCCAGGGTGAAGCCGCAGCGGATCCCGGCCAGTGCGAAGGCCTTGGAGAGGGTGCGGGTCACCACCAGGTTCGGGAAGCGGGCGAGCAAGTCCACCACAGAGCCTTCCGGGCAGAACTCGATATAGGCCTCATCCACGACGATGATGGCGCGATCCTGGGCCTTCTCCAGCAGCTTGATGAGCCCCTTGCGCCCCACCAGATCCCCGGTCGGGTTGTTGGGGGAGCAGAGGAACACCAGTTTCACATCAGAGAGGCGATCCTGGATGGCGGGCCAGTCCGGCTGACGGCTCGGGGTCAGCGGCTGCTCGACGATGCCGACGCCGCAGGTCTCGGCGCTGATGGCGTACATGCCGTAGGTGGGGGGGCAGATGAGGATCTGATCCTCCCCGGCCTCGCAGAAGGTACGGATGAGCAGCTCGATGGCCTCGTCGGCGCCCCGGCTCACCAGCACCTGATCCGGGTTGACCCCCGCATAGGCGGCGTAGCCGTTGACCACCTCGGCCGGCTGGCACTCGGGGTAGCGGTTGAGGCGGTTGCCCTCGATGGTGAAGGGATAGGCCAGCGGTGCCTCGTTGGCGTTGAGCCAGACGTGGCCCTTGCCACCGATGCGGCGGGCAGACTGATAAGGGGTGAGGGCCCGCACCACGCGGCGAGCCAGATTGGCGATGCTCATGACAAATCCTTCTGCTGCTTGTTGGACAAGGCGTTCAGTCTCAGGGTAACGGCGTTGTTTGGGCGGGCATCGAGGCCCGCTGGGGTTGTCATCTTCATGACTGCCCCTGTTGCAGTGCCTTCAGCCTCAGGGTAACGGCGTTCTTGTGGGCATCGAGCCCCTCGGCCTCGGCGATGCGCTCGACAATGGGGCCGAGCCCCTTGATCCCTTCCGCGCTCAGTTCCTGCACCGTGTAGCGGCGTTGGTAATCGGCGAGTCCCAGGCTAGAGCAGGTGCGGGCATAGCCGTAGGTGGGCAGGGTGTGGTTGGTGCCGCTGGCGTAATCCCCCACCGACTCTGGCGTCCATTGGCCGAGGAAGATGGAGCCAGCGTTCTCGAGCTTATCGAGGAGATCCCGCGGCGCCTCGGTCTGCACGATGAGGTGCTCGGGGGCGTAGGCGTTGGAGATGGCGCAGGCCTCGTCCAAGTCATCGCACAGGATCACCAGGCTGGCGCCGAGCGCCTTGGCGGCGATGTTGCGGCGGCTGAGCCGGGCCAGCTGCGCCTTGAGCTCGCCGCTGATGGCGTCGGCCAGGCTAGGCGAGGTGGTGACCAGCACCACCTGGCTGTCCGGGCCGTGCTCGGCCTGGGAGAGCAGATCCGATGCCACGAAGGCGGGGTTGGCGCTGTCGTCGGCGATGACCAGCACCTCGGAGGGGCCGGCCGGCATGTCGATGGCGGCGCCGCGCCAGTCCCGGGAGACCTGACCCTTGGCCTCGGTCACATAGGCGTTGCCCGGGCCGAAGATCTTGTCCACCTTGGGGATGGACTCGGTGCCATAGGCCATGGCGGCGATGGACTGGGCGCCGCCGATGGCAAACACCTGCTTGACTCCGCAGGCGCGGGCGGCGAACAGGATCTCGTCGCTGGCGGGGGACGGGGTGCAGAGCACCACCTCACGGCAACCGGCCAGGCGTGCGGGGATCGCCAGCATCATGACGGTGGAGGGGAGCGGCGCGCTGCCCCCCGGCACATAGAGACCGACCCGGCTGATGGGCTGGGTACGCAGCTCACAGACAACGCCGGGCTGGGTCTCCACCCGCACAATCGGCTGCACCTGTGCGTTGTGGAAGGTACTGATGTTGTTGATCGCGGCCTTGATAGCTTCTTTGATGTCATCACCGAGGCGTGCACAGGCTGCGTCCGTCTCGGCCTCGCTCACCCGCAACTGCTCGCGGGGGACGCGCTCGAAGCGTTGGGCGAGCTCGCGCAGGGCCTCGTCACCGCGGGCCCGCACCGCACCGATGATTTCCTGCACCACGGCACCGATATCCGCCTCGTCGTCCAGGGCGGGCCGGGTCAGCACATCGGCCTGCTGGGCGGGGGAGAGGGTCTTCCAGATCAGGGTCTGCATATATCCGTCCTCACTCCATCATCTTCTCGATGGGCAGCACCAGGATGGAGCTGGCCCCCAGGGCCTTGAGCTGTTCCATGGTCTCCCAAAACAGGGTTTCGCTGGAGACCACGTGCAGGGCCACCTGGTTGGTGTCGCCGGCCAGCTGCATGATGGTGGGACGCTCGGCTCCCGGCAGCAGGGAGGTGATGGCATCGAGCTTGTCTTTGGGGGCGTGCAGCATGATGTACTTGCTCTCGCGGGCCTGTTGCATGCCCTGGATGCGGGGCAGCAGCTTGTCGATGATCTTCTGCTTGGCCTCGTTCAAGGGGTTGGGGGCCTGCACCAGCACCGCCTTGGAGCGGTAGATCACTTCCACTTCCCGAAGGCCGTTTGCCTCCAGAGTCGCGCCGGTGGAGACGAGATCGCAGATGGCATCCGCCAGCCCGGCGCGCGGCGCCACTTCCACCGAGCCCCCCAGCATCACGTTCTTGAAGCTTAACCCCTGCTCGTCAAAGAAGCGCTTGAGCAGGCCCGGGTAGGAGGTGGCGATGCGCTTGCCGGCCAGGCTCGCCGGGCCCTGATAGTCCACGTCATCGGGCACGGCAAGGGAGAGGCGGCAGCCCCCGAAATCGAGCTGCTTGAGCACCTTGACCGCTGAGGGCTGACCCTGGGCGGCGCGGATGAGCTGCACTTCTTCCAGCACGTTCTCGCCGATGATGCCAAGGTCGACCACCCCTTCCATCACCAGACCCGGGATATCGTCATCGCGCACCCGCAGTATGTCGATGGGCATGTTCTCCACGTGGGCGATAAGGCGCTGTTCACGCAGGTTGATCTTGAGGCCGCAGCTCTTGAACAGGGCCTGGGAGTCCTGGCTCAGACGACCGGATTTCTGCATGGCGATACGCAGACGTTGTGTTTCCATTGCTCGATTTCCTTCTAGTCAAAAACGAAAAAACCCTCGGAAGTGTGTGCTTCCGAGGGTTTATGAATCTTGCGGTCCTTTTGGAAGTCACCAGTTAAGTGTCTTCCAGCAGTCAACCTCCTGAAAGACTATTCGGGATGATGATGGTGGTGATGAGTCTTCAGTTGGCTGAACTTCATGTAATGAATCCTTTACAGAAAAGATGTCGTAGATGACGCCCGATTTACATTACCGACCTTGACGGAAATTGCAACCCGAGAATGTGGCTTGATGGATTAAAATCAAGAAAACGATTGTTTGGTCGATATCTAATCAATCAGCCCAGCCGGAGTCGTCCCCATGCCAAGCCAGGACCTGTTATTCCCCATCTTGCCGCGCGCCCCCGCAGCGCCTAGCCCGGACGATATCAAGCGGGAGGTGACCCAGATCAGCCAGAAGCACAAGTTGCGCAAGACCAGTGCCGATGGTGGGGCCGGGGGCGGCAGTGGCTCGGAGCAGGCCCCTCATCCGCAGGGTAGCCGTGATCAGAACGCCCCCAAGGGTGACGATCACAGGCCCGATCCCGAGCACAAGATTGATATCTTCGTCTGACCCTCTCATGCCCATGGCTGGCCCCGGTTGGTGCGCACCGGCGGCGGAGCAAGATTTAGCGATCCCGCTTTGCCCCCAAGTTTGGCATAATACCCGCTTTTGCGCGGGACTCCCCTTTGACCATACAGACCCTGTTCAAGCCTGACGGCCCTCTTGCCCGTCACATCGATGGCTTCAAGGCCCGTGCGTCCCAGCTGGAGATGGCGCAAGCCGTGGCCAGCGCCATCGAGAGTGGCGGTCGTCTGCTGGTGGAGGCGGGAACGGGGACCGGCAAGACGTACGCCTATCTGGTGCCGGCACTGGAGTCCGGCAAGCGGGTGGTGATCAGCACCGGCTCCAAGAACCTGCAGGAGCAGCTCTTCTACCGAGATCTGCCCACCATCACGGCGGCGCTCTCCTATACCCCGCCGGTGGCCCTGCTCAAGGGGCGCAGCAACTATCTGTGCATCGAGCGGATGAACCGGCTGCTGAGCGAATCCCACCTGCAAAAACCGGACGTACTGAACGATCTGGTCAAGGTGAAGTCCTGGTCCACCGCCACCCTGACCGGCGATGTGGGGGATATCCCGGGGCTGCAGGAGAACGCCGAGATCCTGCCCCAGATCACCAGCACCAACGACAACTGTCTCGGTCGTGACTGCCCCTATTACGACGACTGCCACCTGGTGGTGGCTCGCCGCCGGGCCATGGATGCTCAGGTGGTGGTGATCAATCATCACCTCTTCTTCGCCGACATGGCGGTGAAAGACACGGGATTCGGCGAACTGGTGCCGGAGGCCCAGGTCTATGTGTTCGACGAGGCGCACCAGTTGCCGGAGATAGCCACCAACTACTTTGGCAAGTCGGTGGGGAGCCGCGCCATTCAGGATCTCGCCCAGGACATCCAACTCGCCTATCGGGCCGAGGCCCACGACATGGCCCAGCTTGGCAAGGCGGCGGACAGGCTCGGCATCGCTGCTGCGGATCTGCGTCTCGCCTTCGGGGTGGACGGGGGCCGTGGCAACACCCGCGACATGCTGCGCTCACCGCTCTGGGCCCAGGCGCTGGCGCGGCTCAACGATGCGCTGGGCTTGTGCTACGAGGTGCTGAAACTCGCCCTCGGGCGGGGCGAGCAGCTGGATCACTGCTTCGAGCGGATCAGCGAGTTGCGTACCCGCTTGGGCGAGGTGCTTGCCGTCAACCAGAGCGGTTTCTCCTACTGGTATGAGTGCTCGCGGCTGCACTTTACCCTGAGCCTCACGCCGCTGTCGGTGGCCGAGCGCTTCGGCGCCGAGGTGCTGCGCCCCGAGGTGGCCTGGGTGTTCACCTCGGCGACCCTGACGGTGGATATGCGTTTCGAGCACTTCAAGACCGAGCTGGGGCTCGCCGGCAGCGCCGAACTCATCCTCGACAGCCCGTTCGACTACGGCGAGCAGGCACGCCTGTGCGTGCCGCGTTTCCTGCCCGAGCCCAATGCCTTCGGGCGGGGGGAGCAGCTCGCAACCTTGATGATCCCGCTCATCAACAAGACCCCGGGGGGCTGTTTCTTCCTCTGCACCAGCCATCAGGTGATGCGCCAGGTGGCGGAGGTGCTACGCCGGGAGATTGGCCGCACCGTCCTGTTGCAGGGAGAGGACAGCAAGCAGCGGCTGCTCAAGTCCTTCGTCGACAACGGTCGCGCCGTACTGGTGGCGACCAGCAGCTTCTGGGAGGGGATAGACGTGCGAGGGGCCGCATTGTCCTGTGTTATCATCGACAAGCTGCCGTTCGCGAGCCCGGACGACCCCCTGCTCAAGGCGCGGGTCGACGACTGCAAGTTGAAGGGCGGGGACCCCTTCGCCGATATCCAGCTGCCCAAGGCGGTGATCGCCTTGAAGCAGGGGGTGGGGCGACTCATCCGTGATCGCACCGATCACGGCGTGCTGGTCATCTGTGATCCGCGCATGGTCAACAAGCCCTACGGCGCCACCTTTATCAAGAGCCTGCCCGCGATCCCGCGCACCCGTGATCTGAACGGGGTGGGGGAGTTCTTTCGACGCGGCTGACTCACAAGCTTCGGCTCTGGGCTCAGACTTGGGGCAGAAGGCCGGGGTAACAAGCTGTCAGGGGCAGCTTGCCAGATTGCAGCAAGGTGCCCTGGCGCCTTGCCGGATATGATTAGGGCAGGTGAGACCTGCCGATGACTTAACTGACTGATGTGAAGAGCATATAAAGAATGGATGAGTTGAAGATCCTGGCCGTTGATACCGCCACCGAAGCCTGCTCCGCCGCCCTGCTGGTGGGGGACAAGGTGTTCTCCCGCTGGGAAGAGACGCCGCGGGATCACACCCGCAAAATCCTGCCCATGGTTCAGGCTGTGTTAGAGGATGCCGGTTTATCGTTGGACCAGCTCGACGCCATCGCCTTCGGTCGGGGCCCCGGCTCCTTCACCGGGGTGCGGATCGGGATCAGCGTGGCCCAGGGGCTGGCCTTTGGTGCCGGGGTGCCGCTCATCGGCGTCTCCACCCTGGCGGCCATGGCCCAGGGAGTCCATCGGCTGGAGGGGGCGGACAAGGTGCTCAGCGCCATCGATGCGCGCATGAACGAGGTTTACTTCGGTCGCTTTGATCTACAGGGTGACTGCATGGCGCTGGTGGGGGAAGAGGTGGTGAGCGAGCCCCTGGCGCTTGTCGGTGAACTGACCGCAGAAGGCCCCCTCGCTGGCAACTGGTCTGCGGTCGGTACCGGCTTTGAAACCTATGGCGAGGCTCTTGGGACCCTGGCCCAGACGCAAACCTTGAGCCAGCAGGTGCGCTTCCCGGCGGCCCTCGACATGCTGCCACTGGCCCGCAAGGCCTGGCTGGCGGGAGAGGCAGTCGCGGTGGAGCAGGCGACCCCCGTCTACCTGCGGGACAAGGTGACCTGGAAGAAACTGCCCGGCCGCGAATAACTGAAAGGGAAGGGCGGGCCCATGGTCGAGGGAGCACGCCATCCGGGGTGATCCGGCGGCGCAGGCTCGGGGATATGATGGTCGATCACGGGCATGGCCCGGCATGAGGAGAGCGAATGATGAAACGCATGATAGTGCTGGGCCTGATGGGGCTGCTGCTCAGCGGTTGCAGCTCGGTGCCCAAGGAGCTGGCCTATGAACCCGAGAGCGCACTGGTGGCCTATCAGCCCGCCCTGCAGGGGATGAACGGCAAGCCGGCCCGCTGGAGCGGGGTCATCGCCGCGGTGCACAACGAGCAGGATCAGAGCATCATAGAAGTGGTCTACCTGCCGCTGAAGAGCAACGGGGTACCGATCCAGACCGAACAGAGCCCGGGGCGTTTCCTCGCCATCATGAAGGGCTTCGCGGATCCCGGCCTCTATGCCAAGGGCCGCAGCCTGACGGTGCTCGGCACCCTGGAGGCACCGGAGGAGAGCGAGATCGGCAAGCACAAGTACCGTTTCTCCGTGCTCAAGGTGACCGCCAGCAAGCTGTGGCCGCCGGTGAAAGAGGTGGAGATCCGCTACGCGGATCCCTACTTCTACGACCCCTTCTATGATCCCTACTGGCCGAGACGGCCGTTCCACCGTTACTGGTGATGAGCCAGGCGCCGCTGCAAGCGCGCAGCCTCACCCTGGCGGATGGCCGCCGGATTGCCCTGTTGGATAACGGCCGGCGGGGCAAACCCCTGCTCATCGCCCTGCACGGCTGGCTCGACAATGCCGCTAGCTTCCTGCCCCTTGCCCCCCACCTCGACGGGTTTCACCTCATCTGTGTCGACCTGCCCGGGCATGGTCATTCGGATCACAAAGTCACTCCCTATGTGTTCGTCGACTGGCTCGACGATCTCCACCAGATTGCTCAGGCGGCCGGTTGGCCGCCGTTTATCCTGCTCGGCCACTCCCTCGGGGCGCTGATCGCCTGCGCCTATGCCGGTGTCTTCCCGGAACAGGTGAGCCGGCTCATCCTGCTGGAGGGGCTGGGGCCCCTCAGCCAACCCGATGAATCGGTGCCGGATCAGTTGCGACGGGCAATCCTCAATCGCAGCCGTACCCGGGAGCGGGCATCGGCGGGCTTTGCCTCTCTCGACGAAGCTGTGGCGGCCCGCTGCAAGGTGGCGGATATCTCGCTGGATGCTGCGCGCCTCATCTGCGAGCAGCAGCTCGTGGTGAGGGAGAGGCGCTGGCACTGGCGCAGCGACCCGCGCCTGCGGGATCTCTCACCCCTGCGCATGAGCGAGGGACAGGCCCAGGCGCTGATCCGTGCCATCTTGTGCCCCGTGCTCTTTATCCGGGGCGAACAGGGATTTGCCTCTCTGCAGGTTCAGTGGCAACAGCGTTCAGGGGCCTTCAGGCAGATAGAAATGGCGGTTGTAGCGGGAAATCATCACTTTCATATGGATAATTCAGCGCAAACCGCCGTTTGTATCGAAAATTTCTGCCAGATCCGTTAGGATCGGCGGCTTTGAATCCTTTCAGGTTTGCTTTCTCCCTCACACTTTCTCGTTGTTAATGTGCTGTTAATCGATGTTGCCTTGTGTAACTATGGCGACGCTAGAGCTCAAGCTTAAAACAACTGATTGAAAAGATGTGGAACAGGGACGGAGGCAACACAGTGAGCGCACAGGTGCGAGTTATGCAGGAGAAGTTCGTGGAAAAAGTCTGGCTGAAACGTTATCCGAACGGGGTCCCCGCCGAGATCAATCCAGACCAATACGGCTCTCTGGTCGAGATGTTTGAAGAGTCGGTGACCCAGTTCGCCGATCAGCCCGCCTTCGTCAACATGGGGCAGACCATCACCTATCGCCGGCTGGAAGAGCAGTCCCGCGCCTTTGCCGCCTATCTGCAAAACGAGCTCAAGCTCGCCAAGGGTGATCGGGTGGCGGTGATGATGCCGAACCTGCTCCAGTACCCCATCGCCGTGTTCGGCATACTGCGCGCCGGCATGACGGTGGTGAACGTCAACCCCCTCTATACCCCGCGGGAGCTGGATCATCAGCTCAACGACTCAGGCGCCAAGGCCATCATCATCGTCTCCAACTTCGCCCACACCCTGGAGAAGGTGGTCTACAACACCCCGGTCAAGCACGTGATCTTGACCCGGATGGGGGACAACCTGGGGCTGGCCAAGGGTACCCTGGTCAACTTCGTGGTGAAGTACGTCAAGAAGCTGGTACCCAAATACAACCTGCCCCACGCGAGCACCATGCGCCAGGCGCTCGCCAAGGGGCGCTACCTGCAATACATCAAGCCGGAGATCGGCAATCAGGACATCGCCTTCCTGCAATACACGGGGGGCACCACGGGTCTCTCCAAGGGGGCCATGCTGACCCATCGCAACATGATTGCCAACGTCGAGCAGTGCCTCGGCGTCTATGGCCCCGTGCTGGAGCGTGGCAAGGAGTTCGTGGTCACCGCGCTGCCGCTCTACCACGTGTTCGCCCTGACGGTGAACTGCCTGCTGTTCATGCGCCTCGGCGGCTACAACCTGCTCATCAGCAACCCCCGTGACATCCCGGGTTTCGTGAAAGAGATCAAGAAGTACCCCTTCACCTGCATCACAGGGGTCAACACCCTGTTCAACGCCCTGGTCAACAACGGGGAGTTCCAGACCATGGACTTCTCCCGCCTCAAGCTCACCATAGGCGGCGGCATGGCGGTGCAGCGGGCGGTGGCCGAGCAGTGGAAGGCGCTGACCAAGACTCCGCTGCTGGAAGGCTATGGCCTGACCGAGTGCTCCCCCCTGGTGAGCGTCTGTCCCTACGATCTGGTGGACTATAACGGCTCCATCGGCCTGCCGGTCTGCTCCACCGACATCCGTCTGGTGGATGACGCCGGTCAGGTGATCACCGAGCTCGGCAAGCCGGGGGAGATGCAGGTGCGCGGTCCCCAGGTGATGACCGGCTACTGGCAGCGTCCGGAAGCCACCGCCGAGGTGATGCAGGATGGCTGGCTCTGCACCGGCGACATCGCCGTGTGCGACGAGCAGGGCTTCTTCAAGATCGTGG
This sequence comes from Aeromonas sp., assembly GCF_051657805.1. GTDB lineage: Bacteria > Pseudomonadota > Gammaproteobacteria > Enterobacterales > Aeromonadaceae > Aeromonas. The sequence goes on along the minus strand of NZ_JBOFLJ010000056.1, from coordinate 5,273 downwards.
ATCGCAAGAAGGACATGATCCTGGTCTCCGGCTTCAACGTCTATCCGAACGAGATCGAAGACGTGGTGGCCCTGCATCCCAAAGTGCTGGAAGTGGCCGCCGTGGGGGTGCCCCACAAGGTCTCCGGCGAACTGGTGAAGATCTTCGTGGTCAAGAAAGATGCAAGCCTGCGGGAGGATGAGATTATTGCCCACTGCCGCAAACATCTGACTGCCTATAAGGTACCGAAACTGGTAGAATTTCGTGACGAACTTCCCAAGACCAATGTGGGCAAGATCCTGCGCCGCGTGTTGCGCGACGAGGAGATTGCGAAGCAGTAGCGGGCAGACAGCTGATGTCGTGCAAAACCGTGGGTCAGCCCACGGTTTTTTCTTTTTTGGGGCTCCGAACTTCGACCCTTATCTCCGACCAAGGTGCAGGTAAAGATGCAATATCAACTCATTTCACAGCAAGCCGAACTGGAGCAGTATCTCGCCGCCCTGGCGGACGTTCCCCTGGCCATCGATACCGAATTCGTTCGCACCCGTACCTATTACCCCCAGCTCGGTCTGTTCCAGATCTATGACGGTCACCAGCTGGCCCTGCTGGATCCTCTGACACTGGATCTCTCCGGCCTCTGGCAGCGCCTCGGCCGGGCGGGGCAGGTGGCCATACTGCACGCCTCCGGCGAGGATCTGGAGCTCATCCAGCATCAGGCAGGCCATCTGCCGAACCTGATGCACGACACCCAGCTGGCCGCCGCCTTCCTCGGGCACGGCGTCTCAGTGGGTTTCGGCGCCCTGGTGAAAGAGTTCCTCGGGGTGGAGCTTGAAAAGGATCAGGCGCGTACCGACTGGCTGGCCCGCCCGCTGACCGCCCGCCAGCTGGAGTACGCGGCGGCCGATGTGTTCTATCTGTTGCCGCTCTACGACAAGGTTATGGCCAGGTTGCAGGAGAGTGGCAAGCAGGCCTGGTTCGAGCAGGAGTGCCAGAACCACTGCGCCCGCAAGACCCAGGGCAGCGATCCCCGTCAGGCCTATCTCGAGATCATCAACGCCTGGCAACTGGGGCGCCGTGAGCTCGCCATCCTGCGGGAGCTGGCCGCCTGGCGCCAGCAGGAGGCGGTGCGCCGGGATCTGGCCCTGAACTTCGTGGTCAAGGAGCTGCACCTGTTCAAGGTGGCGGAGCGCAAGCCCACCTCCCTGCGCGACCTCAACGAGCTGGGGCTGGCCCCCATCGAGATCAAGATCCACGGCAAGCGGATGCTGGATATCGTCGCCAGTGCCCAGCAGAGCGCGCCGGAAAGCTGGCCCGAGCCCATTCGCCGACTGGTGGATTACCCCCAGTACAAGGCCGAGCTCAAACGCATCAAAGGCATGGTGGAGGAGAAGGCCAAGGCCAGCAACATCCCCCCTGAGCTGGTGGCGAGCAAGAAGATCATCCACCAGTACTTCACCTGGAGCTGGCGCATGAATGACGAGGAGCGCGCCCGCGCCGACAAACCCATGCTGCTGCAGGGCTGGCGCCATGAGCTGGTGGGTCACCTGCTGGCCCAATAGCATCGTGAGTCTGACCTGGTGCTGAGGCTTCACTGAAAAAGCCCCGGTTGCGATGCAGCCGGGGCTTGTCATTTCATGGGGGAGGTGCCTTTTCGCCGCGCCTTATCCGTGGGTCAGCAGGTTGCCCTGTTGCTGCAACTGGTCGAGATGCAGGTTGGTGACCCCTTGCAGCATGATCACATCCTGGAAGCCGGCTCCCCCAGCCGCCCCGTCCCTGTCCAGACTGAGGATGGTGTTGCCATTCTCCTCCCGTGAGTCGAGATAGCTCAACAGATCGCCCCCGGCTACATCTTGGAACAGATCCCTCAGATCCAGCACATCCCCGCCCTGCGCCAGATCGGCGCCGTTGAAGTCTCTGATGGTGTCGAAGCCGCCATCCTGCTGGAAGACGAAGGTATCGCTACCGGCTCCGCCGACCAGGGTATCCTTGCCCCCCAGCCCGTTCAGAGTGTCATTGCCATCGCCCCCCACCAGGCCGTCATCCCCCTGGCTGCCGAGGAGCGACTGATCCGCCAGCACCGCGTGGTAGCTGATGGTGGTGCCTGAATCCATCTCCTGACTGCCTTGGAAACCCGCCGCGCTGTAGGTGCCCTGCAGCTGGATCTCGCTGCTGTGGACGCCATCGCTGAGGGTCAGCACACCGCCGGTCGCGGTGGCGTTGCTGAGGTAGCTGACCCGGGTGGTGCTCATGTCGGCCAGCTCGAGTCGATCCCCTTCGTTGAGGCCGGAGATGGTCCCGGTGAAGGCGGCGGTCTGCGCCAGCCTGAGGGTGCCGTCCCCCTCCTGGGCAAACTCGGTGTCGAGGCTGGATGCCGCCCCGAACTCCAGAATGGCCGTCCCGCCGATCAGCACCTTGCCACTCCCTCCCGCATCCCCTTGCAATGTCAGGTTGCCGCCATCGGCCCACAGCAGGCCGCCGTTGTCGATCGCGCTCGCGATGATCATGCCGCCACTGCCCGTGGCCGCCAACAGGCCTGAGTTGATGATACGTTCGTGGCCGGTGTCGATCAGCAGGGCATGGCTGCCATCTGCGACTATGCTGCCGGCGTTGTTCAGGATCAGTTGCCCGCCACCGAGCTGGCCCGCGCCAGAGATGCGGTTGTCGATGTTGTGCAACAGGGTGTCGGCACTGCCGCCGATGATCAGGTTCTGCGCGCTGTCGGAGAGCAGCAGCTGGCCGCCACCGCTCAGGCTGGCGCCGCGGAACAGGATCTCCAGGCTGCTGCCTTGGGTATCCCCCTCAAGCGTGATAGTGCCCTCGTTGATGAGGCTGCCGCCGAAGGGCATGATGGCGCCGTCACCGATGCTGAGGGTGCCAGCGTTGTGCATCACGGGATCGACGTCGAACTCGAAATTCGCCGCGCCGAGCGTCGCCGCATCGACTCCCTTGAGCGTGATCGTCTGTCCCTCGCCGATGCTGATCAACGCATTGCCATCGGCATCGCTGGAGATCCGCACATTCGCCATGCCGGTCACGCCGGCGAAACCGATCAGATCGAGCCTGTCGACGGCCACGTCAAAGTGATAGATGACGTTGTTGCCGATGGGCTGGGCAAACACGAACTGATCCGCGCCGGACGAGCCGCTGAGGTTGTCATCCTGCGAGAGCGCGAAGATGGGGGAGCCGGGGGCATATGCCTCGATATTGTCGGCGATGTAGGCATGACCCAGGCTGCCGTCGACGTTGGTCCAGCTCATGTGGATGGCCAGCACCAGGGCGCCGGCGAAGTCGGTCGGGGTGGTGACGGTCAGTGAGGCAGGGTCGCGAGTCTGGATGGTCCAGCTGCCGTCGCCGTTGTTGATCCCTTCGCTGAAGGTCCAGCCGGCGGGGACGCCGCCGAGGGTTAGGGTGACGGGACCCGAGAGCGCACCCACAGGGCTGGTCAGCGCCAGGTTGATGGGTTCTCCGGCAATGCCGGCCGGTGCCAGATTTCCGCTGGTGTAGGAGGCGGTGTTGGCATTGTTCGCCAGGTCGGTGAAGGTGCCACTGGCCACGGTCAGTGCATAGGAGCCGTTGGCCGTTTCCCGGGTGGCGGTCGCCTCCCAGACCAGGGGATTCGCGGTGACGTGCAGATTGGACAGTGAGACTCGGGTCGGCTGGTTGATCTGGATGTCACTCAGCGTGAAATTGTTGACCGCTTCCGAGAAGGTGAAGGTCACCGTGGCCGTGGATCCTGCCGGGTTGGCGAGATTGGTGGCCGTGATGCTGTTCAGGGTGGGCGGGGTGACATCATCGGCGACCGCCACCACATTCAGGCTTATGGTCGCGGCCGTGCCGATTGCGCCCAGCGGATCCGTGACGGTGAAGGCGATGCTGCGTTGGGTGGTATCCGGCGTATCCGAGGTGTTGTTGAACTTCACCGTCGCCAACGCCGCCTCGAACTGTGCCTCGGTCGGGGTGTGACCGGCGATCGCCGTGAGCGTCAGCACGACATTGCCACCGACGCTGCTGACACTGCCCTGTATGTCGGCGGTGTTGGTGAACAGCAGTTGATCGCCGGCCTTGGTGTTGGTGATGGTCACCGCAACCGACTGAGGCCGGATGTTATCGACGTCGACGATATTGGCCGCACTCAGCAGCGTCACGTCGTTGGCCTGCGTATCCGGGCCGCTCGACTCGGTAAAGGTGGTGGTACCACCTTGGGTGACGCCGAGTGTCGGAGCGTCATTGGTACCGGTGATGGTGGCCGTCAGCACCTGGGTGGTGCCGTCAGCTGTGGCCACTGTGATGGCATCAGTGTACTGCTGACCATCCACAAACTCGTTGTGGGGGCCGTTCATCTGATAGATCCAGGCGCCGCCGGCATTGATGCTGAAGCTGCCGTAGCCGTTGTTGCCAGCCACATTGGTCTGTGCCAGGAAGGTGGCCGAGCCGTCGACGTCGCTGGCGCTGAGGGTACCGCCGATGGACTGGGCCGCATCGGTTTCGGTCAGGCTGGCGGTACTGGTACCGGTGATCACCGCCGCATCGTTGGTGCCGGTGATGGTGACCGTCAGCACCTGGGTGGTGCCGTCGGCGGTGGCCACTGTGATGGAGTCTGTGTACTGCTGACCATCCACAAACTCGTTGTGGGGGCCGTTCATCTGATAGGTCCAGGCCCCGACGGCATTGATGCTGAAGCTGCCATATCCGTTGTTGCCAGCCACATTGGTCTGCACCAGGAAGGCGGCCGAGCCGTCGACATCGCTGGCGCTGAGGGTACCGTCGATGGACTGGGCCGTATCGGTTTCGGTCAGGCTGGCGGTACTGGTACCGGTGATCACCGCTGCGTCGTTGGTGCCGAGGATCTTCACGGTAACCGAGGTGTGGGTGCCGTCGGCGGAGACCACGTCGAAGCTGTCGGTGTAGGTGATACCGGCGGCGAACTCGTCGTGGGCGCTGCTGGCGCTGTAGCTCCAGGCCCCGGCGCTGTCGATGCTGAAGCTGCCGTAGAGCCCGGCGGCGGCCAGCTGGGGAACGAAGCTGGCCGGGCTGTCGACATCGGAGATGGTGAGCGTCCCGCTGGCCGAGAGATCGGCGGTTGTGTTGGTCTCGGTCAGGTTGACCACATCGGTGGAGAGCACGGCGGCGTCGTTGGTGCCGAGGATCTTCACGGTGACCGAGGTGTGGGTGCCGTCGGCGGAGACCACGTCGAAGCTGTCGGTGTAGGTGATGCCGGCGGCGAACTCATTGTGGGCGCTGCTGGCGCTGTAACTCCAGGCCCCGGCGGCATCGAGGCTGAAGCTGCCGTAGAG